>NZ_JBIVCX010000005.1:28490-270172 GCF_044746825.1 Pseudomonas sp. NPDC090201
GGGCAAGCGCGCTCCTACAGGGGATCGCGTGGTTTTGTAGGAGCGCGCTTGCCCGCGACAGCGATTCCATTCACACCGCAAGGGTCGTTTTTAGGTACGCGATCAGACCAGCTTGTGCTCCATCGCGTACTTCACCAATTCAGCCAGCGACGTGATATTGAGCTTCTGCATCAACCGCGCCTTGTGGGTGCTGATGGTCTTGCTGCTCAGCGCCAGCTGCTGGGCGATGTCGTTGACGTTGGCCCCTTGGGCGAGGCGTTCGAATACCGAAAACTCACGCTCGGACAACAACGAGTGCAGAGGCCGGCTGTCGGTCAGGCCCACCTCGAACACCATGCGGTCGGCCAGATCAGGGTCGATGTAGCGCCCGCCCGACGCCACCCGTCGGATCGCCGTCAGCAGCAGCGCGGGGTCGCTGTCCTTGGTCGCGTAACCGGCTGCGCCGATCTTCAGGGCCCGCGCCGCCATCTGCGCCTCATCGTGCATCGACAGCACAAGAATCGCTGGCGGATTGTTCAGCGCGCGAATCCGGGGAATCGCTTCCAGGCCGTTGACGCCGGGCATGGAGATATCCAGCAGCACCACTTCGCATTCGATATGGCGCAGGGCCTCCAGAAGCTGTTCGCCATTCGCGGCCTCCCCCGCCACCTGAAGATCCTTGGCCAGGCCGATCAACTGCTTGATGCCCTCACGGACGATGGTGTGATCTTCGGCGACCAATACACGAATCACTGCACTTGCTCCTGCGCGACCTGTTCCAGCGGAATCTGGATACGCAAGGTTGTGCCTTCTCCCAGCGTGCTGTCCAGATGCAATCGTCCGCCCATGATCAGCACCCGCTCGCGCATGCCCACCAGACCAAACGACGCCGGGCGCTCCGCCGCCTGATCGAAGCCCTTGCCATCGTCTGCCACGCTCATGCACAGCACACCCGCCTTGAGGCTCAGGTTCAGCTCGACCGAATGAGCCTCGGCGTGGCGCATGACGTTGGTCAGCGCCTCCTGAAGAATGCGAAACAGGCCGATGGCCGTCGCATCGGCAAGCCTTGGCAGGTTGTCCGGCACCTGCACCAGACACGGAATCTGCGTGCGCGCCTCGAAGCGCCGGGCCTGCCACTCGATGGCGGACGCGATGCCCGCGTCCAGGATCGGCGGACGCAACGCCGTGGCCACGTCCCGCACCAGTTGGAACAGTTGGGCGATCAGGCGCTTCATGCTGTTGAGCCGCTCGCGCAATCCGGGATCAAGATCCGCGTAGGCCAGTTCGCACATGGAGGTTTCCAGCTTGAGCACGGTCAACATCTGACCCAGCTCGTCGTGAACTTCCCGGGCGATGCGGGCCTTTTCCTCTTCCCGTACCGTTTCCAGGTGGGCCGACAACTCGCGCAACTGCTCGGCCAGCACCTGCAAGCGCGCCTCGCTTTCCTGCAATGCCGCCAGGGAACGGCGGCGCTCGGTGACGTCGGTGATGAACACCACCAGGTATTCAGCGGAGCGAAAGCGCAGGAAACTCAGGGAGACGTCAGCCGGGAGAATGCTGCCATCGGCGCGTACACAATTGCTTTCGAAGTTCTGCGGCGCGTCGTCGCTGGCCCGGGCGTTCTTCCACAGGTTGAGCCAGCGATCCATGTTCAGGCCCGGCTCGAAGTCGATCAGCGGCCGGTCCACCACCCCGCCGCGCCCGTAGCCCAGCATGCTTTCGGCCGCATGATTGGCGTAGCGCACGTGGCTGTCCCAGTTGACCCAGAGAATGCCCACGGTGCTCTGGTCGATGGAGAACTGCGCCAGACGCAGCGCCTCTTCGCCGGCCAGCCGCCTGGTGATGTCTTCGCGGGCGGCCAGCAACTCACGTTCGAGGGTCTGCTGCTGTTTGCGCTGCCAGTAGACAATCGCCGCGCTGGCCAGGAACAGCACCAGGAACAGCAGCGCGAGGTTTTTCCACAGCCCCGGCGACTCGCTGACCCGCGCGTACTTGGGCTGCAGCCACTGGGCATGCAATTGATCCAGATCCTTGGGAGCAATCGCGTTCAGCGCCTGGCTGATGATGTCGGCCAGTTCCGGCGCATCGCGTCGCGAGGCCACGCGCAGCAACTGCGGGAAGCCGATATCCCCCACCACCGCCAGGTCGGCGAACTCGTTTTCCCGGGACAGGCGGCTGAGCTGGGCCTCATCGACCACGGCGTAGCGTGCCTGCTGGCTGAGCAGCAGTTGCAGGGCCTGGCGATCCAGTGGCACGCCTTGCAGATTCAGATGGGTGTAGTTGGAACGCAGGTAGTCAGCAGTCGCGCTGGGCATGCGCACGGCGATGCGCACCTGCTCGCCGAGCTTTTCAAGATCCACGGCGCCCGCACCGTCCCGCTCGCCCACGATCAGCTGCGGCACGCGCATGTAAGGGTCGGAAAACAGCCACATGCGCAGGCCGGCCGGGGTCTGGGTCAGGCCAGGGGCGAAATCGATCTGTCCCTCGGCGAGGGCTTTCTCAAGCTCGGCCTGATCGGAGAAGTTGCGCCACAGCAGTTCGACCTGCAGGGTCCTGGCCATCAGGTTGACCAGATCCACGTTGGCCCCCGACAACACCTGCGCCCTGCGGTCGAACTGGGCATAGGGCGCCTGCAACACCAGGCCGACGCGCAGTTGTCCATGCTGGTTGAGCCAGTCACGCTGGGCGGCATTGAGCGGATCCGGCGGCGCGGGCGCCACGCCAGCCTGCGCCAGGCAGGACATGGCAATCAGCAGCACGCCCATCAAGAGCGCTCCCGGACAGCCGATAACCCGAAGGCACAGCACGCGGATTCTCAATCTGTCATCCCCACTTCCCTGAATCCTCGATCAATCATCTGGTGTGCATGGCGCCTGAAAGCGGGCGGCGCTACCCGGCCTGACAAACCGTCATCAACCCTTTAGGCTGCCAGAATTGTTTCTGGCCTTTGGAATATTCGATGTCCTACACCATTCGCGCAATGTTTCCCGCGATTTGCCTGACACTGATCTTACCTTGCTCGCAGATGACACTGGCGGCAGATACAGCCCCGGCCAGCGGCGCGAAGCCTGAAGAAAAGGCGCCGGAACGTGCCGTGCTGCCATCACGCAGCCAGGAGGACTCACTGGCGCTGGAGCGGCGGATTCCTCAGATCGAACAGCAGCAGTTGCAGGCCGGCGATGAAAGTTTTCTGGCGTTGTGGAAGCCTGCCAACGTCGACGAGCCCAAGGGCGCGGTGGTGATCGTTCCTGGCGCGGGAGAGTCGGCGGACTGGCCCAACGCGGTCGGCCCACTGCGCAACAAACTGCCGGACGTGGGCTGGGCCAGCTTGAGCCTGACCCTTCCGGATGCTTACGAAGACGGCGTTTTCGCCCGGGCCGCCGAAGCGCCTGCCACCGACGACAAGGCCGCCGCTGACAAGGACAAGGCCAAAGCGCCGGACCCTGGGGCCAGCGCAGAAGCCGATGCTGCTGCGGCCGCCGCACAGGCTGCAGCCCAGGTGGAGCGGGACAAGGCGATTGCCGAGAAGATCTTCGCCCGCATCGACAGCGCCGTGACCTTCGCTCAACAGAACAAGGCCCATAGCGTGGTGCTGCTGGGACACGGAACGGGGGCCTATTGGGCAGCACGCTACATGAGCGAGCGACCTGCGCCGGCGGTGCAGAAACTGGTCATGGTGACGGCAGTGCAGACCAATCAGCAGACGCCAACGCTGCTGCAATTGCTGCCCACCCTTAAAGTGCCGACGGCGGACTTCGTCAACCGCGAACTGGCCGTGCCTCGGCAACAAGCCAAGGATCGCCTGGACGTGAGCAAACGCATCAAGAACGCCCGTTTCACCCAGGTCGCGCTCAACGCCATCCCCGGCAATACCGCAGGCGAGCAGGACCAGTTGTTCCGCCGGGTTCGCGGGTGGCTGGAGAGCGAATAAGCGCAACGCCGGTGAATCTCGCACCGTAGTAGTCCGGCTTGCCGGCGGGGGCGATTTTGAGGGGCGCCTCGCCGGCAAGCCGGACTGCTACGGGGAGTGGGGTCGCTCACAAATTTTCGGCACATCAGGCTGTAGGAGCGCGCTTGCCCGCGACGGCGGTGTGTCAGCCCGCTGATGAGGTGCAGGCAAAACCCCCATCGCGGGCAAGCGCGCTCCTACAATCAGGGATCAGCGGAACCCGCGGCGGTCGCGAATCACGGCGTAGGCGTTGTGCAGTTCGCGGGTTTTTTCGGTGGCGTCGCGCACCTGGGTCTGACTGGCGCCGGACCCTGCGATCTTGTCGGGATGATGGCGACTGAGCAAACGCCGATACGCGCGCTTGATCTGCGCCGGCTCCGAATCCGAGCGCACACCCAGCAGGCGCAACGCCTCCTGGTACTCCCCGCCACTGCTGGCAGGCGCACGGGGCCGTTGTTCATCCTCGGTAGCCGACAACGCTTCGACCCGCTCTGGCGTCCAGCCCAGCCACTTGCCCCACAGCACGATCAGACTGCGCTCGGCCCGTGAAGCCCTGCCGTCTGCCCACGCCATGCGCCAACTGGCGCGCAGTAAACCTTCGGCAGCATGGGGCTGGGTTTTCAGGCGATGCAGATGCACCTGCAGGTTGTCGCGCCCATCCTTGCCACGGTTGAAAGCCGCAATCGCACGCCGCGTCGCCGCCTCGCTCAGGTCCAGGCGGCGCATTTCCACCCGGGCCTGCTGAATGTGACCGTCAACCACCCGGCCATCACTCTTGGCCACGCGCCCCAACAGGATGAACAGCAGCTCTTCATCCTGCGGAACGCTACGCCCTCGGGCGCGCTCCCAGAGTTCGGCCAGGCTCTGCACATGCAGGCGCCGGTCCAGCGCCTGGCCGAGCAACGCGCCCAGCATGGCGCCCGGAATGCTGGCTATCGCATACCCGGTACCGCCGCCGATCACCGTGAATGGCCAAAGCATTTAGGACTTCACCGCAAGGATCTGCTCGACTTCCGCCAACCGCTCGTGGGTGCCGACATCCACCCAACGCCCGCTCAGATGCTCACCGCTCACCTGCCCCTTGGCCATGGCGTCACGCAACAACGGCGCAAGCTTGAAAGCGCCCTCGCTGCATTCGGCAAACAGCTGCGGATGCAGGATGGCAATGCCGCTGTAGGTCAGGCGCGGCAAACTGGCGTCGTCCAGCACCTTGCCATCGACCAGCGCGAAATCGCCAGCCGGGTGATGCGCAGGATTATCCACCAGCACCAGATGCGCCAGGCCCTGAATGGGACGGTTCAACCCGGCGAAATCACACTCGGTCCAGATGTCGCCGTTGACCACCAGGAACGGCTCATCGCCCAGCAGTGGCAGCGCACGGAAGATGCCGCCACCGGTCTCCAGCGGTTCGCCTTCGGGCGAATAGCGGATGCTCAGGCCCAACTGCTCACCATCCCCCAGGTAATCTTCGATCTGCTGCCCGAGCCAGGCATGGTTGATGACCACATCGGTGAAGCCTGCGCGCTTGAGTGCGCGCAGGTGGTACTCGATCAGCGGCACGCCACCGGCGCGCACCAGCGGCTTGGGCGTGTGCAGGGTCAAGGGACGCAGGCGCTCGCCTTTGCCGGCGGCCAGAATCATCGCTTTCATGGGTTCCTCTTGGAAACAGTCTTCACATCCGTACCTTCAAAGCAGCAATTGATGCTCAGGCTTCTTGTTTTGGCTGGCCCAGGCTGGTCAGCAGGTTGTTCAGTTCCACCAGCTCCGGCCGGCGAGCCAGCACGGCTTCTATATAAGAGAAGAAACGCGGGACATCGGCGACGTACCGCGGCTTGCCATCACGATGGCATATGCGGGCAAAGATGCCGATCACCTTCAAGTGACGCTGAACCCCCATCAAATCACTGGCGCGGCGAAACTCCTGGAAATCATCCTGCACGGGAATGCCCAGTGCCACGGCCTTGTCCCAATACAGCTTGAGCCAACCCGCCACACGCTCTTCGGGCCAGCTCAGGAACGCATCCTTGAACAGGCAGGTGATGTCGTAGGTCACCGGGCCGTACACCGCATCCTGGAAATCCAGCACGCCGGGGTTGGGCTCGCTGAGCATCAGGTTGCGCGGCATGTAGTCGCGGTGAACCAGCACTTTGGGCTGCGCCAGGGCGCTCTCGATCAACAGTTCACTGACCCGCTGCCAACTGGCCTGCTGCGATGGGTCGAATTCCACACCCAGATGACGCTTCACGTACCACTCGGGAAAAAGCTCGAGCTCGCGGCGCAACAAGGCAACGTCGTAACTGGGCAGCGGTGCCTGCATCGGCAATTGCTGATAGGCAACCAGCGCGTCGATGGCATCGGCGAACAGTTGATCGGCATTTTGCTCATCGATCACATCCAGATAGGTTTTTCGCCCCAGATCATTGAGTAGCAAAAAGCCTTGATTCAGGTCTTCGGCATAAATTATCGGAACATTAATTCCCGATTCGCTCAATAAATGAGCGATATCCACGAACGGTTTGCAGTTTTCCTGAGGGGGCGGCGCATCCATCACGATAAAAGTGCGACCCTCGCCTTCCCAGCGGAAGTAACGACGAAAACTGGCGTCACTGCTGGCCGCAGTCAACGTGGCCGGGGGTACGGCGCCCCAGCCCTGTGCAGAAAACAATTTTGGCAGCTGCTCATCGAGCCAAACTTTCAGGTGTTGCAGGCGTACATCTTGATCTGGCATTGCAAGGGTCTCCGACGGCGCTAGCCGTCAAGCGGGTCATGCTTTATTATCCGACATCTTTTTCAGCCCATCGAGAGGCGTGCGGCCCCCCCGCGGGCAGATGGCGCGCAGGAAGCCCGGACTAATAAGATGGCATTGAAATCCCCCGCGTTTCGTAAAAAATTTCCGTTGCTGGTAACCGGCAGTTTGCTGGCGATGCAACCCCTGGCCACCCAGTACGTGGTTGCAGCTGAACAGTATGACTGCTCGGTGTCGGCAACAGGTTCCTGGGATTGCGCTCCAAAATCCAACGCAGCCCAGTTGCCTCCGCGGCCTGTGCACGACGCCAACAGCGTGTCGTCCAACAGCAGCACGGCGACTGAGAGCACAACGACCACCGAAAGCGGTGAAGTCGTGCCCAAGACGATGCTGGTCACCGAGGCCAAGGGCCGTGGCCTGAAATCGCGCAGCGCAGACTACAGCCATCTGGACTGGGTGCCACGCGAGAAGTTGACCGCTGCCCAACTGGCAGAGACCGGTCCTTACTGCTCCGGTGCCTACATCGAGCCGATTCGCCCTGGCATGGACGACAAGACCGCCAAGAGCGACGCGCCGACCTTCATCGGTGCCAAGGCCTCGCGCTACCAGCAGGAAGAACAGATCGCAACGCTGGCCGGTGACGTCGTCATGCGCCAGGGTTCGATGCAGGTCGAGTCCGACGAAGCCAGCCTGCACCAGGCCGAGAACCGTGGCGAGCTGAACGGCGATGTCCGTCTGCGCGACAACGGCGCCCTGATCGTGGGTGACCATGCTGAAATCCAGCTGGACACCGGCGAGGCGAAAGTCGACAACGCCGAGTACGTGCTGCACAAATCCAACGTGCGTGGTAACGCGCTGTACGCCCGTCGTGCAGAGAACGCGATCATCCGCCTCAAGGACGGTACGTACACCACGTGCGAACCGAACAGCAACGCCTGGACGGTCAAGGGCAACAACATCACCCTGAACCCGGCCACCGGCTTCGGTACCGCGACCAACGCAACGCTGCGCGTGAAGGACATTCCGATCCTCTACACGCCGTACATCTATTTCCCGATCGACGACCGTCGCCAGTCCGGCTTCCTGCCACCGACCATCGGTGCCAACAGCGACACCGGCTTCTCGTTGCTCACCCCGTACTACTTCAACCTGGCGCCTAACTACGACGCCACGTTGTACCCGACCTACATGGCCAAGCGCGGCCTGTTGCTCGAAGGCGAGTTCCGCTACCTGACCAAGAGCAGTGAAGGTCAGTTCGGTGCCGCTTACCTGAACGACGACAACGATGATCGCAAGCTGCAGTCCGATTACAAGGACACACGCTGGATGATCAACTGGCAGAACCGCAGCGGCCTGGATGAGCGCCTCACTGCCAAGGTCGACTACACCAGGGTCAGCGATCCTTACTACTTCAAGGATCTGAAAAGCGGTCAGGAAGGGGTCAGCACCCATGACTACCTGAACCAGCAAGGGGCTCTGGTCTACCGTGGCGACACCTACACCGCCGGGCTCAACGTCCAGCAGTACCAGTTGACCACAGTGACCCAGACCACGCCTTATGGCCGTCTGCCGCAACTGACCCTCAACGGTACGCTGCCGTACAACCCTGGCGGACTGCGATTCGGGTATGAATCCGAGCTGGTCCGGTTCGATCGTGACCTGCGCACTGGCCAGTACAGTGACGAAGACGGAATCCTGTCGAACCGACTGGACCGCTCCGTGTTCGGCATCGAACGCGCCAACGGCACCCGCCTGAACCTGGCGCCATCCATCAGCCTGCCGATGTCGGCGAGCTATGGTTACGTATTGCCGAAGCTGAAATACGTTTACACCAAGTACGATCTGGACCTGGATGGGCAGGGCAAGGCTGACCTGCTGACGGCCCGCAACCAGGGCGCCGGCTACCAGGAAAACTTCGACAGTGGCGTAGACCGCGCCGTGCCGATCTTCAGCGTGGACAGCGGCCTGTACTTCGACCGCAACACCAACTGGTTCGGCAAGAACTACCGCCAGACCCTGGAACCGCGTCTGTACTACCTCTACGTTCCGGAGAAGGATCAGAAAGACATCCCGATCTTCGACACGGGTGAAACCACGTTCAACTACGGTTCGCTGTTCCGCGACAACCGCTTTGTCGGCTCCGACCGCATCGGTGACGAGAACAAGCTGTCCCTGGGCGTGACCAACCGCTGGATCGAGGAAAACGGCTTCGAACGTCAGCGTTTCAGTATCGGCCAGGCGCTGTACTTCAAGGATCGCAAGGTTCAATTGCCGGGTATCGATGCAGACACCCGCAAGGACTCGCAATCCGACGTATCCCCGTATGCACTGGAATACGAATACCGCTTCAACCGCGACTGGCGTGCCACGTCGGACTTCAACTGGGACCCGGACAGCCGCAGCACCCGCTCCGGCAGCGCCATGGTTCATTACCAGCCTGAAGACGAGCCGGGCAAGATCATCAACGCCGGTTACCGGTACCGTAACGACCAGATCCGCTACGACCAGACCACCGGTCGCTGGACCGTGGGCGGCGGCGACGCGGTTCTGCCAGACGGCTCGGTCATCAAGGACTACTACAAGATCCAGCAGCACGACTTCTCGGTCATCTGGCCAGTCGTGCCGCAGTGGAGCGCCATTGCTCGTTGGCAGTTCGACTACAACCGCAACCGTACCCTCGAAGCCTTCGGTGGTTTCGAATACGACAACTGCTGCTGGAAGCTGCGTCTGATCAACCGCTACTGGGTTGACTACGACGAATCCACTCAAGAAGTTGCGAGCAACGAGAAAGGCGACCGCGGCATCTTCCTACAAATCGTGTTGAAGGGACTTGGCGGCGTTGTTGGCCAAAAAGTTGAAAGCTTCCTCGACAAAGGCATCCAAGGTTATCGTGAACGTGAAGACCAAGCTTTCTGATTGTCTGCGCCCGCTGATGCTGGGCGCGCTGCTCATCGGTACCGTAGCGCACGCTGAAGTGCGCTCCATCGACAAGGTTGTAGCCATCGTCGACAACGACGTGGTCATGCAAAGCCAGCTCGACCAACGCACCCGTGAAGTTCAGCAAACCATCGCCAAGCGCGGCCAGGGCGTCCCCCCGGCCAGCGCGCTGGAATCCCAGGTCCTGGATCGTCTGATCCTGGAAAACCTGCAGTTGCAGATCGGCGAGCGCTCCGGCATTCGAATCACCGACGAAGAACTGAACCAGGCGGTCGGCACCATCGCTCAACGCAACAACATGAGCATCGAGCAGTTCAAGGCGGCGCTGGCCCACGACGGCCTGTCGTACAACACCGCCCGTGAGCAGATCCGCCGTGAAATGGTCATCAGCCGGGTGCGTCAGCGCCGGGTCGCCGAGCGTATCCAGGTGTCAGAACAGGAAGTGAAGAACTTCCTGGCTTCGGACCTGGGCAAGGCGCAGTTCTCCGAAGAGTTCCACCTGGCCAACATCCTGATTCCTACCCCTGACAGCGCCTCTTCGGACCAGATCCAGGCAGCCGCGGTCAAGGCCAAGGACATCTACGGCAAGTTGCAGCAAGGCGCGAACTTCGAGCAACTGGCGATCTCTTCCTCGGCCAGCGAAAGCGCCCTGGACGGCGGCGACATGGGCTGGCGCAAAGCCGCTCAACTGCCACCGCCATTCGGCGACATGCTCAACTCGATGAGCCCGGGCGAAGTGACACCTCCTGCCCGTACCCCAGGCGGTTTCATCATCCTCAAGTTGCTGGCAAAACGCGGCGGCGAGAATCAGACCCAGATGCGCGACGAAGTCCATGTTCGTCACATCCTGATCAAGCCAAGCGAAATCCGCAGCGAAGCTGAAACCAAGATGCTCGCGCAGCGCATCTACGACCGTATCCAGAACGGCGAAGACTTTGCAGAACTTGCGAAGAACTTCTCCGAAGACCCGGGTTCGGCGCTCAACGGCGGCGACATGAACTGGGTTGATCCGCGCACGCTGGTGCCGGAATTCCGCGATGTGATGAACGAGACCCCGCAAGGTGTCGTTTCCAAGCCGTTCCAGACTCAATTCGGCTGGCACGTTCTGGAAGTGTTGGGCCGTCGTGCAACCGACAGCACCAACCAGGCTCGCGAGCAACAGGCGATGACCGTACTGCGTAACCGCAAGTACGACGAAGAGCTGCAAACCTGGCTGCGTCAGATCCGCGACGAAGCCTATGTAGAAATCAAGCTCCCTGGCGCCGACCAGGCTGCCAAGTGAAACCCCAGCGTTTCGCCCTGACACCCGGCGAGCCCGCCGGCATTGGTCCTGACCTCTGCCTGCTGCTCGCCGCGCAGTCCCAGCCTCATCCCCTGATTGCCATCACCAGTTGCGACCTGCTCAACGAGCGGGCCGCGCAACTGGGCGTGGCCGTCAGCCTGATTCCCGTCACGCCGGATGCCTTTCCCAACCTGCCCGCCCCTGCCGGCAGCCTGTATGTGTGGGACACCCCGCTGGGTGCGCCTGTCATCACCGGGCAACTGGACAAGGCCAACGGCAGTTTCGTACTTGAAACCCTGACCCGCGCCGGGCAAGGGTGCATCGACGGCCAGTTCGCCGGGATGATTACCGCACCGGTGCACAAGGGCGTCATCAACGAAAGCGGCATCCCGTTCTCCGGGCATACCGAATTCCTGGCCGAACTGACCCACACCGAACAGGTGGTGATGATGCTCGCCACTGGCGATCTGCGGGTGGCACTGGTGACCACTCACCTGCCCCTGCGTGACATCGCCGATGCGATCACCCCGGACCGGCTGGAGCGCGTCACGCGCATTCTCCACGCTGACCTGGTCAACAAGTTCGGCATCGCCCATCCGCGCATTCTGGTCTGTGGCCTGAATCCGCACGCGGGCGAAGGCGGCCATCTGGGCCGCGAAGAAATCGACATCATCGAACCAACCCTGGAGCGTCTGCGCAGCGATGGCCTGGATTTGCGCGGCCCGCTGCCCGCCGACACTCTGTTTACCCCCAAATATCTGGAGCACTGCGACGCAGTGCTGGCGATGTACCACGACCAAGGCCTGCCCGTGCTCAAGTACAAAGGCTTCGGGGCCGCCGTCAACGTCACCCTTGGCCTGCCGATCATCCGCACATCCGTGGACCACGGCACGGCGCTGGACCTGGCAGGCAGCGGCAAGATCGACACCGGCAGCCTCAAGGTCGCGTTGCAAACCGCCTATCAGATGGCCGAGACCCGTAAATGACCGAGCAATACCAACACAAGGCGCGCAAGCGCTTCGGCCAGAACTTCCTGCACGACGCAGGCGTTATCGACAAGATCCTGCGCTCGATCCGCGCCAAGGCCGATGACCGCATGCTGGAAATCGGCCCGGGCCAAGGCGCCCTGACTGAAGGTCTGCTGAGCAGCGGCGCGCAACTGGACGTCGTCGAGCTGGACAAGGATCTGGTGCCGATCCTGATGCAGCAGTTCAGCCACCTGACCAACTTCAACCTGCACCAGGGCGATGCGCTGAAGTTCGACTTCACCAGCCTGAACGCGGCCCCCAGCAGCCTCCGCGTGGTCGGTAACCTGCCGTACAACATTTCCACGCCGCTGATTTTCCATCTGCTGCAGAACGCCCACCTGATCCGCGACATGCATTTCATGCTGCAGAAGGAAGTGGTCGAGCGTCTGGCCGCAGGGCCTGGCGGTGGTGATTGGGGCCGTCTGTCGATCATGGTCCAGTACCACTGCCGCGTGGAGCATCTGTTCAACGTGGGCCCAGGCGCGTTCAATCCGCCGCCGAAAGTCGACTCGGCCATCGTGCGCCTGGTGCCGCACGAAACCCTGCCGCACCCGGCCAAGGATCACCGCGTGCTTGAGCGCGTCGTGCGCGAAGCGTTCAACCAGCGCCGCAAGACCCTGCGCAACACGCTCAAGGCGCTGCTCACCAGCGAGGAAATTTCCGAAGCTGGCGTAGACGGCAGCCTGCGCCCCGAGCAGCTGGATCTGGCTGCGTTCGTGCGCCTGGCTGACAAACTCAGCGACAAGCCTGTCGTCTGATACCTGCAAGGACATGTCCGGGCCAAGCCGCCATTGGTTTTTTTACCCGTGACATGTCCTAGACTGAACCCTTTCCGGGCTTTTCCGGCTTTTTCCGCTCCCGCTTTAAGGCCTCTCGCATGTCCGATCCTCGTTATCAGGTCGACGTCAGCGTCGTTACCCGCTTCCTCGCCGAACAGTCTCAGCCAGAGCAGAACCGCTTTGCGTTCGCGTACACCATCACCGTGCACAACAACGGTGAACTGCCTGCCAAGCTGCTGTCGCGTCACTGGGTGATCACCGACGGCGACGGCCATGTCGAAGAAGTTCGCGGCGAGGGCGTCGTGGGCCAGCAGCCGCTGATCCAGGCCGGAGAAAGCCACACCTACAGCAGCGGCACCGTGATGACGACCAAGGTCGGCAACATGCAGGGTACTTACCAGATGCTCGCCGAAGACGGCAAACGCTTTGACGCGGTTATCGCACCGTTCCGGCTGGCGGTACCGGGGGCGCTTCACTGATGACGGTTTACGCGGTCGGCGATCTGCAAGGTTGCCTTGAACCTCTGAAATGCCTGCTGGAGCGCGTTTCGTTCGAACGCGGCAAAGACACGCTCTGGCTGGTGGGCGACCTGGTCAATCGCGGTCCCCAGTCGCTGGAAACCCTGCGTTACCTCTACGCCATGCGCGACTCTGTCGTCTGCGTGCTGGGCAATCACGACCTGCACCTGCTGGCTGCCGGGCGCAACATCGAACGCCTGAAAAAGGGCGACACCCTGCGCGAAATCCTCGAAGCGCCCGATGCCAGGGACCTGCTCGACTGGCTGCGCCAGCAGAAGCTGCTGCACTACGACGCCGAGCGTGACATCGCCCTGGTGCACGCAGGGATCCCGCCGCAGTGGACCTTGAAGAAGGCCCTGCGCTGCGCCGAAGAAGTCGAAGAGGCCCTGCGCGACGACAACCTGTTCGAGCCGTTTCTGGATGGCATGTACGGCAACGAGCCGGCCAAGTGGGACAAGGACCTGCACGGCGTCACGCGGCTGCGGGTCATCACCAATTACTTCACGCGCATGCGCTTCTGCACCGCTGACGGCAAGCTGGACCTCAAGAGCAAGGAAGGCCTGGACAGCGCTCCAGATGGCTACCTGCCATGGTTCAGCCACAAGGATCGCAAGACCCGCGGCCTGAACATCATCTTCGGCCATTGGGCTGCTCTTGAAGGGCGATGCGACGAGCCTGGCGTCTACGCCCTGGACACCGGCTGCGTGTGGGGCGGCAGGATGCGCATGCTCGACGTCGATACCCGGCAGTTGATCCACTGCGACTGCGACGAGCGCGGCAACCTTGCCCCTTCAACATCCAGCAACCCTGGCACTGGCGACTCCATCGCAGCCCAGCGTTAGAATTCCCTTTTCCGTTCTCGAATCGTCGAGAACCCAACGGCCCAGGAGCCCACGCCATGACCGACTTCAAACGCATTCCGCCGGAGCAGGCCCAGGCCCTGCGTGAGCAAGGCGCGGTGCTGGTCGATGTTCGCGACGCACAGACGTTCGCCAGCAGCCACATCCCCGACTCGCATCATCTGGACAATCATTCCATTGCCGATTTCATCCGCAATGCCGATCTCGACAAACCGCTCGTCGTCGTCTGCTACCACGGCAACTCCAGCCAGAGCGCCGCAGCCTATCTTGTAGGTCAGGGCTTCTCCGAGGTCTACAGCATGGATGGCGGTTTCGAACTGTGGAAAACCACTTTCCCCGCAGAAACCGCACAAGGCTGATTCGAAAATATTTTTTTGACGCCCGATCCCGCGTTCTACGCGGGCTCGCGCCCTCAACTGACGAACGGTAAGCCTGCCTTCACGCGCATTCCTTCTTTGTATGCGCGATTCCGATCTATCCTTACCTCAGGCCATCCGAATCAGGGGAGAGCCGGTACACCGGCGCGCGGGTCATCGGTAGCTACTTTTATGGTGTTTGGGGGGTAAATGGTTGTCGAGTGATCGGCGTCCATCCAACATCGACTGACGATCCGCCGCCGGCTCCACGTATCGAGCGAGGTGACGTCATGAGTATTTTTAGCCACTTCCAACAACGCTTTGAATCGACACGCCAGGAAGAGCTCTCGCTACAGGAGTACCTGGAGCTTTGCAAAACCGATCGCAGCGCATACGCCTCAGCCGCAGAGCGTCTTCTGATGGCCATTGGCGAGCCTGAGTTGTTCGACACCTCGACCAACTCCCGGCTATCACGCATCTTCTCCAACAAGGTCATCCGGCGCTATCCGGCGTTCGAGGATTTCCACGGCATGGAGGACTGCATCGAGCAAATCGTCTCGTACTTCCGCCATGCGGCCCAGGGCCTGGAAGAGAAGAAACAGATCCTTTACCTGCTCGGCCCTGTAGGCGGCGGCAAGTCGTCCCTGGCTGAAAAACTCAAACAGCTGGTCGAAAAAATACCTTTCTACGCCATCAAGGGCTCGCCGGTTTTCGAATCGCCCTTGGGCCTGTTCAAACCCACCGAAGACGGGACGATCCTCGAAGAGGACTACGGCATCCCGCGCCGCTACCTCAACACCATCATGTCGCCATGGGCGACCAAACGACTGGCCGAGTTCGGGGGCGACATCAGCCAGTTCAAGGTGGTCAAACTCTATCCGTCGATCCTCAACCAGATCGCCGTGGCCAAGACCGAACCTGGTGATGAAAACAACCAGGACATCTCGGCGCTCGTCGGCAAGGTCGACATCCGCAAGCTCGAGGAATACCCACAGAACGACGCCGATGCCTACAGCTACTCGGGCGCGCTGTGCCGGGCCAACCAGGGCCTGATGGAATTCGTGGAGATGTTCAAGGCGCCGATCAAGGTCCTGCACCCACTGCTCACCGCCACCCAGGAAGGTAACTACAACAGTACCGAAGGCCTGGGCGCGATCCCGTTCACCGGTATCCTGCTGGCCCACTCCAACGAATCGGAGTGGCACACCTTCCGCAACAACAAGAACAACGAAGCCTTCATCGACCGGATCTACATCGTCAAGGTGCCGTACTGCCTGCGCGTCAGCGACGAGATCAAGATCTACGACAAGCTTCTGTTCAACAGCTCGCTGGCCAAGGCCCATTGCGCGCCCGACACACTGAAAATGCTCGCTCAGTTCACTGTGTTGTCGCGCCTCAAGGAGCCTGAAAACTCGAACATCTACTCCAAGATGCGGGTCTACGACGGCGAGAACCTCAAGGACACCGATCCCAAGGCCAAGTCGATCCAGGAATATCGCGACAGCGCCGGCGTGGATGAAGGCATGAATGGCCTGTCCACCCGCTTCGCGTTCAAGATTCTGTCGAAAGTCTTCAACTTCGATCCGCACGAAGTGGCCGCCAACCCGGTTCACCTGCTGTACGTGCTGGAGCAGCAGATCGAGCAGGAACAGTTCCAGGCCGAAACCCGCGAGCGCTACCTGCGCTTCATCAAGGAATACCTGGCGCCGCGATACATCGAGTTCATCGGCAAGGAAATCCAGACGGCGTACCTGGAGTCCTACAGCGAGTACGGCCAGAACATCTTCGACCGCTATGTGCTCTACGCGGACTTCTGGATTCAGGATCAGGAATACCGCGATCCGGAAACCGGGGAAATCCTCAACCGCGTGGCCCTGAACGAAGAACTGGAGAAGATCGAGAAACCCGCTGGCATCAGCAATCCGAAGGATTTCCGCAACGAGATCGTCAACTTCGTGCTGCGTGCCCGTGCCAACAACAACGGCAAGAACCCGACCTGGCTCAGCTACGAGAAGCTGCGCGTGGTGATCGAGAAGAAAATGTTCTCCAACACCGAGGATCTGCTGCCGGTCATCAGCTTCAACGCAAAAGCCAGCAAAGAGGATCAACAGAAGCACAACGACTTCGTTACCCGAATGGTCGAAAGGGGCTACACCGACAAACAGGTTCGCTTGCTCTCCGAGTGGTACCTGCGGGTCAGGAAATCCCAATAAGCAGCAACGAAGCAGCGACAAGTTGCAAGCTTCAAGCTGCAAGCCAAGAGCAATCCGGTGCGCTGGATAAGGCACCGGCATACTTGAGGCCTGCCGCTTGGGGCGGGTAATTTGCAATCAAACTTGCAGCTTGCGGCTTAAAGCTTGCAGCTCCCCGAAGGGGCCCCCTATGAGCTACGTGATCGACCGACGTCTCAATGGCAAGAACAAGAGCACGGTGAACCGGCAGCGTTTCCTGCGCCGCTACCGTGACCACATCAAGAAAGCAGTGGAAGAAGCCGTCAGCCGCCGCTCCATTACCGATATGGAGCACGGCGAACAGATCAGCATTCCCGGTCGCGACATCGACGAACCGGTGCTTCACCACGGGCGCGGCGGCAAACAGACCGTCGTGCACCCCGGCAACAAAGAATTCACCACCGGTGAACACATCGCCCGCCCGCAAGGTGGCGGCGGTGGCAAAGGGCCTGGCAAGGCGAGCAACTCCGGCGAAGGCATGGACGAGTTCGTGTTCCAGATCACCCAGGAAGAATTCCTCGAATTCATGTTCGAAGACCTCGAACTGCCCAACCTGGTCAAACGCAACCTCAGCGGCACCGACACCTTCAAGACCGTGCGCGCGGGCATCAGCAACGAAGGCAACCCGTCACGCATCAATATCATTCGCACGCTGCGTTCGGCACACGCCCGCCGCATCGCGCTGTCCGGCAGCAGCCGGGCCAAACTCAAGGAAGTACTCGCCGAACTCGAGCGCCTGAAACGCGAGGAGCCTGACAACTTCGGCGACATCCAGGAGCTGGAAATCGAAGCCGAGCGTCTGCAGGCACGGATCAAGCGCGTACCGTACCTGGATACTTTCGACCTCAAGTACAACCTGCTGGTCAAGCAGCCCAACCCCAGCTCCAAGGCCGTCATGTTCTGCCTTATGGACGTCTCGGGCTCCATGACCCAGGCGACCAAGGACATCGCCAAGCGCTTCTTCATCCTGTTGTACCTGTTCCTGAAGCGGAATTACGACAAGATCGAAGTGGTGTTCATCCGCCATCACACCAGTGCGCGGGAAGTGGACGAAGAGGAGTTTTTCTATTCCCGGGAAACCGGCGGCACCATCGTCTCCAGTGCCCTGAAACTGATGCAGGAGATCATGGCCGAGCGCTACCCCACCAACGAGTGGAACATCTACGCAGCCCAGGCCTCGGACGGCGACAACTGGAACGACGACTCACCCATCTGCCGCGACATTCTGATCAACCAGATCATGCCGTTCGTGCAGTACTACACTTACGTCGAAATCACCCCACGCGAGCATCAGGCGCTGTGGTTCGAATACGAGCGCATCGGCGAGGCCTTCGCCGACACGTTCGCCCAGCAGCAGCTGGTCTCTGCCGGTGACATCTATCCGGTATTCCGTGAACTCTTCCAGCGCAGGTTAGTGACATGACCGGTAGAGAGCAGAAACGCCAACCCCTTTCCACGGGTTCAGAGTGGACGTTCGAACTGATCCAGGCCTATGACCGGGAGATCAGCCGCATCGCCGAGCGTTATGCCCTGGACACCTACCCCAACCAGATCGAGGTGATCACCGCCGAGCAGATGATGGACGCCTATGCGTCGGTCGGCATGCCGCTGGGCTATCACCATTGGTCCTACGGCAAGCATTTCCTGAGCACCGAAAAATCCTACTCACGCGGACAGATGGGTCTGGCGTACGAGATCGTCATCAACTCCGATCCGTGCATCGCTTATCTGATGGAAGAAAACACCATCTGCATGCAGGCTCTGGTGGTGGCCCATGCCTGCTATGGCCACAACAGCTTCTTCAAGGGCAATTACCTGTTCCGCACCTGGACCGACGCCAGCTCGATCATCGATTACCTGGTGTTCGCCAAGCAGTACATCATGCAGTGCGAGGAGCGCCACGGCATCGACGCGGTCGAGGACCTGCTCGACTCCTGCCATGCGCTGATGAACTACGGTGTTGACCGCTACAAGCGGCCCTACCCTATCTCGGCCGAAGAAGAACGCCGCCGGCAGAAGGATCGGGAAGAGCACTTGCAGAAGCAGATCAACGATCTGTGGCGCACCATCCCGAAAAACGCCAACAAGAACGACAAGGAGGATTACTCGCGCTTCCCCGCAGAACCGCAGGAAAACATCCTCTATTTCATTGAAAAGCACGCGCCCTTGCTGGAGCCATGGCAGCGTGAAGTGGTGCGCATCGTGCGCAAGATCGCGCAGTATTTTTATCCACAGCGCCAGACCCAGGTGATGAACGAAGGCTGGGCGACGTTCTGGCACTACACCTTGATGAACGACCTGTACGACGAAGGCCTGGTCACTGACGGATTCATGCTCGAATTCCTGCAGTCCCACACCAGCGTGGTGTTCCAGCCCGGCTTCGACAGCCCGTACTACAGCGGCATCAACCCATACACCCTGGGCTTTGCGATGTACCAGGACATCCGCCGCATGTGCGAACACCCAACCGAAGAGGATCGCCGCTGGTTCCCCGAACTTGCCGGCACAGACTGGCTCACTGCCGTGAAGTTCGCCATGAGCAGCTTCAAGGACGAGAGCTTCATCCTGCAGTACCTGTCACCCAAGGTCATTCGTGACCTGAAGCTGTTCAGCATCCTGGATGACGACCAGAAAGACGATCTGCTGGTGCCTGCCATCCATGACGAAACCGGCTACAGGACCATTAGAGAGACTCTGGCCGCCCAGTACAATCTGGGCAATCGTGAACCCAACGTTCAGATCTACAGCATCGACCGTCGCGGCGACCGCTCCCTGACCCTGCGCCACCAGCAGCATGACCGCAAACCGCTGGGCGACTCCACCGACGAGGTGCTCAAACACCTGCATCGCCTGTGGGGTTTCGATATCCATCTGGAAACGCTCCAGGGCGACCAGATCATGAAAGTCCACCACGTGCCACCGAGAAGCGAACACGCTGACAGTGAATATCCCCGGCTCGACCTCGCGGTCGTTCACCTTTAGGGGATAACGCAATTGCCGCCTCCGCACGCGTGACATTAGGTTTATCCTGTCGCGCTTACGGAGGCTTTTTTATGCAGATCTATAAAGTTGGCGGCGCCGTGCGTGATCGCCTGCTGGGCAAACCTGTGGCTGACACTGACTGGGTGGTCGTCGGTGCGACAACCGACGAGATGCTCATCAAGGGCTATCGGCCGGTCGGAACAGACTTCCCGGTATTTCTGCACCCGCTGACCGGTGAGGAATATGCCCTGGCCCGCACCGAGCGCAAGACTGCTCCGGGCTATGGCGGATTCGTGTTTCACGCAGACCCTGAAGTCACGCTCGAAGAGGATCTGATCCGCCGCGACCTGACCATCAATGCCATTGCAGAAGACAAGGACGGCCACCTGACCGATCCTTTCCATGGCCAGCGTGATCTTGAACTGCGCATTTTGCGTCACGTATCGCCGGCGTTCGAAGAAGATCCCCTTCGCGTCTTGCGGGTTGCGCGCTTCGCTGCCCGCTATGCCCCTGACGGTTTCACCATCGCGCCTGAGACCCTGGACCTGATGCGCAGGCTCAGCGGCTCGGGCGAACTGCAGGCCCTGACGCCCGAGCGCAGCTGGAAGGAAATTTCCCGCGCCTTGATGGAAAAAGAGCCTCAGGTGTTCATCCAGGTCCTGCGTGACTGCGGGGCGCTCAAGGTGCTGATGCCGGAGATCGACACCCTGTTCGGCATCCCCCAGCCTGAAGCCCATCACCCTGAAATCGATACCGGCCTGCATGTACTGAGCGTTCTGCATCAGGCGGCGCTGCATGAACACCCCCTGAGCGTGCGCTGGGCCTGCTTGCTCCATGACCTTGGCAAGGGCCTGACGCCAGAGGAAGAGTGGCCTCGGCATATCGCCCATGAGCACAAAGGGCTCAAGGCGATCAAAGCGGTCAACCTGCGCTTCAAGGTGCCGAGGGATTGCCAGGAACTGGCGCTGCTGGTCGGCCAGTACCACACCCATGGCCATCGCGCCCTGGAACTCAAGCCCTCGACGCTACTCGACCTGCTGCAGAGCTTCGACGTCTATCGCCGGCCACAGCGCTTCGAAGAGTTCATCGTTTGCTGCGAGATGGACGCCCGGGGGCGCAAGGGGTTCGAAGACCGCAGTTATCCACAGGCCCATTACCTGCGCGGCGCCGCCGAAGCCGCCCGGCAAGTCGCGGTGCAGCCGTTGCTGGACAAGGGTTTTCAAGGACAGGAATTGGGTGAAGCGCTCAAGCGCGAAAGGCTGGATACCCTGACGGCCTACAAGGCCTCATACCAACCCTGACAGATACTGTAGATACCCTGCTAGCTGCAGCCGATGCGTCAGGACAACTCTGTGGGAGCGGGCTTGCCCGCGAATGCGTCAGACCTGACGCATCGAGGGTGGCTGAACCGCTGCCTTCGCGGGCAAGCCCGCTCCCACAACCCCCCCATTGATCGACGATCGTCGTTATCCCACATCCCGTAGCAGTCCGGCCGGGTCAGGGGGTATTCAAAAGCGCGCTCGGCGTCAGTTGATCACCGCGCCATTCAAACGCCACCGGCCACAACTGCTGATCGATCTGCGTTTCAGCCCACAACCGCGCAAACGGCACACCCACCCCCGGGTGCAAACGCTCCGGCGCAATCAGCGACAGCGGCCACAACACGAACGCATTCTTCAGAATCTCGGCCCGCGGGAGCACCAGTCCGTCGAAATTGCCGACATGTTCGTCGAACAGCAGCACATCGATATCCAGCGGCAAGCCTTTGCGATCCGGCGCATACCGGCCGTTATCGGCCTCGATGAACTTCAAGCGGCGGTCCAGTTCGATCAGCGGCAAGTCCGTGAGCGCCGACACCACCAGATTGAAGAACGGCCCGCTCTTGATTCCCACCGGATGGCTCTCGAACACCGGCGAGCAGCTCATGTCAGTGAGAAAGCCGGCCAGTGCATCGAGCCCGGCGCACAGGTGCTGCTCGCGGTCGATATTGCTGCCCAGGCCCAGGAAAATCCGTGTCAGCGACATCCGCGCTCGATCTCCACACCCACGCCCTTGGCGGCTGGAACGGCGCCCGGCTTGGTCAGCTTGAGGTGCATCCAGGGAATGTTGAACTCGCTCATCAGCACCTCGCACAGGCGCTCGGCGAAGGTCTCGACCAGTTCGAATTTCGAAACTTCGGCAAACGCCTGAATACGGGCAGAAACGCTGGCGTAGTCGAGCGCCTTGCTCAGGTCGTCACCGGCTGCCGCAGGGCGGTTGTCCCAGGCAAAACTCAGGTCCAGACGCAGGCACTGGCGAATGCTGCGCTCCCAGTCGTAGGCGCCGATCACCGTGTCGACTTCCAGACCCTCAATGAAAACTCTGTCCAAGCCTTTCTCTCCGTTGCACGACAAGGGCGCGATGCGCCGTTAGAATCAAGCCATCCTCGCCCGGAATGGTTAGCATGTTTTGGTCACTGGCGATCGTCGCCTACCTGCTCGGCTCACTGTCCTTCGCCATCCTGCTCAGCCGCATCACCGGCAGTCCGGACCCGCGCGCCAGCGGTTCAGGCAACGCCGGCGCTACCAACATGCTGCGCCTGGCGGGCAAGAAGCTCGCGATCCTGACCCTGATCGGCGACGTCTGCAAAGGGCTTTTGCCCGTGCTGCTCGCCAGCTGGATCGGACTGGATCCTCGTCAACAGGCCTGGATCGGCGTTTGCGCCGTTCTGGGGCACCTGTTTCCGCTGTACTTCCGCTTCCGTGGCGGCAAGGGTGTTGCCACCGCTGCCGGCATGCTGCTGGGGCTCTACTTCCCCGCCGCCTTGCTGGCCATCGCCGCCTGGCTGCTGACGTTCTACCTGACCCGCACTAGCTCCCTGGCATCGCTGATCGCAACGCCACTGACCCTGCCGCTACTGGCCTGGCAACAACCCCACGCACTGGTGCCGATGAGCGTGCTGACCTTGCTGATCGTCTGGCGACATCGCGGCAATTTACGCGACCTGTTCGCCGGGCGCGAACGGCATTTTTAATCCCATAAGCTGAAAAAGGCTCATTCGAGCCTTTTTCGTCGACCAGCCCCTGCATTACAGGCCCGGCAATTGCTCCATCGGCCAACGGGCCTGGACGGTAATGCTCAGGTCTTCCTTCTGGCCCGCCTGCAAACGCTGGCAACCGGCGAACGCGATCATCGCGCCGTTATCGGTGCAGAATTCGGGCCGTGCGTAGTACACATTGCCGCCCAGACCGTCGAGCATCTGCTCCAGCGAAGCGCGCAACGCACGGTTGGCACTCACACCGCCAGCAATCACCAGACGCTTGAGGCCAGTCTGCTTCAGGGCGCGCTTGCACTTGATGGTGAGAGTCTCCACCACCGCCTGCTGGAAGGCCAGCGCGATGTCGCAACGGGTCTGCTCGCTGTCGTCTCCAGCACTCTGGCACTGCTGCCAGGTGTTCAGGGCGGAGGTTTTCAGGCCGCTGAAGCTGAAAGTCAGGCCTGGACGGTCGGTCATTGGCCGCGGAAAGGTGAAACGCCCCTCGACGCCCTTGAGCGCCAGACGGGAGATTTCCGGGCCACCCGGATAGTTCAGGCCCATCATTTTTGCGGTCTTGTCGAAAGCTTCGCCGGCGGCGTCATCCAGGGTCTCGCCCAACAGCTCGTAATGGCCGATGCCATCGACACGAACCAGCTGGGTATGGCCACCGGAAACCAACAAAGCGACGAACGGAAACTCTGGCGGTGTTTCCTCCAGCATCGGCGCCAGAAGATGCCCTTCCATGTGGTGTACACCCAGCGCCGGAATGTCCCAGGCGAAGGCCAGCGCCTGGGCGCAGGAAGCCCCCACCAGCAGCGCGCCGACCAGGCCCGGGCCTGCGGTGTAGGCGATGGCGTCGATCTCGGTGGCCGCGCAGTCGGCTTCGGCCAGCACCTGCCGGATCAGCGGCAGCATGCGTTTGACGTGATCGCGCGAGGCAAGCTCGGGCACCACCCCGCCGTAGACACGGTGCAGGTCGATCTGACTGAACAATGCATCGGCGAGCAGGCCACGTTCGCTGTCGTACAGCGCAACGCCGGTCTCGTCGCAAGAGGTTTCCAGACCCAGTACTAACATGGGATACGCCTTGTTGAGGCCAAATTCGAAGGCGCGCATAATAGTCGCCGCTCATGCCTGCGACCAGCGGTTTTCGATCAGAGGCTTTGCATTCCTCGCGACAAGGGGTTAACATCCGCAACCCTTAAAAACCGACGTACTTAGTGCAAGCGTTGCACGAGGCGTTGACCCCGGTAATGAATGAAGGTAGCTCTGGATGCCAGCCGTCAAAGTTAAAGAGAACGAACCCTTCGACGTAGCTCTGCGTCGTTTCAAGCGCTCCTGCGAAAAAGCCGGTGTTCTGGCTGAAGTTCGTAGCCGCGAATTTTACGAGAAGCCGACTTCTGAGCGTAAGCGCAAGGCAGCTGCTGCTGTCAAACGTCACGCCAAGAAAGTACAGCGCGAACAGCGCCGCGCCGTTCGTCTGTACTAATACAGACGTTCGTCGCAAGCTTCTGCCTCGCCCGGCCCACAAGCCGGGCTGCCGGCAGTTGCAGTTTTAGCCTCACGCTACACAGACCGAGGCTGTCGACGCCGCAGATGCGACCTAGACACACTCCGTCGAACTCTTCCTGCCTGCTTCAGGCATCGCTGGCCGGTCTACACTGACCGAGCAACCGTCGTTACGCTTTGGATTCGCCACGATCGTTCTGGCGGGGCGCCTGATGATGAGAACGCCATGGCCGGACTGATCCCTCAAGGTTTTATTGACGACCTCCTGAACCGCACCGACATCGTCGATGTTGTCAGCTCACGCGTTCAATTAAAGAAAACCGGCAAGAATTTCAGCGCCTGCTGTCCTTTCCACAAGGAAAAGACACCGTCGTTCAGTGTCAGCCCCGACAAACAGTTCTATTACTGCTTTGGCTGTGGCGCAGGTGGCAACGCCCTCGGCTTCATCATGGACCACGACAACCTGGATTTCCCCCAGGCCGTCGAAGATCTTGCCAAAGCCGCCGGCATGGAAGTGCCCCGCGAACAGGGCGTACGCGGCCAAAAGCCCCGGCAACCCGTTGATTCGCCGCTTTACCCGTTATTGACCGCCGCCGCCGATTTCTACCGTGCCGCGCTGAAAAGCCATCCGACACGAAAATCCGCAGTGGATTACCTCAAAGGCCGTGGCCTTTCGGGGGAGATTGCCCGCGACTTCGGCCTGGGGTTCGCCCCGCCGGGCTGGGACAACCTCTACAAGCACCTGAGCAGCGACACCCTTCAGCAGAAGGCCATGATCGATGCCGGCCTGCTGATCGAAAATGCCGAAACCGGCAAACGCTACGACCGCTTCCGCGACCGGGTGATGTTTCCCATTCGCGACTCGCGCGGCCGGGTGATCGCCTTTGGCGGCCGCGTACTGGGCGACGACAAGCCCAAATACCTGAACTCGCCGGAAACACCGGTGTTTCACAAGGGTCAGGAACTATACGGGCTGTTCGAAGCACGCAAACACAATCGCAACCTCGACGAGATCATCGTTGTCGAAGGTTACATGGACGTCATCGCACTGGCTCAACAAGGCCTGCGCAATGCCGTCGCGACACTGGGCACCGCGACCAGCGAAGAGCATTTGAAGCGCCTGTACCGCGTAGTGCCCAACGTGCTGTTCTGTTTCGACGGTGACCAGGCAGGGCGAAACGCGGCCTGGCGAGCGCTGGAAGCTACACTTTCAAGCTTGCAGGATGGTCGTCGCGCGCGGTTCCTGTTTTTGCCCGAGGGCGAAGACCCGGACACCCTGGTGCGCGCCGAAGGCACCGATGCGTTCAAGGCAAGGATCAACCAGCACGCACAGCCGCTGGCCGATTACTTCTTCGAGCAGTTGACCAAGGAAGCGGACCCGCGCTCGCTGGAAGGCAAGGCGCACATGGTCACCCTGGCCGCACCGCTGATCGAGAAAGTACCCGGCGCCAACCTGCGCGAACTGATGCGTCGGCGCCTTAAAGAAATTACCGGGCTGGATACCGCAGCGGTCAATCAACTGGTGCAGAACGCACCACCTGAGGCTCCGCCGGCATACGACCCAGGCTTCGACTACGACTCGGTGCCCGATTACGGCGATTACCAGCCGCATGACGCCTACGAGCCGCAGCAGGAATGGACACCGCAGGCACCGGGTGGCCAGAAGAAGAAATGGGAAAACAAGCCGTGGGAAAAGGGCAAGAAGTGGGACAAGAACGGCAAGCGGCCGGATTTTGAACCTCGCGCCCCGCGTACCCCGGCCACGGTCGAGCCACCGACACTGACGGCACTCAGGACCTTGCTGCACCATCCTGACCTGTCGCAGAAAGTGGAAGATACCAGCCATTTCGCAGCCGAAGACAACGTTTACTCGCAATTGCTGGTGGCGTTGCTGGAAGCCTTGCAGAAAAACCCGAAGCTGCGATCGCTGCAACTGATCGCACGCTGGCACGGGACCGATCAGGGACGATTATTACGACAACTGGCGGAAAAGGAATGGCTGATCTCGGCCGATAACCTTGAACAACAGTTTTTCGACACTATAACTAGCTTGTCTGCCCGCCAACGCGAGCGAAGCCTGGATCAGTTAATCAGGAAGGAACGGCAGTCAGGGTTGAGCGCGGACGAAAAAGTTCAGCTACTCAACCTGTTAAATCGCAAAGTTCCTGCACAAACCCCGACCTCAACTGGCGCGTGAGGTCCTAGCTCGGGTATAATCCTCGGCTTGTTTTTTGCCCGCCAAGACCTTCAGTGGATAGGGTGTTATGTCCGGAAAAGCGCAACAGCAGTCTCGCCTCAAAGAGTTGATCAGCCGTGGTCGTGAGCAGGGTTACCTGACTTACGCGGAGGTCAACGACCACCTGCCGGAGGATATTTCAGATCCGGAACAGGTGGAAGACATCATCCGCATGATTAACGACATGGGGATCAACGTATTCGAGAGCGCTCCGGATGCGGACGCCCTTCTGTTGGCTGAAGCCGACACCGACGAGGCAGCCGCTGAAGAAGCAGCCGCAGCGTTGGCGGCCGTCGAAACCGACATCGGTCGCACAACCGACCCGGTGCGCATGTACATGCGCGAAATGGGTACGGTCGAGCTTCTGACACGCGAAGGCGAAATCGAAATCGCCAAGCGTATCGAGGAAGGCATCCGTGAAGTGATGGGCGCCATCGCGCACTTCCCTGGCACGGTCGAGCACATTCTCTCCGAGTATGATCGCGTTACCAGCGAAGGCGGTCGGCTGTCCGACGTCCTGAGCGGTTACATCGATCCGGACGACGGCATCGCGCCGCCTGCCGAAGCGCCGATCCCTGTCGATCAGAAAGCCGCCAAGGCTGACGATTCCGACGATGACGACGAAGAATCCGCCGACGGAGATGACGAGGAAGAGGCCGAAAGCGGCCCGGATCCAGTCATCGCCGCACAGCGCTTCGGTGCAGTCTCCGATCAGATGGCGATCACCCTCAAGGCCCTGAAAAAGCACGGTCGTGGCAGCAAGCAGGCCAACGACGAGCTGCTGGCTCTGGCCGAGCTGTTCATGCCGATCAAACTGGTACCCAAGCAGTTTGAAAACCTGGTCGAGACCGTTCGCAGTGCCCTGGAGCGTCTGCGCGCCCAGGAACGCGCCATCATGCAACTGTGCGTTCGTGATGCCCGCATGCCGCGCGCCGACTTCCTGCGCCAGTTCCCTGGCAACGAAGTCGACCAGAGCTGGACCGACGCACTGGCCAAAGGCAAGAGCAAATACGCCGAAGCCATTGGTCGCCTGCAAGCCGACATCCAGCGTTGCCAGCAGAAGCTGACCGCACTGGAAGAAGAAACCGGCCTGACCGTCCTGGAAATCAAGGACATCAACCGTCGCATGTCGATCGGCGAGGCCAAGGCCCGTCGCGCGAAGAAAGAGATGGTTGAGGCGAACCTGCGTCTGGTGATCTCGATCGCCAAGAAGTACACCAACCGCGGCCTGCAGTTCCTGGACCTGATCCAGGAAGGCAACATCGGCCTGATGAAGGCGGTGGACAAGTTCGAATACCGTCGTGGTTACAAGTTCTCGACCTATGCCACCTGGTGGATCCGTCAGGCGATCACTCGCTCGATCGCCGACCAGGCACGCACCATCCGTATTCCGGTGCACATGATCGAGACGATCAACAAGCTCAACCGCATTTCCCGCCAGATGTTGCAGGAAATGGGTCGCGAACCGACCCCGGAAGAGCTGGGTGAGCGCATGGAGATGCCTGAGGACAAGATCCGCAAGGTTCTGAAGATCGCCAAAGAGCCGATCTCCATGGAAACCCCGATCGGTGACGACGAAGATTCGCATCTGGGTGACTTCATCGAAGACTCGACCATGCAGTCGCCAATCGATGTGGCAACCGTCGAGAGCCTCAAGGAAGCGACTCGCGAAGTCCTCTCGGGCCTGACCGCCCGTGAAGCCAAGGTGCTGCGCATGCGCTTCGGCATCGACATGAATACCGACCACACCCTGGAGGAAGTCGGTAAGCAGTTCGATGTAACCCGTGAGCGTATTCGTCAGATCGAGGCCAAGGCCCTGCGCAAATTGCGTCACCCGACCAGAAGCGAACACCTGCGTTCGTTCCTGGACGAGTAAGCAAACGCTGCGTCACGCTGCATTACAAGAACCCCGGCCCATGCCGGGGTTTTTGCATTTCAGGGAATCGGATTTTTGGCAGTATGCCAGTGGCTATCAGCGAGGCTACACTCGACTCATTCTCAACGCTGAAACCTTTTGAGGCCTGCCATGTTTCGGATGCCGGCCATTGTTTTCTTGTGCTTGATGGGGTCGACGACAGTCGACGCGCAGGTGCTCCCTCAAGGGGAAACCTGGCAGGGCGTGCACGGGGACTCAATGCAGAGTAAGGAAGCTGCACTGCCCGACATCGAACGAGCTCCCACCTCGCAGCGCGATGACGTGGGCGCGGGTCTTTCGAACATGGACGACGCGCTGCACACGGCGCTGGCCGCAAATGAAGCGCCGTACCCCGATAGCCCCTCGCCTTCCGCTGGAGAGCCCGGCAGGTTCTGGCGCGACTTCGTGCTCTATGGCCTTCCGGGCCTGCTTCTGCTGTCCACCGTACTGGCGGTCATGGTGCGCATCAACCGCCGGCTCAGCTCGGAAATCTCCCGGCGCGTGGCCCTGGAACAAGAGCTTCGCAGCAGCGAATACCACTACCGCGGCATGATCGAGAGCCTATCGGCCATTGCCTGGGAAGCCAACACCCACGATTTCTCCTACAGCTACGTCTCGCCACACGCCGAGAACCTGCTGGGCTATCCGCTTCACCAGTGGCGCCGGCACGGCTTCTGGCGCGGCATCGTCCACCCCGCCGACGTGGACCGCGCAGAAGGCTTCTGCCATCAGGAGATCGCCCAGGGCAACGACCACAGCCTCGATTACCGCGTCATCGCCGCCGATGGCCGGGTGGTCTGGGTACGCGACATCGTCAGCCTCATCAGCTATGGCCATGAGCCTGTCATGCGCGGCCTGATGATCGACATCAGCGAAGCCAAGCAGACCGAAGAGGCCCTGCGCCGCTCCGAAGGCAAGTTCGCGTCGGTATTCGCCCAGTGTCCGGACATTCTGGTGATCGCCCGGCTGTCGGACGGCCGCTTCCTGGAGGCCAACCAAGCCTTCGTCGAACAGATCGGCCTGGCGCCCGACCAGGTGATTGGCAAGACCCCGAGCGAGCTGGACATCTGGGGCATCCCGGACATCGGCAGCAGCCTGCTGCAGCGCCTGCAAAAAGGCAGCATCCGCAACCTGGAAATGCCCTTCCGCCGCAGCAATGGCCGCACCTTCACCGGCCTGCTGTCTGCCGAGCCGTTCGATCTGGACTCCACCCCCGCCGTCGTCCTTGTGGTGCGTGACATCACCCCGCTCAAGGAGGCGCAGCAACAGTTGCAGCTGTCCGAAGAGAAGTTCGCCAAGGCCTTCCACTCCTCACCCGATGGCATGCTCATCACCCGCCAAAGCGATGGCCTGCTGGTGGAAATCAACGATGGCTTCAGCCGCATCACCGGCTACCACAGCTCGCTGTCCCTTGACCGCTCAACGCTGGACCTGGGCATCTGGGTCGATCTGAACGAGCGCCAGCAACTGCTGGAGCAGCTCCATCGCGACGGGTTTGTGAAGGACTTCCCCAGCCACATTCGTCGCAGGGACGGTCAGGTCAGGCTGTGTGAAATTTCGTCGCGGCCACTGCCCATCGGCGGTGAAGACTGCATGCTGACCATCGCCCGGGATATCACCGAACGTCACCAGATGCAGGAAAAACTGCAACTGGCCGCGACCGTGTTCGAGAGCACGGCAGAGGGCGTTCTGATCACCGACACCCGACAGCGCATCAACGCCGTCAACCGCGCCTTCAGCGAAATCACCGGCTACAGCGAAGGCGAGACCATTGGCCAGACTCCTCGCCTGCTCGCCTCCGGCCTGCACGACAGCGCCTTCTACGCAGCCATGTGGTACCAACTGACGGCCGAAGGGCACTGGCAGGGGGAAATCAGCAACCGGCGCAAAAACGGCGAGATCTACCCTGCCTGGCTGACCATCAGCGCCGTGCGCAACCGCGACAAGTTCATCACCCACTTCGTCGCAGTATTCGCAGACATTTCCAGCCTCAAGCAGGCCCAGGCCCGACTGGACTACCAGGCCCACCATGACCCGTTGACCGGCCTGCCCAACCGCACCCTGTTCGAGAGCCGGTTGCATGCCGCCCTGAACCACAGCCGGGATGCCCATAGCCTGGGCGCGGTGCTGTTTCTCGACCTGGACCGCTTCAAGCACATCAACGACAGCCTCGGCCATCCGGTGGGCGACCTGCTGCTCAAAGGCATCGCCCATCGCCTCAAAGAGAACCTGCGGGACATCGACACCGTGGCGCGCCTGGGCGGCGATGAATTCATCATCCTGCTGCCTGGGCTGCAAACCGCCCACGATGCAGAAACCATCGCCACCAAACTGCTGCACAGCTTTTCGGCGCCCTTCCAGGCGGGCGAGCACGAGTTCTTCATCAGCACCAGCATCGGCACCGCGCTGTTCCCGACCGACGGCTCGGACGTCGCCACCATCATCAAGAACGCCGACGCCGCGATGTACCGCTCCAAAGCCAAGGGCCGCAACCGCGTCGAAAGCTACACCCGCGACCTGACCGCCCAGGCCAGCGAGCGCGTGGCCCTGGAACACGAACTGCGCCGCGCCATCGAACGCAACGAATTCACACTTTCCTACCAGCCCAAGGTCAGCCTTCTGACACAAAGACTGGTCGGAGCCGAGGCACTGATTCGCTGGAGCCACCCCACTTTCGGAGAAGTCCCACCCGAGCGCTTCATTCCCCTGGCCGAAGAGAACGGCATGATCCTGCAGATCGGCGAGTGGGTGCTGGAACAGGCCTGCCAGCAACTGCACCGCTGGAACCAGACCTACGACATCTTCGGCCCGCTCTCGGTGAACCTGGCAGGTGCCCAGTTGCGCCAGCCGAACCTGGTCAACCGCATCGAACAACTGCTCAACCAATACCAGTTGCAACCCGGCTGCCTGCAACTGGAGATTACCGAAAACTTCATCATGTCCCAGACCGAAGAAGCCTTGTCCGTGCTGCACCGTCTGAAAAAACTCGGCGTGCAACTGGCCATCGACGACTTCGGCACCGGCTACTCCTCGCTCAGCTACCTCAAGCGCCTGCCGCTGGACATCCTGAAAATCGACCAGTCCTTCGTCCGCGGCCTTCCCGACGACCCACACGATGCCGCCATCGTGCGAGCCATCATCGCCCTGGGCCGCAGCATGCAACTGACCGTCATCGCCGAGGGCGTGGAAAACGTCGAACAGCAGCAATTCCTCGCCGACGAAGGCTGCGAACAGATACAGGGCTACATCGTCAGCCTGCCCCTGCGCCCCGATGAATTTTGCGCGACGTTTCTTCGTATGACACTTTCAGACTTTTCGGATAGCCCGGCACGCAAACCATCGTTATAATCCGCGGCCAGACTGAGGGCCTATAGCTCAGTTGGTTAGAGCAGAGGACTCATAATCCTTTGGTCCACGGTTCGAGTCCGTGTGGGCCCACCACCTTTGAAAGCCGCGCATGCGCGGCTTTTGCGTTTCTGGCTTTCTCGCCATCGCTTGACTAGGCTTTCAAAGCGTTCTAATTATTTCTGCTATGCTGTGAGTTATCTCGAATAAGCCTCGTTTATCCACAACAAAATGGATTTAAGCCTCAGCAAACCCAGCGAAATCGTCCGTCTGCTGTGCGAACGTCTACGCAAGGAACGGCTCACCCGCCACATGACCCAAGCCGAGGTCGCTGGCCGTGCGGGTGTGGGCGTCAATACCGTTTCCAACCTGGAAGCAGGCAGAAATGTGTCGTTCGAAAGCGTGGTGAGAATTGCCATGGTCTTGGGTCGCCACCATGATCTGGAGCAACTGTTCCAGCCCAAGCTGGAGAGTCTGGACGATATCCTGCGATACGAGAGCAGCTCACAGCGTCATCGAGCGAGAGGAAAGCGCAACGATGCCTAAACAAGTCGATGTGTTTTACGACGGCTGGGGCGAGCACTGGCGATGGGGATCGCTGGTATCCACCACCGCTACCAATGGGCGTTCGACCATCGCTTTCGAATACAGCGACGAGGCCGTCAACAGAGGTCTTGAGCTTTCATCCTTCAAACTGCCGTTGAAGGGACCGAAACTGCGTCGCGATTTCCCATCCCATCAACTTGCGCTGCCGGGGCCGGTTTACGATTCGCTGCCTGACGGCTGGGGCATGTTGTTGATGGACCGGCTGTTCAAACGCCGAGGGCTCAACCCTGCTCGCATCGGGCCGTTGGAGAGGCTCGCCTATATCGGGCGCAATGCGATGGGCGCCATGTCATTCGAGCCTGTTGCGGCAGACGTGGAAGCGGTGGACGAAGACATTCCATTGCCTCAACTGGCTGCTGAAGTGCATGAGGTGCTCAATGGCGAGGGGGCGGAGTTCTTGCAGAAACTGTTGCAGGTCGGCGGTTCTCCACAAGGCGCCAGACCCAAGGCGTTGCTGTATGGCGATCCGGAAAGCGGTGTTTTCACTACTTCTGCGGCCTCAGGTCTGGACGCATGGCTGATCAAGTTTCCTGCCCGACAGGAGCACCCGGAAGTGTGCGCCATTGAAGCGGTGTACTCCGAGTGCCTGAAGCTTTGCGGAATCGAGACGCCGACAACCCGATACTTCGAGCTTCCTCACGGACAGGCTGCGTTCGCGACCCGGCGCTTTGATCGCAAAGACGGTATGCGGCTACCCATGCAGAGTCTTGCTGCCTTCACGGGCGCGGACTATCAGAATCCAGGAGCGCTGGACTACGTTAATTTCCTGCGCGCAACGCACATGTGTACTAACGATGTGAGGCAGAAAGCGCTCGCGTTCGAGCGGACGGTCTTCAACGTGATTTTCAACAACCGCGACGATCATCCCAAGAACTTTGCTTACCTGATGTCTCAGACAGGCGAGTGGACGCTCGCACCGGCTTACGACGTGACCTACTGTGACGGGCCGGGTGGGTATCACCAAATGGATGTGATGGGCGAGGCCCTGGAGATCCATCGCAAAAGCCTGATACTTCTCGGAGCAGAGGCAGAGCTCTCGACCGATAAGACCAATGAAGTCATTGATAGGGTTTGCGAGATCGCCAGCACGTTTGAAGCAGTCGCCCGAGACCGGTTTCCAGGGCAAATCACGCTGCCAACGCTGCGCGAAGTTCACAGCCAGATCGAGGAAAACATCCTTCGCCTCAGGTGATCGCTGCAACGGCCTGACACTCAGTTTTCTCGCCCCGATACCCGGTTGAGGACCACCCCATGCCTCTACAAAACCGCGTCACCCCAACCTCACAACTCTGCGCCAACACCAGCCGCGGCACCTTCATGGGCAATCGTGGCCTGCTGCACAACGAGCATCGGCAGATCACTCGCCACTGGGCGCTGGAGCGGTGGATTACCTGCGTGCTGGACTACAAGGGTGTGCGGCGTCAGGTGATGTCGCCGGGGCGTTATACCGAGTTGTTCTTTCTTGATGAGGCCACGAGCTACGCGGCCGGGCATCGGCCGTGCAGCTATTGCCGCCGTGCATCCTACAAACATTTTCAGACGCTTTGGGCAGAGGTGTTTCCCGAGGCGGATCGATCCGCCGTCGGCATTGACCGGGTCCTGCATGGGGAGCGGTTGAACGCTGACGGCAGCCAGCGGACCTGGCGGGCAAGGTTGGGAAGTTTGCCGGACGGGACGATGATCGAGGCTGACGGCCAGGCCGTTCTGCTGTGGCGGGGCAAGCAGTGGCGCTGGTCGTTTGAAGGGTACGAGCCCCTTCGCGAAAAGATGTCGCCGGACGAACAGGTCGTCGTGCTGACACCGGAACACGTGGTACAGCTGTTCCGCGCAGGATTGTCAGCCGATCTGGTTGTGCACCGTTCAGCCACAGTTGGCGCTTAAATCTCCCGGCATCCGTCGCGGCTTATACTGAGCTTGCGGTAACGAGCCAGGGTGCTGGCGCGGCCGGCCTCCAGCGCTTGCAAGAACAGCTCGGGCTGGTCCATGGGTAAGGTTCTCAACTCACTCACATCACGCTCCCACCACTGGCTGGCCAGCAGGCGTTCGATGATGTCCGACGCATGGCGATAGCGGATGACCTTCGCCGGAAAGCCCGCGACGATGGCGTACGGCGGCACATCCTGAGTGACCACGGCGCGAGTTGCGATAATGGCGCCAGTCCCCACAGTGACGCCTTCCATGATCATGGCGCTGTGGCCGATCCAGACGTCATGACCAATGACAGCCAGTTCAGTTGGCGCGGTGTAGGTCAGTGGCGAGTCGGTGTACTGGAAGGGGTGCGAACTGGTCCAGTCGCTGGGATGGGTGTATTTCTCCTGGCCGATATAGACATCCGAGGCGATAGAACAGAAACGTCCGATGGACGACACCAGTGACAGGTGCGTTCCGCTGCGAATGTAGGTGTGGGCCCCGATTTCGACGTGACCTGTGCGCAACTCTAAATGTCCCAGTTCGACGTGATCCTCGATGACCAGCTCACAGCGCTTGCTCAACGACGGCAAACCACCGGCCAGCTTGGCGCCGCGTTTTCTGATCCAGCGTTTCCAGTACAGATCTTTCAGGTATTGCAATTGGTTATTCCTCGTCGCCCGGCCAGCGGACCTGTCATGTCGCCAGCCTACCAGAAGCTCTGGGCCAGGCGTTTGCTAGTTATCCGGATACATTCGCCACTTTCAGGGTCTGTTACCCCATGAATATCCTCTCCCTGCCCGCCTTTCTGCGCCCGCTGCTGCGTCCTTTGCTGGACCCTTACCGCCGCTATCTGTACGCGCGCTACATTCACGCCGGCCGCATCGTCGTCGGGCTGATCGTGTCGATCCTGCTGACCACCGGCATTCACCTGCCCCACGGCGAATGGGCATCGGTCACGATGCTGATCGTGATCGGCGGATTGCAGCATCACGGCAATATCGGCAAGAAGTCGGTGGAGCGGGCCTATGGCACCTTGATCGGCGCGGCGCTGGGGCTGATGGTCGTGGCGCAGCAGATGTACCTGGGCATGCCGCTGCTGACCTACTGCATCATGGCGCTGATCTGCGGGTTCTTCGCCTATCACGCCATCGGCAAGGGCGGTTACACGGCGCTGCTCTCGGCCATTACGCTGTTCATCGTTGCGGGCCATGGCGACAACCCGATTACCGATGGGCTGTGGCGCACCGTGGATATCCTGATCGGCATTGTGCTGGCCCTGGCATTCTCTTTCGCCCTGCCGCTGTACGCGGTGTACTCGTGGCGCTACAACCTGGCCAAGGGTTTGCGCAATTGCGCCAAGGTGTACGAGCGCATTTGCAGCGGGCAGTCGATCACGGCTGACGAGCATCTGAAACTGACCGCCAAGCTCAACGCAACGATGCTGCAGTTAAGGTCGCTGATGCCATCGGTGTCCAAGGAAGTGAGGATCTCGGCGGTGGAGCTGGACGCGATTCAGGGGCATTTCCGGATGTGTCTGAGCACCCTGGAAATTCTTTCCAATATTCGCCCGGCGGACATGGGGGCGACCGGCCTGGACGCCGAACAACGGCGTATCCGGCGCATGCTGATCGGCATGGCTCGCGCGTTGCAAAGCGGCGCGACAGAGCGCCTCAAGCGACCGACCGAATCCTTGTCGGTGGGTCCGGAAGCGCCTGCAGCCTCGGCTGAAATGCTGGGTTATCAGTTGATGAACCGGCAGTTGGCCTTGAACCTCGAAGGGCTGCAACAGCGTCTGGCGAAGACGGCGAGGAAGTGGAAGATCTGATTCCGAGCTCGCCGCCTCTAGCCGTTCGCCTATGAGGTGATGGCGACCTTCAAAACGTCGACGCCGGCAAGCCGGACTGCTACGGGGTTGAGGTGAAGCACCAAACGTGTCTCTGACCGAAGCTGTAGGAGCGCGCTTGCCCGCGATGAGGCAGGGAAATTCAAACACTTCTGCATCGCCTGATAGACCCAATCGCGGGCAAGCGCGCTCCTACAGATGTGCGCTGATCTTGAGGGCCTCCCCGCCGGCAAGCCGTGCTGCTACGGGATCGGGGGGAGGCGCAAATCTACGCGGCACCCAAAGCCCCGTAGCAGCCGGGCTTGCCCGCGGGAGCGATCTTGAGGGCACCTCCGCCAGCAGGCAGGGTCCTCAGTAAACCGAAGGCACCACCATGTTGCGCGGCACGGGGGCGCGCAGGTAGTTGGCGTTGTATTCGCGCTCAGGCAGGATCACCTGCGGTGCCTCGACTTCACCACGCGGGATCTGCTCCAGCAAATGATGGATGCAGTTGAGCCGCGCGCGTTTCTTGTCGTCGGCCTCCACGATCCACCACGGCGCCACGTCGGTGTGCGAGCGGGTGAGCATTTCTTCCTTGGCGCGGGTGTAGTCTTCCCAGCGACGGCGCGATTCCAGGTCCATCGGCGAGAGCTTCCACTGTTTCAGCGGATCGTGGATGCGCATCAGGAAGCGGCGATACTGCTCGTCATCGGTGATCGAGAACCAGTATTTGATGAGAATGATGCCCGAGCGCACCAGCATCTTTTCGAACTCGGGAACGGTGCGAAAAAACTCTTCGTATTCTTCGTTATCGCAGAACCCCATGACCCGCTCGACGCCCGCGCGGTTGTACCAGCTACGGTCGAACAGCACCATTTCGCCCGCCGCCGGAAGGTGCGAAACGTAGCGCTGGAAGTACCACTGGGTGCGCTCGCGCTCGCTCGGCGCGGTCAGCGCGGCGACTCGGCAGACCCGAGGATTGAGGCGCTGGGTGATGCGCTTGATCGCGCCGCCCTTGCCCGCCGCGTCACGGCCTTCGAACAGCACGACCACCTTGAGCTTCTGGCTGACCACCCAATCCTGCAGCTTGACCAGCTCGCCTTGCAGGCGCAGCAGTTCGCGGAAATACACGCGACGGTCGATGCCTTTAGGGACTTCCTCACCCAGGTCCGCAAGCAGACCGTCAAGACGTGCGTCGTCGTACTCCATCTCCAGTTCTTCGTCGAAGCTGTCGAGGATGTCGGCTTGGATGTAGCGGGCGGTTTCGGAAATATCCAGACTCATGAGAGGGCTCCCAGCGTGGATTCAGAGGGTCAGGGAGCCGATTTAGACATGCCGGGAGTGACAGCTGAATGACAAAGCGGTGACAGCAGGGAAAAGTCCTACAAATATTGAGGAAACAGCCTACGAACGCCAGTAAACGCAGGTCCTTTGGCGCTCAGGCGTCTGCAGTTTCCACCGAGATCTGCTGCATCGCCTTGAACGGCGCCAGCAACGACTCATCCGCCTCACCGGAGGTGATCAGCGTCCACTCGCGCTCGATGGGGGTCCAGTGTTGCTGGCGGGCGCGACCCAGCTTGTCTACATCCGCCAGCACGAACACCTGGGCGGCGCGCTTGATGATGCACTCCTTGAGATAGGCCTGCTGATCACTGGCTTCGCAGAGCCCGAACTCCGCCACCACGCCGTCCGCGCCCAGGAACGCCTTGTCCACGCTCAAGCGGCTGAGGGTCAGCTCGGCCAGCGGGCCCAGGGTGCTCATGCTCGAACCGCGCAGGTCACCGCCGATCAACGTCAGACGAATTCCCGGTGCGTTGGCCAGGGTCATCACTGCCAGCAGGTTATTGGTCACCACGTGTACGTTCTGCCGCGAGCACAGGTGCAAGGCCAGCGCCGCGCAGGTGGTGCCGCCATCGAGCAGCACGGTGTCACCCTCTTCGACATGCATCGCCGCCGCCTTGGCGATGGCGTCTTTCTGGTCGCGCTGGGCGGACTTGCGTTCCTCCAGCGAGGCTTCCGGCTCATGCACGCCGATCAGCGCAGTGGCACCACCATGGGTGCGCACCAGGTGGCGCTGCTTGGCGAGCATGGTCAGGTCGCGCCGCACCGTCGCCTCCGACACACCCAGGGCAGCGCTCAATTGCTCGACGTTGGTGTCGCGGGCGCGAACCAGTTCGAGAATGGCGCGGTGACGGTCGGTGGCTTTCATGGGCGGCCTCGTGGGGGGAAGGCCGCTGATCTTACACGACCGGGCCACACCTCCTCACCCCCGCCGCGTCGCCAGCTCGGCGCCCTGGCGCAGGGCTTCGAGCAGGCTGCGCTCGTCCGCGATGCCTTTACCGGCGATGTCGAACGCGGTGCCGTGGTCGACCGAGGTACGAATCACTTCCAGGCCCACCGTGACATTGACGCCCGCTTCCAGGCCCAGCACCTTGACCGGGCCATGACCCTGGTCGTGGTACATCGCTACCACCAGGTCGAAATCGCCCCGGCCAGCGCGGAAGAACAGGGTGTCTGCCGGCAGCGGGCCGGTCACGTCCAGACCTTGCTCCTGCAACAGTTTGACCGCCGGAATGATCTTCTCTTCTTCCTCGCCATAACCGAACAGGCCGTTCTCGCCCGCATGCGGGTTGATGCCGCATACGCCGATGCGTGGCCGGGCAATGCCGGACTTGATGAGCGTGGCGTTGCCGCGTTCGATGGTGCGCTGGACCAGGCCCGGCTCGATCTTGCGGATCGCATCGATGATGCCGATGTGAGTGGTCACGTGAATGACCCGCAGTTGCGGCGCCACCAGCATCATCGACACTTCGTCGACATTCGTCAGGTGGGCCAGCATCTCGGTGTGGCCGGGGTATTTGTGGCCACCGGCATGCAGTGCTTCCTTGTTCAGCGGCGCGGTGCAGATCGCGTCGATCTCGCCGGCTTCGGCCAGCTTCACCGCACGGGCGATGTACTGGTAGGCGCCGTCGCCAGCAATGGGTGACAACTCGCCAAAAGGCAGGTCGGCCGGGATCAGGTTCAGGTCGATGCAATCCACCACGCCCTTTTCGTACAGGGCCTGGGAGGCGTCGTCGATACGGCGGATCTTCAGGCTGCCCTTGACGATTTCATTGGCCAGCTCCAGACGCCCGGCATCGCCAATCACCAGCGGTCGGCACTGCTGATACACCACGTCGTGGGCGAGGCTCTTGACGATGCACTCAGGACCGACGCCAGTCGCGTCGCCCATGGTGATACCGATGACTGGCAAATAATTACTCATGATTCTTACCTTGTAGAGCAGGATTCGTTACAAGACCTGCGGACGATTCCACAGGCGCTACAGCGTTGTTCATATGCAGCCAGGCGGCGTAGAGCGCGTGATCGGTGCCGAACGCCCCGGCCTTGGTCACCACGCCCGGACGATGACCGTCCCGGCTTGCGATCGGGCGGCCAAAGGCAACACCCGCTTCGATTTCACAGAGCAATTGCAGGCTGCCGATCCCCACCGCGCCGAGCATGGCGCGGGCGGTTTCGCCACCGGTGGCCACCAGCCCGCCGACATGGGCGAAGTGCGGCCGGACCAGCGCGGCCAGCAGCGTCGAAAGGCGCGCACCTTCGGCCGGATCGAATGCGTCGTCACGGCCGATGCGCAGCAGCAGATCTTCGCCGCGACGCAAACATTGGCCGATGCGCATTTCCCAACCGGCCCAGTCCGCATGGGCCATGCCGTGACGCAACACGGCAGGCGGGACAATCAGTTCACCGATGCCGGAGCGCTCCTTGAGCAGCGCGCACTGGCGTTCGGAAACGCTGGACAGGCTGCCGACCAGAACCAGCGTCGGCGCGAACTTCTCAGGGGCTTGTGCAGGAACAGCCACCTGCTCAGACAGCGCAGCGATTTCCCGCGCCAGCCCGCCGGACCCGACCCAGAACAGCGCCAGCGCCTCAGTCATCTGCAGGGTAACGCTGGCCAGAACGTGCAGATCGGCGGTGGTCTGCGCATCGACGATCAAGGCTTCGACGCCACTGCCGGCGATTTCGGCAATGTGCCTGACCAATGCAATGGAATCGCCTCGCAGCAGTTCAAGGTTCAGCTTCGCAGTGCGCAGGCCCTCACCCTCGAGCATCGAGGCGATGTCTGCCGAACGCTCGGCATGTTCCAGCTTCCAGGTGTCAGTGGTTTCCAGCGGCTGACCATTGACCAGCACCCGGCCCTCAAGAGTGGTGCGCCCGGTGGCAGGAAATGCCGGCGCGACAATCGCAAGGCCCGCCTGGGGTTGCAGGGCAGCGACTTCAGCCGCCCAGTTGCCGCGCAAGGTCGAATCGATTTTCTTGTACAGGTGCTGCCGGGGCCGGCGCAGCACCTGCCAGGCCGACAGCGTGCGCTGACCTGCTGCATCGGCAGACAGGCGGCGGGTGTCGGTGTCGATGGCGACCACGCTGGCATCGCCGGTGTCATGGGACGCATCGAGGGTCACCACCGTGCTCAGCCCGGCGCCGGCGAAGGCAATTGCGCAGTCCGCCGCGCCCGACAGATCATCGGCAATGATCAGCAATGTCATCTCACCGCCTCCTGCTGCGCATTGACCTTCACCTGTTTTGCAGCGTGACGCTCTTTGTGACGCTTGGCGACGGACGCCGTAAGAATCGGCGACAGAACAGCCGTGACCACCACACAAGCCGCCACCAGCAGAGTCGCGGAATTCGCGGCCTCCGTATAGACAGGGTTAGCCGCGGCCACCAGCGCCGGCACTGCCGCAGCGTTACCCGCCGTGTTGGCGGCCGCCATCCCGGCAACACCTGTGCCGCCCGTGGCACGGTCGGCGAAGTACAGCGGAATACCCGTCAGCACCACCACGGCCAGGCCCAGGCCGATGCCCAGCAGGCCGGCCTGCCAGACCTTGTGCAGGTCCAGGCTGGCACCCAGCGCCAGGGCGAAGAAGGGAATCATCACCGGCACGGCCTTGGCCAGGAAGTCGCGCATTTCGCGGTCCAGGTTACCCAGCAACATGCCCAGCATCAGTGGCAGGATCGCCCCCACCAGCGTCGGCCAGGGGAATGCCGCCAGGCCCGCAACGCCGAGGGTGACCATGGTCAGGAACGGGCCGGACTCCAGCGACATGACCGAGTAGGCGCCCACGTCTTCGGAACGCCCGTACTGGCCCATCAGCGCCATGTACAGACCACCGTTGGTGTCGTTCATCGCCGCCACGACAGCCAGCGTCGACAGCCCGGCGAACACCCCGGAACTGATCGGCTGCTCGCCCAGGAAGTGACCCATGACCACGCCAATCACCATGGCAGTGCCGACCTTGGTGCCAAACAGCACCCCGCCTTTTTTCAGCAGGTAAGGCGTGGCCTTGACGTCGATGCTCGCGCCCATGCACACATAGAACACCGCCAGGATCGGCAGCGAACCGGTGAACAGCGCATTGGTGAAGGAGCCGAAGAACTTCGGCATGTCAGGCAGAAACGTCGCGATCAGCGAGCCGATGAGCAACGGCACGATCATCATGCCGCCGGGTACACGTTCGATGGTGCGTTTAATTGGAATCTGGGCCACGGGAATACTCCTTATTTTTATGGTTGCAGCAATGGGTGTGGTGCAGGCGCTAAACACTCAAATCTGCGCGAAATGATCATCTTTGTGATCGATTTGCTCAGACGAGCTTATGCCAATCAAAATAAATGCGCAATTCGATCAATAAAATGTTCATTTCGCGCAGACGAGCGGAGAAACAAGCCCGCAGCTGCGCGCCACGCGGCGCAGGTCGGACACAAATCCCGGTAGCGGGTAATATTGCCCGCTTGCTGATGGAGATTCTCTTGTCCGACACCCGCCCTCCCGCTCTCGACGAAATCGATCGCCAGTTGATCGCGGCCCTGCAGATCAACGCCCGCGAGCCGGTCGCCAATCTGGCCCGGCAGTTGGGGATCGCACGTACTACTGTCACCTCTCGCCTGGCGCGCCTTGAGAAAACCCGGATCATCACCGGCTACGGCGTGCGCCTGAGCCAGCGGGTCGTCGATGGCGGCCTGCAGGCGTATGTCGGGATCACCGTGCAGCCTCGTTCGGGCAAGGAAGTGTTGCGGCGTTTGAGCGCGCTGGCGCAGGTTCAGCAGTTGTGCGCGGTCAGTGGCGAATTCGACTACGTGGCCTGGCTGCGCACCGATTCACCCGAACAGCTGGACCAGTTGCTGGACCTGATCGGCAGCGTCGACGGCGTGGAAAAGACCACCACCTCGATCATCCTCAGCAGCAAGATCGATCGCGGGCAGCCGGTCTGACCAAAAAGTTCGTCATTTTGACTGATTTATCTACACAACGACGACACTCTGCGTCTTATTAACGTCTCAACTGTTATCTAGACTTTCCCTTTCGCGCCACAGTCGAACAAGGTCAGTCATGAAGAACAATCGCCACCCCGCCGACGGCAAAAAACCGATCACGATTTTCGGTCCGGACTTTCCGTTCGCCTTTGACGACTGGATCGAACACCCGGCCGGCCTGGGCAGCATTCCCCAGGAAAATCACGGCAAGGAAGTGGCCATCGTCGGTGCTGGCATCGCGGGGCTGGTCGCGGCTTATGAGTTGATGAAACTGGGCCTCAAGCCGGTCGTCTACGAAGCCTCGAAAATGGGCGGCCGCCTGCGCTCGCAGCAATTCGAAGGCGCCGAAGGCATCATTGCCGAGCTGGGCGGCATGCGCTTCCCGGTGTCCTCCACGGCGTTCTACCACTACGTCGACAAACTGGGTCTTGAATCAAAACCCTTCCCCAACCCGCTGACCGCAGCCTCTGGCAGCACTGTCATCGACCTGGAAGGCGCTACCCACTACGCACAGAAACTGTCGGACTTGCCTGCGCTGTTTCAGGAAGTGGCTGACGCCTGGGCCGATGCGCTGGAAGATGGCGCGCAGTTCGCCGACATTCAGCAAGCCATCCGCGACCGCGACGTGCCACGCCTCAAGGAACTGTGGGACAAGCTGGTGCCGCTGTGGGACGACCGCACTTTCTACGATTTCGTCGCCACGTCCAAAGCCTTTGCCAAGCTGTCGTTCTATCACCGTGAAGTCTTCGGTCAGGTCGGTTTCGGCACCGGCGGCTGGGACTCGGACTTCCCCAACTCGATGCTGGAAATCTTTCGCGTGGTGATGACCAACTGCGACGATCACCAGCACCTCATCGTCGGCGGCGTCGAGCAAGTGCCGCTGGGTATCTGGCGTCACGCGCCGGAACGTTGCGCTCACTGGCCGGAAGGCACCAGCCTCTCGACCCTGCACCACGGCGCGCCGCGTACCGGGGTCAAGCGCATTGCCCGCTCGGCCGACGGCCAGTTTGCCGTCACCGATAACTGGGGTGACACCCGGCATTACGACGCTGTGCTCGCCACCTGCCAAAGCTGGCTGCTGACCACCCAGATCGAATGCGAAGAGTCGCTGTTCTCGCAGAAAATGTGGATGGCCCTGGACCGCACCCGCTACATGCAGTCGTCGAAAACCTTTGTCATGGTTGATCGCCCGTTCTGGAAGGACAAGGACCCGGAAACCGGCCGCGACCTGATGAGCATGACCCTGACCGACCGCCTGACCCGCGGCACCTACCTGTTCGACAACGGCACCTACGCCAATGGCACCGAGAAGCCGGGCGTGATTTGTCTGTCGTACTCATGGATGAGCGATGCGCTGAAAATGCTGCCGCACCCAGTGGAAAAGCGCGTCAGCCTGGCCTTGGGCGCGCTGAAAAAGATCTACCCGAAGGTGGATATCGCCGCCCGCATCATCGGAGATCCGATCACGGTGTCGTGGGAAGCCGACCCGCATTTCCTTGGCGCCTTCAAGGGTGCACTGCCGGGGCACTACCGCTACAACCAGCGGATGTATGCGCACTTCATGCAGAAGGACATGCCTGACGATCAGCGCGGCATTTTCATCGCCGGCGACGACGTGTCATGGACGCCCGCCTGGGTCGAGGGCGCGGTGCAGACCTCGCTCAACGCGGTGTGGGGCATCATGACCCACTTCGGCGGCAAGACCCACGCCGAGAACCCGGGGCCGGGTGACGTTTTCCACGAAATCGGCCCGGTCGTGTTGCCGGAATAAGAGGCTCTCCATGCGCGTCGCTTTGTACCAATGCCCACCCCTGCCGCTGGACATCAGCGGCAACCTGCAGCGCCTGAATACCCAGGCGATCGAAGCGGCGGCCCAAGGCGCTGCGCTGCTGGTCTGCCCGGAGATGTTTCTCAGTGGCTACAACATCGGCGCGCAGGCCGCACGCTCACTGGCCCAGCGTAGCGACGGCCCGGCAGCACAAGCCATCGCCACCATCACCCAGGCGACTGGCGTGGCGATTCTGTATGGCTATCCGGAGCTGGGCGAGAACGATCAGGTCTTCAACTCGGTGCAGTTGATCGACGCCAAAGGTGCACGCCTCTGCAATTACCGTAAGACACATCTCTACGGTGAGCTGGACAAGTCGATGTTCAGTGCAGGAGAGGAGCATTTTCCGGTTGTGGAATTCGACGGCTGGAAGCTGGGTTTCCTGATCTGCTATGACGTGGAATTTCCCGAGAACACCCGGCGGCTGGCGCTGGAAGGCGTAAACCTGATTCTGGTACCGACCGCCAACATGGAGCCGTACGATTTCGTCGCCGAAGTCACCGTGCGTGCGCGCGCGTTCGAAAACCAGTGCTATCTGGTGTACGCCAACTACTGCGGCAGCGAAGGCCCGATTCATTACTGCGGACTGAGCAGCATCTGCGCGCCGGACGGCAAGCAGGTTGGGCTGGCGGGGCACGAGGAAGCCCTGGTGGTGGCGGATCTGGATCGGCAGGCCATGAGCGAATCCCAGGCGATCAACACCTACTTCAAGGACCGACGCCCCGGTTTCTATTCAGGGCTGAGCAAACCCTGAGTAACACCTCACCCGTAGCAGCACGGCTTGCCGGCGGGAGCGGTGTGTCAGTCACTGCATTAAGTACTGATACACCGCCCCCGCCGGCAAGCCGTGCTGCTACGGACCGCTGTATACATGCCGCCTGTTCTGTAATCCGCTAGCATGACCCTTCACTTTCCTACGCGACTGCGGAAATCGTCATGCCTGCACCCGACGCAACCACCCACCGCTCCCTGACCCTGCCCAACGGCCTGCGGGTGGAGCTGTGCTGTGCGCCGCGCCTGAAGCGTTCTGCAGCGGCACTGCGGGTGGCGGCGGGCAGCCATGATGTGGCGCCGCAATGGCCAGGGCTGGCGCACTTTCTTGAGCACCTGTTCTTTCTCGGCACGGAGCGATTTCCTGCCGATCAGAAGCTGATGGCCTACGTTCAGCGTCATGGCGGGCAACTCAACGCCAGCACTCGCGAACGCACCACCGACTTTTTCTTTGAGCTGGCGCCTGCTGCATTCGCCGGAGGGCTTGCGCGGCTGTGCGAAATGCTCGCGCATCCTCGTATGACGCTGGACGATCAGTTGCGGGAAAGGGAAGTGTTGCACGCAGAATTCATCGCCTGGTCGCGGGATGCCGCATCACGGGAACAACTCAGGCGCTTGCAGCCGTTGTCGCCTCTGCACCCCTTGCGCGGATTCCACGCTGGTAATCGCTTCAGCTTGCCGGTCCCGCGTCAGGCATTTCAGCAGGCGCTGCAGGATTTTTATCGTACCTTCTACCAGGGCGGACAGATGACCCTCAGCCTCGCCGGGCCGCAGCCGCTAGATGAGTTGGAGGCTCTGGCGCGGGCCCATGGCGGGTATTTCACAAAGGGCAGTCGGGTTAAGCAACAACTGCCCCCAGCGCTGATGGATGACCAGCGCGAATACCCGACCGATACCGATCAGCGTCAGATTCATCTGATGTTCCCGTGCGAAGGGCTGCCCGAGGGGCACGAACAGGCTGCGGCCTTCCTCTGCACCTGGATGAACAATACGCAACCGGGCGGGCTGGTCGCGCAATTGCGGGAGCGGGGGTTGGTCGACTCGTTGAAGGCTCAGGTGGTGTATGCGTTTGGCGGGCAGGTGTTGCTGGAGATTGAGATCGCGCTTTCTGACGCCGTCGCGGGCAAGCGCGCTCCTACAGAAGATCGCGCACACCCTGTAGGAGCGCGCTTGCCCGCGACAACGCCAGACCAGGCAACACAGATCCATAGCCTGATCCGCAGTTGGCTGACATTCTTCAAAACCCACCACCGCAACCTGCTCGGCGAGCACACGCGGCTGGAACAACGTCGCCTCGCCGTCAGCACCGCCCTGCCCCTGGCCCGACACTACAGCGCCCAGCCAACGGACTTGAACGATAACGCGATCGACGCCCTTCTCGACCAACTCACAGCTCCGGTCAATTTGCCATCCATGGCCTTGGGCGAGATCAACTGGCGCTTGCCTGAGGCCAACCCGTTCCTGCGCGCGCCATCCACGCCGATCAGCACGGCCACTACGCTGCCTGCCATGACATTCAGCGACGCCCTGCCGATGACCGGCGAGGCCGCCCTCTACCTGCGCTGGACCCTCCCCGCGCCGCAGCCGATGCTGCATCGAATGCTCAACGACAGCCTCAAGGCCCTGACCGCAGACGCCCAGCAGGCAGGCGTCACGCTGGCATTCACGGCCTACGGCAACTATTGGCAACTTAAATTGAGTGGCTTGGCCGAACCTGTGCCGGCCGTGCTGGAAAAAGCCCTGCAATTGCTCTCCCGTCCCGATGAGCAAACCCTGGCGAGATACGGTCAGCCGCTGACAGAACCCGCCCCCATTCCAATCCGTCAGTTGCTCGCCACCCTTGCTGATCACTTTTTGAACAGTACGCTTACCACGGAAACCAACGACTTGCAGAGCGTCTGGGCCAGCTCGCGCTGGGGCGGTTTTGCCACAGGGGTCGGCACGGCGCTGAATCACACCCTGCAACAGGTGCCCGGCAAGCCGGATAACGCGCCGATAGAACCGGCTGCCCAGATCCCAGGCCAGCGCTGGCGCAGCGAGCCGTCGGACTCTTCTGAAAATGCTGTGCTGCTTTTTTATCCGACGCCTTCGAACAGCATTGAGGATGAGGCCGTCTGGCGGCTATTCGCCCACCTGGTTCAGGCGCCGTTCTACCAACGTCTTCGGGTGGAAATGCAACTGGGCTACGCAGTTTTCAGCGGTTTCCGACAGATTGCCGGGCAAGGCGGGCTGCTATTTGGCGTGCAATCTCCCAGCGCCGACGTTGAACAACTGGTCGGACACATCGAGACATTCCTGCAAACCTTGCCTGAGCTGGTCGCGCAAGCAGACCTGCCTGCGGAGCTCGCAACGCTGGCCGGCCAGACGGACCCTGGCGCCATGGAAATCCCCGCAGCGGCCGAGCTTCTCTGGCAGGCGCACCTGTGCGGGCACCCCCAGGATTACCTCAAGCGGCTGCAACATTCGTTTGCACATTTGACCCCAGCGATGCTGCGGGATGCCGCCAGTCGGATAGCGCTACCTCAGACGGCCCGCCTTTGCCTGGCAAACCGCCCTAACCCACACGTCTAGCTGGCTGCAGCGAACCCATCGTTGCCTGATCTGTAAAAATCTTTATCGGATATTTCATCATTGAGCCGGAGTAAATTTTAGTAACATAGCTGCCTAAGCATTTGAACGTCTCCTCTCGTAGGTGTACTAAAGATGTACCCACCCACCGTTGCATTAACCCAGAAGGAGTCTTTTATGTGGACTAAACCTGCTTACACTGATCTGCGCATCGGCTTTGAAGTAACCATGTACTTCGCAAGCCGTTAATGTTTGCGCGGTGATAAGCCTCGGTTCGCCGGGGCTTTTTTGTTCCAGCACTCAAGATTTTTCTGGCCCGGCAGGCGGCCAATCGGCACGGAGTACCCATGCACATCCAGATTCTCGGCTCCGCTGCAGGTGGCGGTTTCCCCCAATGGAACTGCAACTGCGTCAATTGCGCAGGCTTTCGTGACGGCAGCCTGCGGGCTCACGCTCGCACTCAGTCATCCATTGCCCTGTCAGATGACGGCGTGAATTGGGTGCTGTGCAATGCCTCCCCCGACATCCGCGCGCAACTGCAAGGCTTTGCCCCCATGCAGCCCAATCGCGGCCTGCGTGACACCGGCATCAGCGCAATCATCCTGATGGACAGCCAGATAGACCACACCACAGGCCTCTTGAGCCTGCGCGAGGGTTGCCCGCATCAGGTGTGGTGTACCGACATGGTCCATGAAGACCTGACCACCGGTTTTCCGCTGTTCAACATGCTCAAGCACTGGAACGGTGGCCTTGTGTGGAACCGCATCGAACTGCAAGGCAGCTTCGTGATTCCGGCTTGCCCGAACTTGCGCTTTACGCCGTTTCCTCTGCGCAGCGCGGCGCCACCCTACTCGCCGCACCGATTCGACCCACACCCGGGCGATAACATCGGGCTGATGGTCGAAGACCTCAGGACCGGCGGCAAGCTGTTCTACGCACCGGGCCTGGGCAAGGTCGATGATGCCCTCATGGAAAAGATGAGCGGCGCCGACTGCCTGCTGGTGGACGGCACGATGTGGGACGACGACGAGATGAAGCGGCGCGGCGTCGGCACGCGCACCGGGACCGAAATGGGCCACCTGGCGCAGAATGGCCCAGGCGGAATGCTCGAAGTGCTGGAAAAACTGCCACGCCAGCGCAAGGTGCTGATCCACATCAACAACACCAACCCGATCCTCGACGAAGACTCGCCCGAGCGCGCGGAACTGGCCCGCCGCGAAGTCGAAGTGGCCTTCGATGGCATGAGTATCGAGCTTTAACGACGCGAATAAACTGTGGGAGTGAGCTTGCTCACGAAGGCGTCAGGTCAGCCAGCCCATTTGGCGCAGGCAGATCGCATTCGTGAGCAAGCTCACTCCCACAGGATCTGCGGAAATTCTTCAGGAAGAGTGACGACATGAGCGAAAACACGCCGCTGTCCCCCGCCGAATTCGAACAGGCCCTGCGTGCCAAGGGCGCGTATTACCACATCTATCACCCGTATCACGTGGCGATGTATGAGGGCCGCGCCACCCGCGAGCAGATTCAGGGCTGGGTCGCCAATCGCTTCTATTACCAGGTGAACATTCCCCTGAAAGATGCGGCAATTCTGGCCAACTGTCCGGATCGCGAGATTCGTCGCGAGTGGATTCAGCGCCTGCTCGACCACGACGGCGCCCCCGGGGAAGACGGCGGCATCGAAGCCTGGTTGCGCCTGGGCCAGGCGGTCGGTCTGGCCCCTGACCAACTGCGCTCGCAGGAACTGGTACTGCCAGGCGTAAGATTCGCCGTCGATGCCTATGTGAATTTCGCTCGCCGCGCCAATTGGCAGGAAGCGGCCAGCAGCTCCCTGACCGAACTGTTCGCCCCGCAGATCCACCAGTCCCGCCTCGACAGCTGGCCGCAGCATTACCCGTGGATCGACCCGGCCGGCTACGAATATTTCCGCACCCGCCTGGGCCAGGCTCGACGCGACGTGGAGCATGGTCTGGCGATCACGCTGCAACACTACACGACCTGGGAAGGCCAGCAGCGCATGCTGGAAATTCTGCAGTTCAAACTCGACATTTTGTGGAGCATGCTCGATGCCATGAGCATGGCGTACGAGCTGCACCGCCCGCCCTATCACAGCGTCACTGACCAGCGTGTCTGGCACAAAGGTATCGAGCTATGAGCTTCAATCGCGAACACGTCCCCGCCTGGCGCCGTGGCTATCGGTTCCAGTTCGAACCGGCGCAGAATGGCCATGTGCTGCTGTACCCGGAAGGCATGATCAAGCTCAACGAGAGCGCTGCTGAAATTGGCGGGCTGATCGACGGCAAACGCAGCGTCGGTGCGATCATTGCCCTGCTGGACGAAAAATTCCCCGGCGTTCCCGAGCTTGGCAGCGATGTCGAGCAATTCATGGAGGTCGCGCGTGCAGAACACTGGATCGAGCTTGCCTGACGCTGCAACCCAAGCCCCCGTGTCAGGCGAATCCAAGGTGCACATCCCGCCTACGCCACCGGTCGGGCTGCCGCTGTGGCTGCTCGCGGAATTGACCTACCGCTGCCCGCTGCAATGTCCGTACTGCTCCAACCCGTTGGACTTCGCCAGGCAAGGGCAGGAGCTGACGACCGAACAGTGGTTCAAGGTCATGGCCGAAGCCCGGCAAATGGGCGCGGCGCAAATCGGCTTTTCCGGCGGTGAGCCGCTGGTGCGCCAGGATCTCTCGCTATTGATCGCCGAAGCGCGGCGGCTGGGGTTCTACACCAACCTCATTACCTCCGGCATTGGCCTGACCGAGCAGAAAATCATCGATTTCAAGGAAGCCGGCCTGGACCACATCCAGATCAGCTTCCAGGCCAGCGACGAGCAAGTGAACAACATGCTCGCAGGCTCGAAAAAAGCCTTCGCCCAGAAGCTGGAAATGGCCCGTGCAGTGAAAAAACACGGCTATCCGATGGTGCTCAACTTTGTGACCCACCGGCACAACATCGACCGCATCGACAAGATCATCGAGCTGTGTGTGGCGCTGGAGGCGGACTTCGTCGAATTGGCCACCTGCCAGTTCTACGGCTGGGCGCACCTGAACCGCGTCGGCCTGCTGCCGACCAAGGATCAACTGGTGCGCGCTGAACGCATCACCAACGAATACCGGGAGAAGCTTGCCGCCGAGAATCACCCGGTGAAGCTGATTTTCGTCACACCCGACTATTACGAAGAGCGCCCGAAAGCCTGCATGAACGGCTGGGGCAACCTGTTCCTGACCGTCACGCCGGATGGCACCGCCCTGCCCTGCCACGGCGCGCGGCAGATGCCGATCCAGTTTCCCAATGTGCGCGATCACAGCATGCAACACATCTGGTATGAGTCTTTCGGCTTCAATCGCTTTCGCGGTTACGAATGGATGCCCGAGCCGTGCCGCTCCTGCGATGAAAAGGAAAAGGATTTCGGCGGCTGCCGTTGCCAGGCCTTCATGCTGACGGGCGATGCCAGCAACGCAGACCCTGTGTGCAGCAAATCACAGCACCACGGGCTGATCACCCAAGCCCGCGACGAAGCCGAGTATGCTAGCCAGACCATCGAGCAACTGGCTTTTCGCAATGAACGAAACTCACGGCTCATCGCCAAATCCTGATCTGTTCTCTGCCGCCCAGGCTGTGGCGGCAGGCGTTGATTTCTCCGAGCTGAGCGTCAGCGCCGCCGGCCTTTTCTGGATCGAATTTCGCCCGCAGGATGCCGCCTCGCGCATCTGGCGCTGGCACAACGGCCTCACCTCCTGCCTGACGCCCGAAGGTTTCAGCGTCCGCACCCGTGTCTACGAGTACGGCGGCGGGTCGTTCAGCCTGACTGACGACGCACTGGTGTTCGTCAACGAGGCCGACCAGCAGCTCTACCTCCAGGCGTTTGACTCCATCACCCCGCAGCCACTGACCCAGGGTGACAGGCGCTTTGCCGACCTGAGCGTTGCCCGCGGCCAGGTGTTCGCCGTGGAAGAGGATCAGGACACGCACCGTCTGGTGAGCATTGACCTGGCAGATGGCAGGCGTGAAGTGCTGGCAGAGGGCGCGGACTTTTATGCGGCGCCCACCCTGAGCCCCGATGGCGAGCGGCTGGTGTGGATCGAGTGGTGGCGCCCGCACCAGCCCTGGACTTCGACGCGGCTGTTGAGTGTCGAGCGTCTGGCTGATGGTACGTGGGGACGCGCGCACTGCCTGGCGGGCGGGCTGGGGCTCGAAGCGTTGCAGCAACCGCGTTTCGACGAGCAAGGCACGCTGTATTGCATTACCGACCGGGGCGGGTTCTGGCAGCCCTGGGTCGAGACACTGGACGGCTTCATGGCCCTGCCCGCCGCCAAGGCCGATCACGCGGGCGCGCCTTGGCAAATGGGCGCTTCGAGCTGGCTGCCGACTGGTAATAATGGCTACCTGGCCACCTGGTCGGAGAATGGCGTTGGTGTGCTTGGCCTGCACAGGACTGACGGCTCGGTGGACGATTTCAGCGGCGATTACAGCCGTTTTCGTAGCCTGGCGATGGATGATCAGTACATCTACTGCATCGCTGCGTCGGCAGTCAGCCTTGCGGCCGTGATCGCCATCGATCGACAGGACAAAACCGTCCAGTTGCTGGCAGGCGGTGTCACGCCCCTGCCCGCCGAGCGCATCAGCCGCCCGCAGACCTTGCGCTATCCAAGCGGCTCGGGCGAGGCACACGGCTACTTCTATCCGGTCATGAACGGCGACGCGAAACCGCCACTGGTGGTGTTCGTCCATGGCGGGCCGACCTCAGCCTGCTACCCGGTGCTGGACCCGCGCATCCAGTTCTGGACCCAGCGCGGGTTTGCCGTGGCCGACCTCAACTATCGCGGCAGCACCGGTTACGGCCGGGCGTATCGGCAGGCGCTGTTTCTGGAGTGGGGCGCGGTGGACGTCGAAGACGCCTGCGCCGTGGTCGGGCATCTAGCCGAACGCGGGCTGATCGACCCGAACAAGGCCTTTATCCGTGGCAGCAGCGCGGGTGGATACACGACGCTCTGTGCGCTGGCGTTCAAGGATGTGTTTCGTGCAGGTGCCAGCCTGTATGGCGTGAGCGATCCGCTGGCCCTGGCCGAAGCGACCCACAAGTTCGAGGCGGATTATCTGGACTGGCTGATCGGCGATCCGGACATCGACATGGCGCGCTACAAAGAACGCACGCCGCTGTTACATGCTGACAGAATCAAGGTGCCGGTGATCTTCTTTCAGGGCGAGCTGGACGCGGTGGTGGTCCCCGCCCAGACCCGCGACATGCTCGACGCGCTGAGGGAACGGGGCATTCCGGCAGAAGGCCACTTTTACCCTGAAGAACGCCACGGTTTCCGCAAGGCCGAGAACCTTGCCCATGCGCTGGAAAGCGAATGGGCGTTTTATCGCAAGGTGATCGACGGCTGAGAAACCCGGACCGTAGCAGTCCGGCTTGCCGGCGTGGCGGATTCAAGATCGCTCCCGCCGGCAAGCCGTGCTGCTACGAAGCGTTCGCCGAAAATCTCTGAATGGTCACCTCTCATCCCGTAGCAGCACGGCTTGCCGGCGGGGGCGGCCTCATGATCGCGATCGCCCGCAAGCCGGATGAAGACGGGAAGATCTAAGCGCGGCTGTTACTTACGGCTGGCAATGATGTAGACCGCGTGAATGATCCCCGGGAAATAACCCAGCAACGTCAGCAGGATATTCAGCCAGAACGCGCCGCCGAATCCGACTTGCAGGAACACGCCCAGGGGTGGCAGCAGGATGGCGACGATGATGCGAATGATGTCCATGGGTGAAGCTCCTGATCGATAAGAGGCCTGTATGGCCCACACAGCTAATCGACCCTGGCGCGTTGGCGGGGTTCAACATCGCATGTCATCAAGCCATCACCCCGGAAAAAAAGCGCCCCGCTCCCAGAGATCCGGTGCGGGGCGAGGCGTACAAAACGCAAGACGGTATTCGGTTATGCCAACAGACCGTGCAAAGCCTGGATATACGGCGCTGCCTTGGGTTGAGATCTGGGCGCGGGCCTTGGCGCATGGTGGGAAACCGGCTCCGGCACAAAGCCTGGCAACCTGTCGAGATCAGCCGTGCAGGCATGGCCGCGGACCAGCAACGCCGCGCTGCGGGGGCTGCAATTGGAATGGTCGCCCAGCACCACGATATCGGCGCTGATGCCATAGGCCTCTTCGCACAGCAACCCGCCCTGCTGCCCGGTCGAGCCACGGGCATCATTGAGAATCAGCAGGATGTTCAGCTCGCGGCACAGCTTGGCCACACCTTGTACATAAGCCTGAAAGGCAGGTGTCACGACGCTCTGCCCCTGAATCGGCTCAAGCACAATGGCAACAGTGGCGGAATCGACAGCCGCATCCAGCGCAGCCAAGTCGTTGAACGGCACACTAGAACAGTCCGAGGCCATCGATTCGATCAGCCCGTCGAATCGTCCGCCGCTAGCGAGCACCACACCACACTTGCCGCGCCGATGCCGCTCACCCCATTTGCGGGCCAGCGTCATCGCTGCCGCACAAGCGTCGGATTCAGTGGCGAACAGGCCGGCTTCATCACAGCCGGTGCGAAGACGCAGGCGCTGCAGAGGCGATAGAAGCGAGTGACCCAAACCCTGATCCGGATTTTTCGCTTTACCTATGTAAACACCCTTGGCACCAGCACTTGTCATCGCGTGTTATCGCTCTGTAACCCTCGTGAGTTGCGCGTAGACTAAGGGCCATCAGCCGAAACGACCATTTCGATTTTCCAGCCATTTCGATAAGTATTGCTTATGGATTTCCGCCAACTGCGTTATTTCGTCGCGGTCTATGAAGAAGGCCATGTAGGACGCGCTGCCGAGCGCCTTTCGCTCTCTCAGCCTGCACTCTCCCAGCAGATCCGCCTGCTTGAACACAGCCTTGACGTCAGCCTCTTCGAACGCAGCAGCAAACGCCTGCTGCCGACGCTGGCCGCGCACACCCTCTACAACCACGCGGTGCCGCTGCTCGAAGGCATGCAGCGGGCGCGGGATGCGCTGCGCAACTTCAAGGGTCAGTCGCAGCGCACCCTGGCCATCGGGGTGATGCAGACCGTGCACTCAAGTCTGGTGCCGCAAATGCTCGAACACGTGCGCAAGGCCCAGCCGCATCTGGTGGTGCAGATCTATGAATTGAGCGCGATGGAGATCGAGCGCCGCCTGCTCAACGGCTCGCTCGACATCGGCATCAGTTACCTGCCGCCGCGTCAGCCGGGTTTGCACGGCATGCTGCTGTACGAAGACGAACTCAAGCTGGTCATCCCGGCCAGTCATCCGCTGCGTGAATTCAAGAAGGTGTCGATGAGCCAGGCGGCGGAGATGCCGATGCTGTTGCTGGGCGAAGAGTTTCAGGTGCGGCAGATCTGGCAGAGCCAACTGGCCAACCTCGGTCGCCGCCCCCATGTGCAGGCCGAGCTGAACAACATGGCGGGCATTCTCGACAGCCTCACCCACATGAAGCTTGCGACGGTGTTGCCCGGGCGGGCGCAGAATATTCAGGAAGATGTCGAGCTGTTGTGGAAGCCGTTGAGCGAACCGCGGGTGCCGCTGCAGATTGGCCTGGTGTATCGGGATGCACAAAGACAGCAGGCGACTCTGGAATTGCTCAAATCGGTGCTCGATGAGGTGGAGAATCCCAACCCCCCACCGTTTGCAGGGACGTGAGCATGGGCGAGAATTTGCAGGGCGCAGATAAAAGAAAACCCCGCCTAAGCGAGGTTTTCCAGACTGTTTCCCTGTGACTTCCCTTTCGTCCCGCCGTCCTGGCAGGTATTCCCTACGTGTCCATGTTGTCTGTTTGCGCATCCTGCGCGACGTCCATGTGTGTAGATTAAACTTGGATCCGATTCCGCGATAGAGCTAAATGCCAGAACGTCGTGTAAGCAAATGCTTACACGAGTGCGACGGACTCAGAACTGCGCTGCGTCCAGCAGGTACAGGGATTCGCTGCCAGCTTTCACCGACGCTGCAAGCGATTGAATTCGCGGCAAAAGACGCGCGAAGTAGAAACGTGCGGTGCCCATCTTGCTGGCGTAGAAATCTTCCTGCGCCTCTTTGCCCAACGCCGCTTTTGCCGACATCGCCCACATGTAGGCGTAAGCCACATAACCGAACACGTGCAGATACTCGACAGAAGCAGCGCCGATCTCGTTCGGATTGCTGCGCGCACGGTCCAGAACCCAGTCGGTCAATTCATCGAGGGTGGTAAGAGCGGTTCCCAACGGCTTGGTGAATTCACCCAGATTCGCGTCGGATGCATCGATGAACTGACGCACTTCGTCACTGAACAATCTGTAGAAAGCCCCGCCGCTGGCGACGACCTTGCGCCCCATCAGATCCAGCGCCTGGATGCCGTTGGTGCCTTCGTAGATCTGGGTAATGCGCACATCGCGCACCAGTTGCTCCTGGCCCCATTCACGAATGTAGCCGTGGCCGCCGAACACCTGCTGGCCGTGAACGGTGGTTTCCAGCCCGACATCGGTCAAGAACGCCTTGGCCACCGGCGTCAGCAGCGCCACCAGCGAATCGGCGCGCTGACGGGTATCGGCGTCATCGCTGTACTTGGCGGTGTCCAGTTGCATCGCTACGTAGGTCGAAAACGCACGGCCGCCTTCGTTCAGCGCCTTCATGGTCAGCAGCATACGGCGCACGTCGGGGTGCACGATGATCGGGTCGGCGATGGTGTCTTTGGACTGGGCACCGGTAGGCGCACGGCTTTGCAGACGGTCGCGGGCGTATTCGATGGCGTTCTGGTACGAACGCTCGCCCGATGCCAGGCCCTGAATGCCGACGCCCAGGCGCTCGTAGTTCATCATGGTGAACATCGCCGCCAGGCCCTTGTTCGGCTCGCCGATCAGGTAGCCTTCTGCCTGATCGAAGTTCATCACGCAGGTGGCGGAAGCCTGAATGCCCATCTTGTGTTCGATGGAGCCGCAGGAGACGGTGTTACGCGCGCCCAGGCTGCCGTCGTCATTGACCAGGAATTTCGGCACCAGGAACAGCGAGATACCTTTCGGGCCCGCCGGCGCGTCCGGCAGTTTTGCCAGCACCAGGTGGATGATGTTTTCGGTTAGATCGTGCTCGCCGCCGGTGATGAAGATCTTGGTGCCGCTGATCTTGTAGGCGCCGTCGGTCTGGGGCTCGGCCTTGGTGCGGATGATGCCCAGGTCCGTGCCGGCGTGGGCTTCGGTCAGGCACATGGAGCCGGCCCAGATGCCGGCATACATGTTGGGCAGGAACTTGCTTTTGAGCGCTTCGCTGGCATGGGTGTTGATCGACACGCAGGCGCCGGAGGTCAGCATCGGGTACAGGCCGAAAGCCAGGCTCGACGAGTTGACCATCTCCTCGACCTGCGCCGAAACGGCCTTGGGCATGCCCATGCCACCGAACTCGGGATTGCCGCCCACACCGACCCAGCCGCCTTCAGCATAGGTCTTGTAGGCCTGGACGAAACCGGCCGGCGTGGTCACCACGGTGTCTTTCCAGTGGCAGCCTTCTTCATCGGCGGCGCGGCTCAGGGGCGCGACGGACTTGCTGGTGACCTTGCCCGCTTCCTCGAGAATGGCCTCGACGGTTTCGGCATCCACCACCTCGGCCAATTCAGGCAGCGTGGCCCAGAGGGAGGAGATGTCGAACACTTCATTGAGGACGAAGCGCATATCGCGCAGCGGCGCTTTGTAGTCAGCCATGGCAAACCTCGCAAACAGCAGCAGATAACCCGGGAAAAGACATCGCGCTCATCTTGCGACGTCAATGTGTCAGTTGATCCCGAGTGTACAGGAACACCATTTGCGACACATAGGGTCAAGTCATGACCAAAAATCAGTTTTAAGTCACAAGCTGCAAGCTACAAGCAGATCCCGGCAGGTCTTCACTTTGAGGCAAAGACCTGAGGATCAGCAGCGGTGGAAAATCAGCTGGCGGCAGCCATTCGCACGGCGCCGCGCTTGTTGGTCTGGCCGTGGGCGACCACGCAGTTGCGGCCTGCGCCTTTGGCGGCATAGAGCGCCTGGTCGGCGGCCTTGAGCACTTCTTCGGGGTTGCGGTGTTCGGGCTGACGCTCGGCCACGCCCATGCTTACGGTGACCGACACGGTCGAGGCCTGGGACCCGGCGCGGCGCTGACGGCCTTGCTGGTCATCCTGCGGGCGGTTCTCCTGGTTGCGCAGATGGATCGCGTACACCGCAATGGTTTCGCGAATCGCTTCCAGGTGCGGCATGCACTCTTCCAGCGTCTTGCCCGCGAATACGATGGCGAATTCCTCACCGCCGTAGCGGTAGGCGCGCCCGCCGCCGTTGGTGATCTTCGACAGCTTGCTGGCCACCAGCCGCAGCACCTGGTCGCCGACGTCATGGCCGTGGGTGTCGTTGAATTTCTTGAAGTGGTCGACGTCGCTCATCGCCAGCACATAGTTGCGACCCAGACGCTGCATCCGCTCGTTGAGCGCGCGGCGTCCCGGCAGGCCGGTCAGCTCATCGCGGAAGGCCATCTGGTAGGCCTCGTGAGCCACCGCCGAAGCGAGCATCAACATCACCTGGCTGCACATGATGTTCAGGGTGAACGGCAGGATGAAGGTCTTGGGCAATGCCCAGAACAGGCCGAGCAAGCCGACCAGTTGCGCGGCATGCAGCGGACGCGGCTTGCGCACGTACTGGAAGATCAGCACACCGAAGGCAATCATGAAGGTCGCGTAGGACAACTGGATCAGGCTCATCCACTCGCCATGCAGCGCTGGCCAGCGGATATCGGCGAGCCACGCCAGCAGGCTTTCCGGGAAGCTCTGCTCAAGGCCCAGAGCCACGCTGCCAACGGCGACGAATACCGCCAGACGGGCCACCAGATCCTGGAACAGATGGGTGCGTTCTTCCCAGGCGGCGTACAGCGCGTACATCACCGGCAGCAACAGGCAACAGAGGTGGAAGATCACGGCGGCGTCTTCACGCACCTTGCCGTTGTCGCGGTAGAAATCGGTCTGGGTGTCGAGCAGATAGTAGGCGACGTACACCGTAATCATCAGGAACAGTTCGCGCTGGCGTTTGTACACGCCGCAGTACGCACCGCCGAGCAGAAGCACCAGGGTGGGCAGTACGTTGAAGAGCGAGGTGAAGAACACGTTCAGGTCTTTCACGTAGGCAGCCGCGAGGCCAGCGAGCAGCAACCCCAATGACGGTAAAAAATGGCTGAGACGTGCGGCGGATGGGCGCTGCAAGAGGACTATCTCCTACCCGTGTGAAGCGAGTTCAAATCAAATGGCATTGTGCCTGTATCGGCCGCCCGGCAGATTTGATGAGGAGAAATTGTGATTTGGGTCACTGTTTTTTTGTGTTTCAGCCTCACCTGTAGGAGCGCGCTTGGTCTGGGCCGCATCCGGACGACTGCGGTGTGTCATCAAACATTGTGGTGGCTGGCACACCGCAGTCGCGGGCAAGCGCGCTCCTACAGCGGGAGGTGTCGATCACGGCATCGGAGGCAGGCTCGAGGGCGACCCGCCGGCAAGCCGTGCTGCTACGGGGAATCCGGTCGTTCACAAGATCGGGACCACTCCGAATCCGTAGCAGCACGGCTTGCCGGCGGGGGCGATCTTGCGGGCACAAAAAAGCCGCCGGTCCCGGAGGACTGGCGGCCTTGAGGTAAAAGCCGGCGGTAGCTTAGTAAGCCAGGCCGAAGTGCTCTTCGTTCATGTCCATCAGGTTATTGGCGCCCGACAGCATGGCCGCAACGTGGGTGCGGGTACGTGGCAGGATGCGCTGGAAGTAGAAGCGCGCGGTCTGCAACTTGGCGGTGTAGAAGGCTTCTTCGGTGGTACCGGCGGCCAGTTTCTCGGCAGCCAGGCGCGCCATGTCAGCCCAGAAGTAAGCCAGGCAGGCGTAACCCGAGAACATCAGGTAATCCACCGAGGCGGCACCCACTTCTTCACGATCCTTCATGGCAGCCATGCCGACCTTCATGGTCAGTTCGCCCCACTCCTTGTTCAGTGCAGCCAAGGGTGCAACGAACTCGCTGACAGCTTCGTTGCCTTCCTGCGCCTGGCAGAACTTGTGCACGATCTTGGTGAAGCCCTTGAGCGCTTCGCCTTGAGTCATCAGCACTTTACGGCCCAGCAGGTCCAGCGCCTGAACGCCGGTGGTGCCTTCGTACAGCATCGAAATACGGCTGTCGCGAACGTTCTGCTCCATGCCCCATTCGGCGATGAAGCCGTGGCCGCCATAGATCTGCACGCCGTGGTTGGCGGACTCGAAACCGACTTCGGTCATGAACGCCTTGGCGATCGGGGTCATGAACGCCAGCAGGCCATCGGCTTGCTTCTTGGCTTCGGCGTCGTCGCTGTACTTGACGATATCGACCTGCTTGGCGGTGAAGTACACCATCGCACGAGTACCCTCGGCGAAGGCCTTCATGGTCAGCAGCATGCGACGCACGTCCGGGTGAACGATGATCGGGTCAGCGGCTTTGTCCGGCGCTTTCGGGCCAGTCAGAGAGCGCATCTGCAGACGCTCGCGAGCGTATTTCAGACCACCCTGGAAGCCGATCTCGGCGTGGGCCAGGCCTTGCAGCGCGGTGCCCAGGCGTGCGGTGTTCATGAAGGTGAACATGCAGTTCAGGCCCTTGTTCGGCGGGCCGATCAGGAAGCCAGTGGCGCTGTCGAAGTTCATCACGCAAGTGGCGTTGCCGTGGATGCCCATCTTGTGTTCCAGCGAACCGCAGCTCACTGCGTTGCGCTCGCCCGCGCTGCCATCGGCTGCCGGCAGGAATTTCGGAACGATGAACAGCGAGATGCCTTTGGTGCCCGCAGGTGCATCGGGCAGGCGGGCCAGCACGATGTGGACGATGTTATCGGCCATGTCGTGTTCGCCAGCGGAAATGAAGATCTTGGTGCCGGAAACCTTGTACGAGCCATCAGCCTGAGGCTCGGCCTTGGTGCGCAGCATGCCCAGGTCAGTACCGCAGTGAGGTTCGGTCAGGCACATGGTGCCGGTCCATTCGCCCGAGACCAGTTTGGTCAGGTAGGCCTCTTGCTGCTCAGGGGTGCCGTGCTCGGAGATGGTGTTCATCGCGCCATGGGACAGGCCCGGGTACATGCCCCACGACCAGTTGGCTTCGCCGACCATTTCGCTGACCGCCAGACCCAGCGATTCAGGCAGGCCCTGACCGCCATGGGCGACGTCATGGGCCAGGCTTGGCCAGCCGCCTTCGACGAACTGTTTGTAGGCTTCCTTGAAACCGGTCGGGGTTTTGACGCCGGACTCGCTCCAGGTGCAGCCTTCGGTGTCACCGACGCGGTTCAGCGGGGCCAGCACCTGCTCACAGAACTTGGCGCCTTCCTCGAGAATGGCGTCGACCATGTCAGGCGTGGCGTCCTGGCAAGCTGGCAGACTCTGATAGTGCGCTTCGTAGCCGAGCAGTTCGTCACGAACGAAGCGAATATCACGCAAGGGGGCCTTGTAGTCCGGCATAGCGATAAACCTCTGCTGATGAATCCTGGAATTGGATGACCGTCCGGTCACTGTGGGGGGCTCGCCCCGGCCCTCGAGATTTGATTTTGTCCGAGGGTCAAACAGGTGTTTGAAACATACGTTTACGCCCAAACCTTGTCAAGGGTGCGTCGTAAACCTTTCATCCGGGGCGCACAAAACGTCATCCAGCTGCATGCCCGCCAGCTCGAAAAAAAGCATCGGGCAGCCAGGTTGAGTCTAGTTGAGTGAGGCGTCTGGAACGGGCGCGGGAAGGCCGCGATTCGGTCGCGTGATAGGGCGTTATTCAGGAAGGGTGTTGCAGGATATGACGTGCGCCGCAGCGCACGTGCAACAGAGGTGTCGCGAGGGAAATCGGGTGATCAGGCGTAGGTATCGATCAGGGTGCCGAGCATTTCGTCGCTGGCCTTCTCGACCTTGACGCCCGCCTGGACCTGAATCTTGCCCTGGGTCAGCTCCACGACGTTGGTCGCCATGTCCGAACGCTGCGGGCGATCCACCGAGCGCAGGCGCTCAAGCTGGAAATCCGAAGACTGGCTGCGACCTGACACTTCCGTGGCCGGGCTGGCCAACTGGGTGGCGGCCTGATCGACACGGTTCTGCCCGACCTGAATTGCACTCAGGCCCGGATACAGCGTGTTGTTCAGTGAAATCTGCATGTCCAAATCCTCTGTTCATAAAGCGAACAGCCAGCATTGAAACAGACGAGGCTTGAAAACGCCCGTCAAAAACAATAATGGCATCGGGCCTGCTAATAGAGCCGGCCCTGAATCGGCGGTGAAACGTTACTGCGTGGCGACCGGTGACATCTTGTGCCTGAAAACGGTGCAGCCCGACACAGTCCGAAACCTCACCTTAACCGGTCAGGCCCCGCTCTGCCTCACTGCAAGCCCCGAACTGTGCAGTGGCGCACATCCTGCATCCTGTGTTGAAGTGCTCATCCATGGATCTGTCGTCGAACGCCCCATGCGCCCAAAGGAACTGAAACACTGGACCAGCGGCATCGCTCATCTTCTCGACCTGTCGGGAGGCGCTGCGCGTCTGGGCGGCTTGAGCCACTGGCTGAAACAGATCGCTCCGGTCGATCACTTCGTGTTGTTCATCTACGAGGGCAACCATCGCCCCCTGGCGCTGTTCGACACGTTTGCGCCGGACAAGCGCAAGATCTACGTCGACGATTACCAGTGTGGCCCTTACCTGCTTGACCCCTTCTACCTCGCCTGCACCCGCAGGCAGCCACCGGGGCTGTGGCGTTTGCGCCAGTTCGCGCCGGACCATTTCTACCTCAGCGAGTATTACCTGGCGTATTACCAGCAGACCGGGCTGGCCGAGGAAGTGGCGTTTTTCGTCGATCTGGGCGGTGACGCCATGGCGGTGTTGTCGCTGATGCGCGCCACGGCCAGCTCGGCGTTCAGCCGGGACGAACTGCAATTGATGGAATGCGCGCAGCCGATTGTCGAGCAGGTCATCACCGAGGCCTGGGGGCAGCATCGGGCGCGCCAGCCTCGCTCGCCACAGGATCTGGACTACAAGGTTCACGCGGCTTTCGATCACTTTGGCGATCACATTCTTACCGGGCGGGAGCAGGAGATCGTGCGTTTGCTGTTGCGCGGCCACTCCAGTGCGTCGGTGGCCGAGCAACTGGTGATCAGCCCAGGCACGGTGAAGATCCATCGCAAGAACATCTACGCCAAGCTTGGCATTGGCAGCCAGGCGGAGCTGTTGGGGTTGTTCATTCGCGAGCTGACCGGGCCGGATATCGCCGCCACCGCCTGAACCGATCACGTAGGAGCGCGCTTGCCGGCGATTGCGGTGTGTCAGGCACCGTGGGTACGTCTGACACTACGCCGTCGCGGGCAAGCGCGCTCCTACAGGTGAGTGGTACGCCGCCTCTATCCCCCAAGGGATATATACAGCCCGAAACCGCGATTGTTAGTTTGGCCTCCATCGCAGCGAACCCTGCACTGGAATGCGAGAGCCTCTGATGAACGACAGTCGCCATGAAAACGATATCGAGTTCTGCAACGTCGAGAAGCACTACGGCAATCTGAAGGCCGTGAACAACCTGAGTTTTCAGGTCAAGCGCGGCACCTTTCACTCTTTTCTCGGCGGCTCGGGCTGCGGCAAGACCACCACCCTGCGCATGATCGCAGGCTTCGATCAGCCGACCCTTGGCGAAGTGCGGCTGGCGGGCAAGAACGTGGCAGGTGTGCCGGCCTATCAGCGTCCGGTGAACATGGTGTTCCAGCACTACGCGCTGTTCCCGCACATGACCGTCTCGCAGAACATCGCCTACGGCCTGCGCTACCTCACCCCGCGCCCCGACAAGAAAGAACAGCAGCGCCGCGCCGACGAAGCGCTGGAAATGGTGCGTCTGTCGGGCCTGGGCCATCGCAAGCCGAGCGAGCTGTCAGGCGGCCAGCAACAACGAGTTGCACTGGCCCGCGCGCTGGTGAACAAGCCCACCGTGCTGCTGCTCGACGAGCCTTTGGCAGCGCTGGATCGCAAGCTGCGCAAGGAGATGCAGTCCGAGCTGCTGCGCCTGCAACGGGAGGTCGGCATCACCTTCGTGCTGGTCACCCACGATCAGGAAGAAGCCCTGTCGATGAGCGACAGCATCAGCGTGATGCACAGCGGCTCGATCATCCAGACCGCCTCCCCCGAACAACTCTACGAAGCCCCTGCCACCCGCTATGTGGCCGACTTCATCGGCGAATCCAACCTGTTCAACGGCACGGTGCGCCAGGTGCAGGGCAATTCGGCCTTGCTGCGCACCGAGCAAGGCATCGAGTTGAGCAGCCCGCTGACGCCAAACGGCGTGGCCTTGAGCGCCAACACCGAAGGCTGCATCGCGGTGCGCCCGGAGCTGATCGACATCGCCGCCCGCGGCAGCCTGCAAGGTCGCGACGTGACGCTGGAAGGTTGCGTCGAGGACCGCATTTACCTGGGCAACATCACCGAATACCGGGTTCGCACCCAGCCCTTCGGGATCGTTTGCGTGCGGGTGCCGCGCCAGCACGGTTCAGGCGCACAAGGCGGTTTCGACACAACAGGTTTCGAGCACGGCGCGGCAGTGCAGGTGGGCTGGAACAACGCCAGCGGTCTGGCGATGGCCTTGTAACGGACAACGCGCTTCACACCATTTAACAAACGGGGAGAATGCCATGGACCAGAAAACCTTTATCAAGACGATGCGCAGCTGGCAGAACGGCTCGATCACCCGCCGCGACTTCCTCGGCCGCACCGGCCTTGGCATCGCGGCAGCAGTGGTCGCCACTAACATGCCGGGCCTTCTGGCCGGCAGCTCCAGCGCCAGCGCGTTCGGCGCCGAACAGAACATCGGCGACCGCCTGGGCCTGGCTACCTGGCCGAACTATCACAGCCAGGACAACCTCGATAACTTCGCCAAGACCACCGGCGCGCGGGTGTCCATGAGCGTGTTCGGCTCCAACGAGGAGATGCTCGCCAAGCTGCAGGCAGGTGGCAGCGGCTGGGACGTGCTGGTGCCGACCAACTACACCATCAGCACCTACGTGAAACTGGGCCTGATCGAACCGCTGGACCTGTCGCGCATTCCCAACTTCGACGCCTCAGCCTTCCAGGAAAAATTCATGGCCCAGGGCACGGTCGATGGCAAGGTCTACGCCGTGCCGAAAAACTGGGGCACCACCGGCATGGCCTATGACAGCGCCAAGCTCAAGGCCAAACCGGCATCGTGGAAAGAGTTCTGGGCAGTCGCCAAGGACCAGGCCGATGGCCGCGCCATGGTTCACGACTACCAACTGACCGCCATCGGCAACGCGCTGAAATCCTTCGGCTACAGCTTCAACTCGCTAGACCCGAAAGAGCTGGCCGACGCCGAAAAGCTGCTGATCGAGGTCAAGCCGCACCTGTTCGCCATCAACTCCGACATCCAGCCGTCGATGCGCAGCGGCGACGCGATTCTGGCGATGTCCTGGACCGGCGATGCCTCGCAACTGCATCGCGACATTCCGTCGATGGTCTACGCGCTGGGCAGCGAAGGTGGCGAGCTGTGGAGCGACTTCTTCGCGATCCCGAAAAGCGCCGAGCACAAGGATGCGTCCTACGCCTTCATCAACTACCTGCTCGACCCGCAGCACAACAAGCTGGAAGTCCTGAGCCACGGCTACCCGAGCGGCGACAAGCGCGTCGACGCCCTGCTGCCCAAGGAGATGCTCAACGACCCGATCATGTACCCGGCCGCCGAGCACCTGAGCCCGCTGGAGTTCGGCGCGGCGGCAACGCTGACCAGCCCGGCACGCGCCGAACTGATGGCGCGCTTCAAGTCCGCCTGATCGAACGCCACGACACACCGACATGAGCCATAAGGAACCGCACATGGATGCCGTCATCACCCCCGATGCACGCCGCGCCGGAGCCGGCGCGAGCGATGCGGACAGCGAGCGCGCGCAGACCCGGCGACGCAGCCTGGGCCGACGCATCACGCTGCTGATGTTGTTGCCGTCGACCCTGTGGTTCCTGCTGCTTCTGGTGATGCCGCTGGTGATCATCCTGGTCTTTAGCTTTGGTGAGCGCAGTGCCGTCGGCGGCTACGCCGGTGGCCTGACGCTGGCCAACTACCTGAACCTGGGCTCCCGCGCCGCAGCGTTTGGCAACACACTGGTGCTGGCGCCGCTGGGCACGCTGGTGTGCCTGGTGGCGGCCTATCCGCTGGCGTACTTTCTGGCGGTCAAGGCGGGCAAGAATCGTTCGTTGCTGCTGACGCTGGTGATCGTGCCGTTCTGGACCAGCTTCCTGATTCGCACCTACGCCTGGATTTTCATCCTCAGCGGCAAGGGCATTCCTGCATTGCTGGCCAGTGTCGGACTGGATGACGTGCGGCTGATCAACACCCCGTATGCGGTACTGATCGGCATCGTCTACGGCTACCTCCCGCTGATGGTATTTCCCATTTACGTAAGCCTGGAAAAGCTCGACAAACGCCTGCTGGAAGCCTCGGCGGACCTGGGCGCCAGTGCCTTCGAGAGCTTCCGGCGGATCACCCTGCCGCTCTCGGCGCCGGGCATCATTACCGGGGTGATGCTGGTGTTCATCCTGTTGATGGGCGAGTTCCTGATTCCCGCCGTGCTCGGCGGCGGCAAGGTGTTCTTCGTCGGCAACGCGCTGGTGGACCTGTTCCTGCAATCGCGCAACTGGCCGTTCGGCAGCGCCCTTGCAATGACGCTGGTGGCGATGATGCTGGTCATCATCGGCGTCTATCTCAAACTGGTGGCCCGCTACGGCGGCAAGCCTGGCGAAGGAGCGCTCTGACATGTGGCTGCGCACCTACTCGACGTCGCTGTACCTGTTTCTGTACCTGCCCATCGCGCTCATCATGCTCTTCAGTTTCAACGCCGGGCGCAGCGGGCTGGCCTTCGAATGCTGCTCGGTGCAGTGGTTCGGCCGGGCGTTCAGCAACCCGTTCATCATGGAAGCCTTGGGCAACAGCGCGCTGATCGCCACCTGTTCGGCGGTGCTGGCAACCCTGTTCGGCACCCTGGCGGTATTCGGCCTGCAACGCGCGGGCAAGAAGGTTCGGCTGATGTTCGATGCCCTGACCTACTGCGCAATCATCATTCCCGGCATCGTCATCGGCATCTCGACGCTGATCGCCTTCATCAGCCTGTTCGACATCCTCAACCCGCTGCTGGCACAACTGGCGCCGAGCCTGCCCAAGCTGAACATGGGCTTTTTCACCGTGGTCGCCGCGCATTCGCTGTTCACCATGGCGCTGGTCATGGTGATCGTGCGCAGCCGCGTCGACTCCCTCGACAAGGCCTTGCAAGAGGCCTCCGCCGACCTCTACGCACCGCCGCTGGAAACCTTCTGGCGCGTGACGCTGCCGCAGATAACGCCCGCGATCATGGCCGGGTTCCTGCTGGCGTTCACTTTCAGCTTCGACGATTTCATCATCGCCTTCTTCGTGGCAGGCCCCGAGACGACGCTGCCGATCTACATCTTCTCGTCGATCCGCCGCGGCGTGACACCGGAAATCAATGCCGTTTCGACCGTGATCATCTGCGCTTCGCTGGCGCTGCTGTTCACCTCCCGTTATCTGCAGAATCGCCGCACAGGAGCCTCACATGCGTGATCAGTTGTACATCAACGGCGAGTGGGTCAGCCCCGACCTGGGCGGCTACCTGGACGTGATCGACCCGGCGACCGAGCAGCCGCTGCAACGGGTGGCGGCCGGCACCGAGGAGGACATCGACCATGCCGTGCGCGCGGCGCGCCGGGCCTTCGACAATGACTGGGGGCAGACCACCGGCGCCGAACGGGCGGTATGGCTGGAAGCGCTGGCCGATGAGTTGCAAGGCGCGCAGGACGACATCGCCACCCTGGAAGTGCGCGACAACGGCAAGCCGCTGCCCGAGGCGCAATGGGACATCGGCGACGCAATTGCCTGCTTTCGCTACTACGCGGGCCTTGCCCGGGAGCTGGATGGTCGTCAGGACAAGCCGCTGGCGTTGCCCGACGAGCGCTTTCGCTGCCGTATCCGCCTGGAGCCGATTGGCGTCGCAGGACAGATCATCCCTTGGAATTACCCGCTGCTGATGGCGGCCTGGAAGGTCGCCCCCGCGCTGGCGGCGGGTGCCAGCGTGGTGCTCAAGCCGTCGGAGCTGACCCCTCTCACAGCGCTGGAGCTGGCCGGCGCCGCCGATCGTATCGGCCTGCCCGCGGGCGTGCTCAATGTCGTTACCGGGCTCGGGGCAGATGCGGGCAGCCCGCTGACCCTGCACCCTGGCGTAGACAAACTGGCCTTCACCGGCAGCGTGCCCACTGGCGCGAAAATCATGTCCGCGGCGGCCAGCGACATCAAGAACATCAGCCTGGAACTGGGCGGCAAATCGGCCTTCATCGTGTTCGACGACGCCGACGTCGAGGCGGCGGTGGAGTGGATTCTGTTCGGGATTTTCTGGAACCAGGGCCAGGTGTGCAGCGCCACCTCGCGGCTGTTGGTGCAGGAAAGCATCGCGCCCCGGCTGATCGAACGGCTGGTCGAGGAGACGCGCAAGGTCACCATCGGCCAGGGGCTGGAGCCTGGCGTGCTGCTCGGGCCGCTGGTCAGTCGCGGGCAATACGAAAAGGTCCTGGGTTTTGTCGATCAGGGCAAGGCCAGCGGCGCGAAACTGCTGACCGGGGGCAAGCGGCCCGCGCACCTTGAGCGCGGGTATTTCATGGAGCCTGCGATTTTCGACGAACCTGGGCACAACAGCATCATCTGGCGCGAGGAGATCTTCGGCCCGGTGCTGTGCATCAAGCGTTTCAAGGACGAAGAACAGGCTGTGCAGATGGCCAACGCCAGCCGTTTCGGCCTGGCCGCCGCCGTGATGAGCGCCGACCCGCAACGGGCGACACGGGTGGCCAATCGGCTGAGGGCGGGTATCGTCTGGGTCAACTGCTCACAGCCCACCTTCGTCGAAGCGCCCTGGGGCGGCATGAAACACAGCGGGATCGGCCGGGAGCTGGGGCAGTGGGGGCTGGATAACTATCTGGAGGTCAAGCAGGTAACGGAGTACGTCAGCGAGCAGCCTTGGGGGTGGTATATCAAGTAAATGCCGCACCGTACGACGTTGCCTTTGATGATCGTTCCCACGCTCCGCGTGGTAACGCCGCCCTGGACGCTCGGCGTCCGCCGTCGGGTTGACGCGGAGCGTCGGACACGGCATTCCCACGCAGAGCGTGGGAACGATCACTCTGCCTTTAGTCGAGCAACTCCAGGTGCAAATGCTCGGCGATCATTTCCGGCGTGGCTTTCTTCATGTGCGGCACCCGGCCCAGGCAAGGCGCGGGCAAGCGCTCGGCGAGGGTGGCGAGGTTTTCTTCCAGACGCGAAGTCTTAGGGTCGATGATGTTGGCCACCCAGCCCGCCAGTTGCAGCCCGTCGTTGGCGATGGCTTCAGCCGACAGCAGCGCATGGCTGATGCAACCCAGGCGCACGCCCACCACCAGAATCACCGGCAAGCCCAGGGCAATCGCCAGGTCCGACAGGTTCGCCTGATCCGCCAGAGGCACGCGCCAGCCGCCCGCACCTTCAATCAGGGTGAAGTCGGCCTGCTTGTCGAGGATGTGGCGCATCGGCCCCAGCAGCGACTGCACCGTCAGCGCAACGCCCGCCTCTCGCGCCGCCAAGTGCGGGGCAATGGGCGGCTCGAAGGCCACAGGGTTGACCTCGTTGTAGGTCAATTCAATCGAACACTCGGCGCGCAACGCCACCGCATCGGGGTTGCGCAGGCCCTTGGGCTTGACGTCACAGCCCGACGCCACGGGTTTTCCCGCCGCCGTGCTCAGCCCTGCCGAGCGCGCCGCGTACAACAGCCCCGTGGCAATGGTGGTCTTGCCCACATCGGTATCGGTTCCCGCGATGAAATACGCAGCACTCATCTTGGCGACCATCCATTCAGATATTTCAAAGCTGTTGCCTACTCACTATAGCGCCCACACGAACAGCGCTCGCAAAACGGGTCATTTTTTAAACAGCGGCCGGTTTTTCCAGCACGGCGTAAACCACTTGATAGGTCGCAGGCAGGCCTTTCTCCTGCCGAAACGCCTCATAAGCTTCAATCAACGCCTGAATCCGCGCCCGGCCAGTCAAACCGCCTGGTCGCCCGGGATTGATATTGTGCGCACCCAGTGCCTTGAGTTCATGGGTCAGGCTGCGCACATCCGGGTAATGCAGAACGTGGGGCAGCACTTGCAGGCTACGCACCCGCAGTCCGCTGTCGGCGCAGAGGCGCTGGTAGTCGTCGAACTGGCGGAAACGGTTGACGTGAACCAGGCCATCCACCGCCTGCCAGCTGTCGCGCAGCTCGTACAGGGTGCCGACGCACAGGCTCGCAAAACCGAATACGCCACCAGGTTTGAGGACGCGCCGGGCCTCGCTCAGTACGGCGGCGAAGTCCGAGCACCACTGCACCGCAAGGCTTGAGAACATCAGTTCCACGCTGCCATCGGCCAATGGCAGATACTCCGCGTCACCGGCCACGTAATGCTGCGCGCCTCCCAGCGGGCGGGCGTGGTTGAGCATGCCTTCGGCGATGTCCAGCGCGATGCCTTCGCTGCTCGGGAAATTCTGCGCCAGCACCCGGCTGAAATACCCGGTGCCGCTGCCCAGATCGAGCCAGAGTTCAGGCACGACATCAGCCGGCAGGCGCGACATCAACTCGCTGCCCACCGCTCGCTGCAATTCAGCGACGCTGTCGTAACTGGCCGCTGCCTTGGAAAAGGACGCCGCCACCTGACGCTTGTCTGGCAGATGGCTCTGGGTTGTCGCCTGTTGCTGTTTCACGGCTTTGAGCACCGCACAGTGGGAAAGATCAGTCATCACCGGACTCATGTAGAAACGCCTGGACCGCCGCGGCCACGCCGTGGGGGTTTTCCAGGATGAAGGCGTGGCTGGCCTGCTCGATCACGCCGACTTCGACATCGGGCAGCAGATTGAGCAGATCGGCACTCGCTTCTGCCGGAACCAGTGCATCGAGGCCGCCAAACAGGTGCAGTTGCGGGCCGCGATAGGCCTGCAGCGCGGCACGGGTGTCCAGTTGCTCCAGCAGTTTGAGGCCCTCGATCAGGCCCTGGCTCGTGCCATGGGGCGCACCGGCCTTGAGTTGGCGCGACAGTGCGCGCGGTTCTTCGGCGCCCTGAACGCACAGCAGGCTGAAGCGCTTGAGGGTGGCGTCGGGGTCGGATTTGCACCCGGCAATGAACGCGTCGAAATCGGTCTGGGGCATCGCGCTCAGCCAGTCCCCACGTGCGACGAAGCACAGGTTACTGGCAAAGGTCACCAGCCCGCAGCTGCGCTCGCCGCGCCTTGCAGCCAGCTCGGCGGCGAGCATGCCACCCAGGGACCAGCCGCCCAGCCAGACGTTGTCCGGCAGGGTGGCATCCAGCTCGTCGAGCCAGTCGTTCAGGTTGTCAGTGTCCATGTCCGGCAGCGGCTCGATCTCGACCCGCAGATGCTCGTCCAGCCCACGCAACGCCGCCGCCAGCGGCTCAAGGGGCGATACGCCCAGGCCCCAGCCCGGCAGCAGGATCAATTGGTCACGCATGGTGCGCCTCCACCGATTCACTTTCCCCCAGCAGCGGATAGCACTGCTCCAGTGCTTCCAACAATAGCCGCACCTGGGCTTCGCTGTGGGCCGCGGACAAGGTGACGCGCAAACGCGCACTGCCTGCGGGCACGGTGGGCGGGCGGATCGCGGTGACCATCAAGCCGCGCTCACGCAGCATCTGCGACAGGCGCAGGGCACGGTCGCTGCTGCCGATGAGAATCGGCTGGATGGGCGTGAAGCTGTCCATCAACTGAAGCCCAATCGCTTGTGCGCCTTCGCGGAATTGCTTGATCAGCGCCTGCAAATGCTCGCGCCGCCAGTGTTCGGTGCGCAGCAGTTCGAGGCTTTTCAGCGTCGCGCAGGCCAGCGCGGGCGGCTGGCTGGTGGTGTAGATGTAGGGGCGGGCGAACTGGATCAGGGTTTCGACCAGCTCCTCGCTCCCCGCCACGAACGCGCCTGCGGTACCGAAGGATTTGCCAAGCGTGCCGATCAGTACCGGCACCTCTTCCATGCTCAAACCGAAGTGCTCGACGATCCCGGCACCATTGGCGCCGAGCGGGCCGAAACCGTGGGCATCGTCGACCATCAGCCAGGCGTTTTTTGCCTTGGCAACCTTGGCCAGTGCGGGCAGGTCAGCGATGTCGCCGTCCATGCTGAACACGCCGTCGGTCACCACCAGCGTATCGCCCACGGCCTTTTCCAGCCGGGTGTTCAGGCTGTCGGGATCGTTGTGCAGATAACGGGAAAAACGCGCGCCGCTGAGCAGGCCCGCATCCAGCAGCGAGGCGTGGTTGAGGCGATCTTCCAGCACGGTATCGCCCTGCCCCACCAATGCCGTGACCGCGCCGAGGTTGGCCATGTAGCCATTGGAAAACAGCAAGGCGCGGGGGCGGCCGGTGAGATCGGCGAGGGCTTCTTCGAGTGCGTGGTGCGGGGTGCTGTGGCCGATCACCAGATGCGAAGCCCCGCCACCCACGCCCCAGCGCTCGGCGCCGGCCTGCCAGGCCTTGATGACGTCGGGGTGGTTGGCCAGGCCCATGTAGTCGTTGTTGCAGAAAGCCAGCAACGGCTTGCCATCGACCACCACTTCAGGGCCCTGCGGGCTCTCGAGCAGCGGGCGTTGACGGTAGAGATGTTCGGCACGACGGGCAGCGAGACGTGCGCTCAGATCGAAAGACATGCAGGCCTCGGGAAATTCCAATGTACGTTGTAGGAGCGCGCTTGCCCGCGACCGCGATGTGTCTGTGACGGATGTGCGACTGACACGCCGCCGTCGCGGGCAAGCGCGCTCCTACAAGGGGGCTGTGTGATTTCAGACAGCCGCGTCGTAAAACATCTCGCTGCTCTGCTGTTCGATCAGCGCCTGCTCGATGGCCGCCTGGTGCACTTCATCGGAATGCTCTTCGCGGGCTTCGGGCTGGATGCCCAGACGCGAGAACAGCAGCATGTCCTTGTCGGCCTGCGGGTTGGCGGTGGTCAGCAGCTTGTCGCCGTAGAAAATCGAGTTGGCACCGGCGAAGAACGCCAGGGCCTGCATCTGGTCATTCATGGCCTCGCGACCTGCCGACAGACGCACGTGGGATTGCGGCATCAGGATGCGCGCCACGGCCAGCATGCGGATGAAATCGAACGGATCGACGTCTTCGGCGTTGGCCAGCGGAGTACCGGCAACCTTGACCAGCATGTTGATCGGCACCGACTCAGGATGCTCAGGCAGGTTGGCCAGCTGGATCAGCAGGTTGGCGCGGTCGTCCAGCGACTCGCCCATGCCCAGGATGCCGCCGGAGCAGATCTTCATGCCCGCATCGCGCACGTAGGCCAGGGTCTGCAGACGCTCGCTGTAGGTGCGGGTGGTGATGATGCTGGTGTAGAAATCCGGCGAGGTGTCGAGGTTGTGGTTGTAGTAGTCCAGGCCGGCATCAGCCAGGGCCTTGGTCTGATCCTGATCGAGCTTGCCCAGGGTCATGCAGGTTTCCAGGCCCATGGCTTTCACGCCCTTGACCATCTCCAGCACGTACGGCATGTCTTTGGCCGACGGATGCTTCCAGGCGGCGCCCATGCAGAAACGCGTCGAACCGATGGCCTTGGCCCGGGCGGCTTCTTCCAGCACCTGCTGGACCTGCATCAGTTTTTCTTTCTCAAGGCCGGTGTTGTAGTGACCGGACTGAGGGCAGTACTTGCAGTCTTCGGGGCAGGCGCCGGTCTTGATCGACAGCAGGGTCGAGACCTGAACGCGGTTGGCGTCGAAGTGAGCGCGATGCACGGTTTGCGCCTGAAACAGCAGGTCATTGAAGGGCTGTGTAAACAGCGCCCTGACTTCGGCTAAGGTCCAGTCGTGACGCAAAGTGGCATTGATGCTGGCGCTCATGGGCGGCTCCTTGATGTATTTGGCGACTACCCGGGCGGTTTGGCTCACTCGGCAAAACCATAAAGTCCACAGGCGCAACACGGATGTTCGGCATATTTAAGGAAGCGGCATGCGCTGTCAACCTCGCAACGGGCATCAGGTTTACATCTGGTTAAAAAACGTACAGACGTGTCTGCTGTGCGACGAACCGACCGATTCCATCAGCCCGATCTGCACGCCATGCGAGAGCGAGCTTCCCTGGCTCATCGACCCTTGCGAGTGCTGCGCACTGCCCATGCCGATGTCGGGGCTGACCTGCGCGCAATGCACCCGCCAGCCCCCGGCCTTCAATGAAGTCATCGTGCCGTGGCAGTACGACTTCCCCATCGACGCGCTGGTCACACGCTTCAAGCACCAGAGCAAGTGGCCGCTCGGCCGATTGCTCACCGAGTTGCTCGCACACAACCTGCTGCACCGCTTTGAAGAAGGCCTGCAACCGCCGGACGTGCTGATCCCGGTGCCGCTTTCCAGCAAGAGAATGCGCCAGCGCGGTTACAACCAGGCGGCAATGATTGCTCACTGGCTAGGCCAGGCGCTGAAACTTCCAGTGAATGAAAGGCTGATAAAACGCGTCAAGGAAACCCCGGCCCAGCAAGGCCTGGACGCCAAGGCCCGCAAGCGCAATCTGCAGGGCGCGTTCGCCTTGACCGGGCCCTCGACCGTGACAGACCTGCACATCGCCCTGATCGACGACGTTCTCACCACCGGATCTACCGCCGATGCATTGGCCAGGTTGTTGATTCAGGCGGGTGCAAGGCGAGTGGACGTGTATTGCCTGGCGCGTACCCCAAAGCCTGGTGACTGATGGCTCAGTAGGAGCGCGCTTGCCCGCGATTGCGCCACGTCAGCCGGCCTATCTGTGGCAGGCGGACCGCGGTCGCGGGCAAGCGCGCTCCTACAATACCTGCGGACCGTAGATTCATTTTTGCCTTAAACTCCTACGCCACACCTTCCAGAAAAAATCTGCCCGACATGTCCCTACCCCCCTCCCTCACCCAACACATGGTCCGCCGGCCACATCGCATTGCGCTGTTGCAGCACATCGCCGAGCAGGGTTCGATCACCCGGGCGGCGAAGAGCGCGGGGTTGAGTTACAAGGCGGCGTGGGATGCCATCGATGAGCTGAACAACCTGGCGCAGAAGCCACTGGTCGAGCGCAGTGTGGGCGGCCGTGGCGGCGGTGGTGCGAAGCTTTCCCAGGAAGGTGAGCGGGTGTTGCAGCTTTATCAGCGTTTGCAGGCGCTTCAGGCCCAGTTGCTGGAAAGTCCTGAGGAATCCGGCGATCTGGCGCTGCTCAGTCGCTTGATGTTGCGCACCAGCGCGCGCAATCAGTTGCATGGCCAGGTGGTGGATATCACAGCCCTCGGGCGCAATGACATGATCGGTATGCAACTGTCCGGCGGGCTTGAGATTCAGGCCCAGATCACCCATGACAGCACACTGCGTCTTGGGCTTGAAGCAGGCACCGACGTGTTCGCTCTGATCAAGGCCGGCTGGCTGGAATTGCTTGCCTCTGGGCAGTCCGCAACAACTGGACACAATTGTTTGAACGGCAAAATCGATGAAATTCTCGATGCGGACGATGGCCCAAGCGAGGTCAGAATCGTCCTGCCCAGTGGCCAGAAGCTCTGTGCGCTGGCCGAGGCCGATCACCTCCGCGCCTTGAAACTCAAGGTGGGCAGCGATATTCAGGTGCAGTTCGCGCCGTCCAACGTGCTCATTGGCACGCCGCTGTAGCATCGGCAAACGGCCAGAAAGCAGGCCAATGGCCGTCATGAGGCGGACACAATAACGTCATCCGGGCTGAATATGGTTTGCGGCAAAAACCGCAGGAAGCCCGTGATGAAACTACTCGAAGAAAACCAGTCCACCGACCTCGAAACACTGGTGCAACAGAACAGCGTGGGCATGACCCGCCGAGGCTTCATCAGCGCGGGGGCCCTGTGCGGTGCCGCGATGTTCATGGGCGGCAACCTGCTCAGCCGCAGCGTAATGGCTGCCAGTGTGAGCGCCGGCAACAGCGCCTTGCTGGGTTTCGACAGCATTCCTGCCGCCACCGCCGACAGCATCAGCCTGCCACCGGGCTACAAGTCTTCTGTTCTGATCAGTTGGGGCCAGCCGCTGCACGCGGGCGGTCCGGCGTTCGATCCGAGCGGCAAGGGCACGGCCAAGGCCCAGGAGCTGCAGTTCGGCGACAACAACGACGGCATGAGCCTGTTCACCTTTCCTGGCGATAACGCCAACACCGCCACCCGCGCGCTGATGGCGATCAACAACGAATATACCAACTACCGCTACCTGTTCGACCACGGCAAGGATCCGCAATCCGCCGACGACGTGCACAAGGCCTTGGCCAGCGAAGGCGTTTCGGTGATCGAAGTGAAGCGCGAAGGCGACCAGTGGAAGTTCTTGCAAGGCTCCAAATACAACCGCCGCATCCACGGCAATTCGCCGATTCACCTGAGCGGCCCCGCTGCTGGCCATGAATGGCTAAAGACCGCCGCCGACAAAACCGGCAAGACCGTTCTCGGCACCTTCCAGAACTGCGCCAACGGCAAGACGCCCTGGGGCACTTATCTGACGTGCGAAGAGAACTTCACCGACTGCTTCGGCAGCAGCGATCCTGCACAGAAGTTCGACGCAGCCGCCAAACGCTATGGCGTGGTCGCGACCAGCAAGGAAGTGAACTGGCACCCGCACAACGAACGCTTTGACGTGGCGAAGAACCCCAACGAATTCAACCGCCACGGCTGGGTGGTGGAAATCGACCCGTTCGACCCCAAATCCACGCCGGTCAAGCGCACGGCACTGGGCCGCTTCAAACACGAGAACGCTGCGCTGACCGAAACCAAGGATGGCCGCGTCGTGGTGTACATGGGCGACGACGAACGTGGCGAGTTCATCTACAAGTTCATCAGCCGCGACAAGGTCGACCACAAGAATCCCAAGGCCAACCGCGACATTCTCGACCACGGCACCCTGTACGTGGCGCAGTTCGATAACGGCGACAGCAACCCCGATCACCCCAAGGGGCAAGGGAAGTGGATCGAGCTGACCCACGGCAAGAACGGCATCGATGCCTCGAGCGGCTTTGCCAACCAGGCTGAAGTGCTGATTCATGCGCGTCTGGCCGCCAGTGTGGTCAAGGCCACACGCATGGATCGCCCGGAGTGGATCGTGGTCAGCCCCAAGGATGGCCAGGTCTACTGCACGCTGACCAACAACGCCAAGCGCGGTGAAGACGGCCAACCGGTGGGCGGCCCGAACCCGCGTGAAAAGAACCAATACGGGCAGATTCTGCGCTGGCAGGAAAAGGCTTCGGATGCGGCGTCCATGGACTTCGCCTGGGATCTGTTCGTCGTGGCCGGCAACCCCACGGCGCACGCCGGAAAACCCCAGGCAGGTTCCAGCAATATCACGCCACAGAACATGTTCAACAGCCCGGACGGCCTTGGTTTCGACAAGGCCGGGCGGTTGTGGATTCTCACCGATGGCGATTACTCCAACGCCGGCGACTTCGCGGGCATGGGCAACAACCAGATGCTCTGCGCAGACCCGGCCAGCGGTGAAATCCGCCGTTTCATGGTAGGTCCTGTGGGTTGTGAGGTGACCGGCATCAGCTTCGCGCCGGATCAGAAGGCGATGTTCGTCGGCATCCAGCACCCCGGCGAGAAAGGCGGCTCGACCTTCCCCGAGCATTTGCCCGACGGCAAGCCGAGGTCTTCGGTGATGGTGATTACCCGGGAGGACGGCGGGGTAATCGGCGCTTGACGTAAGCCGCCCCTGTAGGAGCGCGCTTGCCCGCGACAGCTATCAGCCTGTGCCGCATGGGTTGGCTGACACGACGCATTCGCGGGCAAGCGCGCTCCTACAACTGCAAGGCTGACCATCAGATGTGTGTCAGCCATTCCCCGCCTGAGTTACCATGACTGGCCCGACGCGGCAGCCTGCTGCGCGCAGGAGTAAGCATGGCCCACCCGTTTGCAACACTCACCCCTGACCTGGTGCTGGACGCTGTCGAAAGCATCGGTTTTATCAGCGACGCGCGCATTCTGGCGCTCAACAGCTACGAGAACCGCGTCTATCAGGTCGGCATCGACGATGGCCAGCCGCTGATCGCCAAGTTCTACCGCCCCGAACGCTGGACCAACGAAGCCATCCTTGAAGAACACAGCTTCACCGCCGAGCTTGCCGAGGTGGAAATCCCCGTCGTCGCGCCCCTCGAACACAACGGCCAGACCCTCTTCGAGCACCAGGGCTTTCGCTTCACCCTGTTCCCCCGTCGCGGCGGACGAGCGCCGGAGCCCGGCAATCTCGACCAGTTGTATCGCCTGGGCCAGTTGCTCGGCCGGATGCACGCCGTGGGCGCCACCCGCCCGTTCGAGCACCGCGAAGCGCTGGGCGTGCAGAACTTTGGTCACAATTCGCTCAACTATTTGCTGGAAAACGACGTCATTCCCCGCAGCCTGCTCCCGGCCTACGAATCGGTGGCCAAGGATCTGCTCAAGCGTGTGGAAGATGCCTACGCCAACACGCCGCATCAGAACATCCGCATGCACGGCGACTGTCATCCCGGCAACATGATGACTCGCGACGAGATCTTTCATATCGTCGATCTGGACGACTGCCGCATGGGCCCGGCGGTGCAGGACATCTGGATGATGCTCGCTGGCGATCGTCAGGATTGCCTGAGTCAGTTGTCGGAATTGATGGATGGCTATAACGAATTCCACGATTTCAATCCGCGCGAGCTCGCGCTGATCGAGCCACTGCGGGCGCTGCGCCTGATGCATTACAGCGCCTGGCTGGCCCGCCGCTGGGACGACCCGGCGTTCCCGCACAGTTTTTCCTGGTTCGGCACCGAACGGTATTGGGGCGACCAGGTACTGGCGCTGCGCGAGCAACTGGCCGCGCTGAACGAGGAGCCGTTGAAGCTGTTTTGACCCCGCATTGATGCGGTCCGTAGCAGCACGGCTTGCCGAAGGACCACCCATGCAAGCTGCCAACCCGCGTCGCGGGTACATTCTGGGCCTGACTGCCTACATCATCTGGGGATTGTTCCCGATCTACTTCAAGCTGCTTTCTTCCGTACCGGCGCTGGAAATCATCGTCAACCGGGCCATCTGGTCGGCGATTTCCGGCTCGCTTCTGCTGCTGGTGTGGAAACACCCCGGCTGGTGGCGCGAGCTGCGGGACAACCCGCAACGGCTGGCGATCCTGGCCGGCAGCGGTTCATTGATCGCCGCCAACTGGCTGATCTATGTCTGGGCGGTGAACAATAATCACATGGTCGAGGCCAGCCTGGGTTACTTCATCAACCCGCTGATCAACGTGATGCTGGGTATGGTCCTGCTGCGCGAACGACTGCGGCCGCTGCAATGGGCGGCGGTGATACTGGCGTTGGTGGGCGTGGCGCAACAGGTCTGGCAGGTCGGCAGCCTGCCTTGGATTTCGCTGGCACTGGCCTTCAGCTTCGGCTTCTACGGACTGATCCGCAAAAAGGCGCCGGTGGCGGCGTTGCCGGGGCTGGTGGTGGAAACCTGGATTCTGGTGCCACTGGCCATTGGCTGGTTGCTGTTCAATCCCATGGCCCACAGCGCGCAGCCCGAGTTCTGGAGCACCACCGAAGCACTGTGGCTGGCGGCTGCCGGCCCGGTCACCCTGGTGCCACTGGTGTGTTTCAACGCAGCTGCACGGCACCTGCCTTATGCGACGCTGGGCTTCTTGCAGTACATCGCGCCGACGCTTGTGCTGTCGCTGGCGGTGCTGATGTTCGGCGAACACATGCCGGCCGCAACCAAGGTGACTTTCGGTTTCATCTGGGCAGGCCTGATCATCTACAGCGTCGATGCCTGGCTGACCACCCGCCGCCGTGCATGAAACCCCGGGCCGGCGATCACTCGTCGGCCCGCAACTTCAACTCCACCATCAAGTCATCGGCCAGGGTTTCCAGGCGCTTCTGCAACACATCCAGCGATAACGTCAGCGGTAGTCCCAGCGTGGCATTGGCCCGGAACAGCGGCTCGCTGCTCATCGGCGCAGGCTCGACGTTGGTCACCAACTGCTCGACGTTCACCCCCTGCTCGGTCAACAGCCGCGTGACATCCCGCACGATCCCTGGCCGGTCATTGCCCACCAGTTCCATGCTGATCGGCTTCCAGCTGCACGACGTCTCGATGCCGATTTCCGCGAATTGCACGCGAATGCCGTGCTTCGACAACCCCTCCAGCGCATCACGCAGTTGTTCATGGGCCTCGGCGGGTACGCCCACGCGCAGAATCCCGGCGAACTGCCCGGCCATGTGAGTCATGCGGCTTTCCAGCCAATTGCCACCGTGATTTGCAATGGTTGCCGCGATCTGTTCGACCTGCCCCGGTTTGTCAGGGGCAAATACAGTGACGATGAGATGGTCCACGGTCGAATCCTCTTCTTGTGCATGTCCGCAGGCTGCAAGGCGTGCCTGCGCGGCTGTCGGGCAAGTATAGGCAAGCTCCCCGACGTCGCCTGACTGCTTCCTGCGGAAACATTTTGTGTACCATTTTCAGAATTCTCTGGAACAATTCATGAACTTTTTGAGAACATCCGTAACTGCGGTGTGACCATTTGTGAAAATCCAGTCGATTGGTGACATATTTAGTCTGATTCTCACACCGCAACTCATCATGTAGTATTCCGCCGCGTTCACTACATAAACGTTGTAACGATGCCTGACCCAGCATCGCCATTCATTGAAACCTGCTGTGCACGTCGCTTCGTGTTCAGGGATTGCAGCCCCGGCCCAGCCGCCAGCGATGGCATGTTCTGGCAAGGGCGAGTGGCGATGTCGATGGCTTTAACAAGATTGTGCCCGTGATCGAGGCGCAGATAGCTGAGCAGAGTGAGGCAAGCAATGACTGAACACGTTCAAGTCGGTGGCCTTAAGGTCGCCAAAGTCCTGCTGGATTTCGTGAACAACGAAGCCATTCCCGGAACCGGCATTCAAGCCGAGGCCTTCTGGGCCGGTGCCGACAAGCTCATCCACGAGCTGGCACCGAAGAACAAAGCCCTGCTCGCCAAACGTGATGACTTGCAGGCGCGCATCGACGCCTGGCACCAGTCCAATGCCGGCAAGGCCCACGACGCCTCGGCATACAAGGCTTTCCTGCAGGAAATCGGTTATCTGCTGCCAGAAGCAGCGGACTTCCACGTGACGACGCAAAACGTCGATGAAGAAATCGCCACCATGGCCGGCCCGCAACTGGTCGTGCCGGTGATGAACGCCCGTTTCGCCCTCAACGCGTCTAACGCCCGCTGGGGTTCGCTGTACGACGCGCTGTACGGCACCGATGCCATCAGCGAAGAAGGCGGCGCCGAAAAAGGCAAAGGCTACAACAAGGTTCGCGGTGACAAGGTCATCGCCTTCGCCCGCGCCTTCCTCGACGACGCCGCGCCACTGGCTGCTGGCTCCCACGTCGATTCCACCAGCTACAAGATCGTCGATGGCGTGCTGATCGTCGGCTTGAAAGGCGGCAGCAATACCGGCCTGCGTGACGACGCGCAACTGATCGGCTTCCAGGGCGACGCTTCGGCGCCGACTGCCATCCTGCTCAAGCACAACGGCCTGCACTTCGAGATTCAGATCGACGCCACAAGCCCCGTCGGCCAGACCGACGCCGCGGGTGTGAAAGACGTGCTGATGGAAGCTGCGCTGACCACCATCATGGACTGCGAAGACTCCATCGCCGCCGTAGACGCCGACGACAAGGTGGTGGTCTACCGCAACTGGCTGGGCCTGATGAAGGGCGACCTGTCCGAGGAAGTCTCCAAGGGCGGCGCGAGCTTCACCCGCACCATGAACCCGGACCGCGTATACACCTCGCCAAAAGGCGAAGCGGTGACGCTGCACGGCCGTTCGCTGCTGTTCGTGCGCAACGTCGGTCACCTGATGACCATCGACGCGATCCTCGACAATCAGGGCAATGAAGTGCCGGAAGGCATTCTCGACGGCCTGCTGACCAGCCTGGCGGCGATCCACAACCTCAAGGGCAATACCTCGCGCGCCAACAGCCGCAAGGCTTCGCTGTACATCGTCAAGCCGAAGATGCACGGCCCGGAAGAAGCGGCGTTCACCAACGAGCTGTTCGGTCGCATCGAAGACGTGCTGAGCCTGCCGCGCAACACGCTGAAAGTCGGGATCATGGACGAGGAACGCCGCACCACGGTCAACCTCAAGGCCTGTATCAAGGCGGCCAGCGAGCGCGTGGTGTTCATCAACACCGGTTTTCTGGACCGCACCGGCGATGAAATCCACACCTCCATGGAAGCCGGTCCCGTGGTGCGCAAGGCGCAGATGAAGGCCGAGAAGTGGATCGGCGCCTACGAAAACTCCAACGTCGATATCGGTCTCAAGTGCGGCCTGCAGGGTCGTGCGCAGATCGGCAAAGGCATGTGGGCCATGCCGGACCTGATGGCCGCGATGCTGGAACAGAAGATCGCCCACCCGCTGGCCGGTGCCAACACCGCCTGGGTGCCGTCGCCGACCGCAGCGGCGCTGCACGCGCTGCATTACCACAAGGTCGACGTGTTTGCCCGCCAGGCCGAATTGGCCCAGCGTGCGCCGGCTTCGGTCGATGACATCCTGACCATCCCGCTGGCGCCGAACACCAACTGGACGCCTGAAGAGATCCAGAACGAACTGGACAACAATTCCCAGGGCATCCTCGGTTACGTGGTGCGCTGGATCGACCAGGGCGTGGGTTGCTCGAAAGTGCCGGACATCAACGATGTCGGCCTGATGGAAGACCGCGCCACGCTGCGTATTTCCAGCCAGCACATCGCCAACTGGCTGCGTCACGGCGTGGTCAACGAGCAGCAAGTGATGGAAAGCCTCAAGCGCATGGCGCCGGTGGTGGATCGTCAGAACGCCAGCGACTCGCTGTATCGCCCGCTGGCGCCGGACTTCGACAGCAACATCGCCTTCCAGGCGGCGGTCGAACTGGTGATCGAGGGCACCAAACAGCCAAACGGCTACACGGAGCCGGTGCTGCACCGCCGCCGTCGTGAGTTCAAGGCGAAGAACGGCCTGTAAACCGGCCGGGAAAACAAAAAGGCGGTGCGTCTCGGGACGCACCGCCTTTTTTATTGGCGCTTTCCAATCACTGTAGGAGCGCGCTTGCCCGCGACGGCGTCGTATCAGCCAACCCATGCGGCACAGGTTGATAGCCGTCGCGGGCAAGCGCGATCCTACAGGGTGCTGCGTTCAGCTCATCCCCAATTCCCGCCTCACCAACCGCACCAGCTGCTTGGTATTGATCGGCTTGAGCAGGAAATCCAGCACGCTCAGGTGCATCGCATCAATGGCATCGCGCACATGGGCGTCGCCTGAAACGATGATGATCGGCAGCGCGGCGCGATCGGAGTCGCGCACCCGGCGAATCAGGTCCAGCCCGTCGCACGGCGCCATGCGCAGATCGGTGATCAGCAAGGCAATTGACGGTCGGGTTTCCAGCAGATGCATCGCGCTGGTGCCGCCGGCTGCGGTGATGCAGCTGATGTCGTTGAGACTGAGGATTTCGGCCAGTATTTCCCGCGCATCCTTGTCATCGTCGACGATCAGCACCCGTTGTGGTGATTGCGACTGCGGCGCCAGCATGACCTCATTGAGGGCATCGCGCTCTTCATCACTCAAAATGTCGTGATCGAACATACCCGTCTCATCTTCCTGTCGACTCTCATTCCGACAGCGCAAACACAATGCGTGCGCTGCACACTACGTCGGCGTCATGCCAGGCCAGGACGGCCTTCGTCGAGGTTAAGCGAAGCACTCCAACGACTTTCCATCACCTAAGACTTACGTCCAATGGGCACTGCCCGATAAGCGGTCGACCATGGCGCTATAAAAACAAGTGGTACCGGTCATGAGCAAAGCCGACGCTTTTACCCAGGCAGGCAAGACAGCCGTGTTGCAGAACATTCACGGCACGATGCAATTTCTGCAAAAATTCCCGCCATTCAATCAGATGGAGAACGCCCATCTGGCCTATCTGGTTGAACAGTGCCAGCTACGTTTCTACGCTACGCATGAGAGCATCATCAAGCCTGGCGATGGGCCAGTAGAGCACTTTTATATCGTCAAACAGGGCCGCGTCGTGGGCGAACGCCCGCATACGGCCAAGGGCGGCACCGAAACCACCTTTGAAATCACCACCGGCGAGTGTTTCCCCCTTGCCGCACTGCTGGGCGAACGCGCCACCCGCACCGAGCATCTGGCGGCCGAAGACACCTTTTGCCTGCAACTGAACAAGCAGGCGTTCATCAAGCTGTTCGCCCTCTCCAGCACCTTTCGCGATTTCGCCCTGCGCGGCGTCAGCAGCCTGCTGGAACAGGTGAACCAACAGGTCAAGCAGAAGGCTGCGCTTACACTCGGCACGCAATATTCGTTGAATACGCGACTGGGCGAACTGGCCATGCGTCACCCCGTGACCTGCTCGCCCCAGACACCGCTGCGCGAGGCCGTGCGGCAGATGGACGAGCAACAGGTCGGCAGCATCGTGATCGTCGACGAGGCGAAGGCGCCACTGGGCATCTTCACCTTGCGCGACCTGCGCCAGGTGGTGGCGGACGTCAACGCCGACTTCGGCCAGCCCATCGAACGCAGCATGATCCAGGCGCCGTTTTACCTGAGCCCCGACGCCAGCGCGTTCGATGCAGCGATCGCCATGACCGAGCGGCACATCGCTCACGTATGCCTGGTGGAGGATCAGCGCCTGTGCGGCGTGGTGTCCGAGCGCGACCTGTTTTCCCTGCAACGGGTGGATCTGGTGCACCTGGCCCGGACCATCCGCAACGCGCCGCGCATCGAATCCCTGAGCAACCTGCGCGGCGACATCGTGCAACTGGTGGACCGCATGCTTGCCCACGGCGCCTCATCGACGCAGATCACCCACATCATCACCCTGCTCAACGACCACATGGTTTGCCGGGTGATCGAGCTGACGCTGCAAGAGAAAGGCGACCCCGGCATCCCGTTCAGCTGGCTGTGCTTCGGCAGCGAAGGCCGCCGCGAACAGACGCTGCACACCGATCAGGACAACGGCATCCTGTTCGAAGCCAAGGATGCTGCCGAAGCCGCCGAGATTCGCGGCAAGCTGCTGCCCATCGCCGAGCGCATCAACCAGAGCCTGGCCCAATGCGGCTTTACCCTGTGCAAGGGTGGGATCATGGCCAGCAACCCCGAACTGTGCCTGTCGCGCCTGGAGTGGGCGCGACGCTTCAGTGCGTTCATTCGTGAGGCGACGCCGGAGAACCTGCTGTCGTCGAGCATCTATTTCGACCTGCGAGTGGTCTGGGGCGACGAGAGCGGTGGCGAACAATTGCGCCAGAGCATTCTGGCGCAGGTCGCCGACAACCGGCTGTTCCAGCGCATGATGGCCGACAACGCCTTGCGCCAGCGTCCGCCGGTAGGGCGCTTCAAGGATTTCGTGGTGGCACGCAAGGGCAGCGAGAAAGACACCCTGGACCTCAAGACCCAGGGCCTGACGCCCTTTGTCGATGGCGCCCGCCTGCTGGCGCTGGCCAACGGCGTGACCGCCAACAACACCCTTGAACGGTTGCGCCAACTGGTGGCCAAAGAAGTCATCGACCGGCTGGACGGCGCAGCCTATGAGGAGGCCTATCACTTCATCCAGCAGACGCGCATGCAGCAGCACCAGCAGCAGAGCCGTCAGAACCTGCCCTACTCCAACCGTATCGACCCGGACGTGCTCAACCATCTGGACCGCCGGATCCTGCGTGAATCGTTCCGTCAGGCGCAGCGCCTGCAGACCAGCCTGACCCTGCGTTATCAACTTTAAGCGACCCGATCATGAACCTGTTTCAATGGCTCAAGCCCAACCGACCCGCCAAGGGCGCGGACCTCACCGCCGAGCAACTGCTGCGCCTGAGCCAGTTGCCCCGCGCGAGCGCCTTGGGCGGGCATCCGTTGCGCCAGCAACGCTGGGTGATGCTGGACCTTGAAACAAGTGGCCTGAACATGAACCGCGACCAGGTGCTGTCCATCGGCGCCGTGGTCATCGAGGACGGCGCCATCGATCTGGGGCAGCAGTTCGAACGCACCCTCTCACGGCCCGACCACAAACTCGGCCCCAGCGTGCTGATCCACGGCCTGGGCCCCAGCGCGATTGCCGCAGGCAGCGAGCCGGTGGAGGCCTTGCTGGATTTCATGGAGTTCGTCGGGGACAGCCCGCTGCTGGCGTTTCATGCGCCGTTCGATCAGCACATGCTGGGGCGTGCCTTGAAGGAAAGCCTGGGTTATCGCCTGCAACACCCGTTTCTCGACGTGGCCGAGATCGCCCCGCTGCTCTTCCCGCAAGCCTGCCTGCGGCAGGCGGGGCTGGATGACTGGACCGCATTCTTCGGCCTGCACGCCGGCGAGCGCCACAACGCCAGCGCCGATGCCTTGGTGACCGCAGAACTGGCGCTGATCCTGTTCAGCCATGCCAGGCGCCAGGACATGGACAGCCCGCTGCAACTGGAGCAAGCCTTGGGCAAATGGCGCCGCCGGCAGCAGTCGCATTCGTTCTGAGCCACATCGATTAATCCGCTGTTCGTAGCAGCACGGCTTGCCGGCGGGGGCGGTGTGTCAGCCAATGATGGGTTGACTGACACACCGCCCCGCCGGCAAGCCGTGCTGCTACGGGGCCAATATTTCCTTGAGTAACCGTTCAGCAACTTCCTGTAACGACCAATTGCCAGCATTTGAACGCTCTGACACAATCGCGAATAATTCTCGTTAATTACTTTGTTCTCTTCGGTGCGTACGTGTCGTCCATTCAAAGTCATCAGCAACAGCTTGTCGGAACGCTCTATCGCGACCATCGCAGCTGGTTGCTCGCATGGCTACGCCGCAACGTCGCCTGTCCTCATCGCGCCGAGGACTTGAGCCAGGACACCTTCGTTCGTCTGCTGGGGCGGGATCAACTGGCCGAGCCGCGCGAACCCCGGGCGTTTCTGGTTCAGGTGGCCAAGGGTCTGTTGTTCGACTATTTCCGCCGCGCCGCACTGGAACAGGCCTACCTCAACGAATTGATGCTGATCCCGGAGGCCGAACAACCTTCGCTCGAAGAACAGCAACTCATTATCGAAGACCTGAAGGCCATCGACCGGATGCTCGGCAAACTGTCGAGCAAGGCACGGGCAGCCTTCCTTTATAACCGTCTCGACGGCCTGAGCCACGGCGAAATCGCCGAGAAGATCGGCGTGTCCGTGCCCCGCGTGCGCCAGTACCTGGCCCAGGGCATGCGCCAGTGCTACATCGCGCTGTACGGCGAGCCGACATGAGCATCAGCACACGTCCGGTTTCATCGCAGGTACTGGATGCCGCCATCGCCTGGCAGTTGTGCCTGGATTGCGGCCAAGGCAGCGACACTGACCGCGAAGAGTTTGCCAAATGGTACGCCGCCAGCGAAGAGCACGCACGCGCCTGGTTGCAGTTGGGCATGGTCGACCAGCGTTTCGTGGGCACCACCGGCCCCGCCCGTTCGGCGTTGCTGCGTTCGCGCGATGGCGTAGGCCGGCAGATGCGCAAGCTCGGGCGCGGCGTCGCCGGTTTCGCCGTGGCGCTAGGCCTGACGCTGCTCGCGGGGGAACGCTACCTGCCCGTCAGCTACTGGCTGGCGGACCAACGCACCGCCACTGGCGAGCAACGCACCATTCGCCTGTCGGACAACACCCTGGTCCGCCTTAATACCCACAGCGCGCTGGATGTGCGATTCGATGACAAACAACGTCGGATCATCCTTCAGGAAGGCGAAATCTTCGTCGAAACCGGCAGCCACGACGACCCGCGCCCTTTCATCGTTGAAACCGATGAAGGACAGATGCGCGCATTGGGTACGAAATTTCTGGTCAAGCGAAGGGACGACGGGACGCTGTTGAGCGTGTTGCAATCGGCGGTGGCGGCTCACCCGCAGGCGGCCGGCAACGAAATGATCCTGCATGAAGGCCAGCAGATGCTGATCCAGCGTCACAGCCTGGGGCCGATGCTGGCACTCGATCCCGGCGCCGACGCCTGGACCCGCGGGATGCTGGTGGTCGACAACGCGGCGCTCAAGGATGTGATCGCGGAGCTTGGCCGTTATCGCTCCGGCTATCTTGGGGTCGCTTCGGACGTTGCCGACTTGCGCATCACCGGCAGTTTTCCGCTCAACGATACTGACCTCGCCCTCAAGGCTTTGATGCCGACGCTGCCGGTGGCCATCGAGCAGCGCACCCATTGGTGGGTCACGGTGATTGCCAGCGACGTGAAGCAAACCCACAAGCTTTAAGCCACTTCTGTAGCAGCACGGCTTGCCGGCGGGGGCGGTGTATCAGCCACACATGTTTTGCCTGACACACCGCCCCCGCCGGCAAGCCGTGCTGCTACGGGATGGTGGGTAGATTCTTAAATTGTAAATCTAAATTATTTTCGATTAGGCCCTATCACTTTTCAAATCTCGTCCGGCACATAGGCATTGAGAACACTATCCACTCAGGAGCCCGCCCATGTCCCGCACGCTTCAAACCCTTCTGCGACCGAGCCTGCTGGCCGTCGCCGTCGCACTCGCCGCACCGCTGGCCAGCTCGCAGGTCCTGGCAGCCTCCCAGGCTTCCAGCGTTCGCGCCTACAACCTGCCGGCGGCGCCGCTGTCCACCACCCTGACCCAGATCGCAAGCCAGGCTGGCATCGCGCTGTCGCTGGACCCGGCACTGGCCGCTGGCCGTACGTCGGCGCCGGTTCAGGGGCAGTTCGACGCACCGGGCGCAATGGCCCAGGCACTGCGCGGCACCGGGCTGCAACTGAGCCAGACCACAGCAGGCACATACGGCCTGGTTCCGGCGCCCGAAGGTGTGATGGCACTGCCGGAGACCAGCATTCAGGCGCGCCAGGACAACATTGAAAGTGCGTGGGGGCCGGCCGAGGGTTATGCCGCAGGTCGTACCGCAGCGGGCACCAAGACCGACACCGCGCTGGCCGAAGCACCGCGCTCGATTTCCGTGGCCACCCGCGAGCAAATGCAGGATCGCGCAGTACAGAACCTGGACGACGCCGTTCGTTACATGCCCGGGGTCGTCGCCAGCAGCTACGGTAGCGACAGCCGCGCCGAATGGCTGAAGATCCGCGGCTTCGAGCCAACGCAATTCCTCGACGGCCTGCCGCTGCCCAAAGGCGCCTACGTGATGCCGAAGATGGAAACCTGGGACCTGGAGCGCGTCGCCGTACTGCGCGGCCCTGCTTCCTCGGTTTACGGCCAGACGCCACCGGGCGGCTTGGTGGACATGGTCAGCCGACGTCCACAGGCCGAAGCCAGCCACGAAGTGCAGGTCCAGGTGGGCAGCTACAACCGCAAGCAGATCAGCTTCGACAGCACCGGCAAGATCGATGACGCCGACAATTTCGAATACCGCGTCAGTGGCGTGGTCCGTGACAGCGGCACCACTGTCGATCACATCGACGACAAGCGCTACAACATCGCTCCCAGCCTGACCTGGAACATCGATCCGGACACCAAGCTGACGTTCCTCAGCATGTTCACCCGTGACGATACGGGCGCAACGAGCCAGTTCCTGCCGTTGCAGGGCACTCGCCTGTCCACGCCGGCGGGCAAGGTCGGTGCTCACGAGAACCTGGGCGATCCGGACTGGGAATTCTACGACAGGACCTATTACTCGCTGGGCTACGCCTTCGAGCATCGAATCAACGATGTCTGGCAGTTCCGGCAGAACCTGCGCTACACCAAGAGCGACCTGTCGTTCCAGACCATTACTTCGGGCGGCAGTGCCTTCGCCGTTGCTGACGACGGGACCCTTTCCCGTGGCGCAAACGTGGTCAACGAGGACATCAGCCAGTTCGCGTTCGACAACAACTTCGAAGCCAACTTCGACACCGGCGTGATCAAGCACAAACTGTTGCTGGGTGCTGACTATCAGCGCGTCAACCACAACTACAAATGGCTGTTCGGCTCGGCGCCCGACGGCAACATCATCACCCACCCGTACGGTCTGGACTTCAGCAACGTCAACTATTTCGCGTTCCAGAACTACAACCAGAAGACCGACAACTTCGGTGCCTACATCCAGGACCAGATGGAGCGGGATCAATGGCGCCTGACACTGGGCGGCCGCCAGGACCTGCTCAAGACCAAGACGCGCTTCTACAACCTGGCCGACGACCGCGACGAGCGCACCGACAGCGCCTTCACCGGCAACGCCGCGCTGAGCTATGTGTTCGATTCCGGCTTCACGCCGTACATTTCCTATGCCGAGTCGTTCCAGGCCGAGCAAGGCGGCGCTGCAGACGTTCAGAGCGGCCAGAGCAACGCGTTCAAGCCCGGTACCGGCAAGCAGTATGAAGCAGGCATCAAATACCAGCCGCCAGGCACCAATCTGCTGTTCTCCGCTGCCGCATACGAGCTGACCCGCCGCGACATCGTGCTCAGTGACACCTTCGGCACTTCACGCCCGTTGGGCGAAGCCAAGGTTCGCGGCTTTGAGCTGGAAGCGGTGGGCAACGTCACCGAAGAGCTGAAAGTCACCGCGTCGTACACCTACGCCAACAGCAAGATGACCAAGGTCACCGACCCGCTGGACAAAAACCGTCCGCTGCCGCTGACGCCGGAAAACGCAGCCTCGGTCTGGGCTGACTACACCTTCCACACCGGCCTGCTCGATGGCTTCGGCCTGGGCTTCGGCGCGCGTTACATCGGCGAGACCGACAACGTCGCGATTGGCAGCCTGGGTTTCGTGCGTGACAAGGACGATGGACACAGCCCCGCCTACACCGTCTATGACGCAGCAGTTCATTACGACTTGGGCCGCATGAACAGCTCGCTCAAGGGCGTCACCGTTGCGGTCAACGCCAACAACGTGTTCGACAAGGAATACCTGTCCACCTGCGACGGCTTCTATTGCTACTTCGGGGATCGCCGCAACGTGCTCGCCAGCGTGAACTACAAATGGTAATCGTTTAAACTCCCAGTGCTGAAAACAAGGGCCGCTCGCAACAGCGGCCCTTTTTGCTTTCGCTCACCGGTACCTCGCACCATGAAAAGCCAAACCATTCGCCGCTGGTCGTTCATCCACACCTGGAGCAGCCTGATCTGCACGGTGTTCCTGTTGATGCTGTGCATCACCGGCTTGCCGCTGGTGTTCCATCACGAAATCGAGCACATGCTCGGGGACGCCCCGGAACTCAAGGAAATGCCCGCAAACACGCCGCGCATGGACCTTCAACAGCTGGTCAAGGCCGCCGAAGCCCATCGCCCTGGCGAGGTGGTGCAATACTTTGGCTGGGATGAAGACGAAGCCAACGGCGTCTACGCGTTCATGGGCAAGACCGCCGGCGGTGACCCCAACGACACCCACACCTTCATGCTTGACCAGCGCACCGGAGAGGCGGTTGAAACGCCCTCGGCCAACGGCGGCTTCATGATGGTCATGCTGCGTCTGCACGTGGACATGTACGCAGGCCTGCCCGGAAAGCTGCTTCTGGCCTTCATGGGGCTGCTTTTTGTATTAGCGATTGTTTCCGGGGTGGTGCTGTATTCGCCCTTCATGCGCCGGCTGGATTTCGCCACCGTGCGGCCGAACAAATCGAACCGCGTGCGCTGGCTCGACCTGCACAACCTGATCGGCGTCGTCACGCTGACCTGGGCCTTCGTGGTCGGCCTTACCGGCGTGCTCAACGCCTGCGCGGACCTGGTGATCGCCCAGTGGCGCAATGATTCGCTGGCGGCGGTGGTCGCCACCTACAAGGACGCTCCGCCGCTGACCGAACGCGCGCCCGCATCGCGCCTGCTGGACATCGCGCAGGCCACGGTGCCGGGCGCCGAGCCCTCGTTCATTGCCTTCCCCGGTTCGCGCTTTTCCAGCGAACACCATTACGCCGTGTTCATGAAAGGCGATACCCACCTGACATCCCACCTGCTGACACCGGTGCTGATCGACGCCACCGACCTGAAAGTCACCGCCATCGTCAGCAGCCCGTGGTACATGGATGCGCTGCTGCTCTCGCAACCCCTGCACTTCGGTGACTACGGCGGCATGCCGATGAAGATCCTGTGGGGCGTGCTGGATGTGCTGACCATTATCGTGCTGGGCAGCGGCGTCTACCTGTGGGTGGTGCGGCGCAAGGCGGCCGCCACCGTGAAGATTGCACAGACGGCGGAGGCGGCATGACCCGACACAAGAAGCACTCCGGGTTCTGGAAAACCTTCGCCAAGCCGACCTGGATTGCGCTGTTGATGGCCGTGGGTCTGTTCGCCGCGTTGCTGGGCGATGACGGCTGGGACGTGCTGTCGTGGATCGGCATGGGCATCCCGGCGTGGCTGAGCATCAAGGGGTTGATGGTTCGGCGCCAGGCTTGAGGCAAGCGGCAGTGCAGATTGCATCGAGCGATGTTGCAGGGCATTGCGCCGCTGACTAGTCTAGGGGCCAGTCCGTCCAGAGGAATGTCCATGTCTGCCCCTAGCATGACGCTGTATTACAACACCGCTTCGCCATTCGCGCGCAAGGTGCTGGTTCTGCTACACGAAACAGGACAGACCGCACGGGTCGAACTCAAGCCGGTCACCGTCACCCCGGTTGCCCCCGACGCGGCGGTGTGCCACGAAAACCCCTGCGGCAAGATTCCGGCACTGTGCCTGGCCGACAACAACGTGATCCACGACAGCCGGGTCATTCTCGACTACCTGGATCACCAGCACGTTGGCAACCCGCTGATTCCCCATGACGGCTCCGCCCGCTGGAGACGCCTGACCCTGGCATCGCTGGCCGACGCGGTGCTCGATGCGGCCCTGCTGATGCGTTATGAGACCTTCCTGCGCCCGGAAGAAAAGCGCTGGGGCGAGTGGATGGACAGCCAGGGCGAGAAGATTGCCCGCTCCCTGGCCTATTTCGAAGCCGAAGCGGTGACCGAATTGAGCTCCAATTTCGACATCGCCTCGATCAGCGTCGCCTGCGCCCTGGGCTATCTGGACTTCCGCCAACCCAACCTGGGCTGGCGCAGCAGCTATCCACGGCTGGCGAGCTGGTATCGCGAAGTCAGCGAACGTCCGTCGATGCTGGAAACGCAACCGCCGGCCTGAACACCGAATCTTCGGCACACCCGGAACCCGTAGCAGCACGGCTTGCCGGCGGGGGCGGTGTGTCAGTCACAGATGAGTTGCCTGATACACCGCTCCCGCCGGCAAGCCGTGCTGCTACGGGACGCGGTAGGCCCAATCCTTTAACAGTCGGGCTTGTCGGCGGTGTAGCGGCGCGCAGGGTTAACCGCCGCGCCGAACTCGCGCAGGGCCTTGGCGCCGATCAGCAGCGGATAGTTGAAGTGGCTGCGGTCCACCAGGTTGACCTCGACGGTGCGCTTCTCGTTGCCCAGGCACAGTTCCAGATCCACCACCGGACGCTTGGTCGGGTCTACCGGCTCGTCTTCGTCTTCCCCATCGGCGCGCCCCTTGATCCGGCTGATACGCGACACCTTGTGCTCGTAGACCTTGCTGTCGGCATCCTTGGTCGCCAGACGGAAGCGGACCCAGTCATCGCCATCACGCTTGAACAGCTCGATATCCTTGGCCGACAAGGACGCGGTGAGTGCGCCGGTGTCCATCTTGGCCTTGAAGGTTTCGCCAAACTCGGAAACCTGAATGTATTCGTAGCGGCCATACAGCGTCGGTTCGGCGGCCATCACAGGCAACGCCAGCAGAGACAGAAGCGCCAGAAGGGATTTCACGTGACAGGTTCCTCGTTATGGATGGACGTTGCACAGGCCCGATTTTAGACCGCAACTTTGCGCATCGTTCGGTCACTAATGCAGATCATCAGGCTACATGTAACCGGGTGAAACATTTGTCAGCGACAGTCGGATTTGGTTGTAACGAAAGACCTGCTTATCATTGCCCGCCCTTCTCATGACCACGAGTGATATATGCGTCACCTGCTCACCGGAATTGCCGTCACGCTACTGTTGCTGCTCAACACCCTGGTGCTGTTCGGCCCGCTGATGGTCTTCGCGCTGCTCAAGCTGGTGTTCCAGAGCGAACTGCGTGACCGCTGCTCCCACGCGGTGATGTGGATCGCCGAGACCTGGAGCGAGATCAACAAGCTGATCTTCAAGCTGTGCCTGCCCACCCGCTGGGAAATCCGCGGCGCGGATGGCCTGCGTGGCGACACGTCTTATCTGGTAGTGAGCAATCATCAATCCTGGGTGGACATCCCGGCGCTGGTGCAGACGCTCAACCGCCGCACGCCGTTCTTCAAGTTTTTCCTCAAGAAGGAACTGATCTGGGTGCCGTTTCTGGGGCTGGCCTGGTGGGCGCTGGATTATCCGTTCATGAAGCGCTACACCAAGGCGTTCCTGGCCAAGAACCCGGAACTCAAGGGCAAGGATCTGGAAATCACCAAAGAGGCCTGCGAGCTGTTCAAGCGCCAGCCGGTGACCGTGGTGAATTATCTGGAAGGCACCCGGTTCACCGAGGCCAAGAAAGTCGAGCAGGATTCGCCCTACAGCCACCTGTTGCGGCCCAAGGCCGGCGGCGTGGCTTTTGTACTGGCGGCGATGGGTGAACAACTCGATGCCGTGCTCGACGTCACCGTGGTGTATCCGCAGCAGAGGATTCCAGGATTCTGGGACCTGATTTCAGGCCAGGTGCCGCGCGTCATCATCGACATCAAGACCCGCGAACTCGACCCCGCGCTGTGGCAGGGCGATTACGAGAATGATCCGGTGTTTCGCGAGTATGTACAGGACTGGGTCAACCGGCTGTGGGCCGAGAAGAACGCCCGCATCCAGACCCTGCGCGCAGAAGCCTGACACCGCCCCTGTAGGAGCGCGCTTGCCCGCGACAGCGTCATGCCGGCCCATCACGGGTTGCCTGACACACTGCCGTCGCGGGCAAGCGCGCTCCTACAAGATCACTTCGCGCCCCAAACGCCACTCAGCGCCTGCAACGCCGAACCACTGGCGCCCTGCTGCCCCAGGTACTGCAGGATCACCGGCACAAATTGCCCGACCATGCCACTGTCCATGCCCAGTGCGCTGAACGCCTTGTTCACGTCACCCATGCTCTGGACGTTGCCCAGCGCGCTGTTGATCGCCGAATTGTTGCCGCCGGAACCGCCCAGCATGCCGCCCAGACCACCCAGGCTGCCAAGCGCCGAGGTGCCTGACAACTGATCCAGGCCCGGCACCGCCTGGCTCAACTGCGAATAGTCATTACCGGCCAGCTTGTTTTTCGCCAACCCCAGCAACGCGCCCGTACCGCCGACTGCCTGTTGCGGCGTGACATTCAATTGCGTACCCAGCGTGTTGAGCAAGCCAGCAGCCTCAGGCGCCGCAGTAGCCTTCTGCTGCCCGCCCGTGGCGCCGGAAACAGCGTTCGCCGCATCGTTCAGGTTGAACGCGAAGACCGGCGTCGCCGCCAGCGCCATCAACGTCGCCAGCACAGCACCGCGCGTGTTTTTCATCGAGACAGTCATCACAATCACCTTGTATGTGCACAAACCGGCAGGGCCGGGTCAACGCCTGTTTGACCGTGCCTTGAAGATTAGTTCCTGTGGTGTTTCCCGGATAACGCCCATAAAAAACCGGGGCACTCAGGCCCCGGTTTCTTTGACGCTGTGTTGATTTATGCCGCGCTGAAGGTCTTGTGCGGGTCGATCACGAATTTCTTCGGTACGCCTGCGTCGAACTCGCCGTAACCGCGTGGCGCGTCGTCGAGGCTGATGACTTCCACGCCTACGACGTCGGCAATATTGATGCGGTCCCACATGATGGCTTGCATCAGTTGGCGGTTGTACTTCATCACAGGTGTTTGGCCGGTGTGGAAGCTGTGGGATTTCGCCCAGCCCAGGCCGAAACGAATGCTCAGGCTGCCCATTTTCGCGGCAGCGTCAACAGCGCCCGGATCTTCGGTCACGTACAGGCCAGGAATACCGATCTTGCCTGCCACGCGAACCACGCCCATCAGCGAGTTGAGCACGGTAGCCGGTGCTTCGGCCTTCACGCCTGCATGGCCATGACCACGGGCTTCGAAGCCCACGGCGTCAACGGCGCAGTCCACTTCGGGCTCGCCCAGCAAGGCTGCGATCTGTTCGTGCAGCGGAGTGTCCTTGGACAGGTCGGCGATTTCGAAGCCCTGAGCCTTGGCGTGGGCCAGGCGCACAGGGTTGACGTCACCCACAATCACCACGGCCGCGCCCAGCAGGCGAGCCGAAGCAGCGGCCGCCAGGCCGACAGGACCGGCACCTGCGACGTACACCGAGCTGCCCGGGCCAACGCCTGCAGTCACGGCACCGTGGTAACCGGTCGGCAGGATGTCGGAGAGGCAGGTCAGGTCGCGGATCTTTTCCATCGCGCGGTCGCGATCCGGCAGCTTGAGCAGGTTGAAGTCAGCGTAAGGGACCAGCACGTATTCGGCCTGGCCACCGACCCAGTCACCCATGTCCACGTAGCCGTAGGCACCACCAGCGCGAGCCGGGTTGACGGTCAGGCAGACGCCTGTGTGTTGCTCTTTGCATGAACGGCACAGGCCGCATGCGACGTTGAAGGGAACGGAAACCAGGTCACCGATTTTCAGGTTCTCGACGCCGGAACCCATTTCGATCACTTCACCGGTGATCTCGTGACCGAGCACCAGGCCGACCTGGGCAGTGGTGCGGCCGCGCACCATGTGTTGGTCCGAGCCACAGATGTTGGTGGATACCACGCGCAGGATGACGCCATGCTCGATCTTGCGACCGCGTGGGTCCTGCATTTTTGGATAGTCGATCTTTTGTACTTCGACTTTGCCTGCGCCGAGATACACCACACCACGATTACCAGACATGCTTTTCACCTCGCTGAATTGTTTTTATGGATACAGCTGTGTAGCGGAGAAATGCGTTGCTTGGTGTTGCTGCAACGCATTGGTTGCTCTGGATTTCGAATACGTTAGTCGCACCCTGTAGGAGCGCGCTTGCCCGCGACAGCGGTGTGTCAGCCGGCGCGGAGTCGTATGACGCACCGCCGTCGCGGGCAAGCGCGCTCCTACAGGTCACAGGACGACAGTCCTGTTGGCGTTGAGGAACACCCGCCGTTCAATGTGATACCCCACCGCTCGCGCCAGCGTCAGGCCTTCGATGTCGCGGCCTTTGGCGATCAGGTCCTCGGGGTAGTGACTGTGGTCCACCACCTCGACGCCCTGGGCGATGATCGGGCCTTCATCCAGATCGTTGTTGATGTAATGCGCCGTTGCGCCGACCAGCTTCACGCCCTTGTTGTAGGCCTGGTGGTACGGCTTGGCACCCTTGAAGCCCGGCAGCAGCGAGTGATGAATGTTGATCGCCTTGCCATCGAGCTTGCGGCACAGCTCCGGCGACAGCACCTGCATGTAACGGGCAAGCACCACAAGCTCGGCACCGGACTCCTCGATCACGCTCCACACCTTCGCTTCCTGCGCCGGCTTGTCGTTGGGGTCGAGGGGGAAATGGTAGTAGGGAATTTCGTGCCAGCGAGCCAGCGGTTCGAGATCGGGGTGGTTGGACACCACTGCGACCACGTCCATGGCCAGTTGGTTGATGCGCTGACGGTACAGAAGGTCGTTCAGGCAGTGATCCGCCTTGGAGACCATGATGACCACTTTTGGCCGATAGTTCGGCGCTGTCAGCTCGAAGTTCATGCCAAAGCTTTCGGCACGCTCGGTCAGGCCTGCGCGGAACGAGGCCTCGTCGAAGCCATCGGGCTGACGGAATTCGACACGAATGAAAAAGCGGCTGGAGAGCCGGTCATCGAACGAGTGGTGCTCGGTGACATAGCAGCCCTGCTCGAACAGAAACCGCGTCACCGCATCCACCGTGCCCAGCACGCTGGGGCAGTCGGCGGTCAGAATCCAGGTATCGGGGGCGCGGCTCATGGGGTGTTGCTCCTGTTCAATCAATTTCTGCAGAAAAATGCAGATTCCCTGTGGGAGCGGGCTTGCCCGCGAAGGCGGTAATACAAACTCCGGATCTCTGGTGTCTGTAATACCGCCTTCGCGAGCAAGCTCGCTCCCACAGGTGTGACGGGTTCGCCCCGAATCAGGCTGCGATCCCGAGGCCGTACTCGGCGCTGGCATCCTGCAGCCACAACCACCAGTAATCGGCGAAGCTGCGGCGGATCAGCAGTTCCCAGGTTTCTTCACCGGTACGGCGGATCACCAGTTGCGACTTGGCGAACACGGTGCCGACGGCCTTGCCCACCGGGAAGTTGCTTGGGTGTACGTCGTAGCTGGTGGATTTCATCAGCACGTCGCGCACGTTCGGGCCGGTCAGTTCCAGAATCGACTGGCCGCCGGACACGTTGACCACCTGGATGTGCAGGCCGGCCAGCGCTTCACGCAGCTTCTGCTCGACGGCGAATTCTTCGCCGGTCGGGAGGATCAGCAGCCACTCGTCCGGCCCCATCCACTGGATCGAACTGTCGCCGCTGGAGACCAGCGTCAGCGCGGCAGGCAGTTCCATGCCCAGCGCCTTGTGAACACCGGCAGCAAACGCCGGATCATGGGCATCGCCACGAATGGTCAGGTGGCCCAGCAGTTTTTTCTCGCGCAGCACCACACCCGGATTGGTGCGGCCCTTGCCGACCAGGCTTTTCAGATCGGCGTGAAACAGAGGCGACTCGACTTTGGCGTCGGTCGTTGGCCGCTGTTGGTAAACGTTGGCTGTGGTCATAGAGCACCTGTTTTGAATTCTGTTGTGTTGCCGGAGCGCCTCACTGTAGGAGCGCGCTTGCCCGCGATGCGTTGAATCAGCTACATCAATGGCGATTGACACACCGCAATCGCGGGCAAGCGCGCTCCTACAGGTCAGAACCGTGGAGCGAGCCTGTAGGCTTACTCCACGTTCTGCCGGTCACCCTTCGGATCGAAGAACACCGAGGAAACGATTTCCGCCTCGATCACGCTGCCATCCGCCTGGGGCGAGAACACACGTTCGCCCATGCGCTTGAGACCACCCTTGACCACGCCCATGGCGAACGAGTAACCCAGCGAGTTCGCCGCGTAGCTCGAGGTCACGTGACCAACCATGGTCATCGGGATCGACTGCTTCGGATCGAATACCAGTTGCGCACCTTCCGGCAGCCACTTGTTCGGATCGACCGGCTTGAGGCCGACCAGTTGCTTGCGATCTTCACGCACGCAGTCTTCACGGCTCATGCCACGCTGGCCGATCCACGAGAACGGTTTGGTGCGACCGACACACCAGCCCATGTTCAGGTCGTCCGGGGTCATCGAGCCGTCGGTATCCTGGCCGACGATGATGAAGCCCTTCTCGGCCCGCAGTACGTGCATGGTTTCGGTGCCGTACGGGGTCAGGTTGTATTTCTTGCCCGCCTCGGCGATTTTTTCCAGAACACCCATGGCGTAGTCGGCCTGGATGTTCACTTCGTAGGAAAGCTCACCGGTGAAGGAAATCCGGAACACGCGAGCCGGAACGCCACCGACCAGACCTTCTTTCCAGGTCATGAACGGGAAGGCTTCACGATCCAGGTCAATGTCGGTCACTTCGCTGAGCAGCTTGCGGCTGTTCGGGCCCGACAGGGTCAGGGTCGCGTAGTGGTCGGTCACGGAGGTGAAGTACACCTTCAGGTCCGGCCATTCGGTCTGCTGATAGATCTCCAGCCATTGCAGCACGCGTGCAGCGCCGCCAGTGGTGGTGGTCATGATGAAGTGGTTGTCGGCGACGCAGGCGGTTACACCGTCGTCGAAGACCATGCCGTCTTCTTTACACATCAGGCCGTAGCGGGCCTTGCCCACATCCAGCTTGGTCCAGGCGTTGGTGTAGATGCGGTTCAGGAACTCCCGTGCATCAGGGCCCTGGATGTCGATCTTGCCCAAGGTCGAGGCGTCCAGCAGGCCGACGCTGTCGCGCACGGCTTTGCATTCGCGGCGCACGGCTGCGTGGATGTCTTCACCGGCTTTCGGGAAGTACCAAGGACGTTTCCACTGACCGACGTCTTCAAATTCGGCGCCGTTCTTGACGTGCCAGGCATGCAGCGCGGTGAAGCGTACAGGCTCGAAGATGTGGCCGCAGTGACGACCGGCTACCGCGCCGAAGGTCACCGGCGTGTAGTTCGGGCGGAACATGGTGGTGCCCATCTCAGGGATGGTGACGTTCAGCGAGCGGGCCGCGATAGCCAGACCGTTGACGTTGCCCAGCTTGCCCTGATCGGTGCCGAAGCCCAGCGCGGTGTAGCGTTTTACGTGTTCGACCGACTCGAAGCCTTCGCGGGTCGCCAGCTCGATGGCGGCAGCGGTGACGTCGTTCTGCAGGTCGACGAATTGTTTCGGCGCGCGGGAAGTGCCCTTCTCGTGCGGCACCTGGAACATCGCCAGGGTGGCTTCTTCCACACGGCTCAGGGCCTTTGGAATAACGCCTTCCACAGGCTGGAAGCCGGCTTCGGACGCTGCACGAACACCGCCTTCGAAACCGTCGGCCAGTGCATCGCCCAGTGGGTAAACACCGTTGATGCCGCCGACACATACGCGCTTTTGAGGCGCTTCACCCGGTACGAAACCGAGGATGTCTTCACGCCAGACCGGCTTGCCGCCCAAGTGGGACGCCAGGTGAACGATCGGGCTGTAACCGCCGGAACTGGCAACCAGGTCGCAGTCCAGCCACTCGCCATTGCTGGTGACTTTGTGAGCACGCACATCGATGGCCGCTACACGGGCACCGGTCACGCGCTTGCTGCCACGGGCTTCGATGACCGCGCTGCCGGTCAGGATACGAATGCCTTTGGCGCGCGCTTCTTCAACCAGCGCACCACGTGGGTTGTGACGTGCATCGGCCACGGCCACCACTTGCAGGCCGGCATCGAGCCAGTCCAGCGCAACGCGGTAGGCGTAGTCGTTGTTGGTGGACAGCACCAGCTTCTTGCCCGGTGCCACGCCGTAACGGCGAACATAAGTGGAAACGGCACCGGCCAGCATGTTGCCCGGCACGTCGTTGTTGCCGTAGACCAGCGGACGCTCGTGAGTACCGGTCGCCAGTACCACGCGCTTGGCGCGGACGCGGTGCATGCGCTGACGCACCTGGCCGATCGGTGCACGGTCGCCGAGGTGATCGGTCAGACGCTCGTGGATGGTCAGGAAGTTGTGGTCGTGGTAGCCGTTCACGGTAGCGCGTGGCAGCAGTACAACGTTCTTCAAGCCTTTGAGCTCAGCAACGACGGTGGCTACCCACTCAGCGGCGGGCTTGCCGTCCAGGCTTTCGCGGGAGTCGAGCAGGCTGCCGCCGAACTCTTCCTGTTCGTCAGCCACGATCACGCGGGCGCCGCTGCGCGCAGCTGCCAGTGCCGCCGCCAGACCCGCAGGGCCTGCGCCGACCACCAGCACGTCGGCGTGGTGGTTCATGTTGTCGTAGGTGTCCGGATCGTTCTCGGTCGGCGAGCGACCAAGACCTGCGGCCTTGCGAATGTACTTCTCGTAGGTCATCCAGAACGATTGCGGGTACATGAAGGTTTTGTAGTAGAAGCCCGGTGGCATCAGCTTGCCGCCGACCTTGCCGAGAATCCCCATCATGTCGGTGTTCACGCTCGGCCAGCCGTTGGTGCTGGTGGCGACCAGGCCCGAGTACAGCGCTTGTTGCGTGGCGCGCACGTTCGGGATCTGGGTGGCTTCGGTCGCGCCGATCTGCAATACCGCATTCGGCTCTTCGGAGCCTGCCGCGAAGATGCCACGAGGACGCGAGTATTTGAAGCTGCGGCCGATGATGTCGACGCCGTTGGCCAGCAGGGCTGCGGCCAGGGTGTCGCCTTCAAAGCCCTGGTAGGTCTGGCCGTTGAAGCTGAAGTTCAGGACCTTGCTGCGGTCGATGCGGCCGCCATTGGGCAGACGATTGGACTGGCTCATGCTTTGTCTCCCTTCCCGACGGCTGGAACCGGGTTCACGAACTGCGGTTTGGTGCCAATCAGATAGGTCTCGAGAATTTCGTAAGTCACGGTGTCACGCGTGGCGTTGAAGTACTGACGGCAACCGGCAGCGTGAATCCACAGCTCGTGGTGCAGGCCGCGCGGGTTGTCGCGGAAGAACATGTAGTCGCCCCACTGCTCGTCGGTGCAGGCAGCCGGGTCCAGTGGACGCGGAATGTGAGCCTGACCCGAACCGTGGAATTCCTCTTCGGAGCGCAGTTCGCCACAGTGAGGACAGAAGATGTGCAACATAAGTGTTACTCCTCTTAGTGGGCGACGGCCGCAGCGCCGTGTTCGTCGATCAACGCACCGTTGTGGAAACGGTCGATTGAGAAAGGTTTGGCCAGCGGATGCATTTCGCCTTTCGCCAGACTCGCCGCGAAAACGTTGCCCGAACCCGGAGTAGCCTTGAAGCCACCGGTACCCCAACCGCAGTTGAAGAACATGTTCGGAACTGGCGTCTTGGAGATGATCGGGCAAGCGTCCGGCGTGGTGTCGACGATGCCGCCCCACTGACGGTTCATGCGCACGCGGGACAGCACCGGGAACATCTCGACGATGGCCTGGATGGTGTGCTCGATCACCGGGTACGAACCGCGCTGGCCGTAGCCGACCCAGCCATCGATACCGGCGCCGATCACCAGGTCGCCCTTGTCGGACTGGCTGATGTAGCCGTGAACGGCGTTGGACATGATGACGCTGTCGATGATTGGCTTGATCGGCTCGGATACCAGTGCTTGCAGCGGGTGCGACTCGACCGGCAGGCGGAAGCCCGCGAGCTTGGCCATGTGGCCGGAGTTACCGGCAGTCACCACACCGACGCGCTTGGCGCCGATGAAGCCCTTGTTGGTTTCAACACCGACGCACACGCCGTTTTCCTTGCGGAAACCCGTAACTTCGGTCTGTTGGATCAGGTCCACGCCCAGGGCGTCGGCGGCGCGGGCAAAGCCCCAGGCCACGGCGTCGTGACGGGCAACGCCACCGCGACGTTGAACGGTCGCGCCGATGATCGGGTAACGGGTATTCTTCGAGCAGTCCAGGTACGGGATTTCTTCCGCTACCTGCTTGCCGTTGAGCAGTTCGCCATCGACGCCGTTCAGGCGGTTGGCGCTGACCCGACGCTCGGAGTCACGCATGTCCTGCAGGGTGTGGCACAGGTTGTACACACCGCGCTGGGAGAACATGACGTTGTAGTTCAGGTCCTGGGACAGGCCTTCCCACAGTTTCATCGCGTGTTCGTACAGGTGGGCCGATTCGTCCCACAGGTAGTTGGAGCGCACGATGGTGGTGTTACGGGCGGTGTTGCCGCCGCCCAGCCAGCCTTTCTCGACCACGGCCACGTTGGTGATGCCGTGCTCTTTGGCCAGGTAGTAGGCAGTCGCCAGACCGTGACCGCCACCGCCAACGATGACCACGTCGTAGACCTTCTTAGGGGTCGGCGTGCGCCACATGCGCTGCCAGTTTTCATGGTGGCTGAGGGAGTGTTTGAAGAGGCCGAAGCCCGAATAGTGTTGCATGGTGCTACTCCTGACTCAGCGGTAAACCGGGAAATCGGCGCAAAGGGCAGCAACCTGGCTGGCAACATTGGCCTCGACATCGGCATCGCCGAGGTTGTCGAGAATGTCGCAGATCCAGCCAGCCAGCGTCGTGCATTGAGCGACTTTGAAACCGCGGGTAGTGACGGCCGGGGTGCCGATACGCAGGCCCGAGGTCACGAATGGCGATTGTGGGTCGTTCGGTACGGCGTTCTTGTTCACGGTGATGTGCGAACGGCCCAGAGCGGCGTCGGCATCCTTACCAGTCAGGCCCTGACGGATCAGGCTGACCAGGAACAAATGGTTGTCGGTACCGCCGGACACCACGTCGTAGCCGCGGTCGATGAACACCTGGGCCATGGCCTGGGCGTTGTCGATCACTTGCTGTTGGTAAGCCTTGAAACCTGGCTCCATCGCTTCCTTGAAGCACACGGCCTTGCCTGCGATGACGTGCATCAGCGGGCCGCCCTGAGCGCCGGGGAATACGGCAGCGTTCAGTTTCTTTTCGATTTCTTCGTTGGACTTGGCCAGGATCAGGCCACCACGTGGACCGCGCAGGGTCTTGTGGGTGGTGGTGGTGACCACGTCGGCGTACGGCAGCGGGTTCGGGTACAGGCCCGCAGCAACCAGACCGGCCACGTGGGCCATGTCGACGAACAGCAGCGCGCCGACTTTGTCAGCGATGGCGCGGAAGCGTGGGAAGTCCAGGGTCTTGGAGTAGGCCGAGAAGCCGGCAACGATCATCTTCGGCTTGTGCTCGACAGCCAGGCGCTCGACTTCGTCGTAGTCGATCAGGCCGGTGGTGGTGTCGATGCCGTACTGAACAGCGTTGTAGAGCTTGCCCGAGGACGACACTTTGGCGCCGTGGGTCAGGTGACCACCGTGGGCCAGGCTCATGCCCAGGATAGTGTCGCCGGCTTGCAGCAGGGCCAGGTAAACGGCGCTGTTGGCCGAGGAACCGGAGTGCGGCTGCACGTTGGCGTAATCGGCGCCGAACAGCTGCTTGGCGCGGTCGATGGCCAGTTGCTCGACCTTGTCGACGTGCTCGCAGCCACCGTAGTAGCGCTTGCCCGGGTAGCCTTCGGCGTATTTGTTGGTCAGGCCGCTGCCCTGCGCCTGCATGACGCGCTTGCTGGTGTAGTTTTCCGAGGCGATCAGCTCGATGTGATCTTCCTGACGTTGATCTTCGGCATTCATCGCTGCCAACAGTGCATCGTCATAACCCTGGATCTGGTCTTGCTTGCTGAACATCGCGGTTCTCCCAGCGGCGGCGCGGCGCCTGATTGTCAGTAGGACTTGTGGACTGTCCTTTGAAAGCGATGGTAGGGCCGACGCAGACAGGCTAGATGCCTACGCACGCCACGCAAAGGCGCGTTTACGACATGGTTTTGCAGGGAGGGGGAAATGCCGGGTTTGACATGACACCTGTAGGAGCGCGCTTGCCCGCGAAAACGTTGTATCAGGCGGGTTCTACGCCTCTGACACACCGCCATCGCGGGCAAGCGCGCTCCTACGCAGGGATGTGTTGAAACAAAAATCCCCGGTCAATGCCGGGGATTTTAGAGTGACGAATGTCGCAATCAGACAGATTTGCCAGGCAACAACCCATCCGCCCGGAACATCCCGCGAATCCCGCGCACCGCCTGACGAATACGATCCTGGTTCTCGATCAGGGCGAAACGCACATGATCGTCGCCGTATTCGCCAAAACCGACACCCGGTGACACACAGACCTTGGCCTCGGCCAGCAGCTTCTTGGCGAACTCCAGCGAGCCCAGGTGGGCGTACGCCTCAGGGATCTTGGCCCAGACGTACATCGAGGCTTTGGGGTTTTCGACCATCCAGCCCAGTTCATGCAGGCCTTTTACTAGCACGTTGCGGCGCTGGCGGTATTGCTCGGCGATGTCGAGCACGCACTGCTGGTCGCCTTCCAGCGCGGCAATGGCAGCGACTTGCAGCGGGGTGAAGGTGCCGTAGTCGTGGTAGCTCTTGATCCGCGCCAGTGCGTTGACCAGCTCGGGATTCCCGACCATGAAGCCGATCCGCCAGCCCGCCATGTTGTAGCTCTTGGACAGGGTGAAGAACTCCACCGCGATATCCTTGGCGCCCGGCACCTGCATGATCGACGGGGCTTTCCAGCCGTCGTAGACGATGTCGGCGTAGGCCAGGTCGTGAACCACCAGCACGTCGTACTGCTTGGCCAGCGCGACGACGCGCTCGAAGAAGTCCAGTTCGACGCACTGGGCGGTCGGGTTGGACGGAAAGCCCAGGATCATCATCTTCGGCTTGGGGATCGAGCCGCGAATGGCCTTTTCCAGTTCGGCGAAGAAGTCCACGCCCGGAATCAGCGGCACCGAACGCACCTGCGCCCCGGCAATCACCGCGCCGTAGATGTGGATCGGGTAACTGGGGTTGGGCACCAACACTGTGTCGCCCTGATCGAGGGTGGCGAGCATCAGGTGCGCCAGGCCCTCTTTCGAACCGATGGTGACGATGGCTTCGGTTTCGGGGTCGATGTCGACCTCGTAACGTTTTTTGTACCAGCTGGAGATCGCCCGACGCAGACGCGGGATGCCACGCGAAGTCGAGTAGCCGTGAGTGTCTTCACGTTGGGCGACGGTGACCAGTTTTTCGACGATGTGCGGCGGCGTTGCCCCATCGGGGTTGCCCATGCTCAGGTCGATGATGTCCTCACCACGACGACGAGCGGCCATTTTCAGCTCGGCAGTGATGTTGAACACGTAAGGGGGGAGTCGATCGATGCGCGCAAAGCGGCGCGGCGAACCTTGGTCTGCCATGGAGGCCTCTAGAAGACGTAAGCGCCCGGAACCGTCCGAGCGACGTTGGCCACTGCGGTGGCCTGGTGCGGAAGATAAAGGCGGGGATGGCGGTTTGTCTACAGCGTTTTTTTCAACACCGCAGGCCACTGTGTAGGAGCGCGCTTGCCCGCGACGGCGGTGTGTCAGCCAACATAGGTGTGTCTGATACGCCGCAATCGTCCGGATGCGGCCCAGACCAAGCGCGCTCCTACAGGATCAGCATGCGCAGGCAATACAGGGCAAGAAAATGCACCGGATAAATCAGGTACGCCCATTTACGCATCGGCCACACCCCGAACCCAGGCTTGCTGCGCAGCAGCGCCAGTCCCAACCAGGGCCCGAGCAGACAAGCGACCAGCGCGCCGATTGAGATAGGGTCGCCCCAGAGCATGCCGTCGATGATCCTGGACCACTCGTTACTCAACAGGCAGACGATCCCCGGCACCACCGCCAGCCACAACGAACCGCGCAGCACCAACAGGAAAGCAGCCGGCAACAGGACCCCGAACGCGCCGAACATCCAATGCGGCGCAAACGCGACACCCAGTCCCAGCGCGACGATGCCCATGGCTCGCACCGACCACGAACGAGCGACCGCCCCCTGCGCCACCAGCAACCCCAGCACCAGGGTCGCCAGCACGTTGAGCGTGGTCACCTCACCTGCCATGTACAGGCGATAAGGCAGTTCGGCAATCAGCGAAAACACCGCAAGCCACGCCAGATATTTCCAGCTCACACCGGCCTGAGGGGCGCGATCCATGCCGCGCCGCACGTTCACCGCGATCGCCAGGCAAAACCACGCGAACGCCAGACGCCCCGGCACGTACAGCCAATCTGCAGACCAACCGACGTAACGCAAGTGGTCCAGCACCATGCTCAGCATCGCCAGCCACTTGAGCAGGTCCAGTGCCCGGTCACGCAAAGGGCGGGTACTCGCCGTGGTCTCGCTCATGTCCTCACTCATCTGATGAATTTTCTGACGCAAGAATGCATGACCAAACCATGGAATGTTCGTTACAGTCGCAGCCTTCGACTACAGGGAACCGGCCATGTCAGACCAAAGCCAGCAGTTTGCCAGCGACAACTATTCGGGAATCTGCCCGGAAGCCTGGGCGGCCATGGAACAAGCGAACCACGGCCATCAACGCGCCTATGGCGATGATCAGTGGACAGCACGCGCCGCCGATCAATTCCGTCAGCTGTTCGAAACCGATTGCGAAGTGTTCTTCGCCTTCAACGGCACGGCGGCCAACTCCCTGGCCCTGTCGTCGTTGTGCCAGAGCTACCACAGCGTCATCTGCTCCGAAACCGCCCACGTCGAGACCGACGAATGCGGCGCGCCGGAGTTCTTCTCAAACGGCTCCAAGCTGCTGACCGCACGCAGCGAGAACGGCAAGCTGACGCCCGAATCGATCCGCGAAGTGGCGCTCAAGCGTGCCGACATCCATTACCCCAAACCGCGTGTCGTGACCCTGACCCAGGCGACCGAGGTGGGCAGCGTCTACCTGCCTGAAGAACTCAAGGCCATCAGCGACACCTGCAAGGAACTGGGCCTGAACCTGCACATGGACGGCGCCCGCTTCGCCAACGCCTGTGCGTACCTGGGTTGCACACCGGCGGAGTTGACCTGGAAGGCCGGCATCGATGTGCTGTGCTTTGGCGGCACGAAAAACGGCATGGCGGTGGGTGAAGCGATCCTGTTCTTCAACCACAAGCTGGCCGAAGACTTCGACTACCGCTGCAAGCAGGCAGGGCAACTGGCGTCGAAAATGCGCTTCCTGTCGGCGCCGTGGGTCGGCCTGCTGGAAAACGACGCCTGGCTCAAACATGCCCGCCACGCCAACAGCTGCGCGCAGTTGCTGGCCGAACTGGTGAAGGATATTCCGGGGGTCGACCTGATGTTCCCGGTGCAGGCCAACGGCGTGTTCCTGCAACTGTCGGAAGCGGCGATTGCGGCACTGACCGCCAAGGGCTGGCGGTTCTACACCTTCATCGGCAGCGGCGGCGCACGGTTCATGTGCTCCTGGGACACCGAAGAAGCCCGCGTGCGCGAGCTGGCAGCCGATATCCGCCTAGTGATGGGCGCCTGAGAACAGCAAATAACAACTGTGGGAGCGGGCTCGCCCGCGAAGACGGAATTTCAGCCGCTGAATATGCTGCGGCTGTTACGACCTCTTCGCGGGCGAGCCCGCTCCCACAGAGCCATTGTGATCGGCAGGATGTTCACCCCTGCGCAATCACCTTCTCGATCACCTCGACCGTCGCATTGACCTTTTCCTCGTAAACGCTCAGCTCTGCGGCATGCTGCTGTTTGAGTTCGATCTGCTTCGAGCACAGGTTCAGCGCGGCCAGCACCAGCAGGCGGTCGCCGATCAGGGTCGGGTAGCTGCGTTTGGTCTCGGACAATGCCGCCTTGAGCATGACCACGGCATCCATCAAGGTCTGCTCCTGCCCCTCGGGTGCCTTAATCGTGTAATCGTTGCCCAGAATGGAAATGACCTTGGTGGTGTCGCGGTCGATAATCATGCGCCGACCGCGCTGACGCTGGTGGCACGGTCAACCAGCGCCTGAATGCGGGCTGCGGTAGCGCCTTGCTTCTCTTCCTGCTCCAGCAGGCTCAACTGCAAGCTGTCGTTGTCATCCCTGGCCTTTCGCAACTCGTCAGTGAGTTGCGCGTTCGAGTTCTGCAATTCCTGGTTCTGCTGCACCAGGTCTGCAACGAGCTTTTCCAACTGGCTTAGGGATGCTTCCAACATTTTGATTTCTCAGGCAAATTTCAAGGGCGCGTACGATAAAGAAAAGAGACTTCGGCTACCAGTGAAATCAGGGCATTTACGCCACAACACCGACCTTGCAAGCACTTCGTTCACTTCAACGGCACAAACGCATAACGGACCTGATTGACTGCGTTTTGCCCGTCTTGTTCCTGCTGTTCGTCAGATCGGCCCCCTGCGACACAAGCGCACAGGTATGGACCAACGGGTTCAAGTCTGGGAAGACGCGACCGATAAGTCATGCATCTCTGACCATTCTCCCCCTCGCCTCGCATGGATTGCGGCCTTTCTGGAACCGTCATGTCCCTACGTAATATGAACATCGCGCCCCGCGCATTCCTCGGTTTTTCCATCATCGGCTTGTTGATGCTGGTGCTGGGTGTCTTCGCTCTGATGCAAATGAGCAAGATCAACGACGCCACCGAAACCATGGCCACCAACAGCATGCCCAGCATCAAGTCGCTGGACAAACTGACCGAAGGCAGCATTCGCCTGCGCGTGCTGTCGTACCGCCTGATGCTCAATCGCGAGCCTGAAACCCTGGCCAAGACCGTCGAACTGCTGGCCATGCGCAACAGGCAGATCGAAGAAGCTCGCGCCATCTACGTCAAGCTGATCGCAGCGCCCGAGGAGCAGGCCGCGTACGACCAGTACGTCAGGCTGCTCAACGAGTACCGCGGGCTCGAAGACCGCATGAAGTCCCTGAGTAACGCCAACAAGCTGGACGAACTGGCAACCCTGCTCGGCGCTGACCTGCAAACCAACTCCGACCAGATGAACACCGTCCTGGGCAAGCTGGTAGAGATCAACACCCAGCAGCTCAACGACACCAACAAGATGGCGTCGGACCAATATTCGACCGCCTTCACCATGGTCGTGACCCTGCTCATCATTGCCACTGCACTGACCCTGCTGTTCGCCTGGCTGCTGACCAACAGCATTACCCGTCCGATTGCAGCGGCACTGAACGCTGCCGAAGAAATTGCCGAAGGCGACCTGACCCGCACCATCCAGGTCGATGGCACCGACGAAGCTGGCCGACTGCTGACCGCCATGCTGAAAATGCAGTCCAAGCTGCGCGACACGCTGCAACGCATTTCCGGATCCGCCACCCAGTTGGCCTCGGCCGCAGAAGAACTGAACGCGGTGACCGACGAAAGCGCCCGGGGCCTGTCGCAGCAGAACAACGAGATCGAGCAGGCAGCGACTGCGGTCAACGAAATGACCAGCGCCGTGGAAGAAGTGGCACGCAACGCCGTGAGCACGTCCGAAGCCTCGCAGAACGCCACCACCTCGGCCAGCGATGGTCGTGACCTGGTTCAGGAAACCGTCAGCGCCATCGAGCGCATGAGCGGCGACGTGCAAAGCACCGCCACCCTGATCGGCAACCTGGCCGATGAATCCCGCGACATCGGCAAGGTGCTGGACGTGATCCGCGGCCTGGCCGACCAGACCAACCTGCTGGCCCTCAACGCTGCCATCGAAGCGGCGCGCGCGGGTGAAGCCGGCCGTGGCTTTGCCGTGGTCGCCGACGAAGTTCGCGCCTTGGCGCACCGCACCCAGCAGTCGACCAGCGAGATCGAGCGCATGATCGGCAGCATTCAGGGTGGCACCGAGCAAGCCGTGAACTCCATGCGCAGCAGCACCGAACGCGCAGAATCCACCCTGAGCATCGCCAAAGGCGCGGGCCTTGCGCTGGATACCATTAACAACGCGGTGGTGGAAATCAACGAACGCAACCTGGTCATTGCCAGCGCTGCGGAAGAACAGGCCCAAGTGGCCCGCGAAGTGGACCGCAACCTGGTCAACATCCGTGACCTGTCGACCCAGTCGGCCACCGGTGCCAACCAGACCAGCGCTGCGAGCAACGAGCTGTCGCGCCTGGCGGTGGATTTGAACGGGATGGTGGCGCGCTTCCGTTTGTGAATGGGTTCCAAATCCAGAAAGGGAATGCTGCTCATCGCGGCATTCCTGACCTCTGGAACCAAGGAAGCCACCGTTACAATTTGCTGAAACCTCAAAGTTGACCTCCTTACGGAGGCCCATATAATCCAGCGCAACACACCCGCCAAGCCTAGGTTGACCTGGTCAGCACGCTCAAATCGCGCGGGTTTTTTTTGCCTGGAGAAAATGGCATGAGGCCATTCGATAAACCCGCCCTCAGCGTAGATCAGCAACTGGAACTGCTGAAGAAGCGCGGCCTGCACATCGCGAATGAAAAAAAGGCGATGTCTTTGCTGGAGGTGGTCACGCTGTTCCGGCTCAGTCCATACATGCGTCCATTTCAGGAAACACGCCCTGACCACGCGTTCAAGCCTGGTTCAAGCTTGAAAGATATCGTGGAGGTCTATCGCTTCGACTCTTCATTACGCAGCCTCGTCATGGAGGCAATAGAAAAAGTCGAAGTGGCCGTGCGCGCAGCCATCAACAACCATTTAAGTCCCAGGCTCGGTTCAGGCTGGATAGCCGACCCGAAGTCGTTTCAGTCATCCTATGCTCATGGCGAGCTCTTGCGCCCACTGCGGCTTAAGCTCGCCGACGAGGCAAGAAAGCTGGAGCGCGAACGCGTCCGAAACCGGCGCAACGAACTCTCTGAGCAGGCGACTCAACAACACATGGAGAACCGCGCTCGCGATAACTACTTCCGCTTTTATGGCGCAACCTATAGTGCGCCGCAGCTGCCGCCTGCGTGGGCAATGCTTGAGGAAATGAGCCTTGGGACGGTCTCGACCCTTTTCAGGGCCCTCGCCAGAAGCCGCGACAAGAAAGCCATCGCATCGCGGTTCAAACTGCCTTTTGAAGTACTGCAGTCTTGGTTGCACACGCTGACGTTCATCCGCAACTGCTGCGCCCATCACTCACGCCTGTGGAACAGAGAGCTGCCCGTTCGCCCGTCACTGCCCAAAAGCTGGGCGCTATTGGCGGCTTGCCACAACCAGCCTCAGCCATCACAGCGGCTGTACGTGGTATTCACCATGCTTGCTTACCTGACGGATCTGATCAGCCCGGATACTCAGTGGAAGGCCCGAGCACTGAAGATGCTGAGAGATCAGGACGCCTCAAAACTGAGGCCGATGGGATTCCCGGTTGGTTGGTCAGCCCAGGAACAGTGGAATTAGGTCCGTGGCATGGAACAGTCCGACTTACCGGCGGCAGCGCCTTCGAAATCGCCACCGCCGGCAAGCCATGCTGCTACACGCTTATCAATACTCGATCCGCACATCCCCTTTCGGCACGCTGCAGCACGACAGGATGTAACCCTCTTCCACGTCGTCGTCGGTGATCCCGCCGTTGTGCTCCATCTCCACCTCCCCGCTCAGCTTCATCACCTTGCAGGTCCCGCAGATCCCCATGCCGCAGGCTTTCGGAATCATCAGGCCAAGCTTGGCTGCAGCGGCGTGAACGGTTTCGCCCGGCGCCACGCGGATGCTCTTGCCGGTGTCGGTGAATTCCACCTGATGCAACTCGGCAACGTCGATTTCCGGTGCGTCGGCGGCCTGCTCGGCATGCTCCACGGCGTCTGCACGAGCCTCCGGAGGCGTCGCCCCGAAAGACTCCTCGTGGTACTGCGCCATGTTGAAACCGTTGGCTTCCAGCAGGCGCTTGACCGCGTTCATGTACGGCGTCGGGCCGCAGCAGAACACCTCACGCTCCATGAAGTCCGGCGCCATCAGCTCCAGCATCTTCTGGTTCAGGTAACCGCGATAACCCGCCCACGGTTCACCCAGGCCGTGCTTCTCACACACGATGTGCAACGAGAAGTTGTTGATGCGCGACGCCATCTGCTCCAGTTCGCGGTGATAGATGATGTCCTTGGGCGAACGTGAGCTGTGGACGAACACCATGTCCACGTTGGCGTTGGTGTCGTAGTACCAGCGCGCCATGGACATTACTGGCGTGATACCGACACCGCCGCTGAGGTACAGAATCTTCGGGTTCGGGAAGTCGATGGCGTTGAACAAACCCACCGGCCCGTGCACGGCCAGCTCCTGGCCCTCGTGCAGGGTGTCGTGCAGCCAGTTGGACACCTTGCCGCCCGGCACACGCTTGATGGTGATCGAGAAGCTGTATGGCACCGATGGCGAGCTGGAAATGGTGTAGGAGCGCATGGTCGGCACGCCGTCGATTTCAAGCTCCAGGGTGACGAACTGACCCGGCTTGAAAAAGAACAGGATCGGCTGGTCGGCCATGAAGCAAAAGGTGCGCACGTCCCAGGTTTCCTGGATCACTTTTACGACCCGCACAAGGTGGCGGCCATTGGCCCAAGTCTGCGTGTTGACCGGGCTGAGGAAACTCTGGGACATACTCACTCTCCACGGCCGACTGTCGGCCTCTTATGGTGGCGATTCTGCGTAACGCGAGAACGGCCTATTTACCTATCAGCGACATTCACATACTTATGGCGACCAGGCCCGGTCTATAGGGGTTGCGTAGTCGTCAACGGAATCGGCCATGTCGCCCATGGATAAGGTTCACGTCGCGCCCCACTCCACACTCGCGGCTAAATCGATACACATTTTTTACTCATAAAGCCTGAGCGACAGAAAATACCGTCGCCTCGCGTGCCAGACACACAACACAACCGTAATTGGCCACATTCGTAGATTGCTGAAAGCGCAATCTGAGGACTTGAAAGATGGACGTCACCGCAACTCTGAGCCTGGGCGATCCGCTGGAACCCGCACGCAAGGCAACCGCCGAAATGCTGCAGACTCGTGAGCGTACTTATTCGCTGCCGCAGCCTTTCTACAGCGATGAGCGGCTGTTTGAAATCGACATGCAGGAAATCTTTCAAAAGGAATGGCTGATCGCGGGCATGACCTGCGAGATTCCGGCCAAGGGCAACTTCATGACCCTGCAGATCGGCAAGAACCCGATCCTGGTCGTACGCTCGCCAGATGGCACGGTCAACGCGTTCCACAACGTCTGCCGCCATCGCGGTTCGCGCCTGTGCACCAAGGAAAAAGGCAAGGTCGCCAAACTGGTGTGCCCATACCACCAGTGGACCTACGAGCTCGACGGCCGCCTGCTGTACGCGGGTACCGAAATGGGCGCTGACTTCGACATGAAGGAATTCAGCCTCAAGCCTGTGCACTGCAAGGTGTCCGGCGGCTACATTTTCATCAGCCTGGCGACCAATCCGCCGGCCATCGACGAGTTCCTGCAGACCCTGAACCACTACATGGAACCGTACGACATGGAAAACACCAAGGTGGCGGTGCAAACCACCTTGATGGAAAAGGCCAACTGGAAGCTGGTGCTGGAAAACAACCGCGAGTGCTACCACTGCAACGGTTCGCACCCTGAACTGCTGAACACCCTGCTGGAGTGGGACGACACCAACGATCCCCGCGCCGACCAGAAATTCAAGGATCACGTCGCCGAATCGGCCGCGGCGTGGGAAGCCGAAAAGATTCCCTACCTGCACAAGAGCTTCGGCCTGCGTAACCGCATCGTGCGCATGCCACTGCTCAAAGGCACCGTGTCCATGACCATGGACGGCAAGCAAGGCAGCAAGAAGCTCATGGGCCGCATCCAGAACCCGGACCTGGGCTCGATGCGCATCCTGCACCTGCCGCACTCCTGGAACCACTGCATGGGCGACCACGTGATCGTGTTCACCGTGTGGCCGATCAGCGCCCAGGAAACCATGGTCACCACCAAGTGGCTGGTGCACAAGGACGCTGTCGAAGGCGTGGACTACGACGTCGCCCGCCTGCGCGAAGTCTGGGACGCCACCAACGACCAGGACCGTCGCCTGGCCGAAGAAAACCAGCGCGGCATCAACTCCGTCGCCTACCAGCCAGGCCCGTACTCGAAAACCTACGAGTTCGGCGTGGTCAACTTCATCGACTGGTACAGCGCCAAGCTCCTGGAGAACATGGGGGCCGAGCCTGCGCCTTATCTGAAGGGGGTGGCGGTTAACCACGAGTAAGGTCCAACTGCAGCGCTTGTTCTAACGTCATCGCGGGCAAGCGCGCTCCTACAGACATCGAACTGTAGGAGCGCGCTTGCCCGCGATGCGTTCATGAGCTGAAATCCGAATATTGGTCAGAAAACGCTCAACCCTGCTCCACACCACCCCCGCCGCCCCTCTGCAGCATCCACAAACAACTTATCCACAGCACAACCCACAGCAATTGTGGGGAAGTCGAATTTCGCCTGTGTAAAAAGTCAGAAAAAACCGTGACTTATTTCTCCTGGCGTGGGCTGGAAATGGCTGATCAATATTTGAACAAAGCTCTGTAAGCCACGATTATAGCGGGATGCAGAAGAGCGCAAACACCTTATCCACAGAACCGCCAACAGAGAATGTGCGCAACTCGTCAAGATACGCGAGCATCTGTGGAAAAGCTTATGTCGCGCCGAAATTCAGGCTCATACGATGCACATTCGTCAGAGAAACGTTGCACTGATCAAAATTTGAACAAATCTTTGAAAGCCCCGGTTTACCTTGCTCTCAGAGGAAAGCGAACATCTTATACACACAGCCGCGCACAGAGAATGTGGGCAAAAAATCTGAGTCTGGACCAGGTGCTGTGGAGAAAAAGCCTTTAGAAACCGCTAGATAGGATGGTTGTTTTTTGATCGATCGTTTGTAAGCCACGCCGTACGTGGCTCGCACCAATGGCCGAACAGTTTATCCACAGGTGGATCAACAGCGATTGTGGGTATGTGGATTGATTGAAGGGCAGAAGATTCGGAAGCGTCTGACATCGTTGCAAATCCAAGGACCGTAAACTCCCGCTAGCACAACTCTCCTGACTGGAAGGATTCAATCATGAAAAGCAGAGCCCACTTCTCACGAGACGTCGTCTTGAGAGCCAATGCCCAACTGATCGAGCACGGAGGCCGCCCTGCAAAGCTTCCACGAGAGCTGTTGGGTGTCGTCACCTTCCGCCCCAGAACCATCGATGAGATCAACACCGCCTTTGCCACTGCGTACGCAAGGCTGCGCGAGACTGAGTTTGCATGACCAAAGCGAACTACAACCATATCTATAACGCGTTGGTCGCGGACGATAACGACATCGTTGGCAAGCTCGCCTATTCGCAATACAAGCGTCAGAAAATCGAATACATCCTGGCATTCAAGGAAAAGCACGGAGAACTCCCGAAAGACGCCGACCTTGCCGCGTTCCACGATATGAGCAACAACGTGTCAGTTCTTGAGAGCTACCGGAGCCAGGCAGCGCAGCTGGCGGTGGATTTTCTGAAAGCATCTCTCGCTGATGAAACAAGGGAGATGGAAGACATGTACGCCGCAAAAGCCAGCCACGAGATACGATCCGCGCGACCTGGCTTCTGGACTGGCGTATCACAGAGCGTCATTGGCTCGGCATGCTTCATCATGCTGCTTGGCTACCTTGTCTTCTTCACCTGGAGCTTGAAACAAGGGCCTCGTCAGGTCATCGAGCAAGTATTCGACGTGATGATTGTCGATGCTGCCACCACTCGGTCGGCGATGGAGACAGATGACCCAAAGTCTTGAACGGGAGATACACCCAGTTCCCACATCGCCTCACGGCGTGCCGACGATAGCGATGTCGAGAACGCCCCCGCCGGCAAGCCATGCTGCTACGGGGGATGGGGGTTGTCATTGATGTGGGTACGGACGCCGATCCGTAGCAGCACGGCTTGCCGGCGGGAGCGGCGTTGAGGGCGCGGCGAGGGGTTAGCGAACCACCCCTTCCTCCACCAGGAGCTTCAAAATCGCTGCAGCGCCTTCCTCGGGGCTAACCCCTTTGAGCACTTGCCCGCCGCCACCGCTGGCCTTGGCCGTCGCTGCCTTCATCCGGTCGGCACCGCTTTTGGCCTTGATGACCTTCAGGCGTTTTGGCCGAGGTTTGGCGGGTGTCAGTTCGGCGCCTGTGAATAACTCGTCGATGGTGACTTCGATCTGTTCCACATCCAGCGTGCCGCGCTGTGCAGGGCCGTAGGCGCTCTGGCGCGGTTTGGGGGCGGCGTTGTCCACCGTGGCGAGGAAAGGTAGGCGAACCTTGAGGCGACGCCGTTGGCCGCGTGGCAGGGCCTGAAGGACCTGGGCGGATCCACCGCTGATGGATTCGACTTCAGCCATGCCCACCACCAGCGGCCAGCCGAGTTTTTCGGCCAGTAGGTAGGGCAGCATGCCGGAGCCTTCGCCGGTTTCCGCTTGGGTACCGGCCAGCACCAACTGCACGCCGGACTCACGAATGTAATCGGCCAGCCCCGGCAGCGCATCGGCGCCTTCGGGCTGATCGAGCACGTGCAACTCTTTCAGGCCCATGCCCAGGTAGGCGCGCAGTGCAGGCTCCTCGGCATTGCCAGCGTGGAGCACGTGCAAGTTATCCCCAGCCAGTTGCAGGCCCAGTTCGACTGCGCGGGCATCCTGTTCCGCACGGCGTGGACGACCGGAAGTCGGGTGCGCACCCACAGACACGAGGCTGATAACGTGCAAGGCGGCTTTATCCACAGGCAGTTTTTTGTCAGGCTGCATCGCGTTTTCCCTCGTTCCGGTACGCTTCAACGGCTTCGATCAGCGCCTTGAGCACGTCTGCGCTTTCGCCAATCACCGACAAATCAGCACGTTTGATCATGTCGCACGTCGGATCCAGGTTGATCGCCACAACTTTGTCGCAGGCCCCGATGCCTTGTAAGTGCTGGATCGCCCCCGAGATACCCACAGCCACGTAGACACGCGCGGTGACCCAAGTGCCCGATGCGCCGACCTGGCGGTCGCGGGTCATGAATCCATCGTCCACAGCGACGCGGGATGCGCCTTCAGTGGCGCCCAACGCAGCGGCTGTGCGGTGGAAAAGTTCCCAGTCCTTGACGCCGTTGCCGCCCGAGAAGATGAACTCCGCTTCGGCCATGGGGATAAGTGCCGGATCGACCGCCACCGCGCCCAGATCCTCAATACGCGCCAGGCTGCGCGCGATGCCTGTGGACAACTCCACCGCCAACGCTTCGTGGCGAGTTTCGCTCACGGGCTCCGCACATTCAGCGGCTGCCAGGATCAAGCGCGAAACCGGACGCGACACATCTTGCTGCCCTGCCCCTGCCCGGCCCGTGGCCTGTGCGTCTTTGACCTGCCAGACGCGCGTCGCCGGGCGCTCGCCCATGCTCGCGGCAAAGCGGCGGCCCAATTCCCCACCACCGGTACGGCTGTCAGGCAGCAACCAGTGACGTGGGTCGAACTGGTTATCCACAGCCCGCAGCCCCTGTACGCGCTGTTCAGGGGAGTAACCGCTGAACTCGCTGCCCTCCAGGACCAGCAGCCGATCAACACCGGCGGTGTCGAACGCCGACTCCTTGTGCTCGCCGAACACCACGGCCAGTACCGCACCGTCTTTGCCCGCCAACCCATGGGCCAAGCCCAGCAGATCGCGGTCGTGGCTGCTCAGGCGGCCGCCGACCATGTCAGGCACCACGGCGATGTAGAACGCAGGCTCTGCAACCTGATGCAGCGGCAATTGCGCTTCAACGGAGGCGGAGCGCTTGACCGAGCCGCCCTGTTGCGCGCCACTGCGGTCGATACGCTTGATGCCGTTGGGGCCGATGAAACCGGCGCCGTGGACGTTCTTGCGAATGATGCCGTTAGGCCCCATCCAGCTCGCCTGTTGCGGCTGCATGGCGGCATGCAGCGGGTGCAGGCGGTTGCGGGCGATCCACTCGGCACGAGGGTCGCGGCGGATAATGTCGCTCATCAGTGCGCCTCCGCAGGTTCACGTTTGACAGGAGCCGGCTTGGCGGGCGCTGCCTCTTCAAGCAGGGCGTCGGCCACCAGTTCAGCGATGTCCTTGATCATCGGGCGCGGTTCGACCACACCTTCGAGCATTGCGGTGCACTGTGGACAACCCACGGCCACAAGCTCAGCGCCGGTTTCGCGGATGTCTTCCATGCGCATGTCGGGGATACGTTGCTTGCCCGGAATGTCGGTGATCGGCGCGCCGCCACCGCCACCGCAGCAGCGGGAACGGAAACCGGAACGCTGCATTTCCTTGACCTCGATCCCCAGCGCCTTGAGCACGTCGCGCGGCGCTTCATATTCGCCGTTGTAACGGCCCAGGTAGCAAGGGTCGTGGTAGGTCACGCTGGAGCCTTTGTGCTGGCCCAGGTTCAGGGCGCCCTCACCGATCAGCTCGGCCATGTAAGTGCTGTGATGCTGCACCAGGTATTCACCGCCAAAGGCGCCGTACTCGTTTTTCAAGACGTGGAAGCTGTGCGGGTCGCAGGTCACGATGCGCTTGAAGCTGTACTTGGACAATGTCTGGATATTGCGCTTGGCGAGCATCTGGAAGGTCGCTTCGTCACCTAGGCGACGGGCCACGTCGCCGCTGTCACGTTCTTCCAGGCCCAGCACGGCGAAGTCCACCTTGGCGGCCTTCAGCACTTTGACGAAGGCGCGCAGGGTACGCTGGTTGCGCATGTCGAATGCGCCATCGCCTACCCAGAACAGCACGTCGGCCGTTTTCTTCTCGCTCAATAGGCTCAGGTTCAGGTCCGCCGCCCAGTTCAGACGGCCGCCCGGTGCGAAGCCGCCCGGGTTGTCGGTGGCGATGAGGTTTTCCAGGACTTCGGCGCCCTTGTTCGGGGTCGCGCCTTTTTCCAGGGTCAGGTGACGGCGCATGTCGACGATGGCGTCCACGTGCTCGATCATCATCGGGCACTCTTCCACGCAGGCGCGGCAGGTGGTGCACGACCACAGGGTTTCGGCATCGACCAGACCATTGACGATCGGTTGATGCGGATTGCCGCCGTGCTCGCCCACGGCCTTACCCGGATAAGGGCTGCCCGCGAACTTGGCATCGGTGCCGCCGGCCAGACCGACGACCATGTCCTGAATCAGCTTTTTCGGGTTCAGCGGCTGACCGGCGGCGAACGCAGGGCACGCGGCCTCGCATTTACCGCACTGCACGCAGGCGTCGAAGCCCAGCAGTTGGTTCCAGGTGAAGTCCTTGGGTTTTTCCACACCCAGCGGCGCGGTCGGATCAGCCAGGTCCAGCGGCTTGAGGCCGGTGGAGCGGCCGCCGCCAAAACGCTCGGCGCGGCGGTGCCAGGCCAGGTGCAGGGCACCGGCGAAGGCGTGTTTCATCGGCCCGCCCCAGGTCATGCCGAAGAACAGCTCGGACACACCCCACAGCACGCCGATCCCCAGGATCACTGCCAGCAACCAGCCGCCGAAGTTTTCCGGAAGGATCCCGGCCACCGGCAGGGTCACCAGGAAGAACGAGGCCGAGAACGCCAGCAGGCTTTTCGGCAGGCGCATCCACGGGCCTTTGGACAGGCGGCTCGGCGGGTTGCGACGACGCAGATAAACGAAGATCGCACCGACGAACATCACCGCCGACATCAGCAGCAGCGCATAGCCGAGGATGCGGTTATGCAGGCCGAAACCATGCACCAGAATCGCCAGGATGATGGACGCCACCGCGCCACCGGCCGTGGCCACGTGGGTGTTGGCGATGTATTTGTCACGTGCCACCACGTGGTGCAGATCGACCATGTAGCGCTTTGGCATGGCCAGCAGGCCGCCGAGCAGATCGACCTTGGAGGCGCGCCCGTTGCGCCACATGGCGACCCGCCGCAAAGCGCCCAGAACCGCGAGGCCCAGGGCTGCGAACAGCAGGATTGGAAGAAGGGTGTTGAGCATGTGGAGCTCCCAAAGACCAGAGGGTCTTGCAGGTCGAAATGCCTTACTCGGTCCCTGTGGGAGTGAGCTTGCTCACGAAAGCATTCTGCCAGTCACCGCTTCGTTGACTGACCTGCCGCCTTCGCGAGCAAGCTCGCTCCCACAGGGTTATGTGCAAGCCGTCAGAAGTCTTTACACAGTCTGAGTGCGTCGTAGATCGCGGCGTGGGTGTTACGCTGCGCCACGCAGTCGCCGATGCGGAACAGCAGGTAGCCGTCACCGGACTGGCTCAACGATGGCTGAGGCTGGATCGCGAACAGGGCGTCGATGTCGATCTGGCCCTTGTTGCGCGAACCGTCCTTGAGGCCGTAGTACAGCTCTTCGTCAGGGCGCACGCCGTTCTCGATCACCACCTGGTCGATCACCCGCTCCTCTTTGGCGCCGGTGTATTCGTTTTCCAGCACCGCCACCAGCTTGTCGCCTTCGCGGTAGACCTTCTCCAGCATCATGTCGCCGGTCATGATGATTTCTTTCGGGTACATGCTGCGGTAGTACGTCGGGAACGACGTACCGCCCATGGCCACGCCCGGCTTGATGTCATCGGTGACGATTTCGACTTGGCTGCCCTTGTCCGCCATGAAGTCGGCCACGGACATCCCGGTGAACTCGCAAATGGTGTCGTAGACCAGCACGTTCTTGGCCGGTGCAACCTTGCCGTCCAGCACATCCCAGCTGCTGACGACCAGGCCTTCTGCCGCGCCCCAGTGCTCGTTCTGCTCGATGAACGGATGACCGCCCACCGCCAGCACCACCACATCCGGACGCAGGTCCCTGATGGTTGCGATGTCAGCCGCCGTGCCCAGGCGCAGATCGACTTTCAGGCGGGCCAGTTCCAACTGATACCAGCGGGTGATACCGGCAATCTGATCACGCTGCGGCGCTTTCGAGGCCGTGGTGATCTGGCCGCCAATGGCGTCTTTTTTCTCGAACAGGGTCACGTCATGGCCGCGTTCAGCGGAGACACGGGCAGCTTCCATCCCCGCAGGGCCGGCACCGACGATCACCACTTTGCGTTTGACGCCGGTGGTTTTCTCGATGATGTGCGGCACGCCCATGTATTCACGGGACGTCGCGGCGTTCTGGATGCACAGTACGTCCAGCCCCTGGTACTGGCGGTCGATGCAGTAGTTGGCACCGACGCACTGACGAATCTGGTCAACCTGGCCCATCTTGATCTTGGCGATCAGGTGCGGGTCGGCGATGTGCGCGCGGGTCATGCCGACCATGTCGACGTAACCGCCTTCCAGAATACGGGTCGCCTGGTTCGGGTCCTTGATGTTCTGCGCGTGCAGAACCGGGGCCTTGACCACTTCCTTGATACCGGCGGCCAGGTGCAGGAACGGCTCCGGTGGATAACTCATGTTGGGGATAACGTTGGCCAGGGTGTTGTGCGTGTCGCAACCCGAGCCCACCACACCGATGAAATCGATCATGCCGGTCTGGTCGTAATACTTGGCGATCTCTTTCATGTCTTCATGGCTGAGACCGTCCGGGTGGAATTCGTCACCGCAGATACGCAGGCCCACGCAGAAATCAGGACCGACCTCCTTGCGCACAGCCTTGATCACTTCCAGACCGAAGCGCATGCGGTTCTCGAAGCTGCCGCCCCATTCGTCGGTACGCTTGTTGACGCGCGGGCTCCAGAACTGGTCGATCATGTGCTGGTGCACGGCCGACAGTTCTACGCCGTCCAGGCCACCGGCCTTGGCACGGGCGGCGGCGCTGGCGTAGTTGCCGATCACGCGCCAGATCTCTTCCGGCTCGATGGTCTTGCAGGTGGCGCGGTGCACAGGCTCGCGGATGCCCGATGGAGACATCAGGGTCGGCCAATGGTCGCCGTCCCAGCGGGAGCGACGGCCCATGTGGGTAATCTGGATCATGATCTTGGCGCCGTGCTTGTGCATGGCGTCGGCCAGATTCTGGAAATGCGGGATGATGTTGTCGGTGGCCAGGTTGACCGACTTCCACCAGCTTTGCGGGCTGTCGATGGCCACGCTGGAGGAGCCGCCACAAATGGCCAGGCCGATGCCGCCTTTGGCTTTCTCCTCGTAATACTTCACATACCGGTCGGTGGTCATGCCACCGTCAGTGGCATAGACCTCGGCGTGTGCGGTACTGAGGACGCGGTTGCGGATTGTCAGTTTGCCGATCTGAATCGGCTGAAACATTGCTTCGAAAGCCATCTCACGGTCCTCGGCTTACAACGGTTTTACGACGAACAGGCCATCTTCGTGGCCCTCTTCCGATCCGCCGTAGACCTGCTCGGCCACCGTGCGAACGGAGCTGCCTTTGGCAGCGAGAATCTGGTCCATGGCACCGGCGAACCAGCCCGTGAACATGTAGTCGACCTTGCGACCGACCTTGCCGTACACATAAACGAAAGCCGAGTGCTCCAGCTTCACGCTGCAGGTGCCTTTATCCAGGTCGATTTCCTGGATCTTGAACAGACCCCAGCCACGCTGGGACAGACGGTTCATGTAGTGCTCGAACACCGCGACGCCTTCCAGGCCATGGCACTCGGCTTCCTTCTCGCACCAGTGCCAGGCGGACTTGTAACCGGCCTTGTAGAGAATCTCGGCGTAGGCGTCAGCCCCCAGAACTTCCTCGATGCCCATGTGGTTGTTGACGAAGAAATGACGCGGCACATACAGCATTGGCAGGGCGTCGGAAGTCCAGACACCGGTCTCGCTGTCGACTTCGATAGGCAATTGCGGGGCGATCTTGGCCATGGAAACTTAACTCCAGAAAATTTTGTTGGATGCCCCCTCCACGGACCGGGAGGGGGAAGATGATTCAGTGCTTTGGCTGAACGGTGCTTGAAGGGATTATTCCCCCCACACCTCTCCAAGAATCCTTACCCAGTTTTCGCCCATGATCTTGCGTACAACGCGCTCCGAATGGCCGCGTTTGAGCAGGGTTTCGGTCAGGTTCGGGAATTCGCCGACGGTGCGGATGCCCAGCGGGTTGATGATCTTGCCGAAGCTGGTCAGGCGGCGGGCGTAGCCCTTGTCGTGGGTCAGGTACTCGAAGAAGTCCTGGCCGTGGCCCTGGGTGAAGTCGGTGCCGATACCGATGGCGTCTTCGCCGACGATGTTCATCACGTATTCGATGGCTTCGGCGTAGTCGTCGATGGTCGAATCGATACCCTTGGCCAGGAACGGCGCGAACATGGTCACGCCGACGAAACCGCCGTGGTCGGCGATGAATTTCAGTTCAGCGTCGGATTTGTTGCGTGGGTGTTCCTTGAGACCCGAAGGCAGGCAGTGCGAGTAGGTCACTGGCTTCTTGGATTCGAGGATCACTTCCTCGGATGTCTTGGAACCGACGTGGGACAGGTCGCACATGACGCCGACGCGGTTCATTTCCGCGACGATTTCACGACCGAAGCCCGACAGGCCGCCGTCGCGCTCATAGCAACCGGTGCCGACCAGGTTCTGGGTGTTGTAGCACATCTGCACGATGCCCACGCCCAGCTGCTTGAAGATCTCGACATAGCCGATCTGGTCTTCGTAGGCATGGGCGTTCTGGAAGCCGAAGAGGATACCGGTCTTGCCCAGCTCCTTGGCCTTGCGGATGTCGGCGGTGTTGCGAACCTGCATGACCAGGTCGCTGTTTTCGCGAATCAGTTTCTGACTGGAGGCGATGCTGTTGACGGTCTGCTGAAACCCTTCCCAAACCGACACGGTGCAGTTGGCCATGGTCAGGCCGCCTTTGCGCATGTCTTCGAACAGCTCACGGTTCCATTTGGCGATAATCAGACCGTCGATAACGATGCTGTCGGCGTGCAATTCGGCTGGGCTCATCAGGCTGTCCCCTATAGGTTGTTCGTGCGCCGAAACGTCTGCCGGCGCTTTGGGGCCAGCATATGCCTGCGGGTCGGATGAGCCGGATGCAAAAACGACAAGGGAATTGCCGAAAGCGTCAAGAAACGACAAACGACGACTGCGGGCGTCTGCCACCTGCGTTTGATAACTGTTCTTTGCCGCGCGCATGGGCGAGAATTCCCCGCATCACTGAATCGGGAAACCCCAATGAAGACGATTTTTCTGGCTCTGGCTCTATTCGCGACAGGCGCTCACGCAGCGGCCAACCCGGACGCGACCCCTTGCGACGGCGTGGACGAAGACAAACAGACTCTGGAATGTTCGGTGTACAGCCGCGACACCGCGGTCAAGCTGCTGGACGAGAACTTCCAGAACCTGCTGGAGCGGGTGAACGTGCAATTTGGCGCGAACAAGGCGCAATCGGACGAATTCGCCGGCAAGCTCAAGACCGCCCAGGACGCCTGGAAGAAACTGCGCGACGCCGACTGCGCCGTGGAAGTCTTCCCGGCCAAGCCCGGCACCAAGGAATTCAACATCGGCCAGAACGACTGCCTGGCGCGCATGAGCGACGAACGCTCCGAGTACCTGGAAAGCATTGCGCAGTCTGAATGAGATACCCTGACGCCTTTTACAGGCTCAAGGTCAGCACATGAATATCTGCGGCGTAGACATCAAAGGCAGCGAAGCCATCTTCGCTGTCGCCACTCGCGCATCCGGCGCGCTTGAATCGCTGCCCTTGGCCATCAAGAAGATCGCCCTGGAAGACGATGACGAAGCGGACAACGTCAAGGCGTTCGCCCGGCAGATCGCGACCTTCGTGCGCGAAAACGCCATCACCCACATCGCCATCAAGAAGCGCAGCAAGAAAGGTGAGTTCGCCGGCGGCCCGACCACCTTCAAGATCGAAACGGTCTTTCAACTGCTGGAAGACTGCGAAGTAGTGCTGCTGTCACCCCAGACCCTCACCGCCCAAGCCAAGAAGCACAACATAGAACCGCCCGCCTCGCTGAACAAGTATCAGCATGATGCGTACAAGGCGGCGTGCGCAGCCTTGATGAAAACCACAAAATAACCCCGCTGCAGGAGCGCGCTTGCCCGCGACGGCGGTGTGCCAGCCCGAACACATTTCACTGACACACCGCCCCCGCCGGCAAGCCGTGCTGCTACGGGCCTCTGCGCTGCCTCAGCCACTCGCCAAATGCCTTGTCTTCCAGCGCATAGGCGCCGCGACTGGATTTCCAGACCAGCTCTTTGTCACGCAACGAATCGATCGCCGCCTGAATGGTCTGCGTCCCGGGCACCACCTCGCTGCCCAACGTCTCCAGCGCCTTGCCTACCGCCAACACCGTTGCATCGGAGAACGGCGCAAAGGGCTGGTTGTCATGCGCGCGATCAGCCATGACCTCCAGCACCCCGCGCTGTGGGGGCGTCAACGCGTTGTAGGCACTCTCGAATTCCTCCCAGACACCTGCGCGCAGCGATTGCGCACTGTTACGCAGCAACTCGCCGAGGTTTTCCGCCTCCCCCAGTTCAAGGGCGACATCGCCGATAATCGAGCGCAGCATTTCCGGGCGGCGCCCGACCAGGTCGAACGCGGCATCGATATCGGCTGCAGAAAACTGGTTGTCTTGCGCCAGATGGCTATTCAAATGAGCGGTGTAAGCCTTGGTGAAGTCCTTACCCAGCAAGGGAAACGGCGTGATACTCGACCCGTAGAACGGCTGGTTCTTGTTCAATACCAGATGCGCCAGCTTGTCCCGGTTGGAGCCTGTAAGGACCAGCCGCAATCCACCAATGCCCCGCTCCACCCCTTGATTGAGCTCATCGCGTGCAGCCTTCAAGGCGAACATCGCATTGACGCCCGCCTCACTGGTCAGCGCATGCTGGGCCTCGTCAATGATCAGCACGATCATTTTCTGCGCAGCGCTGTGCAGCAACTCCAGCGCCTGGGTCAGGGTCGAGCCGACAGGCAACTGCGGTTTACTGAAATCCCAGGACAAGGTGCGCAGGAAATTGAGCTTTTCGATACCCGCTGACTTGGCGAGCTTGCGGACGCCTTTCTCAAAAGGCACCAGCGCCGCCGCAATCGCGGCACTGATGAGGTCTGCGGGGTCTTTTTCCCGATCAGCCCACAGGTCGACATACACCGGCAGCCAGTCCTGCTTGAGGCATTGAGGCACCAGGTCCTCGCGCAAGAACGTGCTTTTTCCGGTGCGCCGGGGCGCCGCGAGAAACAGGCCGGAGGAGTAATCGTGCAAGCCTTCGCCGATCAGCCCCTGCGCGATGGTGAGCGCAAGGCTGTCGCGTCTGAATACAAAGCCGGTGCGCTTTGCCATGATTTATACCCAATTATTGCCAGGACCATAATTTATAGTCGCGAGTATAATTGACCATAATCGGGAATCACACCACCTTCGGCTCCCGCGCCACCCGCCCACGATCTTCCCTGGGGCAGACCACAAACCGCGCCTTGTAGCTGCGGGTGAAATATGACGGCGATTCGAAACCGCAGGCGATGCTGACTTCCAGCACGCTCATGTCGCTCTGGCGCAGCAGTTGGCGGGCTTTTTCCAGGCGCAGGCCGAGGTAGAAGTTGCTGGGTGTGTCGTTCAGGTGCAAACGAAACAGGCGCTCCAACTGACGGCGTGTCACCTGAATGCCCTCGGCCAGTTCCAGCGTGCTCAGGGGCGGCTCGGTGTGCTGTTCCATCACGCCGATCACCTGCACCAGCTTCTTGTTGTTGATGCCGTAGCGCGTGGCGATCTGCATGCGCTGGTGGTCCTTGCGCTGGCGGATGCGGCCGAGCACGAACTGTTCGGACACCTTGATGGCCAGGTCCGGGCCGTGGGCCTGGCCGATCAGGTCGAGCATCAGGTCGATGGACGCAGTGCCCCCTGCCGAACTGATGCGGCGGCGATCGATTTCGAACAATTCCTGCGTCGCCTGCAATGTCGGGTAGGTTTCCTTGAAAGCGTCCAGCGCCTCCCAGTGCAGGGTCAGACGATAGCCCTCCAGCAACCCGGCTTCGGCCAGCACGAAGCTGCCAGTGTCGATGGCGCCCAGGGTCACGCCCTCAAGATCGAGCCTTCGCAGCCAGTGCTCAAGGGTCGAGGTGTAGAACTTGAGCGGGTCCACACTGCCCATGACGCACAGCGTCGCGCCCTTCTTCAGCGGCTCCAGCGCCGCATCGGCGTTGACCGACATGCCGTTGCTGGCAATCACCGGCCCGCCATCGATGCTCAGCACATGCCAGCGATACAGCTCGCCGCCGAAACGATTGGCCACACGCAACGGCTCCAGCGCCGAGACGAAGCCCATCATGGAGAAGCCGGGCATGAGCAGAAAGTAGAAATCCTGGGACATCGTCGAGAAATCCTTGAGAGCGCCGCTGGCCCTGTAGGAGCGCGCTTGCCCGCGATGCATTCAATCAGGCACTCATCGATGTCTGACACGACGCCGTCGCGGGCAAGCGCGCTCCTACGGGCTCGATGAACATGAGATACGCCTGTTCAGACAACGAGGCAACAGCACAGGTCGCTACCGTGCAAGAGCTTGTCGCCGCTGTGCGTTTTGAGGGGCCTTGGCCTGCGTAGCTTTGCACCTCAAAAGCGGGTGGCAAAAACCCGCCTCTCACACGCCCTGGCCTGCAAGGAACCTTACACATGAATCACGACGTCATCATCACCTGCGCACTCACCGGTGCTGGCGACACGACCGGGAAAAGCCATCTGGTCCCGATCACTCCGAAACAGATCGCTGCCGCCGCCGTCGAGGCCGCCAAGGCGGGCGCCACCGTGGTGCATTGCCATGTGCGTGATCCGCAGACCGGCAAGTTCAGCCGTGACGTCGAGCTGTACCGCGAAACCATGGACCGCATCCGCGAGGCCGACATCGACATCATCGTCAACCTGACCGCAGGCATGGGTGGCGACCTTGAAATCGGCCCGGGCGAGCGTCCGACCGACTTCGGTCCGAACACCGACCTGGTGGGCCCGCTGGCTCGCCTGGCCCACGTCGAAGCGCTGCTGCCGGAAATCTGCACGCTGGACTGCGGCACCCTGAACTTCGGCGACGGCGACACCATTTACGTATCGACCCCGGCGCAACTGCGTGCAGGTGCCAAGCGCATTCAGGAACTGGGGGTGAAGGCCGAGCTTGAGATCTTCGACACCGGCCACCTGTGGTTCGCCAAGCAGATGATGAAAGAAGGCCTGCTGGACAACCCGTTGTTCCAGCTGTGCCTGGGCATCCCGTGGGGCGCGCCGGCGGACACCACCACCATGAAGGCCATGGTCGACAACCTGCCGGCGGATGTGGTCTGGGCCGGTTTCGGCATCGGCCGCATGCAAATGCCGATGGCCGCGCAAGCGGTGCTGCTGGGCGGCAACGTGCGGGTCGGCCTGGAAGACAACATCTGGCTGGACAAAGGCGTGCTGGCGAGCAACGGCGCGCTGGTCGAACGCGCCAGTGAAATCCTCAGCCGCATGGGCGCACGGGTCATGACCCCGGCTGAAGGCCGCGTGAAGATGGGGCTGAAGAAGCGTTTCTGATTGCCAACCTAACACCTCCCTGTAGGAGCGCGCTTGCCCGCGAATGCCATTTGCCAGTGCCGATGGTGTCGGCTGACGCACCGCAGTCGCGGGCAAGCGCGCTCCTACGAAGATTCCGCGAATTCTCTTGAGTGCACGACATGACCTTCATCACCGAAATCAAAACCTTCGCTGCGCTGGGCAGCGGTGTCATCGGCAGCGGCTGGGTTTCCCGTGCCCTGGCCAACGGCCTGGATGTGATCGCCTGGGACCCGGCGCCGGGAGCAGAAGCCGCGCTGCGTCAGCGTGTCGCCAAGGCCTGGCCGGCGCTGGAACAGAAAGGCCTGGCAGCGGGCGCTTCGCAGGATCGCCTGCGTTTCGTGGCGACCATCGAAGAATGCGTGCGTGACGCTGACTTCATTCAGGAAAGCGCCCCTGAGCGGCTGGAGCTCAAGCTCGACCTGCACAGCAAGATCAGCGCTGCGGCCAAGCCCAACGCCTTGATCGGCTCCAGTACCTCGGGCCTGCTGCCTTCCGAATTCTACGAAAGCGCCACGCATCCCGAACGCTGCGTGGTCGGTCACCCGTTCAACCCGGTGTATCTGCTGCCGCTGGTGGAAGTGGTTGGCGGCAAGAACACTGCCCCGGAAGCCGTTCAAGCGGCGATCAAGGTTTACGAATCCCTGGGCATGCGCGCCCTGCACGTGCGCAAGGAAGTGCCCGGCTTTATCGCCGACCGTCTGCTCGAAGCGCTGTGGCGCGAGGCGCTGCATCTGGTCAACGATGGCGTGGCAACCACCGGCGAGATCGACGATGCAATCCGTTTCGGCGCAGGCCTGCGCTGGTCGTTCATGGGCACCTTCCTGACCTACACCCTGGCCGGCGGCGATGCGGGCATGCGTCACTTCATGGCGCAATTCGGCCCGGCGCTGCAATTGCCGTGGACCTACCTGCCAGCGCCTGAACTGACAGACAAACTGATCGACGACGTGGTCGAGGGCACCAGCGAACAGCTCGGCACCCACAGCATCGCGGCGCTGGAGCGATATCGCGATGACTGCCTGCTGGCGGTGCTGGAGGCGGTGAAGAAGACCAAGCAGAAGCATGGGATGGCGTTCGAGGACTGATCCCTGACCTCGTTGTTCGAACCGACGCTGTCGCGGGGGGGGGGGGGGGGGGGGGGGGGGGCGGGGGCCGCCGCCCGCGGGGGGGGGGGGGGGGGGCCGGGGGGCAGCACGTGGCCGGGGGCAGAACGCCCCCCCCCCCCCCCCCCCGCCCCCCCCCCCGCGCGGGCCCGCCCCCCCCCCCCCCCCCACGAGGCCCGCCCGGCCCATCCAGGAACTACAGACTGAATCCGGTAACGACTATGCCCGCTCTGACCACCTACAAAACCCCGATCCTCCAGGACTGGGTCGACTACAACGGCCACCTGCGCGATGCGTTCTATCTGCTGATCTTCAGCTACGCCACCGATGCCTTCATGGACCGAATCGGGCTGGCCAGCGACGACCGGGACGCCAGCGGAAACTCGCTGTTCACCCTGGAAGCACACATCAATTACCTGCACGAAGTGAAGCTCGGCGAAGAGGTCGAGGTTCGTACGCAGATCGTCGCCCATGACCTCAAACGGGTTCAGCTCTATCACAGCCTGTACAAGGCAGGTGGGGATGAGGAACTTGCAGCGAGCGATCAAATGTTGCTGCATGTCGATCTGGCGGCAGGCCCTAAATCCGCCCCATTCAGCGAGCAGTCGCTGGAAGCCTTGCGCGTGCTGACAGACGCGCAGCACGACCAACCAGCCCCGGCCTACACCGGTCGCACCATCGGTTTGCCGAAAAAGTAGCAGCACGGCCTACCGGCGGGAGCGATCCTGAGGGCGCCCCGCCGGCAAGCCGGACTGCTACAGACCAGCTACGCAGCCACGCGCTTCCCAGGCACAGCGGGCGCCACACTGACGCCCGGCTCGTCATCCAGCTTGATGAACATCGCCAGCACCGGCCCCAGCAACACCACCACAATCGAAGCCGAAAACGCCGCCATCCAGTTGGTCCCCGTCACATCCAGTAGCCAGCCGATCACCACCGGCGACACCGCCCCCGCCACTGCCATGCCGAAAAAGGTGCAGGCGCTCGATGTCGCAGAATGCTCATGGGACACCTCGGTGCCGATCACCCACAGCGGCGAGTCCGCCAGTTCCGAGCAAAAGAACGAAAAGCTCAAGCCCGCAGCGCAAATGTAGATATTTTGCGTGAACATGAGCGGGATAAGCCCGATGATCGACGCCAGAAAGCCAAAGATGATCAGATCCCTGCGCGAGCGCAGCTTGTTGCCCGTCACCTTGAAGCGCCAGTCCGAAAGCATCCCGCCGACGGCGGTTCCGACGGTCCCGCCTAGCAGCACGAATGTGGAAAACAGCGCAGTTTTCGACAGATCCATGCCGTAACGCTGTGTGAAGAAAGACGGTATCCAGTTCAGAAAGAACCACAACACCCAGCCATGACAGAAGCAGGTCGCAGCAGCCGGCCAGACCTTGCGCAGCATCGTCGGCCAGTGCACTGGCGTCGGTGCGCGAACGGGCTCCATGACGACCGCTTCGACCTGCTTCTTCGACTCGCCGAGAATGAAATACATGGCGAACATGTAGATGAGGGTCAGCACGCCCAGGATGATGAACGCCATGCGCCAGGAGAACTGCAGGATCAAAAAGGTCACGATCAGCGGCGCCAAGGCGTTGGCCAGCCGCCCGGACGCATGCATCACGCCTTGAGCAGTGCCGCGCTGGGTGATCGGAATGGCCCGCGCGATCATGCGTGCGGCGGTTGGATAGATCGGCGCTTCACCTACGCCCACCACGAATCGGGCGATGACCAGCACGATCAATCCACTGACCAGACCTGTGGCGATGGTCGCCACTGACCAGATCACGCCATACAACAGCATTGCCTTGCGTGAACCGATGCGGTCGCTGAGCCAGCCGCCGGGGATCATGAAGCAGCTGTAGGCCACCGCGAAGGCCGAGAACATCATGCCCAGGTTGGTGTTGCTGAAGCCCAGTTCCTTGCTGATGGTGGGAGCGGCGACCGCCAGGTTGGTGCGGTCGACGTACATGATGAAAGCCATCACGCAAAGCAACACGAAGGTCAGTGTCGCCCTGCGCTTTTGCGCATGAGTCGGTAACATTTTTTCCACCTGTTCTTGTCTTTATCGTGGAACGAGCGGTCCTCCCGGCGTGGGTCAGACCGCTCGCGTCGCTACTGCATACGACTGCGACTTACTTGAAGAAGCCCTGCAACACCTCGTAGGTCTCGTCGGGGCATTCTTCCTGCAGGTAATGACCTGAGGGCACGGTGGCCGTCTGCACGATGTTGGTCGCGTAACGGCCCCAGACTTCTGCGGCGTTGTGGTTGCGACCCACGCCGCCCTTCTCACCCCACACAATCAACGATGGCGTGTGGACCTTGCGCCCTGCGTCGAAGTCGGCGGTGTCCATGTCCAGATCGATCCCGAAGGTTGCCCGGTAGTCTTCGCACATGGCGTGAGTGGTGGCCGGGTTCTTGATGCAGCGAATGTAATCGGCCAGCGCCTCGGGACCGAAGAAGCTGGTGCCCTGCGCGGTTTTGGAGAGTTTGCGCAGGATGAAGAACTCGGGGTCCATGTCCATCATCCGCTCAGGCGTCGGGTAATCCTGAGCCATGAAGAACCAGTGCCAGGAAAACTTGCCCCACTGCCGGGTGACGTTGTTGAGCAAGTGATGCTGCGGCAGCATGTCGACAAAGCCTGCTTTGAGCACCTTTTCCGGGTGATCCAGGCACATGCGATGCAACACGCGGGCGCCGCGGTCATGGCCTGCGGCGTTGAACTGCTCGAAGCCCAGCGACTGCATGACCTCGACCTGATCCTGCGCCATGGCGCGGAACGAATACTCGGAATGGTCGCCCCCGCCTTCGGGTTTGGAGCTGTCGCCGTAGCCGCGCAGGTCGGTGCAGACGACGGTGAAATCCCTGGCCAGGCGCGGTGCGATCTTGTGCCAGGACAGGTGATTGAACGGGTTGCCGTGCATCAGCAACAGGGGCGGACCTTCGCCGCCCACAACCGTGACGATCTCGGCGCCGCTGGTTTTGACGGTTGTTTTGGTGAAATTCTCGAACATACGCCTGCCTCTTTTATCGGTTTTATTCTTGAGTACGAACGTCCTTTACCAACCGGGTGAATTCCCTGTCCTTATGCGGTGGCCACCTCGCGCTTGAGCTTGCGGGCGGCGGCGTTGTCCGTGGCCACGCGAAAGGCTGCGGCCATCGCGCCCACGTCCGCCTTGCCGGTGCCGACGATGTCGTAGGCCACGCCATGGGCGGGGGTCGCGTAGACCGTCTTCAAACCGCCGGTCAGGGTCACGCCCTGGGAGAAGCCGAGCAGCTTGGTCGCGATCTGGCCCTGGTCGTGGTACATGATCACCACCGCGTCGAAATCACCGTTGCGGGCCTTGATGAACACGGTGTCGGAGGGGAATGGGCCCTCACTGGCCAGGCCTCTGGCGCGCAGCTTTTCCAGGGTCGGGCGGATGATCGTGATCTCTTCGTCGCCGAACAGGCCGTTTTCGCCGTTATGCGGGTTGAGCGCGGCAACGCCGATGCGCGGGGTGGGATTGCCGAGCGCTTTCAAGGTGTCGTGAGCCAGTTGCAGTGCGCCTTCGATGCGATCCGGCTGGACCATATCGACGGCTTTGCGCAAGGCAACATGGGATGTGACACGAAAGGTGGAAAACTGCGGGATGATGTTCACTTCGCCGAAGTAGCCGACATGATCGGTCCAGGCGGCGAACATCTGATGCTCGTCGTGATAATTCCAGCCGCCGCGATGCAGGCCTGCCTTGTTCAGCGGTGCGAAGCAGATGCCATCCAGTTCGCCAGCCAGTGCAAGGTCAGTCATCACTTTGAGGGTTTCGCCGGTCAGGCGGCCAGATTCGGCGTTGACCTGACCACGCTCGAACAACGAAGGGTCGACGTTGTGCAGATCCAGCAGGGGGACCGCTTCGCTGCTGTGATCGGCGTCGCTCAAGGTCGGGATGACGGTGTAGGGAATTGTCAGGCCTGCATCGCGCATCCCCAGTTTCAGGACACGCTCGTCGCCGATGATCACCACGTCAGCCCGCTCACGCGCTTGGGGTGTCGACAACAGCTTGACCACCAGCTCCGGGCCGATGCCAGTGACATCACCGAGCATAAGTCCAATCAAAGGCTTCATCAGGTGTTCTCCGGTCGGGTTTTGTTTTTGTAGTGATCCCCATCCTAGTCCTGCCCCCGTTCGCAACAACGTGCAAAACGTGGCCGGGCAATTCACGGAGTGTGGTTTTGAGCTCACTCCCACTTGTCCAGGTAACAGCGAGGGCAGACATTCAATGGCCAGATCCCGGGCACAAAAAAGCCCGCATCGCTGCGGGCTCTTTCTTGCCGATGAACCGATCAAATAATGATCAGTTGACCTTGGCGTTCAACTCGCCTTTGGCATAACGCTCGAACATGCGCTCCAGGGAGATCGGTTTGATCTTCGAAGCGTTGCCTGCGGTGCCGAAGGCTTCGTAACGGGCGATGCAGACGTCACGCATGGCCGAAACGGTCTTGGCCAGGTATTTGCGCGGGTCGAACTCGCTCGGGTTCTTGGCCATGAATTCGCGGATGGCACCGGTGGACGCCAGACGCAGGTCGGTGTCGATGTTGACCTTGCGCACGCCGTGCTTGATGCCTTCGACGATTTCCTCGACCGGCACGCCGTAGGTTTCCTTGATGTCGCCGCCGAACTCGTTGATGATTTTCAGCCATTCCTGAGGAACGGACGAAGAACCGTGCATCACCAGGTGGGTGTTCGGAATGCGTTTGTGGATTTCCTTGATGCGCTCGATCGCCAGGATGTCGCCGGTAGGCGGCTTGGTGAACTTGTAAGCACCGTGGCTGGTGCCGATGGCGATGGCCAGGGCATCAACGTTGGTCTTCTTCACGAAGTCAGCGGCTTCTTCAGGGTCGGTCAGCATCTGGCTGTGATCCAGAACGCCTTCGGCGCCAACGCCATCTTCTTCGCCGGCCATGCCGGTTTCCAGCGAGCCCAGAACACCCAGCTCACCTTCTACCGAAACGCCGCAGGCGTGGGCCATGGCGACTACGCGCTGGGTCACGTCGACGTTGTATTCGTAGGTGGTCGGGGTCTTGCCGTCGACGCCCAGCGAGCCGTCCATCATCACCGAGCTGAAGCCCAGTTGCATGGAGCGCTGGCAGATGTCAGGGCTGGTGCCGTGGTCCTGGTGCATGACCACCGGGATGTGCGGGAATTCTTCGATCGCCGCCAGGATCAGGTGACGCAGGAACGGGGCGCCTGCGTATTTACGCGCACCGGCCGAAGCCTGAACGATCACCGGGGAATCGGTCTTGTCGGCCGCTTCCATAATGGCGCGCATCTGTTCCAGGTTGTTCACGTTGAATGCCGGAACGCCATAACCGAATTCGGCTGCGTGGTCCAACATCTGGCGCATGCTGATAAGTGCCATTGTCTGTCTCTCTCCCGGTAGGGTCGTTAATCGCGTGTGCCTGCCGTAACGGCAGCTCTTCAAATTATAGGGGCGCGCGGCAAAGGCGGCGCCCGGTGTTGCATCGTTCGAACCGCCAGGTGCCTTATGGCGCCTTGCAGCCGCGACCGATCAAATCGTTGGTAGCGTCCCAGTAGACCAGGCCTTCGCTGCCTTTGTTGTCGAACGCCAGTACGCCGTTGCTGTACAGCGCGCCGGAAGCACCGGGCGCTGCCTGCAAGCGGAACACCTGCTCGCTCTGGTTCAGGCGTACATCGACCTCTTTCTTCGCAGGGTCGGCGTAACGCCAGTAAACCTCGGCCTTGCTGTCACAGACCCAGTGGGTCCAGGCAGCGGCCGGTTCGGAAGCCTTCATGCTGGCACAACCGCCCAGCAGCATCAGTGTCGCAAGGGCAATCAAGCCTTTCATTACCACTCCTGGATCCCCTGCCGGACGCGACTCGCGTCAACGCCCGGTAAGTCTGGGGCCGTTCTGTTTCAGATGCACCCTGGCGCCGTCAGTTCAGATTCAGCGACAGGCTACAGGTCCCACGGCGGGCATGAAATCGTACTTTTCCCAGACTTCAGGACCGCCACGCTTGTAAACGATCGGTACGGTTTCAGCCTGCCAGCCAGCCTGATAGCAGCTGACCTGAAGCTGTTCCGGCGCGCCGTTGAGCGCCGTCTGGGCTTCAGGCTTGCTTGCGCAGCCGACCAGCAAACCCGCCATGATTAACAGCGGTAATGGCTTGACCATGTCATTCCCCTTCACCACGGCCTGATAATCAGGCCTTGGCGCGTTGTTCCAGAACTTCCACGGCAGGCAATATCTTGCCCTCGACGAACTCGAGGAACGCGCCGCCACCGGTGGAGATGTAGGAGATTTTCTCGCCCACAGCGTATTTGTCGATGGCTGCCAGAGTATCGCCGCCACCGGCGATGGAGAATGCCGAGCTGTCGGCAATCGCCTGGGCCAGCACTTTGGTGCCATTGCCGAACTGGTCGAATTCGAACACGCCGACCGGGCCGTTCCACAGGATAGTCCTGGAAGATTTCAACAAGTCGGCGAAGTGCTCGGCGGTTTTCGGACCGATGTCCAGAATCATGTCGTCGTCGGCCACGTCGGCGATCAGTTTGACAGTAGCTTCTGCATCCTGGGCGAATGCCTTGGCAACCACGACGTCAACCGGCAGCGGCACGCTGACCTTGGCGGCGATGGCGCGGGCGGTGTCCAGCAGGTCTGGCTCGTACAGCGACTTGCCGACCTTGTGGCCAGCAGCGGCCAGGAAGGTGTTGGCGATGCCGCCACCGACGATCAACTGGTCGCACTTCTCGCTCAGGCTGTTGAGCACGTCCAGCTTGGTGGAAACCTTGGAGCCGGCAACGATGGCGGCCATAGGCTTGGCCGGGTTGCCCAGGGCCTTGCCCAGCGCTTCCAGCTCGGCGGCCAGCAGCGGGCCTGCAGCCGCGACCTTGGCGAATTTGGCCACGCCGTGGGTCGAGCCCTCGGCGCGGTGAGCGGTGCCGAAGGCGTCCATCACGAAGACGTCGCAGAGAGCGGCGTACTTCTGCGCCAGCTCGTCGGCGTTCTTTTTCTCGCCCTTGTTGAAGCGCACGTTTTCGAACAGCACGATGTCGCCGGCCTTGACCTCGACGCCGTCCAGATACTCGGCGATGAGCGGTACTTCGCGACCCAGGGCCTTGCTCAGGTAATCGGCCACAGGCTTGAGGCTGTTCTCGGCGGAGAACTCGCCTTCGGTCGGGCGACCCAGGTGCGAGCAGACCATGACAGCCGCGCCTTTCTCCAGCGCCAGCTTGATGGTCGGAAGCGATGCCAGGATGCGTGCGTCGCTGGTGACGACACCATCCTTGACCGGAACGTTGAGGTCTTCGCGGATCAGTACGCGCTTACCTTGCAGATCGAGGTCGGTCATCTTCAACACGGTCATGAGGTGTTCCTGTGTTTATTACTGTTGTTTGTTGATGCTGCGCAGATAGTGATCGGCGACATCCAGCATTCGATTGGCAAAACCCCATTCGTTGTCGAACCACGCCAGCACGTTGACCAGCCTTGGACCGGAAACCCGGGTCTGGCTGGCATCGATGATGGCCGAATGAGGGTCATGGTTGAAATCACAACTGGCGTGCGGCAATTCGGTGTATGCCAGCAGGCCTTTTAGCGGGCCGCTTGTGGCAGCCTCGCGCAGAATCCGGTTGATCTCGACCGCGTCGGTATCACGCTTGACCTGCATCGTGATGTCCAGGCACGAGACGTTCACCGTCGGCACACGAACTGCTTTGGCCTGAATTCGGCCGGCAAGTTCCGGGAGCAGCCGCTCGATGCCGCGCGCCAGACCAGTGGACACCGGGATGATAGACTGGAAAGCCGAACGCGTGCGTCGCAGATCCTCGTGATGATAGGCGTCAATCACGGGCTGGTCGTTCATCGCCGAGTGAATCGTGGTGATGGTGATGTAATCCAGGCCCAGCTCGCGGTTGAGCAGGTCCAGCAACGGCACGCTGCAGTTGGTGGTGCAGGACGCAGCGGACACCAGCAGCTCGTCGCCGGTCAGCTTCTGCTGATTGATGCCATACACGATGGTGGCGTCGACATCCGCCTCGCTTGCCATCGGATGGGAGAACAGCACACAGGGTGCGCGAGCCGCCAGGAAGCGCTCGCCGTCGGCGCGGGTGTGATAGACACCCGAGCACTCGATCACCAGATCGACGTCCAGTTCGTTCCAGTCGATGCCTTCCGGCGTCTCGCTGCGGAACACTTTGATGACGTGATCGTTGATGTGCAGAAAATCGCCTTCGACCCGCACTTCGCCGGGAAACCGGCCGTGTGTGGAGTCAAAGCGCGTCAGGTATTCGAGACTGGCCATGTCGGCCAGATCGTTGATCGCCACCACTTCAAAGCCCGCCTTCGCCCCTCGCTCGCACAGCGCGCGCAGCACGCAGCGGCCGATCCGACCGTAACCATTGAGGGCAACTTTGTAAGGGCGTGACTCTGGCATGGGGGTTCTCAAAAGCTTGAGTGGTAGAGAACCTGTAGGAGCGCGCTTGCCCGCGATTGCGACATGTCAGTGACACCTGTGGTGGATGACACGACGCAATCGCGGGCAAGCGCGCTCCTACAAGGGGGCGCGCGTCGGTTACTCGTCTTCCAGCAGCTCTTCAGCCGTGCTGATGACGTTCTCCAGCGTGAAGCCGAACTCTTCGAACAGCGCAGGCGCAGGGGCCGACTCGCCGAAGGTGGTCATGCCGATCACGCGGCCTTCCAGACCGACGTACTTGTACCAGTAGTCGGCGTGAGCAGCCTCGATGGCGATACGCGCACTGACTTCCAGCGGCAGGACCGACTGCTTGTACAGCGCGTCCTGGCTTTCGAAGACGCTGGTGCACGGCATGGAAACCACACGTACGTTCTTGCCGTCGGCGGTCAGCTTGTCGAACGCCTGAACGGCCAGGCCGACTTCGGAACCGGTAGCGATCAGGATCAGGTCAGGCTCGCCGTTGCAGTCACGCAGCACGTAGCCACCACGGTTGATGTTCTCCAGTTGCAGCGCATCGCGTGCCTGGTGAGGCAGGTTCTGGCGGGAGAAGATCAGGGCCGAAGGACCGTCGTTGCGCTCGATGGCGTGTTTCCAGGCCACTGCCGACTCCACGGCATCGGCCGGGCGCCAGGTGTCCAGGTTCGGCGTGGAACGCAGGCTGGTCAGTTGCTCGATCGGCTGGTGAGTCGGGCCGTCTTCGCCCAGGCCGATGGAGTCGTGGGTGAACACGTAGATCACACGCTTTTTCATCAGCGAGGACATGCGCACCGCGTTGCGGGCGTATTCCATGAAGATCAGGAAGGTCGCGCCGTATGGCACGAAGCCGCCATGCAGGGCGATGCCGTTCATGATCGCGCCCATGCCGAACTCACGCACACCGTAGTGCAGGTAGTTGCCGCTGGCGTCTTCGCCGGTGATGGACTTGCAGCCTTTCCAGATGGTCAGGTTCGAACCTGCCAGGTCAGCCGAGCCGCCGAGGAACTCGGGCAGCAGCGGGCCGAAGGCGCTCAGGGCGTTCTGGCTGGCTTTACGGCTGGCGATGGTTTCGCCCTTGGCGTTGACTTCAGCCACGTAGGCAGCGGATTTCTCGGCGAAGTCAGCTGGCAACTCGCCGCTCATGCGACGGACCAGCTCGTTGGCCAGCTCAGGGAAAGCAGCGGAGTAGGCAGCGAAACGCTGGTCCCACTCGGCCTCGGCCGCCAGGCCTTTTTCCTTGGCGTCCCACTCTTTGTAGATGTCGGCCGGGATTTCGAACGGGCCGTGAGTCCACTTGAGCGCAGCGCGGGTCAGGGCGATTTCGTCGTTGCCCAGCGGAGCGCCGTGGCACTCTTCCTTGCCCTGCTTGTTCGGCGAGCCGAAACCGATGGTGGTCTTGCAGCAGATCAGGGTCGGCTTGTCGCTCTTGCGAGCGGTTTCGATGGCGGTCTTGATCTCGTCGGCGTCATGGCCGTCGACGTTGCGGATCACCAGCCAGCCGTAGGATTCGAAGCGCTTTGGCGTGTCATCGGTGAACCAGCCTTCGACTTCGCCATCGATGGAGATGCCGTTGTCGTCATAGAAGGCGATCAGCTTGTTCAGGCGCAGGGTACCGGCCAACGAAGCGACTTCGTGGGAAATACCTTCCATCATGCAGCCATCACCCATGAACACGTAGGTGTGGTGGTCGACGATGCTGTGGCCAGGACGGTTGAACTGTGCGGCGAGCGTCTTCTCGGCGGCAGCGAAACCGACGGCGTTGGCGAAACCCTGGCCCAGCGGGCCGGTGGTGGTTTCAACGCCCGGGGTGTAGCCGTATTCAGGGTGGCCCGGGGTGCGGCTGTGCAGTTGACGGAAGTTCTTCAGGTCGTCGATCGACAGGTCGTAGCCGGTCAGGTGCAGCAGCGAGTAGATCAGCATCGAGCCGTGGCCGTTGGACAGGATGAACCGGTCACGGTCGGCGAACAGCGGGTTGCTCGGGTTGTGTTTCAGATAATCGCGCCACAGGACTTCAGCGATATCCGCCATGCCCATAGGGGCTCCTGGGTGGCCGCTGTTGGCCTTTTGCACGGCATCCATGCTGAGGGCACGAATGGCATTGGCACGCTCACGACGGCTGGGCATCGCTGATCTCCTGGGGCAAAGAAGTGGGATCTGAAAAAGGCGGCCATTTTCCCTCAGGCACTGCCTTGGGGGCAATGACAGATACATCCCGAAGCACGATTTTCCTGCCTTGCAGGCGATATTTCTTCACTGGCAAGGGACTTGCGCCCGCAAACGGCGCAATCACGGCGTCAGCCTGTCGCCACCCATCGACCAATATCAAAACTTTTTGATATTGCCCTTGCAGCATCCCGGATCGGTATCTAGACTGCCAGCCCTATGAGTATTCCTGCGTCCGCCATCAGCCCCGAGCAAAGCGATGAACTGGCTGCCTTGTGCAAGGCCGGCGGCGACCCGTTGCGCCTGAACGTGCTGCGCGCGCTGTCCAACGATTCGTTCGGCGTGCTGGAACTGGCGCAGATCTTCGCCATTGGCCAGTCCGGCATGAGTCATCACCTCAAGGTGCTGGCTCAGGCGGACCTGGTGGCAACTCGCCGGGAAGGCAACGCGATCTTCTATCGCCGCGCCCTGCCCCACACCGAGTTATTCGGCGGCAAGCTGCACGCGGCACTGCTTGAAGAGGTCGATGAGCTGACGCTTCCCGACGATGTCCAGGCCCGTATCGGCCTGGTCCATCGCCAACGGGCCAACGCCAGCCAGGACTTTTTCGCACGGACCGCAGAGAAATTTCGTGCCCAGCAGGACCTGATCGCAGGACTGCCGCAATACCGCGACAGCCTGCTGTCGCTGCTGGACAAACTGAGTTTCGAGGCAGGCGCCACGGCCGTTGAAGTCGGGCCCGGTGACGGTGGTTTCCTGCCGGACCTGGCGCAGCGCTTCGGGCATGTCACAGGGCTGGACAACAGCCCCGCCATGCTCGATCTGGCGCGAGACATCTGCACGCGCAAGGCGCTGGATAATGTCGAGCTGAAACTGGCCGATGCATTGACCGACGCTAATGTTTCGGCTGACTGCGTCGTCTTGAATATGGTGCTTCATCATTTTGCGGCGCCGGCCGAAGCACTCAAACAACTGGCCAACCTGTTGCGACCGGGCGCAAGCCTCTTGGTGACAGAGTTGTGCAGCCACGACCAGAGCTGGGCAAAGGAAGCCTGTGGCGATCTCTGGTTGGGTTTCGAACAGGAAGACCTGGCCCGCTGGGCCATCGCTGCGGGGCTGGTCCCCGGAGAAAGTCTGTACATAGGTTTACGTAATGGTTTCCAGATCCAGGTCCGCCACTTTCAGCGACCGGCTGGCGACACTCACCATCGGTAACACAGGAAAATTGTCGAGATGAGCGAATACTCCCTTTTCACCTCCGAGTCCGTGTCCGAAGGGCATCCGGACAAAATCGCCGACCAGATCTCCGATGCGGTGCTGGACGCCATCATTACCCAAGACAAACACGCCCGGGTGGCCGTGGAAACCCTGGTCAAGACCGGCGTTGCCATCGTGGCAGGCGAAGTCACCACCAGCGCCTGGGTTGACCTGGAGCAGATCGTTCGCGACGTGATCAGTGGCATCGGCTACACCAGCTCCGACGTCGGCTTCGACGGCGCGACCTGCAGCGTGATGAACATCATCGGCAAGCAGTCCCCTGACATCAACCAGGGCGTTGACCGCGCCAAGCCTGAAGATCAGGGCGCTGGCGACCAGGGCCTGATGTTCGGCTACGCCAGCAACGAAACTCCAGAGCTGATGCCTGCGCCGATCGCGTTCTCGCACCAGTTGGTCAAGCGCCAGGCTGAAGCCCGTAAATCCGGCCTGCTGCCTTGGCTGCGCCCGGACGCCAAATCCCAGGTCACCTGCCGCTATGAGAACGGCATCGTGGTCGGTATCGACGCCATCGTGCTGTCGACCCAGCACAACCCGGATGTGTCCTACAACGACCTGCGCGACGGCGTGATGGAACTGATCGTCAAGCACGTGCTGCCAGCCGAGCTGCTGCACAAGGACACCCAGTTCCACATCAACCCGACTGGCCAGTTCATCATCGGTGGCCCGGTGGGCGACTGTGGCCTGACCGGCCGCAAGATCATCGTCGACAGCTACGGCGGCATGGCCCGTCACGGCGGCGGCGCGTTCTCCGGCAAGGATCCATCCAAGGTTGACCGTTCGGCTGCCTACGCCGGTCGCTACGTGGCCAAGAACATCGTTGCCGCGGGCCTGGCCGAGCGCTGCGAGATTCAGGTTTCCTACGCCATCGGCGTCGCGCAACCGACTTCGATCTCGCTGAACACCTTCGGCACCGGCAAGATCAGCGATGACAAGATCATCCAGCTGGTACGCGAGCACTTCGACCTGCGTCCGTACGCAATCACCAAGATGCTCGACCTGCTGCACCCGATGTACCAGGACACCGCAGCCTACGGTCACTTCGGCCGCACGCCGGAAACCAAGACCGTGGGCGAAGACACCTTCTCCACGTTCACCTGGGAGAAAACCGACCGCGCTGCCGCCCTGCGCGCTGCTGCAGGCCTGTAATACGGGTTAGCGGTTGTTGTAAGAAAAAGCCCCTGGCGATGAGAGTCGTCAGGGGCTTTTTCGTGGGTATCACCCCCTGCGTGCCACCAGCAGGAACGAGGCGGCGCTGGCCAGCAAGCCTGCGCAGATCCTGTTGAACAGCCGCTTGCCGCTGGGCTTGGCGAACAGCCGCCGGGCATACACGCCCATATAGCAGTACAGGGCGATGGCAACGCACTCCAGTGCCAGGAACATCGCACCCAACTGTGCGAACTGTGTGGTGATCACCCCGGAACGATCGACGAACTGCGGCAAGAACGCAGTAAACAGAAGGATCGCCTTGGGATTGCCGATGGCCACCAGAAACTCTTGCCGCGCCAGACGCCCTACCCCGACCGAGCCCGCCGCCTCATCCACAGGCGAATCCCCATTGGCGCGCCAGAGTTGCACCGCCAGATAGAACAGGTAGGCGGCGCCAACGATCTTGATCGCGTGAAACAGCAGTTCGGAGGTGTGCAGCACTGCCGCCAGCCCCACCGCCGCCAGGGCAATCATGATCGCGAATGCCAGCAGCCGCCCAAGGCCGCCGCTGCACGCCCGCATGAATCCGTAGCGTGAGGCATTGCTGATCGACAGCAGGTTGTTCGGACCGGGTGCCATGTTCAGGGCGAAGCAGGCAGGGATAAAGACCAGGAGTGTCGACAGGTTCACGGAGAATCTCCTTGTTGTTTTCTGACACACATAAGAGACCTCATTCTGCACCCTCGCCGAATCGGCTCAAGGGACAGCCAGGCAACGAAAACGGCCCCAACTGTACCGGCAGCCGAAAAAGCCTGTAACCAGACTGCCGGGCAAGCCTGGCGCCGAAACCTTAGCCTGACTGCCCACTCGTTCAGGCAAGGATGCTTCGATGCTGCGTTACCTGCGCTTCATGGTCGCTGGGCTGATCGCCCTTTCAGTCAGCTTCGCCAATGCCCAGTCCTGCCCCGAGTGGCCCGGGGATCGGGCCGAGAGTGAAATCCGCTCGCTGCAGCAACAGATCGAGCGCTGGGACGATACCTATCATCGCGAGGGCGTCTCGCTGGTGGCCGATGAGCTTTACGACCAGGCCGTGCAGCGGTTGGGCAAGCTGCGCAAATGTTTTGACCAACAGGCACCCAAGGACGAAAACCCGCTCAAGACTGCGACAGGCCCGATACTGCACCCCATCCCCCACACAGGTTTGAACAAGCTGCCCGACGAACGCGCCGTGCAGGCCTGGATGAGCGGGCGGAGCGACCTGTGGATTCAGCCGAAAGTCGACGGGGTTGCGGTCACTCTGGTCTACGAGAACGGCAAGCTGGCCAGGCTCATCAGCCGTGGTGACGGCGTCAGCGGGCAAGACTGGACCGGGCACGCCCATCACATCCAGGCGATTCCGCCCTCGTTGGCGTGGGAATCGACACTGGTGCTGCAGGGCGAGCTGTACTGGAATCTGCCCGATCACAAGCAGGCTGAAGCCGGCAGCGCCAACGCCCGCAGCAAGGTCGCCGGCCTGCTCGCGCGCAAGGCGATCAGCGAAGAAGAAGGCGCGCAGGTTGGGCTGTTCGTCTGGGACTGGCCGGAGGGGCCGGCGGGCATGCGCGAGCGCATGGCCGGGCTGCACGCGCTTGGCTTTACCGACAGCCAGCGCTTCAGCGAACCGGTATCAGGCATCACCCAGGCCAAAAGCTGGCGTGAGTTCTGGTACACCCACGCCCTGCCCTTTGCCTCCGATGGCGTCGTGATTCGAGAAGGCCAGCGCCCGCCTGCGGAGCGCTGGCGGGCCAGGGCGCCTTACTGGATTGCGGCGTGGAAATATCCGCTTGCACAAATACTGGCGCAGGTACGAAGCGTTCATTTCAACGTCGGACGCAGCGGAAAGATCACGCCGGTGCTGGAGCTCGAACCGCTGATACTGGATGACCGAAAAGTCAGCCGGGTGAGCGTCGGCTCGTTCAAACGCTGGGAGACGCTGGACATCCGCCCCGGCGATCAGGTCGCCATCAGCCTTGCAGGGCTGACGATCCCGCGCCTGGACGGCGTCGTCACCCGCAGCGTTGAGCGCACACCGTTGACCATCCCAAACACCGCCGACTATCACGCGCTCAGTTGCTGGCAGCCGGTTCCTGGTTGTGAAAGCCAGTTCCGCGAGCGACTCAAGTGGCTCGGCGGCAAGCAGGGCCTGGCCATGACCGGTGTAGGACCGGGCACTTGGGACAAGCTGATCGAGGCCGGAAAAATCAACGGACTGCTGGACTGGATGCACCTCGACGGTGCACAGCTTGCTAACATTCCCGGCCTGGGAGAGCGCAGCAGCGCTAGACTGTTGGAGAGTTTTCAGGGCGCAGGCGAACAAAGCTTCGAAATCTGGCTCAAAGCGCTCGGCTTGCCGCCGGTCGCGGGCGCGCAGCTGGGCGGTTCGTGGTCCGAGCTGTCTGCCCGCAGCGTCGCCCAATGGCAGGCCGAACCCGGCATTGGCCCGGGACGTGCGGTGCAGTTGCAGGCATTTTTTCAAGACCCGCACGTGCAGGCCCTGAGTGGCAAGCTGCGCGAGCGGGGTATCAAAGGGTTTTAGTCACTTTTCATCCCGGACTTCATGTCGTCTGTCCGGGCATCTTTTTCAAGGAGCGTTCATGAAATTCTTGTCATCACTGCTGATGGTCACCGTCTGCGGGATATGGGCGGCGCCGTCAATGGCGGCCGAGCCCTTGTGCGAAGCCAAGCGCGCGGACATTCAGGCGCAGATCGAGCAGGCCAAGGCCGCCGGGAACAGCGATCAACAGGCGGGCCTGGAAAAAGCCCTGAGCGAGAACACCGAGCACTGCACCGACGCGAGCCTGATCAAGGCACAGGAAAAGAAAGTGCTGGAGGCCAAGCAGGAAGTCGGCAAGCGTCAGTCGGACCTGGACAAGGCGATGAAGAAAGGCGACGCCGACAAGATCAACAAGCGCAAGGACAAACTGGCCGAATCGCGCAAGGAGCTGCAGGACGAACAGCAGAAGCTGGAGCAGATCCAGCCCGATGAAGACGACGAATGATTTCGTAGCAGCACGGCTTGCCGGCGGGGCGCAGTGTCAGCCGGCACATTCGTCATAGACCCACCGCGCCTGCCGGCAAGCCGTGCTGCTACGGATGCGTCTAGTGGTCGCGAAACTCCTTGTGACAGGCATCACAGGCATCTTCGACGTTGTTCATCGGCGGGATCATGTTGGCCGGGGTCAGTTGCAAGGATCTGGTCGCGATGACCAGTTCCCCGGTCCGGGCCTCAAGCGCCCGGGCCAGTTCCTGAAAGCGCGCCTGGCGCCCCCACACCGCATCCCTGGCGCTGGTGTGTTCTGCTTCACGAACGGGCGGGAAGTGTTTCCACGGTTCGTGGGCCAGCCCATCGAGCTTCACCGCACCCTCGGCGAACTTTGCGCCGTCGAACGGCAGCCGCCCGCGCAGCATGCCGCCGGTGTCTTCGCTGGTCTTGAGCATCTGCTTGAAGATTGCCTTGCGCTGGCCGAGCGGGGAATCCGGATCGACGCCCCCGCAGGCCGTCAACGCAAAGGCTGCGACCAGCAGCAGACCGAAACTTCTCAACGCGACGCTCTTTGAATTCATGGCGACTACTGGCGAAAAAGGGTCGCCAGTATCTGCGTACGCCCTGAAAAACCCAAGTGAATGTTCAGGCAGGCGTGCCGACGGAAACGCCAAACAAAGCGACCACCAGCGCCAGCCCGATGAACCACACCAGCGAGCGCAGGGCGGCCAGATCCGCCAGGTAGAAAATGATGTAGAGCAGGCGCGTGGTGACGAACAGCACCGCCAACACATCGATGGTCACCAGTTGGGCGACCCCGGCGATGTGGGCAATGACCACACCGGCTGCGAACCCCGGAATCGCCTCGAAGCTGTTCTGCTGCGCGGCATGGGCACGGCGCGGGAATCCTTCGAGGCTTTCGAGGAAATCCCGGGGGTCGTGATTGTCGCTCATGCGGAATCCACCACCGCCGAACTTGGCAATCCCGGCACACACAATCGGCAGCAGAATCACGATCAACACGCACCAGAAGGCAACGGTCATGTTCACATCCTTAAAAAGTGAGCTTCATCAGAAGCATTCCGAGTAAAACCAGCGCACAGGCTAAGAGCCGTGGCCGGCCAAAAGGTTCTTTGAGATAGCGCATGCCGAACAACACCACCAGCACCACACTCACCTCGCGCAACGCTGCCGCCTCTGCCACTGAGCCTAGCTGCATTGCCCAGAGCACCAGGGCATAACTTGCCAGAACGCAAAAACCGACAGCCAGGCCCAGCCTCCACTGCTCGCGCCAGAACAGGGTGAATGCCGGACGTTTCTTGAGCACTGCCAGCAGCGGGAAGGGCCAGGCGCTGATGAACGTCAGCCAGACCAGATAGTCCAGCGGGGCGATGCCACGCTTGAGCGCCTGGCCATCGATCCAGGTGTAACAACCGATGCACAGGCCGATCAGCCCGACAACCGGCAGCATCGACCACGGCAGACGATCCCCGCCGCCACCCTGCCATAACAGGCAGACCATGCCGGCAGGGATCAGCAGAATGCCGAGGATCTGCTGGGTCGTCAGGTGCTCGCCTGCGAAGATCAAAGTCAGCGCCAGCACCACCAGCGGCGACAACCCTCGCATCAGCGGGTAGACCAGGCCCAGATCGCCCACCTGATAGGCGCGGATCAGCAAGGCGCGATAAACCAGCTCGAACAACGCCGACGCCACAAGCCAAGGCCAGATGTGCAGCGGCGGCGGCGTGACGAACCCCAGCGCGATCACCGCGAGGACAAAAGCGACCACGTCCATGCTGGCGATGACCAGCAACCGCTCGCCGCTGAATTTGATGAGGGTGTTCCAGGTGGCATGCAGCAACGCTGCGATCAGGACCAGGGTTGTCGCCAGCACGTACTCTCCTTATTCGCCCACACCAACCACCAGGCGACACTTTTTCGAGCATAAAGGTTGGCGATGACGGAATACACCAGGCGTGCCGATTGGCTAAGATGCCAGCCATCACAGCCGAGATCGGCCGTACACCGAACCGTTGTATCAGGAGCCTGAATGTCCAGCGAAGAAGACACCACCATCAGTGGTGCAGCGCCCATGATTCCCGACCAGCGCCGGGAGCTGATGCTGCGTCAGTTGCGCAAGCACCAGGTGCTCAGCGTGCACCAACTGATGGAAATGTTCGACTGCTCGCACATGACCATCCGCCGCGACATCGCCTTGCTGGAACAGAGCGGGCGCGCATATTCGGTCACCGGCGGCGTGCGCATCGCAAGCCAGGTGCACAGCGAGCCCAGCCACCAGTCCAAGGCTGTGGTCGAACTTCCCCACAAGCAGGCGATGGCGCGGCTGGCCGCAACCTTGCTGCACCCGGAAATGACCGTGTACCTGGACGCCGGCACCAGCACGCTGGAGCTGGTGCCCTATATCGTCGCGCTGTCGGGAATGACCGTGGTGACGAACGATTTCGGCGTGGTCAATGCGCTGGCCGATGCGACCCATGTGGATGTGATTCACACCGGCGGCCTGCTGGATCACCCGAACCGCTCCTGCGTGGGCGGTCTGGCGGCGGCGACTTTACGGCAACTGGCGACGGACGTGGCCTTCATGTCGACCAGTTCGTGGGACCTGCAACGCGGCACCACCACGCCGTCTGCCTTGAAGGTCGAGGTCAAGCAGGCGGCGATGCAGGCCGCCTCCCGCAGCGTGCTGCTGACCACCAGTTCCAAGTACGGCACCTTCGGCATGTACAAGGTCGCGGGGCTTGAGCAGTTCGACACGATCGTCAGCGACGACGGACTGGGCGGCGCGGCGGCAGACAGCATCCGTGCGCTTGGGGTGGATGTGTTGTTGGCGTCGATAACCGGTTAACCACCTGCAGGAGCGCGCTTGGTCTGGGCCGCATCCGGACGAGGGCGGTGTGCCAGACGCAATTGACGTAACTGACACACCGCCGTCGCGGGCGAGCGCGCTCCTACACCTGAACTGCGTATCCCTTCAAAGCCCCGGGCTAGATACCGGGGCTTTTTTGTTGTTCAAAAAACGATCTATGTTAACTTTTGTTAATTCAAAATATTACTTCACATTATCCGGTCACAGGTTCACTATCTTTAACAGATCCGAACATACACCGTTCAAGTGCCAACGGTAGCGAAGGCACTCGACCCGAGGAGAGACTCATGAATAACAAGAACGTCGGCGTCATTGGCCTGGGTGCCATGGGCCTTGGTATCGCCCGCTCGCTGCTGCGCAGCGGCTTCAATGTGCATGCCTGTGACGTGCGCGCAGCCGTCACCGAGCAGTTCGCCAGCGAAGGCGGCGTTGCTTGTGATTCTCCAGCCGCGATGGCTGCTGCCTGCGACGTCATCATCACTGTCGTGGTCAACGCCGAGCAGACCGAAACCGTACTCTTCGGTGAGAACGGCGCCGTCGCCGCTCTGGCTCAAGGCAGCCTGGTCATCGGTTGCGCCACTGTCGCCCCGACCTTCGCCATCGAGCTGGGCCAGCGCCTGACTGAAAAAGGCCTGCTGTACCTCGATGCACCGATCTCCGGTGGCGCCGCCAAAGCCGCTGCCGGCCAGATGACCATGATGACCAGCGGCCCTGCCGACTCCTACGCCAAGGCCGACGCGGTGCTCAACGGCATGGCTGGCAAGGTCTATCGCCTGGGCGACGTCCATGGCCTGGGTTCGAAAGTCAAAATCATCAACCAGCTGCTGGCCGGTGTGCACATCGCCGCGAGCGCCGAAGCCATGGCCCTGGGCCTGCGCGAAGGTGTCGACGCCGACGCCCTGTACGAAGTCATCACCAACAGCGCCGGGAATTCGTGGATGTTCGAAAACCGCGTGCCGCACATCCTCAAGGCTGACTACACGCCGCTATCGGCCGTGGACATCTTCGTCAAGGACCTGGGCCTGGTACTGGATACCGCCCGCGCCAGCAAATTCCCGCTGCCGCTGTCGTCCACTGCGCACCAGATGTTCATGCAGGCCTCGACCGCAGGCTTCGGTCGCGAAGACGATTCGGCCGTGATCAAGATCTTCCCGGGCATCACCCTGCCGGGCGCCAAAGCCGCCAACGACTGAGGAATCGCACATGAGCACTACGACTCCGCGCCCTCTCTTGGGCTGCATTGCCGACGACTTCACCGGCGCCACCGACCTTGCCAACATGCTGGTGCGTGGCGGCATGCGCACCGTGCAAAGCATCGGTATTCCAAGCGCTGAAAGCCTGGCCGAACTGGACGCCGACGCCATCGTCATCGCCCTGAAATCCCGCACCACCCCGGCTGCCGAAGCGGTCGAGGAATCGCTGCAGGCCTTGCAGTGGCTGCGTGATCGTGGCTGCGAGCAGATCTTCTTCAAGTACTGCTCCACCTTCGACTCGACCGCCAAAGGCAACATCGGCCAGGTCAGCGAAGCCCTGCTGCAGGCGCTGGACAGCGATTTCACCCTGGCCTGCCCGGCCTTCCCGGAAAACGGTCGCACGATCTTCCGTGGCCACCTGTTCGTGCAGGATCAACTGCTCAACGAATGTGGCATGCAGAACCACCCGCTGACCCCGATGAGCGACGCGAACCTGGTCCGCGTGCTGCAATCGCAAACCGAAAAGAAGGTCGGCCTGCTGCGCTACGACAGCATCGCCAAGGGCGTTGAAGGCGTGCGTGCGCGCATCGCCGAACTGCGTGCCAACGGCGTGGTCATGGCCATCGCCGACGCACTGTCCGATGCCGACCTGTACACCCTGGGCGAAGCCTGTGCCGATCTACCGCTGCTGACTGGCGGTTCGGGTCTGGCGCTGGGCCTGCCGGGCAACTTCCGCAACGCCGGCAAGCTGCGCGACATCGACGCTGCAAAACTTGCGCAGGTTGACGGCGGCGAAGTGGTCCTGGCCGGTAGCGCATCGGTCGCCACCAATGGCCAGGTGGCTGCCTGGCTGGAAGCCGGTCGCCCTGCCCTGCGGATCGATCCGCTGGCGCTGGCCGACGGCAAGCCTGTGGTCGAAGACGCCTTGGCCTTCGCCCGCGATGCCGGTCAGACGGTTCTGATCTACGCCACCAGCAGCCCGGATGAAGTCAAAGCCGTGCAGCAGAAGCTGGGCGTCGAGCGCGCAGGCGCGATGGTTGAAGAGGCGCTGGGCAAGATCGCCAGCGGCCTGCTGAAGGCCGGCGTAAAACGCTTCGTCGTCGCCGGCGGGGAAACTTCGGGCGCGGTGGTCCAAGCGCTGGGCGTGAGCCTGCTGAAAATCGGCGCGCAGATTGATCCGGGCGTTCCGGCGACCATCAGCAGTGGCGACCAGCCGCTGGCACTGGCGCTCAAGTCCGGCAACTTCGGTGGTCGTGACTTCTTCAACAAGGCCCTCAAGCAGTTGGCCGGAGGTGCTGCATGAGTGCCGAAAACAAACTGCGCGAAGAAATCTGCGACATCGGCCGCCTGCTGTTCGGCCGCGGCTACACCGTTGGCAGCGCGGGCAACATCAGTGCACGCCTGGATGACGGCTGGCTGATCACCCCGACCGACGCCTGCCTGGGTCGCCTGGACCCAGCCGCCATCGCCAAGGTCAACCTGGCGGGCGAATGGGTGTCGGGCGACAAGCCGTCGAAAACCCTGATGCTGCACCGCGAAGTCTACGACCGTAACCCAAGCGTTGGCGGCGTGGTGCACACCCACTCCACGCACCTGGTGGCGCTGACCCTGGCCGGCGTCTGGCAGCAGAACGACATCCTTCCGCCCATCACGCCGTATCAGGTGATGAAGGTCGGCCACATCCCGCTCATCAACTACGAGCGCCCGGGCTCGCCGAAAGTCGCCGAACAGGTGGCGAAACTGGCGAACAGCGTGCGCGGCGTGATGCTTGAGCGGTTGGGGCCGGTGGTCTGGGAAAGCTCGGTCGCCAAGGCAGCCTTTGCCCTGGAAGAGCTCGAAGAGACCGCCCGCCTGTGGCTGATGAGCAACCCCAAACCCGAGCCTCTGGACGCAGCGGCGCTGGAAGATCTGCGCCAGGCGTTCGGTGTGAACTGGTAACCCGCTGACAAAGCGTTTGATTGGGGACCGCTTCGGCGGTCTCCGGCTCCCGGCTCGCCGGACAAAAATAACAACAGGACACGACACTCAACATGACTCCTCTGATCCTAATGACCATCGCAGGTGCCGGCATCGCGCTGTTGCTGCTGCTGGTCCTCAAGTACAAATTCCAGCCGTTCGTGGCCCTGATGCTCGTCAGCATCATCGTCGCCCTGGTCGCAGGCGTTAAGCCGGCTGACCTGGTGGCAACCATCGAAGGCGGCATGGGCAAGACCCTGGGCCACATCGCGATCATCATCGCGCTGGGTGCCATGATCGGGCGAATCATCGAGTTGTCCGGCGGCGCCGAGGCGCTGGCCAAGACCCTGATCAACCGCTTCGGCAACAAGCGCACGCCGCTGGCCCTGACGGTCGCCGGTTTCATGGTCGGCATTCCGGTGTTCTTCGAAGTCGGCGTGATCATCCTGATGCCACTGGCCTATGGCGTCGCTCGCGCGGCGCGCAAGCCGCTGCTGATCTTCGCCCTGCCTATGTGCGCCGCGCTGCTGTCGGTGCATGCGTTCCTGCCGCCGCATCCGGGCGCTGTCGCCGCTGCCGGGCAACTGGGCGCTGACCTTGGCCGTGTGCTGATGTTCGGTATCCCGATGGTGGCGGTGCTGTGCCTGATCGGTTACGTGATCGCCGGTCGCATGACCCGCAAGACCTACCCGATGACCGACGACATCCGCAGCGAAGTCTACGGTCCGCACATCACCAACGAAGACCTGGTGGCGTGGGCCAACAACGACTACTCCAACACCAAGGAAGCGACCCACACCCAGTCACTGGGCCTGGAAGAAAGCGCCAGCAGCCTGGCAGCCAAACTGCCCAAGGCTCCGGCACCGGGCGCCGGGATTATCGTTGCGCTGATTCTGTTGCCGATCATCCTGATCCTGCTGGGCACCCTGGCCACCACCATGCTGCCGGGGGATTCGACCCTGCGCAGCGTGCTGACCGTGCTGGGCGCGCCGCTGGTTGCGCTGCTGATCGACACCCTGCTGTGTGCCTGGATCCTGGGTTCGCGCCGTGGCTGGAGCCGCAGCCAGGTGTCCGACGTGATCGGCTCGGCCCTGCCGGGCGTTGCCATGGTGATCCTGATTGCCGGCGCCGGTGGCGTGTTCGGCAAGGTCCTGGTGGACACCGGTATCGGTGCTGTCGTTTCCGAAGCGTTGCGTAACACCGGCCTGCCGGTTCTGGCGCTGGGCTTTATCCTGACGCTGCTGTTGCGCGCCGTGCAAGGCTCGACCACAGTGGCACTGGTGACCACTGCCGGCATCCTCAGCCCGCTGATCGCCAGCATGAACCTCTCCGCCAACCACATGGCCCTGCTGTGCCTGGCCATGGGCGGTGGCGGCCTGGCGATGTCGCACATCAACGACGCCGGTTACTGGATGTTCACCAAGCTGGCCGGCCTGAACGTTGGCGACGGCCTGCGCAACTGGACCTTCCTGGTCACCGTGCTCGGCACGCTGGGCTTCCTGATGACCCTGGTGCTCTGGCCGTTCGTTTGATACCCCAGGCGGTGTGCGAATCCTGATTGCACGCCGCCTGTCTCTTAGAAGACAGGAGTAAGACATGCCTCGTTTCGCTGCCAACCTCAGCATGCTGTACCCGCAACACGATTTCCTCGACCGCTTCGCTGCTGCGGCGGCAGACGGTTTCGAGGCGGTGGAGTACCTGTTCCCGTACGACTTCACGGCAGCCGAGATCAAACAGCGCCTGGTCGACAACAAGCTGACCCAGGCGCTGTTCAACGCACCACCGGGCGACTGGGCCAAGGGCGAGCGCGGGATTGCCTCGCTGCCGGGTCGTGAGGAAGAGTTTCGCGCAGGCATCCAGAAGGCACTGGAGTACGCCGCCGTGCTGGGCAACGACCGCATTCACGTGATGGCCGGCCTGCTGCCGGGCGAAGAGCTGCGCGAAAAGCACCATGCGGTGTATATCGAGAACCTGCGTCATGCAGCGCAGGAAGCGGCCAGGGTCGGCGTGACCGTGCTGATCGAGCCGATCAACACCCGCGACATGCCAGGCTTCTTCCTCAATCGCCAGGACCAGGGCCAGGCGGTGTGCAAGGAAGTCGGTGCCGACAACCTGAAAGTGCAGTTCGACTTCTATCACTGCCAGATCGTCGAAGGCGATGTGATCAGCAAGTTGCGTCGTGATTTCGCAGGCGTGGGCCACATCCAGATCGCGGGCGTGCCGGACCGTCATGAGCCGAATCTGGGCGAAGTGAATTATCCGTGGCTGTTCGAAGAAATCGACCGCTTGGGCTACACCGGCTGGATCGGTTGCGAGTACCGCCCTAAAGGCGACACCAGCGAAGGCTTGCAGTGGCTGCGGGACTGGAAGGCGAAGAACCCTTCCTGACCTCGTTGCAGGAGCGCGCTTGCCCGCGATTGCGGTGTGCCAGTGGCCTCTGTGGTGACTGACAGGCCGCCATCGCGGGCAAGCGCGCTCCTACAAGCGGCGGTCGCGTATTTCGCGCATCCTCACACAACGATCACTCGTTCACCGCCTCATCCTTGAACTGGTCCTTCACGTACGTGATCTCGGTCTTGCCGTGGGGCGCTGGCAAACCGTCTTCGCCCAGGTTCACGAACACCATCTTCTCCACCGTCAGGATGCTCTTGCGAGTGATCTTGTTGCGCACCTGGCAGGTCAGGGTGATCGAGGTGCGGCCAAACTCCGTCGCGGTGATACCCAACTCGATGATGTCGCCCTGGCGCGAGGCGCTGACGAAGTTGATCTCGGAAATGTACTTGGTCACCACCCGCTGGTTACCCAGCTGAACGATGGCGTAGATCGCCGCTTCCTCGTCGATCCAGCGCAGCAGGCTGCCCCCGAACAAGGTACCGTTGGGGTTGAGGTCTTCGGGTTTCACCCACTTGCGAGTGTGGAAGTTCATAGGGGCTCCAGGGCGTTTGGAAAATCGTGGCGTTTGTGCCCCCAAGCTTCAAGCTTCAAGCCCCAAGCTGCAAGTAAAAGCAGATCTGCTTTCACTTGTCGCTTGCAGCTTGCAGCTTATAGCTCAGAAGTTATAATCGCCCCCGCTTCAAAAAACGGTCATCACCACTTGATACCGTTTTCCCGCCACCTGTCCGAGGGGCGCTGCAGCAGGTCAGACCTGTCAGGCTCGGATGGGGCGTTGTTTGTTCAGGTTCGTCTCGAACCGGACAAGCCTTAAACGCACAACGGCGCCCATTCGCACACTACGAATGGAGACTCTTATGAGCGCTGTACAGACGCCCGCCGATTTCAACGATTTCAAGGTTGCCGACATTTCCCTGGCTGCATGGGGCCGTCGCGAGACCATCATCGCTGAGTCCGAAATGCCTGCCCTGATGGGCCTGCGTCGCAAATACGCCGGTGAGCAACCGCTCAAGGGCGCGAAGATTCTCGGCTGCATCCACATGACCATCCAGACTGCCGTGCTGATCGAAACCCTGGTTGCCCTGGGTGCCGAAGTACGCTGGTCGTCGTGCAACATTTTCTCGACTCAGGACCAGGCCGCTGCCGCCATCGCCGCTGCCGGTATCCCTGTCTTCGCCTGGAAAGGCGAGACCGAAGAAGAGTACGAGTGGTGCATCGAGCAGACCATCCTCAAGGACGGTCAGCCATGGGACGCCAACATGATCCTCGACGACGGCGGCGACCTGACCGAGATCCTGCACAAGAAATACCCGGCGATGCTGGACAAGATCCACGGCGTCACCGAAGAAACCACCACTGGCGTACACCGCCTGCTGGACATGCTGGCCAAGGGCGAACTGAAGATCCCTGCGATCAACGTCAACGACTCGGTCACCAAGAGCAAGAACGACAACAAGTACGGCTGCCGTCACAGCCTGAACGACGCCATCAAGCGCGGCACCGACCACCTGCTGTCCGGCAAGCAAGCGCTGGTCATCGGTTACGGTGACGTGGGCAAGGGCTCGGCCCAGTCCCTGCGTCAGGAAGGCATGATCGTGAAGGTCACCGAAGTCGACCCGATCTGCGCCATGCAGGCATGCATGGACGGTTTCGAGCTGGTTTCGCCGTTCATCAACGGTGAAAGCGACGGCACCGAAGCGACCATCGACAAGGCTCTGCTGGGCAAGATCGACCTGATCGTGACCACCACCGGCAACGTCAACGTCTGCGACGCGAACATGCTCAAGGCGCTGAAAAAACGTGCTGTGGTCTGCAACATCGGTCACTTCGACAACGAAATCGACACCGCTTTCATGCGCAAGAACTGGGCATGGGAAGAAGTGAAGCCACAAGTGCACAAGATCCACCGCACAGGCGCAGGCGATTTCGACCCGCAGAACGACGACTACCTGATCCTGCTGGCCGAAGGCCGTCTGGTGAACCTGGGCAACGCCACCGGTCACCCGAGCCGCATCATGGACGGCTCGTTCGCCAACCAGGTTCTGGCCCAGATCTTCCTGTTCGACCAGAAGTACGCTGACCTGAGCCCGGCTCAGAAAGCCGAGCGCCTGACCGTTGAAGTTCTGCCGAAAAAGCTGGACGAAGAAGTGGCCCTGGAAATGGTGCGCGGCTTCGGCGGCGTGGTCACCAAACTGACCAAGACCCAGGCCGACTACATCGGCGTGAGCGTCGAAGGTCCGTTCAAGCCGCACGCTTACCGCTACTGATCTGTGTGTTGCACGGCTTGCCCGCCGTTACGGGCAAGCCGCTCACGCATGAACGGCCGCAGCCCTGGTAGGAGCGCGCTTGCCCGCGACCGCGGAGTGTCAGTCGCAATGTCTGTATCTGACACACCGCCGTCGCGGGCAAGCGCGCTCCTACGGGGGCAGGCGTAAGGTTTACGAGCTCCCCAGGATACGACCATGTCCCAAGACCGTCGCTACAGCTTCGAGTTCTTCCCGACGAAGACCGACGCTGGTCATGAAAAACTGATGGCTGTCGCCCGCACGCTGGCCAGCTACAACCCACACTTCTTCTCCTGCACCTACGGTGCCGGTGGGTCCACGCGCGAGCGCACGATCAACACCGTGCTGCAGCTGGAAAAAGAAGTGAATATCCCGTCGGCGCCGCATTTGTCGTGCGTCGGTGACAGTAAGGCCGACCTGCGCGGCCTGCTGACGCAATACAAGGATGCGGGCATCAAACGCATCGTCGCCCTGCGCGGCGACCTGCCTTCGGGCATGGGCATTTCCGGCGGTGAGTTGCCTCACGCCAGTGATCTGGTGACGTTCATCCGCGAAGAAACCGGCAACCATTTCGAAATCGAAGTCGCCGCCTACCCGGAAATGCACCCACAGGCGCGCAACTTCGAAGACGACCTGAAGAACTTCGTGCGTAAGGCCAACGCCGGTGCCAACAGCGCGATCACCCAGTATTTCTTCAACGCCGACAGCTACTTCTACTTCGTCGAGCGCGTGCAGAAGATGGGCGTGAATATCCCGATCGTGCCGGGCATCATGCCCATCACCAACTACAGCAAACTGGCACGTTTCTCCGACGCCTGCGGCGCAGAGATCCCACGCTGGATCCGCAAGCAACTGGAAGCCTACGGCGATGATTCGGCGAGCATCCAGGCGTTTGGCGAACAGGTCGTGACGCAAATGTGCGAGCAATTGTTGCAAGGCGGCGCACCGGGCCTGCACTTCTATACGATGAACCAGACTGAACCTAGCCTGTCGATCTGGAACAATCTCAAACTGCCCCGCTGAACGGTTTGAATCTGTCTCGAACATGCCGGTCACTATAGGGTAATGTTCGCACGGCAGGCTGATAGTACATGGCCTGCCAGTGCCTGACCGAGACGGATATCCAAGCAGTTGACTTCATTCAATAACATCTCTTCCCGCCCGCAGCTGGTCTACCTGGTATTCGGTGCCGACACCTACCACCAGGAAGCAGTCTTCAGCATTGCGAGCGCCCTGGCAAAAGCCGGTGATACAACCGAGCGTCCCTTCGACATTCAAGTCTTCAGCGACAACCCAGAACCCTATCGTCATCTGCCGGTGCGCGTACGCGCCATCGATGCCGAGATGCGCCGCCAGTGGAGCGGGCCGCACCATTATCACTTCCGCTGCAAACATGTCGTTGCGCGCATGGTGCTGCAGGAGTCGGAAAAAGCGATCCTGATCGACACCGACACCTTCTTCCACGCAAGCCCCATGGCGCTGTTCGAACGGGTTCAGCCAGGCACGCTGCTGTGCAACGCCTTTCAACTGCGCTATGCCGATTGCAAGGGCACCATCCTCTACACCGCACTGGCCGAAACCCTGGCGCAGCGCGGCCTGGCCGATGATGAAATGTCGCTGGTGAACTCCGGCGTGATCGGGCTCACACATCAGGACATGGCGCTGCTCGACAGCTCCATCGCATTGATGGACGAGTTCTTCCCCATCACCCCCGGCGCCTACACGCTGGAGGAATTCTGCCTGGGCGTTGCCGCCTACCGCTCGCTGAAAGTCGATCAGTGCACCGACCTGATCCACCATTACTGGAGCCGCAAGCAGCTGTTTCGCGCCAAGGTTCGCGCCTGGCTGGGCAAGCATGGCCACGCTCCGCTCAGCGCCCAGGCCCTGCACGACACCGGCAATGTCTCGGCACAGTTGCCGCGGCCCGGTACCTGGCAGCGCCTGGTGTACAAGAGCGCGACCCTCGCGGTGCCACAGCCGCAGCGCCAGTTCGTGCGTGAGGTGCTGTACGGCTGCTGTGAGTACCCGAACGAATTCGATCGCGCCTGCTCCGCCGTCTGGTGGGAAAAGGCCTTCAGCAACGCCGAACGACGGATGCAGGGCCCCATCCCGCCAGCGCAGCTCCAGCAATGGCTGGAGCACTGGGCAGTGCGCAGGCTGCTTGGCCGTCGGCGTACCGCCATCTACCAGCATCTGGTCAAGGTGCAGCGCTCGGCCTGATCGACCACAGGCGGCGCGAGCGATCTCTTGCGCCGCCCCTTCTATTTGGCGGGCGAGCATCGTACTCTCGCGCCATGCCCCTGAACCTGCGACTGCTATGCGCCGCCCTTCTCGTCTGCCTGAGCTTCACCGCTCTGGGCGAAAGGCTGCGTCTTGTCACCGAACCCTGGGCGCCCTATGTGATGGTCGATGGCCAGGAGGCGTCGGGGCTGGACTACGAGATGACCACCATCGTCTTCAAGCGCCTGGGGATCGACGTGCAGTGGCAGTTCCTGCCCTGGAAGCGTTGCCTGTTGATGCTTGAGCAGGGTGAAGCCGACGGCGTGCTGGACATTCTCAAGCTGCCCGAACGCGATAACCTGCTGCTGTACCCGAACGAGCCGCTGTCCGAGATCAACTGGGTGCTGTTTCAGGCCAAGGCCCGCCCGCACCGGTTCGAGCGCATGGAGGACCTGACCGGGTTGACCGTCGGGGTATCCCCCGGCTACCAGTACAGCCCGGAATTCGACGCCTCGACCCTGTTCATCCGGGAGCCGGCGCCCACCCACGAGGCCAACTTCGGCAAGCTGGCCCGTGGCCGCGTCGATCTGGTGGTGACCGAGCGTCTGGTCGGCCAACAGATGATCGACAAGCTCAAGCTGCGCGACGAGATCAGCGAAGTGCCCAACGTGATTGCCCGCCAGGACCTGTACCTGGCGGTGCGGCGCAACGTCGGCATGGATCTGCTGGTGCAACGCTTCGGCGCCGAACTCAAGCGCTTCAAGCGTGAACCGGCCTATGCCGAGCTGGTGGCGCGATACACCGGGGAGCTGCCGCCGGCCCCGGCAACCACGCAAACGGCCGACGGGCATGATAAAACCGTTGAGCAGCACGAACGCAGCGAGTTGTGATTGCTCTGTTATACTCCCGCGATCCCGCCAGGCTCACGCCCGGATGCTCGGTCTCACAGAAGACTTCTCGAACACGTCAGCAGCGCATTTTCTTTCACCCGCGCCCTGCCCCGAGTTGAACTTACAGACCCCGGGACTGCGCCCTTCGAACTCTTTTTCGCGCCGAGCACCTCACTTCTATTCGGGCCCATTGCCCCAACTTAAGACAGGATTACTCATGTCCTTTGCTTCCCTCGGTCTCTCCGAGGCTTTAGTCAGCGCCATCGAGGCGGCTGGCTATTCCCAGCCTACGCCAGTGCAACAGCGGGCTATCCCCGCCGTGTTGCAAGGCCGCGATCTGATGGTCGCCGCACAGACAGGTACTGGTAAAACCGGTGGTTTCGCTCTCCCTATCCTGGAGCGCCTGTTCCCCAACGGTCACCCGGACAAATCCCAGCGTCACGGCCCGCGCCAACCGCGCGTACTGGTCCTGACCCCAACCCGTGAACTTGCAGCCCAGGTCCACGACAGCTTCAAGATCTACGCCAAGAACCTGAAGTTCGTCAGCGCCTGCATTTTCGGCGGCGTCGGCATGAACCCGCAGGTGCAGGCCATGGCCCGTGGCGTCGACGTCCTGGTCGCCTGCCCCGGCCGCCTGCTGGACCTGGCAGGCCAGGGCAGCGTCGATCTGTCCCACGTTGAAATCCTGGTCCTGGACGAAGCCGACCGCATGCTCGACATGGGCTTCGTTCACGATGTGAAGAAAGTCCTCGCGCGCCTCCCGGCCAAGCGTCAGAACCTGCTGTTCTCGGCCACTTTCTCGGCCGACATCACCGCTCTTGCAGGCAAGCTGCTGCATGACCCGGAGCGCATCGAAGTCACGCCGCCGAACACCACGGTCGAGCGCATCGAACAACGCGTCTTCCGCCTGCCGGCCAACCACAAGCGTTCGCTGCTGGCGCACCTGATCACCCAGGGCGCGTGGGAACAGGTGCTGGTCTTCACCCGCACCAAGCACGGCGCCAACCGCCTGGCCGAGTACCTGGACAAGCACGGCCTGAGCGCCGTCGCGATCCACGGCAACAAGAGCCAGAACGCCCGCACCAAGGCCCTGGCCGATTTCAAGGCCGGCACCGTGCGCATCATGGTCGCGACCGACATCGCCGCCCGTGGCCTGGACATCGACCAACTGCCTCACGTGGTCAACTTCGAACTGCCTAACGTCGACGAAGACTACGTGCACCGCATCGGCCGTACCGGCCGTGCTGGCCGCAGCGGCGAGGCGATCTCGCTGGTCGCGCCGGACGAAGAGAAGCTGCTCAAGAGCATTGAGCGCATGACCAGGCAGAAGATCGCCGACGGCGATCTGATGGGCTTCGACATCAACTCGGTCGAAGCGGAAAAGCCTGAAGTGCGCGAACGCCCGGACGTGCGCAACCCGCGCAACGGTCGTGGCCCGCGTGGCGACGGTCCTAACGGCGGCGGCGGTGGTGGCGGTCGCAAGGACAAAGGCAAAGACAAGGGCAAGGACAAGGAAAAACCGGCTGCCGCAGCCGCCTCCGAAGGCGAGCGTCCTGCACGCAACCAGCAGCGCCGGCAGAAGCCGCGTCAGGGCACGCCATCCGGCGAAGCTCGTCAGGCCCAGCCACAACCGGCCCCACGCGCCAATCGCGATCCGGAAGAGTTCCTGGACGACGAAGTAGACAACTTCGGCAACCGCGCCGACTACGTCAGCCCCTACCAGGGCAAGAACCAGCAAGGTCGCGGCCGTCGTCCGGGCGCTCCGGCCACCGGCACCGCGCCTGCTCCACGGGGTCAGGGCCAGGGTCGCAGCAACCCGCGTGGTGGCAGCGCTTCGAACGGCAGCACCTCGAGTGGTGCTCGTTCGGGTGGTGGCGCCAGCACCGGTTCAGGCGAAAAACGCGGCGGTTCTCGCACAGGCCAAGGCCGTCGCGAAGATCAGCCACGCAACCGCCGCCCGGCGCGTGACGATCAGCCTGCACGTCAGGAGCCAGCCGTTCGCGGCCCTCGCGATGGCCAGCCTGGTCCGAAGATCATGCACAAAGAATCCAAGGTCGACCGTTTCCCGTCCGCCGAAATGCTCGACCAACTGCCAAGCCGCCCGCGCGGTGAAAAGCCGGCCTTGCTGACGCGCAACCGCGAAGGCTAAGCCCTCAGGCAGAACGAAAACGCCCCGACTGGTTCGGGGCGTTTTTGTATCTGCTATGTAGGAGCGCGCTTGCCCGCGATTGCGGCGTGTCAGTCACCTTTGAAATGTCTGCCTTGACGCCGTCGCGGGCAAGCGCGCTCCTACAAATTGCCGTACTGCGTTGTTACTTGGCTTTGACGCCTTCGAACGAGATTTCGAAGTTGACGACGTCAGACGCTGGACCCAGGTCCATCATCTTGCCGAAATCCGAACGCTTGATCGAAGTGGTGCCGTTGAAGCCAGCGCGGTAGCCGCCCCATGGGTCCTTGCCTTCGCCGTTGAAGGTGGCCTTGATCACGACCGGCTTGGTCACGCCGTGCAGGGTCAGGTCGCCTTCTACGTCAGCAGTGGTCTTGCCATCGGCGTTCTTGCCAACGTTGGTGACCTTGGTGGAGACGAACTTGGCGTCAGGGTAGGTAGCGACGTCCAGGAAGTCCTTGCTGCTGATGTGCTTGTTACGCTCGGCGTGGTTGGTGTCGACGCTGGCGGTCTTGATGTCGATGCTGATCTTGCTGTCTTCAGGCTTGGCAGCATCGAAGCTGAAGTTACCGCTCCAGTCCTTGAAGGTACCGTGGATGAAGCTGTAGCCCAGGTGGCTGATGGTGAAGTCGATGAAGGCGTGCTGGCCTTCTTTATCGATGGTGTAGTCAGCCGCCATTGCCTGGCCTGCCGACAGCAGCGCGGAACCGATGGCCAGTGCAGCAAGTGTCTTTTTCAACATACGTCGTCTTCCTATGGTTCAGTTGAGAAGCGTCAGGCCTTGCGGCCAAGCATACGAATAAGCGTCGCATCACGGTCGATGAAGTGATGCTTGAGGGCGGCCAGACCATGAAGTACAGCGAAGATCACCAGGGTCCAGGCCAGGTACAGGTGCACTTCGCCAGCAACGTCCGCCTGGTCGGGCAGTCCGCTGATCAGCGCAGGCACTTCAAACAGTCCGAACACCGGAATACCGACACCTTCTGCGGTGGAAATCAGGTATCCGGCAAACATCACCAGGAACAGGTCCAGATACAGGAACGCGTGCCCCAGTGTCGCCGCGACCCGCACGAACCGGCTATGGTTGGCCGGAGGCGGCGGTGGCGGGCTGACGAAACGCCAGACCACACGGATCAGCATGAACAGAAACAGCGTGATCCCGATGCTCTTGTGCAGATCAGGACCGGCCTTGCGCCAGGTGTCGTAGTAACCGAGCCCGACCATCCACAAGCCCAGCGCGAACAACCCGAAAACCGTCAGCGCCACGCCCCAGTGCAGAACAATGCTGACCCAGCCATAGCGAGAAGAAGAGTTGCGTAACTGCATGGTAGAGATCCTGTAAAAGCAGCCCTTGAAGCTGCGAGAAAGACTAGCGGTTTACCTATCGAAAGAAAGCGCAAAATTTTGCTCTGAAATATCAGGAAATACGATGGGAAAATCCCGTCATATTTTTCTCCATGGCCGATTAACGCAACGTTACGGCAGCGGCCAACCTCACCCCCGTAGCAGTCCGGCTTGCCGGCGTCGGCGCCCTCCAGATCGCCGACGCCGGCAAGCCGGACTGCTACGGGATTGAGAACTGCCAAATCCTCTATCAAACAACACTCTAGACGCTGGGCTTATTCGCCAGGCGAAAAAAAAGGCGCGGTCTCAAACCGCGCCTTTCTCATTGCCAGCACTCAGCGATCAGTTCTTGCTGTCCGCTGCCGGAGCCGCCTTGTCGGTCGCAGCCTTGGCTGGCGCCTTTTTCGCGGCGTCAGTCTTGGCAGGTGCCTTGTGGGTGGTGGCAGGCTTGGCCGGAGCCTTTTTCACAGCCTCCTTCTTGGCCGGTTCTTTCTTGGCCGGGGCCTTTTTCGCAGGCTCAACCACCGCAGGCTTGGCCGGCTCGACCGCAGGCGCAGGCGGCGGAGTCACTGGTGCTGGTGCTGGTGCAGGCGCAGGGGCCGGTGCTGGAGCAGGCTCTGGTGCCTTCTCGGCCGGTTTGGCTTCAGGCTTGGAACCACCAAACATGTTCGAGAAGAAGCCGCCAATGCCGCCGCCGCTTTCCTTCGGTGCTGCGTCAGGCGCTTTCGGTGGCGCAACTTTCACAGGCTCGAAAGACTTGCCGGCCGCCAGGTCCTGAACCTGCCCGGCAGCGCGCTGGCCGGTGCGCAATGCGCCCTCCAGCGTGCCTGGGTACAGGGCGTCGGTGTGCTCACCGGCGAACGCAATGCGCTGCAGCGGCTTTTCCCACAGGCGCCAGTATTTGCTGATCTGCCCCGGGCCAAACGCCAGGTAGGCGCCGCCCGTGGAAGGATCGACGCTGGAGCGACGGATTTCATAACCGGTGAACGCGCCACGGGCCTGCGGGTAGAACGCATGCAGACGAATAAGCACCTGATCCACCATCTGCTTGTCGCCAAAGGCCTGCATGATGCGGGCGTTGTCGCCGGACAGGTTGATGACCGCATTGGCACCGCCCTTCAGGGCAGGCTCGATCCAAAGCATGCCAAGGCCGGTGTTGCTGTAGATTTCGCCAGACATGCGCGCCTTGCTGTCCCACACCGGCGTCTTGAACTTGAGCATGATCTGGTCATGCCAGCCGTAGTTGGTGCTCTTGATTGCGCCCTGATGCTGGGCGTCCAGCGCCGGGGTCAGCTGAATCTTGCTCAGCGCGCGCAATGGCACGGCCAGCACCACGTACTCGGCTTCATAGCCTACCGCACCGACCTTGACGGTCACGCCGTCCTTGTCCTGGTTGATGGCCGATACCGGCGAGTTGGTCTTGATGACTTTCAGCTGTTTGACGAATTCTTCAGCCAGCACCGCACTGCCGCCCGGCAGGCGTGCTGCACGACGGTCGCGATCCTCGACATTACGATTGACCCGCGACTGCTGTGCGAAATACAGCAGCGACAGGCGCGAAGGTTCGTCGTAACGGGTACGAATCTGCTGGTTGATGAGCTGGCGCGCAGTCGGCGGCAGGTTCAGGCGATCCAGCCAGTTGGCGACGTTGATCTGGTCCAGCGCGAACAGGGTGCTGTTGGCGGCCGGGTTTTCAGGATCGGTGATCGAACGGGCCATGTCGTCCAGCGCGGCTTCATAGCGCTTGATGGCTTCGGCGGTGGCAGGTTGTTTGGTCGCAAGATCGGCGGCGCTGAAGTACTCGCCTTCGATCAGGTAACCCGGGGTGCGCACGAACTCTGGCGCAGGCACGGGTTTGAGCTTGAAGCGATCCAGGTACTGGTTGAGCACCGGCTGCGCCTTGGCGTTGCCGATCCACTCGCTGCCAGCAAGGCCCGAACGACCGCCAACCGCGGGCTTGGCTTCCAGCAGGGTGACTTGCCAGCCCTTGTTCTGCAGCTCATAAGCCGCCGTCAGGCCTGCCAGGCCACCCCCGACCACAATCGCCGTATGCGGCTTATCCACAGCCTGCGCGTGCGCGCTGACCAGCCCAACCATCACCAGCGCACAGGCGCGCAGCCAACCAGAAAGCATTTAGCGAACTCCGGAATAAAACGAGGGAAGGGGCGGATTTTCTTGTTCGCGCCTTCAAAGAGCGCGAAGGATACGCCAGCCGTGAAAGGCCCGCCAGCACTGCGCGCAGGGCCGATTTCTGGCGTCAGCCAAGCGTTTGAAAATACGCTAAAGGTTGTCCCTGTCCGGCGCATTGCATAGGCTTGCGCGATTGTTTGCCCTCGCGTCATGCGAGTCGTCACCGGGAGATTAAAGATGGGCCTCAACGATCAGTGGATGCAACGCGACTTGAAAGTCCTGTGGCACCCCTGCACCCAGATGAAAGACCATGAAAAGCTGCCGCTGATCCCGATCAAGCGCGGCGAAGGCGTGTGGCTCGAAGATTTCGAGGGCAAGCGTTACCTGGACGCGGTCAGTTCCTGGTGGGTCAACGTGTTCGGCCACGCCAACCCGCGCATCAACCAGCGCATCAAGGATCAGGTCGACCAACTGGAACACGTGATTCTGGCAGGTTTCAGCCATCAACCGGTGATCGAGCTGTCGGAGCGCCTGGTGGCGATGACGCCGGAAGGGCTGACGCGGTGTTTCTACGCCGATAACGGTTCGTCCTGCATCGAAGTCGCGCTGAAAATGAGCTTTCACTACTGGCTCAATCGCGGCAAGCCGGCCAAGAAGCGCTTCGTGACCCTGACCAACAGCTACCACGGCGAAACCGTCGCGGCGATGTCGGTGGGGGATGTGCCGCTGTTCACTGAGACCTACAAAGCGCTGCTGATGGACACCATCAAGGTGCCGAGCCCCGACTGCTATCACCGCCCCGAAGGCGTGAGCTGGGAAGAGCACACCCGCACCATGTTCGCGGTGATGGAACAGACCCTGGCCGAGCATCACGACACCATCGCCGCGGTCATCATCGAGCCGCTGATCCAGGGCGCCGGCGGCATGCGCATGTACGATCCGATCTACCTCAAGCTGCTGCGCGAGGCCTGTGATCGCTATGGCGTGCACCTGATCCACGACGAAATCGCGGTGGGCTTCGGTCGCACCGGCACCATGTTCGCCTGCGAGCAGGCCGGCATCCGTCCGGACTTCCTGTGCCTGTCCAAGGCGCTGACAGGGGGCTACCTGCCGCTTGCGGCATGCATCACCACCGATGACGTCTACGACGCCTTCTACGACGAATACCCGACCCTGCGCGCCTTCCTGCACTCCCACAGCTACACCGGCAACCCGCTGGCCTGTGCGGCGGCGCTAGCGACGCTGGACATCTTCGAGCAGGACAACGTCATCGAGAACAACAAGGCGCTGGCCCAGCGCATGAAGACCGCGACGGCGCACCTGGTCGATCACCCGAACGTCGCCGAAGTGCGGCAGACCGGGATGGCCGTTGCCATCGAGATGGTCCAGGACAAGGCCAGCAAGACGGCTTACCCCTGGCAGGAGCGACGCGGCCTGAAAGTCTTCGAACACGCCCTGACCCGTGGCGCGCTGCTGCGTCCGCTGGGCAGCGTGGTGTACTTCCTGCCGCCCTACGTGATCACCCCGGAGCAGATCGACTTCCTGGCCGAAGTGGCCAGCGAAGGCATCGACATCGCGACCCGCAGCAGCGTCAGCGTGGCGGTGCGGGAGAATTTCCACCCGGACTTCCGTGATCCGGGCTGACAGCCCACGAATCAAACCTGACGATGATGGTTCCCACGCTCCGCGCGGGATCCATCAATTAATCCTGTAGGAGCGCGCTTGCCCGCGACTGCGATATGCCTGTGCCAAATGCGCAATCTGACACACCGCTATCGCGGGCAAGCGCGCTCCTACGAATGACCGCGTTGCATTCAACATCTTCAGAGAAACAACCATGAGACTCTCCCGCTTTTTCATCGACGCCCCCCTGAGCATCGGCGAGCACGAACTGCCAGAAGCCCAGGCGCATTACATCGGCCGGGTGCTGCGCATGGCCGTCGGCGATGCCGTGCAGCTGTTCGACGGCTCCGGGACGGAGTTTCGCGCAACGCTCACCGAGGTCGGCAAGAAACAAGTGCGCGTGCAGGTGACCGAGGGCTTTGCGGGGATGGCTGAATCGCCTTTGCAAATTCACCTGGGCCAGGGCCTGTCTCGCGGCGAGCGCATGGACTGGGCGATCCAGAAGGCCACCGAACTGGGCGTCACCCAGATCACCCCGATCATCAGCGAACGCTGCGAAGTACGGTTAAAGGATGAGCGGGCGGAAAAGCGTCAGGCCCACTGGCAGCAGATTGCGATCAGCGCCTGCGAGCAGTGCGGGCGCTCGGTGGTGCCGGTGGTCAATCCGCCGGTGACCTTGGCGGACTGGCTCAAGCATACCCAGGCCGACCTGAAACTGGTGCTGCATCCGGTGGCCGAGCCGCTGGTCAGCCATGCCAAACCTGCGAGCCTGGCGTTTCTGATCGGCCCCGAGGGCGGCTTGAACGATGCGGAGGTTGATCAGGCGCAAGACGCCGGCTTCCACGCCGCCCGCCTCGGCCCGCGCGTGCTGCGCACCGAAACCGCCCCGGTCGTGGCCCTGAGCGTCGCGCAGCAGTTGTGGGGGGATTTCTAGGACTTCCCGACCTTGTAGGAGCGCGCTTGGTCTGGGCCGCATCCGGACGATTGCGTTGTGTCAGATTGCACATTTGGCACAGGCATATTGCAATCGCGGGCAAGCGCGCTCCTACGAAGATCAAGAGCGAATCACAGCACATACCACGTGATCGCCACAAAATGCAGCAGACTCCCGGCGATCACGAACAAATGCCAGATCCCGTGCCAGTGCCGAAAGCGCTTGTCATACGCAAAGAAAATAATCCCCACCGTGTACAGCACCCCGCCCAGCGCCAGCCAGGTAAAACCGGCGGTGCCCAGCGCTGCCATCAGCGGTTTGACCGCCACCAGCACGATCCAGCCCATGACTGCGTAGATCACGATCGACATCACCCGCGCCTCCGAACGCGGCTTGATCTCCTGCAGCATGCCGATCACCGCCAGTCCCCAGACAATCCCGAACAGCGTCCAGCCCCACGGGCCGCGCAGGGTGACCAGGCAAAACGGCGTGTAGCTGCCGGCAATCAGCAAATAGATCGACAAGTGATCGACCTTTTGCATGATGACCTTCGCCCGCCCGCGCACGCTGTGATACACCGTCGAGGCGCTGTACAGCAGCACCAGCGCCACGCCATACACCGCCACACTGACAATCTTCCACACATCACCTGCAAGGCTCGCGATCACCAGCAGCCACACCGCACCGATGGACGCCAGCACCGCACCGACCAGGTGGGTCCAGGCATTGAATTTTTCTCCGTAATACATCTGTAACGGACCTCTCTAGTGACGCCTCAGAAGCTCAAGGCTCAAGCTTATGACGCCAAAGTGCAACGCATGTGTCAGTGAAGATGAGAATTTAATGCAGCCGGACGCCTGCGACTTCGGCACAATCGAGCGCATGGACAACAAGAATCAGCAGCGGAAGACACGATGCAGATCGACGAAGAGCTGACCCTCAAGAAGCTGGAAATCTTCCTGGCCTTCATGCGCACCGGCAACCTGGCCCGGGCCGCTTCGGAGCTTTCGACCAGCACCGTCAGCGTGCACCGCGCCATCCACTCGCTGGAGAGCGCCCTGCGCTGCCCGCTGTTCAAGCACGAAGGCCGCAACCTGACGCCCCTTGAAAGCGCCTATGTACTGGAAGAGCGCGCGCAGAAAATCGTCCAGGAAGTACTCGCCACCGTCGAGCAGACGCGCCAGGCGGCGGGCTTCTCCGCAGCGCGCTTCAAACTGGGCGCGCTCTACTCGCTGACGGTCAAGACCGTGCCGCAGCTGATCATGGGCCTGAAGATCCGCCGCAGCGAACTCAACATCGACCTGATCCTGGGCTCGAACATCGACCTGTTCTACAAACTGAAAAACATGGAAGTGGATGCGATCCTGGTGTCGCTCAACGAGAGCGTCAACGACCCGGATTGCGAGCAGTTGCCGCTGTTTTCCGACGACATCTTCCTCGCTACCCCCGCCGACTCGCCGTTCGCCCAGCAAAGCGAAGTGGACCTGAGCGACCTGCGCGAAGCCACCTTCATCACCCTCACCCAAGGCTTCGCCACCCACCGCGACGGCATGCGGGTGTTCCAGCAGGCCGGCTTCGAGCCCAAGGTGGCGATGCAGGTCAACGACATCTTCACCCTGCTGAGCATGGTCAGCTCAGGCGTAGGCTACGCCCTGCTTCCCGGCCGCATCGCCGCCGTCTACGAAAACCGCGTCCGCCTGATCCCGCTGCAAGCCCGCTACCACATGCAGCAACACATCGGCCTGGTCTTCCTCAAGGCCCGCGAACGCGACCCGAACCTGCTGGCGTTGCTGGCGGAGTGCAGGATGTATTCGAATCGGCTGGTGGAGGGTTAGAAACGCCACGACCCATCCGCCGACGAATGCTGTGGCTCCGTCAGCGGGTGGGTTGTGGCGAAACTCAGTGCTGGTTCTTGTCCAGCGTGCGCAGCTTCTCCGGCAGGGCCCACAGCAGCAAGGCGGCGGCGATGACGGTGGTGACGCCGATCACGTAGAGCGCCGGGGTGGTGCTGCCGGTCATGTCTTTGATGCGGCCGACCATGACCGGGCTGACGATGCCGCCGAACTGACCCAGGGTGTTGATCAGGGCGATGCCGCCTGCGGCACCCGCGCCTGCGCCGGCCAGCAGTTTGGGCGGCAGGGTCCAGAATGCCGGGATGGAGGCAACGATGCCGCCACCGAGCATGGCCAGGGACAGGATCAGCATGCTGGTGTGCTGGGCGAAGATGCCGGCGCAGAAGAAGCCGATGGCGCCGAGTACCGTCAGGCCGCAGACAAACTTGCGACGTTCGCCGCTGGCGTCGGAGAGCCGGCCGATGACAACCATGCTGATGGCGCCGCAGATGTAGGGGATGGCGGTGAGCAGGCCGATCATGACCGGGCTTTCGACACCGGCGCTGCGAATCAGCTGCGGAGCCCAGAAGTTCAAGCCGTAGGATGCCACCTGGATCAGGAAGTAGATCAGGCCGAGCATCAGGAAGCGTGGCATTTTCAGCGCGGTCAGCAGCGAGCCGTGCTGGTTGGGCTCATGCTGGGCGATGCGGCTGGCGAGGTAAGTCTTCTCGGATTCGCTCAGCCAGTGGGCGTCACTGATGCGGTCCTTGAGGATGGTCAGCACGGCGAAACCCAGGGCGATGCACGGCAGGCCGCCCAGCAGGAACAGCCAGTGCCAGCCGCGCATCTGCATGACGCCATCCATGTGCCCCAGTACCAGGCCGGAGATCGGCGCGCCCAGCAGGCCGGCGAACGCCGAGGCCAGGAACAGGATCGAGGTGATACGGCCACGGTAGGTTTGTGGGAACCAGAGTGTCAGATAAAACAGCACGCCCGGTGCGAAACCGGCTTCCATCGCGCCGATGATGAAGCGCAGGGCATAGAACTGCCATTCGGCGTTGACGAACACCATCAGGGCCGTCGCCACGCCCCAGGAAATCATGATGCGCGCGATCCAGCGCCGGGCACCGACCTTGTACAGCATGATGTTGCTGGGCACTTCGAACAGCACGTAGCCGATCACGAACAGACTCGCGCCGAGTCCATAGGCGGTGTCGCTCAGGCTCAGGTCGGTCTGCAACTGGAATTTGGCGAAGCTGATGTTGATGCGATCGAAGAACGCAAACAGGTAGCAGACCATGATGAGCGGCATCAGGCGCCACGCGACTTTGCGAATCAACGCCTTTTCGGCACTCACAACCTCGGCGAGGCTGCTGTTCGGGTTCAGAACAGAGATAGACATAACGGTGACTCCAGTTGGACTTCCCAGGGGGAGCCCGATTGTTTTTGTTGTCTGGACGAACGCCTGTGGTGGCACGTTCGTTCGGTTGGAACTCATTTTTGTAGGAGCGCGCTTGCCCGCGATTGCAGCGTGTCAGTCAACATCGCAGCGTCTGACAAATTTCATCGCGGGCAAGCGCTTCTACAGGATCAAACGGTCACCCTGAGTCAGGCAGGCAGATTCTCGGGGGTGGGATGCAGGTCGCAGTTGCGCCCGGCCTTGGCCACTTGCCCCGGCATTGCATGGCCCAGCAGCGCTGGCAGGCGCCGGGACATCTTCAACAGGTGCGGCAGGTCGATGCCGGTCTCGATGCCCATCTCCTCGCACATGTTCACCAGATCCTCGGTGCAGATATTCCCCGAAGCCCCCGGCGCGAACGGACAGCCACCCAGGCCGCCCAGCGACGCATCGAAACGCCGCGCACCGGCCTCATAAGCGGCCAGCACGTTGCTCAGCCCAAGGCCTCGGGTGTTGTGGAAATGCAGGGTCAGTGCCGAGGCCGGAATGCGCGTCAGCACGCGCTGCACCAGGCGATGGACCTGACGCGGGTTGGCCATGCCGGTGGTGTCAGCCAGGGAAATGCCCTGCATACCCAGCTCCAGATACGCATCGACGATCTGCAGCACGCGGTCTTCGTCGATCTTGCCTTCGAAGGGGCAGCCGAAGGTGGTGGCAATCGAACCGTTGAGGCTGACCGACGAGCCCGCCGCAAACGACACCACATCGGCAAAGGCCGCCAGCGACTGCTCGCAACGCATGCGCATGTTCGCCAGGTTATGAGTCTGGCTGGCCGACATCACCAGGTTCAGTTCGTCTGCAGCGGCCTCGATGGCCCGCTGCGCGCCGCGCAGGTTGGGAATCAGCGCCACGTAGATCACGCCCGGATGGCGACGGATGCCACGAAACACTTCGTCACCGTCGCGCAGGGCCGGGATGGCCTTGGGCGAAACAAAAGAACCGGCCTCGATGCGGCTGAAACCGGCCAGAGAAAGCTCATCGATCAACGCGATCTTGTCAGCGGTCTCGACCCAGGTCGGCTCGATCTGCAAGCCGTCTCTGGGGGAAACTTCCTGAACGATCAGGCGTTCGGAAAAATCGGTAATCATTGCACCACCCCTTGGGATTTGAGTTGCGCGATATCGGCGCCGGTCAGCCCCAGATCGCCCAGTACGCTGTCGGTGTGCTGGCCCAGTGCGGGCCCTTGCCAGTTCACCGAGCCCGGCGTCTCGGAGAGTTTGGGTACGATGCCCGGCATCTTGACGCTGGCGCCGCCCGGCAGCTGCGCATCCAGAATCATCTCGCGGGCCTGATAGTGCGGGTCCGCCACGATGTCGGCCACGTTATAGATACGTCCGGACGGCACTTCGGCCTGCTCCAGCACCTGCAGCACTTCATCGATCGGCAGGCTGGACGACCAGGCGCTGATGGCGGCATCGAGCATGTCGCTCTGCGCGGCGCGGCCATCGTTCTGCGCGAATTCCGGCGCTTCGGCCAGGTCAGGGCGGCCGATGGCGTGCATCAGGCGCTTGAAGATCGGGTCGCTGTTGCCGGCGATCACCACATAGGCACCATCGCTGGTCGGGTAGGTGTTGGACGGCGCGATGCCCGGCAGGGCGCCACCGGTGCGCTCGCGAACGTGGCCGAGCATGTCGTACTCCGGCACCAGGCTTTCCATCAGGTTGAACACGCTCTCGACCAGTGACACATCGACGATCTGCCCATCGCCCTGCCCGGTCTTCACCCGCAGCAGCGACATCAGCGCGCCCATCACGGCGTGCATCGACGCCAGCGAGTCACCCAGGCTGACGCCCACGCGCGCCGGTGGCGAACCGGGAGTGCCGGTGGTGTAGCGAATGCCGCCCATGGCCTCGCCGATGGCGCCAAAGCCGGGACGGTCGCGATAAGGGCCGGACTGGCCGTAGCCGGAGATACGCACCAGCGTCAGTTTTGGATTCAGGGCATGCAGGACATCCCAGCCCAGGCCCAGCTTTTCAAGAGCGCCCGGACGCAGGTTTTCGATCAGCACGTCAGCGCTCTCGGCCAAGCGTTTGACGATGGCGATGCCTTCAGGTGACTTGAGGTTCAGCGAAAGAGATTTCTTGTTGCGCGACTGCAGGTACCACCACAGCGAAGTGCCTTCATGCAGCTTTCGCCATTTACGAAGGGGATCGCCCTGCCCCATCGACTCGATCTTGATCACCTCGGCGCCGAACTCGCCCATCAGGCGTGCAGCGAAGGGCGCGGCGATCAGTGTGCCGATTTCAATCACGCGCACACCGTTCAGGGGGCCTGTCATAGCGGATACCTCAAGTGTTTCTTGGAATTTGAACCAAGACTAGAGGACCGGCGTTCGGCAAATCCAACCGTTTGTTGGCAAGTGTCGTTCGCGAAACGCGAACGCTAGGTCGCGTGGCGCTGGAGATGCTCGAACAGCAGGGTGCTGACCGGAGAAAGCGCATCCTTGTCCCGCACCACTAGAATCAACGTGCGCTGCGCCCACGAGTCGCTCAGGGACACGGCCGTCAGGCCCAGTGGCACGCCCAGCAATTCGAACGCCTTGCGGGGCAGCACGCCGATGCCCATGTTGGCCTGGACCATCCGGCACATGGCGTCGAACCCCGGCACATGGATACGCACGCGCAACGGCCTGCCGTGGGATCGGGCGGCGGTATGAGTGCGCATGTTGATCGAGCTGGCGGCGTGCAGGCCGATGTAGTCGCTGCCCAGGGTGTCTTCGAAAGCCACCTGTTTCAGGCTCGCCAGCGCATGGTCGGCCCGCATCACCACCACCAGTTGGTCCCGGCGGTAGGGCACGCTGTACAGGCCTTGCACGTCGGTGTCTTCGGAACAGATGCCGATGTCGGCCACGCCGTCGATCAGGCCCTGGACCACGCCGGTGCTGGGCCGCTCTTCGAGGTCAACCTTGACCCGTTCGTGGTGGGTGGTGAAATCGTGCAGGTCTTCGGGGAGAAACTGGATGATCGCCGACAGGTTCGCCAGCATGCGCACATAGCCGCGCATGCCTTGCAAGTGCTCATCGAGCTCAAGCCCCATTTTCTCCAGGTCCGAGAGCATGCGCCGGGCGTGGTGCAGCAGCGTCTCGCCGGCAGCCGTCAGGGTCATGCCCTTGGCGTTGCGCAGGAACAGGCCGATGCCCAACACCTCTTCCAGCTCCATCAGGCGCTTGCTCGCCGCCGACACGGCAATGGCCTCGCGGGCTGCGGCGCGGGTGAGCGTGCCTTCTTCATACACCGCAACGAAGAGTTTCAGGGTAATCAGGTCGAGGCGGCGAATGAGGTTTTTGTGCAGCATGCAGGCACTCTCGATGACGAAGCTGGCTGACAACGCGGGGCCAAGAATACACGCAAACCGTCGCAGGGAACCTTGCAAGGCAGGCTTGTCTGAGTCTTGGGCAGCGCGCATCGCCTGTGTTTGCAGCGATGCCGACAGATTGGGGGCCACGCCCCCTCCCCGAGCACGTCACCATCGAGTAACGTATAGGCATGTCTGACGGGGTTTCGCCATCTTGAGCCGGCGATCCGACCCGCAACCCGCAACACGAGAGAAGGCCCTACCGTGCATAACGTCCGATTGATCAAATATGTCTGGACCCACCAGACCCCCGAGATCTCCTCAGAGTGGTCCAAGCTTCTGTATGAGGTCGAGTTGCCGTTCGTCCCGTTCCACGGCCTGAACATTCAGTTGCCGGACCAGCGCGCCTGGCGCATCCGCGATGTGGAGTGGAACGTCGAGGAACAGACGTTCCGCTGCCATATCGAGGATCAGTTCATGAACCTGCTCGATGTCGATGATTCCTACGAGGACTGGATCGACATGCTGCTTGAATGCGGCTGGGAAATGAGCGGGCGCTACACTAATGAACACAACAAGACCTGATACCACTTTGCCTGGCTGCCATGAAACGGATTTCCTGCTGTACCCGCGTCGCGATTCGGGCGCTCCTGGCGTGGTCGTCGATTACCTGTGCCGCGCCATCGGTTGACCTGTACGTCCCCGAAGCCCCTCCCCTGACCATGCTGACCGTGGGCGATCAACATGGCATCGTCGGCGATATCGCCCTTAAAGCCATGGCATCGGCAGGGTACTCGGCCAATACGCTTTCACCTCCCTGGCCCCGCGCGCAACGGGAAGTCAGCCAGGGCAAGGACCTGCTGATCGCCCCGCTGACCCGCAATCAGAGCCGGGAAGCCAACTACACCTGGATCGCGCCGATTCTGACGATGGACCGAGCCTTTTTCAGCCTGGATCGTCGGGTGGAGAGCTTCGACGAGGCCAGGAAGATTTTCAGGCTGATCGCGGTGGGCATCGGCACCGCGCAGGAAACCCGGTTGCGCGAGGAAGGCTTCGCCGACTCGCAGATCTATCCCCTGAAAATCGGCGAGAACCCTGCGCAGATGCTGCTCAAGGGAAGGGTCGATGCGTGGTTCAACGGGGTGCCGGAGAGCCGTTACATCTGGCAACAGCTGACTGATCGCCCGCTGGTCATGAGCCGCGTGGTGATGACTGCCAACCTGTATCTGGCGTGTTCGAAGGATTGCGATCCGCAGATGGTCAGCCGGCTCAGGGCCGCGATTGATACGCTGGAGAAAGACGGGACGATAGACAGGGTCGAAGCGCAGTACACGAAAGGCTTGCCGGTGCGCTGAACAGCGCACCCGGTCGCTGTAGGAGCGCGCTTGCCCGCGACAGCGTCAGACCAGTCACCCAGGGGTGTCAGAACAGACGCCATCGCGAGCAAGCTCACTCCTACAGGTATGTGATTCGACGAGGACGCCCGCGCCGTTCATGTCGATCAAGGAAGCAGAATCACCTTGTCCGTGCTGCCCTGATTCACCTCTGCATAACTCGCCAGCCCATGCTGCAGCGAGACCTCGACCAAACCTGTCGGCAGCGGCAACGAACCCTCGTCGAACAGCGCGCCGAACTGCTCCAGCATCCGCGCACAGGCTTCGACGCTGTACAGCAGCGAGTTGATCCCCACCACCGAGCCACCCTTGCGATACAGCGCCAGCGCCGGCAACTGCACATGACCATCCACGGGCGCGGCGATGATCGCGATACGGCCGAAAGGCGCCAGCGCCTGCACCGATGGCGGCAGCCAGAAACCGGTGGTGTCGAAGATCACGTCTGCGCCGCCGGCGAACACCTCGCTGACCTGGGCCGACAGCTCTTCAGGCTTGCCCAGCAGAATGGCCTCGAAGCCCTGCTCTTGAAGCGCCGCGACCTGCTCCGGACGGCGCACCGCCGCCAGTACCTTGGCCCCGCGCACTTTGGCCAGGGCGATGGCCGCGCTGCCGACCGCGCCGTTGGCACCTATGACCAGCAGGCGCGTATCGGCATTCACGCCGCTGCGCTCCAGCGCATCCCAGGCCGTGGTGTAAGGCACACCCAGGCTGGCGGCCTGCACGAAGCTCAGGGACTTGGGCTTGAGCGCCACGCCCTTGGCCGACAGGGTGATGTAACCGGCATGGGAGCCGTTGCGGGAGAAACCGATCTGGTTGCCCGTGCCCCAGACTTCCTTGCCGATCAGTTCCTGTGGGCCGTCTACCACAACGCCAGCGAAATCCCGGCCGGGTACGCGGGGCAGCGTGGTGTAGGGGAAACGCCCCAGTACGTTTTTCACGTCGCTGGGGTTCAGGCCCGCCGCCTTGATCTGCACCAGGACCTCGCCTTCGGCGGGGATCGGCTTGGGCAGATCGACGACTTCCAGTGCAGCCAGATCGCCAGTTCGGGAAAATTGCAGTGCTTTCATGGTGTTCACATCCGAAGAGAAAAACGGTTCGCGGTTCGCGTCAGGAAATCAGGTTGGCAACCAGCTGCCGGCCCATGGGCCAGAGCTTTTCGCCCGCCTGCATGCCCAGCAATCCCACCAGCGCGACCAGGGGCGGCGCCGGTGAACGGAAATCCAGCGCGCCGTAGAGCAGGCCGACGGCAATGCCGATTGCGAGGGAAATGATGTAGCTCATGATGAACTCCGGTGCCAAAGGCGATGACCAGAGTGTATGCAGAGCCAGCGCACCGTACCGGCCAAGTGCTTCTGAATTTCGGACAGACCCGCCCCGTAGCAGTCCGGCTTGCCGGCGGGGCGATCTTGAGGACGCCGACGCCGGCAAGCCGGACTGCTACGGGGGATGGATGCAATTCACAGGCACACCACCAACCCTGTGGGAGCGGGCTCGCCCGCGATTGGCCGGGGCAGGTGATGGATATGTTTCGGATGTACCGGCCTCTTCGCGGGCAAGCGCGCTCCTACAAGGCCGTAGCAGTCCGGCTACGGGGTATCCAGGGTAACGGGGTATTGCGTCGGCGCCATTCCCAGCTCGCGGCGGAACATGTCGCTGAAACTGCTGGGCGAGTAGCCCATGGAGCGGGCGATGGTGCTGACCGGAACGCCCTGAATGATCTCGGCCACCGCAGTAGCCAGTTGCACCTGCCTGCGCCACTCGGCGAAGCCCATGCCCAGCACGCCCTGAAACAGCCGCGACAAGGTCCGCACGCTGGCCCCGGCGTTCTCGGCATGCTGCTCGAACGACACATCGATGGAAGGCTCGATCATCACCGCCTGACAGACATTCATCAGCCGCCGGTCGCTCTCGTCAGGCATCGGCACCTTGAGCAGTGAACGTCGGGCGCGCTTAAGCTCCAGCAGCGCCAGATTGACCAGCGCCTCGTAGTAGGCAGAATCCTTGTCCTCTTCAGCCACCAGATTGACGATCAACTCGCGCAGCAGACGCGCCACCTCCAGCACCTGAACCGTCGGCTCCAGGGTCTGCGCAAGCGCCGGGCGCAGGTAGATATTGCGCATCTCAAGGTCCGAAACCACGCGGATCCCGTGGGGCACACCCGGCGGCAACCACACCGCGCGCTGGGGAGGCACGACCAGTGCTTCACTGGGCGTCTCGACCCACATCACGCCTGACATCGCATACAGGACCTGCCCCCATTCATGCTCATGGGGCTCGATGTACAGGCCACGAGGGTAAGTACGCGAGACCCGTTGCACGGGAACGGCGGTGTCAGTGAGATCGGGCGGGGCGGCGATGGCCATGATGGTGACCGGTACGAATCTAAAGACGCAATGTTAGCGGCTAGATCCCCAGCCCCGCCACCTGCACCAGCCCGGCATCCACCAACCGCTGCTCCAGCGCTACCAGGTCCGGCACCTTCGCGACGGTATCCCCGACTTGCACCGCCGCCAGTTCAAGCTCGCTGAGCGGCACATCGACGTAACTCAACTGATTGTCGAGCTTGCACGAGCGCGGGATGCCCTGGGTCAGCAGCGCGATGAACTTGAGGTCCGGCCGCCCGCCCAGTGCATTGAGGACGACGATCCGTGCACGGCCACCCACACGGGCGCGGCTGCCGCACGCGGCTTCGAAGCTCAGCAGCGGCAGGCTGCGGTTGCGCCAGTTGATCGGCCCCAGGTACCACTGGGGCGCGGCAGGGTCGGCGATGCTGTCCTGATAGTCGATCAGCTCGGCCACGGCCACGTTGGGCAGCAGCAGACTGCGGTCGCTCAAGGGAATGAGCAAGCCGGTAAGACTGGTCAGGCGAGCGGCCTGGGTGGTGCCGTCAGACATGGACCTGGCTCCAGTGGGCGATGCTCTCAAGCAACGCCGCCTCTTGATAAGGCTTGCTCATGTAGTCGTTCACGCCGAGCGCCATGGCGCGATCACGGTGCTTCTGGCCGGAGCGCGAAGTGATCATGATGATCGGCAGGTGCTTGAGCGATTCGTCCGCGCGGACCTTGCTGGCGACCTCGAAACCGTCCATGCGCGGCATTTCGATGTCCAGCAGCATGACGTCCGGTGTGTGTTCCTGCAGCAGGGCCATGGCATCGACCCCGTCCTTGGCGGTCACCACGTTCATGCCGTTGCGCTCCAGCAAACGCCCGGTGACCTTACGCACCGTGACCGAGTCATCCACCACCATCACCAGCAAAGGCCGCGCCTGTTCAGCTTCGACATAGGGCGTCGGCGTCTGCCCGGAAACGTGCAGCGCCAGCAATCGCGAATGGAAGCGGCGAATATGGGCGAACAGGTCGAGAATCAGCACCACCCGGCCATCACCCAGGATCGTCGCGCCGGACACACCCGGCACCGTCGCGAACTGCGCCCCGAGATTCTTCACCACGATTTCCCGCGAGCCCGCCAGCGCATCCACCTGCACCGCCACCCACTGGTCATGCACATGCACCAGCAGCACCGGCAGCGGTTGGGTCTGGCCGATCAGTCGGGGCGGCTGGCCGTTGTTCAGCAGTTCGCCCAGGTAACGCAATTCATAGCTGCGCTCGCCGTATTGATAACGGGGCGGCGCCGACTGGTAATAGGCCTCCAGCTCGCTGGGCAAAACCCGCACGATGCCTTCGATGCTGTTCAGCGGCACGGCGTACTGCTCTTCACCGCATTGCACCATCAATGCGCGATTGACCGAAACCGAGAACGGCAGGCGAATGCGGAAACGCGCGCCCTGCCCCGACTTCGAATCGATGACCATCGAGCCGCCCAGTTCCTTGACCTCGGCGTGCACCACGTCCATCCCCACGCCACGCCCGGAAATCTGGGTGATGGTTTCAGCGGTGGAAAACCCCGCCTGCAGGATGAACTGCAAGGTGTCGTGCTCGCTCAGTTCGGCATCCGGGCTGATCAGGCCACGCTTGATCGCCTTGCGCCGCACGGCTTCGAAGTCGACCCCCGCGCCGTCGTCGCTCATCTCGATGACGATGTCACCGCCTTCGTGGGCCAGGCTCAGGGTGATGTGGCCGGTTTCCGGCTTGCCCTTGGCCTGGCGTTTTTCGCCGGTTTCAAGGCCGTGGTCGATGGCGTTGCGCAGCATGTGCTCCAGCGGCGCGACCATGCGCTCCAGCACGTTGCGATCCATCTCGCCTTCGGCGTTGATCACATCGAAGCGGACTTTCTTGTTCAGCTCGTTCGACACCTGCCGCACGATCCGGCGCAAGCGCGGCACCATTCGCTCGAACGGCACCATGCGCGTGCGCATCAGGTTTTCCTGAAGCTGGGTGTTCACCCGCGCCTGTTGCTGCAACAGGGTTTCAGCTTCGTGGGCGCGGGTGTCGAGGGTTTCCTTGAGGTCCATCAGGTCCGAGGCGGACTCGAACAGCGCCCGGGACAGCTGCTGGAGCTGGGAATGGCGATCCATCTCCAGCGGGTCGAATTCTTCATAGCCCATCTGCTCGGCCTGCCGGTCGCGGCTGAGAATCCGGCCCTGAGTTTCCATGTCCAGACGCCGCAGTTGGTCGCGCATCCGTTCGATGGTGGTTTCCATCTCGGCCAGGGTCACCTGTGCGTCGCTGACCTGCTGTTCGATGCGCCCGCGAAAGATCGAGGTTTCCCCGGCCAGGTTGACCAGGTCTTCCAGATCTTCGGCAGGCACCTTGACCATTTCAGGCCCGGGGCGCTCGGCATCGGGATCTGCCGCAGGCGTTGCAGGCTCGGAAACAGGCGGCGCCACGGCCAGCGGCTCTTCAGCGGGTTTGCTGACAACCTCCTGAATTGCACCCGAGGACGAGTAGTGGGAAATGCTGTCGATCAGCAACGCGGGGTTGGGCAACGGCTCGTAGCCGCGCACCGCATCGACCATGTCGGCGAGCATGTCGTGGCCGCTTTGCAGAAGGCCGTTGAGCAAGGCACTGTTCTTCAGCGACCCGCTCGAAAGACCCTCGTACAGCGACTCAAGCTCGTGGGCCAGGTCACCGATGGGCGCAATCTCGACCATCCGCGCGCCACCCTTGAGGGTGTGCAGGTCGCGCAGCAGGTTCTCCACTTCGACGGTGTTCTGCGGGTCGGCCTGCCAGCGCACCAGCGCGGCACTGGAGCTTTCGATGATGTCGTCGGCTTCTTCGAGGAAGATTTCCAGCAACTCGGGATCGCGCTCATCCAGCGGCTGGATCATCGACCCGACGTTGCGCGCTTCGCCTTCCTGGGGCAGCACATAACAGTTGTTCTGGCGAAACTCGCGAATCGCCGCGATCAGCGCTTCCGGGTCAGCCAGTTGCGCCCGGTTCTGCAACTGTTCGAGCATCAGCGCCAACGCGTCGTGGCTATCCACCAGCAGGTCGGCCAACCGGGACGAATAGCTGCAACGCTTGTCGGTCAGCGCTTCGTAGAGGGATTCCAGCTCGTGGCCCAGATCGGCCACCGGCCCGATTTCCGCCATCCGCGCGCCGCCCTTGAGGGTGTGCAGGTCGCGTTGCAGGGAAGACAGCGGCAACGGATTGTCCGGGTCGGCCAGCCAGCGTTGCAGGGCCTGGCCCGCGCCTTCGAGGATGTCGACGGCCTCTTCGAGGAAGATGTCGACGATTTCCTGATCCAGCCCATCCTGAGGCGCTTGCGTGCTCGCGAGGCTGTCGGTGGCCTGACTCAGTTCGGTGACCTCAGTCGCCAGGCCGCCATCGCCCTTGATGACGCCCATGGCATCGGGGTCCAGCCCTTCTTCCAGCAGATCGCGCAGCGCCTGCACACGCTGCGGACAAGGCTGCACCTGCTGCCCGGCCGCTACCTGGTCGAGCATGTTGATCAGTTCTTCATGGGCATTTTCCGCCTCATGGAAAAACCGCTCGCTGACCGCAAGGCTGCTCTCTTCCACCGCGCCGTACAGGTCCAGCAGCGCCTCGCACAGTTCGTCCACCTGAGGCAGATCGGCCATGTGCGCACCGTGACCGAGCATGGTCAGCTCGTCGAGCAGTGCGTTGAGTTCCTGGCGCTCGCCGGGGTGTTGCCGCCAGCGTTTGAGCAGGCTTTCGGCGTCCAGCAGGATGTCCATGCCTTCGGCCAGAAAACTTGCCAGTAATTGCGGATTGCGACGACTGCGCAGGCCGTTCTTGTCGTCATTCAGGACATCGGCCATGCGCGCCGCCAGCAACGCTTGAGCGTCAGAAATGAGCGTCGAAGCCCCTTCGATCGGCATCAGCGGGTCGATTCTCAGCTGTGCCAGGCCTTGGTAAAACAATGGCGGTGCCTGGCGCAACAACTCAAGTTCCGGCGCGCCGACGGCGATCTGGTTGGTCTTGTACTCGCGCACCAGCGTGTCCAGCGGCGTTGCCAGCTCTGCCATCGGCAGCACGCCGGCCATGTAGGCGCTGCCTTTGAGGGTGTGCAGCGCACGCAGCAGTTCGTCGCTGAAAATGGGCGATTCGTCGCCCTCGCTCATGTCCAGATAGCGGGTGAAGGTGTCGAGGTGGGTCTGGGCTTCCTGGCGGAAGATTTCCAGCAATTGCGGATCGAAGCCTTCGTCTTTCGGCTCTGGAGTTGTCCTGGTGGCCACCGGCTCAGGCTCGACCCGTTCGCCCTGGGCCAGCGCGTGAGCGCGAGCGGCCAGCAGGTCAACGTCGTCGCGCTGGCGCTGGACGTCTTCGGCAAAGTCGCGGATCACGTCCGGCAACAGGGTTTGAACGTCTGTCAGCAGTTGCCGGACCTGTTCATCCGGCGTGACGCTGCGTTCCAGCACGCGGTTGAGCAGGTTTTCCACCGCCCAGGAAAGCTCGCTCAGCACCAGGGCCCGCACCATGCGCCCACTGCCCTTGAGGGTGTGGAATGCACGGCGGATTTCACTCAAGGCAGAGGAATTTTCGCCATCGGCCAGCCAGCGCGGCAGGTATTCGTGCAGCGCTTCGAGCACCTCGTCTGCTTCTTCAAGGAAGACGTCGCGCAGCTCGTCGCCCACCGGCGGCTCGTCCTTGGGCGGCGGCAGCAGGCTGGCGGGCACGTGCCGGGCCGGCGGGTTGACCTTCGACAAGGGGCTGGCCAGCACCTCGGCGAGGCTCTTGCTCGGGCTGACCAGCGCCTGGCGGTCATGCAGTTCGTTCAACTCGTCGTCGCTGATGACCTGTTCAAGCACTGGCACTTCGACGGCTTCGGCGGCCGGCGAATAACCCAGCCGGGCAAGGCTTTCCTGGGCCAGGTCCAGCACATGCTCGCCCGGCGCTTCCGGATCCTCGGCCATGCGTTCGAGGTAATACTCGATGCCGATGATGACATCGGCCAGATGATCCAGCTGGGAAACCGCAGGCTTCTGCTCGCTGCCCAGCAAATGGGTGACGATGTACTCGTTGCACGCCGCCAGCAGGCTGGAGGCGCGGGCCAGGGGAATCATCGCCAGCGCGCCACGCACCTGAATCAGTTGCGCAGACAACGGCGCCAGACGCTCGCGGTTAAGGCCACCATCGAAGTAATCGTCGATCACGTCCTTGGCCTGTTGCAACACGACCCGCGCTTCCTTGATCACCAACTGGTGAATCTGGCTCAGGTCGGTGGTGGGCAACCGGCTTTCTTCCGGGCTGCTCTGATCCACCGTCCCGGCCATGCCAGCCAGTGTGGCCTCGACGTAGAGCAAGGCCCCGGCGACGTCCATCAGTGTCGGATCGCTGGGCTCGCGCTGCCCTTGAGCCATGCCCTGGACCACGGTCAGTTGATCGATGATGACCTTGCGCGGCTGGCCGAAACCCAGCACCGCCAGGGTGTCGGCGATCTGTCGCAGCGGCGGCAACAGGCTGTTGAGTTCGCTGACGTGCTGGCGATCGCCGCGCACGAAGACGTCGAGCCGTTCCTTGGTGCGCACCAGTTCGTCGCACAGGGCGATGATGACCGAGCGCATCGCATCGCGGTCCGGCCCAGCCATGCGTGCGCGCTCTTCATCGACCAGCGCGCTTTCCGGCAAGGCTTCGGCGAGCCCGTAGTCGTCCTTCAAATCAATCATCCTCTGGGCCTGGCTGTCTGACTTTGCGATGTAAAACAGCAGGCTTTTCAGCAGTTCGTCCGGCGCCGGCTGGTTGATGCCGGCAATGCCCTGTTCCAGCAGGCGCTTGAGTTCCTTGTCGGCATCCTTGAACAGACTTCGCAGCGCCGGACTGTTGGTGAAGTTGCCGTCGGCCATGGTCTCGGACAGTGCCGAAGCGATGCGCCACAACGGTTCGAGCGGCGCGCCCTTGCACAGCGTTTCGAGGCGGGTGAAGACTTTACTCATGTAACCGAGCTGGGTCTGCACATCCTGCTCGCGCAGCAGCCCGACCAGCGCAGTTTGCAGGGTGTGTCGCAATTTTCGCAGTTTGGCAGGCAACTCGGGGCTGTCGCGCTCGGCCAGGGCATCGGCGCCCAGTTCCGGAATCGACAGGAGTTGCGGGGCAAACAGGCTGGTTTCGGTGAGCAGGCTCTCGCCACGGGCGCTGCGCAGGTCGTTGAGCAAGGGCAGCACCACCAGCGGCAGGTCACGGCGGGCCGAATGCACGCGGTCCAGGTACACCGGCAACTGGCTCATGGCCTGGTTGAGCAACTGCACGGCCTCGGCTTCCTGGGCCACGTGGCCTTGTTGCAGGGCGAGCGCCAGTTGCTCGATTTCCTCGGCGAACAGGGCCGCGCCGTAGAACTCGATGATCTGCAGGCTGCCGTGCACCTGATGGATGAAGTCCAGGCAGACTTCCAGGCTCGACGGGTCATGGGGGCGCGCGACAAAGGCGTCCAGCGCCTGCCGGGCGTGCTTGAGGGTTTCGGCTATTTCGCCCTTGACCCACTCCAGGGCCACGTAGTCGTGACGGTCAGCCATGCTGGCTCCAGTTGCCCAAATGGTACGGCGTGACGATCAATGCTGATCCCGCGAGGCCGGCAGCGTGAAACCGGACACCGTGCGGCGCATCTCGCTGGCCATTTTCGCAAGGTTGCCCATGCTTTTTGCCGTGGCGGCCGTGCCGGAGGTGGTCTGGGTGGTGGTCTCCTGGATGACGGTCATGGTCGAGGAAATCTGCCGACCCAGCGCCACCTGCTGCTGGGCGGCATTGGTGATGCTTTCGACCAGCGCCGCCAGCACTTTGGAAACCCCTTCGATTTCCTCCAGCGCCACCCCTGCATCCTGCGCCAATCGCGCGCCACGCACCACTTCGGTGGTGGTCTGCTCCATGGAGATTACCGCTTCGTTGGTGTCATTTTGAATCGCACGCACCAGGGTTTCGATCTGCTTGGTGGCCGAGGACGAACGTTCGGCCAGCCGCTGCACCTCGTCCGCCACCACGGCAAAGCCGCGACCGGCATCACCGGCCATGGATGCCTGGATCGCGGCGTTCAAGGCCAGGATATTGGTCTGGTCGGCAATGTCGTCGATCAGGCTGACAATGTCGCCAATTTCCTGAGAGGACTCACCCAAGCGTTTGATCCGCTTCGATGTGTCCTGAATCTGCTCGCGAATGTTGTCCATGCCGTTGATGGTGTTGTGCACCACCTCATTGCCCTTGTTGGCGATCGCCACCGAGCGTTCGGCCACCGCCACCGACTCAGACGCGTTGGCCGAAACCTGCTGCACCGACCGGGACATGTCGTTGACCGCGTTGGACGCCGCCGCGATCTGCAACGCCTGGTGCTCGGACGCCGCAGCCAGCTGGGTCGCAGTGGTCTGGGTGTCCTTGACCGCGCCGAACACCTGTTCAGCGGTGAGGTTGATGGTCGCCACCAGCTCGCGCAACTGGTCGATGGAGTAGTTGATGGAATCAGCGATGGCGCCGGTGAAATCCTCGGTCACCGAAGCGGCCACCGTCAGGTCGCCATCGGCCAGGTCTTCGATCTCATCGAGCAGGCGCATGATCGCGGTCTGGTTGCGTTCGTTTTTCTCGGCGGTTTCCCGCAACTGGCGGTTGGTTTCCCGCACCATCACCAGGCCGATGAGAATGATCGACGCCAGCGCCAGCAGGCCCAGGATGTAGCCGCCGTAGCTGTTGGTGGCGCGGCCTCCGGCCAGGTGCTCGAAGCTGTTGGCCAGTACCGAGGCTTCATCGAGCAGGGTCTGCGACAGGGTGAAGATATTGCTCGACGCCTCGCGCACTTCCAGCAATTCCGGCGAGGTTTCCAGAATTTCGTCTACCGATCCCGACACGAACTGGAACAGCTCGGCGATATCGGCCAGCCGTGCGCGGGCGTCCTTGTCCTCGACCTGGGTGATTTTCAAGGTCGCGTTGCCTTCGAGCATGCCATTGAGCACACGCCCGAATTGGGTGGCGTCGCGGCCAAAGGCGTCGGCAGCCTGGACCGCAGTTTCATCGCCGGACAGCACGGTGTTCACTGCCCCCAGGATGCGCTCGGCCAGCAGTGATTGACGCTGGGCCAGCGCGACCTGGCTGGCGGGGGCGCGGTTTTGCAGGAGAATATCGACAACCTTCTCCGACTCGATCTGCAGTTGCGGAATGGTCTCGGCCAGCGTCGCCGCCACTTGGTGAAGGGACAGCACCGTCTGCTCGCGGGAAAGAATCACATCGGTGCTTTTTCGCAGATTTTCCCAGTCGTTCTGCACTGCTTTCAGTTCATCGGTGACTTCAGCGGGCGCGGCGGGTAACCCGGTGTTCTTGTCGCCCTTCTTCAGGTACTGCCAGCGGGTGTCGAAATCGTTGCGCGAATCGGCCAGCAACTTGAACGCCGCAGCCTTGCCGGTGGCGGCTTCCGAAGCGTTCTTGGCGATACGCTGGGACAGTACGCGCAACTCGCCGGCATGGCCGATGTACTGCTTGTCGTAGTTGGACTGGGTGCTCAGGTACGCGAAGTTGACGAACAGCAGCATGATGAACACGATCAGGCCGACAAACAGCGCGATAATCAGCGAACGGCTGCGAGCGCCTTCAAGGGACTTGCCGGTATTACTCATTTCTCAGGGCTCCGCCCGAAGATCGGTTGTGTTTTGCAGGAGCCGCAGTGCCGGAGTGATTCACAAGGCAACATCCATGAACCCCGGCGACTGCACCAGGGCCCTTGGGCTGAACACCCGCCAGGCCTGTTCGCGCAGGAAGCGGCCCTGGATATAGGGCGAGATGTTCGGCTCGCTGTCACCGGCAAGTTCCGGCATCAGGCTGCGTTCGTTGAAATGCTGCATACCCAGCACCTCATCGACCAGCAGCCCGGCGAATACATCCTGATGATCGATCACCAGCACCCGCCGCTGCTTGCGCACCGCTGAAAGCTCGTGACCGAAGTAAGCGTGCAGGTCCATGACCGGCAGCAGGCGCCCGCGCAGGTTGGCGATGCCCCTGACCCACGGCTTGACGCCGGGAAGAGTGGCGCAACGAGGTTCGTGAAGGATCTCGTCGACCTCGCCCATGGGCGCCACATAGAGGCGCTCGCCCATGCGAAAGCCGATGCCGCTCCAGCCTTGCTGCCGGGTTTCCTGCAACGGCAGGCCGGCAGCCAGCGAGCGGCAACGCTGGTCGATGTCGAGCAGCAGGGCGAAGGCAGTCTGCGACTGGGCCATGAACGCCAGCCGGCCTTAGCCTGCCAGGACCGCGTTCAGGGTTTTCATCAGGGTTTCTTCGTCCACAGGCTTGGTCAGGTAATCCCGCGCGCCCTGGCGCTTGCCCCAGACCTTGTCGGTTTCCTGATCCTTGGTGGTGATCATGATCACCGGGATCATGTTGGTGTCGGCGTCCTTGGTCAGTTGGCGGGTCGCCTGGAAGCCGTTGAGGCCAGGCATGACGATGTCCATCAATACTGCGTCGGGTTTTTCCTGGCGGGCCAGCGCCACGCCATCGGCACCGTTTTCAGCCTTGAGGACTTCATGGCCGTGCTTTTCCAGCATGCCGGTCAGCTTGTACATTTCGGTCGGCGAATCATCGACGATCAGAATTCGAGCCATGGTGCTTCCCCATACAAACAGCCGCCCCGTACGAGGTCGGCATCAAGATAGTTGTTGTTCTACCGCAACGAACTCCGGCACATGCGCCTTGATTGCGCTGAGCAGTTCTTCCCTGCTGAACGGCTTGGTCAAAAACTGATCAGACCCCACGATACGGCCCTTGGCCTTGTCGAACAGGCCGTCCTTGGAGGACAACATGATCACCGGCGTAGACTTGAATGCCCGGTTGTTCTTGATTAACGCACACGTCTGATACCCGTCCAGCCTGGGCATCATGATGTCGACAAAAATGATTCTCGGGTGATTATCGGCAATCTTGGCCAACGCGTCGAAACCATCGACCGCGGTGATCACTTCACAGCCTGCGTTCTTCAACAGGGTCTCGGCGGTGCGACGAATCGTGCGCGAATCGTCGATAATCATCACTTTCAATGGGGCTGAATGCTGTTCCATATCTGCTCTACCATCGCTCAGGCGATTCAGACGGGTTGGCCTTCGGCCTGGCGCGTGGTTCGGTTCGGATCGCTGTATGACAACTGGCATCGCGCTGGATGACGAGCCTTTTTAGCACACTCCCGTGACGCATTCCATAAAGCATATGCGCCACTCTTGCCCCTTGACCCCAAGGCTGCGCAGCGCCACCCTGACGCGTATTTTCAGGCCCGCCGGGCCATTACCGATCAGAGGATATTGCCCATGAGCGTTCGCGTTGGAATTGTCATGGACCCCATCGAGCGCATCTCCTATAAAAAGGACAGCTCGCTGGCCATGCTCCTGGCAGCGCAAGCGCGCGGTTGGTCGCTGTTCTACATGGAGCAGCAGGACTTGTATCAGGTCGCAGGCCAGGCCCGCGCCCGCATGAAGCCTTTGAAGGTCTTCGCCGACCCTGAGCACTGGTTCGAATTCGAAGCCGAAATCGACAACGGCCTGGATGACCTGGACGTGATCCTGATGCGCAAGGATCCGCCGTTCGACATGGACTTCATCTACACCACCTACCTGCTGGAACAGGCCGAGCGCGCCGGCACCCTGATCGTCAACAAGCCGCAGAGCCTGCGCGACTGCAACGAGAAGCTCTTCGCCACCCAGTTCCCGCACTGCACCCCGCCGACGCTGGTGAGCCGCCGCGCCGACATCCTGCGCGCCTTTGCCGCCGAACATGGCGATGTGATCTACAAGCCGCTGGACGGCATGGGCGGCACCTCGATCTTCCGCCATCGCGCCGAAGACCCGAACCTGTCGGTGATTCTCGAAACCCTGACCGTCAACGGCGCCCACCAGATCATGGCCCAGGCTTACCTGCCAGCGATCAAGGACGGCGACAAACGCATCCTGATGGTCGATGGCGAGCCTGTGCCGTATTGCCTGGCGCGTATTCCGGCTGCCGGCGAGACCCGTGGCAACCTGGCTGCCGGTGGCCGTGGCGAAGCCCGCCCCTTGAGCGAACGCGACCGCTGGATCGCCAACGAGATCGGCCCGACCCTGCGGGAAAAAGGCCTGCTGTTCGTCGGCCTGGACGTGATCGGCGAGCACCTGACCGAAATCAACGTCACAAGCCCGACCTGCATCCGCGAGATCGACAATGCGTTCGGCACGGATATCGGCGGGTTGCTGATGGATGCGATCGAGAAGAAGCTCAAGGCGCGCTGAGCCCCGACACTGTAGGAGCGCGCTTGCCCGCGACGACGGCGTATCAGTAACGATTATGTCGCTGACACACCGCGGTCGCGGGCAAGCGCGCTCCTACAGTTGTTGTGGCGGCTGGCTGCCCATTAATCGGCCAACACGCATCAAAGCGAAAGTCCCTACGAACATTGCGTTATCATGCGCGGCCTGAATTTCGCCCAGGGTGGTTTTTTGCAATGCTGGCTCATGCGATACCGGAGCGTCGATGAACGCTGCGGTCAACAGTGATCTCCCGATGGCCCTGACCCGTACCTCCGTGCGCCCGGCTGATCGTCTGGGCTTTACCCTGATGATCGCGGCCCTCGTGCACCTGGCATTGATCCTTGGCGTGGGCTTCACCTATGTGAAGCCGGAAAAGATCAGCCAGACACTGGAAATCACCCTGGCGCCCTTCAAGAGCGACAAGAAGCCCAAGGACGCTGACTTCCTGGCCCAGGAAAACCAGCAGGGCAGCGGCACTCTCGACAAGAAGGCGGTGCCCAAGACCACCGAGATCGCGCCCTACCAGGACACCAAGATCAACAAGGTGACGCCTCCGCCCGCCGCCAAACCGGTGGTCAAGCAGGAAGCGCCGAAGACGGCCGTCGCCACCAAGGCCCAGGCGCCGCAGAAGACTGTCGCCAAGCGGGACGAAGTCAAACCCGAGGAGCCGAAAAAGGCTGCACCGGCGTTCGACAGCACCCAGCTCAACAGCGAGATTGCAAGCCTTGAGGCCGAACTGGCCGATGAGCAACAGGCCTACGCCAAGCGCCCGAAGATCCACCGCCTGAGCGCCGCCTCGACCATGCGCGACAAAGGCGCCTGGTATAAAGAAGACTGGCGCAAGAAGATCGAGCGCATCGGCAACCTCAACTACCCCGAGGAAGCCCGCCGCCAGCAGATCTACGGCAGCCTGCGGATGATGGTGTCGATCAACCGCGACGGCTCTCTCTATGAAGTGCTGGTGCTGGAATCTTCCGGCCAGCCCTTGCTGGACCAGGCCGCCCAGCGAATCGTCCGGCTGGCCGCGCCCTTCGCGCCGTTTACCGGCGACTTGTCGGACATCGACCGCCTGGAAATCATCCGCACCTGGAAATTCGCCCGCGGGGACAAGCTTTCCAGTAACTGACCGACACGCGCCTTTGCGACACTCACCCGGAGGAGCGCGCTTGCCCGCGACGGCGTCGTGTCACCCACATCGAATTGCCAGAAAGATCGCGGTCGCGGGCAAGCGCGCTCCTACAGGTTGTGTGTTGCTACATGAAACCTGACCCGCGTCGCGATTTATCCACCGTCGGGTCGGTTCTGCCAGTTGTCACGACAGCCCTACGGCGCCACACTAGGGCTCATGAAAAACGTACCCGCGACCTACCTCAAGCATCAGTTTCTGATCGCCATGCCCCACATGCACGATGAGAACTTCGCCCAGACCTTGACCTACATCGTCGAGCACAATGCCAATGGCGCCATGGGCCTGGTCATCAACCGACCGCAAAGCCTCTCCCTGGCGGACATCCTTGAGCAGCTTCGCCCGGAATTGCCGCCGCCATCGCGCTGCCAGCACATTCCCATCCATGTCGGCGGCCCCGTCCAGACGGATCGCGGCTTCGTCCTGCACCCCACAGGCCAGGTGTTTCAGGCCACGGTGGACCTGGGCGGCATCTCGCTGTCGACCTCCCAGGACATCCTGTTTTCCATCGCCGACGGCTACGGCCCTGATCAAAATCTGATCACCCTGGGCTATGCCGGCTGGGATGCGGGCCAACTGGAGGCCGAGTTTGCCGCAAATGCCTGGCTGAACTGCGCCTTTGACCCGGCCATCCTGTTCGAACTGGACAGCGAGCAGCGCCTGGATGCCGCCGCCGCCAAGCTGGGGATCAACCTGAGCCTGCTCACAAGCCAGGCGGGTCACGCCTGATGGCCGCACTGCGTCTGCTGCTGGGTTTTGACTACGGCACCAAACAGATCGGCGTGGCGGTCGGCCAGGTGATTACCGGCCAGGCCCGCGAGCTGTGCACCCTCAAGGCTCAGAACGGCGTGCCCGACTGGGACAAGGTCCAGGCCCTGATCAACGAGTGGAAGCCCGACGCCATCGTGGTCGGCCTGCCCCTGAACATGGACGGCACGCCCAGCGAAATGAGCGCACGGGCCGAGAAGTTCTCGCGCAAGCTCAATGGCCGCTTCAACCTGCCGGTCTACACCCACGACGAGCGCCTGACCACCTTCGAAGCCAAGGGCGAGCGCATGGCCCGTGGCGGTCAGCGCGGCACTTACCGTGACAACCCGGTGGACGCCATCGCCGCAGCTCTGTTGCTGCAAGGCTGGCTGGAAGCCAACGGCGCACTTTTTGACACCTGAGCGCCTTACACTGCATCGAATCTGAGTTTTAGCCCTGCCGTCTGCAACCTGCGCGGCGGGGCTCTTGAAGGAGCGACCATGACCCTGCCCAACCCCGCCGAACTGATCAGCCAGATGGCGATCGATCTGAACGCGCACCTGAACAAACGCGGCATCAGCGAACCCCGCTTCATCGGCATTCGCACAGGTGGCGTGTGGGTCGCACAGGCTTTGCTTGAAGCGCTGGGCAGCCAGTCGCCGCTGGGCACGCTGGACGTATCGTTCTACCGCGACGACTTCAGCCAGAACGGCCTGCATCCGCAAGTGCGCCCTTCCGAACTGCCATTCGAGATCGAAGGCCAGCACCTGGTGCTGATCGATGACGTGCTGATGAGTGGCCGCACCATTCGCGCCGCGCTCAACGAGCTGTTCGACTATGGCCGCCCGGCCAGCGTGACCCTGGTGTCGCTGCTGGACCTGGACGCCGCCGAACTGCCGATTCGTCCAAATGTGACCGGGGCCACGCTGGACCTGTCTCCCAACGAGCGCGTCAAGCTGTCCGGCCCGACGCCGCTGACGCTTGAACTGCAAGACCTCTCCACCGATTCCGCCGCCCTTTAAGAGTCCTTTGCGATGACGCCTCTCGACGCCAAGCGCCCGCTGCAACTGAACCATCAGGGTCAGCTGCAACATTTCCTCTCGCTCGACGGTTTGCCCCGCGAACTGCTCACCGAAATCCTCGACACCGCCGACTCCTTCCTTGAAGTCGGCGCCCGGGCGGTGAAGAAAGTCCCGCTGCTGCGCGGCAAGACCGTGTGCAACGTGTTCTTCGAGAACTCGACGCGCACCCGCACCACCTTCGAACTGGCGGCGCAACGGCTGTCGGCGGATGTCATCACCCTGAACGTGTCGACCTCTTCGACCAGCAAGGGCGAAACCCTGTTCGATACCCTGCGCAACCTGGAAGCCATGGCCGCCGACATGTTCGTGGTGCGTCACGGCGACTCCGGCGCGGCGCACTTCATTGCCGAGCATGTCTGCCCGCAGGTGGCGATCATCAACGGCGGTGACGGCCGCCACGCGCACCCGACCCAGGGCATGCTCGACATGCTGACCATTCGCCGCCACAAGGGCGACTTCAAGAACCTGTCGGTGGCCATCGTCGGCGACATCCTGCACTCGCGGGTTGCACGCTCGAACATGATCGCGCTCAAGGCGCTGGGTTGCCCGGACATCCGCGTGGTCGCGCCGAAAACCCTGCTGCCGATTGGCGTCGAGCAATACGGAGTGAAGGTTTACACGGATCTGGCCGAGGGTCTGAAAGACGTGGACGTGGTCATCATGCTGCGCCTGCAGCGCGAGCGCATGTCGGGCGGCCTGCTGCCCAGCGAAGGCGAGTTCTACCGCCTGTTCGGCCTGACCACCGCACGTCTTGCCGGCGCCAAGCCTGACGCCATCGTCATGCACCCAGGCCCGATCAACCGGGGCGTGGAAATCGAATCAGCGGTGGCCGACGGCGCCCACTCGGTGATTCTCAATCAAGTGACCTACGGCATCGCAGTGCGCATGGCCGTGTTGTCCATGGCCATGAGCGGCCAAACCGCACAACGTCAGTTCGAGCAGGAGAACGCCCAGTGAAGTTCAGCATCCTCGGCGCTCGCGTCATCGATCCGGTCAGCGGTCTGGATCAGGTCCTCGACATTCATCTGGAAGCCGGCAAGATCCTCGCCCTGGGCGCGGCACCCGCCGATTCCACCCCTTCGCAGACCATCGACGGCAAGGGCCTGATCGCCGCTCCCGGGCTGGTCGACCTGAACGTGTCCCTGCGCGAGCCGGGCTACAGCCGCAAAGGCAGCATTGCCAGCGAAACCCGCGCCGCAGCGGCCGGTGGCGTGACCAGCCTGTGCTGCCCGCCGCGCACCAAGCCGGTTCTGGATACCTCGGCGGTTGCCGAACTGATCCTTGACCGCGCCCGCGAAGCTGGCCACAGCAAGGTGTTCCCGATCGGCGCCCTGAGCAAGGGCCTGGAAGGCGAGCAACTGGCTGAACTGATCGCCCTGCGCGATGCTGGCTGCGTGGCCTTCACCAATGGTCTGCAGAACTTCGGCAGCAACCGCACCCTGTGCCGTGCGCTGGAGTACGCCGCCACCTTCGACCTGACGGTGATCTTCAACTCCCAGGACGCTGACCTGGCCGCCGGCGGCCTGGCCCATGACGGCCCGACGGCAGCCTTCCTCGGCCTGCCGGGCATCCCGGAAACCGCCGAAACCGTGGCCCTGGCCCGGGACCTGCTGCTGGTTGAGCAAAGCGGCGTGCGCGCCCACTTCACGCAATTGACCAGCGCCCGTGGCGTGGCCCTGATCGCCCAGGCCCAGGCACGCGGCCTGAAGGTGACAGCGGATGTGGCCCTGTATCAGTTGATCCTGACCGACGAGGCGCTGATCGATTTCTCCAGCCTCTATCACGTGCAACCGCCGCTGCGCACCCGCGCCGACCGCGATGCGCTGCGCGAGGCGGTCAAGTCGGGCGTGGTGCAGGCGATCTCCAGCCATCACCAGCCCCACGAGCGTGACGCCAAGCTGGCGCCGTTCGGCGCGACCGAGCCTGGCATCAGCAGCGTGGAGCTGTTGCTGCCGCTGGCCATGACCCTGGTGGAAGATGGCCTGCTGGACCTGCCGACATTGCTGGCGCGCTTGAGCTCCGGCCCAGCCTCCGCCCTGCGCCTGCCCACCGGGCAACTGGCGGCGGGTGCGGCGGCGGACCTGGTGCTGTTCGACCCGGCGGCGTCCACCGTGGCCGGCGAGAAGTGGCTGTCCAAGGGCGAAAACTGCCCGTTCCTGGGCCACTGCCTGCCGGGCGCGGTGAAGTACACCTTTGTGGATGGGCGAATCAGCTATATCGGTTGATCTGTTTCCACCCTGTAGGAGCGCGCTTGCCCGCGAAGGCGGTGTGTCAGCCATGCATGAATGGACTGATACACCGCCTTCGCGGGCAAGCGCGCTCCTACAAGCCGGCGGCGTCGATCAGGCCAGTGTCGTCGTTCGGGCCGGCGTCGCCGTTCAAGCCTATGCGGTCGGTCAGCGGCTTTGTGCGTTCTTCATGGACACCTGATCATTGAGCGTCCAGAAGTCATACAACACCCCCAGAAACGCCAACCCGCCGGTCAACAGGTACAGGATCCCGGTGATCCACTTGCCCTGATACATCCGGTGAACGCCAAACACGCCCAGAAACGTCAGCAGAATCCAGGCGACGCTGTAATCGGTTGAGCCTGCGTTGAAGCGCAGATCCGCCTCACGATCCATCGACGGGATCAGGAACAGGTCGATCAGCCAGCCGATGCCGAGCAATCCCAGGGTGAAAAACCAGATCGTGCCGGTCACCGGCTTGCCGTAATAGAAGCGGTGGGAACCGGTGAAACCGACTATCCACAGCAGATACCCCATGATCTTGCTGTGGGTGTCCGGGCGTTGAACGTCATGCTGATAGGTGTTCATTGGGTACCTCATTTGCCGCGATAGAAAAAAATATGCGTAACTTTTGTGACTTTCGTGCCGCCTTCCGACGTATGGCTTGAACCTCTCACCTTTCACGCAAACCCTTGTTCTGCAAGGCGATGGCTACAGGCATGTGACAGTTTACGGGTCAAAACTGACCGCAAGGGCAGTAAATTGTTCGACAAATGGCCTCGGAAAGCGTGCAAAAGCTGTTATAAAGTTGCGCGCTGACCAACATGAGCCCTGCCTAATGCGTCCATTTTTAAAGACATGGCTGACTATTTGTCTCTTTATGCCACTGGCCGCCCACGCCACCAATCGTGAGCAAACGCTACCCCCAAGCTTCTCCGGTTTCACTGCGAAAAGTCATCCTTCGCAAACCACCGAAACCACGGTAGCCAGCAACACCACCACCCAGGAAGCACTCGAGGAAACGGCTACGCCGCTCAAGACTTCCAGTAAAAAGAGCCGGGCAACCAAGGCCAAGAACGCCAAGGGTTCCCGCAAGATTTCGCAGAACACTGTCGCCCTTGCTGCACCTTCGCAGATGGGGACCAAACAGAGCAGCAACGTCGTCAATCGCGCTGTAAAAGCCATTGGCACACCTTATCGTTGGGGCGGCACCAGCCCAACAAAAGGGTTCGATTGCAGCGGTCTGGTGAAATACGCCTTCAACGACGTCAGTGAAGTGGATCTGCCGCGCACCTCCAACGCCATGGCCGAAGGCCACGGGCAGAAAGTGGACCGCAAGGATCTGAAACCGGGTGACCTGCTGTTCTTCAACATCAAGAGCCGCAAGGTCAATCACGTCGCCATCTACCTGGGTGACGACCGCTTTGTCCACGCACCGCGTCGTGGCAAGTCGGTGACCATCGATACGCTGAAGAAGCCGTATTGGGACAGCCACTACGTGGTTGCCAAGCGCGTGCTGCCCAAGCAGGCGCCGAACCACAAAGGCACCGTGCGCATCGCACAGCGCTGAGTTTTCCGGCTCAACCCAAATTGTAGGAGCGCGCTTGCCCGCGACAGCGTCGTATCAGGCACATTGAAGTTGCCAGACAGATCGCCGTCGCGGGCAAGCGCGCTCCTACAAGTGCGCCGCAATCAGAAATTATCCGGCGTCTTCGCCTTCTCGCGAGCGCTCTCGCGGGTAATCAGCCCTTTCGCAATCAAGTCCTTCAGGCACATGTCCAGTGTCTGCATGCCCAACGCCCCGCCGGTCTGGATCGACGAGTACATCTGCGCCACCTTGTCCTCGCGGATCAGGTTACGGATCGCCGAGGTGCCGATCATGATCTCGTGGGCCGCCACGCGACCGCCGCCAACCTTCTTGAGCAGCGCCTGGGACACGATGGCGTGCAACGACTCGGACAGCATCGAGCGGATCATCGATTTTTCCTGAGCCGGGAACACGTCCACGATCCGGTCGATACTCTTGGCCGCCGACGTGGTGTGCAGCGTGCCGAACACCAGGTGGCCGGTTTCCGCGGCGGTCAGCGCCAGGCGGATGGTTTCCAGGTCCCGCAGCTCGCCCACCAGGATCACGTCCGGGTCTTCACGCAGCGCTGAACGCAGGGCTTCGGCGAAGCCATGGGTGTCGCGGTGCACTTCACGCTGGTTGATCAGGCTCTTCTTGGACTCGTGAACGAATTCGATCGGGTCTTCGATGGTCAGGATGTGGTGATGCTTGTTGGCGTTCAGGTAATCGACCATCGCCGCCAGGGTCGTCGATTTACCGGAACCGGTCGGCCCGGTCACCAGCACCAGCCCGCGGGGCACGTCGGTAATCTTCCGAAACACTTCCCCCATGCCCAGCTCTTCCATGCTCAGGACCTTCGAAGGAATGGTCCGGAACACGGCACCCGCGCCACGGTTCTGGTTGAATGCGTTGACCCGGAAACGCGCAACGCCCGGCACCTCGAAGGAGAAGTCCGTTTCCAGATCCTCTTCGAAATCCTTGCGCTGCTTGTCGTTCATGATGTCGTAAATCAGCGCCTGGACTTCTTTCTGATCCAGCGCTGGCAGATTGATCCGCCTCACATCGCCATCGACACGAATCATCGGTGGCAGGCCGGCAGAGAGGTGTAAGTCCGACGCGCCTTGCTTGGCACTGAAGGCAAGCAGCTCGGTAATATCCATACAGCTCCTCATCACATAGAATGCCGCAGACTTTAGCCCTGCTGGCGCAAATCAATGTCCACGATAGCAGAGAACATTTCAACGCTCGCAGAGCGAATTCGTAACGCGGCGCAAGCGGCACAGCGCGATCCGGCATCCGTCGGCCTGCTGGCCGTGAGCAAGACCAAACCTGCCAGTGACCTGCGCGAAGCCCATGCCGCCGGATTGCGGGATTTTGGCGAGAACTACCTGCAGGAGGCCCTCGGCAAACAGGCCGAGTTGAGCGACCTGCCCTTGATCTGGCACTTCATCGGCCCCATCCAGTCGAACAAGACTCGCGCAATCGCCGAGAACTTCGCCTGGGTGCACTCCGTGGATCGTCTGAAAATCGCTCAACGCCTCTCCGAACAACGCCCCGCCGAGCTGCCACCGCTGAACATCTGCATCCAGGTCAACGTCAGCGGCGAGGCCAGCAAGTCCGGCTGCACCCCTGAAGACCTTCCGGCCCTGGCCCAGGCGATCAGCGCCCTGCCTAATCTGCGATTGCGCGGATTGATGGCAATTCCCGAGCCGACTGAAAATGGCGACGAACAGAACGCGGCCTTCGCGACCGTGCGCACTTTGCAAGATCGATTGAACCTGCCGCTCGACACGCTTTCCATGGGCATGAGCCACGACCTGGAGGCCGCCATCGCACAAGGCGCGACCTGGGTCCGGATCGGCACTGCCCTCTTCGGCGCCCGCGATTATGGGCAGCCTTAACCTTTGCCTCACAGGAAATCCTTCATGAGCAAGACCCGTATCGCGTTTATCGGTGCCGGAAACATGGCTGCCAGCCTGATTGGCGGCATGCGTGCCCAGGGTGTCGACGCTGAACTGATCCGCGCCAGCGACCCGGGTGCCGAAACCCGCGAGCGCATGGCCCGCGAGCATGGCATCAAGGTGGTGGCCGACAACGCCGAAGCCATCGAAGGCGCGGACGTTGTGCTGCTGGCCGTCAAGCCGCAAATGATGAAGGCCGTCTGCGAAGCGCTCAAACCTGCGCTCAAGCCTAACCAGTTGATCGTCTCGATTGCTGCGGGCATCACCTGCGCCAGCATGAAATCCTGGCTGGGCGAGCAGCCGCTGGTGCGCTGCATGCCCAACACCCCGGCGCTGCTGCGCCAGGGCGTGAGCGGGCTGTACGCCACCGACGACGTGACCCCGGCTCAGCGTCAGCAGGCCGAAACCCTGCTGTCGGCTGTGGGCATCGCCCTGTGGGTGGACACTGAAGCGCAGATTGACGCCGTGACTGCCGTATCAGGCAGCGGCCCTGCGTACTTCTTCCTGCTGATCGAAGCCATGACCGCCGCCGGCGTCAAGCTGGGTCTGTCTCCCGAGGTCGCCAAGCAACTGAGTCAGGAAACGGCTCTGGGTGCTGCGCGCATGGCCACCACCAGCGATGTCGATGCGGCCGAGTTGCGTCGTCGCGTGACCTCGCCTGCGGGCACCACGGAAGCGGCGATCAAATCGTTCCAGGCGGACGGTTTCGAAGCGATCGTTGAAAAGGCGCTTGGCGCAGCCGCTCATCGTTCGGCTGAACTGGCCGAACTGCTGGGCAAATAAGGAGCAATTCATGAATGCACTCACCGGCGCCACGATTTTCGTCATCCAGACCCTGGTCAGCCTGTACCTGACCATCGTCCTGCTGCGCTTCGTGCTGCAACTGGTCAAGGCCAACTTCTACAACCCGCTGAGCCAGTTCACGGTCAAGGCGACTCAGCCGCTGCTCAAGCCGATCCGGCGCATCGTGCCGAGCGTTCTGGGCCTGGATACCTCATCCCTACTGCTGGCGATCGTCATTCAGGCGCTGCTGATGGCCTTCGTGCTGATGATGACCTACGGCACCATTGGCGACGTGCCGCACCTGCTGATCTGGTCGTTGCTGGGGATCGTATCCCTGCTGCTGAAAATCTTCTGGGTGGCGATGATCATCATGGTGATCGTGTCCTGGATCGCGCCGGGCACGCACAACCCGGCGGCGGAACTGGCCTGGCAGATCAGCGAACCGGTGCTGGCGCCGTTTCGCCGGATCATTCCCAACCTGGGCGGCCTGGATATTTCGCCGATCTTCGCCTTCCTGGCGATCCAGGTGGTGCAGTCGTACGTGATGCCCGAGTTGGCCTCGTCCGTCGGCATGCCCCCGGAGTTGTGGCGGTTGATCTGACCCCGCACGCCGCTCAGTGCTGTAGGAGCGCGCTTGCCTGCGATGGCGGTGGGTCAGACGATACTTCGGTCCGGATCTGACGCCATCGCGGGCAAGCGCGCTCCTACGCCCTGCGGGCAAAATCAAAAGCCCGCTCAACGATTTACTTTGTTGCCGCTACCCCGCCCGATCTTTAGACTTACGCCTCATTTCAATGAGAGCAGGGTCGATGTCCACGGTGTTTCCCGAAGATTCTGTCGGTCTAGTCACGCCGCAAACGGCGCATTTCAGCGAGCCTCTGGCGCTGGCCTGCGGTCGCTCGCTGGCGGCCTACGACCTCATCTATGAAACCTACGGTCAACTCAACGCTGCCAAGAGCAACGCGGTGCTGATCTGTCACGCCCTGTCCGGCCACCACCACGCCGCTGGCTACCACAGCAGCGAGGACCGCAAGCCGGGCTGGTGGGATAGCTGCATCGGCCCCGGCAAGCCGATCGACACCAACAAATTCTTCGTCGTGAGCCTGAACAACCTCGGCGGCTGCAACGGCTCTACCGGCCCCAGCAGCATCAACCCGGAAACCGGCAAGCCATTCGGCGCCAACTTCCCGGTGCTGACCGTCGAAGACTGGGTGCACAGCCAGGCCCGCCTGGCCGACCGCCTGGGCATCATGCAATGGGCGGCGATCGTCGGCGGCAGCCTGGGCGGCATGCAGGCGCTGCAATGGACCATGACCTACCCGGACCGCGTGCGTCATTGCCTGGCAATCGCCTCGGCGCCCAAGCTCTCGGCGCAGAACATCGCCTTCAACGAAGTCGCCCGCCAGGCCATCCTCACCGACCCCGAGTTCCACGGCGGCTCGTTCCAGGAACAGGGCGTGATCCCCAAGCGCGGGCTGATGCTGGCGCGCATGGTCGGGCACATCACCTATCTGTCCGATGACTCCATGGGCGAAAAATTCGGCCGTGGCCTGAAGAATGAAAACCTCAACTACGACTTCCACAGCGTCGAGTTCCAGGTCGAAAGCTACCTGCGCTACCAGGGTGAAGAGTTCTCCGGGCGTTTCGACGCCAACACCTACCTGCTGATGACCAAGGCACTGGACTACTTCGATCCCGCTGCCAGCTTCAACGACGATCTGGCGGCCACCTTCGCCAAGGTCTCGGCCAAGTTCTGCGTGATGTCGTTCACCACCGACTGGCGCTTCTCCCCGGCCCGCTCCCGTGAGCTGGTGGACGCGCTGATGGCCGCCAAGAAAGACGTCTGCTACCTGGAAATCGACGCTCCACAGGGCCACGACGCCTTCCTGATGCCGATCCCGCGCTACCTGCAGGCTTTCTCCAGCTACATGAACCGAATTGCACTCTGAGGACACCATGAGAGCCGACCTGGAAATCATCCAAGACTGGATACCGGCAGGCAGCCGCGTGCTCGACCTCGGCTGCGGCGACGGCGAATTGCTGGCCTGGCTGCAGGAACACAAGCAAGTCACCGGCTACGGCCTGGAAAACGACGCCGACAATATTGCCCGCTGCGTGGCACGGGGCGTCAACGTCATCGAGCAGGACCTGGACAAGGGCCTGGGCAACTTCGCCAGCAACAGTTTCGACATCGTGGTCATGACCCAGGCGCTGCAAGCCGTGCACTACCCTGACCGGATCCTCGATGAAATGCTGCGCGTGGGTCGCCAGTGCATCATCACCTTCCCCAACTTCGGCCACTGGCGCTGCCGCTGGTACCTGGCGAGCAAGGGCCGGATGCCGGTATCGGAGTTCCTGCCGTACACCTGGTACAACACGCCAAACATCCACTTCTGCACCTTCGCCGACTTCGAAGAGCTGTGCCGGGGCCGTTCGGCCAAGGTCATTGATCGGCTGGCGGTCGATCAACAGCATCGTCATGGCTGGGCAAGCAAGCTATGGCCTAATCTGTTGGGTGAGATCGGCATCTATCGCGTCAGCAGCCCAAGCCTGCAGGACCACCAGATCGCCGTGTAACCCCGATATCAGGAGGAACGATCATGCGCCGTCTGACTTTACTGCTTGGCGTGCTGCTCACGCTGGCAACCCAGGTGATGGCCGCCGACAGCGCAAGCCCGAACCGGCAACAGCAGTTCGGCGACCTGATCGTTCACTACAACGCCTTCGCCTCGGGAGTGCTGCAACCGCAGATCGCCCAGCAGAACGGCCTGACCCGCAGCAAGGGCATGGGCGTCATCAACATCACGGCGATCAGGGACGGCAAGACCGTTACCGCCAGTGTCGATGGTTCGGTAGCCGACCTGACCGGCCGCAAAAAGCCGCTGACCTTCAGGCCGATCAGCGAAAACAGCTCGGTCAACTACATCGCGCAGTTCGCGGTGGAGCCCGACACCTCGGCGACCTATGTCTTCACGATCAACGTCAAAGCCGGTGATGGCGAAACCCACACGCTGAGCTTCAACCAACAGATTTTCACGGATCAATGATGAATTTTCCCCAACTCGTACTGGCCAGCCACAACGCCGGCAAACTCAAGGAACTGCAAGCCATGCTCGGCGGCAGTGTCCAGTTGCGCTCCATCGGCGAATTCAGCACGGTCGAGCCTGAAGAAACCGGCCTGTCGTTCGTCGAGAACGCCATCCTCAAGGCCCGCAACGCGGCGCGCATCTCCGGCCTGCCGGCACTGGCCGACGACTCGGGGCTGGCGGTGGATTTTCTTGGCGGCGCACCTGGCATCTATTCTGCGCGCTACGCCGACGGTAAAGGCGATGCGGCCAACAATGCCAAGCTGCTGGACGCCCTCAAGGACGTGCCCGAAGAACAGCGTGGCGCGCAGTTCGTCTGCGTCCTGGCGCTGGTGCGGCATGCCGACGACCCGCTGCCGATCCTCTGCGAAGGCCTGTGGCACGGGCGCATCCTGACGGCCGCCAGCGGCGAGCACGGCTTCGGCTACGACCCGTTGTTCTGGGTGCCGGAGCGCAACCTGTCCAGCGCCGAACTGACCCCTGCCGACAAGAACCAGATCAGCCACCGTGCCCGCGCCATGGCCATCCTGCGTCAGCGTCTGCAGTTGGATGCAGCATCGACATGACCCAGGATTCCACCACCCGGCCGCTGATCCTTGGCGCGGCCGGTTTCAGCTCCGAGCAGCCGAGAAGCCCGTTGCCCGAGCTGCCCCCGCTGTCGCTGTACATCCATATTCCGTGGTGCGTGCGCAAATGCCCGTACTGCGACTTCAACTCCCACACCGCCAGCGCAGTCCTGCCGGAACAGGAGTACGTCGACGCGCTGCTGGCAGATCTGGATCAGGACCTGCAGCACGTCTACGGCCGCGAACTGAGCACGATCTTCTTCGGTGGCGGTACGCCAAGCCTGTTCAGCGCCGATGCACTCGGGCGGCTGCTCAAGGGCGTGGAGCAGCGCATTCGCTTCGCAGCGGACATCGAGATCACTCTGGAAGCCAACCCCGGCACCTTCGAGCAGGTCAAGTTCAGCGCCTACCGGGGCCTGGGTATCAATCGGCTGTCCATCGGCATCCAGAGTTTCCAGGAAGCCAAGCTCAAGGCCCTCGGCCGCATCCACAATGGCGACGAAGCCGTGCGTGCAGCAGACATGGCGCGCCAGGCGGGCTTCGATAACTTCAACTTGGATTTGATGCACGGCCTGCCGGATCAGTCCCAGGATGACGCCCTGGGCGACCTGCGCCAGGCCATCGCGCTGGCGCCGACGCACCTGTCCTGGTATCAACTGACGCTGGAGCCGAACACGGTGTTCTGGAATCAGCCGCCGACACTGCCCGAAGATGACATCCTCTGGGACATCCAGGAGGCCGGTCAGACGCTGCTGCGGGAAAACGGCTACGCCCAGTACGAAGTCTCGGCCTACGCCCAGCCAGGCCGCACTGCACGGCATAACCTCAATTACTGGAGCTTCGGCGACTTCATCGGCATCGGCGCGGGCGCCCACGGCAAGCTCAGCCATCCAGACGGGCGCATCGTGCGTACCTGGAAGACCCGCCTGCCAAAGGATTACCTCAACCCGGCCAAGCCCTTCCAGGCCGGCGAGAAGCTGTTGCCGCTGGACGAAATGCCCTTTGAATTCCTGATGAACGCCTTGCGCCTGACAAAAGGCGTGGACGCTGCATTATTTGCCCGCCGCACCGGTCTAAGCCTCGATTCGCTGGCCAGCGCCCGTCGGCAGGCTGAACAACGGGGCCTGCTGGAAGCCGATGAAACGCGACTGGTCGCCACTGCCCGCGGTCAACTGTTCCTCAATGACCTGCTGCAGGACTTTCTTCTTTAAGGCTTAACTAAGGACCCTGAATGGATCTCGTACTCGACCTGCTGGCCACCGTCTCACGCTGGAGCCGCAGCAACCTGTCGGAAATCGCCCTGGCGTTGGTGGGCTGTCTGCTGATCCTGTTCGGCGCAGACATCAAGGGCTGGATCGAAGGCCGCCTGAGCAGCTTTGCCGGCGCCTTGCGCGTACCGGTCATGGCCCTGCTGTGCACCATCGGCAGCGGCGCGGCGCTGATCTACGCCACACCCTGGGTGGTGCGCGGCCTGAGCCAGTTCAACAACTACAGCCTGGCGCCGGTGTTGCTGGTGGTGCTGGTGCTGATCGGCGTCGTCGCCGACCGCAAGTGACCTACGACACGTTGTAGGAGCGCGCTTGCCCGCGACTGCGGTGTGTCAGCGACATAATCGTTACTGATACGCCGCCGTCGCGGGCAAGCGCGCTCCTACGAGGGTCAGGAGAACTTACGCCAGCTTCTCGAACTTCAAATCCCAAACCCCATGCCCCAACCGCTCACCACGGCGTTCGAACTTGGTGATTGGACGTTCTGCAGGGCGCGGGACGCATTTGCCGTCTTCGGCCAGGTTGCGATAACCCGGCGCGACGTTCATCACTTCCAGCATGTACTCGGCATAGGGCTCCCAGTCGGTAGCCATGTGCAGAATGCCGCCTGGCTTGAGCTTGCTGCGCACCAGCGCGGCGAACTCAGCCTGGACGATACGGCGCTTGTGGTGACGCGACTTGTGCCATGGGTCCGGGAAGAACAGCATCAGGCGATCGAGGCTGTTGTCGGCCACGCAGCGGTTGAGCACTTCGATCGCGTCGCAATCGTAGACCCGCACGTTGGTCAGGCCCTGAGTCAGCACGCCGTTGAGCAGCGCACCGACACCCGGACGGTGCACTTCAACGCCGATGAAATCCTGCTCAGGTGCCGCCGCTGCCATTTCCAGCAGCGAGTGGCCCATGCCGAAGCCGATTTCCAGGGTGCGCGGCGCCGAGCGACCAAACACCTTGTCGTAATCGACCGGCGCGTCGGCCAGTGGCAGCACGAACAGCGGGCGCCCCTGATCCAGGCCGCGCTGCTGGCCTTCGGTCATGCGCCCGGCGCGCATCACAAAGCTCTTGATGCGCCGGTGATGGCTGTCGTCGCCCTGCTCTTTACCGTCTTCGTCGTTCATCACTTCGTCGTCCGGAAGTGGGTCGCTGCTTTGCGAATCAATCATCAACAGGCTCTTACTTGATCAGACCATCCAGCGGCGAGGACGCGCTGGCATAGAGTTTCTTCTGCATGCGACCAGCCAGGTAAGCCATGCGGCCTGCCAGGATGGCGTGTTTCATGGCTTCGGCCATGAGGATCGGTTGCTGCGCATGGGCGATGGCCGAGTTCATCAGCACCGCTTCGCAGCCCAGTTCCATGGCGATGGTGGCGTCGGATGCAGTACCGACTCCAGCATCGACCAGCACCGGGACTTTCGATTCTTCGAGGATGATCTGCAGATTGTACGGGTTGCAGATGCCAAGACCGCTGCCAATCAGACCGGCCAGCGGCATGACCGCACAGCAGCCGATTTCAGCCAGTTGGCGGGCGATGATCGGATCATCGCTGGTGTAGACCATCACGTCGAAGCCTTCCTTGACCAGCGTTTCGGCGGCCTTGAGGGTTTCAATCACGTTGGGGAACAGAGTCTTCTGGTCGGCCAGCACTTCCAGTTTGACCAGGTTGTGGCCGTCGAGCAGCTCACGGGCCAGGCGGCAGGTGCGCACGGCTTCGATGGCATCGTAGCAGCCAGCCGTGTTGGGCAAGAAGGTGTAGCGATCTGGTGACAGCACCTGGAGCAGGTTCGGTTCGCCTTCGATCTGGCCGAGGTTGGTACGGCGCACAGCGAAGGTGACGATCTCGGCGCCCGAGGCTTCGATGGCCAGACGGGTTTCTTCCATATCCTTGTACTTGCCAGTGCCGACCAACAGGCGCGACTGGAAAGTACGACCGGCCACTGTGAACGGCTTGTCGCTACGAACATTGCTCATCGAAAATCCTCTTTACGGTTGAGGTTTTTGCAGTTCTTCTGGATCAGGCAGGCTGCGGCGCTGCGGATCAACCGCCGCCGATGGCGTGCACGACTTCGACCTGATCGCCCTCATTCAACGCCGTGGAGGCGTGCTGGCTGCGCGGGACGATATCCAGATTGAGCTCGACCGCGATACGGCGCCCGGCCAGGTCCAGACGGGCAAGCAATGCCGCAACGGTCTCGCCGTCGGGCAGTTCATAGGATTCACCGTTCAACTGAATGCGCATGCGAAGGGCAGCCATCATTTTAGGGGGCGTGCATTCTAGCCCGATCAGTCAGGATTCCCAAGGCAAAGGCGCGCCATTCGTCCTGCACAGGTCTAGAGCCCCGTAGCAGCACGGCTTGCCGGCGTCAGCGATCTTGAGGGCGCCGACGCCGGCAAGCCGGACTGCTACGGGGTCTGTGTCGTGGTTCAGAGGGTATCCAGCCCCAGCCGCCACGCGAGCCAGCCCAGGATGAACCAGCCGATCAGAAAGCACAGTCCGCCAATCGGCGTGATGATGCCCAGCTTGCTGACGCCGGTCAGGGTCAGCAGGTACAGGCTGCCGGAGAACAGCAGGATGCCCAGCACGAAGGCGATCCCGGCATAACTCACCAGCCGCCCTTGAATCTGTGTCGCCAGAATCGCCACGCCGAAAATCGCCAGGGCGTGAATCAACTGATAGAGCACACCTGTGTGAAAGATCGCCAGGTACTCCGGCGTCAGGCGGTTTTTCAGGCCGTGGGCTGCGAATGCGCCGAGGGCAACGCCGGTGAATCCGAAGAATGCAGCCAACATCAGAAAGGTTCGTAACATGTGCAGCTCCCTGCGAAGTCGTTCAATGGCCCGTGGTCTGTATAATGGCCCGCTCAACTGGTTCGGCCAAGCCATCTCTATGCTGCGTTTTCTCCTTCGTCGTGTCGCCAAAGGCCTGCTCTGGTTCGCAGCGGCAAGTGTCGTGCTGGTTTTGATCTTCCGTTTCGTGCCTCCTCCGTTTACCGCATTGATGGTCGAGCGCAAGATCGAATCCTGGTTCGACGGCCAGCCCATTGACCTGCAGCGCGACTGGGAGCCGTGGGAGAAGATCTCCGATGACCTGAAAGTCGCGGTGATCGCCGGTGAAGACCAGAAATTCGCCGAGCACTGGGGTTTCGATATCGACGCCATCCAGGCCGCACTGGTTCACAACGAGCGTGGCGGCTCCATTCGCGGCGCCAGCACCCTGAGCCAGCAGGTGTCGAAGAACCTGTTCCTGTGGTCCGGCCGCAGCTACCTGCGCAAGGGCCTGGAAGCCTGGTTCACCGGGTTGATCGAGGTGTTCTGGTCCAAGCAGCGGATTCTCGAGGTGTACGTCAACAGCGTGGAATGGGACGACGGCGTCTTCGGCGCCCAGGCTGCCGCGCAGCATCACTTCCACGTCAACGCCAGCCAGCTATCGACCCAGCAGGCCAGCTACCTGGCCGCCGTCCTGCCCAACCCGCGGGAATGGAGCGCCAGCCACCCGAGCAGCTACGTCTCACGCCGCGCCGGCTGGATCCGCCAGCAGATGCGGCAGTTGGGTGGGGATGATTATCTGGTGGGGATAAACAATCGGCGGCAGTGGTAACAGCTGCCCCTGTAGGAGCGCGCTTGCCCGCGACTGCAATGTGTCAGCGAACAGATCGGTCATTGATGCACTGCGGTCGCGGGCAAGCGCGCTCCTACAACGTATGGCGCTGAACTCCCAAACAAAAACGCCCCGATCATCTCGGGGCGTTTTGCATTGCGGCTTGTCGCTTACGCGGCAATCGACAGCTTGAGCTTGTTCATCGCGCTCTTTTCCAACTGACGAATACGCTCGGCAGACACGTTGTACTTCTCGGCCAGGTCGTGCAGCGTGGCCTTTTCCTCGGCCAGCCAGCGCTGGTAGAGAATGTCGCGGCTGCGGTCGTCCAGCACGTTCAACGCTTCGTGCAGGTTGGCCGTCGAGCTGTCAGTCCAGTCGGCATCTTCCAGCTGGCGGGCCGGATCGTAGCGATGGTCTTCCAGGTAGTTGGCCGGCGACTGGAATGCGCTGTCGTCGTCAGCTTCGGCTGCCGGGTCGAACGCCATGTCCTGACCGGTCAGGCGGCTTTCCATTTCGCGCACTTCACGGGGCTCCACACCCAGGCTTTCAGCCACGCGGTGCACTTCTTCGTTGTTCAGCCAGGCCAGACGCTTTTTCTGGCTGCGCAGGTTGAAGAACAGCTTGCGCTGAGCCTTGGTGGTGGCGACTTTCACGATGCGCCAGTTGCGCAGGATGAACTCGTGAATCTCGGCCTTGATCCAGTGCACAGCGAACGACACCAGACGAACGCCCATTTCAGGGTTGAAGCGTTTTACAGCCTTCATCAGGCCGACGTTACCTTCCTGGATCAGATCTGCCTGAGCCAGGCCGTAACCGGAATAGCTACGTGCGATGTGCACGACGAAACGCAGATGGGCGAGCACCATCTGGCGGGCCGACTCTAAATTCTGCTCGTAATAGAGACTCTCGGCCAGTTCACGCTCCTGCTCGGGAGTCAGCAGCGGAATGCTGTTCACCGTGTGCACATAGGCTTCCAGGTTTGCACCGGGAACCAGGGCATAAGCAGGTTGCAAAGAATTGGTCATACGAAAAAACCTCCTACACATGACTCGTGCAGTTCAGCACTGCGAAATTGACCGGGAACCGCGAGACAAGTTCCCTTAGCTGAAAAGTCAATAGATGAAACAATATTTACACTGAAAACATTATATGAACATTAACACTCAACGAGGTGCCAGCTCTCTCAAATGGCGTGCAACGGCAATCCACGCACCGATATACCCCAACAACACAGCCCCAAGCAAGAGCGACAGACCGTCGGCGGGCGGCACACCGGCCAGCGAGAAATCACTGCCGTACAGCCCCGCCAGCTTGATGACGGCATCGTTCAACCAGTCCAGGCCAAAAGCCAGTACGCCCCAGGCAAAGATCCCGGCGCCCAGGCCATAGATCGCCCCCATATAGAGGAAGGGCCTGCGCACGTAGCTGTCAGTACCGCCCACCAGTTTGATGACCTCGATTTCCGTGCGACGGTTCTCGATGTGCAGACGGATGGTGTTACCAATCACCAGCAACAGCGCACCGACCAACAGCACCGTGAGCCCGAAGACAAAGCGGTCACCCAGCTTGAGAATCGCCGCCAGGCGCTCGACCCAGACCAGATCCAGCTGGGCCTGCTGCACCTTCGGCAACTCGGCAAGACGTGTACGTAATGCCTCCAGCGCGGCCTTGTCAACTTCCTGCGGCGTGACCAGCACCACGCCCGGCAGCGGGTTCTCCGGCAGTTCCTTGAGGGCTTCCCCCAAGCCGGACTGCTGCTGGAACTCGTTCAGCGCCTGATCGCGGCTGATGTACTCGGCTTCGGCGACTCCGGGCATTTCCTTGATCTGGGTCACCAGACCCTGACCTTCTGCCGACGAAGCATCCAGTTGCAAATAAAGCGAGATTTGCGCCGCGCGCTGCCAGGAGCCGCCAAGACGCTCGACGTTGCTCAGCAGCAACGACAGGCCCATCGGCAGGCTCAAGGCGACTGCCATCACCAGGCAGGTGAAAAAGCTGCCGATCGGCTGCTTGCCCAGGCGACGCAAGCTGTCCAGCAGGCTCGAACGGTGAGCTTCGATCCAGGCGTGGAAAAGCTGGCCGAAACTGGGGCCGTCGTCATCATCGTGTTTCTTTTTCTTCGGCGGCGCAGGTTCGGCCACCTTGGGTGCGACACGCTCGGACACTTTAGGGCTACGAGTGGCGCTCATGCGCTGGCCTCCCCGTCACCGATCAGTCGGCCGCGTTGCAGGGTCAGCATGCGATGGCGCATGCGTGCGATCAGAGCCAGGTCGTGACTGGCGATCAGCACGCTGGTGCCCAGGCGATTGATATCTTCGAAAACACCCATGATTTCTGCCGCCAGCCGTGGGTCGAGGTTACCGGTCGGTTCGTCCGCCAGCAGCAAGGCCGGGCGGTGAACGATGGCGCGAGCGATGCCGACGCGCTGCTGCTGCCCTGTGGACAAGTCGCCGGGGTACAGCTCGGCCTTGTCGGACAGCGCCACGCGCTCCAGCGCCGAGTCGACGCGCTTGGTCACTTCGGCCTTGGACAGGCCGAGAATCTGCAGAGGAAGCGCGACGTTGTTGAACACCGTGCGGTCGAACAGCAACTGGTGGTTCTGGAACACCACGCCGATCTGGCGACGCAGGAATGGGATCTGCGCGTTGCTGATCTGGCCCAGGTCCTGCCCGGCCAGCAGCAGCTTGCCGGAAGTCGGGCGCTCCATCGCCAGCAACAGGCGCAGCAGGGTACTTTTACCGGCACCGGAGTGGCCGGTTACAAACAGAAACTCGCCACGACGTACTCGAAAGCTCAGCTCATGCAAGCCGACGTGTCCGTTCGGATAGCGTTTACCGACCTGTTCGAAACGAATCATGTGCGCTCCCGCTCGGCGAATAGGGCCTGAACAAAGGGTTCGGCCTCGAAAGTCCGCAAATCGTCGATGCCTTCACCGACACCGATGTAGCGAATCGGCAGCCCGAACTGCTTGGCCAGGGCGAAGATCACGCCACCCTTGGCGGTGCCGTCGAGCTTGGTCAGGGCAAGGCCGGTCAGATTCACGGTCTGGTTGAACTGCTTGGCCTGGCTAATGGCGTTCTGCCCGGTACCGGCATCCAGCACCAGCAGCACTTCGTGAGGCGCGGCTTCATCCAGCTTGCCGATGACCCGGCGGACCTTTTTCAGCTCTTCCATCAGGTTGTCTTTGGTGTGCAGGCGACCGGCCGTGTCGGCGATCAACACATCGATGCCACGGGCCTTTGCGGCCTGCACGGCGTCGAAGATGACCGATGCGGAGTCGGCGCCGGTGTGCTGGGCGATGACCGGGATCTTGTTGCGCTCGCCCCAGACCTGCAATTGCTCGACGGCGGCGGCGCGGAACGTATCGCCCGCGGCCAGCATGACCTTCTTGCCTTCGAGCTGGAGTTTCTTCGCCAGTTTGCCGATGGTGGTGGTCTTGCCGGCGCCGTTGACGCCGACCACCAGAATAACGAACGGCTTGTGCTGCTGTTCGATCACCAGCGGCGCTTCGACCGGCTTGAGCATTTCGGTCAGCTCGGCCTGCAGCGATTTATAAAGCGCGTCGCTGTCGGTCAGTTGTTTACGTGCCACTTTCTGCGTCAGGTTACGCACGATCAGCGACGTTGCCTCCACACCGACGTCGGCGGTCAGCAACCGGGTCTCCAGCTCGTCGAGCATGTCGTCGTCGATGGCCTTCTTGCCCAGGAACAGGCTGGCCATGCCTTCACCCAGGCTGGCGCTGGTCTTGGACAGGCCTTGTTTGAGGCGGGCGAAGAAGCCCGGCTGCTTGGGCTCGACAGGCTGAGGCTGGGCCTCGGTCACGACAGGTGCTGGCTGGGTTACCGGGGCAACTGGAGCAACTGGAGCAACTGGAGCTGCGACAGGCGCGACAGCAACCGGTGCGGCAAGCGGCGCCGGCTGGGACAAGACCGGCAAGTCGTCAGCTGCGACAGGGTCAGGCGTGGCAACGGGTGTAGGTTCGACCGACGGCGGCACTTGCACCGGGGCAGGCTCGACGGACTCTGGTTGCACGTGAGACGCGGTGTACGCCGGAATCTGCGGAGTGACGTGGGGCTCGGCTTCGTCAGTCAGCGCCACCGGCTCTTCAGCGACCGGCAGTTTCAGCCACGGCTCGCCCGCTGGCTGCTCGATGACCGGCGCTGGGGCTTCGAAGGCCGCAGTGGGTTGAGGCGCTGGCGCTGGGGGAATTGGCGGGGCGATCTGCGGCTCAGCAACGGGCGGCGTCGACTCGGCGACTGGCTCAGGCGCTGCTGCGGGTAAGTCCTTGGGCTGCTCGGCGACGGTTTCCTGCGGCTTCTTGCGCAGCCATCCGAACAGGCCTTTCTTCTCTCCAGCCGGGGCTGGGGTCTTCTTGTCGTCGTTGGAACCAAACATGGAGGACGGCTATCTCAAGGTAGCGACGCGCCAGACCGGCGCCTCTGAAAAATTCTGTATGCGAAACAGACTGTAATCGGGCGCGCTTGTTCAGCAAACGCCCTACCGTTCACGCCATTTAGGCATCGCCTTGCGGCCCTAGACGAAGAGTCCTACGTCTTAGCCATGGTAGGCGAGCAAACTGGTCGCTATCCTAACACCCCCGCGCCCGCCGACGCTAAGTTCACGCAGGCCGTCTCGAAGGTTCAAATTACGAATGAATGCTCTCGCCCGCCGTGCCGCAGGCCTTCTGCTCGGCACATTGTGTTTGCCCCTCGCAGCCATGGCCGCCGATCCTCAACCCACTTCCGAGTTCACGCTGGAAAACGGCCTGAAGGTCGTCGTGCGCGAAGATCACCGCGCTCCGGTCGTGGTGTCCCAGGTCTGGTACAAGGTCGGCTCCAGCTACGAGACGCCCGGCCAGACCGGCCTGTCCCATGCACTGGAACACATGATGTTCAAGGGCAGCTCCAAGGCCGGCCCCGGTGAAGCCTCATTGATCCTGCGTGACCTGGGCGCCGAAGAGAACGCCTTCACCAGTGACGACTACACCGCTTATTACCAGGTGCTGGCCCGGGACCGCCTGAGCGTGGCCTTCGAGCTGGAAGCCGACCGCATGGCCAGCCTGCGCCTGCCGCCTGAAGAATTCGCCCGGGAAATCGAAGTCATCAAGGAAGAGCGCCGCCTGCGCACCGATGACAAGCCCAACGCCAAGGCCTACGAGCGCTTCAAGGCCATCGCCTACCCGGCCAGCGGCTACCACACGCCGACCATCGGCTGGATGGCCGACCTGGACCGCATGACCGTCCAGGAGCTGCGCCACTGGTACGAATCCTGGTACGTGCCCAACAACGCCACGCTGGTCGTGGTCGGCGACGTGAAACCCGACGAAGTGAAGGCCCTGGCCGAGCGCTTCTTCGGGCCGATCCCGCGCCGTGACGTTCCGCCGTCGAAAAAACCGCTGGAGCTGGCCGAGCCCGGCTTGCGCCAGATTACCGTGCATGTGGCCACCCAGATGCCCAGCCTGATGTACGGCTTCAACGTGCCGAGCCTGTCCACCGCAACCGACCCGCAGTCGGTCAATGCCCTGCGCCTGATTTCCGCCCTGCTCGACGGCGGCTACAGTGCCCGCATTCCGACCCGTCTCGAGCGTGGCGAGGAGCTGGTTACCGGCGCGTCGTCCAGCTATGACGCCTACTCCCGTGGCGACAGCCTGTTCACCATCAGCGCCACGCCGAACATGCAGAAGAAGAAAACCCTGGCGGACACCGAAGCCGGCATCTGGCGCCTGCTCGATGAGCTGAAGAACAAGCCGCCGACCAAGGAAGAGCTCGAGCGGGTTCGAGCCCAGGTCATTGCCGGCCTGGTGTACGAGCGGGACTCGATCACCAGCCAGGCCAGCACCATCGGCGAGCTGGAAACCGTCGGTCTGTCGTGGCGACTGATCGACCGGGAGCTGACTGACCTGCAAAGCGTCACGCCCGAAGACATCCAGAAAGCCGCACGCACTTATTTCACCCGCGAACGCCTGGCCGTCGCGCACGTACTGCCAGAGGAGAAAGCCCAATGACCCGGCGCATCGAGACAGGCTTCGCACCGAAGCGGGCCCCTGCTCTGCTGTTGGCCGTCACCCTCGGGCTGTTCGGCGCCACCCAGATCTTCGCCGAGGAGGCCACCCAGGCACCTGCAGAAACACCAAAAGCCATCGACAAGGCGACCTCCAGGCTTGAAACCCTCAAGGAACTGGACGGCAAGGCACCTGCCAGGCGCACCTTGAACATCCAGTCGTGGAACACCGCCGAAGGCGCCCGCGTGCTGTTCGTCGAAGCCCACGAACTGCCCATGTTCGACATGCGCCTGCTGTTCGCCGCAGGCAGCAGCCAGGATGGCGCCACACCGGGCATCGCACTGATCACCAACGCCATGCTCAACGAGGGCGTCAAAGGCAAGAACGTCGGCGCCATCGCCGAAGGTTTCGAAGGCCTGGGTGCCGACTTCAACAACGGCTCCTATCGCGACATGGCCATCGCCTCGCTGCGCAGCCTGAGCGCGCCCGACAAACGCGATCCGGCCTTGAAGCTGTTCTCGGAAGTGGTGGGCAAGCCGACCTTCCCGTCCGACTCGCTGGCGCGTATCAAGAACCAGCTGCTGGCCAGCTTCGAATATCAGAAGCAGAACCCCGGCAAGCTGGCGGGCGACGAGCTGTTCAAGCGCCTGTATGGCGATCACCCCTACGCGCACCCGAGCATGGGCACGGCCAAGAGCATCACGCCGATCACCTTGGCGCAGCTCAAGGCCTTTCACGCCAAGGCTTATGCCGCTGGCAACGCGGTGATCGCGCTGGTGGGCGATTTGTCTCGCGCCGATGCCGAAGCTGTCGCGGCGCAGGTCTCGGCCTCGCTGCCGAAGGGCCCGGCACTGGCGAAAACCCTCGCGCCGACAGCGCCCCAGCCGGGCGATACCCATATCGAGTTCCCGTCCAAGCAAACTCACCTAATGCTGGCCGAGCTGGGCATCGACCGCGCCGACCCCGATTACGCCGCGCTCTCGCTGGGCAACTCGATCCTCGGCGGCGGCGGTTTCGGCAGCCGCCTGATGACCGAAGTGCGTGAAAAGCGCGGCCTGACCTACGGCGTTTCGTCGGGCTTCACCCCGATGCAGGCCCAGGGGCCTTTCATGATCGGCCTGCAGACCCGCGCCGAACTGAGTGAAAACACCCTCAAGCTGGTCAAGGACATCACCCGCGACTTCCTTGCCAACGGCCCTACCCAGAAGGAACTGGACGACGCCAAGCGCGAACTGGCGGGCAGCTTCCCGCTCTCGACCGCGAGCAACTCGGCCATCGTTGGCCAATTGGGTGCCATTGGCTTCTATAATCTGCCCCTGAGCTACCTCGAAGATTTCATGACGCAGTCTCAGAGCGTTACGGTCGAGCAGATCAAGGCTGTAATGAACAAACACCTGGACGTTGACAAGCTGGTCGTCGTGACCGCCGGTCCCACCGTCCCGCAGAAGCCTCTGCCCCCCCCTACTGATAGACCTGCCGAGCAACCCCTCGGCGTTCCGGAGCACTGATGACCTCGACTTCCAAGCCGCCGCGTATCCACAAAGGCCACAAAATTCACACGGGCCTTGGCCAACTGCGGATCATCGGCGGCGAATGGCGCAGTCGGCGTCTGAGTTTCCCTGACGGCCCGGGCCTGCGCCCGACGCCGGACCGGGTACGTGAAACCCTGTTCAACTGGCTGGCGCCTTATATCGAGGGCGCTCGCGTGCTCGATCCGTTCGCCGGCAGCGGCGCGCTCTACCTCGAAGCGCTGTCACGCGGTGCGAGCATGGGCCTGGCGCTGGACACCAACTCTGCCGCCATTTCCAGCCTGCGCGAGCACCTGGGCACCTTGCGCTGCACCGTGGGCAAGACGTCCACAGGCGATGCATTGCGTTACCTGGAGACACAGCCAGCTGAACAGTTCGACGTGATCTTCCTCGACCCGCCGTTCCACCAGAACCTGCTGGCCCCTGCCTGCACCCTGCTGGAGGAACGCAACTGGCTCGCCGACGACGCCTGGATCTACACCGAGAGCGAAACCGCGCCTTCGACGCTGGGCATGCCGGGCAACTGGCGCCTGCATCGGGAGAAGAAGGCTGGCCAGGTGTACTACGCGCTGTGGGAACGAAGTGGCACCGCTCACTGACAGCCGCCCGTTCGTTCCGGCGACCGGCCTGGGCAACCCTCACCTGCAAACCCTGTGGGGGCCGCTGTGGCGCAAGACCGTTCATCTGGAGCGCCGCCGCGAACGCATCTGGCTCGAAGACGGCGACTTCCTCGACATCGACTGGCATGGCCCCCATGACGCCAAGGTGCCGGTCGTGCTGGTCTTGCACGGGCTGACCGGGTCTTCCAACTCGCCATATGTGGCCGGCCTGCAACAGGCCATGGCCAAACGGGGCTGGACCAGCGCCGCGCTGAACTGGCGTGGCTGCTCGGGCGAACCTAACCTGCTGCCGCGCAGTTACCACTCAGGCGCCAGCGAAGACCTGGCCGCCGTGATCGATCACATCCGCACCGCCCGGCCACTGGCGCCGCTGTATGCGGTTGGCTATTCGCTGGGCGGCAACATCCTGCTCAAGCACCTTGGAGAATCGGGCCTGGACAGCCACCTGCAGGGGGCGGCAGCGGTGTCGGTGCCGTTTCGCCTGGATGAATGTGCAGACCGCATTGGCCAGGGATTTTCCAAGGTCTACCAGCGGCATTTCATGCGCGAGATGGTCGGCTATATCCGCGACAAGCAACGGCGCTTCCAGCATGAAGGCCTGAGCGAGGGGCTGGCGGAACTGGCGGCGCTGGGCTCGCTGGAGAACCTGCGCACCTTCTGGGAGTTCGACGGCAAGGTCACCGCGCCGTTGAACGGCTTTCTCGACGCCCACGACTATTACCGCCGGGCCTCCAGCCGCTACTTTCTCGGAGCGATTCGCACCCCGACCCTGCTGGTGCAGGCGTTGGACGACCCGTTCGTGTTCAGGCACAGCCTGCCCGATGCCAGCGAACTGTCGTCCAGCACCGAGTTCGACCTGCAGAACAAGGGCGGGCACGTGGGCTTCGTCGGTGGCTCGATCAGGACACCGAGTTATTACCTGGAGCAGCGCATTCCGCAGTGGCTGGTGGATGTGCATGGCAGCGAGCACTCCCCATTGTAGGAGCGCGCTTGCCCGCGACATCGGTGTATCTGTACCTGATATGGGGGCTGACACACCGCCATCGTCCGAATGCGGCCCAGACCAAGCGCGCTCCTACAGGGGTGTCAAACCTTGCAGGATCGTTCAAGACACACCGCCCGCACCGGCCTACCATCCGGGACATAAGGAGAAAACCCATGTCCCGCTATCCACTCTTCGTTCGCGGCCTTCGCGACAGCGTGCCCATGCTGTTTGGCATCGCGCCGTTCGGCATCATTTTCGGAACTCTGGCCGGCGTCGGCGGCCTGTCGCTGTGGCAGGCGGTCGGGATGTCTTTGTTCGTCTATGCAGGCTCGGCGCAGTTCATCGTCATCAGCCTGATGGGCGCGGGCGCCAGCGCCGTGGTGATCCTGCTCACGACCCTGATCGTCAATCTGCGCCACGTGCTGTACAGCGCCACGCTGCAACCCCAGGTTCAGGGCATGCCGCAACGCTGGCGCCTGTTGCTGGCATTCTGGCTGACCGATGAAACCTTCGCCGTGGTCCAGCGTTACTACCTGGTGCACGGCAAATCGCCCCTGGCCCACTGGTACTGGCTGGGCGTGACCTGCTCGCTGTATGCCTGCTGGGTGGGCAGTTCGCTGGTGGGGGTTCTGTTCGGCCAGGCAGTACCGGATATGGCGAGTTGGGGGCTTGAGTTTGCGATGCTGGCGACGTTCATCGGCATCGTCGTGCCCATGCTGCGCAATCAACCGCAAGTGGCAGCGGCGCTGGCCGCAGGTGCAGTGGCGCTGATGACCTGGGCATGGCCGTACAAACTGGGCTTGATGGCCGCGGCGTTCAGCGGGATTGCCGTCGGCGTGATTCTGGAGCGTCGGCAGATCAAGGGTGCCGCGTCTGGCACGCAGGTGCATTCATGAGTTACTGGTGGCTGATTCTGGGCATGACCGCGATCACTTTCCTGATGCGCTACAGCCTGTTCGCCTGGCCGAACCTGCGCTTCCCGCCGGTGGTGCGCCAGGGCCTGCATTACGTGCCCACTGCGGTGCTGACCGCCATCGTGGTGCCCGGCATGCTGCTCCCGGATGGCCAGCACTGGCAGTTGTCGCTGGATAACGCCTACCTGCTGGCCGGCATCATTGCCATCGCCATCGCCGCATTGACCCGCAACCTTTTGGCGACGATCGGCGGCGGGCTGGCGGTGTTCTTCTTGCTGCGCTGGGTGATGGGGCAGATCTAAAAACAGCACCAACACCTCCCCGTAGCAGTCCGGCTTGCCGGCGTCGGGGCCTTCAAATTCGCTGACGCCGGCAAGCCGGACTGCTACGGGGGCTGGTGTTGGCCTTACTCCCCTGTGGCGACGCCGCGCTGTGGATCATTGATCCACTCACTCCACGACCCCGCATACAACCGCCCCAACGGGTAACCCGCCAGGCACAGGGCGAACAGGTTGTGGCACGCCGTCACACCCGAGCCGCAATAGGCCACCAGTTTCTCGGCAGGCCGTCCGTTCAAGGTCTGGGCGAAACGCTGCTTGAGCTGGTCGGCGGGCAAAAAGCGTCCATCCGCCCCGAGATTGTCAGTGAACGCCGCGCATTGGGCGCCAGGGATGTGCCCCGCCACCGGATCGATCGGCTCCACCTCGCCACGAAAACGCGCCGGGGCCCGGGCATCGATCAGGGTCACTTCCGGCTTGTCGAGTTTCCTCTGCACGTCCGCCGCGCTCAGCACCAACGCGTCGTCCGGCTTGCCCTGAAAGCTGCCCTCACGATGCTCCGGCGGGTCCAGGCTCAGTGGCAGGCCCGCGCTGTGCCAGGCCTTGAGGCCGCCATCGAGCACGAACACACCATCGCGCTTGCCCAGCCAGGCCAGCAACCACCAGGCACGGGCGGCGTAAGCACCAGGACCGTCGTCGTAGAGCACGATCTCGCTGTCGTTATCCACACCCCAGAAACGCAAACGCTCGATCAGCACTTGAGGATTGGGCAAAGGATGACGCCCAGTGACGCCCTTGCTAATGGGGCCGCTCAAGTCATTGAGCAGATCGGCGTAGGAAGAACCCTCGATATGCCCCTCGGCATAGCTGCGCTGGCCGTAGTCCAGATCATCCAGGGATGAGCGACAATCGAGGATCACCAGCCCCGGTTTCTTCTGCCGTTCGGCCAGTTGTTGCGGGCTTATCAGTTGCGCGATGGACATGACAGACTCCTGCAGACAGTAAAAATGGCTAAAGCGAAAAACAATCGGTGGGAAGGGCTGTTCAGCCAGCCTCTTCCAGTGCCTTGGTCAGCGGCACGAAAAATTCCTGGCACAACCCATGGACCGCTTCCCGCGCATCGGGGGTGACGTAGGCCAGTTCCAGCATCAGCACCTGATAGACGCCGCGACGGATGGCGTTTTCGTTCAGGTGAGCGGAATTCTCACGGGTGGTGCAGAGAAAACGCACCCACGAGGTAAGGATGATCCACGCATTGAGCGTCAGCGACTCGATCTGCACCTCGTCCATCTGCAGAATCCCCGCCTCGACGAAGCCGCCGTAAATCGCCATGGCCTTGAGCAGACAATGCTGGGAAAAACGCCGATAACGCGCCGCCAGCTCAGGATCGGCGTCGAGCAGATGCTCGAGATCCCGATGCAGGAAGCGATAGCGCCACATGCCGTCGAGGATCGCCAACAGGTAATGGCGCTTGTCTTCAACGTCGGGAAGCCGGCCCTTGGGCAGGTGCAGAAAGCTGTCCACCAGGGCTTCATATTCGGTGAACAGCTCGGCAATGATCGCCTGCTTGTTGGGGAAGTGGTAATACAGGTTGCCCGGCGAAATTTCCATGTGGGCCGCGATGTGGTTGGTGCTGACACTGCGCTCGCCCTGCAGATTGAACAGCTCCAGACTGGTCTGCACGATGCGTTCTCGGGTTTTGATGCGGAGTGTCTTGATGCGCGGCGCCATGCTCGACTCGAACGTTGGAATGTAACAGGGATGTGCTCGATCTTAACGCAAGGATCGACGCCCGGGGCAGCCATCACGACTGGAGGGGCGTCACACTTTTCGTCCGGGCGACCACAACCACGGCAATCGCGATCACCCCGGCCAGCAGCGTCAGCACCAGAATCACCCCGCGCAACCCCAGCGGTGCAGCCAGCATCCCGACCAGCAAACCGGCCAGCGGCTGGGAGAGATTGTTGAGCAGCGTGATCACGCCAACGGTCTTGCCGAAGTCCCGCGTCGGAATCACACGCTGACGAATGCTGCGCATGTAGATGTTGAACATCTTGTCGAAGCCGACCACCAGCAGAAAGCCCAGAACGTAGATTGTCGACGCAGCGCCCGTGGCCATCAACAGTCCGCCCAGGGTGATGGCCAGGTAGGACAGGGCGCCCAGCACCTTGAGCGGGAGGTCGATGCGCGCCAGCACGAACAGAATGCCGATCGTGACCAGCGCCCCCGCCGCCTGAAGCCCGGCATAGAAATCCTTGCTCTGCTCCAGACTGCCAATGACCATCGCCGCCGAGCTGGCCAGCGTCACCCCGACGACCAGGTTCACACCCACCGCCAGGCAGATGATCTTCTTCAACTCCGGGATGCGAGCGATGTGCCCGCACGCGGTTTTCAGCGGCTCAATCCAGGAAGCTGTGCCATGCCCGGGCGGGTCGAGCTTGAAGTCACTGCTGCGCTGCCATTCGCGCATCGCAACATCCGCCAGGCCAAACAGCATCGCCGCACCCAGCACCACCCCAGGCCATGGGCAGAACTCCAGAGACATCGCCGCCAGCAAAGGCCCCAGCACCAGACCGGTCTGATCGGCGATCTGCGAGTAGGAAAGCGTCTTGCCGTAGCGATAGTCAGCGAACACATGGGGCATCACCACTTCGCGGGCCATGATGCCTTGGGTCGTCAGGACGCCGCAGATCGCCGACAGCAGCACCAGCCAGTACAGCCCGCCGAACACGCCATAAAGCACCATTGCCAGCAGACAGAGCCCGGCGCGATACACCTGGCTGATGTGAAGCAGGCGGATCGGTGAAAAGCGGTCGCACAGCGCCCCGCAGACCGGAAAGGCAAGGAAGCGCGGCAGCGTTTCGACGAAGAACGCAATACCGGCCCAGGCCGCGCTGTTGGTGGTCTGAAAGACGATCAGCGGTACGAGAAACAGCAGGATCTGGTCGGCAAGCCGGGAGAGAAACAGGGAAAAGAAGAACGCGAAATAGTCCGTGCGCATTGAGACTCCATGTCAGACATCACGAGCGGCAGCGCAGGAAAGCGCGGCAAACAGTCTGGCCCCGAGCCTGCCCACGTGCAAGGTTTGGCCTGCTGATTTGCAGGATTTGACTTTATAGAGCAATAACTCTAAAACCATTCTATAAAATCAAAAAGGAACAGCAGCGATGCCTGTCGAATCCCTCCGCTCGCCCCTGCCAGATGACGACCCCGCCTCGCATCATGAGCTTGAGCGCCTCTTCGATCTTCAGCGTCAGGCCTTCGCTGCGAACCCGATGCCAAGGGCCGGGCAGCGCCTGCAATGGCTCGACAGCCTGCGGCAGTTGCTCAGCGATGAACGTCAGGCCCTGATCGAAGCCATCAGCGCCGATTTCAGCAACCGCAGTGCCGACGAAACGCTGCTTGCCGAACTTATGCCCAGCCTGCACAACATCCATTACGCCCGCCGCCATGTGAAAAAATGGATGCGCCCGGCCCGGCGCAGCGTGGGCATGGCGTTTCAGCCCGCGTCGGCAAAAGTCGTTTATCAGCCACTCGGCGTGGTCGGGGTGATCGTGCCGTGGAACTACCCGCTTTATCTGGCCATTGGCCCGATGGTCGGCGCCCTGGCGGCAGGCAACCGGGTAATGCTCAAGCTCAGTGAATCGACGCCCGCCACCGGTCAATTGCTCAAGACCCTGTTCGCCAGGGTGTTTCCTGAGGATTTGGTAGCCGTGGTGCTGGGCGAGGCAGAGGTCGGCGTCGCGTTTTCGAAGCTTGCGTTCGATCACTTATTGTTCACCGGTGCGACCAGCGTCGGGCGCCACGTGATGCGCGCCGCAGCTGAAAACCTCACCCCTGTCACGCTGGAGCTGGGCGGCAAGTCGCCAGCCATCGTGGCTCATGACGTACCGCTCAAAGACGCCGCCGAACGCATCGCCTTCGGCAAAACGCTGAATGCCGGACAAACCTGTGTGGCGCCGGACTACGTGCTGGTGCCCAAGGATCGTGTCGAGGCATTCGTCGAGGCCTACAAACAGGCGGTTACCGGGTTTTATCCCACGCTCGTAGACAACCCGGACTACACCGCGATCATCAATCCCCGACATCTGGCGCGGCTGAACAGCTACCTGCAGGATGCAACGGACAAAGGTGCGCGGGTCGTCTCGCTGTACGGGCAAGGCCAGGGCCGGCGCATGCCGTTCAGCCTCCTGCTGGATGTGCGCGACGATATGCTGGTCATGCAGGACGAAATCTTCGGCCCGCTGTTGCCGATCGTCCCCTATGAAAGGATCGAGCAGGCGTTCGACTACATCAACCAACGCCCTCGTCCACTGGCGCTGTACTACTTCGGCTACAACAAGGCCGAGCAAAAACGCGTGCTGGAACAGACTCATTCTGGCGGCGTGTGCCTGAACGACACCCTGTTGCACGTCGCTCAGGACGACTTGCCCTTCGGCGGCGTCGGGCCATCCGGCATGGGGCACTACCACGGGCACGAAGGTTTTCTGACGTTCAGCAAAGCCAAAGGCGTCTTCATCAAGCAACGTTTCAACGCTGCCCGGCTGATTTACCCGCCCTATGGCAAGGCGATCCAGAAGCTGATCCAGCGGCTGTTCGTGCGATGAGCGCCCAGGCCGTTGATGGGCTTTCCCGACGGGGCTTGCTCAAATTCAGCGTCGGCGCCACCGCATTTCTGGCAACGGCGGGCGTGACAGCCAGCCTCAGCGGCTGCTCCAGCAGCGACACGGCGCCCGGATTCGATGCGTTGCGCACCAGCGACCTGCCGTTTTTACTGGCCGTGATCCCGGTGATGCTCGATGGCGCGCTGACGGGCATACCCTCGCAATCCGCCACCGAACGCACCCTGCACGGCCTGGACAGCGGCCTTTCGCACCTGTCGCCGGAAATGCTCAAGCTCACCCGGCAACTGTTCGACGTGCTGGGGATGGCCATCACCCGCGGGCCGCTGACCGGGATCTGGAGCCCATGGGAAAACGCCGAGCCCGGACAGATTCGCCACTTTCTCGGCCGTTGGGAGAACAGTTCGCTGGAACTGCTGCGTCAGGGGCACAGCTCTCTGCTGCAACTGGTGCTCATGGCCTGGTACAGCCAACCGCAATCCTGGGCGGGTTGCGGCTATCCCGGACCACCGAAGATTTGAACCCATACAACAATAAGAAGAGGTTCCATGCCAGTTCCCGACACGTTTCGCGAAGGTCTCGCACGCGGATGGAAAACTCACGATGGCTCGCGCCTTGAGAGCGATCTGACGCTGGAGGCGGATGTCGCCATCATTGGCAGTGGCGCAGGCGGCGGCACCACCGCTGAGATCCTCAGCAGCGCCGGGCTCAAGGTGCTGATCATCGAGGAAGGCCCGCTGAAAACCAGCTCCGACTTCACCCTGCTGGAGGATCAGGCCTACTCGACCCTGTATCAGGAAGGCATTGGCCGCATGAGCAAGGACGGCGCGATCACCATTCTGCAAGGCCGGGCCGTGGGTGGCACGACGCTGGTGAACTGGACGTCGAGCTTTCGCACGCCGGACCAGACGCTGGAGCACTGGGCGCGGGAACATGGCGTCACGGGTCACAGCGCCGCCGAGATGGCGCCCTGGTTCGACAAGATGGAACAGCGATTGGGCGTAGCGCCCTGGATCATGCCACCGAACGCCAACAACGACGTGATCCGCCAAGGCTGCGAAAAGCTCGGTTACAGCTGGCACGTGATTCCGCGCAACGTGCGCGGCTGCTGGAATCTGGGCTACTGCGGCATGGGCTGCCCGACCAATGCCAAGCAATCGATGCTGGTGACTACTATCCCGGCGATGCTGGATAAGGGCGGCGAGCTGCTGTACCTGAGCCGTGCCCAGCGTCTGATCATCGAGAATGGCAAGGTTACGGGCGTGGAATGCCAGGCGATGGACTCGCGCTGCGTGGCGCCCACCGGACGCGGGATCACCGTGAAGGCGCGCCACACCGTGCTGGCCGGGGGCGGCATCAACAGCCCCGCATTGCTGATGCGCTCCAAGGCTCCCGACCCGCACGAGCGATTGGGCAAACGCACTTTTCTGCACTTGACGGTGTTCTCGGCCGGGCTGTTCGGTCAGGTGATAAATCCGTTTTACGGGGCGCCGCAGTCGATCTACTCCGATCATTTCCAGTGGCGCGACGGCGTCACCGGGCCCATGGCCTACAAGCTCGAAGTGCCGCCGCTGCAACCTGCGTTGGCCAGCACCCTGCTCGGAAGGTACGGCCCCGCCAATGCCGAGCGCATGGCGCAACTCCCTCACACCCACATGATGCTGGCGCTGCTGCGCGACGGGTTTCATCCGCAGAGCCCGGGTGGCACCGTGCACCTGCGCGGCGACGACACGCCGGTGCTGGATTACCAGGTTTCGCCCTACGCCTGGGAGGGCGTGCGCCGCGCTATGCACAGCATGGCCGAGATCCAGTTCGCCGGCGGCGCCCGTGCCGTGATGCCGCTGCATGGCGATGCGGACTACGTGAAAACCGCTGCCCAGGCACGCACACTGATCGACTCTCTGAAGCTGGAAATTTTCCGCACCCGGCTGGGTAGCGCCCATGTGATGGGCGGTTGCGCCATGGGCGAGGCCCCCGCACAGCCTGTGGTCGACAGCCTGGGGCGCCATCATCAACTGGAGAACCTCTCGGTTCACGACGGCTCGCTGTTCCCCACCAGCATCGGCGCCAACCCGCAGCTATCGGTGTACGGGCTGACCGCGCAACTGGCGACGGCGCTGGCCGAGCGCCTCAACCCGCCAACTTGATCCGTAGCAGCACGGCTTGCCGGCGGGGGCGGTGTGTCAGTCGCTGAATGGGGGCAGATACACCGCTCCCGCCGGCAAGCCGTGCTGCTACGACGGGCTCGGCGATAGCCGAAACTTGGCCCCGCGAGCCCGCTACGCTACCATCCCGGTTCACTTTTGCACTGCGACATCAGGACGATCCGATGAACCGAGCGTTGTACCCAGGCACCTTCGACCCAATCACCCGGGGCCACGGCGATCTGGTCGAGCGCGCCGCTCGCCTGTTCGATCAGGTCGTGATCGCGGTGGCGGCCAGCCCGAAGAAAAACCCGCTGTTCACCCTCGATCAACGGGTGGAACTGGCCCGCGAGGTGACCAAACACCTGCCCAACGTCGAAGTCGTGGGCTTTTCAAGCCTGCTGGTGCATTTTGCCAAGGAGCAGAACGCCAACATCCTGCTGCGCGGTTTGCGCGCCGTCTCTGACTTCGAATACGAATTCCAGCTGGCCAACATGAATCGGCAGCTGGCTCCGGACGTCGAAAGTCTTTTTCTCACCCCGTCCGAACGCTACTCATTCATTTCATCTACGCTGGTCAGAGAAATCGCAGCGTTAGGCGGTGATATCAGTAAATTCGTACATCCTGCGGTCGCCCAGGCGCTGAGCGAAAGGTTCAAACCCTAGCCCGGACGTCACGGTCCAGGTGCATATGCAGCGCTAATGCGGCACAATTCGCCGCATTAGTGTTTATATGCCCCGGTGTCGACCGTGGCAGGAGTATCCATGTCCCTGATCATCACCGACGATTGCATCAATTGCGACGTCTGCGAACCCGAGTGCCCGAACGAAGCGATCTCTCAAGGCGAGGAGATCTACGTAATCAACCCGAACCTGTGCACCGAGTGCGTTGGCCACTACGATGAACCACAATGCCAGCAGGTGTGTCCTGTGGATTGCATTCCGCTGGATGAAAACCATGTGGAGAGCAAGGACGAGCTCATGGCCAAGTACACGTTGATTACCAGTAAGGCATAACCGAAGGCATATCCTGTCGGCATCCGCGCTTTCGCCGAAGACACTGGCTGTAATGCCTGTTGACCTGAGCGAGATACGCATGACATCGAAGCTTTCGCGGGTTCCGTCCTCGGTGGGCGCTGCGCTTTTTCTGTGCGCCGTCACTACCCAGGCCAGTCCGGACCACCCGGATCAGGCGGCGATTGCCAGCCCCCACCCCATTGCGACCGCCGCCGGTCGGGAAATTCTGGTCGACGGCGGCAACGCCTTCGACGCCGCCATCGCCATCAGTGCGACCCTCGCCGTGGTCGAGCCCTACGGCTCGGGAATGGGCGGCGGCGGCTTCTTTCTGCTGCGTCAGGCCGGGGAGCCTGTGCAGTATCAGTTTCTGGACGCGCGGGAAAAGGCGCCACTCAAGTCCAAGAGCAAGATGTTCTACCGCCATGGCATCGCCCAGCCCGATCTTTCCCTGAACGGCCCGATGGCCGCAGCCATTCCCGGTCTACCTGCTGCGCTGGTCGAACTGGCCGAGCGTTATGGCCGCCTGCCGCTCACCATCTCCCTGGCCCCGGCCATCCGCATCGCCTACCGCGGCTTCAAGGTCGATGAGGTCTATCGCGATCGCGCCAGCTGGCGGCTGTTTGCGCTGCGGGAGAACAAGGAAAGCGCCCGGCTGTTCCTGCGCAACAACGACGTGCCCGACCTGGGCGAGATCATCAAGCAACCGGAACTGGCCCAGACCCTGGACCGTCTGGCCGATAAAGGCCGCGCAGGTTTCTACAGTGGGCTGACGGCCCAGGCGATGGTCAGCGGGGTCCGGGCGGCGGGCGGGATCTGGAACTACCACGATTTCGAAGAATACGACGTCATCACCCGCACGCCGCTGCGCTTCCAGTTGGCGGATCAGCGCGAACTCATAAGCGCCCCGCCACCCTCGGCCGGCGGCGTGGCGCTGGCGCAGAGCCTGTACATGTTGCAGCAATTGCCGTGGCGCGAGTCCGAGAAGGTGCAGCGCGCCCATTATGTGGTCGAGGTACTGCGCCGGGCCTATCGCGACAGGGTGCTGTTCGGCGATCCGGATTTCGTGCCCAACCCGGTGGCGCAGGTACTTGCCCCGGACTATCTGATGGAACTGGCCACCAGCATCGACCCGCACCGGGCCACGCCCAACAACATCCTGCCGCCCGCCCCGCGCTGGCGTGAAGGGGACAACACCAGCCACTTTGCCGTGCTCGACAACGAAGGCAACGCCGTCGCCGCGACCCTGTCACTGAACCTGCCGTTTGGCTCGACCTTCACCGTGCCGGGTACCGGGGTGATTCTCAATGACGAGATGGACGACTTCGCCGTCGATCCCAAGGGCAGCAACACCTACGGCCTGGTCGGCAGCCAGGCGAACATCATCGAACCGGGCAAACGCCCGCTGTCGAGCATGAGCCCCAGTTTCATCGAAGGCCCGAACGCGTTCACAGCCTTTGGCACGCCAGGGGGCAGCCGGATTCCCAGCATGGTGCTGCTGTCGATGCTGCAGTACCTGGACGAACAGCCCATCGCCAACTGGGCATCGGTGCCGCGCTATCACCACCAGTACATTCCTGACGTGATGGAGTATGAGCCGGGGGCGTTTACGGAAGAGGAACTGGCCGACTTGCGCGAACGCGGCTATCGGCTGCGGGAGACCAAGCGCGACTTCGGCAATCAGCAGGTGCTGCTGTGGCGCAAGAACAACGCCCGCGTGGAAGCCGCGAGCGATCCTCGCGGCATCGGGGTTTCAGAGATATTCAAACCGACTGCGCCATTGAGCTTGATGCGGGCCTGCGCCGATCAGTCGTGCTTGCCGTAGCCGCTGGTGGTGCAGCCCAGGCAGCGTACGAATGCGGCCTTGCCCGGATCGACCACCAGCGCCTTGCCGGTGGCGCCGAGGTTGCCGCCTGCGGCGGCGAACGGCGAGGCGATGACGAACAGCCCGGCGCCCAGCACGGTCGCGACAATCAATAGCGGGCGGGCGACCAGCAAGTCGCCGATCATCGCGTAGGCTGGCGGATTCTGGATCTGATAGACGGGATCATCCCCGCCCGAGGCCTCGACCTGAGCCATGGCAGGTGTCATCTGCAAACCAAAAAACAGGGCCAGGGTAGCAGCGAGAATGCGAAACGGGCTCATGGCGTGGTCCTTCAGGCTCGGCAAATAGTGATGCTGCTCACTATAAACAGGGATGGGGGTTAAGCAAGGGGCGAAGGCGCAAACCACACTGCCGTAGGAGCGCGCTTGGTCTGGGCCGCATCCGGACGATGGCGGTGGGTCAGCGCTTACAGCCGGCACAGATCCACCGCCGTCGCGGGCAAGCGCGCTCCTACGGGCACAAGCTGAGCTTTTTGGTTACGGGTTACTTCTGACACTTGGGGCAATACACGCTCGCCCTCTGCCCCAGCTTCACCTCGCGCAGCGTCGTGCCGCAAACCTTGCACGGCTCTTCGCCACGGCCGTAGGCAAACAGCTCCTGCTGGAAATAACCGGGCTGGCCGTCGCCGCCAATAAAGTCCCGCAGCGTCGTGCCGCCACGCTCGATGGCAGCGGCCAGGATTCGCTTGATCTCGACCGCCAGCTTTATATAGCGCGCCTTGGAAATGCTCTTGGCCTCGCGCCGCGGATCAATGCCCGCCGCGAACAGCGCTTCGGTCGCGTAGATATTGCCCACGCCCACCACCACGGCGTTGTCCATGATGAACGGCTTGACCGCCATCGAACGGCCACGGGACAGCTCGAACAGACGCAGGCCGTCGAACAGGTCGGTCAGCGGCTCAGGCCCCAGGCGCACCAGCAATTCGTGATTGTGGGGATCGAGGCTCCAGAGCATCGCGCCGAAACGACGAGGGTCGGTGTAGCGCAGGGCAAGGCCCGACTCCAGCTCGATGTCCACGTGTTCGTGCTTGAGCGCGGGCAGCCCCGCCTCCACCAGCCGCAGATTGCCGGACATCCCAAGATGGCTGATCAGCGTGCCCACCTCGGCCTGGATCAGCAGGTACTTGGCCCTGCGCTCCACGATCACGATTTTCTGGCCGGACAGGCGCACGTCCAGATCTTCCGGAATCGGCCAGCGCAGGCGGCGATCACGCACGATCACGCGGCTGACGCGCTGTCCTTCCAGATGAGGGGCGATGCCCCTACGGGTGGTTTCAACTTCAGGCAATTCAGGCATGGGGCAACTCGATGAGGGACAGACGCAAGGCTCGCAGGATCAGTGCGAGCTCAGTTCACGAAGGCTTTCCTTGAGGTTCTCGAAGTCGTAGTCCGACAGCCCCACGTAATCGAGGATCAGGTGGCCGATGCTGTTCCACTCATGATCGACCACCTGGTTGCCCAGCACACGATGGGAAGAGCAGATGTGCTCGGCCATCTTCAGGATCGCCAGCAGGTTCTTGAGCGGCGCATTGCGTCCCGACTCGTCCTGGAAGATCGCCAGCGCATTGTGGTGGTTGGCGATGGCATTGCTGACATGTTCAGGCAAACGCCAGGACTTGGCAGTGAAATAGCCGACAACGGCGTGGTTGGTGTTGAGAATGCGGTTTTCGGTGTCCACCACCCGAGACTCTGGCCCGGCCTTGGCATAAGCCTCTTCGAGCACGTTCATGTACTCGGGAAAACGCTTGAGCATCAAGGGCACACCGCAATCGTGGAACAGACCCAGCGCGTAGGATTCATCCACGGTTTGCGAGCCGATGCGCTTGGCCAGCGTCAGACTGGTCATCGCGACGTCCTGGGCGGTGTCCCAGAAGCGGTTGAGCACCACGATGGTCTCGTCGCTCATCTCACCCTTGATCGACTGCGCATTGATCAGGTTGATGATCGAGCGGCTGCCCAGCAGATTGACCGCGCGCTGGATCGAGGCGATCTTGTTGGCCAGGCCGTAATGGGCCGAGTTGACGATCTTGAGCAAAGCCCCGGACAGCCCCGGATCCTGCGCGATCAACCGGGCGATGACACCCAGGTCAGGGTCGGGCATGTACTGCTCCATCTGCAAATCCACCATGATTTGCGGCTGGGGCGGGACGCTGATGCCTTGCAACGCCTGCTGGATCTGCTCGGAAGTAAGCTCTTGGGACATAAGTACACACTCGGGGTCAGGGGGCGATTTTAACCCTTACCGCCCATGCTACGACAACCGTTGATACAGTCTCTGGATCCGACAGACCGTCAGCCAGTTAATTCACAGCCGTGCGCCCGCAGGCCGGATCACGGGTTATAATCCCGCTCTTTTTTCCGGAGCGACGTCATGTCCCTGCCTAGCTTGCGCCTCAAGCCCAACGCCGACCGTCGCCTTCGCGCCGGTCACCTGTGGATCTACAGCAACGAGATCGACGTTGCCGCCACGCCGCTCAACGGCTTCGCTCCAGGCGCCCAGGCGATCCTTGAAACCGCCGGCGGCAAACCGCTGGGCATCGTCGCCCTGAGCCCGAACAACCTGATTTGCGCACGCCTGCTGTCGCGCGACGTCAAGCTGCCGCTGGACAAATCGCTGCTGGTGCACCGCCTGAACGTGTGCCTGTCGCTGCGCGAGCGCCTGTTCGACAAGCCGTTCTATCGCCTGGTCTACGGTGATTCCGACCTGCTGCCGGGCCTGGTGGTCGACCGTTTTGGCGACATCCTGGTGGTGCAACTGGCTTCCGCGACCATGGAAGAGCACAAGGACGACGTGCTGGCCGCATTGATTCAAGTGCTCAAGCCAAGCGGCATCCTGCTCAAGAACGACTCGGCAGCGCGTGATGCCGAGGGCCTGAACCGCTACGTCGAAACCGCATTCGGCCTGGTGCCGGAGTGGGTCGCGCTGGAAGAAAACGGCGTGAAGTTCGAAGCGCCGGTGATGGAAGGCCAGAAAACCGGCTGGTTCTACGACCACCGCATGAACCGCGCACGCCTGGCGCCCTACGTCAAAGGCAAGCGCGTACTGGACCTGTTCAGCTACATCGGTGGCTGGGGCGTGCAGGCTGGCGCATTCGGTGCCAGCGAAGTGTTCTGCGTCGACGCCTCGGGCTTCGCCCTTGATGGCGTGGAGCGCAATGCGGCCCTGAACGGCTTTGCCGAGAAGGTCACCTGCGTCGAAGGCGATGTGTTCGAAGCACTCAAAGAGCTCAAGGCAGCCGAAGAGCGTTTCGACGTGATCGTCGCCGACCCGCCTGCGTTCATCAAACGCAAGAAAGACCTGAAGAACGGCGAAGGCGCCTATCGCCGCCTGAACGAGCAAGCCATGCGCCTGTTGAGCAAGGACGGCATCCTGGTGAGCGCTTCGTGCTCGATGCACCTGCCAGAAGACGACCTGCAAAACATCCTCCTGACCAGCGCCCGCCACCTGGACCGCAACATCCAGCTCCTGGAACGCGGCGGCCAGGGCCCGGACCACCCGGTACACCCGGCAATCCCTGAGACCCGGTATATCAAGAGCATTACTTGCCGGTTGTTGCCCAATAGCTAAGAGCGTCGCGGGCAAGCGCGCTCCTACAGTTGCCGCCCCTATAAGGTACGCGCGGTTTGTAGGAGCGCGCTTGCCCGCGACAGATCTCACAGCCACACCGCATCCCACAGCGGATAATCACCGACACGTCGCACCAACCCCGCCCTCAACGGATTGGCCACCACATATCGTGCAATGCTTTGCAGATCTTCTTCCCGCCTGACAGCGCGGTCGTGATAGCCCTTCTGCCAGACCCGCAACGGGCTTTGGCCTGCCCTCATGATCGCCAGCGCGCTGCCTGACTTAACTCGTCGCATCAATGCGCCTAGAGAGTTCGTCTTCAACTCCAGCAGCCAATGAAAATGATCCGGCATGACTACCCAAGCCAGAGATGCAGCCATGCCATCTGTTTGCGCCTTACGAAACTCATCAACGACGAGCCGTCCTGCTCGCCAGTTATCAAACAATCGCTGGCGACCATGTACCACCGAGGTGACCAGATAGATTTGCCCAGGTGCGGAGTATCTTCCGCGGCGCAGATCGGCGCCTCGTTGAGGTCCTGGCATTCCGTTGCCCTCTTGAAGTTGGTTTCACCAAAGATAGGTAGATTCATGGAAGGCGGGCGTAGATTAGGAATTCCGGATGTGTCATCGAGGACGCCTTCGCGGGCAAGCGCGCTCCTACAGTAGGCGCCGCCCGCAAATTCATGCATAACCTGTAGGAGTGAGCTTGCTCGCGATAAAGGCTGGCACAATCTCAAAGCCCCAGAATCACCGAAGCAATCCCGAAGTACACCAACACCCCCGCCGCATCGGCAATCGAGGTAATCAGCGGGCCGCTCGCGACTGCCGGGTCCATGTTCAGGCGGCTGAACAGGAAGGGCAGGCTCAGGCCGATCAGGCTGCCGACCAGCACGATCACCAGCATGCTGCTGGCGACGACCATGGAAATCGCCCAACCGCCACGTACCGCGCCCAGAAATGCCACGGCCACTGCCATGGTCACACCCAGCGCCAGGGCCACCGAGCATTCGCGCCATAGCAGGCGAAGCCAGTCCTTGATGACCACTTCACCGGTCGCCAGGCCCCGCACCATCAGGGTTGCCGATTGCGCACCGGCGTTGCCGCCGCTGTCCACCAGCAATGGCAGGAAAAACACCAGCACGATGTTGGCCGCGATCACGTCTTCGAAGGCGGCGATGCCTGCGCCGGAAAACAGGTTGCCGAACACCAGCAGCACCAGCCACAGCACGCGCTTGCGGTACAGGAAAGCGGCGGTGGCCGTGCTCAGGTTGCCAAGGGGTGTGGAGATCAAGGCGCCCTTGTGGAAGTCTTCGGTGGCTTCCACGCAGGCTTCGGTGTTGAGCCGTCCCAGGACGTCAGCGCGTTTGTCATGGGGCAGCGCGTCCAGATGTGCAGCAATTTGGGCTGCGGACAGGTCGGCGAAAGAGGTGTTGCCGTGTACGAGGTCAAATGTAGTCATGCTTCTCTCCAGGCAGCCGCAGGCTACCCGGAAAGCCGACCGCGTCAGCTCACAGGCAAGCCCGCCGCCGCTGCGGTCGGTGCCAGATTGTTCGTTCCGGAGGAACTTGAACTGGGGTGGTCCATTGAGGGATTTCTCGTAGGCCGCACATGCGGCGCGGGGATAGTAACCAAGCGGGCGCGATGACAAAACCCGTGCAAATGATTTTCAGAAACTTCCTACAAGCGCATTCCAGACCGCCCCTGATCGGTCTTGGCATTCCATCGGCACGCAAGCGGTGTAGAATCGGCGTATTCATCGCCAATCATCCCCGGCGGGTTTATGAGCTCCGGTCAAGCGCAGCGATCCTGTGGCGTCACCGACCTCATCCGCGACGGCAGCTACCTGTCGCCGTTGCAATGGACCAAGAGAAGCTCACTCCCTGTTTAAACCTGATTAGCCGCCCGGAGTGCTCCATGCCTGATTATCGTTCGAAAACATCCACCCATGGCCGCAACATGGCCGGCGCACGTGCCCTGTGGCGCGCCACGGGTATGAAAGACGAAGACTTCAAGAAACCGATCATCGCCATCGCCAACTCGTTCACCCAGTTCGTGCCAGGCCATGTGCACCTCAAGGACTTGGGCCAGCTGGTCGCCCGCGAGATCGAAAAAGCCGGCGGTGTGGCGAAAGAATTCAACACCATCGCGGTCGATGACGGCATCGCCATGGGCCACGACGGCATGCTGTATTCGCTGCCTAGCCGCGAAATCATCGCCGACTCCGTGGAGTACATGGTCAACGCGCACTGCGCCGACGCCATCGTCTGCATCTCCAACTGCGACAAGATCACCCCCGGCATGCTGATGGCCGCCCTGCGCCTGAACATCCCGGTGATCTTCGTGTCCGGCGGCCCGATGGAAGCCGGCAAGACCAAATTGGCCAGCCACGGTCTGGACCTGGTCGATGCTATGGTCATCGCCGCAGACTCCAGCGCCTCCGACGAGAAAGTCGCCGAATACGAGCGCAGCGCCTGCCCGACCTGCGGTTCGTGCTCCGGCATGTTCACCGCCAACTCCATGAACTGCCTGACCGAGGCCCTGGGCCTGGCATTGCCTGGCAACGGTTCGACCCTGGCCACCCACAGCGACCGCGAGCAGCTGTTCCTGCAGGCTGGCCGCACCATCGTCGAGCTGTGCAAGACCTACTATCGCGACAACGATGACTCGGTGCTGCCGCGCAACATCGCCAACTTCAAGGCTTTCGAAAACGCGATGACCCTGGACATCGCCATGGGTGGCTCGACCAACACCATCCTGCACCTGCTGGCCGCCGCCCAGGAAGCCGAGATCGCGTTCGATCTGCGCGACATCGATCGCCTGTCGCGCCGCGTGCCGCAGTTGTGCAAGGTCGCGCCGAACATCCAGAAGTACCACATGGAAGACGTGCACCGCGCCGGCGGCATCTTCAGCATCCTCGGTTCGCTGGCCCGTGGCGGCCTGCTGCACACCGACCTGCCGACCGTGCACGCCAAGTCCATGGAAGAAGCCATCGCCAAGTGGGACATCACCCAGACTGACGACGAAGCGGTTCACCACTTCTTCAAGGCAGGCCCGGCCGGCATCCCGACGCAGACGGCGTTCAGCCAGTCGACCCGCTGGGAAACCCTGGACGACGACCGCGAGAACGGCTGCATCCGCAGCGTCGAGCACGCCTATTCGCAAGAAGGCGGCCTGGCCGTGCTGTACGGCAACATCGCGCTGGACGGCTGCGTGGTGAAAACCGCCGGTGTGGACGAATCGATTCACGTGTTCGAAGGCAACGCGAAGATCTTCGAAAGCCAGGACAGCGCCGTACGCGGCATCCTCGCTGACGAAGTGAAGGCCGGCGACATCGTCATCATCCGTTACGAAGGTCCGAAAGGCGGCCCGGGCATGCAGGAAATGCTCTACCCGACTTCCTACCTGAAATCCAAGGGCCTGGGCAAAGCCTGTGCGCTGCTGACCGACGGCCGCTTCTCGGGCGGTACTTCGGGCCTGTCCATCGGCCACGCTTCGCCGGAAGCCGCTGCCGGTGGCGCGATTGGCCTGGTGCGCGACGGTGACAAGGTGTTGATCGACATTCCGAGCCGTGGCATCAACCTGTTGGTGTCCGACGAAGAACTGGCCGCCCGCCGCGCCGAGCAGGACAAGAAAGGCTGGAAACCGGTCGAGTCGCGTCCACGCAAGGTAACCACCGCGCTCAAGGCCTACGCCCTGTTGGCGACCAGTGCCGACAAAGGCGCTGTGCGTGACAAGGCGATGCTGGACAAGCTGGTGCCGTAAACGGCGTTCAGTGCAGCAAACAAAAAGCCCGGCAGCGATGCCGGGCTTTTTTTGTGCACGATGTAGGAGCGCGCTTGCCCGCGACCGCGGTGTGTCTGGTGTCAATTCGCATCTGACACACCGCGGTCGCGGGCAAGCGCGCTCCTACGGGCGGATCAAAGACATCTCACGCCAACGCCCCATCAACCAGCACCTGAATGCTGCCCTGCGAGCAAAATTCGACCCGGCCCTGCACCCCATACACATCGGCGAGCAATCCCGGCGTGAGAATCTGCCCGGCGCTTCCAAAGGCAAACAACTGACCGTCCCGCAGCACCGCGAGTTGATCGGCATGCCGCGCTGCGAGGCTGATGTCATGCAGCACCACCACGGCGATCAATTGATGCTCACGCACCATGTCCCGTACGCTGGCCATGACCTTGAGCTGGTAATTCAGATCCAGCGCGCTGGTCGGTTCGTCCAGCAGCATGACGGTCGGGCGCCGAGCGATGAGTTGCACCAGGCTGACCAGTTGCCGCTGCCCGCCAGAAAGACCATTCAACAGCTGATCGGCAAGATGGGTGATGCCGATCCGCTGCAAGGCCCGATACGCCTCGCGCAGACAGCCTTCGCTGGACAAGGGCACACCATTGAAAGCCCCGGCGCGCAACGCCGCGATCACGCTTTCCATGACGCTGAGCGACAGCCCCGGCGGCAGGTTCTGCGGCATGTAGGCGATCTGTCGCGCGCGCTCGGCGATGGTCACATCGTTCAGCGCACGACCTTGAAGGCTGACCTCCCCGCTCATCCTTTCCAGCCCCGCCACGGCGCGCAGCAAGGTCGATTTGCCTGCGCCATTCGGGCCGATCAGCGCAGTCACGGTGCCCGGTTGCAGATCCGGCAACGACAAACCGCGCACCACCTGGCGCCGCCCGTAACTGACGCAGGCATCGCGCACGCTCAGGCCACTCATAGCTGCCTCCCGCGCTTGAACACCAGAAACACAAAAATCGGCACGCCGACCAACGCTGTCACAATCCCGACCGGCACGATCACACCGGGCATGATCAACTTGCTGGCGATCGACGACAGCGACAGCAACAACGCGCCGACCAGGGCGCTTGCCGGGAACAGAAAGCGCTGATCCTCGCCCACCAGGATCCTGGCGATATGCGGTCCCACCAGGCCGACAAAACCGATGGTGCCGACAAACGCCACGGCGGTAGCCGACAGCAGGCTGATCCGCAGCAGGGAAAACAGTCGCAGGCGACGCACATCGATACCAAAGCTCTGGGCCCGGTCCTCGCCCATGCGCAGCAGCGTCATGCGTGAAGAGGCGGCGAACGACATCGGCATTACCACCACCAAAACCAGCGCCAGCATCCCGAGCTTCTCCCAGTTGGCCCGCGCCACGCTGCCCAGGCTCCAGAACACCAATTGTTGCAACACATCTTCGGTGGCCACCAGTTGCAGCAGCGCCACCAGCGCGTTGCAACTGAACACCAGCGCAATGCCGAACAGCACCAGGCTTTCCACCCCCGCGCCACGCAACCGCGACATGGCTTGCAGCAGAAACACCGAGGCGCAGGCGAACACGAAGGCCGCCACCGTCACGGCGGCATTCCCTGACAGACAGCGGAACGGTAGCCCGCTGAACGACAGCGGAAACACAATCACCATCGAGGCGCCCAGCGCGGCCGCCGACGACACGCCCAGGGTGAATGGGCTAGCCAGCGGGTTGTTGAGGATCGCCTGCATTTCCGCGCCGGCCAGCGACAACGCACAACCCACCAGCACCGCCATCAGCGCGTAGGGCAGGCGCACGTTCCAGATGATGATGCGGTCGGTGATCGCCAGATGCTCGGGATGCAGCACGCCATCGAGCAAGGTGCCCAGGCTCATGCCGGACGGCCCGGTGGTCAGATCGATGAGCACGGCGAAAACCAGCACCAGCGCCAGTCCCGCCAGTAGCCAGAAACGCCGCGCCAGCAGCCGTCTATAACCCTGGCTTGCGGCTTCGAGACCTGCCGGAGCGTGCTCGGGCAGGCCATGTGCTTGAGAGGTCACTTCTGCTGATCGATCCAGTACTGGCCCGACAGCGGCGTTTGCAGGAACTGCTGGTTCATCTCGGCCATGGTCTGCTGCGGGTCCAGGTCCTTGAACTTCGCCGGGCTGATCCACTTGGCGAGGGCTTCGATGGCCAGGATGTTGTACGGCGAGTTGTAGAAGTCATGCCACAGGCCATGGGCCTGACCGTCGCGGATCGGGCGCAGGTCCTTGAACTCGGGGCGCGCCAGCACTTTGGCGAACGCCGCCTGGGCCGGAGCAGGCTTCACACCCGCGCCCAGCAGCAAGCCCGGTTCGTGGTTGCCGGTGGCGATGTAGACATCCGGATCGGCCTTGAGCGCGTACTCCACGCTGACGTCGCCCAGCGCGCCCGGCACCACGCCTTCGGCGATGTTGCGCCCGCCCACCAGTTTGATGATCTCACCCATGCCGCTCTTGCCCGTGGTATGCCCCGGTGCCTGCCAGGCACCGGCCAGCAGTTCGAGGAAGACACTCGGACGCTGGCTGTCATCGACCGTGCCCACGGTGTCGATCACACGCTTGAGGTGCTGGTCATAGAAATCGATGTAGGCGGCCGCTTCCTTGTCGCGACCCAGCGCCCGGCCCAGTGCCATCATGCTGGTGCGGGTGCCTTCGACGGGTTTGATGCGAAAGTCCACGAACAACACCGGAATGCCCGCCGCTGCCAGCGTGTCGGCCACCGGGCTGTGTTCGGTCGGGCCATGGCCGGAAATGCTGAACACGGCCAGGTCGGGTTTGAGGCTGAGGATTTCTTCGGCGCTGACGCTCTGTTCAGAGGCCTGGCCGATCAGCGGAATCTTGCTGACCTCGGGAAATTTTGCCGCATAGGCGTTGTAGGTGTTCGGGTCCAGCTTCTTCAGATCGGCCTGCCAGCCAACGATGCGCTTGAAGGGCGCGTCGCGATCAAGCAACGCAAACACGGAAATCAGGCGGCCCTCGCCCAGCACCACACGCTGAACATGGTCGGACACCTGCACCTTGCGCCCCAGCACATCGGTGACTTCCTTGGCCGAGGCCAGCGGGATCTGGGCCAGACAGGCGCCCAACAGCAAGACCAACGCAGCAGTGCCGCGCATCGAGAGGAAAGTTTTGAACACGCACGTCTCCAGATTACAATGACTCGCATTTACAACGGCCAGTCTAAAGAGCAGCGCAGTTCGGGTCGGGCCAAGTTTGTATTGGTGATGCAGGAATTCGCCGCCCACAACATTCCATTACATTTGCTCCGCCCGCGGGTTGGCTTTTTCGGTAGGACAACGCCCAGCGGGCGTCTCGGCAGGGCTGCCCTTTCTCGACTCACAGGCACAGCGTCCCTTATGTCCAGGCAAGACCACGTTTTGATCGTCGATGACGATCCGGAAATCCGCCAACTGCTTGCAGAGTATCTGCGCGATGCGGGCTATCAGACGTCCACCGCGTGCGATGGCAAGGAAATGCGCCGCCGCCTCGAACTGAACGTCATCGACCTGATCGTGCTGGACGTGATGCTGCCCGGCGAAGACGGCCTGAGCCTGTGCCGCGAACTGCGCACCACCTCCAATACACCGGTGATCATGCTCACTGCACGGGGCAGCCTGATAGACCGCATCGTCGGCCTGGAAATCGGCGCCGACGACTACCTGCCCAAGCCCTTCGATCCTCGCGAACTGCTGGTGCGGATCAAGGTGGTGCTGCGTCGGGTGCAGAGTTTCCCCGAACGCGCGCGCGTCGATGAAACCCCGTTCGTGACCTTCGATGGCTGGCAACTGGACACCCGCGCCCGCCAGGTGCTGTCGCCTGAAGGGCTGGTGATCAGCCTGGGCAACTCCGACTACCGGGTGCTGCGCTTGCTGTTGCAGCACCCCAACCGCCCGTTGAGCCGCGATTTTCTGCTCAACCACGTGTTCGAGAAGAACAGCACGCCGTTCGACCGCTCCATCGATGTCTGCGTCAGCCGGTTGCGCCAACAACTGGACCCCAAGCTGATAAAGACCGTGCGCAACGAGGGCTACATGCTCACCGCAACTGCCGTGGCCAGCGCCTCGTGAGACTCTGGCCGCGCACGCTGTACGGGCGCCTGGTCATCATTCTGGTCACGGGGATGGTCGCTGCGCAGATCGCCACCAGCAGCATCTGGTACGACGTGCGCCACAGCCAGGTGCTGGAAATTCCCACGCGCCTGATCGCCAGCCGGCTGGCCGACATCGTGCGGGTGATTCACATCGAGCCCACCCACACCAACGGCTTCATCGGCCACCTCAATACGCCGGACTTCCGCCTGCAATTCATCGAAGCTCCAACGCCACGGACCGAGAAGCTGAGCAGCGCCGACCAAGCCACCGAGCGTCTGCTCAACAACGTCATCGAGCAGCGCACGGGCATCGCCAGCGACTTGCGCCTGCTGCACCTGTCGCTGCTCGACGATCAAGGCAACGCGGCCGGGATGAGCACGCTGTTCGGCTCAAGCCCTGCTGCCGGGATGTTCAACATTGAGCTGCACTTGCCGGACGGTCGCTGGCTGCAGGTGCGCGCCCGCGAAGATCAGGGCTGGACCAGCCTGACGCCGGTGCAGGTGATGTTCGATTACTTCCTGCGCATTTACCTGGTGCGGATCATCCTGCTGACGATCATCGTTCTGCTCGCGGTGCGCCTGGCCATCCGGCCGCTGACCGAGCTGACCAACGCCGCTCAGGCCCTGGGCCGGGACATCAAGCGCGCACCGCTGGCACTGGACGGCCCGCTTGAGGTGCGCCGCGCGGCCAGGGCGTTCAACAGCATGCAGCAGCGGTTGATCGCCAACCTGCGGGAGCGCACGCGGTTTCTCGCGGCGATCTCCCACGACCTGCGCTCGCCCATCACCCGCCTGCGGCTGCGCACCGAAATGCTCGCCGATGAACAGACCCGCGAGCGCTTTCGCAAGGATCTGGAAGACATGGAGAACATGGTGTCGTCGACGCTGGAGTTCGTCAGCAGCGGCGAGATCAACGAGAGTCGCCAGAGCGTGGACATCAACGCGCTGCTGCAAAGCCTGCAGGCCGACTTTCAGGACATGCACGCCCAGGTGGCCCTGCACGGCTCGGCGCTGCAACCCTTGCCTGCCTATTCGCGCAGCCTGAAACGTTGTGTGCAGAATTTGCTGGAGAACGCTATTCGCTACGGGCATCAGGCGGACATCTTCATCGAGGATCAACCCGAGCGATTGCGCATCGTGATCGCCGACCAGGGCCCGGGCATTCCGGAAGATCAACTGGAGCAGGTGGTCGAGCCGTTCTATCGGCTGGAAAGCTCGCGCAACGCCGGTACTGGCGGCTACGGCCTGGGCCTGAGCATCGCCCACACCGTCGCAGCGGCCCATGACGGGCGTTTGCAATTGCGCAACCGGGAAAGCGGCGGGCTGGAGGCCATCCTGGATTTACCCCGCATCTGAATCACACACAAACCGTATCTGACACACCCCAGACCCATTGTAGGAGCGCGCTTGCCCGCGATGACGGTGTGTCAGGCACGAATCCGTACCTGACACACCGCGGTCGCGGGCAAGCGCGCTCCTACAGGGTGTTGTGGCTTACTGAATCTCGTCAGGTTTGACGATCACCCAGTTCTTGTCCGCTGTCACCGGCAACCCTTCCTTGGCCTGGGCCTCGGCGTTGGTCTTCATCATGCCGTTGAGCTGGGTCATGTACTTGTCCTTGCGATTGACCCACAGGTGAATCCCGCCTTTGTTGACGTCGACGCCGTGGAACAGCATGTAGCCGTCGCTGCTCGGGGTGTCGCCGCCCACCAGCACCGGTTTTTTCCACTGATCGATGTAGGTCAGGATCGCCGCCTGCTTACCGGCCATCCAGGTGGCGGGCGTCCAGAGGTACGGAGTCAGCTCAAGGCCGAGGTTGGCCTTCTCGTCGTACTTGCCGGCGCTGATCTGTTTGCGCGCGGTGGTCAGCTCGCCGGTGTCGCGGTTCTTCAGCAGCGTGGTCACGCCGATGACGTTCTGCGGTTTGACGTTGTAGCCGTACTTCGGATCGGAGGCGACCATGCGCACCAGCTCTTCGGACGCAGCGGTCATGACGTAGACCTCGATGCCGTTCTCCATCAGCTTGTTGTACAGCTCGGCCTGGCCGGTGAAGACCTTCGGCGGCTGGACTTCAATGGTCTTGACCACGTCACCTTCGTAATAGGTGCTCGGCACCGGCTTGCCCGACGCCATCAGCTCGTCGACGTAGCCTTTGAGTTCCTTGAGGGTGAAGCCCGAGAACACCTGCGCAACCCACGGGTAGCAGACCATGTCGTCGATTTCACAGAGGCGGTAGTAATAGCTGAACAGGCTTTCCTTGTGGTCGGCCGTATCTTTGAACGGAATCAGCTTGAGGGAAGGATCAAGCTTTTCGCGGGTTATCAGCCCTTTGTTTTCCATGAACGGCAGCAGCGACTCTTCCAGATCGTAGCGATAGCTGGTGTTGTCCATGTCGAAGACTGCGAAATTACCCTTGTTGGCATTTGCCGCAATCATGGCGTTCAACTGCTTGGCAGCAGGCTCGGGCCAGTGCTTGAGTTCGGTGGAAAACGCCTGCCCGGCAAGGCCCAGGCAGAGTGCGGCGGCCAACAGTTTTGGTACGAAATTCATAACGGTTTCCTCCCCTTTATTAATTCGAGGAGGGACCGTACCAAAAAGCCATGACTGTTTGAAAACGTCAGCGACTGTGCGCGTTCTGATGGCGTCATGTTGCGCGCTGATCGCGACAGATGACACAAAAACGACATATTTGTTACAAGCCAGGAAATTGTGGCGTTGATGAAATCGCCGTCGCGGGGGGGGGGGGGGGGCCGGCGGCCGGGCGCGGGGGCGGGGGGGGGGGGGGGGGGGCCGGCGCCGCACAGACGACCCCCCCGACCCCGAGCAGACAAAAGAACAACAAAACACAACGCAACACC
>NZ_JBIVCX010000005.1:270182-275714 GCF_044746825.1 Pseudomonas sp. NPDC090201
GCGGCATCAACCACATCCCCGGTGCCCGCCCCCCCCCCCCCCCGCCCCCCCCCCCCCCCCCCCCCCCCCCCCCCCCCCCCCCCCCCCCCCCCCCCCCCGCGACAGCGATGTCACAGGCGCTCCCAAACCTCAAAGTTGTAAGCAGGCTTGCCATCCACAGCCGGGTTTTCCACATTGGAAACCAGCTTCCACTGCGCCTCGTCAAACGCCGGAAACCACGCATCGCCTTCGGGGCTGAGCGCGACGCGGGTCAGGTACAAGCGGTCAGCATGCTCCATGCCCTGTGCATAAAGCTGCGCGCCGCCAATCAGCATCACTTCATCGACGCCCTGCTCGCTCGCCCACTCTTCGGCGCGTACAACAGCAGCCTCAAGCGAGGTGAAGACTTCAGCGCCTTCCAGCTTCAGATCGGCCTGGCGAGTCACCACGATGTTCAGGCGACCCGGCAACGGGCGACCGAGCGAATCCCAGGTCTTGCGGCCCATGATGATCGGCTTGCCCAGGGTGGTGGCCTTGAAATACTTGAAATCCCCCGGCAGATGCCAGGGCATGGAATTGTCGACGCCGATCACGCGGTTTTCACCGAGGGCGGCAATCAGGCTGAGGGGGAGATGTTTGTTCATGGCGGCGAGGATAGCAGAGTCCGCCCCGGCCTATCGCGAGCAAGCTCACTCCTACAGGATCACCGCACCCCTGTAGGAGTGAGCTTGCTCGCGATAACGGTTGTCCAAGCACCACGAGCCCCCTTGCCTGCGCGCTTGCGCCACAACGGTTATGCTCACCCTTGATTTCACCAACGAGACGCCGCGTGACTGCACTGACCCCACTCGATGAACTCTGGCTGACCGAAGCCGTGCGCCTGCGTGAACAATATGCAGGACCTCTTGAGGATGACGAAGCGACTCGCCGCGCCCGTGCCAGCGACGGCGACCTGCTTTCCCGAATCAAACTTCGCGCCCTGTGGCTGGCCGAGCGCGACGGCATGCTTGCAGCCCTGCGCCACTGGAAACAGGGCGCTCGGGTTGCGCTGATCCTGCTGGCCATCTTCGCCGTTGTCAGCGGCGCTGGCCTTGCGTTCGCGGCGCTGGGAAATGGCCAGACTCCGGTCAACGTGTTCTGGGCCCTGGGCAGCCTGCTGGGCCTCGACCTGATCCTGTTGATTGGCTGGGCGCTGGGCCTGATCTTCGCAGGCGAAGGCGCCGCCAGCCTTGGGCGGCTCTGGCTGTGGCTGAGTGAAAAACTCGCCCGCGATGCCCAGGCCGCGCAACTGGCCCCGGCGCTGATTCTGCTGCTGCAACGCAAGCGCCTGAATCGCTGGCTGCTGGGCACCTGCGTCAATGGCCTGTGGCTGCTCGCTCTAACGAGTGCGCTGACACTGCTGCTGTTGCTGATGGCGACCCGGCGCTATGGCTTCGTCTGGGAAACCACGATCCTGGGTAGCGACACCTTCGTCACCCTCACTCAAGGGCTCGGCACCCTGCCCTCGCTGCTGGGTTTCAGCGTGCCAAGCGAGGCGATGATCCGCGCCAGCGGCGACACGGCACTGGTGGTCGAAAATGCTCGTCAGTCTTGGGCAGCATGGCTGGTGGGCGTGCTGGTGGTGTACGGCATCGTGCCCCGCTTGCTGCTGACGCTGTTGTGCTACGGACGCTGGCGCAGCGGTCGCAAACACCTGACGCTGGACTTGAGCGAACCCGGTTTCGTCGAGCTGCGGGAACGGTTGATGCCCAGCAGCGAGCGGCTGGGCGTCAACGATGCCGCGCCTGCCCAGTTGCATCAGGTCACAAGCGGTCCCCCTGCGGCGCAAAGCGAAGGCGCGTTGCTAGTGGCCATCGAGCTGGACGAGCAACGCCCCTGGCCGCCCAAGCTGCCCAAAGGCATTGCCGACGCCGGGATTCTCGACAGCCGGGAATCGCGCCGCAACCTGCTCGATCAACTGACCCGCTATCCACCGGCACGCCTGGCGATTGCCTGCGACCCTCGCCGCTCGCCGGATCGCGGCAGTCTTGCACTGATCGCCGAGCTGGCTCGCTGCGCCAGCGCCACCCGCATCTGGCTCCTGCCCGCACCGGTCGGTGAAGCGCTGGATGCCGACCGGTTGAGTGACTGGCACAGCGCACTGCAACAACAGGAACTGCACTGGGCCGACAGCGCGCCGCTGACCTGGCTGGAGACCGGACATGACTGACAAAGCCAGCTACCGTCCGCTGACACTGGCAGTGGTCGGGCACACCAACGTCGGCAAGACCTCGCTGCTGCGTACCCTGACCCGCGACGTCGGGTTTGGCGAAGTGAGCCATCGCCCCAGCACCACCCGCCATGTGGAAGGCGCACGTTTGTCGGTGGACGGCCAGGCGCTGCTGGAGCTGTACGACACGCCGGGCCTGGAAGACGCCATCGCCCTGCTCGACTACCTAGAACGCCTGGATCGCCCGGGCGAACGCCTAGACGGCCCGGCACGCCTGGCGCGCTTTCTCGACGGCAGCGAAGCCCGCCAGCGTTTCGAACAGGAAGCCAAGGTGCTGCGTCAATTGCTGGCGTCGGACGCGGGCCTGTATGTGATCGACGCCCGGGAGCCGGTGCTGGCCAAATACCGTGACGAGCTGGCCGTCCTCGCCAGTTGCGGCAAACCGCTGTTGCCGGTGCTGAATTTCGTCAGCAGCGCACAGCACCGCGAGCCAGACTGGCGCGAAGCCTTGGCGCGCCTCGGGCTGCACGCGCTGGTGCGCTTCGACAGCGTCGCCCCGCCCGAGGATGGAGAGCGGCGCTTGTATGAAAGCCTGGCGCTGTTGCTGGAAAACTCTCGCGGCCAGCTGGAACGGCTGATTCTCGATCAGCAGGCCCAGCGTGAGGTGCGTCGGCACAGCGCCGCACGGTTGATTGCCGAGTTGCTGCTCGATTGCGCGGCCTGTCGGCGCAGTGTGGCCAGCGAGCCCGATCAGGTGCAGCGCGCCGTCGACGACCTGCGCAAGGGCGTGCGCCAGCGGGAACAGCGCTGCGTCGAATCGCTGCTCAAGCTGTATGCGTTCCGGCGCGAGGACGCTTCGGCCAGCGACTTGCCGTTGATGGACGGGCGCTGGGGTGATGATCTGTTCAACCCCGAAACACTCAAGTTGCTGGGTGTGCGGGTCGGCGGTGGCATCGCGGCCGGGGCGGCGGCGGGCCTGGGCGTGGACGTGTTGGTCGGCGGAATCACTCTGGGCGCCGCAGCGCTGGTCGGTGCTATCGCCGGAGGCGCCCTGCAGACCGCCCGCAGTTACGGCGGCCGGCTGCTCGGCAAGCTCAAGGGCCAGCGCGAACTGACGGTGGACGATGCGGTGCTGCGCCTGCTGGCCCTGCGTCAGCGTCAACTGCTCGCAGCGCTTGAAGCCCGTGGCCATGCGGCGATGGACAGCATCAAACTGGACACCCCACAGGACAAATCCTGGCGCGAAGGCAAACTGCCGGACGCCCTGCACAAGGCACGGGCGCATCCGCAATGGTCGTCGCTCAACCCCCACGCCAGGCTGAACCATGCCGAGCGGCAGGAGCAGGTGGAGGCGTTGGCCCAAGTGGTGCTGTAACCCTGTAGGAGCGCGCTTGCCCGCGACGGCGTCGTATCAAACACATGAGGGTCGCCTGACACGACGCCGTCGCGGGCAAGCGCGCTCCTACAGGGGTGACGTCCGGGAATCCCCAAACCTTTAGGCGGCCAACAGGGCCAAGGCCTTTTCCTTCAGGATTTTCAGATCAATCACCGGCACGTTCAGCTCTTTCGCCATCTCGTCCCACTGCCGCATCCGCAGGCTCACATCACACAGCGGGTCTTTCTCGAAGGCATCTGCCTCGGCCTCGCTCATCACGCCGCCCTGATATTCCAGGGTACGGCGGCTCGCTTCGCTCAGTTGCGCGTAGTAGCCGGGCTGGCGCAGCGTCAGGTAGCGCTTGGCCTGAACGTGGTACTCCACCAGCTTCGCGAGGCGCTCGCTGAAGCCGCATTTGCGCAGGTAATCGGCCCCCACCCGCTCATGACTGGCCACGCCATAGCCGCCCATGCTCGCAGCATCGAGGTCGTGGTCGCAGATATGGCCGATGTCATGAAAGAACGCCGCCAGCACCACTTCGTCGTCGTAGCCCTCGCCCAGCGCAAGCTGCGCGGACTGTGACATGTGCTCGATCTGCGACACCGGCTCGCCGATGTAATCGTCGCTGCCGCGCTGTACGTACAGATCAAAAACCTCGTTGACCACCTGTTGAGCCTGTTGCATGAGCCACCCTCGATCCGATAATGCTTGCCTGTGGGCGCACACTACGCTGGCTGTATTGCGATGCCGTGGCAACAATGCCAGACCTGCCGATAGTCGCATCGATCATTTTGCGATAGGGGAAATGCGCGGCGCCCGGTATGATCGCGCGCCCGATACACCCGGAATCCATTTTCATGAAACCCACCCTGATCGCCGCCGCTGAACTCGACCGCCTGGAGACCTGGCAGAAATACTCCAGCCACATGTGCGGAGGCTGCATTTCAAGCTGCTGCACGCTGCCTGTCGAGGCGAAGATCAAGGACCTGATTCGTATCGGGGTGGTCGATGAGTTCGAAATGGGTGACAACCCGAAGAACATCGCCAAGCGCTTGCAGAAGGAAGGCATTATCGAGCGCTTCAACCAGAAGTCGGGGATCTTCACGTTGCAGCGCATGAGCAACAACGACTGCCTGTACCTGGACCGCAAGAGCCGCCTGTGCACCATCTACGACAAGCGCCCTGACACTTGCCGCAACCACCCCAAGATCGGCCCGCGCCCGGGTTACTGCGCGTACAAGCCCAAGGAAGTAGTGCGTGAGAGCAGCGGTACGCTGAATTCGAACTCCGGCCGGGTGCCGTTGAAGTTCTGACGCCCGCGTGCGCACTCCCGCGACTGACGGGGAACTGTGGGAGCGAGCTTGCTCGCGAAGGGATTGATCAGCCGCCGAAATTGCGCTGACAGCACGGACGTCTTCGCGAGCAAGCTCGCTCCCACAAAGACCTCGCAACATTCAGCCTTATGCCGCACAAACAAAAACGCCCCCGGCCTTTCGACCGGGGGCGTTTTCGTTCAGCCGGGGCTAATTAAGCCTTGGCTTTCTTGGCAGCGCGGGTACGCTCGCTTTCGTCCAGGATCTTCTTGCGAAGACGGATGGACTTAGGAGTGACTTCGCACAGCTCGTCTTCCTGGATGTATTCCAGAGCCTGTTCCAGGGTGAAGCGAACAGGTGGTACCAGAGCGATGGTTTCGTCTTTACCCGAAGCACGCATGTTGTCGAGCTTCTTGCCTTTGGTTGGGTTCACACCCAGGTCGTGGTCACGGGAGTTCTGACCAACGATCTGACCGTTGTAGATCTCCTGGCCGTGTTCTACGAACAGCTTGCCACGAGCCTGCAGGGTTTCCAGGGAATAGGTCAGAGCCTTGCCGGTTTCAACCGAAACCAGAACGCCGTTCATACGGCCGGACATGTGGCCCGACTTCACTCGAGCGTAGCGATCGAAGATCGAGGTCAGGATGCAAGCACCG
>NZ_JBIVCX010000006.1:0-168188 GCF_044746825.1 Pseudomonas sp. NPDC090201
TCGAGGGAAGTCCGACGAAGGAGGACCCCAGCCAGGAGCAAATGGTTTGCCTACTTTCCCGAAAGAAAGTAGGTCGCCCGTAAGGGGCGAAACCCATAAGCCCAGCCAACACGACAATGGATATGTCCCGAATGCGAGCGTCACGGTGGTTTAGAATTCGGTGAGCATATCCGGTTGTGATGTTGACTCTGAATCCCCTTTCCGCCCTTACGGCGGGTCACTTTGTTTCGGCAAAGTAACCAAACCATTTGCGACAGGCTGGGCCGCGACTTCGTCTCGGTTCCCGCACTCCGGCGCCGCTCCGTGGGTCCGCCGTGATGGGCCATCCATGGCCTGCACGGCTTTCGCGGCTTCCTGCCGCTCAACCCACTGCGCGACACCTGCGTTCGGCCTGGCGCCTTGACGTCGCGTTTGGCGGTGACTGGACTTGCGCGTAAGAAGAGCAAAAGCAAAAGCAAAAGCAAAAGCAAAAATTGAGCGCTTCGCGCTTGTTATTGTTGGGCTTGGCGGACCTGATTTTCCAGCTCGGCCTTGAGGCTCGGTTCAAGCTTCAGTTGGCGGGCCAATTCATCCAGGTATGCGCGCTCCATGAAGTGCTCCTCATCGACCATCATCACACTGGCCAGGTACATCTCGGCGGCGATTTCCGGGGTCTGGGCGGCGCGGGCGACGTCGGCGGGGTCCAGCGGTTTGTTCAGCTCGGCGTGGAGCCAGTGCTGCAACTGTGGATCGCCGGTCAGGCGGGTGAATTCGCCCTCGATCAACTGCCGCTCATTGTCATCCACATGCCCATCGGCCTTGGCCGCCGCCACCAGCGCCTTGAGGATCGCTTCGCTGTGCTGCTCGACCTGAGCGGGCGGAACGCGGTCGACGGTTTGCGGTTCGGCGGCACTCGCAGCGCCCTGGTTGGCCTGCCAGTTGTCATAGGCCTTGTAGGCCAGCACTCCCAGCGCGGCCAGGCCGCCGTAGGTCAGCGCCTTGCCGCCGATCTTGCGCGCTTTCTTGTTGCCCAGCAGCAAACCCATGGCCCCGGCCGCCAGCGCGCCGCCTCCGGCCCCGGACAGAAACCCGCCTGCATTACCGCCAGCGACCTTGCCGAGCAAGTCACCCAGGCCGCCCTGCCCGCCGCTGCCCTGAACGCTTCTGCCTTGGCCGCCAGCCTTGCTTTGCAGCAGGTCCTGGCCGGATTTCAACAACTGATCGAGCAAGCCGCGCGTATTCATGGAAAACCTCGTGATAACGGAACAGACCATTCGACTCGCAGGTTAAGGCGAAGTCGTCAGGCCCGGTTTTCGGGAGTGCTTCCAGATGTTGCGGCGGTATTCCAGGCCGCTGGCAGCCTTTCTAAAAAAACGATATACACTCGACAAAATCAAAAAAACCAAGCGAGCGACCCTTTTCATGATGACGCTGCGCCAGATCCGTCACTTCATCGCCGTGGCCGAGACCGGATCGATTTCCGCTGCGGCCCAGGCGGTGTTCATTTCCCAGTCCACGTTGACCCTGGCCATTCAGCAACTGGAAGAGGACATCGGCGTCAGCCTGTTCAGCCGCCACGCCAAGGGCATGACCCTGACCCATCAGGGGCACCAGTTCCTGCGGCAAGCGCATCTGATTCTCGCCACCGTGGAAAACGCCAAGCGCAGCCTGCAACAAGGCGCCGAACAGGTGGCCGGGCAACTCATCATCGGGGTGACCAGCCTGGTAGCCGGTTATTATCTGGCGGACCTGTTGATCCGCTTTCAGCGCGCCTACCCCAATGTCGACATCCGCGTCATGGAGGACGAACGCCCATACATCGAGCATTTGCTGGTCAGCGGCGAGATCGATGTCGGGGTGCTGATCCTGTCCAACCTCGAAGACCGCCACGCGCTGCAGACAGAAGTGCTGACCCACTCCCCGCACCGGTTGTGGCTCCCGGCGCAGCATCCGCTGCTTGAGCACGACAACATCAACCTGAGCGACGTGGCGTGCGAGCCGCTGATTCAGCTCAACGTCGACGAGATGGGGGTCAACGCCCAACGCATCTGGTCCCGCGCCGGGTTGCAGCCGAAGGTAACGCTGCGCACCGCGTCCACCGAGGCGGTGCGCAGCCTGGTGGCCGCAGGGCTTGGCGTCTCGATCCAGCCGGACATGACCTACCGGCCCTGGTCGCTGGAAGGCGACATCATCGAGGCGCGCCCGATTGCCGACCTGACCCAGACGCTGGACGTGGGTCTGGCCTGGCGCCGGGGCACGGCACGGCCTTCGCTGGTCGATCCCTTCTTGAGCGTGGCCCGGGAACAGCCGCATCCCGGACGCAGGCCATCGATTTAATCGAACGCTGCATTCTTTATTTAGAATTTGTCGAGCGCTTTATGTGGCACTAGGCTCTGAGGCTTGGAAACAGTTCCATCTTCGTCGCGGGCAAGCGCGCTCCTACAGGGGAATGTGATCAATTGTAGGAGCGCGCTTGCCCGCGACGACGTTGGCATCAACGACCGTTTCATCGGATCGGACACTGACACAAGGACGCTCGAACAATGGCTGGCACTGCAACCCCACAAATCTTCACCTCGCTGTTGATCGACGGTGAACTGGTCGCGGGCCAGGGGTTTGTCGAGCCGATCGTCAATCCGGCCACCGGCGAGGTGCTGGTTCATATCGCCGAAGCCAGCATCGAGCAGGTAGAAAGCGCGATCTTGGCCGCCAACCGCGCGTTCATCGGCTGGTCCCGGACCACCCCGCAACAACGCTCCAACATTCTGCTCGGCATCGCCGACGCCATCGAAAAACACGCCGACCACCTCGCCCGCCTGGAATCGCTGAACTGCGGCAAGCCGCTGCACCTGGCGCGTCAGGATGACCTGAGCGCCACCGTCGATGTGTTTCGCTTCTTTGCCGGTGCCGTGCGCTGCCAGACAGGACAGTTGTCCGGTGAATACGTGCCGGGCTACACCAGCATGGTGCGCCGCGACCCGATTGGTGTCGTTGCGTCCATCGCACCGTGGAACTACCCGATCATGATGGCCGCCTGGAAAATCGCCCCGGCGCTGGCGGCGGGCAACACCCTGGTGTTCAAGCCATCGGAGCACACGCCGCTGTCGATCCTCGCGCTGGCCCCGGTGTTCGCAGACCTGTTGCCCAACGGCGTGATCAATATTGTCTGCGGTGGCGGCGAAGGGGTCGGCAGCCACCTGGTCAGCCATCCGAAAGTGCGCATGGTGTCGCTGACCGGCGATATCGTCACGGGCCAGAAAATCCTCCAGGCCGCTGCCAAGACCCTCAAGCGTACTCACCTGGAACTGGGCGGCAAGGCGCCGGTGATCGTCTGCAATGACGCCGACATCGCCGCAGTGGTCGAAGGCGTGCGCACCTACGGCTACTACAACGCAGGCCAGGATTGCACCGCCGCCTGTCGCATCTACGCCCAGGCCGGGATCCACGACAAGCTGGTGGCCGAACTCGGCGCCGCCGTCAGCAGCCTGCGCTTTGCCAGTAAACGCGACGCCGATAACGAAATCGGGCCACTGATCAGCCCCCGTCAACGCGACCGCGTGGCCAGCTTCGTCGAGCGCGCCCTGAGCCAGCCACACATCGAACGCATCACCGGCGCCGCCGTGCATTCAGGTCCGGGCTTTTTCTATCAGCCGACCCTGCTCGCAGGCTGCAAACAGGGCGACGAGATCGTCCAGCGCGAAGTGTTCGGCCCGGTGGTGACCGTGACCCGCTTTGACGAACTCTCCCAGGCCGTGGACTGGGCCAACGACTCCGAATACGGCCTGGCCTCCTCGATCTGGACCCAGAATCTGGACAAGGCCATGCAGGTTGCGGCGCGTCTGCAATACGGCTGCACCTGGATCAACAGCCATTTCATGCTGGTCAGCGAAATGCCCCACGGCGGCTTGAAGCGCTCGGGGTACGGGAAAGATCTGTCCAGTGATTCGCTTCAGGACTACAGCGTGGTGCGCCACATCATGGCCAGGAGCAGCTACGAGCTGTAAGCGGCAAGCTTCAAGTAAAGCAATAAGAACAGCTGTACCTGCGATCTTCCAGCTACAAGTAAAGGGCATGAGTGACGACCTCTTGCCGCTTGAAGCTCGCAACTGATGTCTCTCTGCCCAAGAACATAAATAAACGAGGGGAAGCACCATGTCAGTACACAAGACCGCGCTCCTGAGCGCCATCATCACTGCGCTGTTCGCCAGCGGCACGCTGCAAGCGGCCGAAGCGCTCAAGGCTGTCGGCGACGGCGAAGGCCAGCTGGATATCGTCGCGTGGCCGGGCTACATCGAGCGCGGCGAGAGCGACAAGGCCTATGACTGGGTCACCGGCTTCGAGAAGGAGACCGGCTGCAAGGTCAACGTCAAGACCGCTGCCACCTCGGACGAGATGGTCAGCCTGATGACCAAGGGCGGTTATGACCTGGTGACGGCATCCGGCGATGCTTCGCTGCGCCTGGTGGCAGGCAAGCGGGTGCAGCCGATCAACACCGACCTGATCCCCAACTGGAAGAGCCTGGATCCGCGCCTGAAGGACGGGCCGTGGTACACCGTCAACAAGCAAACCTACGGCACGCCCTACCAGTGGGGCCCGAACGTGCTGATGTACAACACCAATGTGTTCAAGACGCCGCCAGTGAGCTGGAGCGTGGTGTTCGAGCCGCAGAACCTGCCGGACGGCAAGCCGAACAAAGGCCGCGTGCAGGCCTACGACGGCCCGATCTACATCGCCGACGCTGCGCTGTATCTGAAATCCGCCAAGCCGGAACTGAAGATCGAAGATCCCTACCAGCTCACCGAAACCCAGTACAAGGCCGTGCTCGACCTGTTGCGCGCCCAGCACCCGCTGGTGCACCGCTACTGGCATGACGCGACGGTACAGATGAGCGACGTGAAAAACGAAGGCGTCGCCGCGTCCAGCTCCTGGGGCTACATGGTCAACGGCCTGGTGGCCGACAAGCAGCCTGTGGCCTCGACCATCCCGCAGGAAGGCGCCACTGGCTGGGCCGACACCACCATGCTGCACGCCGACGCCAAGCACCCGAACTGCGCCTACAAGTGGATGGACTGGTCGCTGCAACCCAAGGTCCAGGGCGACGTAGCCGCCTGGTTCGGCTCGCTGCCGGTGGTGCCCGCGGCGTGCAAGGGCAGTGAACTGCTGGGCGCCGAAGGTTGCGCCACCAACGGCTTCGACCTGTTCGACAAGATCGCCTTCTGGAAAACCCCCGAGGCCCAGGGCGGCAAATACGTGCCGTACAGCCGCTGGACCCAGGATTACATCGCGATCATGGGCGGGCGTTAACCCCCGACTTACAGCGTAACGCCTGTAGGAGCGCGCTTGCCCGCGACAGCGATCTGTCTGAGACGTTGATGGTGCATGACACACCGTCGTCGCGGGCAAGCGCGCTCCTACAAAGTTCGGCGCCCTCTCGTCACACCTACACCGCCGGTACCGGCCCTTTCGCGGATCGATCCGCTCCCACGAGGGCCAATTGGAGTTTCACCATGACCCTTGCAGTCCAGTTCACCCACGTTTCCCGTCAGTTCGGCGAAGTGAAGGCCGTTGACCGGGTTTCCATCGATATCAAGGACGGCGAGTTCTTTTCCATGCTCGGCCCCTCGGGCTCGGGCAAGACCACCTGCCTGCGCCTGATCGCAGGCTTCGAGCAGCCCAGTGCAGGCTCGATCCGCATTCACGGCGAGGAAGCCGCAGGGCTGCCGCCCTACGAGCGAGACGTCAACACGGTGTTTCAGGACTACGCGCTGTTCCCCCACATGAACGTGCGCGACAACGTCGCCTACGGCCTCAAGGTCAAAGGCGTGGGCAAAAGTGAACGCCTGGCCCGCGCCGAAGAAGCCTTGAGCATGGTGGCGCTCGGCGGCTACGGCGATCGCAAGCCGGTGCAACTTTCGGGCGGCCAGCGCCAGCGTGTGGCCCTGGCCCGCGCACTGGTCAATCGCCCGCGTGTGTTGCTGCTGGACGAACCCCTCGGCGCCCTTGATCTGAAGCTGCGCGAGCAGATGCAGAGCGAGCTGAAAAAGCTTCAGCGCCAACTGGGCATCACCTTCATCTTCGTCACCCACGACCAGACCGAAGCGCTGTCGATGTCCGACCGCGTGGCGGTGTTCAACAAGGGCCGCATCGAGCAGGTCGATACCCCGCGCAACCTGTACATGAAGCCGGCCACCACTTTCGTCGCCGAGTTCGTCGGCACCTCCAACGTGCTGCGCGGCGAACTGGCGCAACACCTGAGTGGCAAACCCAACGCGTTCTCGATTCGTCCCGAGCACATCCGCTTCGCCGATGGCCCTGTGGGCAGTCACGAGATCGAAGTCAGCGGCCTGCTCCACGACATTCAGTATCAGGGCAGCGCCACCCGCTACGAGCTGAAACTGGACAACGGCCAGACCCTGAGCGTCAGCCAGGCCAACACCCAGTGGCTGGACACCAGCGCGCAGCACCAGCCCGGCCAGCGCGTCACCGCACGCTGGGCCCGCGAGGCGATGATCCCGCTGCATGACACCGTTGCCGAGGCCCAGTGAGATGAGCCAGACACTCACCCATTCAGCGCCGATGCCAGGGCAATCGCCCATGCGGCGCTTCTCCAGCCTGCTGTACCGACGGCCCAACCTGTACCTGTCGCTGCTGCTGATTCCGCCGCTGCTGTGGTTCGGCGCGATCTACCTCGGCTCGCTGCTGACCCTGCTGTGGCAAGGTTTCTACACCTTCGACGACTTCAGCATGACGGTCACCCCGGACCTGACGCTGGTCAACTTCGGCGCGCTGTTCAACCCGTCGAACTTCGACGTGATCCAGCGCACGCTGAGCATGGCCATCGCCGTGTCCATCGCCAGCGCCATCGTCGCCTTTCCCATCGCCTACTACATGGCGCGCTACACCACGGGCAAGACCAAGGCGTTTTTCTACATCGCGGTGATGATGCCGATGTGGGCCAGTTACATCGTCAAGGCCTACGCCTGGACGCTGCTGCTGGCCAAGGGCGGCGTGGCGCAGTGGTTCGTCCAGCACTTGGGGCTGGAGCCGGTGTTGCAGGTGATCCTGGGGATTCCCGGCGTGGGCGGAAGCACCTTGTCGACCTCGCATCTGGGGCGGTTTCTGGTGTTCGTCTACATCTGGCTGCCGTTCATGATCTTGCCGATCCAGGCCTCCCTCGAACGCCTGCCGCCCTCGCTGCTGCAAGCCTCGGCGGACCTGGGCGCCAAACCCCGGCAGACCTTCATGCAGGTGATCCTGCCGCTGTCGGTGCCGGGCATTGCCGCAGGTTCGATCTTCACCTTTTCGCTGACCCTGGGCGACTTCATCGTGCCGCAACTGATCGGCCCGCCCGGCTACTTCATAGGTAGCATGGTCTACGCCCAGCAAGGCGCCATCGGCAACATGCCCATGGCCGCAGCCTTCACGCTGGTGCCGATTGTGCTGATCGCCATTTACCTGTCCATCGTCAAGCGACTGGGAGCTTTCGATGCGCTCTAAGCCGGTTATCAAACAAGGCGATCAGGCCTCATGGGGCCTGAAAATCGCCGCCTGGGGCGGGCTGGTGTTCCTGCACTTCCCGATCCTGATCATCTTCCTGTACGCCTTCAACACCGAGGACGCAGCCTTCAGCTTCCCGCCTCAAGGGTTTACCTTGAAGTGGTTCAGCGTGGCGTTCTCGCGGCCCGATGTGCTGGAGTCGATCAAGCTGTCGCTGCAGATCGCCTGCGTCGCCACGCTGATCGCCCTGGTGCTGGGCACCCTGGCGTCGGCGGCGTTGTATCGCCGGGACTTCTTCGGCAAGGACGGCATCTCGCTGATGCTGATCCTGCCCATCGCCCTGCCCGGCATCATCACGGGGCTTGCGCTGTTGTCGGCGTTCAAGACGCTGGGCATCGAACCCGGGATGTTCACCATCATCGTCGGCCACGCGACCTTCTGCGTGGTGATCGTCTACAACAACGTCATCGCCCGCCTGCGCCGAACGTCCCACAGCCTGATCGAGGCGTCGATGGACCTGGGGGCCGACGGCTGGCAAACCTTCCGCTACATCATCATGCCCAACCTGGGTTCGGCGCTGCTGGCCGGCGGCATGCTGGCGTTCGCGCTGTCGTTCGACGAAATCATCGTCACCACCTTTACCGCAGGGCATGAACGCACCCTGCCGATCTGGCTGCTCAACCAGCTCAGCCGCCCTCGCGACGTACCGGTGACCAACGTCGTCGCGATGCTGGTAATGACCGTGACCATGCTGCCGATTCTCGGCGCCTATTACCTGACCCGCGGCGGCGAAAGCGTGGCCGGCAGTGGCGGGAAATGACGTAGCTGCGGACAACAAACATCCCCTGTGGGAGCGAGCTTGCTCGCGAAGAGGCCGGCAGATCCAACGCATATGCCGGCCGGCAGATTGCCTTCGCGAGCAAGCTCGCTCCCACAGGAACACAACAATGCGTCTGGAGAGGACAAAACCCATGCAAACCAAACTGCTGATCAACGGCCATCTGGTCGCCGGTGAAGGTCCCGCGCAACCGGTGTTCAACCCCGCGCTGGGCCGGGTGCTGGTGGAAATCAACGAGGCCACCGAAGGCCAGGTCGACACCGCCGTGCGCGCCGCCGATGCCGCGTTCGAAAGCTGGTCGCAGACCGCGCCGAAAGACCGCTCGCTGCTGTTGCTCAAACTGGCCGACGCCATCGACGCCAATGCCGAAGAACTGGCGCGCCTTGAGTCGGACAACTGCGGCAAGCCTTACCACGCCGCGCTGAACGATGAGCTGCCGGCGATTGTCGATGTGTTCCGCTTCTTCGCCGGGGCCAGCCGCTGCATGGGCGGCTCGGCAGCAGGCGAATACTTGCCCGGCCACACCTCGATGATTCGTCGCGACCCGGTGGGTGTGATCGCCTCCATCGCACCCTGGAACTACCCGCTGATGATGGTGGCCTGGAAGATCGCCCCGGCCCTGGCTGCCGGCAATACCGTGGTATTGAAACCGTCCGAGCAGACCCCGCTCACCGCGCTGCGCCTGGTGGAGCTGGCCAACGACATCTTCCCCGCTGGCGTGCTCAACCTGGTGTTCGGCCGCGGCCAGACTGTCGGCAATCCGCTGGTCACTCACCCCAAGGTGCGCATGGTGTCGCTGACCGGCTCCATCGCCACCGGCTCGCACATCATTTCCAGCACCGCCGACAGCGTCAAACGCATGCACATGGAGCTGGGCGGCAAGGCCCCGGTGATCATCTTCGACGACGCCGACATCGACGCGGCGGTCGAGGGCATTCGTACCTTCGGCTTCTACAACGCAGGCCAGGACTGCACCGCAGCCTGCCGCATTTACGCGCAGAAGGGCATCTACGAGAAGTTCGTCGAGAAGCTCGGCGAGGCGGTCAGCACCATCAAGGTCGGCCAGCAGGATGACCCGGAAACCGAACTCGGCCCACTCATCACCGCGCAACATCGCGACCGCGTGACCGGCTTCGTCGAGCGCGCCGTGGCGCAATCCCACACCCGCCTGGTAACCGGTGGCAAGGCCATCGAGGGCAACGGTTTCTTCTTCCAGCCAACGGTGATTGCCGATGTGCAGCAGGACGACGAGATCGTGCGCCGCGAAGTGTTCGGGCCGGTGGTATCGGTCACCCGGTTCGACGATGAAGCACAGGTGCTGGGCTGGGCCAATGATTCGGATTACGGCCTGGCGTCGTCCGTCTGGACCCAGGACGTGGGCCGAGCCCACCGGCTGTCTGCGCGCCTGCAGTACGGCTGCACCTGGGTGAACACCCACTTCATGCTGGTCAGCGAAATGCCCCACGGCGGGCAGAAGCTGTCTGGTTATGGGAAGGACATGTCGATGTATGGGCTGGAGGATTACACCACGGTGCGGCATGTGATGTTCAAGCACTGATAAACCCTTGTAGGAGCGCGCTTGCCCGCGATGGCAGTGTGTCACTCAACACATCAGGTGCAGACGTACCGCAATCGCGGGCAAGCGCGCTCCTACACGGCAACGAATTCCAACGATCATTCGCGCTACCGGCAACGGCTTTAAAACAATAACTACCGATCCTGGCTGGCCCTTGCGGCACAGCCACGGGTTCGGCCATCCAAAATCTGCCGATTTTCTGGAGAAACACCATGAGCAGCGTCCCTGTTCCACCGGCCGCCGACCACGACGCCGAGCAACTGAGAAAACTGGGCTACACCTCCAACTTCAACCGCAGCATGACCCTATGGGAAAACTTCGCGCTGGGCTTTACCTACCTGTCGCCGGTCGTCGGCGTCTACACCCTGTTCGGACTGTGCCTGGCCGCAGGCGGGCCGCCGATGTTCTGGGCCTATCTGCTGGTGGGCATCGGCCAGATGCTGGTGTGCCTGGTGTTCGGCGAAGTGGTCTCGCAATTCCCCATCTCCGGCGGCGTATACCCTTGGGCACGGCGCCTGGTGGGCAAGCGCTGGGCGTGGATGGTCGGCTGGATCTACTCCATTGCCCTGTGCGTGACCATCGCCGCCGTGGCGGTGGGTGCAGGTCCCTACCTGGCGGCCATGATGGGCTTCGAACCGAGCGCCAACACCAACATCGTCATCGCTCTGGTGCTGACGCTGTTCGCCACGCTGGTCAACCTGAGCGGCACCAAGGTACTGTCGCGCATCGCCATGTTCGGCTTTCTCTGCGAGCTGATCGGTGCGGTGCTGGTGGGCGGCTACCTGCTGATCTTCGAGCGTCATCAGCCGCTGAGCGTGTTCTTCAACACCTTCGATATCCGCATCGACGGCTCTTACCTGCCGGCCTTCCTCACCGCCTCCCTGGCCGGGATGTTCCTTTATTACGGCTTCGAAGCCTGTGGCGACGTCGCCGAAGAAACGCCCAACCCGAGCAAACAGATCCCGCGCGCCATGCGCATGACCATCTGGATCGGCGGCGCCGCCGCGATGTTCGCCTGCCTGGCGCTGATCCTCGCCGTGCCGGACATGAACGCCGTCATCAACGGCACCGACAAGGACCCGGTCACCACCATCCTCAGCAATGCCTTCGGCGTGACCGGCTCCAAAGTGGTGATGGCGATCGTCATGGTCTCGTTCATCTCCTGCGTCATCAGCCTGCAAGCCGCCGCCAGCCGGTTGCTGTACGCCTACGCCCGGGATGAAATGATCATCGGCAGCCACCTGCTCAAACGCATCTCGCCCAACACCCAGGTGCCGGTCGCTGCGCTGTTCGTCTCCGGCGTGCTGCCCGCGATCATCATCTGCATGGGCTTCGTGCTGCAGGACGCCGTCGCCACCATCGTCAGCTTCGCGGCCATCGGCATCTACCTCGCGTTCCAGATGATCGTCCTCGCCGCCCTCTTCGCCCGCATGCGCGGCTGGGTCCCGAGTGGCCAGTTCAGCATGGGCAAATGGGGCCTGCCGGTGAACCTCGGCGCGCTGATCTACGGCGTGCTGGCGATCATCAACATGGCCTGGCCGCGCACCCCGGATGCGGCGTGGTACATCAATTACTCGATGGTGCTGACCACCGTGATCGTCATCGCCCTGGGGCTGATCTACATGTGGATCGGCCGGCCGTATGACCACGGGACTGCGCCAGCCGGGGATGCGTGGAAGAGCGGGAGGTGACATAAGTGCCTGCTTGAACAACGCGAGGACAAATTCGGACGTGAGACACATCTCACGTCCCCTTTTCCTACAAACCGACCCTTGGTTATAATCCGGCGGTATCATATTTTGATACCATGAATACCAGACAAGCCAAGACCTTAAAAATCATCTTTTCCAGGCCTGTTCCCAGCACGCTGGAATGGAGCCGAATCGAGGCTCTGTCCCATGCACTGGGCGCAAGAAGCATCGAAGGAAATGGTTCCAGGGTTCGATTCGAACTCAACGGGGTGGTGGCCACATTCCACCGCCCTCACCCAGACAAGGAAGCCAAACCGTATCAGATTCGTGATGCGCGAACGTTCCTGGAGCAAGCAGGAGTTACCCCATGAACATCATGAATTACAAGGGATACGCAGCCCGAATCAACTACAGCGACGAAGATGGTCTGTTCGTGGGACACGTTGCCGGCGTCCGCGATGTCATCGGTTTTCACGGTGAGTCCGTCCATGAGCTGCGGGCAGCCTTCGAAGAAGCGGTCGACGATTATCTCGATACTTGTGCGAAGCTGGGCCGCGCACCACAAAAAACCTATTCCGGGAAATTGAGCCTGCGCCTGGAGCCCGCGCTTCACGCAAGCGTCGCGTGCAAGGCTGAGCTTGCTCACAAAAGCATCAATCAGTGGGTCAGCGATTTGCTCTGTCACGCGACGCAAACCTGATTTTAATTTGATATCACCCGCAACCCCTGAACGTTCCCATGGTCAACAGTGAATGCGCTGCTTTGGATGGGCAGGGGTTTTCTGGCACTCATATGATGGCCAAATCGCTTAAAGCCTCATCCAACAACCATTCAATTGGATATGAATGGCAGGGACTCTTTCGATCCGGCTCCGTATACTGATTTCTTCTGACTGGAGCCTGTCCGTTGACCAGATACCCCCGCTTCCCCGCAGGTGACAGTCAGGCTGGTCTCACGCTCAGGCAGATCGACTTGAGCGCAGAGCTGAGTTGCCTGTGGGAGATTTCTCCGGACTTACTGGCGATGGTCGATCCCAATGGCTTGTTCCTACGGGTCAGTCCTGCCTGGACGACGGTCCTGGGTTACCAATCCCACGAACTGGTCGGCACTCATGTCACGAGCCTGGCTCATCCGGACGACGTGCACGCCACCGAGTCAGCGCTGACCCAGGCCACCAGCGGCGTTCTGCCATTGTTCGAGAATCGCTACCGGCACAAGGACGGTTCCTACCGCTGGATCGGCTGGACCGCAGCGCCCGACCACGGCCTGATCTTCGCCCTGGGCAAGGACATGAGCGCCGAAAAAGAGCGATCGGCTGCCCTGCGCGCCGCCGAAGATGCGTTGCGCCAATCGCAGAAAATGGAAGCGGTCGGACAACTGACCGGTGGGCTGGCCCATGACTTCAACAACCTGCTGATGGGCATCAGCGGCAATATCGAATTGCTCAAAGGCCGTGTCGCCAAAGGGCGGACCGAGAACCTTGCGCGCTACATCGACTCGGCCCTGGAAGGCTCACGCCGGGCCGCTGCGTTGACCCATCGCCTGCTGGCATTTTCACGCAGGCAGACGCTGGATCCGCAACCTGTCGATGTCGATGATCTGGTCGACGGGATGGCTGAACTGATCAGGCGTACGGTCGGACCTTCCATTGCCATGGACATCATCGGCACGCCAGGGCTGTGGCCAACGCTGGTCGATCTGCATCAGCTGGAAAACTCCCTGCTCAACCTGTGCCTCAACGCCCGCGACGCCATGCCCGAGGGTGGCCAGGTGTTGATCGAAACCTGCAACACGCAGCTCGACCCGCTACAGGCCGCCGAGCTGGAGCTGCCTGCCGGGCGTTATGTGATGCTGTGTGTCAGCGACAACGGATGCGGCATGACCCAAGAGGTGGTCAAGCGCGCTTTCGACCCGTTTTTCACCACCAAACCCATTGGCATGGGCACGGGGCTGGGGCTTTCGATGACCTACGGCTTTGCCCGCCAGTCCGGCGGTGGCGTGCATATCCATTCGGTGCCGGGGTGCGGCTCGCGGGTCTGCATCTATCTGCCGGCCTACACCGAGGTGGCCGCGGTGAGCGCTGAACCTCATGCACACCTTGATCCGCTGACACACACCAGTGGCGGCGAGACGCTGCTGGTGGTCGATGACGAACCCTCGGTGCGTGCATTGATGATCGAAACGCTGACCGATCAGGGCTACACAGTGCTTGAGGCGGACACTGGCCCAGGTGCACTGACCATCCTGCAATCGCGCCAGCACATTGACCTGCTGGTCTCGGATGTCGGCCTGCCCGGTGGCATGAATGGCCGGCAGTTGGCCGACGCGGCGCGGGCATTGCGACCCGGGCTCAAGGTGTTGTTCGTGACCGGTTATGCGGAAAACGCCGCACTGGGGAAGGGACGGCTTGAGCCGGGGATGCACGTGCTGACCAAACCCTTTTCGATTCCGGTGCTCAGCGAGCGGGTGAAGGGGTTGCTTGAAGGGTGACCGGTCTTGAGGCCGCCCCCGCCGGCAAGCCGTGCTGCTACGGGTTCGTCCCGAATGACATGACCACGCGCCTCCTTTGTGGGAGCTGGCTTGCCAGCGAATACTTGGGGTCAGCCGCCATCATCGCTGCATGACCCACCGCTTTCGCGGGCGAGCCCGCTCCCACAGTCGTTAGTTTCGCCCACTGTCCTGAGCGCTCTTCAATCGCGCAAATCCGACTCGTGGATCGGTTGGTCGCGGTGGGTTGCGCGTTGGTATTGCGCCGGCCATACGGCGTTGCGACCGCCCAGGTCGTCGTCGGCGTGTAGGGGCCAGTACGGGTCACGCAGCAGCTCGCGGGCCAGCAGGATCAGGTCGGCCTGCCCCGTGCGCAGGATGGTGTCGGCCTGGAAGGGTTCGGTAATCATACCCACCGTCCCCGTGGCGATGCCCGACTCGCGGCGCACACGCCCGGCGAACTCGGTCTGGTAGCCCGGCCCCACAGGTATCTCGGCATTGGCCGCGGTCCCGCCCGAAGACACATCGATCAAGTCCACCCCCAGCGCTTTCAACCGCTTGGCCAGCTCCACGGTTTCATCGGGATTCCAGCCATCCTCGACCCAGTCGGTCGCCGACACGCGCACGAACACCGGCAACTCCTGCGGCCAGACGTTACGCACGGCTTCGGACACTTCCAGGGTCAGACGAATGCGGTTCTCGAACGAGCCGCCATAACGGTCCTGGCGCTGATTGCTCAACGGCGACAGGAACTGGTGCAACAGGTATCCATGGGCGGCATGGACTTCCACCACCGAGAACCCTGCCTCCAGCGACCGTTTGGCGGCATCGACGAAGGCCTGGATGACCTTCTGGATCTGCGACTCGTCCAGCGGCGTGGGCGGCGTGTGCTGGGGATCGAAGGCGATCTTCGAGGGCCCCCAAGGCGTCCAGCCACCTTCATCGGCCTTGATGCTGCCGTGCTTGCCCAACCAGGGGCGGAAGGTGCTGGCCTTGCGCCCGGCGTGGGCCAGTTGAATGCCCGCCACCGCGCCTTGGGCAGTGATGAATCGAGTAATGCGTTGCAGTGGGGCGATCTGCTCGTCGTTCCAGATCCCCAGGTCTTCCGGGGTGATGCGGCCATCGCGCGTCACGGCAGCGGCTTCGGTGAAAATCAGGCCGGCACCGCCCACGGCACGACTGCCAAGGTGGACCAGATGCCAGTCATTGGCCAGACCGTCGGCGCAGCAGTACTGGCACATCGGCGAAACCACGATGCGATTGCGCAGGGTCAGTTGGCGAAGGGTGTAGGGTTCAAGCAACAGGCTCATGGGCACCTCTCAGGGTCGAGTCTAAGGTTCCTTCTCGTTCTGAACCTTGAGCCTAGTCGACAACCTGAGAGAAGTGGGGTTCCTGGTCCCTGATTCAGCGCGGCGAGATATGCGCCACCATCAATTGCACCGTCTCGTTGCCACGAAACTCGTTCAGGTCCAGCTTGTAGGCCAGCTCGACCCAGCGAATGCCCGGGTTAGGCCATACGTCACGGTCGATGCTGAACGCGATGCCATCGAGCTTCACCGTGCCACATTCGGTCTTGAGCACCATCTTCAAATGCCGTTCGCCAACGATGCGCTGCTCCACCAGCTGGAACACGCCATGGAACAGCGGCTCAGGGAAATGCTGGCCCCAGGGACCGGCATTGCGCAGGGCGCGGGCCAGTTCCAGGTGGAACTCCTCGACGGCCAGCGTGCCGTCAGACAGCAGCCGGCCGGTCAGGTCCTCTTCGGTGAGCTGACGACGCACTTCGGCATCGAAGGCATCGCAGAATGCCGGGAAGTTTTCCTCGGGCAGCGACAGCCCGGCCGCCATAGCGTGGCCACCAAACTTGCTGATCAACTCAGGATGCTTGGCCGCCACGGCGTCCAGCGCGTCGCGAATGTGAAAGCCCGGCACCGAGCGCGCGGAGCCTTTCAATACGCCCTCCCCGGCACTGGCGAAAGCGATGGTTGGGCGGTGATAGCGCTCTTTGAGGCGCGAGGCCAGAATCCCGATCACACCCTGGTGCCACTCGGCCTCGAACAGGCACAGGCCGAACGGCATCGATTCCACCGGCAGATCCTTGAGCTGGGCTAGCGCTTCACGCTGCATGCCCTGCTCGATGGATTTGCGGTCCTGGTTCAACTCATCCAGTTGTACGGCCATTTCCCGGGCCAGGGTTTCGTCCTCGCAGAGCAGGCATTCGATGCCCAGGCTCATGTCGTCCAGACGCCCGGCAGCGTTCAGCCGCGGGCCGAGGATGAACCCAAGGTCGGTCGAGGTGATGCGCGACGCTTCGCGGCGGGCAACTTCCAGGATCGCGCGCAAGCCAGGCCGTGCGCGACCGGCGCGAATACGCATCAGCCCCTGATGCACCAGGATGCGGTTGTTGGCGTCCAGCGGTACGACGTCGGCCACGCTGCCCAGCGCCACCAGGTCCAGCAGTTCGCCCAGATTCGGCTGGGCGCGGCCATTGGCCTCGAACCAGCCGAGCTCCCGCAGTCGCGCGCGCAGCGCCATCAGCACGTAGAACATCACGCCAACGCCGGCCAGCGCCTTGCTCGGAAAGGTGCAGCCGGGCTGGTTCGGGTTGACGATGGCGTCGGCGGCGGGCAGTTCATGGCCCGGCAAGTGGTGATCGGTCACCAGCACTTGCAGCCCCGCCGCCTTCGCAGCGGCAACGCCTTCGACGCTGGAAATGCCGTTGTCCACGGTCATCAGCAGATCAGGCTGGCGCTCGAGGGCCACGCCGACGATTTCCGGGGTCAGGCCGTAGCCATATTCGAACCGGTTGGGCACCAGGTAATCGACATGAGCAGCGCCCAGCAGGCGCAGGCCCAGCACGCCGACGGTACTGGCCGTGGCGCCGTCGGCATCGAAATCGCCGACGATGAGAATGCGCTGGCGCTGCTGCAAGGCCGTCACCAGCAGATCGACGGCGGCATCGATGCCCTTGAGCTGCTGATACGGAATCAGCCGCGCCAGCCCCTTGTCCAGCTCATCCTGCGAAACGACGCCGCGCGCCGCGTACAGGCGAGTCAGCAAGGGTGGCAGGTCGCCGAGAAATGGCAGGGTGTCGGGCAACTGGCGTGATTCGATGCGCATGCGGTTTCCGCTGATGTTCTTCTTTTGAGCTTTTGATGTGTGGCAGAAGGCTGAGGCAGCGGATCAGCCGCGCTCACCTGCCAGCCACTGCAACTGCACTTCATGCTGGCCGCGATCGTCGGTGACGAACACCGTGCCTTCGCTGATCATCACGTCCCACTTGATCGCCCGGGGCATGTCCTTGGCCAGGGTTTCCAGCACATCCTGCGGCACCGCAGCGATGTTGACGTTCTTCAGCGCCTTGGCGGCGGGTACCACCTTGCCTTCCCAGACGCGCAGGCTGCCGTAGGCCAGCAGGCTGGTGCGCTCGGTGCGGCGCGAGCACCAGGTCAGACGGTCAACGTCCGGCTGGCCGACTTCGATCCAGTGCAGGACACGGTCGTCCAGGCTTTTTTCCCACAATGCAGGTTCATCGACTTCCGACAGACCACGGCCGAACGACAGCTGCTCGTTGTACCAGAGCGCGTAGGCCAGCAGGCGCACGGCCATCCGTTCTTCGGTTTCGGAAGGATGGCGGGCGATGGTCTGCTTGACGTTTTCGTACACCCCGCGATCAAGGTCGGTGAGGTTCAGTTCGAATTTGTAGGTCGTGGACGGCTGGGCCATGAACGGGCTTCTAAAGGCTGGAAAGGCGCCAAGTCTACCCGATGCCGGCCCATTGAACGACCGGACCGTGCACCTTGCCAGCCGATCTGTGTAAATAGCCGGGCCGGACCCTGATCCCGGTGCTTTACTGATCCAACGGTGACGAGTGTTAAACAAATGATCCACAACGCCGATACCTTGGTGCGAGACCCTCTAGCATGAAGTACACAGCGCGGCCCGTTGCGACGACAGGCCTTAGTGATCAGGGTTGTGCCAGTCCGGGCAGCCGTCAGCTTTTTCAGGATTCATATCGACGGATGGTCAATCGTTCTTCCCACCGCCACAGAGCCGGGCTTGTGGCACTGCTTTTCACATCGGCACTGGGTACCACGGCCGGAACGGCAGAAGCCAAGGAAACGCTGACGTGGCTGTTGCGTGATTTTCCGCCGCTGACCATATTTGCAGGCCCGCAGGCCGGCCAGGGCGCCATCGACAGGATCATGCCCGAGCTGATCGCCCGCATGCCCGAATACGAGCACCAGATCATGCACGTGAACCGCGCACGGGGAACGCAGATGCTGCAGGATCCCGATGTGTTCGCCTGCGACCCCACCCTGCTGTGGACCCCGGAACGGGACAAGACCATCCTGTTTTCGATTCCGACTTACGCAACGCCGGGCAACGGCATCACCATCGAACGCAGCAACCACAAGCTGTTCGCGCCCTACCTGACTGAAGATGGCCATCTGGACCTCGCTGCGGTACTGGCGAGCAATACGGTCAAGGTCGGCATTGTCGGCGAGCGCAGCTACGGTCCGGTGATCGACAAGGTCATCCGTTCCACGACGCAGCCGGACAACCTGATCCTGCACTACGGCAACGCCGCCGTGGGCAGCATGTTGCAGATGGAACGCATGGATCGCTTCCAGGCCATCATCAGTTACTGGCCGGAGGCACGGTTTCACGCACAGCAACAGGGCATCGCGCTGGATGAACTGGAGTTTTTTCCGGTCAAGGATGCGCCCAAGTACCAGTTCGCCCATATCGGTTGCTCGAAGACGGACAAGGGCCGTGCGGCCATCGAGATCATCAATCGGGAAATGCGCACGTTGCGCGTGACCCGGCTGATCGGCTTCTACGCCGAGTGGATGGTCAAGAAAGAGGAATACCTGCGCGACTCCAAAACCTTTTTCGACGACGCCGGCGAGTGAGCCATCCGACACAGGCGAGCGGGCAAAAAGAAACCCCGAGCAGCGGGGAGACTACTCGGGGTCAACCGTGGTCCATCTTGGACCCGTACGGCAGGCAACATAAACACCGGAGCACAATGCCTGCGCCTGCCGTAATGGATAGGAGCCTATCGGACCCGGAAGGTTCCGCAGGCATCAGACAAAAGCCCGACCGGCGGCATAGGCAGCAGATTGCGAAACGTTGCGCATGGCCGCGATGACGCAAGGCTCGATGCGCCCCTCTGCCACCATCAAGTCACGATGCAAGCCGTCTACCACGTCGGTCAGCTGGCGTTTGTCACACAGTTGCCCGGCCGAAAAAACCCTTTCGATCACGATCGCACCGGCCGCATTTCTCAGCGTCACCAGACGCTCGCCATTCACACCGGCAGCCCCCAGGCTCGCCTGATACGGTGCCAGTGCTTCGCTTAGCAGTAAGCTGATATTTTCCATCTGGTTCACCACTCAAGAGGTTGAATGCAAAGGTGCTTATCAATGACCACCGGCAAGCGCACAAAGTTCGTCCTGCCGTAGCCTGGGTGATTGCCCCCTACCCGTTCACTGGAGCATGCCTGCCCAATGTGACAGGCAGAATTCATGCCGAAGACACCGGGCGGGCGCCCTTGCACTCACTCAGTTCGGTCCAGCCCCCGACCAATCCCTGCAACTGTCCGTCCGCCAGATAAAAGGGTGCTGACCATTGCCGGGTCTCCAGCCGCCGCCCTGGGAGATCCAGGCAACGGTCCACAAGCACTGGCTCCCGTGATTGCAGCAGCCCCATGTGTTCTTCATGCATCGCCAGCGCGACAGCCTTGGGAATGAGGTCGACGTCGATCAGTCGCCGCCCGTTCATCTGCTCGAAGCTGATGCCCAACGCCTGCTCGTAACTGGCGTTGCAGGCCACCAGACGACCGGTCAGGTCCCGCACATACAGAGGCTGGGGGATGCCGTCGAACAACGCCCGCTGAAACACCAGTTGATCATTCAGCTGTCTCTGGGCGTGCATGCGTTGATGGATCTGGCCTCTGATCCTGTGGCGCCAGAACAGCGAAACGCCCACCGACAGCGTTGTCATCGCCAGTAACCAATAGACCCAACCCGGGATGCGGTGCAACAAAGGCTCCTGCGGCATGACGCCGCCGAGCCATTTCATGCGAATGGCGCGCAGCTCGGCCACGGGAAACTCCACCAGGGCCTTGTTGAGGATGCTGAGCAGTTCGGGATGCTCCTTGACCACCGCCAGGCGATCCGGGGACCAGCGCCCCTCGACACCGCGTCCGACCTTCAAGCGCCCACGGCCGGCCATCACCGCTCCGGCCTCATTCTGAATGGTCGCATCCGCTTCCCCGGCCTCCACCAGCGCCCGGGCCTCCTGATAGGTCGGAACCAGCCGCAGTTTGATACCGGGCGCGCTGGTGCGGATGAACTCAAGCAGGGCATGGCCCGTCGGCATCGCCAGAACCTTTCCCGACAACTCGGTGAGAGTGACCGGGGATTCACGATCATCACGGATCACATAGACCCAGCTGTGCCCGCCGTAGGCATAGGTGAAGTCGAGGAATTTCCGGCGTTCGGACGATTCGGCCAGCGTGGTGTTCATGTCGGCGGATCCGGCGCGCAGGACCTCGATGGCGGCCTGGGTCGAAGGCATCGCCTCATGTACGAACATCAACCCCGTCATGCGCGAGATGCGGTTGAGCACATCGATGTTCAGCCCCACCCATTGGCCGTGTTCGTCCTTGTAGATATAGGGCGGGTGCAGGGTCGAGGCCACCATCACTTGCGGGTGACGACGGACCCACGCCTGCTCGTCGGGACTGAGGCGAATCCTCTGGCGCCCGGCATCGACGCCCAGCCCGCTGGTCCAGCGGTGCAGGATTTCACGGGCGACCGACTCGTCCAGCTCATCCAGTGACCGGTTGAACAACCCGAGCAATTTCGCGTCTTGCTCCCGCATGGCAAAGGCGAAACCTGCCGCTGGCAACAGGCTGTCGAACCGGATCTGCAACCCCAGGTAGCGGCGCATGCTGATGTAGGCACGTGCGACGACCTCATTGACGATGACAGCATCGGCTTCACCGTGCTCCAGGGCCTCCATGGCGCTGTAGAGCGTGGGCGCCAGGATGACCTGGCTTTTCGGGTAGATACGCTCCACGGCGGCGATGTCGGCGTATCCGTCCTGGAGGATCACGCGCTTGCCGACCAACCCGGCGCTCAGGGAATGGTCATTTTCCCGGACTACGACCACCGCCCGGTCTGGCAGGTATTCACGGGTGAACGCCAGACCGCCGATCCCGCGATCATAGCGATTCGCGCTGGCCAGCACATCGACGCTGCCCTCGAGCAGCGCCTCGACCATATCCTCGGGCCGGGCGAAGCCGGTGATCTGTAACGTCACCCCGAGCTTTGCGCCGACCAGGCTCAGATAATCGGCACTCAGGCCCTGATAGCGATTGCGGTCGCTGGTGATGTCGATGGGTTCGTAGTCGGCCGTTGCAATCGCGACCCGCACCACCCCACGTTCGTCGAGCCACTGGCGGTCATGGCTGTCGAGCGTTAGTGCCGATTGCGCCACGAATGGCGGGCTCAGGTTGAATGGAAGCTTTTCGGTGCCGTTCGCTGCCGGCGCGAAAACACATGCCAGCACCAGGAGGGTGCACAACAGGCGTTCGATTGTTCGGGTCTGGACGGGCACTCCCTGCTTGTCCATGTTCATGTACTGCACCCCACGTATTGATCCGGGAAATCACAAATGTCCGGAAAGTGTGGCACGCACAAACAAGAAGGCCCGCTGGAGAGCGGGCCTTAGTTGTTACACGGAGCAACCGTCAGAGCGGCTTGCCACGGTTACCATGCTGGCTGACAAAGGCCTGCATGGCCTTGAGGTCGTTCGGCAGCACGGTGCAGCGCTCGTCGCGTTCGAACAAATCAGACAAATGTGCAGGCAGCTCGAGTGCTTTTCCTACACCGGCCTTCTGTACGGCTTCCGGGAACTTGACCGGGTGCGCGGTGCCCAGCACCACCATCGGCGTGTCCAGGCTGCGACGGCAATCACGAGCCGCCTTCACCCCGATGGCGGTGTGCGGATCGAGCAGCTCGCCAGTGCTGGCGAATACTTCAGCGATGCTCTCGCAAGTCTGCTCGTCGGTGACGGCCAGGGAGTCGAACAGCTTGCGGGTTTCGGTCCAGCGGTCTTCTTCGACACTGAAACCGCCACCCTTCTTGAAGCTTTCCATCAGCTCGGCAATAGCCGCACCGTTGCGACCGTGCATGTCGAACAGCAGGCGTTCGAAGTTCGACGACACCATGATGTCCATGGACGGCGACAGCGTGGCGTGCAGGGTTTCCTTGACGTACTGGTTGCCGCTCATGAAGCGGTGCAGGATGTCGTTGCGGTTGGTGGCCACGATCAGCTGGCTGATCGGCAGACCCATGTTGCGGGCCAGGTAACCGGCGAAGATGTCGCCGAAGTTGCCGGTCGGTACCGAGAACGCCACCGAACGCGCAGGGCCGCCCAACTGCAGGGCCGCGTGGAAGTAGTAGACGATCTGGGCCATGATCCGCGCCCAGTTGATCGAGTTCACCGCCACCAGCCGCGTGCCTTTGAGGAAGCTCTGGTCAGCGAAGCTGTTCTTGACCATTTCCTGGCAGTCGTCGAAGTTGCCTTCGATGGCGATGTTGTGGATGTTGTCGCCGAAAATGGTGGTCATCTGGCGGCGCTGAACGTCCGAGACACGGTTGTTCGGGTGCAGGATGAAGATGTCGACGTTGTCGCAGCGACGGCAGCCTTCGATGGCCGCAGAACCGGTATCGCCGGAAGTGGCACCGATGATGACCACGCGCTCGCCGCGCTTTTCCAGCACGTAGTCGAGCAGGCGACCCAGCAGTTGCAGGGCGAAGTCCTTGAACGCCAGGGTCGGACCGTGGAACAGCTCCATCACCCATTCGTTACCGTTGAGCTGACGCAGCGGCGCCACGGCGTTGTGAGCGAATACGCCGTAGGTTTCTTCGAGAATCTTCTTGAAATCGGCATCGGGAATGCTGCCGGTGACGAACGGACGCATGACCCGGAAGGCCAGTTCGTGATACGGCAGACCGGCCCAGGAAGCAATTTCTTCCTGGGTGAAACGTGGCAGGTTCTCAGGGACGTACAGACCGCCATCGCTGGCGAGGCCGGCGAGCAGGACGTCTTCGAAATTCAGGGCCGGCGCCTGGCCGCGAGTACTGATATAGCGCATTGGGGCAAACCTTTGGTTTGAGCGGCAAGCTCCAAGCTGCAAGCCACAAGTAAAAGCGAATCCGTTTTTACCTGCCTGGCGCAGCATGAAGCTCACCGCGAAGTTGTTTTGCTCTTGCTTGAAGCTTGCAGCTTGAAGCTTGTAGCTGTCTTAGTTCAGATGTTCTACGCGGATACGAACGACCGGGCCGGCAACGCCTTCCAGCGCTTCCAGGGCCTGAATGGCGTCGTTGATGCGCTTTTCCACCACGCGGTGAGTCAGCAGGATCATCGGGACCAGGCCGTCCTGTTCCTCGGCTTCCTTCTGCATGATCGACTCGATGTTGATGCCGCGCTCGGACAGGATGCTGGCCACCTGAGCCAGTACGCCCGGGTGATCCTTGGCCTGGATGCGCAGGTAGTAGGCACTCTCGCACGCCTCGATCGGCAGGATCGGGTGGGCCGACAGCGAGTCCGGCTGGAAGGCCAGGTGCGGCACGCGGTTTTCCGGATCGGTGGTCAGGGCACGCACCACGTCTACCAGGTCAGCGACCACGGACGATGCAGTCGGCTCCATGCCGGCGCCGGCGCCGTAGAACAGCGTCGAACCTGCGGCATCACCGTTGACCATGACGGCGTTCATCACACCGTTGACGTTGGCGATCAGGCGATCGGCCGGGATCAGCGTCGGGTGCACGCGCAGCTCGATACCGGCCGGCGTACTGCGGGCCACGCCCAGGTGCTTGATACGGTAGCCCAGCGCTTCGGCATAGTTGACGTCAGCGGTGGTCAGCTTGGTGATGCCTTCGGTGTAGGCCTTGTCGAATTGTAGCGGGATGCCGAACGCAATGGACGCCAGGATGGTCAGCTTGTGCGCCGCATCGATGCCTTCGACGTCGAAGGTCGGGTCGGCTTCGGCATAACCCAGCGCCTGGGCTTCGGCCAGCACGTCAGGGAAGGTACGGCCCTTCTCGCGCATCTCGGTCAGGATGAAGTTGCCGGTGCCGTTGATGATGCCCGCCACCCAGTTGATGCGGTTGGCAGACAGGCCTTCACGAATGGCCTTGATCACCGGAATGCCGCCAGCCACAGCGGCTTCGAACGCGACGATCACGCCCTTCTCGCGGGCCTTGGCGAAGATTTCGTTGCCGTGCACGGCGATCAGCGCCTTGTTCGCAGTAACCACGTGCTTGCCATTCTCGATGGCCTTGAGCACCAGTTCGCGGGCGACGGTGTAGCCACCGATCAGCTCGATGACGATATCGATTTCGGGGTTGCTGGCCACGTCGAATACATCGGCGGTGGTCGCGGTACCGGTAATCTGGCAATTGGGGTTTGGCCTACGCATGGCAATCTGCGCCACTTCGATTCCACGCCCGGCACGGCGGGCAATTTCCTCGGCGTTACGCTTTAGCACATTGAAGGTACCGCCACCGACAGTACCCAGCCCACAGATGCCTACTTTGACCGGTTTCACTATGAACTCCCCATGAAACGGCCGGCGTTCAGCCAGCCGTGAAACAGCCGCATTGCAGTGCGGCTCACTGTTGAATTACTTGGCGCTCAATGCCAGTTTGGCGACTTGCGGCGCCGGCTGGTAGCCCGGGATCACCTGGCCGTCGGCCAGAACGATGGCCGGCGTGCCGTTCACGCCGATTGACTGGCCGATCTCGAACTGTTTGGTGACCGGGTTATCGCACTTGGGCGCCTTGATGTTCTTGCCATCGACCATGCGGTCCATGGCGTCGCGACGATCCTTGGAGCACCACACGGCCTGCAGTTGTTCGTCACCCGGCGAGCCCAGGCCCTGACGCGGGAACGCCACGTAACGCACTTCGATGCCGCGCTTGTTCAGCTCAGGCACTTCGCCATGCAGTTTGTGGCAGTACGGGCAGGTGGTGTCGGTGAATACGGTGATGTGCGATTTGGTTTCACCCACGGCCGGATAAACCACCATCTCGGCGCTCGGAATGCCGTTGATGGTCTTGGAGATCGCCTGACGCTCGACCTTCTCGGTCAAATTGACCGGCTTGCCGCCCTGGATCTGGTACAGGTTGCCCTGCATCACGAACTGGCCGTCGGCGCTGGCGTAGAGCACGCGGCCGCCCTTGAGATTGACCTCATACAGGCCATTGAGCGGGCTGCTGGAAATACTTTCGACAGGAATCTCCAGGTTCAGCGATTCCAGGGTCTTGCGGATGGCCTTGTCGGACGCTTCGTCAGCGTGGGCGAACAGGCTCAACGTGCTGGCCAGCGCTACGACGGCAGCGCCAATAATACGAGTCACGCGCATGAAAACTCCTCGGGCGGTGAGCAGACGGGCGAAATGGAAAACGTTGGACACAAGCGGTACCGGAAGGTTTTCGTGGCTCCAATCTGCGAAACCGGCAAAGCCTATCACATAAGGCTCGCAACACCGACGCCGACTGATGTAAGACACGTCGTTTATTGCCTGGGGTTTTATCCTCGCGGGTGATGCGTGGCGTGCAGATCCTGCAGACGGGCGCGGGCAATGTGGGTGTAGATCTGGGTGGTGGACAGATCGCTGTGGCCCAGCAACATCTGCACCACGCGCAGGTCGGCCCCGTGGTTGAGCAAGTGGGTGGCGAAGGCATGGCGCAGCGTGTGGGGCGACAGCGACTTGCCGATTCCGGCCACCTTGGCCTGCAGCTTGATGCGGTGCCAGAAAGTCTGGCGCGTCATCTGCTCGCCGCGCAGGCTGGGGAACAGTACGTCGCTGGGGCGGCCGTTGAGCAACTCCTGACGGGCATCACGCATATAGCGCTCGACCCAGACAATGGCCTCTTCACCCATGGGCACCAAACGCTCCTTGCTGCCCTTGCCCATGATGCGCAACACGCCCTGGCGCAGGTTCACCTGCTCCAGCGTCAGACTGACCAGTTCGGTGACGCGCAGCCCGCAGGCGTAGAGCACTTCCAGCATGGCCCGGTCACGCTGGCCGATGGCTTCGCTCAGGTCGGGGGCTGCGAGCAGCGCCTCGACGTCGGCTTCGGAGAGGGACTTGGGCAGCGGCTTGCCGAGCTGCGGCATGTCGACCTGCAAGGTTGGATCGATCGAAATCAGCTTTTCACGCAGCAGGTACCGGTAGAAGCCCCGCACTCCCGAGAGTAATCGTGCAGTGGAGCGCGCCTTGTAGCCATTGTCCACGCGCCAGGCCAGATGATCGAAAATCGCCCCACGCCCCACCGCCATCAGGTCGATGCCTCTTTCCTGCAGCCATCCGTTGAACAGCGTCAGATCGCTGCGGTAAGAATCGCGGGTGTTGTCCGACAGCCCCTTCTCAAGCCACAAGGCGTCGAGAAAGCGGTCGATCATGGGGTGGTCGATGGCGGGCATGGAATTGGTCTTGAAAGGGGAACAGCGGAAGTCTTTCATATCCAACAGACCAGCACAAAACTGTAGGAGCGCGCTTGCCCGCGACGGCGGCGCATCTGACCCAGATATGCCACCTGACACACCGCGGTCGCGGGCAAGCGCGCTCCTACAGGGATTGGGGCGTTTGCGCGATCTGGGGCTGACCACCGCACTGTAGCAGCACGGCTTGCCGGCGGGGCGATCTTGCGGACGCCCCGCAGCCTCGGCCCATAACACCGTAGGAACGCGCTTGCCCGCGACGGCGGCGCGTCTGACCCAGATATGCCACCTGACACACCGCGGTCGCGGGCAAGCGCGCTCCTACAGGGTTGGGGCGTTTGCGCGATCCGGGGCTGACCACCTCCTCGTAGCAGCACCGCTTGCCGGCGGGGGCGGTCTTGCGGCTGCCCCCAGCCCCGGCCCATAACACTGTAGGAGTGAGCTTGCTCGCGATAGCGTTGTGTCAGGCCCCGATGCGGTGACAGATACACCGCAATCGCGAGCAAGCTCACTCCTACAGGGATCGTGTAAACACCGGGCATAAAAAAAGCAGCCCGAAGGCTGCTTTCTCTTGCATCGAAAAACCGGACTTAAACCAGTTTTTCCTTGATGCGAGCTGCTTTACCCGACAGGTCACGCAGGTAGTACAGCTTGGCCTTGCGAACGTCACCGCGACGTTTCACAGCCATGCTGTCGATTTGCGGGCTGTAGGTCTGGAAAGTACGCTCAACGCCAACACCGTTGGAGATTTTGCGAACGGTGAAAGCACTGTTCACACCACGGTTACGCTTGGCGATTACAACGCCTTCGAACGCCTGCAGACGAGCGCGATCGCCTTCCTTCACTTTAACCTGAACGACAATGGTGTCGCCCGGTGCAAATGGAGGGATCTCTTTGGTCATCTGCTCTGCTTCGAGGGCCAGAATGATTTTGTTTGTCATGTTGTGCTCCTAAGGTAAATCGTTCGGATCTACCATCGATACGTTAACTATCGTCCCGCTCGCGGAGGTATTCCGTAAGCAGCTTGTTCTCTTCTCCAGAAAGCGAGCGCCTTTCCAGAAGATCGGCACGTCGTTCGTAGGTCCTCCCAAGGGACTGCTGCAAACGCCAGCGCCGGATATGTGCGTGGTTGCCACTGAGCAACACGTCGGGTACACGCTGATCCGCATACACCTCAGGTCGGGTGTAGTGCGGGCAATCGAGCAGACCATCCGTGAAGGAATCTTCCTCCGCGGAGTCCGCATGCCCTAAAGCTCCGGGCAGCAGTCGTGTAACCGCATCGATCAGGACCATGGCCGGCAGCTCACCGCCAGACAACACGTAATCCCCTATCGACCACTCTTCATCGACATGCGCTTCAATGAAACGCTCATCAATGCCTTCATAACGACCCGCAATCAGGATCAGTGCCTGTTCCTGGGCCAGTTCGCGTACAGCGGACTGCTCCAGCTTGCGGCCTTGGGGCGAGAGGTAAATCACCTTCGCCGCCTCCCCTGCTGCCTGCCTGGCCTGGACCAGAGCATCTTCCAGGGGCTTGATCTTCATCACCATGCCAGGGCCACCGCCAAAAGGGCGATCGTCCACAGTGTGATGCCGATCCGTGGTGTAGTCCCGCGGATTCCAACAGGTAAGCTGCAACAGCTCCTGTTTCACCGCACGGCTGGTAATGCCGTATTCGCTGATGGCGGAAAACATCTCGGGAAACAGCGTGATGACTTCTATGCGCAGGCTGGCCATTGCTAGAAATCCGCGTCCCATTCCACCTTCATCTCGCCTGCAACCAGATCGACGGCCAACACGCATTGCTCCGTATAGGGCAACAGGCGTTCGCGATCATCAAGGCTGCCTGCGCAGGGCTTGACCACCATTACATCATTGGCGCCGGTTTCCAGAAGATGATCGATCTTCCCGAGCAGTTGCCCAAGACCATCAATGACCTTCAGACCTTGCAGCTGGTACCAGTAGTACTCGCCGTCGGTCAATTCAGGGAACAGGTTGCTTGGCACGCAGATCTCGTAACCGGCCAGAAGACGAGCTTCTTCACGATCATCAAGACCCTTGAGCTTTGCGACCAGGAACTTGTCAGTTCCGCGTCCGCTGACCAGCTCGACCTGTTTCACACTACCTTCGCGCTTGAGCGTCCAGGTTTTGTACTGCAACAGGTTTTCAGTCGGATCGGTAAAGGAATACACCTTCACCTCGCCGCGAACGCCATGTACCGAATAAATCTTGCCGATGACGATGAGATCGTCGGCAGAAGCTGGCGTCGCGTTCATATTGCTCAGGCCGCAGCCTTAGCAGATTCCTTCAGCAGCGAAGCTACGCGCTCGGAAGGTTGTGCACCAACGCTGAGCCAGTAGTTCAGACGCTCTTGGTTCACGGACAGACGGATTTCCTGACCACGGGCAACCGGGTTGAAGAAACCGATTTGTTCCTTGTGGGAACCATCACGTGGGTTACGGCTGTCGGTGACAGTCAGGTGGTAAAACGGGCGCTTCTTCGAGCCGCCAAGGGCCAGACGGATTGTTAGCATTGAACAATTTCCTGTAGTCGGTGCTGCAAATCTAAGGTGCACGGACGGGCACGGGTGCCCGAAAGGCCGCATATTCTAAGGAATATCCGGACTTTTGCAAATGACTTTTTCGGGCACGAGCCGTCTGGGCCACTCAAGACTTGCCATGAAGCCATCATCTCTGACGACTGGTTAGCGCCTGCGTTAGCAGGCCAGTGGGGCGTCGCCCCAAAGAAAGTCGCGCGAAACGGGGTCTCGCGCGATACGAATCACATCTTGGGCATGCCGCCGCCGGGCAGCATGCCGCCCATGCCACGCATCATTTTGGCCATGCCGCCCTTGGTCGAAAACTTCTTCATCATCTTCTGCATCTGCTTGTGCTGTTTGATCAGACGCCCGATGTCCTGCACCTGGGTGCCGGAACCCATGGCGATACGACGCTTGCGCGAGCCGCTGATCAGCTCGGGGTCGCGGCGCTCGGCCGGGGTCATGGAGTTGATGATGGCTTCCATCTGCTTGAACTGCTTTTCGGCAGCGCTCTGGGCGTTGCCCATCTGGGCCAGGTTCACGCCACCCATGGTCGGCAGCTTGTCCATCAGGCCACCCAGGCCGCCCATGTTCTTCATCTGTTGCAGCTGGTCGCGGAAGTCTTCGAGGTCGAAGCCCTTGCCCTTCTTCAGCTTCTTGGCCAGTTTGTCGGCCTTTTCCTTGTCGAGGGTCTGTTCGGCCTGCTCGATGAGGCTGAGCACGTCGCCCATGCCCAGGATCCGCGAAGCGATGCGGTCAGGGTGGAACGGCTCGAGGGCGTCGGTCTTCTCGCCCATACCGATGAACTTGATCGGCTTGCCGGTGATGGCACGTACCGACAACGCAGCACCGCCACGGGCGTCGCCGTCGACCTTGGTCAGGATCACGCCTGTCAGCGGCAGCGCATCGCCGAATGCCTTGGCGGTGTTGGCCGCGTCCTGGCCGGTCATGGCGTCGACCACGAACAGGGTTTCAGCCGGCTTGACCGCTGCGTGCAGGGCCTGGATCTCGCCCATCATCTCGGCGTCGATGTGCAGACGACCGGCGGTGTCGAGGATCACCACGTCGATGAACTTGAGCCTGGCTTCCTTGATCGCCGCTTCAGCGATAGCCACTGGCTTCTGGCTGATATCGGACGGGAAGAAGGTCACGCCGATGTCGTTGGCCAGGGTTTCGAGCTGTTTGATCGCCGCAGGACGGTAGACGTCCGCAGACACCACCATCACGCTCTTCTTCTTGCGCTCCTTGAGGAACTTGGCCAGCTTGCCCGCAGTGGTGGTCTTACCCGCACCCTGCAGGCCGGCCATCAGCACGACGGCAGGCGGCGCGACGTTGAGGGTCAGCTCTTCGTTGGCGGCCCCCATCATCTCTTCGAGTTCGGCCTGGACGATCTTCACGAACGCCTGGCCCGGCGTCAGGCTGCGCGACACCTCGGTGCCGACCGCGCGTTCCTTGATGCGATTGACGAAATCCTTGACCACAGGCAACGCGACGTCGGCTTCGAGCAGCGCCATACGCACTTCACGCAGTGTGTCCTTGATGTTGTCCTCGGTCAGCTTGGCCTTGCCGGTGACCTGGCGCAGCGTCTGCGAGAGACGATCTGTCAGATTTTCAAACATGCGTGATCCTTTGAGTTCGTGTCGAACCCCGGTTGTGCGGCCGCCCTGTCACGGCGCACCGGTTCTACAGTGGCTATCTATATAGAAGCAGCCTGTATACAGGGCAGCGAAAACAGCGCTCGGCGAGCCTGTGGCTTGAGCAGGTCGCGGATTATAGCGAAGAGTCGGCCCTGCGCACACCATGACGTCTGCTTCTGTGGTCTTTCGTGCACTGAGGGTTCTATGCCAAACTCAGCGGCTTTCGGGCACGCCCTCCAGGATCTATGTTCCCCTTGCCACCGAGTTTGCTATTCAGCCTCGCCGCCGCCGCTCTCTACGCCGCTGCGACCCTCTATCAAGGTACTCGCCTGCGTCAGGGCAAGAAGGCCGACAAATGGCTGCTGTGCCTGATCGGCACCCTGGCGGTCGCCTGCCAGGCCAGCGCGCTGTTCGGCCAACTGGTACGACCCATCGGCCTGGGCCTGGACTTCTTCAGCGCCGCCAGCCTGATCGCGGTGGCGGTGATCATCGTGACCATGCTCGCCTGCATCCGCATTCCGGTGGAAATCCTGCTCATCCTGCTGTTTCCGCTAGGGCTGCTGACCACTTTGATGGCGCAGTTCGCCCCCACCGGCACGCTGCAGCCGATCATCGGCGAACAGGGCCTGATCGGGCACATCCTGCTGTCGATCCTGGCCTACGGCATGTTCACCATCGCGGTGTTCCAGGCCTTGCTGCTGCTATTGCAGAACCATCAACTGAAGAACAAGCACCCCTCAGGCCTGATTCGCAACTTCCCGCCGCTGCAAACCATGGAAAGCCTGCTGTTCGGGTTCCTGTGGGCCGGCTGGACGCTGCTGTCGATGTCGCTGATTTCCGGCTGGCTGTTCGTCGAGAACCTGTTCGCCCAGCACCTGGTGCACAAGACCCTGCTGTCGATTCTCGCCTGGGTGGTGTTCAGCGTGCTGCTGTGGGGTCGCAACCGCCTGGGCTGGCGCGGTCACAAGGCGATCCGCTGGACCCTGGGCGGATTCCTGCTGCTGATGCTGGCCTACTTTGGCAGCAAGCTGGTACGCGAATACATCCTGCATATCTGACGGGCGCCGATCATGGATAACCTGCCAATTGGCACGATGCTCGCGATCCTGGCCCTGCTCACGCTGTGGTCGGGCCTGATGACCGCCGTTGAAGCCGCCCATCACAACCTGCGTGCCGCGCGCATCAACCCGCGCTCGACCGAACCGCCCAAGCCGGTGCTGGCGTTCAACCTCAACAGCCTGATTCTGGGCAACACGCTGCTCAAGGTGCTGATCACCGTGCTGGCGACTCTGCTGGCCGTTGCCCAGTGGTACGTCCATGGCGCAATGATCGCCTGGGTCGTGGTGGCCAGCGCACTGGTCATCATCACCGAGTTCATTCCGCGCAAGCTGGCCTCCCGCCGTCCCGAGGCCATCCTGCTGCTGGGCAACAGCGTGCTGCGCATGCCGATGCGCCTGCTGCGTCCGCTGACCTGGATCTACAAGAACGTCGCCAAGTTGCTGCTACGCCCGTTCCTGTCCAGGCGGCGCCCGGATACCGCCGCCGATGACGACGATCTGGGCGCCACGATGTATCAGGACAACGACAACACTTTCGGCCGCGCCCAGGTCATTTCCGGCATCCATGCGCTGGACAGCATGACCGTCAATGACATCCTCGTGCCGCGCAGTGAAGTGGACGGGATCAATCTGGACGACAGCATCGAAGAGATCGCCGACCAGTTGATCATTTCCCGCCACACCCGCCTGCCTGTCTATCACAACGACATCAACCAGGTCGAAGGCGTGCTCAACACCCGCATGATCAGCCACCTGCTGCCACGCGGGCAATTGACGGTGGAGGCGCTGAAAGCCGCCTGCTACGAGCCCTACTTCGTGCCCGAAAGCACCCCGCTGCAATTGCAGTTGCTGAACTTTCACAAGCAGCAGCGGCGCATGGGCGTGGTGGTGGACGAATACGGCGAAGTGCTGGGCATCGTCAGCCTGGAAGACATTCTGGAAGAGATCGTCGGCGAATTCGAAAGCGAGCAATCGCTGGACAACCCGCACATTCACCCGCAGCCCGACGGCCGCCTGGTGGTCGAAGGTGCTGCATCGATTCGCGACCTCAACAAAAGCCTTGGCTGGCACTTGCCGGCCGACGGGCCGAAGACCCTCAACGGCCTCATCACCGAGGCGCTGGAAACCATTCCCGACAGCTCGGTGTGCCTGAAGATCGGCCCCTACCGGCTGGAAACCCTGGAAACCGAAGACAACCGCGTCACGCGGGTGCTGATGTGGCAGAACGCCCGGACTAAACAGGTCCACTAGGCTGTTCGGCATGTTTGAAACACTTGTTTTGGCGCCTGCGCCGTTCCTATAATCGGGGCGCTTACCCAGCCCCGCCGATCCGCGTGCTACCCGCACCGTGCGTGATCCGGCCAGTCACCCAGCCTGACGTCTTTTCGCAACACCTCTGGCGCCCGCTCCCATCCCGAGCGTGCGCGATGCCTGCACCCGCATCCGGGCTAGTCTGTTCAGCGCTGTACCCAAAATAATTAATGTTTGCCCCAGCACGCGTGCGAATTTTCGTCGCCGGCTGACAGGCAAGACGACTGCCAGGGATACCCGCATGACCAGCACTTCCGCCTACCAACCCAGCGACGAGCGCGAGAGCCGTCCGGCCAACTCCGCCGCTCGGGTGGCCACCGCCAGCTTCATCGGCACCGCCATCGAGTTCTACGATTTCTACGTCTACGCCACCGCAGCGGCCCTGGTGATCGGGCCGGTGTTCTTCCCGCAGACTTCCAGCACCGCACAGATGCTGTCGGCGTTTCTGACCTTCGGTATCGCCTTTCTCGCACGCCCCTTGGGTTCTGCGCTGTTCGGCCACTTTGGCGACCGCATCGGCCGCAAGTCGACGCTGGTCGCTTCGCTGCTGCTGATGGGCATCTGCACCACGCTGATCGGCGTACTGCCCGGCTATGACGCCATTGGCTCCTGGGCGCCGATCCTGCTGTGCGTGCTGCGCTTCGGCCAAGGCCTGGGCCTGGGCGGCGAATGGGGCGGCGCGGCGCTGCTGGCCACCGAAAACGCGCCAAAGGGCAAACGCGCCTGGTTCGGCATGTTCCCGCAACTGGGTCCTTCGATCGGTTTCCTCGCGGCCAACGGCCTGTTTCTGACGCTGGCCATGACCTTGAGCGACGAACAGTTCCGCTCCTGGGGCTGGCGCATTCCGTTCCTGCTTAGCGCGGTGCTGGTGGTCATCGGCCTGTATGTGCGCCTGAAACTGGAAGAAACGCCGATCTTCGCCAAGGCCATCGCCCGCCATGAACGGCTGAAAATGCCGATTGCCGAGCTGTTCGCCCAATACTGGGCGCCGATGCTGCTGGGCGCGGCGTCGATGGTGGTGTGCTACGCGCTGTTCTACATCTCGACCGTGTTCTCCCTGAGCTACGGGGTCAAGAGCCTGGGCTACAGCCGCGAGTCGTTCCTGGCCATGCTGTGCTTCGCGGTGCTGTTCATGGCGCTGGCGACACCGCTGTCTGCCTGGGCCAGCGACCGCTTCGGCCGCAAGCCGGTGCTGGTCGTGGGCGGCGTGCTGGCGATCCTGTCGGGCTTTTTGATGGAGCCGCTGCTGACCCACGGCACCACCTGGGCGGTCACGCTGTTCCTGTCCATCGAGTTGTTCCTGATGGGCGTGACCTTCGCACCCATGGGCGCCATGTTGCCCGAGCTGTTTCCTACCCGCGTGCGTTACACCGGCGCGTCAGCGGCCTACAACATCGGCGGAATCGTCGGTGCTTCGGTGGCGCCGTTCTTCGCCCAGAAGCTGGTGGAAATGGGCGGCCTGAGCTGGGTGGGCGGATACGTTTCCGCAGCGGCCCTGTTGAGCGTGATCGCCGTGCTGTGCCTGAAGGAAACCCGCGACGCCGATCTGGACAAGATCGCCTGACCCTCCCCCTCCCAACCGGACGCTGCTTGCAGTCATTGCACTGCAAGTAGCGTTTGGCGAAAGTTCGGCTACGCTTGCGGCATAACTCTAATGTTCAACTTTGCGTCCGGCACCCTTTCAATCGCATGCCTGCATCGAGATACCCGCCGACGTTAGTCCGACCCAGCGAGACTTTATGCCTGCTGCCTCTGCACGCCAGTCAATTGCCCAGCACAACACGCTCGGCATCATGCAACCTTACTTCTTTCCTTATCTTGGCTACTTCCAGCTGATAGCTTCGGTCGAGCGCGGGGTCATCTTCGACACGGCGCAGTACGGCCGCAAAAGCTGGATGAATCGCAACCGGATGCTCGATGGCAAGGGCGGCACCCAGTACATCAACGTGCCGGTCAGCGCGTCACTGGGCACGTCGATTCAGGCGGCCACGGTCATCGATCGCCAGGCAGCCTTGCAGCGCATTCTCGGGCAACTGGACCTGTATCGGGGCAAGGCGCCGTTTCACCCACAGGTGACAGACCTGCTGCGCAAGACCTTCAACGCGGTCAAGGGCAGCGGGCTGGGCGAACTGAACGTGCAGTCGCTCAAGGTCACGTGCGAATACCTGGGTTTGAAGTTTGGCTGGACGCCGCTCTCGGCCATGGACCTGCAACTGCCACCCATCACCCACCCTGGCGGCTGGGCGCTGGAAATCAGCAGCCGGCTGGGTGCGACGCGCTATATCAATGCGCCGGGAGGCAGGGACATATTCACCAGCAGCGATTGGCAGGACCGCCAGATCGACCTGCACTTTCTCGACCTTACGCCCTTCCAGTACGACACAGCGCCGTACGACTTCATCGAAAACCTGTCGATTCTGGATGTGCTGATGTGGAATGAGCCGCAGGCGGTGATGACGTTCATCCGGGAACACACCCGGACCGTCAGCTAGGGGTCGCTGCCGGGTCGAGACTGACCCGGCAGCAGTGTCGCTTACAACTGGACCTTGACCGCCATGGACGCGCGGGTCGCCCTGGCGCGGGCCGCTTCGATGGACTCGTCACGCGCCAGGGCCACGCCCATGCGGCGCTGGCCGTTGACTTCCGGCTTGCCGAACAGGCGCAGCGCGGTGTCTGGCTCGCTCAGGGCCTGCTCCAGATTGGCGAAAGCGGTCTGGGTCGAAGTGCCTTCCACCAGGATCACCGCAGAAGCGGACGGGCCGAACTGACGGATCAGCGGGATCGGCAGGCCGAGAATGGCGCGGGCGTGCAGTGCGAACTGCGACAGATCCTGGGAAATCAGGGTCACCAGGCCGGTGTCGTGGGGGCGCGGCGAGACTTCGCTGAACCACACCTGATCACCCTTGATGAACAGCTCGACGCCGAACAGGCCGCGGCCGCCCAGTGCTTCGGTCACAGCCTTGGCAACGCGCTCGGATTCGGCCAGTGCCGCCGGGCTCATGGCCTGTGGCTGCCAGGATTCCTGATAGTCGCCCTTCTCCTGACGATGGCCGACCGGCGCGCAGAAGGTGGTGCCGCCGACGTGGCGCACGGTCAGCAGGGTGATTTCGTAGTCGAAGTCGATGAAGCCTTCGATGATGACGCGACCTTTACCCGCCCGGCCGCCTTCCTGGGCGTAGTCCCAGGCTTTCTGCACGTCGGCTTCGGTTTTCAGCAGGCTCTGGCCCTTGCCCGACGAACTCATCACCGGCTTGACCACGCACGGGAAGCCCAGGTCTTCGACGGCCTTCTTGTAGTCTTCGAAGGTGTCGGCGAAGTGGTATGGCGAGGTCGGCAGGTCCAGCTCTTCAGCGGCCAGGCGGCGAATGCCTTCGCGGTTCATGGTCAGCTGGGTGGCACGGGCGGTCGGGATGACGGTAAAGCCTTCGGACTCGAGTTCGACCAGGGTCGCGGTGGCGATGGCTTCGATTTCCGGGACGATGTAATGCGGTTTCTCCGCTTCGATCACTGCACGCAGCGCCGTGCCGTCGAGCATGTTGATGACGTGGCTGCGGTGCGCGACCTGCATGGCCGGGGCGTTGGCATAACGGTCGACGGCAATGACTTCAACGCCCAGGCGTTGCAGTTCGATGACCACTTCCTTGCCAAGCTCGCCACAACCGCAAAGCATGACGCGGGTCGCGGTCGGCGACAGTGGAGTTCCGATTTGAGTCATCTCAGGTCCTCGTGGAGCGGATATCGAGGGCAGCCCGGCATGTGCGAGCGACCACAGGGGAGAAAGGCGCGCAATTTAACATGAAGGACGCAGATTTGGCTGGCCGTCTGATGGCCGACGCCGGTCACTGATGGCCGACGTCACTTTCTGTAGGAGCGCGCTTGCCCGCGACCGCGATGTGTCTGAAACATTTATGTGACAGACACATCGCCATCGCGGGCAAGCGCGCTCCTACAGGGTCAGCGAACCGAAAACATCATCCCGCCCGCTCTCGCCCGTTCGCCACACAGCAACAGCACCGCGCGCCGCTCGTCGTTGCTCATGCGGCTCCAGCCGGTAATCTCGGCCACGGTGCGCTGGCAGCCAACGCAAACGTCGTGGTCGTCCAGCGCGCAGATGTTCACGCAGGGCGAACGTACGGGTCTTTCATGAGCAGGGTTTTCGGTGGACATCAGTCTTCCTGTGGTGCCAGATCACGTGCATAACGCTGGGCATTATGAACGTAGTGAGCGGCGCTGGCTTCGAGCATTTTCTTCTGGGCTTCGGTCAGTTCGCGCACGATCTTGCCCGGCGAGCCCATGACCAGCGAGCCATCAGGGATCACCTTGCCCTCCCCGATCAGCGAATTGGCGCCGATGATGCAGTATTTGCCGATCTTCGCGCCGTTGAGGATCACCGAATTGATGCCGATCAGCGTGTTGTCATCGACCGTGCAGCCGTGAAGCATCACGTTGTGGCCGATGGTCACGTTCTTGCCGATGGTCAGCGGCGAGCCCATGTCGGTGTGCATCACGGTGCCATCCTGCACATTGCTGTTCTCGCCGATGTCGATCAGCTCGTTGTCGCCGCGCAGCACTGCACCGAACCAGACGCTGGCGTTGGCCTGCAGGCGTACCTTGCCGATCAGGGTCGCGGTGGGGGCGATCCAGCTTTGCGGATGAGCTTCGACGCGGGCGTCTCCCAGACGGTATTTCATATTGTTCTTCCTTCATGACGCAGCTCTACGGCCGCAGGTCGAGCGCAGGGGCTCACGGTATGACAACAGGGCTCAGGACTTCAGGGTCAGGATGGTCGAACGGCTGGGCGGGCGATGCAGGTCGATGTCGCTGTCGAACAGTACGTTCATCAGCTCGACGATCATGATCGCGGTCAGGCCCCAGATCTTGAACTCGCCGTAGCGGTAGCTGGGCACGTACCAGCTGCGGCCCTGGTAATCGATGCGATGGGTGTGCTCGCGCGCATCCTGGCGAAAGAATTCGAGGGGAACGCTGAACACGGCGGCGATCTCGCCATCGTTGGGGCGGTATTCGACAAAATCGGGGATCACCCCGACATAAGGCGTGACCTTGATCCCGTGCTTGGAAATCAACTGGCCAAGGGGGCCGACGACCTCCACGAGCCCGGGCGGCAGGCCGATTTCTTCCTCTGCCTCGCGCAGGGCGGTGAACACCAGGTCAGGATCTTCGGGGTCGCGGCGCCCGCCGGGAAACGCCACCTCGCCACCGTGGGTGGACAGGCCGCTGGCGCGCAGGGTCAGGACCAGCTCGGGGTCGTCGCCGCGGGTGATGGGCAGCAGCACCGCCGCTTCAGGGAAGCGCGCATCAGTCTCCAGGGTGCCTGGCGTGTGGCTGCTTATACGGCGAAGTAGCTCGTCCAGCATGGGAAGCCTCGATCTTTTGCCTACCCGGCATGATGCACCAAAGCGGCGGCGCGCCCAAGCCCTTGTCGGGGGGCCGGGCCGTTTGTCGGGTTTGCCTGGCAACGCCCCCTTGCCGGACACCTGCGCCACACGCCAAGATAGCCGCTGACGCAAGGAACGACTCGAACATGAAATTCTGCAGCCAGTGTGGCGAACAGGTTACCCAGCGCATTCCGGAAGGCGACAGCCGCCCACGCTTCGTGTGCGACCACTGCCAGACCATTCATTACCAGAACCCCAATATCGTGGCCGGTGTGCTGCCGGTCTGGGGCGACAAGGTGCTGCTGTGCCGGCGCGCCATCGAGCCGCGCCTGGGCTACTGGACGCTGCCGGCGGGCTTCATGGAGAACGGCGAGTCGGTCGAGCAGGCCGCACGCCGGGAGACCGTCGAGGAAGCCTGCGCGGTACTGGAAGACTTGCACCTGTACGCGATGATCGATGTGCCGCACATCAGCCAGGTGCACATCTTCTACCGCGCCAACATGGCCAGCGAAGATTACGCTGCCGGCGTGGAAAGCCTTGAGGTAAAGCTGTTCGACGAAGCTGACATTCCCTGGTCCGAGCTGGCTTTCCACACGGTCAGGCGTACCCTAGAATGCTTCTTCCACGACCGGCGGCATCAAGTTTTCCCCGTGCATACCGATTGCCTGTCTGTTACACCTGCACTCAAGACCACTTGATAACATGAGCCCGGCGCCACGACGCGCAGGCTTCAGGGATACCGTTTCGATGCGCTGTCTGCTTGCCGTTTCATGCCTGTTCGCCTGTCTGTCTGTCGCTCCGATGTCCCAGGCCGCGTTCACCCAGACCATCGTGCCCAAGGGCAGCGAGCAGAAATTCGTCGACGGCAAGGTGGTGGACACCGCTGACATTTCCGAGCGCTCCATCGACAAGGTGCTGGTGCTCAAGTCCGCGCACCAGTTGCAGTTGATCAGCAAGGGCGAGCCGCTCAAGACCTATCGCATCTCGCTGGGCAAGGCGCCCAAGGGCCCGAAACTGCAGGAAGGCGACCAGCGCACACCGGAAGGTTTCTACTGGCTCGACTGGCGCAAGACCAGCGATGCCTTCAACCTGTCGATGCACATTTCCTACCCCAACATCTCCGATTCCGCACGCGCCCGCCGCGAAGGCGTGAACCCCGGCAGCATGATCATGATCCACGGCACGCCGATCAACGAAGAATACCCGGAGTGGTATTTCCACACCCTGGACTGGACCAACGGCTGCATCGCCATGCGCAACAGCGACATCCGCGAAGTCTGGGACCTGGTCAAGGACGGCACGATGATCGAGATCCGTCCGTAACCAATCTAACACCACTTCTCGCCTGCACTTCCCCCATACGGCTCACCGCATCCTCGTGCGGCACCGCATCCCATACTGCTCACCGCACTCCCCCCGTAGCAGCACGGCTTGCCGGCGGGAGCGGTGTATCAGATCCATCCCTTCAAGCTGACACTCCGCTCCCGCCGGCAAGCCGTGCTGCTACGAGGCGTGTCGTTTGCAAGATAGTTGAACGATGCCACAGCAACGGTTTTGTCACCGGGCAGTGACGAACCCGTCATTGACGTGGTATTCAAGTGGTATTACTTTCGGATGCACTCTCCGAACATAATTCCAACCACTTCGGACCCCGTACATGACCTCGATCCTCGCCCTGCGCCCCGACGACAGCCAGCCGACGCCGCTCTATCTGCAACTGGCGCGCAACCTGGAAGCGGCCATCCATGCAGGTCAGTGGAAAGCCGAGCAGGCGCTGCCCTCCGAGCGCAGCCTCAGCGAAACCCTGAACATTTCCCGCGTCACCGCGCGCAAGGCACTGGAAATCCTGCTGGAGCAGGGCCTGATCCGACGCAGCCAGGGCTCGGGCACCTTCATAACGCCGCGCCTGGAACAACCCTTGTCGCGCCTTTCCAGTTTCAGCGAAATGCTCCGGCTCAAAGGCTTCACCCCCAGCTCCCAGTGGCTTGAGCGTGACATCGCCCTGCCGACCCACGAAGAACTTATCCGCCTCGGCCTGTCGCCCACCGAGAAAGTCGCGCGGCTCAAACGCCTGCGCAAGGCCGACGGCATCGTCATGGCCGTCGAGCTCAGTGCACTCCCTGCAGCCCTCCTGCCTGAACCCGAGGCGATTGGCGATTCACTCTATGCCCATCTCGATTCGATCGGGCGTCCCGTGGTGCGCGCCCTGCAGCACATCCGCGCGATCAACGCATCCGAGGAAATGGCGGCGATGGTGGGCATCGAAACCGGCACCGCGATGCTGCTGATGACCCGTATCGGCTATCTGGCGGACAACACCCCCATCGAGCTGACCGACACCTATTGCCGCGACGACTACTACGACTTCGTCGCCGAACTGCGGCGTTGAGCGCCTGACCACGGAGCCAGCATGTCCGACTTCAACATCCTTACCCCTGACGGCTGGATTCGCGGCCGCCTGAATCACCAGGACGGTCGCGTGACGCAGATCGACGGCGTGCCGTGCGACCCCGCTGCGAACGACCTGCCGTACCTGCTGCCGGGCTTCATCGACCTGCACGTGCACGGCGGTGGCGGCGCGGACATCATGGAAGGGGCCGACAGCTTCGCCACCATCGCCCGCACCCACCTGCGCTTCGGCACCACATCGATGCTGGCCACCACCATGACCGCGCCGGCCCATGAAATCAGCCAGGTGCTGAGTGCGCTGGGTGGCTTCTGCGAAACCCGCCAACCGGGCACCGCCCGCGTGCTGGGCGTGCATCTGGAAGGGCCCTACATCAATCCCGGAAAGCTCGGCGCGCAGCCTAACCATGCCCACGCCGCGCTGCTGGGTGAAGTCGATGATTACCTCACGCGCGCGCCGATCAAAGTCATCACCATCGCCCCGGAAATCGCCGGGCATGTGGAACTGATCAAGACCCTGTCCAGCCGCGGCGTGCGCCTGCAGATCGGCCACACCCTGGGCAGCTATGAAGAAGGCGTCAAGGCGCTGGAAGCAGGCGCCAGCAGCTTCACCCACCTATACAACGCCATGAGCCCGCTGCATCACCGCGAGCCTGGCATCGTTGGTGCGGCGCTGGCCCATGCACGTTATGCCGAACTGATTCCCGACCTGCTGCATGTGCACCCCGGCGCCATCCGCGTGGCGCTGCGCTCGATCCCCTGCCTGTATTGCGTCACCGATTCCACCGCCGCCACCGGCATGCCCGATGGCGAGTACAAACTGGGCAGCCACACCGTCACCAAATGCCTGGGCGGTGTGCGCCTGGCCGACGGCACCCTGGCCGGCAGCACGCTGACCATGGACCAGGCGCTGCGCAATCTGGTGAAGATCGGCCTGCCATTGAGTGAAGCCTCACAGCGCCTGTCGCAATTTCCTGCGGATTACCTGGGTATTCAGGAACGTGGCCGGCTGGAAAAAGGCAGTTGGGCCGACGCCGTTTATCTGGATCGCGATCTGAAACTGACCGCCGTCATGGTTGAAGGAGAAACCATTGAACTCAAGAATGCTTGATGAGGCACTTGCCTCCCATGATGTCATCCAGCGCCAACTGGACGTGCTGGAACCGCGCCTGATCGCTGTAGCCGAACGCCTGCGCCAGAGTGAGCCAAAGGTGATCGTCTCGGTGGCGCGCGGCAGTTCCGACCACGCGGCCAGCTACTTCGCCTACCTGACCATGCAACTGACGGGCGTGCCAGTGGCGTCGCTGCCGATGTCGGTGGTCACCCTGCACGACTCGCCCATGCGGGTGCAGGGCCAGCCCGCCTTCGCCTTCTCACAGTCGGGGCAAAGCCCGGATCTGGTCGGCAGCATGGAGAAACTGCGCCAGCAAGGCGCGCTCACCGTGGCCCTGGTCAACGCCGAAGACTCGCCCCTGGAGCAGGCCTGCGAATGCGTACTGCCACTCTGCGCCGGCCCTGAACTGAGCGTCGCCGCGACCAAGAGCTTCATCGCGACCTTGAGCGCCAGCGCCCGCCTCGTCGCCCACTGGCAGCAGGACGCGCAATTGCTGCAAGCCGGTCGCACCCTGCCCGGCCAGTTGCAGGCTGCGGCGCGTCAGGACTGGTCCGCCGCCGTCGATGCGCTGCGCGACTGTCAGCGGCTGATGGTCATTGGCCGCGGCACAGGTTTCGCGATTGCCCAGGAAGCGGCGCTCAAATTCAAGGAAACCTCGTCCATCCAGGCCGAAGCCTTCAGCAGCGCCGAAGTGCGCCACGGCCCGATGGCGCTGGTGGGCGACCACTACCCGCTGCTGATCTTCGCCACCCGAGGTGCCGAACAGGCCAGCCTGCTGGCGCTCGCCGCCGACATGCGCGAGCGCGGCGCCACCGTGCTGCTGGCTGCGCCCGACGACATTGCCGAACGTGACCTGACGCTGACCTGCGCCGACCACCCGGCCCTCGATCCGATTCTCGCCATTCAAAGCTTCTACGTGATGGCCGCTGCACTGGCGCAGGCCCGGGGCCTGGACCCGGACCAGCCGCGCCACCTGAGCAAAGTCACCAAAACTCACTGACCGCACGCCGCCCCGGCCGATGCCTGCAAGGACGATGTCATGAATAACAATAAACAGATGACGTTCAGCGCCCCGTTCAGCGGAGCCCTGCTGACACTGGCGCAGATTCCCGACCCGGTTTTCGCCAGCGGCGCGATGGGTACCGGCCTGGCCATCGACCCGCTGGATGACGTGCTGCACGCGCCCTTTGCCGGCGTGGTCATCAACATCGCCCGCACTCGCCATGCCATCAACCTGCGCGCCGACAACGGCAGCGAGTGGCTGCTGCACGTGGGCATCGATACGGTCGAACTGGGCGGCGAAGGTTTCGAAGCCCTGGTCAAGGAAGGCCAGCGCGTGAGCGAAGGTCTGCCATTGCTGCGTTTCGATCTGGATCACGTGGCGCGCCATTGCCGCAGCCTGGTCAGCGCGCTGATCCTGCTCAATGGCGACCGCTTCTCGCTCGACCCTGTTCAGGCTTCTGGCACGGTCAACGTGGGCGAGCCGCTACTTAACGTCGCAGCGCTGGCCCGATCTGATGATTCAGACTCCGCCCATGACCCTCGGGCCAAGCAGGCACGGGGCACCATTCGCGTCGCCCATAACGGCGGATTGCACGCCCGCCCGGCGGCGCTGGTGCGCCAGACCGCACGCCAGTTCGCCAGCCATGCCGAGCTGCATTTCGCCGGGACCAGCGCCTCCACCGACAGCGTCACCGGCCTCATGGGCCTGGGCGTTGCCGAGCAGGACGAAGTGGAAGTGGTGTGCCTGGGTCACGACAGTGAAGTGGCATTGCAGGCGCTGCTCAAGGCGCTGTCCACACCCTCTCCGGATGAGAAGCCCCAAGGGATCGCTGCTATTGCACAGCCGCGCGCCGCTTCGAGCAACGAACCCGGCATCCTCACCGGCGTCACCGCATCCCCGGGGCTGGCCAGCGGCCCGCTGTTCCGGCTGGGCACCATCGAACTGGACGAAGACACCGGCGGCCACCGCCCGGACGAGCAACGGCAGATCCTCAGCGAAGCGCTGGTGCAGGTTCGCACAGAAATCAGTGCCTCGCTCAATCACGATCAGGGCGAACAGAGCACGATTTTCGCCACCCACCTTGCGATGCTCGAAGACCCTGCCCTGCTGGACGCCGCCGTCGATGCCATCGACCAGGGCAAGAGCGCGGCCCACGCCTGGAGTCAGGCGGTATTGGCTCAGTGTGACCATCTGCAGACACTGGGCAACCCGCTGCTGGCCGAGCGCGCCAACGACCTCCGCGATCTGCGCCAGCGGGTGCTGTTGAGCCTGCTGGGTGAAGCGCGCTGCGTCGAGGTGCCGGCCGGGGCTATCGTTGTCGCAACCGAACTGACGCCCTCGGATCTGTTGATGCTGGCCGAGTGCGGCATCGGCGGTATCTGCATGGCCGAGGGTGGCGCCACTTCCCATGTGGCGATTCTGGCGCGGGGCAAGGGTCTGCCGTGCCTGGTGGCCATGGGTGGCGATCTGCTCGACGCAGCGCAGGAACAGGAAGTGGTACTGGACGCCGACAACGGTCATCTTGAGCTGGCACCAGACGCCACTCGCCTGCAGGCGATTCAAGCGCTACGCAGCCAACGCTTCGAACAACGCCAGCGCGAGCAGCAAAGCGCTCACCTGCCCGCCCTGACTCAGGATGGCGTGGCAGTGGAAGTTGCCGCCAACGTTGCGTCTCGCGCCGACACCGAAAACGCGCAGCTCAATGGCGCCGATGGCGTGGGCCTGCTGCGCACGGAATTCCTCTTCGTCGACCGCAGCGCGGCACCCACCGAAGACGAACAACTGGCGGCCTATCAGTCGGTGCTCGATGCAATCGCGCAGAAGCCGGTGATCATCCGCACCATCGACATCGGCGGCGACAAGCAACTGCACTACCTGCCCCTGCCGGCCGAAGCCAACCCGGTGCTGGGCCTGCGCGGGATTCGCCTGGGCCAGGCCCGACCCGAATTGCTCGACCAGCAGTTGCGCGCCTTGTTGCGCGTAACACCCCTGAGCCGCTGCCGCATTCTGCTGCCGATGATCACCGAGGTCAGCGAATTGATCGCGGTGCGTCGGCGTATCGACGAACTCGCGCAACTGGCCGGCATCCACGAACGCCCTGAGTTGGGCGTGATGGTCGAAGTACCCTCTGCGGCATTGCTGGCAGAACGGCTGGCCGAGCATGCGGACTTTCTGTCCATCGGTACCAACGATCTGTCGCAATACACCCTGGCCATGGATCGCGATCACGCAGGCCTCGCCGCGCGGGTCGATGCCATGCACCCGGCGCTGCTGAAACTGATCGACATGACCTGCACCGCTGCCGCCAGCAAAGGTCGTTGGGTCGGTGTGTGCGGGGCCCTGGCCAGCGACCCGCTCGCCACCGCCGCGCTGATTGGCCTGGGCGTGCGCGAGCTTTCGGTAAGCCCGCCACAGGTCGGTCAGATCAAGGCGCAGGTCCGCGAACTCGATACCCGCCAATGCCAGGCCCTGGCCCAGCACCTGCTGACCCTGGGCAGCGCCGCCGAGGTGCGAGCGGCCTGCAACACCTTCCAGACTCAGGTCCAGAGCAAGCGATCTGCCTGAACAGAGCCCCTGCTCCTCAATAACAAGCACAAGAACAGAACGCCAAGGAGAGACGCCGTGTACCAACATTTCATCGAAGGGCTGCAACGGCTGGGGCGCGCATTGATGCTGCCCATCGCCATCCTGCCGATTGCCGGCCTGCTGCTGCGCCTGGGCGACACCGACCTGTTGAACATCGCGATCATCCACGCGGCGGGCAACGCGATCTTCAGCAACCTGGCACTGATCTTCGCCATCGGCATCGCCGTGGGTTTCGCCCGGGACAATAACGGCACTGCGGGCCTTGCGGGTGCCATCGGCTACCTGGTGATGACTTCCACGCTCAAGGTGCTCGACGCGCACATCGACATGGGCATGCTGGCCGGGATCATCTCGGGCCTGCTGGCGGGCGGGCTGTACAACAGGTTCAAGGACATCGCCCTGCCGGAGTACCTGGCGTTCTTTGGCGGTCGGCGCTTCGTGCCGATTGCGACCGGGCTGTCCGCCGTGGTGCTGGGGCTGGTCTTCGGCCTGGTCTGGCCGCCCGTGCAGAACGGCATCAACGCTCTTGGCCAACTGATGCTGGAGAGCGGCAGCGTCGGCGCGTTCTTCTTCGGAGTGATGAACCGCATCCTGATCGTCACCGGCCTGCACCACATCCTCAACAACCTGGTGTGGTTCGTCTTCGGCAGCTTCACCGATCCTGAAACCGGTCGCGTGGTCACCGGCGATCTGGCGCGTTATTTTGCCGGCGACCCGAACGCCGGGCAGTTCATGACCGGCATGTTCCCCATGATGATCTTCGGCCTGCCCGCCGCGTGCCTGGCGATGTACCGCAATGCACTGCCGGGCCAGCGCAAGCTGATCGGCGGGATCCTGCTGTCGATGGCACTGACCTCGGCGCTGACCGGCGTCACCGAACCCATCGAATTCGCCTTCATGTTTCTGGCGCCTCTGCTCTATGTGCTGCATGCCCTGCTGACCGGGCTGGCCATGGCGCTGGCAAGCCTGCTGGACATCCACCTGGGCTTCACCTTTTCCGGCGGCGCCATCGACATGGCGCTGGGCTGGGGCAAGTCCACCAACGGCTGGCGCGTACTGCCGCTGGGCGCTGCCTACGCCGTGGTCTATTACCTGGTGTTCGACCAGTGCATCAAGCGCTTCAACCTGAAAACCCCGGGCCGTGAACAGGTGTCCAGCAGCACCGCCCATGTCGCGCAGAGCGACCGTGCGGGCGCCTACATCAAGGCGCTGGGCGGCGCTGAAAACCTGCTGAGCATCGGTGCCTGCACCACCCGCCTGCGCCTGCAACTGGCGGACCGCACACTGGCCAAGGATACCGAACTGAAAGCATTGGGAGCGATGGCGGTAGTGCGCCCGGGCAGTGGCGGCAGCCTGCAGATCGTGGTCGGCCCGCTGGCAGACAGCATCGCCGACGAACTGCGTGAAGCCCTGCCACACTCGACATCTGCCCAGCCCGTTACGCAGCCCGAAGCGCTGGCTCAGCAAACGGTGGATATCGGTCAGGCCGCGCAGTGGTTCAAGGCGCTGGGCGGCAAGGCGGTAGTCGATGTGGAATGTGTCGCGCTGACGCGCCTGCGGGTGCAGTTGAAGGAAGGCCAATCACTGGCCGCCGGCCAACTGGAAGCGCTGGGATGCCAGGGCGTGAGAAGCCTGGGCAGTGGTGTGTGGCATGTGCTGGTGGGGGAAGGTGCCCAGGGGTTGAGCGAGGCGTTGCGGGGGATGGTGACAACCAACTAACACCGACCACCGTAGGAGCGCGCTTGCCCGCGACGGCATTCCAACTGACGCTGCTGCGTCGAATGACACACCGCCGTCGCGGGCAAGCGCGCTCCTACAGAGGATTTGTGCCGGACATCAGCAATTGATCGACATATCAAGGTCAAAACTTCCAGTTACATAGCTGCTGCATTTCAGAGTTGTGCACGAGTTCAAACCTTGTTACGTAATACTGCAATGCATCACATGTAATTCATTCATTGCGATTGACACCCCACGACCACACTGCTACTTTCAAATCACTGCGGCCCTACACCTCAGTTAGTAGCCAAGACTGGGATGTCTAAAAATGTATTATTATATTTCTGAGCCACACTCCCCGCACAATACCCACACTCGCTGCTGTCGTGCCGTCCTGGCCATCTTCAAAAGTAATATCTGGCGTCGCTAATCCTCAACAAGCAGATACCTGCTGTCTACCAAGTGCTCTTGATCTTTTTCCCGAACCCGGCATCCGCGTCTGAAGCACTGTTGCTACCCGTCGGCATGCCTATCAAGGGTATGTTCGGTGTGGTAGTGACGGCAATCGGCTGAAATCAAGACCATCAGTATTGGGCTAACCCCAGATACTGCACCGCTTATCTTTTAGTGCTTTCTAGAGAAAGCACCGACAACACTGCAAACTAAAACCGGAATTATCTGTGAACAATAATATTCTTAATATAGATGTTCTTCGTCACGAAGATCGTCAAACAACTGATGCACTTGGTGTATATACGCATGCGCTTGCGCAATTAGGCCCACAGTCGGTATTCATTCTTGAGTCACTTTCAGGACCCAGCCGTGATCTAAGGGCGACGATCATTGGCATGGAGCCACTCTTTGAAGTGTGCATCGATGAAAGACAGGCACGCTTGCGCGGCCAGCCTGCACTTTGCGAACAGCTGTACCACTGCCTGCACCAGCACGGTTTGAAGATCGGCCCCGAGCAGCAGATCGAATTGCCCGACAGCGAAGCAGCCTGGAACCTACTCCGATACATTCAGAGCCTGTTCCAGCCGACTCCGACTAAGCTGCAAAGTCTTGCGTACTTCGGTTACTTCTCATACGACAGCGTGCGGTTGATCGAACGCCTGCCTGATTTGACGGAGCGGACTCACGATTACCCACTCATTGCTCTGTCGGTTTACCAGACACTGCTCTACTTCCACAGCGATGGGACTGTCGAAACCCTGATCAATAATCACCCCCTATGGAAGACACGCGGACTGGCAGACTACCCTTTTCTACAGGCCGAAAATCCGGTCAGTCCGCAGGAACACCCTGACTATCCACAAGTCTTCGAAGAAACCCGCACGGTCACCCCGGAAGAGTTCGAGCGTCGGGTAGAAGTGGCCATGGAGCACATACGAGCCGGGGATGTTTACCAGATTCAGCTGGGTCACGAGATCCGCATTCGTTCCAAGATCACGCCTTTCGATGTCTACAAGAGCCTGCGCATGCGCAATCCGTCGCCCTACATGTACTTGGCACACGTCGGCGGGATCGACCTGATCGGTGCGAGCCCTGAACTGTTCGTCAGGATCAAGGACAACTTGATCGAAATGCGCCCGATCGCCGGGACCGTAGGTAAAAGGCCTAACGTCGATTCCACCGAACTGGTGTTGGAACTGACGCGTTCAGAAAAGGAACGCGCGGAGCACCTCATGCTCATCGACCTTTGTCGCAATGACATAGGAAGAGTCTGCCAGCCAGGATCCCTGGAGGTCGATGAATTCATGCTGATCGAGGAGTATTCGCACCTTTACCACATGGTCTCGAATGTTCGGGGGTTGCTGCGCCCAGGCATGGATGCCTACGACGTGATGAAGGCCTCATTCCCGGCCGGGACGATGTCGGGCGCTCCCAAGGTCAGAGCGATGGAGCTGATCGAAACCTTGGAAAGCAACCGGCGAGGCATCTATGCAGGCGCCCTTGGACTGATCGGGTTCGATGGCAGCGTCAATACGGCGCTGTGCATTCGATCCACCGTGCATGATCAAGGCATCTACTGCCTGCGCGCATCCGCAGGTGTCGTAGCCGACTCGACGCCCGAAATGGAGTGGAAAGAAACGTTATACAAGATGGGCTCCGTTTACCGTGCAGTGACCGGAAAGGAGATCGCACTGTGAAAGTTTTCTTGATTGATGCCTACGACAGTTTTGTCTTTATCATCAGCCAATACCTTGAGCAGCTTGGGCTGGAAACTCGTGTCGAGCGCCATGACCAGCATGATCTCATTCAGCGGATCGAAGACTTCGCACCTGACTTTTGCGTGCTTGGCCCTGGGCCTGGCCACCCGGCGGATGTCGGTTACGTCGAACTCATCCGGCATTTCGAGCACCGCCTGCCGCTGCTAGGCGTTTGTCTCGGCCATCAAGCCTTGGGGCTGGCGTTTGGGGCTCAGGTCTGCCGCGCCCCTCGCGTCATGCACGGCAAGGTAAGTCAGATAGAAAACGATGGTAAGGGTATTTATGGCCACACCGAGGGTCTATCGATCAACGCAACCCGCTATCACTCCCTCATGATCGCAGACGCAGGCTTGCCGGACTGTCTGGAGGTGACCTCGAGGTCAACCGACGATGGCTACATTATGGGGATTCGTCATCGTACGCTGCCAATCGAGGGCGTTCAGTACCATCCCGAAAGCATCCTCACGGAAAACGGACTGGACCTGTTTCGCAGCTTTATCAGGCATTACCTGAACTGATTGGCATGGCAGTGGATTGGACTTAACACCGACCACTGTAGGAGCGCGCTTGCCCGCGACGGCATTCCAACCGACGCTGCTGCGTCGAATGACACACCGCCGTCGCGGGTAAGCGCGCTCCTACAGAGGGTTTGCGCCGGACATCAGAAATCTTCCAGCTTCCACACTTCGTAAGCCGGGGTTTCGTAGGGGTGGCTGCTTTTGAGGGCTGCCACCGCCTCGCGGATCAACTCATCGGCGACGACAAGCTCGACCTTCCATTCTTCAACCTGCTCGATCTGCCCGGTTTGCCCAATGAACGGCTGACTGCCGTCCAGCGGGCGAAACTGGCCCTGACCCAGCACCTGCCATGAGCAGCTGTCATAAGCACCTATCCGCCCCGCACCGGCGGCGAATAGTGCACTCTTGACCTGCTCCACGTGGCCAGGTGGCACGAAGAAGGCGAGCTTGTACATCTCCTATCAGTTAACCCAGACGCGCGCGTTTCGGAACATCCGCATCCAGGCGCCATCTTCAGCCCACTCATCAGGACGCCACGAGTTGTTCACCGCGCGGAACACGCGCTCGGGGTGCGGCATCATGATGGTGACGCGACCGTCGCGGGTAGTCAGGCCGGTGATACCGCGCGGCGAGCCGTTCGGGTTGGCCGGGTAGGTTTCGGTGACCTTGCCGTGGTTGTCGACGAAACGCATCGCCACGGTGCCGGAGACGTCGGTTTCCAGCAGTGCATCGGCCGACTTGAATTCCGCATGGCCTTCGCCGTGGGCGATGGCGATCGGCATGCGCGAACCGGCCATGCCTTGCAGGAAGATCGACGCCGACTTCTGGATCTCGACCATGGCCACGCGCGCTTCGAACTGCTCGGAGCGGTTGCGTACGAAGTGCGGCCAGAACTCGCTGCCCGGGATCAGTTCGCTGAGGTTGGACATCATCTGGCAACCGTTGCACACGCCCAGGGCGAAGCTGTCGGTACGCTCGAAGAAGCCCTGGAACGCATCGCGGGCGCGGCTGTTGAACAGTGCCGACTTGGCCCAGCCTTCGCCGGCGCCGAGCACGTCACCGTAGGAGAAGCCACCGCAGGCGACCAGACCCTTGAACTCGTTCAGGTCGACACGGCCAGCGAGGATGTCGCTCATGTGCACGTCAACCGAGGCGAAGCCTGCGCGGTCGAATGCAGCGGCCATTTCGACCTGGCCGTTCACGCCCTGCTCGCGCAGGACCGCCACTTGCGGGCGAACGCCTTTCTTGATGTAAGGCGCGGCGATGTCGTCGTTGACGTCGTAGCCCAGCTTGACGCTCAGGCCCGGGTTGTCTTCTTCCAGCAGGGCGTCGAATTCCTGATCGGCGCAGTCGGCGTTGTCGCGCAGGCGCTGGATCTGGTAGCTGGTTTCGCTCCACTGGCGTTGCAGCAGGCGGCGATCACCCTTGAACAGTTGTTCGCCGTTCAGGCTGATGCTGACTTCGCTGTTGTTGACCGGCTTGCCGATCACCGCAACGCAGTCTTCACCCAGGCCCGCAGCGCTGAACTGGGCCAGCACCACCGGGGTTGCATCCTGACGCACTTGAATCACTGCACCCAGCTCTTCGTTGAAGAGGATGGCGGCGACTTTTTCGCGCTTGCCGGTCAGGGTGTCGAGTTCCAGGTTCAGACCGCAGTGGCCGGCGAAAGCCATTTCCAGCGCAGTTGCCATCAGGCCGCCGTCGGAACGGTCGTGGTAGGCCAGCAGGTGACCGTCGGCATTGAGGCCCTGGATCACGGCGAAGAACGCCTTGAGGTCTTCGGCGTCATCGACGTCCGGCGCGGCGTTGGCCAGCTTGCCGTGGGTCTGGGCGAGGATCGAGGCGCCCATGCGGTTCTGGCCGCGGCCCAGGTCGATCAGGATCAGGTCGGTTTCGCCCTTGTCCATGCGCAGTTGCGGGGTCAGGGTCTTGCGAATGTCGGTGACGGGCGCAAAGCCGGTGACGATCAGCGACAGCGGCGATGTGACGGTTTTTTCCGCGCCTTCTTCGTTCCAGCGGGTCTTCATGGACATGGAGTCCTTGCCCACCGGAATGGTGATACCCAGCTCAGGGCACAGCTCCATGCCGACCGCTTTCACGGTGTCGTACAGACGCGCGTCTTCGCCCGGGTGACCGGCTGCGGACATCCAGTTGGCCGACAGCTTGATGTCGGAAATCTTCGCGATGCTCGACGCTGCGATGTTGGTCAGGGTTTCGCCAATCGCCATGCGGCCGGACGCCGGAGCATCCAGCAGGGCCAGCGGCGTGCGCTCGCCCATCGCCATGGCTTCACCGGTGTAGACGTCGAAGCTGGTCGCGGTGACCGCAACGTCAGCCACCGGCACCTGCCATGGGCCGACCATCTGGTCGCGGTTGACCAGGCCTGTGATGCTGCGGTCGCCGATGGTGATGAGGAAGTTCTTGCTCGCCACCGCCGGGTGACGCAGCACGCGCTGAACGCTGTCTTCCAGGCTCAGGGTGCTCGGATCGAAATCGTCGCCCAGTTCGGCTTCGCGAGTGGCCGAACGGTGCATGCGCGGGGCTTTGCCCAGCAGCACTTCGAGCGGCATATCCACCGGGCTGTTGCCGAAGTGGCTGTCGGTCACGGTCAGTTGCGGCTCTTCGGTGGCTTCACCGACCACGGCAAACGGGCAGCGCTCGCGCTCACAGATGGCTTTGAAGCGTTCGAAGTCAGGGGCGCTGACGGCCAGAACGTAACGTTCCTGGGACTCGTTGCTCCAGATTTCCAGCGGCGCCATGCCAGGCTCGTCGTTCGGCACGTTGCGCAGTTCGAAACGACCGCCACGGCCGCCGTCGTTGACCAGCTCAGGGAAGGCGTTGGACAGACCGCCCGCGCCCACGTCGTGGATGAAGGCGATCGGGTTCTTGTCGCCCAGCTGCCAGCAGCGGTCGATCACTTCCTGGCAACGACGCTCCATTTCAGGGTTTTCACGCTGGACCGATGCGAAGTCCAGGTCCGCCGAGCTGTCGCCGGTGGCCATGGAGGATGCCGCGCCGCCGCCCAGGCCGATCAGCATTGCCGGGCCGCCGAGCACGATCAGCTTGGCGCCAACGGTGATCTCGCCTTTCTGCACGTGCTCTGCACGGATGTTGCCCATGCCACCGGCCAGCATGATCGGCTTGTGGTAGCCACGGACTTCTTCGCCGTGCGGGGTGTTGATCGACTGCTCGAAGGTACGGAAGTAGCCGGTAAGGGCCGGACGACCGAATTCGTTGTTGAACGCAGCGCCGCCCAGCGGGCCTTCGATCATGATGTCCAGCGGGGTGACGATACGCTCGGGTTTGCCGTATGGCTTCTCCCAAGGCTGTACGAAACCCGGAATGTTCAGGTTGGAAACGGTGAAGCCGGTCAGGCCAGCCTTAGGCTTGGCGCCACGACCGGTTGCGCCTTCGTCGCGAATCTCGCCGCCGGAGCCGGTGGAGGCGCCAGGGAACGGAGCGATGGCGGTCGGGTGGTTGTGCGTCTCGACCTTCATCAGGATGTGCACCGGCTCCTGCACCGCGCCGTACTGGCGGGTTTCAGGGTTCGGGAAGAAGCGGCCGGCGACGCTACCGACGATGACCGAAGCGTTGTCCTTGTAAGCGGACAGCACGCCTTCGTTGTGCATCTGGTAGGTGTTCTTGATCATGCCGAACAGGCTTTTTTCCTGGCTCTGGCCGTCGATGTCCCAACTGGCGTTGAAAATCTTGTGGCGGCAGTGCTCGGAGTTGGCCTGGGCGAACATCATCAGTTCGATGTCGTGCGGGTTGCGCTTCAAACCGATGAATGCATTGACCAGGTAGTCGATCTCGTCATCGGCCAGGGCCAGACCCAGTTCGACGTTGGCTTTTTCCAGCGCGGCGCGACCGCCACCCAGCACGTCCACTGCGGTCAGCGGCTTGGGCTCGGCATGGCTGAACAGACTGGCAGCGTCTTCCAGCTTGCCCAGCACAAGCTGGGTCATGCGGTCGTGCAGGCTGTCGTTGATCAGTTGCGCTTCGGCGTCGCTGAACTGGCCTTCTACATAGAAGGCAATGCCGCGCTCAAGACGCTGGATCTTGGTCAGGCTGCAGTTGCGGGCGATGTCGGTGGCCTTGCTCGACCAAGGCGAAATGGTGCCGAAACGCGGCAGCACCAGGAACAGACGACCGCGAGGCTCTTGAACCGGCACGCTCGGGCCGTATTTCAAGAGACGGGCAAGCACTTGCTGCTCGTCTTCGGTCAGCGCGCTGGTGACCTCGGCGAAGTGGGCGAATTCAGCGTACAGGCCACTGACAGCCGGAACTTTTTCGTTCAGCTGCTCAAGTAATTTCTTGTGGCGGAAGGCGGAAAGAGCGGGAGCACCACGCAGGATCAACATCGTCGGGACAGCCTCAGGGAAGGGGGTGTGCTTTGAGGCCCCGCATTCTAGCCTAAACCGTCACTTTCAGCACCCGAAACCATGGGCCGGACGCACCCGAATATCGGGGTTTGCCGTTTGCCGTGCCGAATTGGTAAAAAATCCTACTGCTCTATCAGACGCAATCATCGCTGTCGAGATATGGCGGCAACGGCGCTTTGCGTATACTGCACCGATGTTTTCCCCATCGGATTTCCGCCCACGCTGCGCCAAGTGGCTCATCGCAACCGGAATCTTCCTGCTGCTCGGTGCCTGTGTTGAAAAACCCAACACACTGGAACGAGTCAAGGAGGATGGCGTCCTGCGCGTTGTCACTCGCAACAGCCCGGCCACTTATTTCCAGGATCGCAACGGTGAAACCGGTTTCGAATACGAACTGGTCAAGCGCTTCGCCGACGATCTGGGCGTCGAACTGAAGATCGAAACCGCTGACAACCTGGACGACCTCTTCGACCAGATGAACAAACCCGGCGGCCCGGTACTGGCGGCAGCGGGCCTTGTCAGCACCGAGAACCGCGCCAAACAGGTGCGCTTCTCCCATTCGTATCTGGAAGTGACGCCGCAGGTCATCTACCGCAATGGCCAGAACCGCCCGACCGACCCTGGCGATCTGGTGGGCAAGAAAATCCTCGTGCTCAAGGGCAGCAGCCACGCCGAGCAGCTGGCGGCCCTGAAAGTGAAGTACCCCGGCATCAACTATGAAGAGTCCGATCAGGTCGAAGTGGTCGATCTGCTGCGGATGGTCGATGAAGGGCAGATCGATCTGACCCTAGTGGATTCCAACGAACTGGCGATGAACCAGGTGTATTTCCCGAACGTACGCGTGGCGTTCGACCTGGGCGATGGCCGCGATCAACGCTGGGCCGTGGCGCTGGGCGACGACAACAGCCTGCTCAACGAGATCAACACCTTCCTCGACAAGATGCAGAAGAACGGCATGCTGCAGCGGCTCAAGGACCGCTATTACGGGCATGTGGACGTTCTGGGGTATGTCGGCGCCTATACCTTTGCCCAGCATCTGCAGGAACGTCTGCCCAAATACGAGAAGCATTTCCAGGCCGCCGCCAAGCAGGAGCAGGTCGATTGGCGCCTGCTGGCCGCCATCGGTTACCAGGAATCACTCTGGCAACCGGCCGTGACCTCCAAGACCGGCGTGCGTGGCCTGATGATGCTGACCCAGAGCACCGCGCAGGCCATGGGCGTGTCCAACCGGCTGGACGCCAAGCAAAGCATCCAGGGTGGCGCCAAGTATTTTGCCTACGTGAAAGAGCAACTGGACGACTCGATTCAGGAGCCTGATCGCACCTGGCTTGCGCTGGCGTCCTACAACATCGGCACCGGCCACCTCGATGACGCCCGCAAGCTGGCTGAAAACGAAGGCCTGAACCCGAACAAATGGCTGGACGTGAAAAAGATGCTGCCGCGTCTTTCCCAGAAGAAGTGGTACAGCAAGACCCGCTACGGCTACGCCCGTGGCGGTGAGCCGGTCAGCTTCGTGGCCAACATCCGCCGCTACTACGACATTTTGACCTGGGTGACCCAGCCGCAGCTCGAAGGCAGCCAGGTGGCCGAAGGCGCCCTGCACGTGCCGGGCGTCGACAAGACCAAGCCGCCGGAAGACAAGGCACCTCTCTAGAATCTGCAAATGCCCTGGAGGAGCGCGCTTGCCCGCGACTGCGGTGGGTCAGTCAATGCAGCGGTGTCTGGATGAACGCCGTCGCGGGCAAGCGCGCTCCTACAGGGACGGTGTTTGATGCGCCACCTGAGGTGATCCCTCAGCCCTTCGCCCGTCTCATCCTGAAAAACTCACTCAGTATCGTCCCGCACTCCTCCCCCAGCACGCCGCCCTCGAACAGCACCCGATGGTTGAGAAACGGCTGGGTAAAGAACTGCCCCTGACTCTGCACCACGCCGGCCTTGGGCTCGGTAGCGCCATACACCACCCGGCCAATACGCGAATGCACGATCAGCCCCGCGCACATGCTGCACGGCTCCAGCGTCACGTACAGCGTACTGCCCGGCAGACGGTAATTGCTCAGCGCCTGGGCGGCGTCGCGAATGGCGACCATTTCTGCATGGGCGCTGGGATCATTGCCGCTGATGGGACAGTTGTAGCCCCGCCCGACGATGACGCCATCGTGCACCACTACCGCGCCCACCGGCACCTCGCCCAGCATCGCCCCTTCGGCGGCCAGGGCCAGGGCCTCGCGCATGAAATGCTGATCGCGGCTGCGATCAATGATTTGCGGCTGCCGCATTAAGAAACCTCGATAGCTGCCATAAGACCGGTCTCCATGTGATCGATCACATGGCAGTGGAACATCCACACGCCGGGATTATCCGCTACCAGCGCCACCCGTGCGCGCTCGTTTCGTCCTAACAGATAGGTGTCGGTGAAATAAGGGATCACCTCTTTGCGATTCGACGCGATCACCTTGAAGCTCATGCCGTGCAGGTGAATGGGGTGCTGATACTGAGTCATGTTCTTCAGTTCGAAGATGTAACTCTTGCCCTTTTCAAGCCTGGCGATGGGCCGGTCGGCGCAGGTCTTGTCGGTGATGTCCCAGGCCTGGCCGTTGATCTGCCACAGGCTCGGCGGCTTGCCGTTATCGGTATTGACCGACACCGCGCCCGCCCATTCGAAATTGAAATTCAGCTTCTCGGCGTTGGCCAGATCAGGCTCGGCCACCGGGTTAGCGGGCAACTCAGGCGGCCAGTCAGTGGCTGCGTCGTTGTTGGCGACAGAACGGAAAGTGCCCAGCCGCACCGGGCCGTTGCGCAATGACAACTCCTCACCCGCCGCCGGCGCCTTGATCGCCAGACAGATGCGCATCCCCGGCCCCAGCCAGTAATCCTTGCCCAGCGGGCGCGGCTTGACCGGGTTGCCGTCCAGCGCATAGATCATCGCTTCGGCATCCGGCAGGTTAAGCCGATAGGTCACGGTATTGTCGAGGTTGAGAATCCGCACCCGGGTGATCTGCCCGGCGGGCAATTCGATCACGCCCTGGGGCACGCCATTGATGGTCGACAACCGCCCCGCCGTGCCCTCACGCGCGGCTTCCCGGGTGATGCTGAACTCGGTAAACGCGCCCTGCTCGTCCACGTGCCAGCTCTTGAGGCTCACCGTGCGCTCATGCAGGAAACCCGTAGGCTCGCGCTCCTCGACAATCAAAGGCCCCACCAGCCCACGCCCCAGTTCCTCACTGCTGCTGACGTGGGGGTGATACCAATAGCTGCCCGCATCCGGAACGCGGAATTTGTAATCGAAATACTCGCCCGGCTTGACCGGCAACTGCGAGACGTAGGGCACACCGTCCATCTCCAGCGGCAGACGAATGCCATGCCAATGAATGGTCGTCTCCACCGGCAGGTGATTGATGAACCGCACCCGCAACCAGTCGCCCTGACGCACCCGCAGCTCCGTGCCCGGGGCCGATCCGCCAAACGCCCAGGCAGGCGTCTGATGCCCGCTCACCAACTCCACATCAAGCGGTGCCGCGATCAATTCGTAATCATGCCCCTCCCCCGGCCCGGTGCGACCCAGCCAGTATCGTGATGCACCACCGGCGCCCAGGCCAACAATGGCAAGACCGGCAAGGCCTCCGAGAATTTGTCGACGGGTGAAAGACATGTGAGGGACTCTGAAAGCGATGATCAACGCATATGCGAACCGGTACGAAGCGCGAACAGGATACAGGCGCATCGGCAAAACCTTAAGCGGGTGCCTGATCTCAAGCCCGACCTTGGCGTCACAAATTGTTACCTGCTCAGGCCCTACATGCGTCACGCAGGACGCTAAAGGCACGTCCAGCCAAGGCGATTCGCTCCCACCTGGCCGCGTTGCACGACCCGGACATGGTAGCAGGTGGCTGGTTCAGTCCCGAGCCTGTCAGAATGGGCGACTCATTGGTCAACTCCTCGATCGGAGGCAGTTGGCCGAGCCGATTGAAAGGTTTGGATGGAGCCGTGTCTTCAGCCATCGCCAATGGTTCCGGGGAGGCGAAGATGAACGTCAGGCTGGAGTTACTAAGAGGACGTCAAAATTGAGAGACGAATTTTTTCAGTCGCTTATCGACAACCTGGGTGAAGCAAACACCCGTCGAGAAGTGCCCGGATCAAGTATCGACAGGTACCGATCCATCTTGCCGGACGCCCTGCTGGGTTACTGGCAGAACGAGGGGTGGTGCTCTTATGCCGACGGGTTGTTCTGGATCGTCGATCCAGCGCCGCACAAGGCAACGCTTGATAGCTGGCTGCAAGGCAGCGGCCTTGAGGAAATCGATAACTACCATGTCATCGCCAGAGATGCCTTTGGTTCGCTGTATGCCTGGGGAGAGCGGTATCAGCGCAAAATCACGATTTCAAGCCTGGCAGGCGGCATCGTCGCGCTGAAAAACCAGTTACACAAACCCAACCCCCACCCAGACAGAACACTAGGGATTTTCCTTGGTTCCTCAAGCCGAGAAAGTCTCGATTTTGAAGATAATCAAGGCAAGCCCCTCTTCCAGCGTGCAGTGCAGAAACTTGGGCCCGTGGGTGAAGATGAGATGTACGCATTTGAGCCTGCACTGTGTATTGGCGGGAAGGCTGATCTAGAACATATGGTTAAAGTGGACATGCCTGTTCACCTGATGATTCTTGATCAGTTGCGGCGTTGAATAAAGCGATCAGCAGCTATAGCGGCGTGTAGGGCGCGATCTTCGACAGCATCGACGTGCTGGCCAACTTCACCGCAGCCGCAATAGCTCATTGATCGGAGTGAGTCGCTCTGAGCGTTGATGCTCTCTTGAGCTCAGCAACTGGCTGATGCTGTCAGTACCACGCGAAAGTGATTGCTAACGGAAACACTAGTGCAGTGTTCATTCGATCCCTGAACTGTTCAAAAGAAGGTCTGGATTGCCAGACCCAAAAAGCCAAAAGCCCGCAATTAAGCGGGCTCCAGGGCATTTCTTGCTAGATCGTGCCGGGCAATGCCGGACGCCCGATCATTCCCACTCAATCGTCGCCGGCGGCTTGCTCGACACGTCGTAAGTGACGCGGGAGATGCCGTCGATTTCGTTGATGATACGGCCGCTGACGGTTTCCAGCAGTTCGTATGGCAGGTGCGCCCAGCGTGCGGTCATGAAGTCGATGGTTTCGACGGCGCGCAGTGCGACGACCCAGGCGTAACGGCGGCCGTCGCCGACCACGCCAACCGACTTCACTGGCTGGAACACGACGAAGGCCTGGCTGACCTTGTGGTACCAGTCGGCCTTGCGCAGTTCTTCGATGAAGATGTGGTCGGCGCGACGCAGCAGGTCGGCGTATTCCTTCTTCACTTCACCCAGGATGCGCACGCCCAAGCCCGGGCCCGGGAACGGATGGCGGTAGACCATGTCGTACGGCAGGCCCAGTTCCAGGCCCAGACGACGGACTTCGTCCTTGAACAGTTCGCGCAGTGGCTCGACCAGTTTCAGGTTCATCTCTTCCGGCAGGCCGCCCACGTTGTGGTGCGACTTGATGACGTGAGCCTTGCCGCTCTTGGCGCCAGCGGACTCGATCACGTCAGGGTAGATGGTGCCCTGGGCCAGGTACTTGATGTTGTGCAGCTTGGTGGACTCTGCATCGAACACGTCGATGAAGGTACGGCCGATGATCTTGCGCTTCTTCTCCGGGTCGGCTTCGCCTTCCAGGTTGCTGAGGAACTGCTCTTCGGCGTTGGCGCGGATGACCTTGACGCCCATGTTCTCGGCGAACATGGCCATCACTTGCTCACCTTCGTGCAGGCGCAGCAGGCCGTTGTCGACGAAAACGCAGGTCAGCTGGTCGCCAATGGCCTTGTGCAGCAGGGCCGCGACAACCGAGGAGTCGACGCCGCCGGACAGGCCCAGCAGGACGTTGTCGGTACCGACCTGGGCGCGAACCTGGGCGATGGCGTCTTCGGCAATCTTCGAAGGGGTCCACAGTGCTTCGCAACCGCAGATGTCGAGCACGAAGCGCGACAGGATGCGACCGCCCTGCTTGGTGTGGGTCACTTCAGGGTGGAACTGCACGCCATAGTAGCCACGGGCGTCGTCGGCCATGCCGGCGATAGGGCAGCTTGGGGTGCTGGCGAGGATGTGGAATTCGGACGGCAGTTTAGTGACCTTGTCACCGTGGCTCATCCAGACGTCCAGGCCCAGCAGGCCGTCGGCGTCGACGTGGTCTTCGATGCCGTCGAGCAGGCGGCTCTTGCCGACCACGTCGACACGGGCGTAACCGAACTCACGCAGCTCGGAGCCTTCGACCTTGCCGCCCAGCTGCTCGGCCATGGTCTGCATGCCGTAGCAGATACCGAAAACCGGAACGCCCAGGTCAAACACGGCTTGCGGGCAGCGCGGGCTGTTGGCTTCGTGTACGGACTCGGGACCACCGGCGAGGATGACGCCTTTGGGAGCGAATTCGCGAATCGCTTCGTCGTCCATGTCGAAAGGGTGCAGCTCACAGTAGACACCGATCTCGCGAACGCGACGGGCGATCAGTTGGGTGTACTGGGAACCGAAGTCCAGGATCAGGATGCGGTGGGCGTGAATGTCGAGGGCCATGAGTCATTCTCGTCGAAAATCAGAAACAAGACGGGGCTGTAATGAACAGCCCCGCTACAGAATTCCAGAAATACGCCTGAAAGATCAGGCGTATTTCAGATCAACCTACGCGATAGTTCGGCGCTTCCTTGGTGATCTGTACGTCGTGGACGTGGGATTCGGCCATGCCGGCGCCGGTGATGCGGACGAATTCAGGCTTGGTGCGCATTTCCTGAATGTCGGCGCTGCCGGTGTAGCCCATGGAAGAACGCAGGCCGCCCATCAGTTGATGGATGATGGCAGACAGCGAACCCTTGTAGGCGACACGGCCTTCGATGCCTTCCGGCACCAGCTTCTCGGCACCTGCCGACGAATCCTGGAAGTAACGGTCCGAGGAGCCTTGCGCCTGGGACATCGCACCCAGCGAACCCATGCCGCGGTAAGCCTTGTAGGAACGGCCCTGGAACAGCTCGATCTCGCCCGGTGCTTCTTCGGTACCGGCGAACATCGAACCCATCATCACGCACGAGGCGCCGGCCACGATGGCCTTGGACAGGTCACCGGAGAAACGGATGCCGCCATCGGCGATCAGGGGAACGTCGGTGCCTTCCAGTGCAGCGGCCACGTTGGCGACGGCGCTGATCTGCGGCACGCCGACACCGGCAACGATGCGGGTGGTGCAGATGGAGCCTGGGCCGATACCGACTTTGACGCCGTCAGCGCCGGCTTCGACCAGTGCGCGAGCGGCAGCGCCGGTGGCGATGTTGCCGCCGATGACCTGCACTTCAGGGAAGTTCTGCTTGACCCAGCGAACGCGGTCGATCACGCCTTTGGAGTGGCCGTGGGCGGTGTCGACGACGATGACGTCAACGCCGGCTGCGACCAGGGCGGTGACGCGCTCGCCGGTGTCTTTACCGGTGCCGACGGCAGCGCCGACGCGCAGACGACCTTGATCGTCCTTGCTGGCCAGCGGGTAGGCCTTGGCTTTTTCGATGTCCTTGACGGTCATCATGCCCTTGAGCGCGAACTTGCCGTCGACGATCAGGACTTTTTCAAGGCGATGCTTGTGCAGCAGCTCGCGCACTTCGTTCTTGTCGGCGCCTTCGCGGACAGTGACCAGGCGCTCTTTAGGCGTCATCACTTCGCGGACAGGCACGTCCAGACGGTTTTCGAAACGCACGTCACGGGAGGTCACGATGCCGACGAGTTCGCCGTCATGCAGGACCGGTACGCCGGAAATGTTGTGCAGACGGGTCAGTTCGAACAGGTCACGAACCGTTGCATCCGCCTCGATGGTGATAGGATCCTTGACCACACCCGCTTCGAACTTCTTGACCTTGCGCACTTCGGCAGCTTGCTGCTCGACGGTCATGTTCTTGTGGATGATGCCGATGCCGCCTTCCTGAGCCATGGCGATTGCCAGACGGGCTTCAGTGACGGTGTCCATAGCGGCGGAAACGAGGGGGATGTTCAGTTCGATGCCACGGGTCAATCGGGTTTTCAGACTGACTTCGTTGGGAAGCACCTCGGAATAACCGGGCACAAGGAGAATGTCGTCGAATGTAAGGGCTTCTTGGCTGATACGCAGCATCGCTGGGCTCCCGAGCGGGAAAATGGAAGCGCGCCATTATACCCAGACACCTGCCCTTGCTCAATGTAAAGATCAGGCAATTTGATAATGTTCTTGATAGTTGCTCGCTATCGACCGAAAACCTGTCTACAGACGGACTTTGACCCACGACACCGGGCGATCCAGCCGCTCGGCGAATTCTTCGAGAAACGCCGGTTTGAAGCCTGCATCCAGCCAGTTATTGAAGATGAAGCCCAGGTTGGAGAAGCCGCAGGGGTCGAGAAACAGAAAGCCGTTGATGTCGTCTTCGAAGCGACACTCGGGGCACATGAAGTTGTCGGTGTGCTTAGGGGTCCATTCTTCGAGGCTGTCAAACAGCGCTTCGCCGATCTCGCGCCGGCACTCCGGGCACCCCGCCTCCTCCTTGAACCCCTGCTGCGGGGTGTAGATGCAGCGCTTGAGCACGATCTCCAGCCCGTTGATGGCCTGGCCATAGGGCAGCGCGTCGGGATTCTCGACAAAACGCCGAGCGCCGGGGGCAATCGCGTAGGCCATGCGATTGAAGCTGCGCCCACAGGTGGTCAGCGACTCTTCAACCACGTCCAGCTTCACCAGCCAGCGCAGGATCGCCCGGGCCTTGGCTTCGTGGGCCGGAAAGCTGGAGATTTGCGGGACGATGATGCTCTGGGTGTTCATGACGGGCCTGCCACTGACATTGAATCGGGGCGCGCAGCTTAATGCCCGCGCCGGTCACGTCAAGTATTGACCTTAACCGGCCAGGTAGCGACCGATCAGGGTGATGCCGCTGATGAGCACCATCCAGGTCACCAAGCGCACGAACATCTCCCGCGACATGCGCATGACCAGATGCCGCCCCACCCACGAGCCGACGATCATCGCCGGTAACAGACAGACCGCCAGCACCAGCAGGGACATCTGCGCGTAAACGCCAGTGATCACGAACAGGCTAAGACGCACGATGGTGCTGCAACTGATGAGCGCGTTCTGCGTGGCGCGGGCCTGGACCTTGTCGGTCAGCCGGCCGTTGAGGTAGATCGCGTAGAGAAAGCCGCCGCTGCCGAACAGCGCGCCGAACAGCCCGCCCGTGGTACCCATGGGAATCGACCATGCGGCAGACAACTGGGTCGGACGCACTTTCACGGCCAGGCTGTAGACCGAATAACCGATCAGAAACAGGCCCATCATTAATAGAAGGACGTCGGATTTGAGGTTGAGCAGAAACAGCACGCCCAGGGTGCAGCCGACCGCCATGCACGGCACCATGCGAAACAGCTCTGAGCGCACCACCGATTGCCGCGACGGCAGCAGGTGGCTGAATGCGGCGAGAAAATCCAGCATCACCAGCAGGGGGATGATCCGCGACAGCGGCATGAAGTGGATCAGCACCGGGCCTGCGACCAGCGCCGTGCCGAAGCCTGCGATGGCGAAGACCAGGTAAGCGGCGATGACGCCGGCTTCGATGAACAGCCAGTCGGTCGGGGTCAGGCCCAATTGGTCGAAGGCGACCGAAAGGTCGTTGAGCGCGGCGAGCATTGTTTCCTCCTTGGAAGGGGTACGGTGCGGGGAGGATAATATAGGAGCGCGCTTGGTCTGGGCCGCATGCGGACGATTGCGGTGTGACATTGACGGCGTTGAACCTGACACACCGCAATCGCGGGCAAGCGCGCTCCTACACGGGCAAAAGCGTGACAACGGTGGTGGGCTAGCCCGCAATGCCTTTATCATGCCTGCCATGATCAAAGACCCCTTCGCAAGACTCGGCCTTGACCGGGAAGTCCTCACTGTCAGCCAGCTCAACGGCCGTGCGCGCGTGCTGCTGGAAGATGTGTTTTCGAACATCTGGGTCGAGGGCGAGATCTCCAACCTGTCGCGCCCGGCCTCGGGCCACGTCTACTTCACCCTCAAGGACAGCGGTGCCCAAGTGCGTTGCGCGCTGTTTCGCAGCAATGCGGCGCGGGTTCGGCAGGTGCTCAAGGACGGCCTGGCGGTCAAAGTGCGCGGCAAGGTTTCGCTGTTCGAAGGGCGCGGCGATTACCAGCTGATTCTCGACACCGTGGAGCCCGCCGGCGATGGCGCGTTGCGGATGGCGTTCGATGCCCTGAAGGACAAGCTCAACGCCGAAGGGCTGTTCAGCGCCGAACGCAAGGTCGCCCTGCCCCTGCATCCGCAGCGCATCGGCATCATCAGTTCGCCCACGGGCGCGGTGATCCGCGACATCATCAGCGTGTTCCGCCGCCGTGCGCCGCAGGTCGAGCTGACCCTGATCCCCACCGCCGTGCAAGGCCGCGAGGCGATTGCCCAGATCGTGCGCGCGCTCAAGCTCGCCGATGCCCGAGGCTTCGATGCGCTGATTCTGGCCCGTGGCGGCGGTTCGCTGGAAGATCTGTGGTGCTTCAACGAAGAGGCCGTGGCCCGCGCCATCGATGCCTGCGTGACGCCCATCGTCAGCGCGGTCGGACACGAAACCGATGTCTCGATCAGTGATTTCGTGGCCGACGTGCGCGCCCCCACGCCCTCGGCCGCCGCCGAACTGCTGGCCCCGGATTCCAGCGACCTGCATCGGCGCGTCGACAGTTTGCAACGGCGCCTGGTCAGCCGCATGCAGGATCGTCTGATGCGCGAGAAGCTGCGGCTGGACGGCATCTCCCGCCGCCTGCGCCATCCCGGCGAGCGTCTGCGTCAGCGTGCCCAGCGTCTGGATGATCTGGACATGCGCATGCGTCGCGCCTTCGAGCAGCAGATGCACAAACGCCAGGTGCGCATGGGCCATCTGGAGAGCCGGCTGGCCGCGCAGCACCCGGGGCGTACCCTGGCCTTCCTGCGCCAGCGCCTGGATGTGCTGGCCGAGCGCCTGCCCCGGGCCATAAAGGAAAATATCAAGACCCGCCGCCTGCAACTGCAAAGCCAGGTGCAGACGCTGAACGTGGTCAGCCCGTTGGCGACCCTTGGCCGTGGCTACAGCATTCTGCTGGATGATCGCGGCAGGGCCATTCGCTCGGCCGAACAGACGCAAACCGGGCAACGCCTGACCGCGAAGCTGGCCGAGGGCGAACTGCAAGTGCGTGTGGAAGACAACCACCTGACGCCCGTCACCCTTTCTCTTCTGGATTGATCGATGCTGCCTTTTATTTCCCGCTCTCTGGCTGGCGCTGCGCTGGCGATGTGCCTGGCGCTTCCGGCCCATGCTGACAGCTACATTTCCCGCCTGCTGAACAAGCCCGTGCCGGGTGGCGTTGCCGTGGTCGATCTGGGCACGTCGGCGCAAGCGCCCAAGGCCACGTTCCAAGGCAAACCGGTGCTGGTGGTCAAGGATCAGGACGCGCGCTGGCTGGCGATTGTCGGCATCCCGCTGAGCGTCAAACCGGGCACCTCACAGCAGGTCAGCAGCGGCGGTCGCAACCTGCCGTTCAGCGTGGGCAACAAGAAATACCCCGAGCAGCACATCACCCTGAAGAATCAGCGCCAGGTCAATCCGAATCCGGATGATCTGAAGCGTATCGAGCAGGAACTGGACGTGCAGGTTCGCGCCTATCGCAGTTTCAGCCCGGTTACGCCGAGCAACCTGTTGCTGGACAAACCGGTCGATGGCCCGCTGTCGAGCAAGTTCGGCGTGCGCCGCTTCTTCAATGGCGAAGAGCGCAACCCCCACGCAGGTCTGGACTTCGCGGTGCCGGCGGGCACGCCGATCAAATCGCCAGCAGCCGGCAAGGTGATCCTGATCGGCAATTACTTCTTCAATGGCAACACGGTGTTCGTGGATCACGGCCAGGGCTTTATCAGCATGTTCTGCCATATGTCGAAGATCGACGTAAAGGTCGGGGACGCCGTGGCTCGTGGTGGTGTGGTCGGGCGTGTGGGTTCGACGGGGCGTGCGACAGGGCCGCACATGCACTGGAACGTGAGCCTGAACGATGCGCGAGTGGATCCGGCAATTTTTATTAACGCCTTCCAGCCGTAACACCGAACTGTAGGAGCGCGCTTGCCCGCGACCGCGGTGTGTCATCCAGGATGATTAACCTGACACACTGCGGTCGCGGGCAAGCGCGCTCCTACATGATTGAGTTGCGCGGACTAAATATGTCCGGCAATAAAATCTCAATCTCACACCGAAATTCGCTAGCAGATCACCTAAAACACCCATTCTCGACATTTCCTCCCAATTTTTTCCAACTACTTGCCAGCTTTCACCCCATTGGTTACGGTTGGACCTATGAAAACCGCTCAAACCCTCATCCTGCTGCGTCAACATCGCTGCCTCAGTCTCGTCAGTGCACGACTGCCAGGTTGAATTGCGGTGCCTCGCCCCCTCTATTCGTAACAACCGGTTGGCCGCCTTCTCTCGGCCCTGAGTACAAAAAGGATTATTCACATGACCATGCTCAAAGATCCCTCGAAGAAGTACCGTCCGTTTCCTGTCATCGACCTGCCTGATCGCACCTGGCCTTCCAAGACCATCACCGAAGTGCCGATCTGGTGCAGCTCTGACCTGCGCGACGGTAACCAATCGCTGATCGAGCCAATGGACTCGGTCAAGAAACTGCGCTTCTGGAAAACCCTGGTGCAGGTGGGCGTGAAGGAAATCGAAGCCTCGTTCCCTGCGGCCTCGCAGACCGACTTCGACTTCGTGCGTACCCTGATCGAAGATGGCCACATCCCGGACGACACCACCATCCAGGTGCTGACCCAGGGCCGTGAAGACCTGATTGCCCGTACCTTCGAATCCTTGCGTGGCGCCAAGAAGGCCATCGTTCACCTGTACAACGCCACCTCCCCTTCTTTCCGTCGCATCGTGTTCAACCAGGACAAGGACGGCATCAAGGCCATCGCGGTCAACGCGGCCAAGCTGTTCGTCAAATACGCCGCCCAGCAGCCGGAAACCCAGTGGCAGTTCGAGTACTCGCCTGAAACCTTCAGCGCCACCGAACTCGATTTCGCCAAGGAAGTGTGTGACGCCGTGATCGAAGTGTGGAACGCCACGCCGCAGAACAAGGTGATCCTCAACCTGCCGGCCACCGTTGAAGTGGCGACGCCCAACATCTACGCCGACCAGATCGAGTGGTTCTGCCGCAACATCAACCGTCGTGACAGCGTCATCATCAGCCTGCACACCCACAACGACCGTGGCACCGGCGTTGCCGCGACCGAGCTGGGCCTGATGGCCGGTGCCGATCGCGTCGAAGGCTGCCTGTTCGGCAACGGCGAGCGCACCGGTAACGTCGACCTGGTGACTGTTGCCCTCAACATGTACACCCAGGGTCTGAACCCGCAACTGGACTTTTCCGACATCGACGGCGTGCGCAAGGTCGTCGAGGAGTGCAACCAGATTCCGGTTCACCCACGTCATCCGTACGTCGGTGACCTGGTTCACACCGCGTTCTCCGGCTCGCACCAGGACGCCATTCGCAAGGGCTTCACCCAGCAGAAAGAAGATGCGCTGTGGGAAGTGCCGTACCTGCCGATCGACCCGGCAGACATCGGCCGCAGCTACGAAGCGGTGATTCGTGTGAACAGCCAGTCTGGCAAGGGTGGTATCACCTACTTGCTGGAACAGGAATACGGCATCTCCCTGCCTCGTCGCATGCAGATCGAGTTCAGCCAGGTGGTTCAGGGTGAAACCGACCGTCTGGGCCTGGAAATGACTGCGCAGCAGATCTACTCGCTGTTCAAGAACGAGTACCTGCAAGCCAACAAGCCGTACGCGCTGGTCAGCCATCGCCTGCAGGAAGAGAACGGCCACAGTGCGGTGGAAGTCGAGGTCACTGGCAAAGGTGACGGCGAGAGCAACCTGCACTGGCGCGGCAAGGGCAACGGTGCGCTGGAAGCACTGGTCGCCGGCCTGCCGGTTCCGGTGGAGATCATGGACTACAACGAACACGCCATCGGTGCGGGCACCACAGCCAAGGCCGCTGCCTACATCGAGTTGCGCGTGAACGGCGACCGTGCGGTACACGGCGTGGGCATCGATGAAAACATCACTACTGCGAGCTTCAAGGCGCTGTTCAGTGCGCTGAACCGTGGTTTGATCCAGGCAGAAGTGGCCGCCAAAGCTGCCTGATGGCCGGGGGCGTTCTCAAGGACGCCCCCGCCGGCAAGCCGTGCTGCTACGGGTGTTGAGGTGGTCGATAGATCTGTGAACGCCCACATCCCGTAGCAGCCGGGCTTGCCCGCGGGGCGATCTTGAGGCGATAAAAAAGGCCCTGACGCAAACGCTTCAGGGCCTTTTTTGTGGATGCGGATCGGTCAGGCGGTAGTGTTGACGGAGCCTTTCATCAGCTCCAGCAACGACGCCTGCAACGCCATCAATTGTGACGTGGTGTTGGCAATCTGCTGCGAAATGGCCGACACCTGCGCGGCCTTGTCCTGCTCCGCCAGTTTGCTGTGCTGAATCGCCGCCAGTTGTTTCTGCTGTTCCTGGAGCCGTTTCTGCACTTCTTTGATCTGTTCCTGAATCTGCTTGATCATCTGCTCGCGCGTGGTGGTGCCCACGGTCGAAGGCTTGCTCGGCGCAACAGCTGTGCTCAGGTCAGCCGCCACCTTCACCGAGTCGTCTTTCGTGGACTCGTCATTCTTGAAGCCAGCCGTGAAAACGCTGGGATAAGCGCTCAGGCCACCGACATTGATCGTTGTCATGATGAACTCCTTTTTCAGTGCCCTTTGTATCGGCCGGCTTACAAAGAACTGAAGTCCACTGATCGAGCACGCACGAAAACACCCCACGGCGTTGGCCATGGAGTGCTTCTTCAAGCGTTCGTCAGGCGGTGGTGTTGATGCTGCCGGATTTCTGCAATTGAACCAGCGCCGCTTCCTGGGTCGCCAGGCTGGCGGTAGTAGTGGAAATCTGCCCTTGAATGGCCATTACCCGCTGGGCTTTCTCTTCATCGGAACCCTTGCTCGCCTGAGCCGCAGCCAGTTGCTGCTCCTGCTCTTGCAGGCGCTTCTCGGTTTCCTTGATCTGCTGCTCGAGCTTCTCGATGGCCTGCTCGCTTTCGCTGGAGGAATCAGAGCTTGAGCCTGCGCCGCCAGCACCGGCCGCCCCACCCGCCCCGCCCGCTGGAGAAGCGGAAGTGGTCGAGGCGGCTGCGGTGGTCGAGCTGTCAGTGTCAGTGGCGTCGGTGGTCGTGGTGTCTTTCTTGACCGCTACGGTGAAACTGCTGGTGTAGGCACTCAATGAGGATGTACTGATGGTGGTCATACCGATCTCCTGTTTTGGTACAACCGCTATCGACCGCACACCCCGCAAACTCCATGCACTTAGTGTATCTCGAATGTATCAGCGTCGAGATATGCCGGGAACCGCTGCCGGTACGCCGCCAGGCTCTCGGCAGACAGGCTGACATGGAACACGCCGTCGGCCTCGCCGATGTTCAGCAGGCTCTCGCCCTGGAAGTCCAGCACCTGGCTGTCGCCGGTGTAGGCAAAGCCTTTGCCATCCGTGCCGATGCGATTGACCGCCGCGACGTAGCACAGATTCTCGATAGCCCGGGCAGGCAACAGACGGTTCCAGTGCTGGCGACGGGCTCCCGGCCAGTTCGCGGTGTACAGCAGCAGGTCGGTGTCTTGCGAACCACGGCTCCAGACCGGGAAGCGCAGGTCGTAGCAGATCAGCGGACGAATCCGCCAGCCCTTGAGCTCGAACTGCACCTGCCTGTCACCCGGGCTGTAATGCTCATGCTCGCCAGCCATGCGGAACAGGTGGCGCTTGTCGTAATGCAGCAACTCGCCGTCCGGCCGCGCCCACAGCAGGCGATTGCGATGACTGCCGTCGGCGGCGCGAACGATCACGCTGCCGGTGACCACGGCATTGATACGCTTGGCCTGGTTGAGCAGCCATTTGGCAGTGACACCGTGCTCAGGCTCGGCCAGGGTTTCGGAATCCATGGAAAAACCGGTGGTGAACATCTCCGGCAGAATCACCAGATCAGCACCCTGGGCCTGGTCGAGCAACTCCTCGAAGTGGGCGTGGTTGGCCTTGCAGTCGTGCCAGACCAGCGTGGTCTGCACCAGGGCGATGTTCAGGTTGGGCAATTGACTCAGATCGCGCATAGTTTTTCCGCTGCCTTGAGCAACGTCTCCTCACGCTTGGGAAAGCACAGGCGAATCAGACGCTGGCCTTCGGGCGGATTCTGGTAGAACACTGAAATCGGGATGCTGGCCACGCCATGCTCGCGGGTCATCCACAGTGACATCTCGACGTCGTTGAGGTCCGGGCGGATCTTCGAATAGTCCACCAGCTGGAAGTAGGTGCCGCTGGCGCGGGTGAAGCTGAAACGCGAAGCCTCGAGGCGGTCGCAGAAGAAATCGCGCTTGGCCTGATAGAACGCAGGCAACTCCTCGACATGCTCGGGGCATGCCGCCATGAAATCCGCCAGCGCCCACTGCAAGGGCGTCACGCCACAGAAGCCGACGAACTGGTGAATCTTGCGCATCTCGGCGGTCAGCGCGGGCGGCGCCACCAGGTAGCCAGTTTTCCAGCCAGTGACGTGGTAGGTCTTGCCGAAGGAACTGACCACGAACGCACGCTGATACAGCTCATCATGGGCCAGCACACTGGCGTGTTTCACGCCATTGAACACCAGATGCTCGTACACCTCGTCGCTGACCAGATAGATATCCCGATCGCGAATCAGCGCGGCCAGCTTGTCCAGCTCGCTGCGGGTGATCAGCGCGCCGCTGGGGTTGTGCGGACTGTTGATGATAATCATGCGGGTGCGCGGGCTTAAGGCGGCGCCGAGCTTTTCCCAGTCGATGGAGAAGTCGCCGTCGGTGAGCTGGACGTGCACGCAGCGGCCACCGGCCAGTTCCACCGAAGGCTCGTAGCTGTCGTAGCTCGGATCGAAGACGATGACTTCATCACCTGGCCGCACCACGGTCTGGATGGCGCAGAAAATGGCGTGGGTCGCACCGGGGGTAATGGTGATCTCGCTGTCGAGATTGACCTGGCGGCCGTAGGAACGGGCGATCTTGGCGGCCACCTGCTCGCGCAACGCAGGCAGGCCGGCCATGGGCGCGTACTGGTTGTGGCCTTCCATCGTGTGGCGGCACAGGGCCTCACGCAGTGCGTCGGGCCCGTCGAAATCGGGAAAACCCTGGGAAAGATTGATCGCCCCGGTCTCGGCTGCAAGCTGGGACATCACGGTGAAGATGGTGGTGCCAACATTCGGTAATTTGCTGGTGATCATAGGGTTTTCCTGCTCCACACCCCACTCAAGAACGGCAGGGGAACCCGCAGGATAGCCCGAATGACAAGCACAAAAAAAGGCGCCATTGGCGCCTTTTCGAAGAAAGTCCGTTACAGAATCAGCGCTTGTCCTTGCGCTTCTTCTCGGCCTTCTTGTGGTGCGACATCAAGCGACGCTTCTTGTTGACCTGGCGGTCGGTCAGCGTGTTCTTGTTTCCTTCGTACGGGTTTTCGCCACCCTTGAACTCGATGCGGATCGGCGTACCGACCAGTTTGAGCACGCGGCGATAGGTGTTCTCAAGGTAACGAATGTACGACTTGGGCACCTTCTCGACCTGGTTGCCGTGGATCACGATCAGCGGCGGGTTCGCACCACCCAGGTGAGCGTAGCGCAACTTGATCCGGCGGCCATTGACCATCGGTGGCTGGTGCTCGCTGACGGCGTCTTCGAGAATCTGGGTCAGGCGGCTGGTCGGCCAGCGGGTGACCGCCGACTTGAACGAGGCCTGCACCGACTGGTACAGGTTGCCGACGCCGGTGCCGTGCAGCGCGGAGATGAAGTGAATGTCGGCGAAGTCGACGAAGAACAGCCGACGCTGCAGTTCGGTCTTCACGTAGTCGCGTTCGCTCGGCTCCATGCCGTCCCACTTGTTCAGCGCGATGACCAGCGCACGACCGGCCTCCAGCGCGAAGCCCAGCAGGTTCAGGTCATGGTCGACCACGCCTTCGCGGGCGTCCATGACGAAGATCACCACGTTGGCGTCCTTGATCGCCTGCAGCGTCTTGACCACCGAGAACTTCTCGACTTCCTCGTGGATCTTGCCGCGCTTGCGCACACCGGCGGTGTCGATCAGCGTGTACTTCTCGTCGTTGCGTTCGAACGGGATGTAGATGCTGTCGCGGGTGGTGCCGGGCTGGTCATAGACGATGACCCGATCTTCACCCAGCATGCGGTTGACCAGCGTGGATTTGCCCACGTTCGGACGACCGATGATGGCGATCTTGATGCCGTCTTTCTCGCCCGGGCCCGGAATGCGCTTGGCTTCCTCGCCCTCGGCGACTTCCTCTTCTTCGCCTTCTTCGACTTCGTCGGCGTCCTTGGGGAAACGGCTCAGCGCGACTTCCAGCATCTGCGTGATGCCGCGACCGTGAGCACCGGCGATCGGGATCGCGTCGCCCATGCCCAGCGGGGCGAACTCGGCGCGGGCCATGTCAGGGTCGATGTTGTCGACCTTGTTGGCGACCACGAACGAGGTCTTGTTGCGCTTGCGCAGGTGCTCGCCAATCATCTGGTCGGCAGCGGTGAAGCCGGCCTTGGCGTCCACCAGGAACAGCACGACATCGGCTTCTTCGATGGCCAGCAGCGACTGCTCGGCCATCTTTTCGTCCATGCCATGCTCGTCACCGGAGATACCGCCGGTGTCGATCACAATGTAGGAACGCCCTTGCCACTTGGCCTCACCGTACTGGCGATCGCGGGTCAGACCGGACAAGTCACCGACGATGGCGTCGCGACTCCTGGTCAGGCGGTTGAACAAGGTGGACTTGCCGACGTTCGGTCGACCCACCAGGGCGATTACGGGAACCATGCGGCTCTCCACTTCGTTATTTCAGAAAATACAAAAGCCGCTGCAAGGCAGCGGCCGGAGTTCGGGGCGGCACCCGAAGTGCCGCAAGCCCCGTCAGGCGGGGCCGCGAGGGGAACGCCGGTCACCGGCCTCCCCAAGCATAGACAGCCATCACTTGATCGTCAGGGCTTCCAGCTTGCCGCTGTTGCCAAAGACGTAAATGGTGTTGCCCGACACCAGAGGGCGGGCACGCAGGCCGTCGCTGTCGATCTTTTCACGGGCGACGAAGTGACCGTCGACCTGGCTGAGCAGGTGCAGATAGCCTTCCATGTCGCCGACCGCCACGTAGCTGGAGAACACTTCCGGCGAGCCCAGTTGACGACGGGCCAGCGAGTCGTTGCTCCACAGTGCAGTTGACGAACGCTCGTCGACGCCTTCCACAGTGCCGCTGGCCAGGGAAACGTAGACGCTGCCGAAGCCCTGGGCGACACCCGAGTAGCTCGATGCATCACGCTGCCACAGCACGCGGCCGCTCTGCAGCTCCAGGCCCGCAACGCGACCCTGGTAGGTGGCGACATACAGCGTGCTGCCGGACAACAGCAGACCACCGTCGATATCCACCACACGATCCAGCTCCGAGCGACCTTGTGGAATCGCTACGCGCTGCTCCCACACAGGCACGCCGTTGCTGGTGTCCAGCGCCACGACCTTGCCGGTGGAAAGACCGGCAACGGCCAGCTGGCCGGTGACGATCGGTGCGCCGGTACCGCGCAGGGTCAGCACCGCAGGACTGCTTTCGTAGATCCAGCGCTGGTTGCCGGTCGCGGCATCGTAGCCGATGACCTTGTCGTCCTGGGTCTGGGCGACGACCACGTCACCGTTGGTGGCAGGAGCCGACAGCACTTCGCTGGTGGCCTTGGCCTTCCACTTCTGCTCGCCGGTGGACTGGTCCAGCACGATCACTTCGCCACGCAGGGTGCCGAGCATGACCATGCCGGAACCTACGCCCACGGCGCCGGAAACAGGCTGTTCGATTTCTTTCTTCCACAGCACGTCGCCGTTGCTGCGGTCGATGGCCATGACCAGACCATTGGCGTCGGCGGCGTAGATGTGCTCGCCGTCGATGGCCGGAACCAGCATGTTGTAGATGTCGCCCTGGCCATCACCGACCGAGCGGCTCCACAGTTTCTGCAGGGTCACTTCGGGTTTGAAGTCGACCAGATCCGCAGGAGGCAATTCCTTTTTGCTGTTGCTGCTGCAACCCGCGGCCAGAACGACCAGAGCCAGCACTGCCGCATGTTTCCAACGAATCACGTCACGCATCCCCTTTCGCCAGATCGTCGAGCTTCATTTGCAGGCCGCCCACTGCCGATTGCTCGGACAGCGAAGCCTTGGCCTTCTTGTATGCAGCGTAGGCATCGTCGGTACGACCCAACTGAACCAGCAGGTCGCCACGCAGTTCTTCACGGCTGGCGGCGAACGCCTTGTCAGCGTCGCCGTCGAGCAGTTTCAGGGCTTCGTCAGCCTTGTTCTGCGCCGCCAGTACACGGGCCAGACGCTGACGGGCGATCTCGCCCAGCGTCGGGTTGGCCGGTTTGTCGCTGACGGCCTTCAATTCGCTCGCCGCGTCGTCCAGCTTGCCGGTGTCGACAGCCACCTTGGCCACGAACAGGCTGCCGTACTGGGCGTAGGCAGTGCCGCCGAAATCGCTTTTCAGCTTGCCGGCGATCTGGGCCACCTGGCCAGCATCGGCCTGGCCGCTTGGCGTCAGGGCTGTTTCCAGCAATTGCTGATACAGGGCCGAAGCGCCTTGCGCCTGGTTGTTCTGATAGCGATGCCAGGCTTGCCAGCCCAGCACAACGATCACTGCCAGCAGGCCACCAGTGACCAGGGGCTTGCCGTTACGCTGCCACCAGTCCTTGACCGCGGCCAACTGCTCATCATCAGTATTCGACACCCCAACACTCCTATTCGCTAATTCTGCTTGTTATCAGGCCTGGCCTGGCTTCAACCCTGCGCAATGCAGGTGGCCAAGTGCTCGGACAGAGCATCCCAGGCAATGTTTTGTTGTTCGCCCTGACCACGCAGAGGCTTGACGCCCACTTCCTTGCGCGCCAGTTCTTCATCGCCCAGGATCAGCGCGTACAACGCACCGCTCTTGTCGGCTTTCTTGAACTGGCTCTTGAAGCTGCCGGCGCCGGCATTGACCTGCAGGCGCAGGTTCGGCGCCTGGTCACGCAGGCGCTCGGACAGCGCCAGTGCGGCCAGTTCGGCGGCTTCGCCGAAGGCGCAGACGTAAACGTCGATGGTGCGCGAGATTTCTTCCGGGACCTGCTCCAGGGTTTCCAGCAGCAGCACCAGGCGCTCGATGCCCATGGCAAAACCGACGCCGGTGGTGGGCTTGCCGCCCATCTGCTCGACCAGACCGTCGTAACGGCCGCCCGCGCACACGGTGCCCTGGGCGCCGAGCTGGTCGGTGACCCATTCGAAAACGGTCTTGCTGTAGTAATCCAGGCCGCGAACCAGTTTCGGGTTGATCACGTAAGGAATGCCGGCAGCGTCCAGACGCGCCTTGAGGCCTTCGAAGTGAACCCGCGATTCTTCGTCCAGGTAGTCCGCAAGCTTGGGTGCATCGACCAGCACGGCCTGGGTTTCAGGGTGCTTGGTGTCGAGCACGCGCAGCGGGTTGGTCTTCAGGCGGCGCTGGCTGTCTTCGTCCAGTTGGTCATGGCGGGCCGAGAGGTACTCGACCAGCGCTTCGCGATAGCGCCCACGGGCCTCGCTGGTGCCCAGGCTGTTGAGTTCGAGCTTGACGGCGTTGCGGATGCCCAGCAGGCCCCACAGGCGCCAGGTCAGCACGATCAGCTCGGCGTCGATGTCCGGGCCGTCCAGGTTGAACACTTCGCAACCAATCTGGTGGAACTGGCGATAGCGGCCTTTCTGCGGGCGCTCGTGGCGGAACATCGGGCCGATGTACCAGAGTTTCTGCACCTGGCCACCGCCGGTGATGCCGTGTTCCAGCACCGCGCGCACGCAGGCTGCCGTGCCTTCGGGGCGCAGGGTCAGCGAGTCGCCGTTGCGATCGGCGAAGGTGTACATCTCTTTTTCGACGATGTCGGTGACTTCGCCGATGGAGCGCTTGAACAGGTCGGTGAACTCGACGATCGGCATGCGGATCTGGCGATAACCGTAGTTATCCAGCAGACCGGCCACGGTGCCCTCGAAATAGCGCCACAGTGGCGTCTGGTCCGGCAGGATGTCGTTCATGCCACGAATGGCTTGCAGAGACTTACTCACAAAAATTCCTTGAAAACGGGTTAGCCGCGAACGATCAGCGCTGCGTCGGCCTGGACCTTTTCGGCCGCTTTCTCGCGGATCAGGCGTTCAAGCTCGTCCACAAGGTTGTCATTGGTCAGCTTTTGCGACGGCTTGCCATCGATGTAGATCAGGTTCGGCGTACCGCCGGTGAGGCCGACATGGGCCTCCTTGGCTTCGCCTGGACCGTTGACCACACAACCGATCACCGCCACGTCCAGCGGCACCAGCAGGTCTTCAAGGCGCCCTTCCAGCTCGTTCATGGTCTTGACCACATCGAAGTTCTGCCGCGAGCAGCTCGGGCAGGCGATGAAGTTGATGCCACGGGAACGCAGGTGCAGCGACTTGAGGATGTCGTAGCCGACTTTCACTTCTTCCACAGGATCGGCGGCCAGCGAGATACGGATGGTATCGCCGATTCCTTCGGCCAGCAGCATACCTAGGCCGACGGCCGATTTCACTGTGCCTGAACGCAAACCACCGGCTTCGGTGATGCCCAGGTGCAGCGGCTGGACGATTTCCTTGGCCAGCAGGCGGTAGGCTTCAACGGCCATGAACACGTCGGAGGCTTTAACGCTGACCTTGAAGTCCTGGAAATTCAGGCGCTCCAGATGTTCGACGTGGCGCAGGGCGGACTCGACCAGGGCCGCCGGCGTCGGCTCGCCGTACTTCTTCTGCAGGTCCTTTTCCAGGGAGCCTGCGTTGACGCCGATCCGGATCGGGATGCCGCGATCACGCGCAGCATCGACCACAGCACGCACGCGGTCTTCGCGGCCGATGTTGCCCGGGTTGATGCGCAGGCAATCGACACCCAGCTCAGCCACGCGCAGGGCGATCTTGTAGTCGAAGTGGATGTCGGCGACCAGAGGCACCTTGACCAGTTGCTTGATGCGGCCGAACGCCTCGGCGGCGTCCATGTCCGGAACGGAAACGCGAACGATGTCCACGCCCGCCGCTTCCAGACGGTTGATCTGGGCGACCGTGGCGGCCACATCGTTGGTGTCGCTGTTGGTCATGCTCTGTACTGCGATTGGCGCATCGCCGCCAACCGGCACGGAGCCGACCCAGATTTTACGAGATTCGCGACGCTTGATCGGAGATTGGCCGTGCATGACTTATTGCCCCAGCTTCATACGGGCGGTCTGGCCCGAGGTGAATGGTGCGACGTCCACAGGCTGTCCGTTGTAGCTCACTTGCGCGGCACGGGCGACGCCCAGGCGCACGGCCAGCGGCGGCTTGCCACTGACGTTGATGCTGTCGCCGCTGCGTTTGAGGCCACTGGTCAGGACCTTGCCATTGGCGTCGGTGACCTGGAACCAGCAATCGGCGCTGAACTGGATCTGGACCTGGCCAAAACCTGCCGGGGTCGGTGCAGTTTCAGTCGCTGCAGGCGCAGGCGCAGTGGCCGGGGCTGGAGCAGTTGCGGTCGCCGCAGTGGTTGGTGCAGGTGCAGTGTGCGCAGGCGCAACCGGTGCGGCCGGGTTGGCAACGGTGCCGTGGGCAGGCGCTGTGGCGGTGGCCGTGGCAGGCGCAGTGGTGGACGGCGCAGGCGCGGTTGGCGCAGCAGGCGTCGTGGTGGCGGGCGCGGCCGGCTCGACATTGTTGAGCGGCAGCGGCGCGGTGGTGCTGTTCTGGGCCTGGGTCGCAGCCTGGTCTTCAGGCTCGTCCAGTGGGTGAATCTGGGTGGTGCCGTCGGCGCTTTCGACTTCGACGTGTTCCATGCCCAGGCTGGTCGGTTCCTTGCCGCGCAGGGTCGCCTGATCCTGCCACCAGACGAAGCCGCCGCCGATCAGGGCAACCAGCAGCAACAGGCTGACGATGCGCAGGATGTTGTGGGACAGGCGCACGGGTTCTTCGATGCGCCCCAGGGCATGGACGTTGCTGCCCTTGCCGTCGGTGCCGGTGTACTGGTCGAAATCGTTGACCAAGGCTGCCTGGTCCAGGCCCAGCAATTTCGCGTAGGCACGGATGTAGCCCCGGGCAAATGTATGGCCGGGGAGCTTGTCAAAATCGCCCGCTTCCACATAACCCAGGGAAGTCGAGGTGAGGTTCAGCCTCAAAGCCACATCTGGCAGCGACCAGTTTCTGCTCTCGCGAGCCTGGCGCAGGGTTTCACCAGGGTTCGTGCGAGTGGCTGCTACAACTTCGGGATGCGCCGCTTTCATCATTGCTCCGACAGGTATTGCTGATATTCCGGGGTACCGGGATAGAGTCTTTTGAGTAGCAGGCCATAACTGGCCGCCTTGTTGCGATCGTCATAAATCTTCGCCAACCGGGTGCCGAGCAACAGACTGCGTGCATTCTGCTCGCTAAGCTGGCTGAAACGGTCGTAATAGTCACGCGCCGGCACATAATGCCTGTCTTCGTAAGACAACTCAGCCATTTCCAGCAAAGCGCGTGGTTGTTGACGATCGAGCCTCAAGGCTTTGTTGAAGTGCTCCAGCGCCTGGGCGCGGTCATCGAGCTTGAGCGCCGTCATGCCCAGGTTTTCGAACACCCTGGCACGCTCAGCGTAGAGATTATCATCGGCGGCCTGCTCAAAGCGCGCGTAGGCTTCCTTGTAGCGCTTCTGCTCGTAGAGGAAACCGCCGTAGTTGTTGAGGATGCGGGCATCTCCAGGCCGCGAGGACAGCGCCTTGGCGTAATACTCATCGGCCAGTTGCGGCTCGAGCTCGGTCTGGAACACCAGGGCCAGGGCGGCGTTGGCGTCGGCATCGGAGCTGTTGAGTTCCAGCGCCTTCTTCAGCGGCGCCTTGGCCCGTTCCGTCTGACCTTGCTGAAGATATCCCAGCCCCAGTTGCACATACGCCTGACGAGCCTCATCACGTCCCTTGCTGGTACTCAGCGGATCGACATTGCCGGTGGACACACAACCGGCCATCAACGTGACAAGACACAGCAGCAGCGCAGCGCGCAGGGACATAGAGATCCTCTCGGTCAAGTTCGCAGTCAGTTGCGAGCGGCAGCGGCCTGGGCCCCGTCGGGCTCGGCGCTGAGTTCGCGCACAGCGATGTAGCGTTCGCTGCGACGAGTGCGGTCCATTACCTGCCCGACCAACTGGCCGCAGGCAGCATCGATGTCTTCACCGCGGGTGGTGCGCACGGTGACGTTGAATCCAGCCTGGTGCAGCAGATCCTGGAAACGACGGATCGCGTTGTTGCTCGGGCGCTCGTAACCGGAATGCGGGAACGGGTTGAACGGAATCAGGTTGATCTTGCAAGGAGTGTCCTTGAGCAGTTCGATCATCTCGACCGCGTGCTCAGGCTTGTCGTTGATATCCTTGAGCAAGGTGTACTCGATGGTCAGAACGCGCTTCTCGCCCAGCGCCGACATGTAGTTGCGGCAGGACTCGAGCAGCATCTTGAGCGGGTATTTCTTGTTGATCGGCACCAACTGGTTGCGCAGCGCGTCGTTTGGTGCGTGCAGCGACAGGGCCAGGGAGACGTCGATGTGCTGGGCCAGCACGTCGATCATCGGCACCACGCCGGAGGTAGACAGGGTCACCCGACGTTTGGAAATGCCATAGCCAAAGTCGTCCATCATCAGACGCATGGCCGAAATGACATTGTCGAAGTTCAGCAATGGCTCGCCCATGCCCATCATCACCACGTTGGTGATGGCACGGTCGACGGTCGCCGGGACACTGCCGAAGGATTTGTTGGCAATCCACACCTGGCCAATGACTTCGGCGGCGGTGAGGTTGCTGTTGAAGCCTTGCTTGCCGGTGGAGCAGAAACTGCAATCCAGGGCGCAGCCCGCCTGGGAAGACACGCACAAGGTGCCGCGCTTGCCCTGCGGAATGTAGACGGTCTCGACGCAGCTGCCGGACGCCACGCGAACGACCCATTTACGGGTACCGTCGCTGGAGATGTCCTCGCTGACGACTTCAGGACCACGAATTTCGGCACGACGCTCGAGCTTTTCGCGCAGCGCCTTGCCGACGTTCGTCATGGCTTCGAAGTTATCGACGCCATAGTGGTGAATCCACTTCATGACCTGACCGGCACGGAAGCGTTTCTCCCCGATGGACTCGAAGAATTTTTCCATTTCCGGCTGGGTCAGGCCCAACAGGTTGATTTTACCAGTTGTATCAGTCATGGATTCACCCTCACTCGCAGCGGCAGCTTAGCGAGTGGTTACCTCGGTAGCAGCGAAGAAGTAAGCGATTTCGCGAGCAGCAGCAGCTTCGGAGTCCGAACCGTGAACGGCGTTGGCGTCGATGGACTCGGCGAAGTCAGCGCGGATGGTGCCGGCAGCAGCTTCTTTAGGGTTGGTAGCGCCCATCAGCTCACGGTTTGCCAGGATGGCGTTTTCGCCTTCCAGAACCTGAACGACAACTGGACCGGAAGTCATGAAGGCAACCAGGTCACCGAAGAAACCGCGAGCGCTGTGCTCAGCGTAGAAACCTTCTGCTTCGGCTTTGGACAGTTGCTTCAGTTTCGAAGCCACGACGCGCAGACCGGCTTTTTCGAAGCGGGTGGTGATCTCGCCGATTACGTTTTTGGCAACGGCATCAGGCTTGATGATCGAGAAAGTACGTTGAACAGCCATGGTGTAACTCCAGAAACAGTGAGTTTTGCGAAAAATTAAACCCGCGAATTATACGCGGGTTCTCATGTATTGCCTAACCTGCAGAGACGATCAGTCTATTTCGTCGACCCAAAGGGTCTGAACCGCCTCCAGGACCTTCTCGCCGACCCGGCCAGAAGTGTCATCGAAATCCGGCAGTTGCTGAATCATCTGTTGCAGTTTGACGAACCCTACCGAGTACGGATCGACGCCCGGATGGGCTTCGGCCAGCTCTTCGGCGATGCGTTGTACGTCATTCCAACCGTAGCTCATGACAATCCCTCGGTCAGTGCGGCGCTTCGGCTGCATGGTTAAGCGAATATTTCGGAATTTCGACGGTCAGGTCTTCGGTCCCGACCTTGGCCTGGCACGCCAGGCGCGAAGTCGCCTCAAGGCCCCAGGCACGGTCGAGGTAGTCTTCTTCCAGCTCGTCGGCTTCCTCCAGCGAGTTGAAGCCCTCGCGGATGATGCAGTGGCAAGTGGTGCAGGCACAGACGCCGCCGCAGGCACTTTCCATCTCGATATGGTGCTCGTGGGCGAGCTCCAGGATCGACGTGCCCGGCTCAGCCTCGACCACCAGCCCGTCCGGGCAGAATTCCTTGTGGGGCAGAAAAATCACCTGCGGCATCGTTATTCCTCAATCTCATTCAGGTTGCGCCCGGCCAGCGCGGCTTTCACCGTCGAGTCCAGGCGGCGGGCCGCGAACGCATCGGTCACCTGCGACAGACGCTTGGTCTGCTGCTCGATGGCCGCACCGTCGGTGCCCTTCATCAATTCACGGAGTTCTTCGACCTGCATCTCGATGACCATGCGCTCTTCGGCGTCGAGCAAACGCTCGCCGTCGGCCTGCAGCGCGCCTTCGACGGCTTCGATCAGCCGCTGGGCATCGACCTGCTGCTCACGCAGCACACGGGCCACCTTGTCATCGCCGGCATACTGGAACGAATCCTTGAGCATGCGGGCGATTTCGCCATCGGTCAGGCCGTAAGACGGCTTGACCTGAATGCTCGACTCCACGCCCGAAGCCAGCTCGCGAGCGGAAACACTCAGCAATCCATCGGCATCGACCTGGAAGGTGACACGAATCTTCGCAGCGCCGGCCACCATGGCCGGAATGCCGCGCAGATCAAAGCGGGCCAGCGAACGACAGTCACTGATCAGTTCACGCTCGCCTTGCAGCACGTGAATCATCATGGCCGACTGGCCGTCCTTGTAAGTGGTGAATTCCTGGGCACGGGCCACGGGAATCGTGGTGTTGCGCGGAATGACCTTTTCCATCAGGCCGCCCATGGTCTCAAGACCCAGGGACAATGGAATCACATCCAGCAGCAGCAACTCGCCACCATCGCGCTTGTTGCCTGCCAGCGTATCGGCCTGGATCGCTGCACCAATGGCAACCACTTGATCCGGATCGATTTCAGTCAGCGGCTGGCGACCGAACAGCTCGGCAACGGCGTCACGTACGCGAGGCACGCGGGTCGATCCACCGACCATGACCACCGCCTCGACTTCGTCCAGCTCGATGCCGCTGTCACGCACGGCGCGACGGCAGGCCTTGAGGCTGCGGGCGATCATCGGTTCGATCAGCGCGTCGAAACCGCTGCGGCTCAGCACGCCAGTCCACGAGCCATAAGCGACGTCCACCGAATCGGCATCGGTCAGCGCTTCTTTTGCGGCGCAAGCGGTCTGCATCAGGCTGCGCTGGGCTGAAGGATCCAGGTCGTCCGACAGACCCGCCTCGGCAATGATCCAGCTGGCAATGGCGTAGTCGAAGTCGTCACCGCCCAGGGCGCTGTCGCCGCCGGTGGCCATGACTTCGAACACACCGCCAGTCAGGCGCAGAATCGAAATATCGAAAGTGCCGCCGCCCAGGTCATAGATGGCCACGATGCCTTCGGCGTTCTGGTCCAGACCATAGGCCACCGCCGCAGCGGTGGGCTCGTTGAGCAGACGCAGCACGGTCAGACCCGCCAGCTTGGCGGCGTCCTTGGTGGCCTGGCGCTGAGCATCGTCAAAGTAGGCAGGAACAGTAATCACCGCACCGACCAACTCGCCACCCAGGGTGGCTTCTGCGCGCTGGCGCAGCACCTTGAGGATGTCGGCGGACACTTCAACCGGGCTTTTCGCACCCTGAACGGTCTCGATGAACGGCATGTGCGACTCGCCGCCGATGAAGCGGTAAGGCAACTGCTCGCCCAGGTGCTTCACATCGGAAATACCACGCCCCATGAGGCGCTTGACCGAAATGATGGTGTTCAAAGGATCGGTGGCGGCAGCGTCCTTGGCGGACTGGCCGACCTCGACGCGATCGGCGTGATAACGCACGGCCGACGGCAGGATGACCTGGCCATCCTGATCCGGGAGCGGCTCACTGATGCCACTGCGCAGGGCAGCAACCAGCGAGTTGGTGGTGCCGAGATCAATCCCGACGGCCAGACGGCGCTGGTGTGGTTTTGGACTTTGGCCGGGTTCGGCGATCTGCAGTAGAGCCATTGCTTTTCTGATATCACTGGCGCGCCGCCCAAAAGGCGGCGCGGGGTTAATCGTCGAGGCGCTCTTCGAGCTGGCGCACTTCGTAGGAGAGCTTGTCGAGGAACTGCATGCGGCGCATCAGCCTTTCGGCCTGCTCACGCTGTGCAGCATCGTCCCAACAGGCCGCGAAGCTATCGTTCAGTTGTTCCTGCGCCACCTTCAAGCGACGCTTGAACGTCGCCACGCCATCCAGGTCCGCTTCGTCCTGCAGGTCTTCGAGCTCTTCGCGCCACTGCATCTGCTGCATCAGGAAGTCAGGGTCGTGCACTGTGACTTCCAGGGGCACTTCGCCCTTGAGCGCCAGCAGGTAACGCGCCCGCTTAGGCGCATTCTTGAGCGTCTGGTAGGCATCGTTCAGGCTTGCCGAGCGCTCCAGCGCAACACGTTGCTCACGCTCGGAAGCGTCGGCAAAACGGTCGGGGTGCACACTACGGGCAAGCTCGCGATAGCGCGTGGCCAGCAAATCGAGGTCCAGCAGGAAACCCGGCTGCAGATCGAACAGAGCAAAGTGACAAGGAGTACCCACGATAAGCCTCAGACGTTGAAGCTTTCGCCGCAGCCACATTCACCGCGCGAGTTGGGGTTGTTGAACTTGAAGCCTTCGTTCAACCCTTCCTTGACGAAATCAAGCTCGGTGCCGTCCAGGTAAACCAGGCTCTTGGGATCGATGATCACCTTGACGCCGTGGTGCTCGAACACCGTGTCTTCGCTTTCCGGCTGGTCGACGAACTCGAGTACGTACGCCAGGCCCGAACAGCCAGTCGTGCGAACGCCCAGACGAATGCCATCACCCTTGCCGCGCCCTTCGAGGGAACGGCGCACGTGGTTGGCGGCAGCTTCGGTCATGCTGATAGCCATCGTGACTCCTTACTTGCAAGCGGGATGAAGACTGCTCAGAGCAGGCCTTTCTTCTGCTTGTAATCGCGAACGGCGGCCTTGATGGCGTCTTCGGCGAGTACGGAGCAGTGAATTTTCACTGGCGGCAGGGCCAGTTCTTCAGCCAGCTGGGTGTTCTTGATGGTCTCTGCTTCGTCCAGGGTCTTGCCCTTCATCCACTCGGTAGCGAGGGAGCTGGAAGCAATGGCCGAACCGCAGCCGTAAGTCTTGAACTTGGCGTCTTCGATGATGCCCTGCTCGTTGACCTTGATCTGCAGGCGCATAACGTCGCCGCACGCCGGGGCGCCGACCATGCCGGTGCCGACATCAGGGTCTTCCGCGTTCATCTTGCCGACGTTGCGCGGGTTCTCGTAGTGGTCGATGACCTTTTCGCTGTAAGCCATGGTTCATATCCTCATCAAATCAGACTGTCGCTCTGGCGACACTTCAAAAACCCGGTTTTCAAAGCGCCGCATTCATGTGGCGACTTTAAATTAGTGTGCGGCCCACTCGATCTTCGAGATGTCGACGCCGTCCTTGAACATGTCCCACAGCGGCGACAGAGCGCGCAGCTTGGTGACGGCTTCGCAGACCTTCTGCGCAGCCCAGTCGATTTCTTCTTCGGTGGTGAAGCGGCCGAAGGTGAAGCGGATCGAGCTGTGTGCCAGTTCGTCGTTGCGGCCCAGGGCGCGCAGGACGTACGAAGGCTCAAGCGAGGCCGAGGTACAGGCCGAACCGGACGAAACGGCCAGGTCCTTGAGCGCCATGATCAGCGACTCGCCTTCGACGTAGTTGAAGCTCAGGTTCAGGTTGTGCGGCACGCGGGCAGTCAGGCTGCCGTTGACGTACAGCTCTTCCAGATGCTCGACCTGCTTGTAGAAACGGTCGCTCAGCGCCTTGATGCGAGCGTTCTCGGCCGCCATGTCTTCCTTGGCGATACGGAAGGCTTCGCCCATGCCGACGATCTGGTGAGTAGCCAGGGTGCCCGAACGCATGCCGCGCTCGTGACCGCCGCCGTGCATGGTCGCTTCGATGCGCACACGAGGCTTGCGGCTGACGTACAGCGCGCCGATGCCTTTGGGACCGTAGGTCTTGTGGGCAGAGAAGGACATCATGTCGACTTTCAGCTTCGACAGGTCGATCTCGACCTTGCCGGTGGACTGTGCAGCGTCTACATGGAACAGCACGCCGCGCGAACGGGTCAGTTCGCCAATGGCAGCGATGTCGTTGACGGTGCCGATTTCGTTGTTCACGTGCATGATCGAAACCAGGATGGTGTCGTCACGCAGTACAGCTTCGATCATCGCCGGAGTGATCAGACCGTCGGTGGTCGGCTCAAGGTAAGTGACTTCGAAACCTTCGCGCTCCAGTTGGCGCATGGTGTCGAGCACCGCCTTGTGTTCGATCTTGCTGGTGATCAGGTGCTTGCCCTTGGTCGCATAGAAATGCGCGGCGCCCTTGATGGCCAGGTTGTCGGATTCGGTGGCACCGGAAGTCCAGACGATTTCGCGCGGATCGGCGTTGACCAGATCGGCCACCTGACGGCGGGCATTCTCGACCGACTCTTCGGCTTTCCAGCCAAAGACGTGGGAACGCGAGGCCGGGTTACCGAAGTTTCCGTCAACCAGCAGGCAATCGCTCATCTTCTGGGCGACACGTGGGTCGACCGGGGTTGTCGCGGAATAATCGAGGTAAATCGGCAATCTCATTGAATATCTCCTATCGGGCAGGCGCGCCGCGCGTTCATCTGCGTTCACTCAACGGCGGATGTTTCAATCTTGTCCAGGAACTGTGCCTTGCTGTTGCAACGACGCAGGTCCTGGCGTTGGGCGACTTCCTGCACTTCACGGCGAGTGACGAGGTCGGCCAGGCTGATACCGCTTAGAAATTCGTGAATCTGCTGGCTGAGGTCGCACCACAAATGGTGGGTCAGACAGGTATCGCCAGCATGGCAATCACCGAGCCCCTGGCAGCGCGTCGCATCGACCGATTCGTTGACCGCATCGATCACCTGCGCCACCTGGATCCCCTGCATGCTGCGCGACAGCTGGTAGCCGCCGCCCGGACCACGCACGCTGGACACCAGATTGCCGCGGCGCAGCTTGGCGAACAGTTGCTCGAGATAGGAAAGGGAAATCCCTTGCCGCTCGGAGATATCGGCCAGGGACACTGGCCCATGCTGCGCGTGTAACGCCAGGTCGAGCATGGCGGTTACGGCGTATCGGCCTTTTGTAGTCAATCGCATGACGTGTACCGCGGAGGTTCGGAATGAGGGCGAGTATGCTATTCCCGAGTATTTAAGTCAACTATAAGACCTAGTAAAGCACTCAGGATTACCCGCAAAAACGCGGCGGTATGGTAGCAAAGACTGGGGCAAAAGGCATGCCTGCATTTTGCCCGGTGCGTCGGGCGCTTATTCCTGAGCGACTTTGGCTTCGCTGCGCTCCTTCATGCAGTCGAAGACATCCTGATGCAGCTCCGGCAGCTCCTTCTCGCGGTACTCGCAGCCCAGGCTCTTGAGCGCCTTGCCCATGTCTTCCATGCGCACATCCACCGCCTGCAGATGATCGAGCAACTGGGCAATGGCCCGTGCGACCGGGTCAGGCATGTCTTCGCCCACCCCATAGGCATCGAAGCCGATCTTCTCGGCCATGGCCTTGCGCTTGGCTTCGGCATCGTCCGCGTCAGCCTTGACGATGATCCGTCCCGGAATCCCCACCACGGTCGCACCCGCCGGAACCGGCTTGGTCACCACCGCATTGGAGCCGACCTTGGCGCCCGCGCCCACAGTGAACGGGCCGAGCACCTTGGCGCCCGCCCCTACCACCACGCCGGATTCCAGGGTCGGGTGGCGCTTGCCTTTATTCCAGCTGGTGCCGCCCAGGGTCACGCCCTGATACAGCGTCACGTCGTCACCGATCTCGGCCGTCTCGCCAATGACGATGCCCATGCCGTGATCGATAAAGAAGCGCCGGCCCACCTTGGCGCCCGGATGAATCTCGATACCGGTCAGCCAGCGCCCGAAGTTGGACACCATGCGCGCCGGCCATTTCAGATCCCTGTTCCACAACCAGCCAGACAGGCGATGCAGCCAGATCGCGTGCATGCCGGGGTAGCAGGTCAGCACTTCAAAGGCATTGCGTGCTGCCGGGTCCCGGTGAAATACGCTCTGGATATCTTCTCTCAGACGCTCGAACATCACTGATCCTTCCGCTTGTAGGGCTCACCGTGGGCGACTTTCTGGGTCTCGGTGAGGATGCCACGCAAAATGCTCATTTCAGACCGGCTGATTTCCGAGCGACCGTACAACCGGCGCAACCTGGCCATCAGGTGACGCGGCTTCTCCGGATCGAGGAAGCCAATGTCCACCAGGGTGCTTTGCAGATGCTCATAGAATTTTTCCATGTCATCCATTGCCACCAGTTCGGTGCTGCGCGGCGAGGTCGTTTCGTACTTCATGACCTTGGTCGCCTGCCCATCCGCCGCCAGCCACGCCATGCGCGTCTCGTAGCTGAGCACCTGCACCGCCGCCGCCAGGTTCAGCGAGCTGAAATCAGGGTTGGACGGGATGTGCACGTGGTAGTGACAGCGTTGCAGCTCTTCGTTGGTCAGGCCTGCGTATTCGCGACCGAAGACCAGCGCGATCTCTTCACCCTGCCCTGCGTGCTCGACGGTCATGGCGCCCGCTTCACGGGGATCGAGCAGTGGCCAGGGAATCTTGCGGTCGCGGGCGCTGGTGCCCATGACCAGATTGGCACCCACCAGCGCCTCCTCCAGCGTGCCGACGACCTGGGCATTTTCCAGAATGTCGTTGGCCCCGGACGCACGCGCATTGGCGTCATCGTGGGGAAAGTGAGCCGGATCGACCAGCACCAGACGCGAAAGCCCCATGTTCTTCATGGCACGAGCAGCGCCACCGATATTTCCCGGATGACTGGTACCGACCAGGACAACACGAATATTTTGCAGCAATGGTGGAGTCTCGCTAGCAGGTGAAAAGGGGGACGAATGTTACAGAAGCACCCGGCCCAAGGCTATGAACCCTTGCACGACATCACCTTCATACACCCGGACTCTGCGCTTTGCCACTGCCCGTGAGGCGACCGGACGCAGCTTAAAGCAGGTTCCGGCGCTGGAAATCATCGGCAAGAACCAATAGAATGGCCGGCTCTCTTTAACGACCTAGGTGATACATCCATGCAGCCCATGCTGAATATCGCGCTGCGCGCCGCCCGCAGCGCCAGCGAATTGATTTTCCGCTCCATCGAGCGCCTGGATTCCATCAAGGTCGACGAAAAAGACGCGAAAGACTACGTCACCGAAATCGATCGCGCCGCTGAAAAAGTCATCGTCGACGCCCTGCTCAAGGCCTACCCGACCCACGGCATCCTCGGCGAAGAAAGCGGCCTGCACGCTGGCAGCGGCGAAGGCGCAGACTACCTGTGGATCATCGACCCACTGGACGGCACCACCAACTTCGTTCGCGGCGTCCCGCACTTCGCCGTCAGCATCGCCTGCAAATACCGTGGTCGCCTGGAGCACGCCGTGGTCCTGGACCCTGTCCGCCAGGAAGAATTCACCGCCAGCCGTGGCCGTGGCGCCCAGCTCAATGGCCGTCGCCTGCGCGTCAGCCCGCGCAAGAGCCTGGAAGGCGCCCTGCTGGGCACCGGTTTCCCGTTCCGCGAAAACCAGATGGACAACCTGGAAAACTACCTGAACATGTTCCGTTCGCTGGTTGGCCAGACTGCCGGCATCCGCCGCGCCGGTGCCGCGAGCCTGGACCTGGCCTACGTCGCCGCCGGTCGTTTCGACGCATTCTGGGAGTCGGGCCTGTCCGAGTGGGACATGGCAGCCGGCGCCCTGCTGATCCAGGAAGCAGGCGGCCTGGTCAGCGACTTCAACGGTGGCCATGAATTCCTCGAGAAGGGTCACATCGTTGCGGGCAACACCAAGTGCTTCAAGGCCGTACTGACCTCGATCGCACCGTTCGTACCGGCTTCGCTCAAGCGCTAAGCTTGTTTGCAGCAGTGAAAAAACCGGCCTTGTGCCGGTTTTTTTGTGTCCCAATGAAAAGGCAACGACTAACCCCGGCGGGGTCGTCTCGCACTCAACTGCCGAGACAAATCGATGAAGTTCTTCAACGGCGGCAACTGGTTGAAACTGCGACACACCAGGGTGATCGGCGCGTGCAGCCTGGGCTTGGCGTTGGCAATCGGGCAATAGACCACGCTCTCCTTGTGCACATCCCTCATGGACGCCGGGACGATGGAAACCCCCGCCCCCGCCGCCACCAGGCTGACGTTGGTGAGCATACGCTCGACCTCGAACGCGATCTTCGGGTTGAAGCCCGCATTCAGGCATGCCTTGATGAGATTGGCGTACATCCCCGGCGCGCCGGGGCGACGGACTAGAATGAACGGCTCCTGGCTCAGGCTTTCCAGCGCAACAGCCGGTGGCTCGCCGTGCCCGTCATAGTCGGCCAGCAAGGGATGGCCGACCGGCAAAGTCAGCAGCATCTCTTCGTTCAGCAGCCGGTGAAATTCAAGGCTCTGATGGCGACCGACCGGCGCTCGCACAATGCCCACATCAACGCTGCCTTCGATGGCCGCCTCGGTCAGTTGCTGGGCGCTGCCCTCTTTCAACGACACCGCCACCGCAGGAAAACGCTCGCGATAGGCGCGGATGATGCGCGGGATCAACGGGTGGGCCGCCGCCGAGCTGGTAAAGCCGACACTTAACTGCCCCTCGATGCCGTGGGCGGCCCGTGACGCCTTGAGCGAACCTTCCTGGACACGGGCAAGAATCTCCCGGGCCTCTTGCAGGAAAACCTGCCCACCTGCCGTCAGATCCACACCCTTGGGATGTCGCTTGAACAGATCGAAACCCAGTTCCTCTTCCAGCGCGCGGATCTGCTGGCTCAATGGCGGCTGCTGCATGTTCAGGCGCGCGGCGGCGCGGGTGAAATGTCGCTCTTCGGCCACCATGACGAAATAACGCAGATGACGAAGCTCCATGGTGGTCTATCCCGCAGCGAGGTTTTATGATTGCCGCCCGGTCAATGCGACATTGGCCGGCAAGCGTGCCTAATCCGCCTGACGCTGACAAGGCACGTCCACCAATAACAATAAGCACGTCCAGACCGGTACGCCGATGCCTGCAAGGCTTCTTCGCAGCAGCACCCTGCAACTTCTGCTGGCCATCGCCTGCGGTGCGCTTCTGGGCGTTGTCGATCCCGCCCTTGCCGTGACCATGAAGCCTCTGAGCGACGGTTTCATTCGGGTGATCGGCTGGCTCATGCCGTTCATGATGTTCCTGTTGATCGCCTCCGGCGTGGCGGGCCTGCAGGTGCGCCAGCGTGGACTGGCGGGCAAGGTATTCGTCTATTTTCAAGGCATGGCGTTGTTGTCGCTGTCACTGGCCTGCCTGATCGCCGACTTCACGCAGCCAGGCTCAGGCACAGCGTCAGCCCTGACCCTCGGCACTCAGGCAGCGGGCGGGTTTTCGTGGACCGGGTTCGGGTCGCTGATTGCACGCGGGCTGATGCACAACCCGATCCTGCAAGTGATGCTGGCCGGGTTGTTGACCGGAGTATTGATCGGTCGTGCAAGTGGCTTTCAGCATGCCGAAACGCTACGGCTGACCCTGGAAAAAGTCGTCCAGTGGCTGTTCAGCGCCCTGAAGCTGATTCTGCGCTTCGCCCCGCTGGCCGCCTTCGGCGCCATCGCCTTTACCATCGGCAAATTCGGCCCGGCCTCGGCCCTGCCCCTGCTCAAGTTCGTTGCAGTGATCTATTTGGCGTCTGCGGCGTTCATCCTGCTGATCCTGACTCCCCTGACCCACGCCTGCGGAATTTCACTGTGGTCGCTGGTGCTTCATCTGAAGGACGAACTGTTGCTGGTCACCTTCACCGGCTCTTCGGTCGCTGCCCTGCCCGGCCTGATCGAGAAGATGCAAATGCTCGGCTGCAACCGCCAACTGACGCGCCTGGTGCTGACCACCGGTTACACCTTCAACCTCAGCGGCTCGAACATTTACCTGATGACAGCGGTGATGTTCCTGGCGCAGATGGCGGGGGTCGATCTGACTGCTGCGCAACTGCTCACGCTGCTGCTGATTTCCATGGTGACGTCGCTGGGTTCTACCAGCATGGCGGGTTCTGCGTTCTTCACCCTCGTTGCCACACTCAACTTGCTGAATCTGGTGCCTGTGGAAAGCGTGGGGTTGCTGCTGGGCGTGGAACGCCTGATGAAATGCCGCGTGCTGACCAACGTGCTAGGCAACTGCGTGGCGTGTCTGGCGATTGCGCGCTGGCAGAATGGCTTCGTCTTTGATGCTGCCCGAAATGCGCTGCGCTGACATCGCGTAGGAGCGCGCTTGCCCGCGATCTGGCGCGAAGCGGCAGCAACACCTGACGACCCCAGCGTGTCAGCCAAACCGAGGTGTCAGGTTTTGCTGCCGCCAATGCGGCAGATCACGGGCAAGCGCGCTCCTACAGGTTTCGTCGAGCCTGGGGTATCACCCCTTGGACGACAACAACTTCTCGAACGCCCGGTCCAGCTTGCCTTCGGCCTCGGTCAGCTTGCCCCGACGCTCGCTCAGCCAGGCCTGATCGGCTTCCAGGTTCTTGTGGGCTTCGGCCAGCATGCGCTTGACCTCCTGCGGTTGCGGGCCGCCGGTGCCCTTTCGGGTGTTGACCATGTTTTCAGGCGACAGCGAGGCGCGGAACGTCGCCTCATCCAGCGGCAACGTGTTCTGTTTCCACTGATATTTGTCGGCCGCCTTGGTGTAAAGCTTTTGCGCGTCGGCATAGGGGAATGTCTTGGGCGTCAGGCCCTGGTCGCGGGCCTGCTCGACGATCAGCGACGCAAAGCTGTGGCCAATGCGGAACGGCACTTTCTGCGTGCGCTCCAGGGTATCGGCCAGCTCCATGGACGTGGTCCACTCGTTCTCGAGCTCTTCACGGGCGCGCTGTGGATTGACCTGCAAGGCATCGAGCACCGCGTCCGTCGCGGCGAACATTTCCCTGGTGGAATCGAACACTCCCAGCGAATCAAAGGCAAACTTGTAGTCGGTCATGCCGGTGGTGACGTTGTGCGCCCGCAGGGTCACGGTCTGGGCCAGTCCTACCACATCGGACGCACTTTCCCGTGCGCGCATCAGCAACCCCGGATTGCGTTTCTGCGGCATGGCGCTGCTGGTGTAGGTTTTCTCTTCATCGAGCAGCAGCCACGGGCGAATCTGGTGGTACTGGGTGTGAATGTCGCCAATCATCGCGCCCACCCGGATAGCCGACGACGACGCAATGTTCGCCGCCTCGATAGGGATGTCATAGGTGGAAACCTGGCTCGAATCCAGCGAGTTTTCGCGCACCGCATCAAAGCCCAGCAGCTCGGCCATGCGCTCGCGGTTCAGCGGATAGGCCGAGTTGGCCAGCACCGCCGTGCCCATCGGGCTCTGGTTCAGACGCTGATACAACTCGCGAATCCGCTGGCCGTCCCGGTCGAATGCCGCCTCGAACGCCAGCAGATAATGCGCGTAGGTGATCGGCATCGCCTGCACGCCGTTGGTGTACGCCGGGATCAGCGTATCGACGTTCTTGTCGGCCAGATCCAGCAGGCGCTTGCGGGTCGCATTCAAGGCCTCGCTATAGGCCAGCACGTCAGAACGCAATTTGGCCAGGCGGTAGGTGGCGAGCATGTCCTGGCGGCTGCGGCCAGAGTGGATCAGCGAAGCTTCAGGGCCGATCTTGTCGGTCATGATCTGCTCCAGTTGCAGCACATCGCTGGGGCGCTTGCCGTTGGGCTGGTCGGCCTGATCGATGGCGTAGCGCACACCGGTAGCGATCTTCTGCCCCATCTCCGGTTTGACGATGCCCTCCTCCGTGAGCATGACGATGGAGGCCTTGTTGATGCGGTTCAGCCAGGAGAACTGGCTCTCGCCCTTGCTGGCCCGCGCCTTGGACTTGTCGACAGTCGCGCCGATCTTCGCCGCCTGTGCGGCACATTTTTCGGTGGTGGCACAGGGCACCTCGGCGGTATTGGCGGCCCAGGCCCCATGACTATTGAACAGCGCGAAGGCGACGGCGAGATGGATCAGGGTCTTTCTGGTTGGCATTTCAGGCTCCGTTGCGGCAACAGCCGAGGGTGAGCGTTTGAGGAAAATTGTTCACAGGTGCGACTCAGAGCAGCGGCAGCGTGTAACTGACGATGACGCGGTTCTGGTCGATGTTGTTGCCGCCATTGCTGCGGTAAGTGCCGTTGCGCCACCTGAGTTCGAGGTTCTTCAGCGCGCCGCTCTGGAACACATAGGCGATGTCGGTGTTGCGTTCCCACTCGGTGCCTTCTTTGGCGCCACGGGCAAAGTTGTCGCCCTGCAGGTAACGGGTCATGAAGGTCAGCCCCGGCAGACCGGCCGCCGCGAAGTCATAGTCGTAGCGGGCTTGCCACGAACGCTCTTCGGGGTTGGCGAAATCGGGGGAGATCATCACGTAGTTGACGAGGAAGGAGTCGGTTCCCGCCAAGTGCGGAAATCCTGTGTCGCCGCTCATCTTCTGATAGGCCACACCAAAACCATGGCCGAGCACGCTGTAGGTGAAACGCGCGCCGATGGCGGTGTTGTCGACGTTGGTATTGCCGTCCTTGAGCGAGCGCGCATAGCGCAGGTCACTCTTGATCGACTGCGACTCGCTCAGGGGGAAATTGTGCAGCAGCGTCACGATGTGCTGCTTGTAGTTGTTCTCAAGTCCGCCGTAGTTGTAGGAAGTAGTCAGTCCCTTGGTCCAGCTGTAGCTGGCGCTGGCGAAATCGAACTTGTCGCTGGGCCGCCCGCCCTTGATGCCCTTGCCCTCAGCCTCGATGTCTTCGTGGCCGCTGTCGTTGCGTTCGCTGTTGCTGGTGAGGCGCCCGACATTGAGGGTCATGTCGGTGATGTCTTTGGATGTCACCTGCGCGCCACGAAAGGTCTGCGGCAGCAGTCGTCCATCGTTGGGCAGGACCGTAGGCAATTTCGGCATCAGCGTGCCGACCCGCAGCACGCTTTTGGAAATCCGCGCCTTGGCGGTTACACCGGCGCGTCCATAGTCGTCCGGGGCCTTCTCATCGCCCACTGGCAGCAGGCCGGAGTTGCGGCGCTCGGGGCCCGAGTCGAGTTTGAGGCCGAACAGCCCGATGGCGTCCACCCCGAAGCCTATTGTGCCTTCGGTGAAACCGGATTCGTAGTTGAGGATCAGGCCCTGGGCCCATTCATCGCGCCTGGACTGGCTGGCGTTGTCCTGGCGGTAATCGCTGTTGAAATAGAAGTTGCGAAATTCGAGGTCGGCCTTGCTGTCTTCCAGGAAATCGGCTTCGGCAAAACCTGGAAATGTGAGGCTCAACCCAAGGGCGGCAGCAGACGTGAGGCCAAGAGATACAGGGCTTTTTTGCATTATTGTTTCCCGCGTGGCGTAGCTGTTTTTTATTGGTTTTGTCAGGTGGATGACCACCTGCAAAAAGCTTACGCGGCGAGAATTCAAATAAAAAATATATAGTTAGTACCGGTTGAATACGTTTTAGATATAGAGGTAATTCCGCGGTATGGCGCAGGAATGTATTTCCCCCCAAACCTGTAGGAGCGCGCTTGCCCGCGACGGCGGTGGCGCATCCGACACATCTCCATCGAATGTACCGGCCATTCGCGGGCAAGCGCGCTCCTACCGTGCCGTGTATGGCGCAGGAATGTATTCCACCCCAAACCTGTAGGAGCGCGCTTGCCCGCGACGGTGGTGGTGCATTCGACGCATCGCCATCGGATGTACCGGCCATTCGCGGGCAAGCGCGCTCATACGGGATGGCCGGATGGGCCAAAAAAAACGCCCCTGCGAGAGGGGCGTTTTTGGGGAGCTGACCGAAACTTACTGACCGGCCTGGCTCAATTCCAACTGACCGTCTTTGTTGACCGGAATCTGGCTGCCCGGATCGCGATCCATACGCACCTGGCCGACCTTGTCGTTCAGCTTGTACTTCACGTTGTAGCCCACGACCTTGTCGCTGATGTCGTTGACCGTGTTGCAACGGGTTTCGGTGGTGGTGTAGGTATCGCGGTTCTGCATCCCTTCCTGCACCTTGTTGCCGGCGTAGCCGCCGCCGACCGCACCGGCCACGGTGGCGATCTTCTTGCCGTTACCGCCACCCACCTGGTTACCGAGCAGGCCACCTGCCAGGGCACCGACAACTGTACCGACGATCTGGTGCTGGTCCTTGACCGGAGCGCGATGGGTCACCGCGACGTCCTTGCACACTTCACGAGGGGTCTTGATCTGTTCTTTTACAGGCTCGACGGCCAGCACGTCGGCATATTCAGGGCCGTTGTTTTTAACGAGGCTATAGGTGGCCAAAGCCCCACCGGCAGTCACACCGACAGCGCCCAATACAGCACCAACTAGCAACGATTTGTTCACGTGAACCTCCTGACCATTTTCAGCGCAATTTCTTACGCTACTCCCAGCCTTGGAGCACAAAAAAAGGCGCGAGTTCAAACTCGCGCCTTCTAACGTGACGACCGGTCAGATCAAATCGTTATGGACGATCATCCACCTGCTCGGCTGCAACCGGTGGCAGCAGGTCTTCGGTACGCAGGTTCAGCCAGATCAGCACCACGTTGGCGATGTAGATCGAGGAGTAGGTACCGGCCATGACGCCGATGAACAGCGCCACCGAGAAACCGTGCAGGCTGTCGCCGCCGAAGATCCACAGCGCGCCGATAGCAAGCAGCGTGGACACCGATGTGGCGATGGTACGCAGCAGGGTCTGGGTGGTGGAGATGTTGATGTTCTCGATCAGCGAAGCCTTGCGCAGCAGACGGAAGTTCTCGCGAACCCGGTCGAATACCACGATGGTGTCGTTGAGCGAGTAACCGATGATCGCCAGGACCGCCGCCAGCACCGTCAGGTCGAAGGTGATCTGGAAGAACGACAGGATACCCATGGTCACGACCACGTCGTGGATCAGGGAAACGATCGCGCCCACGGCAAACTTCCACTGGAAGCGGAATGCCAGGTAGATCAGAACGCCGCCCAGTGCCAGCAACATGCCGATACCGCCCTGGTCGCGCAGCTCTTCACCCACCTGCGGGCCGACGAACTCGACGCGCTTGACCGTGGCCGGGTTATCGGCACCGGTCTTGCGCAGTGCGTCGGCTACCTGGGCGCCCAGCTGCGGGTCTTCACCCGGCATGCGCACCAACAGGTCGGTGGTCGCGCCGAAGCTCTGCACGATTGCCTCGTGGTAACCGGCATTGGTCAGCTCGTCACGCACCTTGCCAAGATCGGCAGGACGCTCGTAGGTCAGCTCGATCAGCGTACCGCCGGTAAAATCCAGGCCGAAGTTCAGCCCCTTATGGAACCAGCTGAACAACGCCAGTGCGGTCAGGAGCATGGTCAGGGCGAACGCAACGTTGCGAACGCCCATGAAGTTGATTGTACGTTTCATGGCAGCCCCTTAGATCCACAGCTTCTTGACGTCACGGCCGCCATAAATCAGGTTGACCATTGCGCGGGTCACCATGATGGCCGTGAACATCGAGGTAAAGATACCGAGCGACATGGTCACGGCGAAGCCTTTGACCGGGCCGGTGCCCATGGCGTAGAGAATGCCGCCGACCAGCAGCGAGGTCAGGTTGGCGTCGAGAATCGCGGTGTAGGCGCGGTCGAAACCTTCGTTGATCGCACGTTGCACGGTCATGCCATTGGCCAGCTCCTCACGTATACGCGAGAAGATCAGCACGTTGGCGTCCACCGCCATACCCATCGTCAACACGATACCGGCGATACCCGGCAGGGTCAGCGTGGCACCCAGGATCGACATCAGCGCCAGCAGCATGACCATGTTGAATGCCAGTGCCACGGTCGCGATCAAGCCGAAGAAACGGTAGATGGCGAGGATGAACAGCGAGACGAACAGCATGCCCCACAGGGAAGCGTCGACACCCTTGGTGATGTTGTCGGCACCCAGGCTCGGGCCAATGGTGCGCTCTTCAGCGAAGTACATGGGAGCGGCCAGACCACCGGCACGCAGCAGCAGTGCAAGCTCCGACGACTCGCCCTGGCCGTTCAGGCCAGTGATGCGGAACTGCGCACCCAGCGGCGACTGGATGGTCGCCAGGCTGATGATCTTCTTGTCTTCCTTGAAGGTCTGCACCGGCACGTCTTTCTCGACGCCGTCGACCATCTGCTTGACGTAGGTGGTCTGCGGACGCTGCTCGATGAAGATCACCGCCATGCTGCGACCGACGTTGGCGCGGGTGGCGCGGCTCATCAGGTCACCACCGTGGCCGTCGAGCTTGATGTTCACCTGCGGGCGACCGTGCTCGTCAAAACCGGCCTTGGCGTCGGTGACCTGGTCACCGGTGATGATCAGGCCACGCTCCACCGCTGCAGCCGGACGACCGCCTTCGCGGAACTCGAACATTTCAGTGGTGGCCTTGGTGTCATCGGGGCCTGCGCCCAGACGGAACTCAAGGTTGGCGGTCTTGCCCAGGATACGCTTGGCTTCGGCAGTGTCCTGCACGCCTGGCAGCTCGACCACGATGCGGTTGGCACCCTGGCGCTGAACCAGTGGCTCGGCCACGCCCAGTTCGTTGACACGGTTACGCACCGTGGTCAGGTTCTGCTTGATCGAATATTCGCGAATCTCGGCGATCTTGGCCTGGGTCATGGCCAGACGCAGGATCGGCATCTCGCCACGCTCGCTGGTGGTGATGTCGAAATCGCTGTAATCCTTGCGGATCAGGCTACGGGCCTGCTCGCGGGAATCGGTGTCGCTGAAGCCCAGTTGAATGGCATTGCCATCCTGCGGCAGGCTGCGATAACGCAGTTTTTCCTTGCGCAGCAGGCTTTTGACTTCGCCCTCATAGACGTTCAGACGCGCACTGAGTGCCTTCTCCATGTCGACTTCCAGCAGGAAGTGCACACCACCGGAGAGGTCAAGACCCAGTTTCATCGGGCTTGCGCCCACGTTGCGCAGCCACTTCGGCGTGGTCTGTGCCAGGTTCAGTGCAACGACGTAGTCGTCACCCAGCGCCTTGCGCGCAACATCCTTGGCGGGCAGCTGGTCTTCCTGTTTGGTCAGACGCAACAAACCGCCCTTGCCATTCTCGGCCAGAGACGCGCCCTTGACCGCGATGCCAGCATCGGTAAGCGCCTTGCTTACGCGATCCAGATCCGCCTGATTGACCTGCAACGCAGTGCTTGCGCCGCTGACCTGGATGGCCGGGTCGTCAGGGTAGAGATTGGGTGCGGAATAAATAAAGCCGATGCCCAGTACGACCAGGATCAGGAAGTATTTCCACAGTGGGTATTTGTTCAACATCACGCCGCCTGCTTATAACGCGGGGCGCCTTGCGCGCCCCGTCGATTGGTAAAAGACTGGAATCAGATGGCTTTCAGGGTGCCCTTGGGCAGGGTGGCAGCGATGGCGCCCTTCTGGATCTTCAGTTCTACAGTGTCGGAAACTTCGATCACCACGAAATCGTCAGTCACTTTGTTGATCTTGCCCGCGATACCGCCGGAAGTAACGACTTCGTCGCCCTTCTGCAAGTTACCCAGCAGATTCTTCTGCTCTTTGGCGCGTTTGGCCTGTGGACGCCAGATCATCAGGTAGAAGATGACCAGGAAGCCGACCAGGAAAATCCACTCGAAACCCGAACCCGCCGGACCCGCAGCGGCAGGCGCGGCTGCGTCCGCCATGGCGTTGGAAATGAAAAAGCTCATTTAGCACTCCAGTTGCATAATTTTAATAAGAAGCGGATAGACCGGCTGTCAATCAATCCAGGGGCGGCGTTGCAAGCCCGCGCTTGGCATAGAACGTATCGACAAAGGCGGCCAATGTACCCTGTTGAATAGCCTCGCGCAAACCAGCCATCAGCAGCTGGTAATGCCGCAAATTGTGGATCGTATTGAGCATGCTCCCCAGCATTTCGCCGCACTTGTCCAGGTGATGCAGATAAGCGCGGGAGAAGTTCTTGCAGGTGTAGCAATCGCACGTCGGATCCAGCGGCGAATCATCGTGGCGATGGAACGCATTACGAATCTTCAGGACACCGGTGTCGATGAACAGATGACCGTTGCGGGCGTTGCGCGTAGGCATCACGCAGTCGAACATGTCGACTCCGCGGCGCACACCTTCAACCAGGTCTTCGGGCTTGCCTACACCCATAAGGTAACGAGGTTTGTCAGCGGGCATGCGACCAGGCAGATAATCCAGCACCTTGATCATCTCGTGCTTGGGTTCGCCCACCGACAGGCCGCCAATGGCCAGGCCGTCGAAATCCAGTTCGCTCAAGCCTTCCAGCGAGCGCATGCGCAGGTTTTCATGCATGCCGCCCTGAACGATGCCGAATAGTGCCGCGGTGTTTTCGCCATGGGCGATCTTCGAACGCTTGGCCCAGCGCAGCGACAGCTCCATGGAGGTGCGCGCCACGTCTTCGTCGGCCGGATACGGGGTGCATTCGTCGAAGATCATCACGATGTCCGAGCCCAGGTCGCGCTGGACCTGCATCGACTCTTCCGGCCCCATGAATACCTTGGAGCCGTCCACCGGCGAGGCGAAGGTCACGCCTTCCTCCTTGATCTTGCGCATCGCGCCCAGGCTGAACACCTGGAAACCACCGGAGTCGGTCAGAATCGGGCCTTTCCACTGCATGAAATCGTGCAGGTCGCCGTGGGCCTTGATGACCTCGGTGCCAGGACGCAGCCACAGGTGGAAGGTGTTGCCCAGGATGATCTCGGCGCCGATGGCCTCGATATCACGGGGCAGCATGCCCTTGACCGTGCCATAGGTACCGACCGGCATGAACGCCGGGGTCTCGACCGTGCCACGGGGAAAGGTCAGGCGACCACGACGAGCCTTGCCATCAGTGGCCAGCAGCTCAAACGACATACGACAGGTGCGACTCATGCGAGATCCTCGGGGGCCGCATCTGATCCTTGAGGTGCAGTCGGCGCCGGATTGCGGGTGATGAACATGGCATCCCCGTAACTGAAGAAGCGGTATCCGTGCTCCACCGCAGCCGCGTAGGCCGCCATGGTTTCCGGGTAACCGGCGAAGGCTGAAACCAGCATCAACAGCGTGGATTCAGGCAAATGGAAATTGGTGACCAGGGCATCGACCACATGGAAGGGACGGCCCGGGTAGATGAAGATATCGGTGTCGCCGCTGAACGCCTTGAGCACGCCATCACGCGCCGCACTTTCCAGCGAACGCACACTGGTGGTGCCCACCGCGATCACCCGGCCACCGCGAGCACGGCACGCCGCCACGGCATCGACCACCTCTTGAGTGACTTCCAGCCACTCGTTATGCATGTGGTGATCTTCGATGCGCTCGACGCGCACCGGCTGGAACGTCCCCGCGCCCACGTGCAGCGTGACGAAGGCCGTCTCGACGCCCTTGGCAGCAATCGCCTCCATCATCACCTGGTCGAAATGCAGCCCCGCCGTCGGTGCCGCCACCGCGCCGGCACGCTGGGCGTAAACGGTCTGATAGCGCTCGCGGTCGGCGTCGTCATCCGGGCGGTCTATATAAGGAGGCAACGGCATATGCCCGACGCGCTCGAGCAGCGGCAGCACCGGCTCGGCAAAACGCAGTTCGAACAGCGCATCATGGCGCGCCACCATCTCGGCCTCGCCACCGCCGTCGATGAGGATCGTCGACCCCGCCTTCGGCGACTTGCTCGACCGCACATGGGCCAGCACACGATGCTGATCCAGCACCCGTTCCACCAGGATTTCCAGCTTGCCGCCCGAGGCTTTCTGCCCGAACAGCCGCGCCGGAATCACCCGGGTATTGTTGAAAACCATGAGATCGCCGGGGCGCAAATGCTCCAGCAAATCAGCGAATTGGCGATGTGCCAGCGCACCGCTCGGCCCGTCCAGGGTCAGCAAGCGGCTGCTGCGACGCTCGGCCAGAGGGTGGCGAGCGATCAGTGCATCAGGGAGTTCGAAGGTAAAGTCGGCGACACGCATGATGGGGTTCGTCTAGCAGGGCCGGGAAGTTTAGCGGAAAAGCACAAAATTGACCATGAAACATGATTGACCAACGGTAGGCGCGTCTCTATACTCCGCCGCCACAAGCCCTGATGGCGGAATTGGTAGACGCGGCGGATTCAAAATCCGTTTTCGAAAGGAGTGGGAGTTCGAGTCTCCCTCGGGGCACCAGAACAGAATAGAAAGGCCTTGGATTTCAAGGCCTTTTTTTGTTTCCGGCGTAAAAATGGCGTACTGAGCTCAGGCGTGCGTTCCGAGCCAAACATGACTTGGCAACCTTGGAGCTCCGCGACGCAGCGTGTCGGTCGCCAGCATTCATAGCGGCGGTACAGAGAGGGATCTTATGAGAGTTGCTTTTAAAAGCTTCCTGACGCCATCCGTCGCCGAATTAGAGGCAGCTTGGCTATCAGATGACTCAATCTTTATCTTTGACACGAATGTTCTGTTAAACCTTTACGGCTTCGAAGAGCAAACCAGAACTGACTTTTTTGCCACCACTGCCAAGCTCGGCGGAAGAATTTTCATACCCTATCATGTCGGACTGGAATATAACCTCCGCCGCCTGTCAGTCATAAGCAACGAGAAGAAAACCTTCCGAGAGCTTACAAAACTCATTGCTAACACTGAAAAAAAACTCGGTGACGATCTTGAACAGCTAAGGCTGCGAGAAAAATTTCCGCAGCTTTCTGAATTTGCCAACGAACTCAGAAAAAGCATCAAAGTTCCCCTCGACAAGTTTTCAAAAAAGATCGAGCCCTGGAACAAAAGCCAACCCGATGTTCGCTCTGAAGATAAAATCCTCGAGCTCATCGACGGCTTCAGCGACGGCCGCATAGGACCACCTCCAGATCAAGCATGGCTGGATGAACTCTATTTGGAGGGGGCGGATAGATATGCCAACCAAATCCCTCCTGGCTTCCGAGACGCTGGAAAAGACAAAGACAGCCAAAGGTACCAGGCCACCTTCATTCATAACTCTCTGAAGTATGAAAGAAAGTTTGGCGACCTTATTATTTGGAAGCAAATTTTAGCAGAAGCCTCCAAAGGTAACGCCCGAAATGTTTTTTTTCATCACTGACGATGCAAAAGACGACTGGTGGTCAAGTATCGACTCTGGTGGTGACAAAATCATCGGACCGCATGAGGCACTTCGTTCTGAAATTTACAAACATAAGAACGTCGAGCTATTTCATATGTACTCGACGTCTGACTTTCTCGGAAACGGCAGCAAGATTCTAAAAATCAAGATAAACCAAAGCTCCATTGACGACGCGACTATTAAACACCCGGTGAGCATCAACGCTCCGAGTATTGCTGACTTGCCATATCCGCTTCGCGGAGAACTCGCCAAAGCCCTAGGCTTTGCGGAGCCGTTTTCTGAAACGGCGCAAGCCGCACTTAATCGCGCCAGAGCTGAGTATTCCAGAAGCTTGAATGAACGCGCCCACGGTCGAAACAGCGAGTCAGTGCTAGACACCTCAAGATTTTCAGACGACCTACCCTGGAATAGGCCTGCTGGAGAAAATCTGGAATACCCAAATGGACCTTTGCCAGGATCCCCCGATTCTGCACGCCCCACGACATCCGCGATCGACGCGGCTCTGGCTGCTGGCAGAGAGTTAAAGCGGTCTTATTTGGCAGGCTTCCAGCACTCGGCAGACATCGCAGCCAGAGCCGCCAGATCTGTCAACGTGGCTACGTTGAACGATGGCATACGTTACGTTAACGAGCTGAATGCTGAACACGCACGAGTGCTTGCTCGCCTTCAAGAAATTGAAGCGGCTAAAAGGCATCTCATAGAAGCGCCTGCCCCATTGGCTTCATCTCCGGGAGAGGATCCGACTGACGATTGATGAGGCTGGCAGCGGCACTGCTGATGATTCTCGTTACACCGTGCATGAACGCATGTATTCACGAGAGCGAGACAGTGCCTGTTTGCGACCAACGGTATCAGGCTCTTGATCGGCAGTAACATGACCTCCGCGCTCAAGCGTTGCACGGAACCGCGCTTCTTGGAGATGAAAGCCGTGGACAGCGTCATCCGTAAGGCGACAGTAAAATGCTGGGTCTTCGCCGAACCAACCATAGCGCTTGAGTAGCCTTACCCTTGAGTAATTTGGTGGTAAGCAAAGACAGCCCTGTTTATAAAACAGGGCTTTTTTATGGCTCATCGCCAGCGTGATGGCTTAGAGTGCTGCTCGCGGGACGGAAATCGCCCGCATAGTTCTGATATGCAGCCGTTATGAAAATAAGGATTCTCGCATCAGCAGCGGCACTGACTTGCGCTGCTCAAGCCGCCCGCAGCGACGACCCAGTTGCACTACCAGCACCGAACCCGTTGATTCAAACCACCTCGGTTCGGTACGCCGACATGGCTGACGCGGGCATAGAGAAACACAGGTCATACCAGGACTGCTGCACCATTTTCGGTTCCCGGGGAACACCTAAGGAAGATCGGACATATCCGCTCCAGAAAGCGTACTTCGTTAAGGTAAAGGTCGACTCCCGAGCCATGACCGTGTACTACCTAAAGGACACATGCGCCCGTCATGGGATCTTCGACTCGTCTACTGCATGCAGCCCAGAAGAACTGGCCCAGAAGATCGCACAGTCTTTGGCACAAAACCAATCAGGTGATCTATATGGGAAATATCGCGCCGGTTTTGAAGCGTTCAACGGTGATGGGCAAATCCGCCACACCACAAAATTCGGCGGCTATGATTTGTATGATTTCAAACCTGAAAACGGTGTTGACGATCTAGTTGTAGGCCCTATGCCGGGGAATCCTACGAGATTAGAGCTGGGACCTGGCTTCGGTTCTATCCCTGATCATGATTTCCGCAGGTAACCGTCGGCGGGCCGGTAGCAATTCTCTAAACATCCAATCATCAATAAGAAACCTACAAATACGGACGATACGGAATGGAAATTCAAGGAAACGACCGTTACAAAATTGAGAAAATATTACGAAACATACGAGACGGACAGTTCGATGAAATCACGATTGACAGTTTGCTAATCGGGTTACGACCATACTCTAGAAACGCCCCCGCGTTGAGGGACATCGCTGATATGGTGGCCCACCCTGAAGAACGAAACAAAGGGCCAGCCAACACCTACATTAATATTTTTTATCGCCACTGGCGATTTCTACAAGAATACACGTTCCCAAAGCGACCATTGGATTTTGCCGGACTCCCCATTTACGTCAAGAAAATCCTGATAAAAAAAATCGAATCCGCGCCGGCCGCAGATATCGAAAAGCGATACAAAGAGTCACAAAAAACAATAATCTCTAGATTGAACAACTTGTTCATAGAGGATAAAAAAACAGGCACAGCGAAACTGAAAGGAAAACTTACCAATCCCACCTTTGAACTTGTAAAAGAACTACTCAGTACGCTAAGCGGTATGCCCGCATACGATCAACATGACGTCATTCATGGCCTGCTCAAAATACTCGATGCTCAGGGGTTAAGCGAGTACGCATCCGCCATTGAGTCTGGATCCGATAAGATAACGGCTTGTATTCTGGCGTTATTCCACAAAAGAACACACACGCTTGAGGATGCAGATGATGGCTTCGAAGCAAACTGTGAAATTGCCACTGAAAATGGCGGCTATCCGATTGGAGTTACATATGTCGACGAAAATGATCAACCTGTCCAGATCGATAAGGCACTTGGGAAGCTACATGTCCTCTGTGGCTTCCCAGTAAAGCGTGGTGACGGATCTATGGGGACAATCTCTTTCGTTGTATTTAAATCAGACCTAGAGGCAGAAGAGTGGTGCGACGCCAGTCTCGCATCAATCAAACCACCACTTAGTGGACCTGCTCACATGTTGTGGTTTTCCCTAGACTTCGACCGCGCGGTAGGAATATCGAGAGACTTTAAACTCACTGCATTATGAGGTTGAATCAGGGGAGACGCATACGTTCATCAAGCATTACCTGGCCAAGCAGATGTAGAGACATCAGATTGCCGCCTATGTTGTCGCGCCACGCTTGATGTGTGGTTTTGTAGAGTTGGTCGACTTCTGCAATGACGCGGCGGTACCGCTCGATCTCCAAAACAAGGCGGCTCTCCGGGCGCTCGACCCAAATTCGGCGCAATTCATCCTGAGTAAGGGGCTGGAATGGCGGAAGGTCCGGTTTCATGAACGTCAAACTACTGTTTTTATTTACAGTAGCCTGCATCAACCCGGCCGATCAGACCAGCACATTCCGTCGACGCGCTACGGTTCAGAATGCTTGGTACACCAGATGTTTCCTCAAACGATCGGAACCGAACAACCTCCTCCCCTACCCAGTCGTTTACCTGCTGGAGCCGGGCCTGAAGCGGCTCCAATTCATTCATCGCCCAGATCTACGCGGCTTCCTTGACGATCCAAAGCCTCCTGCGTTCTGCGGGACGATCCCCATCAATTGCGGCGGGATACGCAGCGCAGCGAGCATGTCATCCCTGCTGATGTTCTTGATCGAGCCGAACTCGTCCTTGGCCGCCACTTCGCTGGCCAAGATCAGTTGGATACCATCCTTCTTCCCACCAGGTGCGTACATGAACAGGTTCCGGAAGTTACCGGGGCCCTTCGCTGACTTGAGCGCCGTGCGCAGCGCCGCCACGTCAGTTTCGTTCTGCGCGGTGTCGGTCATGTACATGATGAAACAGGCGTGGCTGCCGTTGTTGTAGTACTTGCGACGGAACAGCGTCGCTGACTCGTTGAGCAACGCGCTCTGCAGTGCTCGTAACCACTCAGGCAGGCCGTAGATCTCCTGATTGATGTCCGCTTCGCGCTGGTGATACACGCTGCCCTTCTTGAATTCGTACTCATCACGCCAGGTGCGCACCTGGTAATAGATATCGAGGTCGACGCCACGACGCATGTACTTGCCCAGAGCGGCTGCAAACCGAGTGTGCTGCGCAGCATGTTTTCCCGCTTTTCCAGGAAACCATTCCCGCACCTCAGGAAGTCCAAGGCGAATTGCTCAAAGGTCTGCCGCGACAGCAGCCGGTGCGGGATGAAAGTGCGGGCGAGCATGTTGCGCTTGAAGTTCAGGCCAGACTGCAAGTACACGCTTGCCCGGGAAGACTTGGCCAAGCCATCGAGAGACATCGGCGGCTCGTACCGGCGACCATTCAGCCAGCACTCCAGGTAGTCGAGGATCCCGCGCTCATCGAGCACAGGCGTGGGATCGCCGAACGTGAATGCCTCCATCTTTCCACCAGCAGCCGGCAGCAGCTGCCCTTCGATTGCAGGTGGAGTCGAGCCGCTTGCGTGCAGGGCCTTGTTTCGGCGTTTGCTCATCAGTAAATCTCCATGAATCCGGTGTTCGTTGAGGTTTGCCCCTCAAGCGGTTCGTTCTGCAGTGCGTGGAATAGCGCCCAAGCGAGGTCCGCGTGCCCTGTTTCGTCAGTAAGTCCTGCGGTGTAGGTGAACTGCCGGCCGCAGGCGGTGATGGTCCTGCGAATCGCCATCAGTGCCTGCGCCATGTCCGTCCAACCGGCATCGAATTCCAGCCGGCCCTTGTGGATGACGTTTTAGGCCTTCAGCACCAATTTCGTTTTGATTTCGGGCGAGTAGCTGAACGTGGTCAGGGAAGAACTGGCGCACCAGTTGGGCGACGCCCGAACCCATGCCGATAATATCGATACCGATGTAGGTAACCCAGTACCGCATCGTGACCTGGCGGATCGCCTCGGCTTGGGCTGCGAAGTCCATACCTCGGAATTGGTGGCGCTCCAGGATCCGGAATTTTCCACCTGGCACCAGCGGCGGCGCGACAATGGTCAGGCCGGAAGTGTCACAGGTCTCGGCCGGGTCGTAACCCAACCATACCTGCAGATCGGCGAACGGGCGGGCGGCGAGGGGCTTGTAGTCCTCGGACCACTCAACCCAGCTATGGATCATGCACGGCTGCAGCACGTTGAGCGGGAAGATGCTCGCGCCGTCGTTAACGAACTGGAACATGAGCAGATTGGCGAAGGCGTCGGCGTTGTACTCAAGGCGCAGCTCTTCCAGATCGAACAGGTCGAAGCCAAGATGGTGACGATCTGCCGCCAGATCCGGTCTTCACAGAGCCGGCCCTGCTGCAGGGCGTCATGCGTGACATCGATCTTGAGTTTCTGCGCCGCAGGCTTGCCCTTGTTGAAGCGCTCGCCGGTCCAGAACGTATAAGTCTCATGTACCATACTCGACGGCGTCGAGAAATACGTGCGGCGGTACTGTTTCTGCATCGCCATGCCGCTGGCGACCTTGTTCAGCTCGTTGAACTTGAAGGTCCAGAAGAATTCGTCGAAGTAGAAATTACCGTGATAACCCTGAGCGGTTCGGTCGTTCGTGCCGAGGAAATGTAGCTCGGCGCCGTTGGCCAGGATGATTGGATCCCCGGTCAGCTCAACGCCGCACACCTCGCGCGCAAAGCCTTGAACTTACGCCTTGAAGATATGCACCTGATTCTTCGGAGCCGACAGGAAAATCTGGTTGCGCCCGGTCACCAGCGCGTCGATCAGCGCCTCCCGAGCAAAGTAGTAGGTCGCACCGATCAAAAACGCCCTACAAAGATACAATCTTCCTATGCTAGCCAGCCCCGCTCTGTCAATTCATCCGTTGGTTGGCTTTCGAGCCCACACCAATGAGCTTTAGGAGTCAGGATGGCCACTTCAGCGAATGATGAGCTTCGAGACAAGATCTATAGCTGCGATTGCAACCGTTGCGGTGCAATTAGATGGCTCAGAGAGGAATGTGGTGCAGATCTAAAAATCAGAGCTCATGCGGCGGGTCGGCTTTGCGAGCTCGCAGTGGTTGCTGCTGCCAAGTCCGAGGGCATGAGGGAAGAAGATGTTGTGAGGGAGAGGCGAATCTACGCCGAGCACCTTGGGATAACGCTAAGTGGAGACACTAGTGACTCCGACAAGCCTGTACATATCAGGTGGGCTATTAGGAACTCCAATCATAACGCCAATGCCAAGAACAGGATCCACCTAGGTAGAGCGAAAGCCAGCCATCTTGATGACCGCTTTTTTTTAGAATTCTGTCGCTGAACTCGAAGACGCATTTGAGCGCTGAACCGGCTTCCTTCTGGAAGAATTGCGATCAATGCCGAACCGGCGGCCCACCACCATGGCGCTCTTGGGTATCCGATTTCGGAGGTGTGGAGTTGATGAAATCGCCCCCGCCGGCAAGCCGTGCTGCTACGGGATCGGGGTGTGCTTGCGGTTTGGATTGCACTGCAGAACCGTAGCAGTCCGGCTTGCCGGCGGGGACGGACTTGAGATCGCTGACGCCGGCGAGCCGGACTGCTACGGGAACGGGGGGGCCTGCGGTTTGGATTGCACTGCAGATCCGTAGCAGCACGGCTTGCCGGCGGGGGCGGCCTTGAGATCGCTGACGCCGGCGAGCCGTGCTGCTACGGGAACGGGGTGTGCCTGCGGTTTGGATTGCACTGCAGATCCGTAGCAGCACGGCTTGCCGGGCGGGGGCGGCCTTGAGATCGCTGACGCCGGCGAGCCGGACTGCTACGGGATTTGGGGTGTGGTTGCGGTTTAGATTTCACAGCAGAGTCGTAGCAGTCCGGCTTGCCGGCGAGGCGTTGGTGACAGCGCCACGCTGGCAGGTGATGCGCTGATCAGAAATCCTGCGCAGTCGGCCGCAACACGATTTCGTTGATGTCCACATCCCCCGGCTGTTCGATGGCGTAGGCGATCGCTCGTGCGACCGACTCGGCCGGGATGGCCATTTTGTAGAACTCGTTCACCACGTCAGCGCTTGGCTGGTGGCCGCTGCCGAGTTTGAGTTCGGATTCAACGGCACCTGGCTCGATGGTGGTGGTGCGGATCTTGCCGCCGACTTCGTGGCGCAGGCCGTCGGAGATGGCGCGTACGGCGTATTTGGTGCCGCTGTAGACCGAGCCGCCCGGGCTGAAGACCTTGATCCCGGCCACCGACGAGATGTTGATGAAGTGGCCGAAGCCCTGGGCTTCGAACTTGGGCAGCGCGGCGGCCACGCCGTAGAGTACGCCCTTGATGTTGATGTCGATCATGCGATCCCATTCTTCGACGCGCAGTTCGGAGATGGGGGCGATGGCCATGAAGCCGGCGTTGTTGATCATGACATCGACCTTGCCGAAGTCGCGCACGGCGTTTTCGATCAGGGTGCTGAGGTCTTCGCGGCGGGTGACGTCGACGGTGTAGGCCGAGGCCTGGCCGCCTTCTGCCTTGATTTCGCTGACGATGACGTCCATGCGTTCCTGACGGCGCGCAGCCAGAACAACCTTGGCGCCCAGGCGGGCCAGGTGACGCGCGGTGGCCTCGCCCAGACCGCTGCTGGCGCCAGTGATGACAACAACCTTGTTTTGAATGCCATTGCTCATTTTGAATCTCCTCAAGCGAGTGGTAAGTGCTTGAGAAGAAGTTTGCAGTGGATATCCGATCCAGAAAATGGAAGAGTTAGGATTTGAGAATTCCACTTTCTGGAACACGAGGCGTGCAATGCTCAATCGCATGGAGATGCTGCGGGTATTTTTGGTTGCAGTAGATGCGCCAAGCTTTCGCGAGGCGGCCCATCGCCTTGGGACGTCGCCGCAGAAGGTGACGCGGGCGATCAAGGAACTGGAGCGCACCTTTGCCGAGCCGTTGTTTCACCGCAGCACACGCCAGGCTCATGTCACCGCGTTCGGCAGGGAGATCGCCCAGCAAGCGCGAGAGACGCTGAACCGGTTCGATCAGCTGTTCGTGGCCCACAGCAAATCCCGCAGTGCCGAAATCACGGGGCGGGTAGGCATTACTGCACCCCATGCCATTGGCAAGCTGTACCTGCCGGGGTTTCTCAGGCCGCTGATGGAGCAGCATCCTGGGCTGCGGATCGAGTTGAGCCTGGAGGACCAACTGACCGATGCGGTGGCGTCGCGTATCGACATCGGCATCCGGGTCGGTGCAGTGCGGGACCGGCGCTACATCGCGCGGGCGGTGGCGCAGGTGCCATTGAAAATCGTCGCGGCGCCTTCGTTGATCGAGAGGGTGGGGTCGCCCACCAGCATCGAGGATCTGAAAGCCTTGCCCATGTCGTTGTTGATCGACCGCAATCATGGTCGGCCATGGCCGTGGTTTTTTGCCCAGGGTCAGGACTACCTGCCGCCCTCCCCCGCGTTCAGCTGCGACGATCCGGAAACGGAGCTTGAATTCATTCTCGGTGGGCTGGCTTTTGCGCAGATGCCGCATTATCTGGCCGAACCACATTTGAGCGAGGGACGGCTGATCGAAGTGCTGGCCGACTGCGCGCCGCCCTCCACGGACCTGATTATTTACCGCACGCAGTCAGGCCCGGTACCTCCACGTGTGCGACTGGTCTATGACCACCTGAAGGACTGTCTTGCTGACCCCCGACTGTTCCCGCATCGCCGCAACCCGTAGCAGTCCGGCTTGCCGGCGTGTCGTCTTCCAAGGCGCCGAATGGCTCAGGATCGCCCCGCCGGCAAGCCGTGCTGCTACGGTTTTCGTGGCGGTTGTAAGAATTCATTTCGTCACCCTTCCTGCAAATCCCCAGTTCTCAACTAGCCTGAAAAATGACTGATCCAGAGCGAAATGGACCATACGTTTAACCTCGCTGATCGGATAAAAACAACAATGAAAGATCCCTATGCATTTGGTTTCTACTGTGCCCTCTTTGCCCTCGCGGCAATGACCGGGGCTGTCTTCTACGAGTCCTACACGGGCGCTGGTGTCTCAGGCTCGGCCCGCGCGTACGACGTCATCAATTCCTGTTCGGCCCTGGTGCAGGCGCTGGCAGCCATAGGCCTGGTGGGCCTTGCGTTCAAGGCCTATCGCGCCTGGAAGAACGAGATGATCCACAACAAGGCGCTGGGCATCATCTGGGATGCCAATGTCGCCTTTCGTGAGATCGAACTGAGCTTCAACGAGTGGTTCTTTGGCCCCAATGCGGTGGACAAGGCCAACAACGAAGGTTCGCGCATCACTTCGCTACTGGCGGCCAGCCCCTTTGGCGCCAGCCTGCGCAGCTTCAAGAAGCAATGCATTCTCATCGACAAGCTGGTGATCAAGGACAATTGGCAGTGGGTCAACCACGCCACCGAGCTGGACATGCTGGCGCGGGTGCTGAGCATGGACGCCTTCCGCCCGACCACCAAGGCCAAGGAAACCGCGAACGTCATCGATTTTCTCTACTCCCGCGAAGGTGAGGCGATTAAACGTACCCAGGGCGAGTGGGAAATGTTGATGAAGGTGATAGAGAAAGATCTCGCGGCACTGGAAGCCGAATACAGCGAGTGAGTGGCTTCGGGGCAGAAAACGGGATAGAACTGTTGACGAACCGATCAGGTCGAACGGCAAACCTTCCGCCCGTTGCGGCAGGTCCCTGCCTTGAGGCCGCTTTCCCCCATGTTCGAACATATCGACATCAACGCGCTGCTCGTCAACTACGGCTACTGGGCCGTGTTCATAGGCTGCCTGCTGGAAGGCGAAACCATTCTGATTTTGGGCGGGCTTGCTGCGCACCAGACATCCCTGCGTCTTGTCGATGTGATCCTGATCGCCACCCTGGGCGGCATGCTCGGCGACCAGATCCTGTTCTGGACCGGTCGCTATTTCGGGCCCCGCATCCTGCCGCGCCTGCATCGCCAGCAAGCCACCATTGACCGAGTGTCAGGGCTGATCGAACGTTACCCTATGGCCTCGGTGTTCTCGGTGCGATTTCTCTATGGCATGCGCCTGATCGGCCCGTTGGTGATCGGCGCCAGTCGCCTGTCACCGATCCGTTTTTCCGCGATCAACCTGCTCGGCGCCGCCGTATGGGCCACCCTCTTCGTCATGGCCGGTTACTGGGCCGGCGAAGCGCTGCAGAACCTGCTGGGCAACCTCAAACCCTACCGCCTGCCGATCTTCATCGGCGTGGTGGTGATTGCGGCAGTGGTCGCGCTGGTGCGGCATCATCGAGCGAAGGTCCGGGCGGCTCGGGCACCCAGTAAATAGATCAGTCCCTGGTGTTGCGACTATCTTGTGGCAGATTGACGCTTCCCATCCCTCTCCCCCACCTCTATAACAACACCCCGGATGTCACCTCACAGGGATCGATCACATGAACAACAAAAACATCACTGCCACCCTGCTGGTTAGCCTGCTCGGGATGGCGCAGGCGCAGGCGGGCGAGGCGGTTTCGCGTCTGGATTCGGTGCAGCAAAGTGGCAAGCTTTCGGTCTGCACCACCGGGGACTACAAGCCGTATACCTTCCACAGACCGGACGGTGGCTACGAGGGCATCGACATTGAATTGGCGCAGTCGCTGGCGCAGAGCCTCGGGGCGCAGGTCGAGTGGGTGCCGACCACCTGGAAGACGCTGATGACGGACTTCACCGCGGGCAAGTGCGACATCGCGGTGGGCGGGATTTCGGTGACGCTGGAGCGGCAGAAGAAGGCGTTTTTCAGCGACACGCTGGATATCGACGGCAAGGTGCCGCTAGTACGGTGCGAGGACGAGGCCAGATACCAGACCGTTGCGCAGATCAATCAGCCCGATGTCCGTCTGATCGAACCTCAGGGCGGCACCAACGAGGCGTTCGCCCGGGCGTTTCTGCCCAACGCGAAGCTGGCCTTTCATGACAACAAGACCATCTTTCAGCAATTGCTGGACAAGCAGGCAGACGTGATGATTACCGATGCGTCCGAAGCCCTGTACCAGCAGAAACGCTTGCCGGGGCTGTGCACAGTCAACCCGTCACGCTACATGCAGTACGGCGAAAAGGCCTACCTGCTCCCTCGCGACGATGTGAGCTGGAAGGCCTACGTCGATCAATGGCTGCATCTGGCCAAGGCCACCGGTACCTATCAGAAAGTGGTCGGCGAATGGCTGGCGGTCCCGGGCCAATGACAAGCCTGTAGGCGTGAGCTTGATCCTGCAAAAGCGGTCACAAGCCATTGCCCGGTTCATGGCGATTACGCATCATGCCCTTATGTCACCTGGGCAAAGGAACCGGCCGCTTTCATGAAGACCAGCAAGAGCATCACTCGCGCGTTTTGTGTCGAACTGCAGCAGGAGCTGTCGATCGTTGCGGCGCGGCGTGAATACTTTTCCCAGGAGCCGCCGCGGGCGCGCTTCAGTTTCCTGTGCTCTTCCGAGGCCTGCCGGGCGCTGGGGGTGAAGGTCACCGGCGTACGGTATGACGTCAAGCCGCAGGAAAATCCGGCGTTTATCGCTGCGCACTTTCGCGCCAATCCCAATTACGAACATCACGCTGATTGCGAGTGGGTCGACGACACGCCCCAGGACGCGCCGCCTGCCGAAGAAACGGAGTCAGAAAGTGCGCTGCGCAAGGCCAGGCGCAAGCTGGACGACTACATCGACGTGTTCGATCCATCCCTCAAGGAACGGGTGAAACCGGCGCCTGACACAGACAAGCCTGACACCCCCCAGGCAGAAGAACCTGCGCAACCAACGCCTGTGTCTGACACACCCAAGCGCAATCAGCCCAAGGAAACCCGCACCAGCAATCTGGAGCGGCTGGTGGACAGTTTCCGCCAGGCCCAGGCCGAGCTGAGCAAAGAGGAATTTGCCCTTCTGACGCTGCGTGTTCCGGGCCAGGGCGAGGTGACGTTGCGCTCGTACTTTCGCCACATCAAGTACGCACAGGTCGGTGACGAGCGACGCGTGCTGTATGGTGGCGGGCTGGTGGAGCGCTTCGGGACCGGGTTCAGGTTCACGTTCTTTGACCGGCTGCAGGGCAAGCGGGTGACGCTGTATGTCTCGCCTGCGCAGATGCAGGCCTATCGTTCCAGTCGCTACATCGCCGAGTTGCTGAGCCATGCCGACGAGGTGAAGTTCTTTACCCTCTTCGCGCTGGGCACGCTGGCTGCGAGCCCGTCGGGCAAGAGCCTGAGCGTGGAGATCGAGGACTTGCGGCACCTGGCAATTGTGCTGGGGCCGGCGAAGGACGTCCCGACGCTGTAGCAGTCCAGCTTGCCGGCGTCGGCGCACTCAAGATCGCCCCGCCGGCAAGCCGTGCTGCTACGGATGTGCGCGGTGTTTGTGTCTGACCTCATCCCGTAGGAGCGCGCTTGCCCGCGACGGCATCCTCGAGATCGCCGACGCCGGCAAGCCGGACTGCTACGGGACGGGTGTGGTCAGCACGACCTCACGCGACTTTGCGCGAGCGTGCGTATTCAAGAAATGCTTCAAGGTCCGACCCCGACAGCATGCGGGCCACGCTTTTGACCTCGTCCATGGGCCAGTCCCACCAGGCCGAGGCGAGCAGTTGCTCACGAACCGCCTCGTCAAAACGCCAGCGAATGAATTTGCACGGGTTGCCACCCACTACCGCGAACGGCGGCACGTCACGGGTGACTACTGCACCGGCGGCGACGATGGCGCCATGGCCCACGGTCACGCCCGAGAGGATCATCGCGTCGGCGCAGATCCAGCAGTCGCTGCCGATGACCACATCACCCTTGCTGGGGGCGTAGTCCTTGATGTCTTCCAGGCCCTTCATCATGGCCGGGAATGGGTAGGTGGTCAGCCAGTCGGTGCGGTGCTCGCCGCCCAGCAGCACTTTCACGCCTGCCGCGATGGAGCTGTAGGAACCGATCCGCAAGATGGTGTCATCGCCGAACTCGAACACTTCAGGGATGCCATAGGTGCCGGTGCCGACCACGTAGTGCGGATAGCGCAGGCGGATCTTTTCCGGGGCGCGTTCGAGTTTGTCCAGGCTGCGCAGGTGCTTTCTGGTCTTGCGGGTTTTCAGCAGTTCGAGGAATTTCATGCAGGGATCCGTGAACAAAAGCAGACGCGGCAGAGGCTTTTCAGCTGCTCTGACGATGCAGCAGAAGGCGCTTGAAGCGACGAAATGTGGTCTTGTTGAACTGCCGTAGCGGAATGGAGCGCAGCAGCGTCCAGGCGTATTTCTTGTCGCTGACCACCGCGTACTTCAACGCTTTGTTGATGATGGCAGTCAGACCCCGATTGTACGCCGGGTGAGTGCTGTAGGGCGCTATGGTGCGCATGTCGGCATCGAGCAGCACCTTGTAGCGGCGTGACAGGTTGTTGGGGTGGCGACGATAACGCGTGACGCTCACGGGCAGCACGTGGACCTGATAACCCTTGCTGGCAATCTTGAGGGTCATCTGGAAATCCTGGACCTTGATCTCCGGGTCGTAGAACCCCACCGTCCGCAGGGCGTCCATCCGATACAGGGACACGGGCGCGCCCACCACGATGGCATCACCCAGAATCTCGTCGAAGCTCAGTTTCTGGATACTCGACAGCTTCTGCGACTTGGTGTCGTTGCCGTCGGAATCCATGTAGATGATCAGGGCGCCGACGCAGCCGACTTCCGGATGCTCGTTGAGGTAATCGGCGCGCAGGCGCACCGATGCGGGCAGCATGATGTCATCCAGATCCGGGGTGCAGACGTATTCGCCACGGGCATGTTGCAGTCCGTGGTTCAGTGCCGCGCTGACGCCCTGGTTGGCCTGGGAGTAGAGCTGAAAATCGTACTTGGCCTGCAGAGCCTTAAGCATCGCCACGCTGTTATCGCTCGAACCGTCATCGACGATGATGACTTCGAAGTTCGGATAGTCCTGGGCGAAGATGCTGGCCATCGCAACGTCCAGATACTTCTCTGCGTTGTAGCAGGGGGCGATGATCGACACGAGCGGGATCGAGTCGTTTTCCGGCCGGATTTCTGGCGTGATAGTGTCAGTCATAATTCTGTTATTTGTATCGCTACGACTGGATCAGAGGCGTTTTGACCACGATCCTTGTACAAAACCGTTACATGATGCGGCAAAGAGATGGCCTTTGTCATGGGCTGATTAGAGCCTGAAGACTTCTGAAACGGAATTTTCCTACACAGTACTCGTACTTGCTGTCTGAGCTGCACGATTCAACGCCCAATAAAAAACCCCGCAGCTCTCGCGAGCGGCGGGGTTTTCGGTGTTTCAGTTCAGGCAATCAGGGAGCTGCGTAGGTAACCAGCAACTCCTTGGTGACTTGAAAGTCCAGCGACATCGCCACGCTCAAGGCCGTGATGGTGAAGATGGAGAACACGAACAGCTTGCGTGCCCAAACGGTGTCATCTTTGGCTTTGTAACCTGACCAGGCCATGTACAGCCAGTACATGCCCATGGCGGCAGCGACGGCCAGGTAGTTGAGCCCTGCGGCACCGCAGAAGGTCAACATCAGGGTCGCGACCAGGAACGCCAGGATGTAGATCAGGATATGCAGCTTGGCGACCCGGATACCACGCTTGACCGGCAGGACCGGAATCGAGGCAGCCAGGTAGTCGTTGAAGCGGAAGATCGCGATGGCGTACGAGTGAGGCATCTGCCAGAGGCTGAACATCACCAGCAGGGTCAGCGCCGCGAGGTCGAAGGTGTTGCTGACCGCGACGTAACCGATGACCGGTGGCATCGCGCCAGACAAACTCCCGACCAGCGTGCCGTGAACGGATTTACGCTTGAGGTACAGGCTGTAGAAGCCCACGTAGATCACGAACCCGATCACCGCACACAGCGCCGCCAGCGGGTTGGCCTTGAAGTACAGCAGGCCGACGCCGACAACGCCCAGCACCGTGGCGTAGACCAGGGCCAGTTTCAGAGAAACCAGGCCCTGGACCAGCACACGATTCTTGGTGCGTTCCATCTTCAGGTCGATGTCGCGGTCGATGCAGTTGTTGAAAACACAACCGGACGCGACCACCAACGAAGTACCGATCATCGCTACAAGGAACAGGGCGAAATCGACATGCCCCTTGGACGCCAGGAAAAAGCCACCTGCCACCGAAAGCACGTTACCGAAAATGATCCCCGGTTTGGTGATTTGGATAAAGTGCTTCAGTGACATCAGGTTTTCCTCACTTCGCCATCATGACGGTGTGAATGCTGAACATGATCCAGACGGACAGGCCGACCAGCAGGAGGATAACCAGCGAGGCGAACGCGAAGGTGATCACGTTGTTGCGCTGTGCTACCGAGCGGTCCAGGTGCAGGAAGTACACCAGGTGAACCAGTACCTGCACGACTGCGAAGATCAGCACGATCCACAGGGTGGCCACTTTCGAGATAGTCGGGAACATCACCAGACCGAAAGGAATCGCGGTCAGGATGATCGACAGTACGAAACCGACCATGTACGACTTGAAGCTGCCGTGGCTGGAATCGTCATGGGAGTGATGCGAATTAGCCATTTAAATGGTCCCCATCAGGTAGACAACGGTGAACACGCAGATCCAGACCACGTCCAGGAAGTGCCAGAACAGGCTGAGCATGCTCAGGCGGGTCTGGTTGGTCGAAGTCAGGCCGTTTTTCGAAACCTGATACATCAGGATCGCCATCCAGATCAGACCGCTGGTCACGTGCAGACCGTGGGTACCGACCAGCGTGAAGAACGCCGACAGGAAGCCGCTGCGGTTAGGGCCGTAGCCTTCGGAGATCAGCAGGTGGAATTCGTTGATTTCCATCCCGATGAAGCCCAGGCCGAACAGGAAGGTCACGAACAACCAGCCCAGAACGCCGCCCTTGTTGCCCTTGTGCATCGCCAGCATGGCGAAGCCGTAGGTGATCGAGCTGAGCAACAGGCAGGCGGTTTCGCCCAGCACGTATGGCAGCTCGAAGATGTCGTGGCCCGAAGGACCACCGGCGACGTTGTTAACCAGTACTGCATAGATTGCGAAGATCGACGCAAACAGGATGCAGTCGGTCATCAGGTAGATCCAGAAGCCGTAGATCTTCATCTCGCCGGCATCGTGGTGATCATGGGCGTGGTCATGATCGTGATCGTGACCTTTCGCCCCATCAAATACTAAGTTGGACATTGTTTATGCCTGCTCCAGCTTGTTGACAGGAGAGTTTGCCTGGGCGCGAACCGAGGCCAGGATCTTGTGTTGCTCGCCTTCGATGCGGGCCACTTCAGCAGCAGGAACCATGTAGCCCTGATCGTCACGTGCAGCGTGGATGACGAAGTAGACGATGGTACCTACCAGGCTCGCACCAGCCAGCCAGAAGATGTGCCAGATCATTGCGAAGCCGAATACGGTCAGCAGTGCACCCATGACCAGACCGGTCGCGGTGTTGTTCGGCATGTGGATGTCGGAGTACTTGGCCGGAACCTTGTACGCCTCGCCATCACGCTTGGCTGCGTAGAACGCGTCGATCTCGCCTGCCTTCGGCAGTTCGGCGAAGTTGTAGAACGGCGGTGGCGAAGAAGTGGACCACTCCAGGGTGTGGCCATTCCATGGGTCGCCGGTCAGGTCGCGGTTCTGCTCGCGGTCACGGATACTCACGTAGATCTGGATCAACTGGCAGGCGATACCGACCATGATCAGTGCCGCGCCCCAGAAGGCTACGTGCAGGTACGGAGTCCAGTCCGGGTTGTCAGTGGTGTTCAGACGACGGGTCATGCCCATGAAGCCCAGTGCGTACAGCGGCATGAATGCCACGTAGAAGCCCGAGATCCAGAACCAGAACGCTGCCTTGCCCCACTTCTCGTTCAGCTTGAAGCCGAACGCTTTAGGGAACCAGAACGCGAAACCTGCGATGTAACCGAATACGGCACCACCGATGATCACGTTATGGAAGTGCGCGATCACGAACAGGCTGTTGTGCAGAACGAAGTCGGCACCCGGGATAGCCAGCAGAACGCCAGTCATACCACCGATGGAGAAGGTAATCATGAAGCCCAGGGTCCACAGTACTGGCGCGGTGAAGCGCAGGCGGCCCTGGTAGATGGTGAACAGCCAGTTGAACAGCTTCACACCCGTCGGGATGGAGATCAGCATCGTCGCCAGACCGAAGAAGGCGTTGACGCTGGCGCCCGAACCCATGGTGAAGAAGTGGTGCAGCCAGACCATGAAGCCCAGTACCGAGATCGCGCCGGAAGCGTAGATCATCGAGTGATGGCCGAACAGACGCTTGCCGGTGAAGGTCGAGATGACTTCGGAGAAGACACCGAACGCCGGCAGAATCAGGATGTAAACCTCAGGGTGACCCCATGCCCAGAACAGGTTCACGTACATCATCGGGTTACCACCCAATTCGTTCGTGAAGATGTGGAAGTCCAGGTAACGGTCGAGGGTCAGGAACGCCAGGGTGCCGGTCAGGATCGGGAACGAAGCCACGATCAGGACGTTGGCCCAGGTGCAGGTCCAGGTGAAGATCGGCATGTCCATCAGTTTCATGCCAGGGGTGCGCATCTTCAGGACGGTAACCAGGAAGTTGACGCCCGTCAGTGTCGTACCAAGACCCGACAGCTGCAGTGCCCAGATGTAGTAGTCCACACCCACGCCCGGGCTGTAGCCCAGTTCAGACAGCGGCGGATAGGCAACCCAACCGGTACGTGCGAATTCGCCGACGCCCAGGGACACGTTCACCAGAACCACGCCGGAGATCAGCAGGTACAGGGACAGGGAGTTCAGGAACGGGAAGGCAACGTCGCGAGCGCCGATCTGCAGAGGCAGAACGATGTTCATGAGACCTGTGAAGAACGGCATCGCCATGAAGATGATCATGATCACACCGTGAGCGGTGAAGATCTGGTCATAGTGTTCAGGCGGCAGGTAGCCAGGCGAACCCTCGGTGGCCAGGGCCAGCTGGGAACGCATCATGATGGCGTCGGCAAAGCCGCGCAGCAGCATGACCATGGCGATGATGATGTACATCACGCCGATTTTCTTGTGGTCGACCGACGTCAGCCACTCGGTCCACAGGTAGGTCCACTTCTTGAAATACGTGATCAGACCGAAAACCGCCGCGCCACCGATAGCGATCATGGCGAGCGTGATCATGACTATCGGTTCGTGGAACGGAATCGCGTCCAGACTTAATTTACCAAACATCGTTTACTCCTCTGCCTGCGCAGCTGAATTCTTGCCCATGTCCATCCCTTCCATACCGGCCACTTCTTTCTTCTCGTGGACAATCTTGCCCGGCTTCATACCTTCATACTTGTCGATGATGATCTGGAACAGGTTCGGAGTGACCGTGGAGTAGAGTTCAACCGGGTTACGTTCGCTAGGCTTGGCCAGAGCGGTGTATTCGTCGGTTGCCAGTTGTTTCGGAGAATTCTTGACTTCGGCAACCCAGGCGTCGAAACCAGCCTGATCGGTAGCAGTTGCCTTGAACTTCATGCCGGTGAAGCCTGCGCCGCTGTAGTTGGCGGAGATACCGTCAAACTCGCCGTTTTCGTTGGCGATCAGGTGCAGTTTGGTCTGCATGCCGGCCATCGCGTAGATCTGGCCACCCAGTGCAGGGATGAAGAACGAGTTCATGACCGAATCAGAGGTGATGCGGAAATTGATCGGCGTGTGGGCTGGGAAAACGATCTTGTTGACGGTGGCGATACCCTGTTCCGGGTAGATGAACAGCCACTTCCAGTCCAGCGCGACCACTTCGATGGTCACAGGCTTGACGTCGGATTCGAGCGGACGGTATGGGTCCAGCGCGTGGGTCGACTTGTAGGTGATGTAGCCCAGCACGATGATGATGGCCAGGGGCACCAGCCACACAACCAGTTCGATCTTGGTCGAATGGGCCCAGTCAGGGGTGTAGGTAGCGCTCTTGTTCGAGGCGCGGTATTTCCAGGCGAAGATGATGGTCATGAAGATGACCGGCACCACCACCAGCAGCATGAGCAGAGTTGCGGTGATGATCAGATCACGCTCTTGCATGCCAATGTGGCCCTTGGGATCCAGCAAGGTGTAATCGCACCCGCTGAGCAGGAGCATGCTGAAAAGGGCCAAGAAGCCAAACAATCTGGGGTACCTTTTTTTACTCATCTCACGACCTCTAAAAGCAGCTTTCGCATCGCAGTTGGGTTTCGACCGCCAACACTTCACCCTGCCAGGTGCTGGCAAATTCTTGGATTGAACAGGGGCCTGTCAGGAAGCTTGTGGCCTCGTAACAATTCCGGTTTTGCTGTGGTTTCTTATTCGAATGGTGGCAACTGCCTTTGCGGACCAAATCCCTTGGCGCAGACATTCAGAACTTTACGCATGAGGCCATCCAAACGGCGTCTACAAAGGCGTAAAAACGCTTTCTGACCTCGATTTACGCGACCGCCAGGGGCGGAGGGGCGTTAAGTGGGGGCGATTGTAGATACGTAAAGTTTTATTGACTATGAGTTATTGCGCAACAGTTAATTTCCCATTCTGTAAGAATGCGCTCATATGTCGCACCCAATTTTGTCGTAAAGGCCTCAAATTTCTTGAGGAATTCGAGGCGATTTTTTACGCAAGCTTCTGTAATCAGCGTGCTTTCATCCGGTTGCGGATGATGCCCGCTGGTACCAGAATTACGGTGAGAACGAAAGCGATCAGTGCCCATTGCGCCAGCGAAAGTCCGAGAACTGGCGGATATGGCGTCTCGCAGAAACCACCGACCTGGAACCCCAGGGGGAACCAGGAGGCCAGCGGCAGGCCATCGACGATCGGCTGCAGCACATCGATTCCGCAACTCTCGGTGGGGTGGGTCTGGATCCAGACATGACGCCCCGCTGCAACAATCCCGCCCACCGCGCTCAAGGTCACCAGTGCCTCGCAGACCGTCAGGCTCAGGCGTCCCGGCATGGCGGCGCCGATGAAGGCGAACACGGCGATGAACAACAAGGCGTAGCGTTGCAGGATGCACAGCGGGCACGGCGCCTCGCCCAGCACGACCTGCATGTACAGCGCCCCGCCGATCAATGCCAGGCAGATGATGCCCAGCAGGACCAGAAACTGTTTTTCGCGTCGCAGGTAAAACATCTCGTCAGTCATTCCCATGCCCTTTGCATTTGGTGTCCATCCAGATCGGCAGATCTGCGTTATCGCGTGCCCCGGTTGCCCGGAAAGCCGGCAATTCTACCATCGTCGCGGGCGCACGCCGGTGCAGATGGTGAACACAGTGGCATTAGCCGAACATTAAGCAAATCGGTAACAATCGACCGACACCAAACCCCTTCCCTTCCTTATATATAGAAGCGTGCGACACCATGCCGCAGGGGCACAACGCCGCACCTCTTCCTTATATATAGAAACGTGCGTCTATTTGTCGCACCGGGGCGAACCCCGGGTTCGCATTATTCCAACGCAGAGGCCGGGCCGAAGAACTCGTAGCGGGCCTGTTTGTCCGGTACGCCTGCCGCCTTCAACTGGCGCTTGATCGCCGCCATGAAACCTTTCGGGCCCAGGAAGTAGGCATCCAGATCGCGGTCCTCTGGCAGCCACTGCTCAAGACGTGCCTGGTCGAGCAACCCAACCGCATGGGCTGCCGGGCTGACACCGTCATCCTCGGAGTAGCAGTAGAAACGCTTGAGCTGTGGGTGCTTGCCGGCCAGTTCTTCGATCAGGTCACGGAACGCATGGACTGCCCCGTTGCGTGCGCAGTGAATGAAGTGGATCGGGCGCTGGGTGTCCAGAGCCGCCTGGAGCATCGCGAGGGTCGGCGTGATACCGACGCCGCCACTGATCAGCACCAGCGGTTTTTCGCTGTGGGAAAGGGTGAAGTCGCCAGCAGGTGGATACAGATTGATGCTGTCACCTACATGGAGGTTATCGTGCAGGAAGTTGGACGCACGGCCGCCAGGCTCACGCTTCACGCTGATGCGGTACTGACCGTTGCCCGCAAGCGCCGACAGCGAATAGTTGCGACGGATTTCCTCACCGTTCACGAACAGTTGCAGGCCCAGGTACTGGCCGGGTGTGAAATCCAGGATTGGCTGACCATCGGCCGGAGCGAAGTAGAACGAAGTGATTTCCGCGCTTTCCTGCACCTTCTTCGCGATCTTGAATTCGCGAGCCCCGCGCCAGCCGCCGGCGGCCAGTTCCTTGTCCTTGTAGATGCCTTCCTCGGCACCGATCAGGATGCCAGCCAGTTGGCCGTAGGCATTGCCCCAGGCATTGATGACTTCGTCGGTGGCGATGTCGGCGCCCAGCACCTCACGGATCGCTTCGAGCAGGCACTCGCCGACCAGTGGGTAGTGCTCCGGCAGAATCTGCAGGGCGACGTGCTTGTTGATGATCTTGGCAACCAGGTCACCCAGTTGCTCGAGCTGGTCGATGTGACGGGCGTACATCAGCACGCCGTTGGCCAGGGCGCGAGGCTGGTCGCCACTGGCCTGGTGCGCCTGGTTGAACAGCGGGCGCACCTGCGGGTAGCGGTCGAGCAGCTTCTTGTAGAAATGAGTGGTCAGCGCTTCACCCCCACTCTCCAGCAGCGGGACAGTGGATTTGACGATGGCACGATCCGAAGCATTCAACATGATTGACTCCTGAGACTCGGTTAGTAAGGACTGACTGAGTCATATCAGGAAGCGTGCCAGATATTATTTCCTTTAAAAACAACAAGATATACAGATATAGTCATTTTGACCAAACTGATCTATTGGTCAAAATGACTTCTGACAGGTTCTTTTGACTACCACAACCTGAATGCCGTCGGGCCAATAAGCTAAAGCCTGCAGGCACGGAGTCGATAAACCTGTATCGACAGCTGTACGCACCTCCCGATGCGCCAGCCAGACACCGCATCACAGAAGGTTCATATGTCCAAAAACGTCCGTGCAGATTCACTTTCGCTTCTGCTGTTCACGTTACGCAGCGGAAAGCTGATGGCGATCAACCTGCTCAAGGTCAGTGAAATCATCCCCTGCCCTCCCCTGACACGCTTGCCCGAATCGCACCCTCACGTCAAAGGCGTGGCCACCTTGCGGGGCAACTCGTTGTCGGTGATCGACCTTAGCCGTGCCATCGGCGAGCGCCCGCTGCTCGACCCCGATGGTGGCTGCCTGATCGTCACTGACGTCAGCCGCTCCAAGCAGGGCCTGCACGTGCAGGCGGTCAGCAAGATCGTGCACTGCATGACCACCGACATCCGCCCGCCGCCCTACGGCTCGGGCAACAAATCGTTCATCACCGGTGTGACCCAGGTCGATGGCACACTGGTTCAAGTGCTGGACATCGAGAAGGTCATCCACGGCATCGCGCCCATGCAGGTGGCGCCGGAGCCCACGGAACTCAGCCCCGAAGAAGTGGAAGTGCTGAACAAGGCACGCATTCTGATCGTCGACGACAGCCAGGTGGCGCTGCAGCAATCGGTGCTGACCCTGCGCAACCTGGGCATCGAATGCCACACGGCACGCAGCGCCCGCGAGGCCATTGATCATCTGCTGGATCTGCAAGGCACCGCACAGCAGATCAACGTGGTGGTGTCTGATATCGAGATGTCGGAAATGGACGGCTACGCCTTCACCCGCACCCTGCGCGAGACGCCGGACTTCCAGCAGCTGTATGTCCTGTTGCACACTTCACTGGACAGCGCGATGAACGCCGAAAAGGCCAAGGCCGCTGGCGCCAACGCCGTACTGACCAAGTTCTCCTCCCCTGAGCTCACGCGATGCTTGATCGAAGCCGCACGCACAGTCGAGGCCCAGGGCATCTGAGGCCTGGCATTCACGACGCATCCACGGGCCACTACTGGCTGATGCGTCGCGACCTTGCGCATCCCGTCCCCGCCGTCCGCTGGCCGCTGGGCCTTGAGCGAGTGGCCTTCAGCGCCGACAACGCCCGCGCCGTTCACCAGTTGCTCACCCTGGGCATGGAGCACGGAGGCGGTCGAGTGGCCGACTTCGACACATGGCTGCACAATTTCGAAGGTGATCCGGAATTCGATCGAGCGCTATGCTTCGTCGTTCACGATCCGCAGGGCGTGGCAGCGGTGGCGCAATGCTGGACCAGCGCCTTCATCCGTAACCTGGTGGTGCATCCCCGGGCCCGGCGCCGGGGTCTTGGGCTAACCTTGTTGAATCAGGTGTTCGAGACCTTTGCAGGGCGGCATGAAGGACAGGTCGACCTCAAAGTCATGGAGAGCAACCTGGCCGCACGGCAGTTGTACGAGCGCGCAGGGATGCATTATGTGCAACGTTGCGAACTCGATCCCCGCTGAGCCAGTCCAAGTCGCTGTCATACCTGCCCCGCTCACCCGAGCACGACAACGATGGAGATTGCCATGAAGACCACCACCCTGCTGCTGCTCGCCCTGGGCGCCTTTGCCGGCCAGGCCAGCGCCTCGAGCGACGAAGCCTGGAAAGCCTTCGACAAGACCCTGGTCGACAGTTGCGTGGCAGCCAGTTCCCTGAAAAACGCCAAGCCTGCCGGCGCCTCGGCGATGTTCGATGACAGCGTCGGCTATAACGCGCTGTTGATCAAAGGCCAGTACAAGCAGGCGTTCATGAAGAACAAGACCGGCACCGAGTTGTGCCTTTACGACCGCAAGAACAAGAAAGCGCTGATCACCGAGTGGGACAACGTCACCACCGTGCCGAAGAAATAACCCCGCCTCCCGCAAAGCTGTAGGAGCGCGCTTGCCCGCGACAACGTCGTGTCAGTCACCATGTGCGGGATAGTCAGACCGCTGTCGCGGGCAAGCGCGCTCCTACAAGAGACAGCGGCGCGACCTGTCACACGGCTCACTGGCGCATAACTTGCTGCAAATCCCGGCACTTGCAGAATTCCGTCCTGCGCTGACGTATCACAGTCGCAGGGACCGAACCTGTTTTCCTCTGGGCTGGCGGCGTTTTCCTTTCGATGAATACTCAGTTTTCCTGTGTCGGCTGCGGCAAGTGCTGTACCGATCACCACGTCCCTCTGACCCTCGCGGAAGCCGCGCAGTGGGCGGCAGACGGCGGTTCGGTGATCGTGCTGACCGAGGCGTTTCTGGCTGACGGTTATGGCGTTGCGTCCGAGCAACTCACCCACGCCACGCGCAGGTCCCACCCTGTGACCAGTGGCTCGGCGCAGGCACTGGTGGCCATCACCTTCGCCGCCTACAACGCTGGTCGCTGCCGAAATCTTGACGCGGACAACCTCTGCCGCATCTACGAACGCCGCCCTCTGGTCTGTCGCATCTACCCGATGGAGATCAATCCGCACATTCCGCTGCGCCCGCAAGCCAAGGACTGTCCGCCAGAATCCTGGGAGCAAGGGCCTGCCCTGATCGTGGGCGGACAGTTGGTGGATCAGCAACTCATGACCCTGATCGAACGCTCCCGCCAGGCCGACCGCGATGATATCGCGCGCAAACAGGCGACCTGCATGGCGTTGGGCATCAACATCACAGCGCTCAAGGGCAACGGTTTCGTGGCCTACCTTCCAGACATGAATGCCTTCGCCGATGCAGTAGCCCGTTACCAGACAGGCGAGCTACCTTCTGCCTGTGAAAATGGCTGGCGCTTCCGCGTTGCGGGTGACGCAGCGACCCATTCCCTGCAGCAAGCCGGTGCGCGACTGGAGACAGGCGAGGCGATGGGCTATATGTTCATCCCTTTGCAGAGCGCCTGAGTACCCTCGATGAAAAGCGTTGCCATCGTGCTGTTCCCCCACGTCCAGTCACTGGACGTTGCTGGCCCGCTGGACGTATTCAGCGAGGCCAATCGCTTCGTGGGCCAGGGCGAGGGCTACACGATCGTCACCATCGGCGCGGCGCCCTACCCGATCCTTGCGTCCAACGGCATGCCTCTCGGCGCCCGGTTCGACCTTTCCGACGCGCCCTTGCAATTCGACATTCTGCTGGTACCCGGCGGCCCGGACCTGCCCGTGAGCGCGCAAATGCCTCATGTGTCGGCCTGGCTGCACAAGGCGACCCCGCTTGCGGGCCGCTTTGGCTCGATCTGCACCGGGGCATTCATTCTGGGGCACGCAGGCTTGCTCGATGGCAAACAGGTTGCAACTCACTGGAGCCATGCTCAGCAGTTGGCGGATCTTTTTCCTGAGGCGCAGGTTCAGGCCGACCGCATTTATGTACGCGACGGATCGATGATGACCTCGGCGGGCGTGACGGCGGGAATCGACATGGCCCTGGCGCTGGTGGCTGAGGATCACGGTTCGGCCATTGCGCTGGCAGTGGCCAAGCGCCTGTTGGTGGTGGCGCAGCGCCAGGGCGGGCAGTCGCAATTCAGTCCGTATCTGAATGCGCCGGCGGACGATGAATCACCGGTGGCGAAAATTCAGCGTTATGTCATGGAGCACATCGGCGAGCCTTTCTCGGTGGAGCGGCTGGCCGAGGTGGTCGCCATGAGCCCGCGCAGCTTTGCCCGGGTATTTGCGCGGGATGCGAAGGTGACGCCGGCCGAGTTCGTGCAGCGGGCCAGAATCGATGCAGCACGGCATCTGCTCGAAGGCAGCGAGATGGCGATCAAGGCGGTGGCCTGGCATTGCGGATTTGGCAGCGCGGCGCGCATGCGCTTGATTTTCAGCCAGAGGCTGGGGGTGACGCCGACGCAGTACCGGGACAGTTTTCGCAAGAAGGCTTGAAGCGAAGCAGAGATCTGCTGCACACCCCGCCCGTAGCAGCACGGCTTGCCGGCGGGAGCGATCTTGAGTACGCCCCCGCTGGCAAGCCGTGCTGCTACGGGCAGATACCTGTAAGAGCGCGCTTGCCCGCGACGGGGGTATCGAAACTAGCGCTTGCCCATCGACCGACGAGTACCCGACGGCGCTACACCCGGGCGTTTGTCGTGGTTGGATTTGCCGGCGCCGGGGTAGTTGTGCTGGTTTTTTGCCTGGCCCAGTTCACCCGGTTTGAACGGGAAACGGAACGAAGGAATGGCCGGTTTGCTCTCGGCTGGTGCGGTGTTGGCGTCGTTGGTTTCGACGGCGACGTCTGGCGCCTGGGTGTGTTCAGGGGTGGTCATGGAAGCTTCCGAATCTCGAATCGGTCGAGGGTTTGGCAGGCTGCGCCCGCAAGCCGCGCAGCATACCTCAAACCCCGATCCGACGCCTGTGACAACCGAGCAACGGCTATTTGTAGAACAGGTCCACCATGACTTCTGCCGAGAACGGGCCAGGGGTCGGCTCGCTCTTGCGCCAGATCAGTTCGGCGTTCAGATCGGCAGTGGCCGAATAGTTTTCGCCCAAGAGATCGGTGGCATGAAACGGCTCGTTGAAACGCAGTGGCACGTTGGTGCGGGCGTTGGTGATGCGGATGCCGACGCTGTCGTTGTTCACCGGCACCAGTTGATCCCCCGACAGGGTGCCAGACACCGGCGTGAACCGCGCATTCAGGCTGAACGGTGAGTCGCAGATTCGGCTGGTCGCCAGGGCGAATCGCTCGAAGGTCGCCACCTCCCCCACTCGCACGTTGCGGATGGCCACGTCGCCGAATTCCACCGTTTCAGGCATCACCCGCAACTCCGCGCTGCATGCAACAAAGCGCAGCCCGCTCAGGTTGTTGATGACGTAGTTGAGGTTGTTGTCCTGGACCGGATTCATGCCGGTGCCGCTGTCGATCTGAAACATGCGGTAGTCGAGCAGGTTGCTTGCGCTGCCGGACGGTGGCGTAGGCCCGTGTTTCTGGATGAACACCGTGAACGGCAGGCTGAATGTGGCTTTGGGGCAAGCCGCAAGATCAGGGTCAGTGCAGGCGGGAAGCACCTGCTGCACCGGAATTCGGCCATTGCTCTGCAGGTAATCGCTGCCGTTGAGGGTAACCCCGGCGCGAATCCCCTGCCCGATTTCCAGGTTTTCCGGGTTGAGGTACACGAACACGTCTTCGGCGGCACCCGGCTTGTCCCTGGCGCACTCGACCGCAAGATTCAGGCGTTCGGAACGCCACACCACGCTGCCGTTGGGCAAGGTGGCAGGGATCGCGACGCTGCTGCTCAAATCGGCGCGAACCACCGTTTCGCCTGCGCCCTGGGTCTTGCACGTCATGGCCATGCCCGCCTGGGGCAGGAACAGCGCCAGCAGGAAGGTCGGGCACCAGCGTTTGATGGATAAGGTCGTCATGGTCGGCATTTCCCTATGGGTGATGGGGCGCCCGCCATCCCGGGGCGGGCATTGAACGGGGCATCGGGCTCAGGCTGCGCGCAGAACGGGCGCGACCCGCCGTAGTCGGTCAGTGCGGTGAAACTCAACGGGCCTGGCGTAGCAGGCGTGCCCGCAGGCAGAGGCAGGCGGTGTTGGGCAAAGGGCGCGATCATCAGATCCTCCCTGAGCGCCAGGCCGCTGATCGACAGGTTGTGCAGCGAGACATGAAAAGGCGTGGGGTTGCGCACTTCGAGCGCCGGGCGATTCGACTGCGACCATTGCCACACCAGCGCCTGCGCGGCGTTGGCCGGGTCGCCCGAAAGGCCCACCGGGCGATAGAACACGTTGATCCGCTGGCGTACGGCGATGTTCAGTTGCTGACGCCCCTCGCTGCGCCTTGGCACTTGCAGCACATACAGATGCAACATGGACTCGCGGTCAGAAGGCATGCCGACGCCCTCGTACAGGATGCGCAGCATTTGCCGGCCTTGCGGCGGCAAATGCACAAGGTGCGGCGTCACCACAAAGGGCAGGTCCTCGGACCTGTCATCCTGGCCCCGGGCGCTGGTGAGCCATGCCTGGACCAGCGCCTGGGTCGGGTCCTGGTTGGTGATTTCGATGCTCGTCTCATGAAACCGTCCATCGAACACCAGCCGTGTGCCAGTGAGTGACACCACTCCCTGCGCCTGTTCACTGATGACCGCAGCCACTGCCCACAGCATGCTTATCCACTTCATTGGCAGACCACCCTGGCCCGGTCGAAGGCGCGCTGGGGATCTCGTGGAGGAAGGTCAAACGATGCCCGGCACTGTTGATCCGCCCACTTGACGATCAGTTCGCCACTGTCCTGCTCGCTCAATACCAGCGCGTGGCTGGTGGGATCGACGGCGGCCAGCACCTTGCCTTGTGCGTCCTCGACCACGGCGCCTAGGGGCAAGCGACTGTCATCGGCCTGAACCAGTTCGAATTGCACTCGCCGTCCCACGGACGCATCGAAGCGGGCCAGGGCCACCGCGCCGCGCCGCGGCACGACCTGGATCACTGCGGTTTCAAGCTCGACATCGGCGCTCAGTTGACGGGTGTCCAGGCTGATCCAGTTGGCGTGATAAGGCTGGGCGTAAGGCACGATCGCGTACCCGTTGCTACCGGTTTTGACATTGCTGGTGCTGGAAACACGCGCATCGGGAACGCCCTTGACCTGTACCAGGGCGAAGGTGTCGCCCAGCGCCTGGCCGAAGTTTACCCCGCCCCCGTGGGCAACCACGGACCCCGAAGCACCGATGTTGAAGGCGTGGTAATCGCTGCCCTGTCCATAGCCGGCATCGAAGCGGCCATAGGGAGTTGCGGTGCTCAGCTTGCCGAAACCTGCGGAGCCCGAACGACTGTCATGTGCGGCCTGCACCGAATAGAACGAATTGCGGTCGTCCAGCACCTGTCCGTTGAGACCCGCCTGCATGTCATAGTCGCCAGTACTGTCGCGCACGCCGTTGAAAAACGCCCGTGACGATCCCGGGCTGTTTCCCAGCGGCAGGCTCAAGGTCAGGGCTACCCGGTTATCACTCTGGCTCTGGCCGTCACGCTCGAACGTCTGGTTGCGCTCCAGCGAAAGCCCGTAACTCAGGCTTCGCCAGGCTGCGTTCCAGGACACATAGAGCTGTCGTACCTTGCCGCTCTGACTCCAGTAACGCTGCTCGGATCCGGTAATGCTCAGCGACGCCGAATGCTCGGAGAAAGCTTGCGTGAGGTTGATTTCGTACCGGTCTTTGGCCTGGCCGATTGCCGCTCTGTCACGCAGGTTCAACTCTTCGACGTGTTCATCGAGCGTGCGGTACTGATCGGTGGAGTATCGATAACCAGCCACGGCCAGGGTCGTATTGGTCAGGTCCAGGGTGTTGGCATATCTCAGCCGTATACTTCGCCCGTTGCGAGTCTGCTGGCGCTGGCGGCTGATCGACTGGGTCAGATCCAGCGAAGCAGCCCCCAGTCCGGTGTTGATGCCCGCACCAATGTTACCGGCCTGGAAATCCTCCGCCAGTTGCCCACCCCCCATTGCGGTCACGCGCTCGGTCAGCCCGTAAATGAGCGTGGCACTGCCGAAGCTGGGCGTCTGGCCACCCTCCTGATAGCTGTTGTACTGCCCCCCCGCCAGGCTGTAGCGCAATGCCCCCTTCGGTAACATGATGGGCAAGGATGAGTAGGTCTGGACGAAAAGACGCCTGCGGCCGTCCGCTTCGATCACGGTGATTTCCAGATCACCGTTGGAACCGCTAGGGTAGATGTCGGTGATCTCGAACGGCCCCGGTGAGACGTTGCCGCTGTACAACATGAAACCGTTCTGCCGAACCTCCACCGTCGCGTTGGTTTCGGCGATGCCCCGTATGACCGGGGCATAGATGCGCTCGCTGTCTGGCAACATGCCGTCGTCGGACGCCAGCGTCGCCCCCAGAAACCGCACACTGTCGAAGACCTGGGAATCGGTGTACGTCTCGCCCAGCGCCAACTGGCTCTTCAGCGAGGTGATGTCACGCTGAATGAAGGTCCGATTGCTGCGAAATCGATAAGGCTGATCGTCGCCATATACCAGCGAAGATTCGTTGCGCAGACGCCAGGCCCCCAGGTTCACACCGTTGCGCAGGCCAAGGTAATACTGATCCCGGGTCTGGCTGCCCACGGTACGCCGCGCACCACTGAAACTGTAGTTGACGAAACCCGCGGTCAGTCCCTCGTCCCACAGCTCGGGGGCCAGGTAGCCTCGGCTCATGCGCGACATCATCGCCTGTGGAATGCTGATTTTCAGCCGAAGGCTGGCGGCCTGGTATTCGACATGGGCGAACTCGACATTCGCTGCCAGATCGAAGCACTGGCCCGCCTGCATCTCGCCAGCATCCAACTGGCTGATGTCCATGCCCAACTGCTGCAATGTGTCCAGCGTCAGGCAGGCATCGACCGTCCCCTTGACCGGGTTCGCAGCGAAGGTGACATCGCGGCGACCACTCAACTTGCCGTTGACGTATATATCCACCCGATAGCTGCCGGGCACTACACCGTTTCCTTCAAGAAAGCTGTTGAGTTCAGGCGGCTGGTCAGTTCCTTGGATGAAAGCCGCGTTGAATTTAGCCCTGGGACGGCCAGCGCCCTCGGTCCCGACATCGGCCATGGCTACTGAGCTGGAGCCGATCACCCAGGCGGCGGTGGCCATGACGCATGACAGTGGCTTGGGTCCGTATGGCTTGCCCCTTCCTGTTTTTCCCTGGGGGTGAATCGCCAGGATAGTTTTTGGACTGCATCCTCTGGTGTTCTTGTGTCGCCGTTCCATTAGCTGATTTCACTCGTGTACTGAGTGTCGACACACTGCTCAGTCCTTTGCGCAGGCGTGCGACGCTGAAGCCGGATGTTGATCCGGCTTGAAAAATGGGCAACGAAAAATCTGACGGATTACTCGTCAGAACGTTGTTCGACCTTGCTGGCCTGCACGACTTGCTCGGAGGAAACTCTGGCGCGATAGGGCTCTTGCGCCCCGTAATCGTTGATGCTGACGAAGGCAAGTTCCAGTGCCCCGGGCTTGCCAGATGAACTCAACGGTAGTTGCAGCCGTTGCATGGGACCCAGCATCCGGCCGTCTTCCTGGAGCAGCAACTGGCCGTTGCGGCGGGCCTCCAGCATTATCATGGAGACGTGGAAAGGGCCTGGGTTGCTGACCTCGAGAACCCCGTCGCGCACTTGCCATTGCAATGCCTCGGCAGCTTTCAGTGGATCGGCAGCGAGGCCCATGGGGCGATAGAACAGCTTGATGCGCTGCCGGATCGCAATCTGCAACTGGTTTTCCTTACCGGTCTGCGGTATTTCCTGAACGTTGACCCAGAATACCGACTCGCGATCTTTTGGCAGGCCTTCTCCGGAATAGATGATCCTGACGAGCTGCCTGCCGTCCCCGGACATTCTTGCCAGTGGCGGCGTGACGGCGAACGGCAGGCTGCCCGAAGCACCGCTGTCGCCTTCAGCCTCGATCCATGATTGAGCCAGAATGTCGCCAGCACCGGTGTTACGCACCATCAGAGCGGCTTCCTTGTCGGGTGCCGGAAGGATCACCCGCGTCGTACCGAGCACGATGCCGGCCTGCGAAGGTGTCGCCAACATCATCGCGAAACCTGGCCATAACCAGAAAGCCACGCGACGAAAGTGTTTGAAGAACATGCGCTGATCGCCTCGAATGCAAAGCAGGTGGGGCGAACATCGCTCGCCCCACCTCCTCGTTACTGATAGTCCATCACGAACGGAAGGTAGCCATCGGCGGACCCCGGTACAGTGTTCACATTGTTGAGCACGTACACGGCAGCGAAATCGAGCGTGGCAGTCGAATTTCCCAGGCCGTCAGGCACAAAGTCCGCGTCAATGGTTTCGTTCCCGTTCAAGCTCATCAATTGAGAGTTCGAGTTGATCAAGCCGATACCCACACCTTTGGCGTCGCCGCTGGTGCGAAGCAGCTTGGGCTCCTGAAGATCGAGGCCGCTGCCCTGGCTCGCCACCAGGCGCATCTTCACCGAGTCGGGTTGGCCGCCGCCGTTGCAAGTGACCAGCAGCTGGATGTCTTCCTTGGTTGAGAGGTTGCCTTGTGCGAAGGTGCCAATGTCTCTGAACGACACGTTGCCCAGATCGACGTTGATCTCACCGGCCGCCCCTCCCCCTGTTCCGGCACCCGGCAAGACCTCGCAAGTGGTGGCGGTCAGCGTGCCCTTGAACATCAGCTTTCCATTGTTTGCAGCGTTGGCGGTAGTTGCCGCGCTCAGACCTACTGCGGCCATGACGGCCAGAAATACAGGTAGTTTCTTCATGTTAACAACGTTCCTTGTGTCAATTCGTGTGTGCCCCAAAGGACGAGAGAAACTATAAGCGGCGGGCCAATTCGCGGATGTCAGGCTATCTACCTTGTGCCTGCAGAAACGTCAGTGGTGCATGTAGGGAAATTCCGTAGGACATGCTCGGCATGCCCTACAGCCCACAAGCGGCGTGGCATTGGACAAAACCCCACAAAAAAAGGGTCAGCCAGGTTCTGCAGCTCATCTGTAGGCAGCGAACGGCTTAAGCCTTTGTTCGGACACAAAAAAACCGCCTGAACCTGGGACGGTCGAGGCGGTTTTCTGCGCAGGTCGATGCGCTTCGCGGGAGCATTACTGGTAGGTCAGAGTGACGAGGGTGCCATGGGCGTGGGTGGTGGTCGAAGTGCGCTCTGCGTAAGCGACCGAAAGTGGCAAGGCGGCTTTACCGCAAGCGTCGTCATGGCGGACCAGGCGCAGGGTCAGGTTCGCGTTGACCTTGAGCGGTCGGAGCTGCGAGGACGAGTCGCCAGGTTCGGCAACCCGGGTTTCGCAGGCGGCGTTGACAAGTCCTCCATGGAACATCAGGGCGTTGCCAGCCGCCCAGGACAAGGGCGAGGCGAGCACACCGGCCCCGACAAATGCGATTGAAAAAAACACAGAAGCTGTCTTTTTAGTTCTCATCGCCATACTCCGCAGTGAAGACTGGTAAGTAGCAGTTAAGTCGAGTTGGGAAAGGTCGACCAGAAAGCGCGATATCACTTGTAGGATTTTTCACTATCAGTGGCATCTGCCCCGCGGGAATACTGCGGCCTTTCCTCTGTATCGCCCTCCCTCGCCCTTTCTTTATCCACCTCCATCCTCTGCTCTTGTTCACCTGACAATATTGACAGGTAGCAGTCATTTTGCTGACCGGGTCCAGGGTTTATAAAGGAGGCTCTCGATTCTCCGGTTTCCACACCTCTGCTGGCGTTTTTCCTGTATGCACAAACAACGAAAATCCGTGATGGCCGTCACTGCGTTACTCGCACTCATCGCAGTGGGTATCTGGATGGCGACCCGCCCCGCCGAGAAGAAAGTCAGCGCCCCGGCCGCAGTGCCGGTTCAAGTGATTCATGTCGAGCAGAAGGACGTGCCGCGCTACGTGACCGGCATCGGCTCGGTGCTGTCGCTGCAAAGCGTGGTGATTCGTACCCAGGTGGATGGCATCCTGACCAGGCTGCTGGTCAAGGAAGGGCAACAGGTCAAGGCCGGGGATCTGCTGGCGACCATCGATGACCGCGCCATCCGCGCAGCCCTGGAACAGACCAAGGCGCAATTGAGCCAGAGCCAGGCGCAACTGGACGTGGCACAAGTGGACCTCAATCGCTACAAGCTGCTGACTGTCGATAACAGCATCTCCAAACAGCAATACGACCAGCAACAGGCGCTGGTCAATCAGCTCAAGGCCACGGTGCAGGGTAATCAGGCGTCGATCAACGCATCGCAGGTGCAACTGTCCTACACCCAGATTCGCTCACCGGTGACGGGCCGCGTCGGCATTCGCAATGTCGATGAAGGCAACTTCCTGCGCGTCAGCGATGCGACGGGCCTGTTTTCAGTGACCCAGATCGATCCGATATCCGTGGAGTTTTCCCTGCCACAGCAAATGCTCCCCACCCTGCACGACCTGCTGGCCTCCCCTGCGCCCGCCAAGGTCAACGCCTACGTGGGTGAAGCAGGCAATGGCCCGCCGCTGGGTGAAGGTACGCTGACGCTGATCGACAACCAGGTCGCGGCCACCACCGGCACCATCCGCGCCAAGGCGGTGTTCGACAACGCCGCCGAAAAACTCTGGCCCGGCCAGTTGGTCAGCGTGCGGATTCAGACGGCGATTGACCGTGGTGCGCTCAAGGTGCCGCCGCAAGTGGTGCAGCGTGGCATCGATCAGCATTTCGTCTACCGCGTCCAGGGCGACAAGGTCGAGGTGGTGCCGGTCAAAGTGCTGTATCAGGACAGCGACCTGATGCTGATCAGCGGCGTCAGCGCCAACGACGTACTGGTCAGTGATGGTCAGTCGCGCCTGAAGAACGGCGCGCACATCGAGGTGGTCAAGCCGGGCGATGTTGATACCCTGGCCGATGCCAGCACCGCCGAGGCCTCGAAATGAAAGGCCATGGCTCGATTTCCGCGTGGTGTGTAAATCACCCGATTGCCACCGTGCTGCTGACCTTCGCCCTGGTGCTGCTGGGTTGCATCGCCTTTCCTCGCCTGCCCGTGGCGCCGTTGCCCGAGGCGGAATTTCCGACCATTCAGGTCAGCGCCACCTTGCCCGGCGCCAGCCCGGAGACCATGGCGTCTTCGGTAGCGACGCCGCTTGAAGTGCAGTTCAGCGCCATCCCCGGCATGACCCAGATGACGTCCAGCAGCGCCCTGGGCTCGACCAACCTGACCCTGCAATTCGTGCTGAACAAGAGCATCGACACCGCAGCGCAGGAGGTTCAGGCGGCGATCAACACCGCCTCGGGCCGACTGCCCGCAGACCTTCCGACCGCGCCGACCTGGCGCAAGGTCAACCCCGCCGACAGCCCTGTGCTGATCCTCAGCGTCAGTTCCAATCTGATGCCGGCCACGGAACTGAGTGACGTCACCGAATCCCTGCTGGCCCGTCAGTTGAGCCAGATCAACGGCGTCGGCCAGGTCGCGATCACCGGTCAGCGGCGCCCGGCCATTCGCGTGCAGGCGGCGCCGGAAAAACTCGCGTCCATCGGACTGACCCTCGCCGACCTGCGCGGCGCGTTGCAGCAGACCAGCCTAAACCTGGCCAAGGGTGCGCTGTACGGCAAGGACAGCGTGTCCACCCTCGCCTCCAACGATCAGCTGTTCCAGGCCAAGGACTACGATCAGTTGATCGTTTCCTACAAGGACGGCGCCCCCGTTCACCTGCGCGATGTAGCGAAGGTCATCGACGGCTCGGAAAACGCCTACGTCAATGCCTGGTCCGGCGACCAGCAGGGCGTGAACATCGTGGTGTTCCGCCAGCCCGGCGCCAACATCGTCGAGACCGTAGACCGCGTACTGGGCGAGTTGCCACGCTTGCAGGAAATGCTCCCGGCCTCGGTGGATGTCTCGGTGCTCAGCGATCGCACCAAAACCATTCGTGCCTCGCTGCATGAGGTGGAGATGACCCTGCTGATCGCCATCGGGCTGGTGATTGCGGTCATGGCGCTGTTCCTGCGCCAGCTCTCGGCAACCCTGATCGTGACCGCCGTGCTAGGGGTGTCGCTGGTCGCCAGTTTCGCCCTGATGTATGTGCTGGGGTTCAGTCTGAACAACCTGACCCTCGTAGCGATTGTGGTGGCCGTCGGCTTTGTGGTCGACGACGCCATCGTGGTGGTGGAGAACATCCACCGACACCTGGAAGCCGGCGAAAGCATGCGCGACGCGGCCATCAAGGGCGCGGGCGAGATCGGCTTTACCGTGGTGTCGATCAGCTTTTCGCTGGTGGCGGCGTTCATCCCATTGCTGTTCATGGGTGGCGTGGTCGGGCGACTGTTCAAGGAGTTCGCACTGACGGCGACCTCGACGATTCTGATCTCGGTGGTCGTTTCGCTGACGCTGGCGCCGACCCTGGCCGCGCTGTTCATGCGCGCACCCAAGCACGATGCCCACGCCAACCCGGGCTTTGGCGAAAAACTGCTCGCCCGTTATGCCCGTGGCGTGCGTTACGCCCTGGCCCATCAGCGCCTGATGCTGGGCGTTTTCGGTCTGACTTTGGTGCTGGCGGTGGCCGGTTACGTGCTGATTCCCAAGGGTTTCTTTCCCGTTCAGGACACCGGCATGGTGCTGGGCACCAGTGAAGCGGCTGCCGATATTTCCTACCCGGACATGGTCGAGAAGCACAAGCAACTGGCGAAGATCATCGGCGAAGACCCGGCCGTCAAAGCCTTCTCGCACTCGGTGGGCGTGAGCGGCAGCAACCAGACCATCGCCAACGGCCGGGTGTGGATCGCGCTGAAAGACCGTGGCGACCGCGACGTGACCGCCAGCCAGTTCATCGACCGGATCAGGCCCAAGCTTGCGAAGATTCCCGGCATCGTCCTGTACCTGCGGGCCGGGCAAGACATCAACCTGAGTTCCGGCCCGAGCCGCGCCCAGTATCAGTACGTGCTCAAGAGCAACAACGGCGCCCTGCTCAACGAGTGGACACAAAAGCTCACGGAAAAACTCAAGACCATCCCGGCCTTCCGCGATCTGTCCAACGACCTGCAACTGGGCGGCAGTGTGACCCACCTGGACATCGACCGCAGCGCCGCCGCGCGCTTCGGGCTGACCACCGCCGACGTCGACCAGGCGCTGTACGACGCCTTCGGCCAGCGGCAGATCAACGAATACCAGACCGACATCAACCAGTACAAAGTCATTCTCGAACTCGACCCGTCGCAACGCGGCAAGGCCGAGAGCCTGAACTACTTCTACCTGCGCTCGCCGCTGACCAACGAGATGGTGCCGCTGTCGGCACTGGCCAAGGTCGGCGCGCCGAAGATGGGGCCGCTGTCGATCAGCCACGACGGCATGTTCCCGGCGGCCAACCTGTCGTTCAACCTGTCGGCAGGCGTGGCTCTGGGCGATGCGGTGCAGTTGCTCGATCAGGCCAAGAACGAGATCGGCATGCCGGCCTCGATCATCGGCAACTTCCAGGGCGCGGCCCAGGCCTTCCAGAGTTCGCTGGCCAACCAGCCGTGGCTGATCCTCGCGGCACTGGTGGCGGTGTACATCATTCTGGGCGTGCTGTACGAAAGCTTCGTGCACCCACTGACGATCATCTCCACCTTGCCCTCGGCCGGTATCGGCGCGCTGTTGCTGCTGTGGCTGATGGGCCAGGATTTCTCGATCATGGGCCTGATCGGTATCGTGTTGCTGATCGGCATCGTCAAGAAGAACGGCATCCTGCTGGTGGACTTTGCCCTGGAGGGTCAGCGCCATCGCGGCCTGTCGCCACAGGATGCGATTTACGAGGCGTGCCTGACGCGCTTCCGCCCGATCATCATGACCACTCTGGCGGCATTGCTCGGTGCCTTGCCGCTGATGCTCGGCTATGGTGTGGGGGCAGAGTTGCGTCAGCCACTTGGGATTGCGGTGGTGGGCGGATTGCTGGTGAGCCAGGCACTGACACTGTTCACGACGCCGGTCATTTACCTGCAACTGGAGCGGATTTTCCATCGCAGGCACCCGACCGCTACACCGGCAGCGCCCTCAGCCGGCAAGAAGCCTGCCGCCCTGCTGGTGACTGAAAAGTGAGCATCAGAGAAGTGAGCACCAGAGAATTGAGAGTGCACCCATGCGTGTCCTGATTATCGAAGACGAAGAGAAGACCGCCGACTACCTGCATCGCGGCCTCACCGAACAGGGTTACACCACCGACGTCGCGCGCGATGGCATCGAAGGCCTGCACATGGCGCTGGAAGGCGAGTACGGGGTGATCATCCTCGACGTCATGCTCCCGGGCCTGGACGGCTACGGCGTGCTGCGGGCCCTGCGCGCGCGCAAGCAGACGCCGGTGATCATGCTCACCGCCCGCGAAAACGTCGACGACCGTATTCGCGGCCTGCGCGAGGGCGCCGACGACTACCTTGGCAAGCCGTTTTCATTCCTGGAACTGGTGGCGCGCCTGCAGGCCCTGACCCGCCGCAGCGGCGGCCACGAGCCGGTGCAGATCAGCATCGCCGACCTGTGGATCGACCTGATCAGCCGCAAGGCCACCCGCGCGGGGGCTCGCCTGGACCTGACCGCCAAGGAGTTTTCGCTGCTCAGCGTGCTGGCGCGGCGACACGGGGAAATCCTCTCGAAAACCTCGATTGCCGAGATGGTCTGGGACATCAATTTCGACAGTGACGCCAACGTGGTCGAGGTGGCGATCAAGCGCCTGCGGGCCAAGCTCGACGGCCCGTTCGAGCAGAAACTGCTGCACACCATCCGCGGCATGGGGTATGTGCTGGAGAGCCGTCGTGTCTAGCAACTCCATCGCCCTGCGCCTGTCCGGCCTGTTCGCCATGGTGGCGCTGCTGGTGTTCCTGCTGATCGGCTGGGCGCTCTACCTGCAGGTGGGCAAGAACCTTGGGTTGCTGCCTCAGGCTGAAGTCGATGCCCGTTACAGCGTGCTGGAATCACAGGTGCAGCGTTTCGGTGATCTCGAGCATTGGGGCAAACTCAGCACCAAGCTCAAGCTGCTCAGCGAGGAAGACAAGCGGTTGCGATTCTGGGTGGTCAGCGACAATCCCTCTTACGAGTTCGGTAACCCCGGCCCTTCTATCCGCGAATTCGCCCGTGGGCCATTGGGCATGCGCGACCTTTCCCTGAGCGATCACGATTATCCGTTCAAGGTGCTGGTCAGTGAATTCCCGGCCAAGGATCAGCGTCCGCCCCTGCGATTCCTTACCGCCATTGACACCGAGACGTTCCGGCAAGCCCAGCACTCGCTGTTGATCGCGCTCATCAGCCTGGCGGCGATTGGCATTGCGCTGGCGTCGGCATTGGGTTACTGGGTGACGCGGATCGGTCTGAAGCCGCTGTACGCCCTGTCGCTGGAAGCGCGCAAACTGGCGCCTCCCCGGCTGTCCGGGCGTTTGCAGTTGTCTGCACTGCCGCCTGAGCTGGACCAGTTCGTCACCTCGTTCAACTCGACGCTGGAGCGGGTCGAGCAGGCTTACGCGCGACTGGAAGGCTTCAACGCCGACGTCGCTCATGAATTGCGCTCGCCGCTGACCAACCTGATCGGCCAGACCCAGGTGGCGCTGACGCGGGGACGTTCGGCGGAGCATTATTTCGAGGTGCTGCAATCGAACCTGGAAGAACTGGAACGGCTGCGCTCGATCATCAACGACATGCTGTTCCTGGCCAGCGCCGATCAGGGCAGCAAGGCCACGGAACTGACCCAGGCATCCCTGGCCGGGGAAGTGGCGAAAACCCTGGATTACCTGGATTTCATTCTGGAAGACGCACAGGTACAGGTCGAGGTCCGGGGCGACGCCTGTGCGCCCATCGAGAAAGCGCACTTGCGACGTGCGCTGATCAATCTGGTGCACAACGCCGTGCAGCACACTTCGCCTGGGCAGACCATTCACGTGGACATCAGCGACGAAGGTCATCATGTGAGCATCGGCGTTGCCAACCCCGGCACGCAGATTTCCGGCGAGCACCTGCCCAAGCTGTTCGAGCGCTTTTACCGGGTCGATGCCTCACGCACCAACAGCGGGGGGAATCACGGGCTGGGACTGGCGATCGTCAAGGCCATTGCGCTGATGCACGGCGGCACAGTCTTCGCCCGCAGCGAACAGGGCGTGAATACCTTCGGGATCAACCTGCCGATTTGAGGGGATACGGAATCCCGTTCGTGACGGTCAGCCCTTCTTCACGAACTCGGACTTGAGCTTCATCGCGCCAATCCCGTCGATCTTGCAATCGATGTCGTGGTCGCCATCGACCAGGCGGATGTTCTTGACCTTGGTGCCGACCTTGACCACCAGGGACGAGCCCTTGACCTTCAGGTCCTTGATGACGGTCACCGTGTCGCCGTCCTGCAGCGTGTTACCCACCGCATCTTTGATGATTTTCACGTCATCGTCTGCGTCAGCCGCGCCGTTGGCGGACCACTCATGGGCGCATTCCGGACAGACGAGCTGGGCGCCGTCTTCGTAGGTGTACTCGGAATTGCATTTGGGGCACGGCGGTAAGCTCACGATGGATCTCGCATCACAATGGAATAGGCGCGCGATTATAAGGGTTTTTCCATCCTGAGACGCAAACCCTGTAGGAGCGCGCTTGCCCGCGACGGCGGTATGTCTGTACCCGCAGTGTTGACTGACACACCACTGTCGCGGGCAAGCGCGCTCCTACAGGGTCGTGGATACTATGCGAGTGCAGTATCCATCACCATCATCAGGCAGAACCCCACCAGCAGCCCGAAGCTGGCGATCTTGTCGTGGCCGTTGCGGCGGGACTCGGGGATGATTTCGTGCACCACCACCAGCAACATCGCACCGGCCGCCAGCGCCAGACCCACCGGCAGCAACATCGCGGCGACTTCAACGAGCCAGGCGCAGAGCACGGCAAACACCGGCTCCACCAGCCCGGAAGCCGCCCCGATCAGAAAGGCGTTGAGCCGGGACATGCCCGCCGCCGCCAGCACCAGCGCAATCACCAGCCCTTCGGGCACGTCCTGCAAGGCGATACCCATCGCCAGGCTGTCGGCGTGGGCCAGGCCGCCGCCCGCCGACACGCCCACCGCCATGCCTTCCGGAATGTTGTGGGCAATGATGGCGATGACGAACAGCCAGATATTCGAGGGAATGGCCGGTTTTTCGGCCACGTCCGATAAGTGCGGCCCCTGGGAGACCAAAGTGTCGACGATGAACAGCCCCACGGCGCCAGCCAGAATGCCGGCACTGACCAAGGCACCGGCGCCCCATGGGGTCAAGCCCAGGCCTTGGGCAGCGCCCAGGCCCGGCACGATCAGGGAAAAGGCCGTGGCGGCGAGCATGATGCCCGCGCCGAACCCCAGCAATGCGTCGGACACCGCCACCGGCATCCCGCGTATCACCAGCACCGGCACCGCGCCCAGGGCCGTGCCCAAGGCGCACATCGCACCGCCTTCCAGCGCTCGAAGCATCCTGGGTTCCAGGCTCAACCAGGACAAACCCTGGGCAATCAGCAGCCCTGTGCCGGCCAACAGCAAAAATGAACCCAAGGCCAGACGCAACAGCCTGACGCTGCCGATAGTGAGGAATTCCGAGCGCATAGATCGCCTGCTTATTGTTGTGAATTCAAGAAATCGCAGCGCTGTAACGCTTGGCCACTTCGTCCCAGTTGACGACGTTGTAGAAGGCGGCGATGTATTCCGGGCGACGGTTCTGGTAGCGCAGGTAGTAGGCGTGCTCCCAGACGTCCAGGCCGAGGATCGGCGTGTTGCCGTTCATCAGCGGGCTGTCCTGGTTGCCGCTGCTTTCCACCACGAGTGTCTTCTGGGGGGTGACGCTCAGCCAGGCCCAGCCGCTGCCGAAACGGGTCAGCGCAGCCTTGGTGAAGGCGTCCTTGAACGCCTCGATGCCACCCAGTTGCTCGTCGATGGCCTTGGCCAGTGCAGCCGTTGGCAGACCGCCGCCTTTAGGGCTCATCACTTCCCAGAACAGCGAGTGGTTGGCGTGACCGCCGCCCTGGTTGATCACCGCAGGGCGCAGTTTTTCCGGAAGCTGGCCGACACTGGCGACCAGTTTCTCGATGGGCCATTCGGCGTACTCGGTGCCGTCAACGGCGGCATTGAGGTTGTTGATGTAGGTCTGGTGGTGCTTGGTGTAGTGGATTTCCATGGTCTGCGCATCGATGTGCGGCTCAAGGGCATCGTAGGCGTATGGCAAGGCAGGCAAGGTATACGGCATATCAATGGACTCCGAAGGACAAGGTGCCGGCGGCAGCGGCGTTGCGCTGGAGCGCCGAGCGTGAGTGTTCGCCGCTGCTGTTGAGCAGGCGATGGGTGCGTGGGTATTCACCGTGTTCGTTGATGAAGCCCAACAGTTCGCTATAGGTCTTGTTGCTGTGGCGAAACGCGGCCTGACGCAAGCCGGCGCTCAGGCGCTGGTTCTGGATCACCTGCAACAACCGCTGGTGCGCCGAGCACAGGTACTCGGCGCTCTCCTCCGGTTGATTGAGGCTCAGGTGCAGGTCCGCCAGGTTGTGGTGGGAAATCACGAACGCCGCCACCGCCTCGTCCGGGTCGCTCCAGCGCTCGAGCAGCACCTGGGCCAGCGCCAGCGCTTGCAGGTACAGCTCGCGCGCGTCGATCAGGTCGCCACGGTTGAAACAGCTATTGCCTTTGAGAATGGTGCTTTTCCAATGCTCCATGGCGCGTCTCCTGAGACGGGGCGTGGGTGGTGGCGACGGCGGGTCAGATCCCGCCGGCAGTGAGTTTTTCCGGGTTGAGCAGGTTTTCCAGCTGGACGCGATCAAGTTCGGTGTGCTCAAGGGCCACGTCGATGATCGGCCGACCTTCGCTGTAGGCGGTCTTGGCGATGTGCGCAGCCTTCTGGTAGCCGATGATCGGGTTCAGCGCGGTGACCAGAATCGGGTTGCGCGACAAGGCTTCCTTGAGCTTGGCTTCGTTGACCTTGAAGGTGGCGATGGCCTTGTCCGCCAGCAGGCGGCTGGAGTTGGCCAGCAGCTCGATGCTTTGCAGCAGGTTGTGGGCGATGATCGGCAGCATCACGTTCAGCTCGAAGTTGCCCGACTGCCCCGCGACGGTGATCGCCGCATCGTTGCCGATGACTTGCGCGGCAACCATGGCGGTGGCTTCCGGGATCACCGGGTTGACCTTGCCCGGCATGATCGATGAGCCCGGCTGCAAGGCTTCCAGTTCGATCTCGCCCAGGCCCGCCAAGGGGCCGGAGTTCATCCAGCGCAGGTCGTTGGCGATTTTCATCAGCGACACGGCGGTGGCCTTGAGCTGGCCGGATACCGCAACGGCGGTGTCTTGCGAGCCGATCAGCGCGAACAGGTCCTTGCCCGGCACGAAGCCGACTTCGCTCAGGCGGCTCAGATGGCCGGCAAAGCGCGAAGCGAATTCAGGGTGAGCATTGATCCCGGTGCCCACCGCCGTACCGCCCTGTGCCAGCGCCTGAAGGCTGGGCAGCAGGTTTTCGATGTGTTCGACGTTGGCCTTGAGCTGTTGCGCCCAGCCGTTGAGGACCTGGCTCATGCGCACCGGCATGGCGTCCATCAGGTGGGTGCGGCCGGTCTTGACGAACGGGTGTACCTGTTCGGCCTTGCGCTCGGTGACCTGGATCAGGTGCGCCAGCGCCGGCAGCAGTTGCTCATGGATCGCCAGCGCGGCGCTGACGTGGATGGTGGTCGGGATGATGTCGTTGCTGCTCTGGCCGCAATTGACGTGATCGTTGGCATTCACCGGCTCGCCCAGCACGCGGCTGGCGAGGGTCGCGATCACCTCGTTGGCGTTCATGTTGGTGCTGGTGCCGGAGCCGGTCTGGAACACGTCCACCGGAAAATGCGCCATGTAGTCGCCTGACAGCAGTTCCTTGCAGGCGGTGACGATGGCTTTGCTCTGGCCTTCGCTGATCTGCTTGAGTTCGAGGTTGGCCTGGGCGGCAGCGGACTTGGCCAGCAGCAACGCACGGACGAACTGGGCCGGCATGCGCAGCTGGCTGATCGGGAAGTTGTTCACCGCACGCTGGGTCTGCGCGCCGTACAGGGCCTCGGTCGGGACCTGCAACTCGCCCATGCTGTCGCGTTCAATACGGGTATTACTCATCAAGAGATCCTTGCATCAGTTCAGCGAGAGAAATCGAGGGCTGCAACACGCAGGTCGCCAGTTGATGGGCGAAGGCCTGCCAGCGTTGGCGTTGATGATTGCTGTGGGCGAGCACCTTGAGGTCGCGCAACGGGCGCCAGGCCTGATCCAGGCACAGGCAGCGCCAGTGCCAGGGCAGCGCAGTGTCACGGGCGGTGTCGAGCAGCAGGCGGAAGGTGCTTTCGGCGATGAGGGTCTGCGGGGTGGCCGTGAAGCGCGCCAGATACCGGCCTTCGGCCAGGTAATGCTCGATGCCCCGCGGCTCGTCCGGCGCCACGGCGCAGCGCACGCGCAAACTCAGCGCGCGCCAGTTTTCCAGGTAAGGCGATTCGTGGAGGACAGTGCTCATGACCCCGGGCTCATTTAGCGAATGATATTCATTATTAAATGAGTTTAAGAATCAAAACAACCCCGACATTGAATACCACCCTGTAGGAGCGCGCTTGCCCGCGACTGCGGTGTGTCAGTTACCCCATCAGGGACAGGCACACCGCGGTCGCGGGCAAGCGCGCTCCTACAGGGGCGGTGGTGGGGCAAAGAAAAAGGCCTGCACCGAATCCGGGGCAGGCCTTTGGGTACTGCGTTAACGGGGGAATTCAGCTTCCCGCCACCATCATCTTCTCGATCAGCACAGACCCCGTGCGAATGTTGCTGCGCATCTCCAGATCGCTGCCAACGGCGACGATCTGCTTGAACATGTCGCGCATGTTGCCGGCAATGGTCACTTCCTGGACCGCGAACTGGATTTCGCCGTTCTCGACCCAGTAACCCGCCGCGCCTCGCGAATAGTCACCGGTGACCATGTTCAGGCCGCTGCCCATCAGCTCGGTGACCAGCAGGCCACGGCCCATGCGCCGGATCAGCGCGGCCTGGTCTTCGGTGCCGTGGGACACGAACAGGTTGTGCACGCCGCCGGCGTTGGCGGTGCTTGGCAGACCCAGCTTGCGGCCCGAGTAAGTGCTGAGGATGTAGGACACCAGATCGCCGTTTTCGACGAACGGCTTGGCGTAGGTCGCCAGGCCGTCACCGTCGAACGCCGCGCTGCCCATGGCGCGCATCAGGTGTGGGCGCTCGTCGATGGTCATCCACTCCGGGAACAGCCGCTGGCCCATGGCGCCTTCGAGGAACGACGACTTGCGGTACAGGTTGCCGCCGGAAATCGCCCCCAGGAAACTGCCGAACAGCCCGCCCGCCAGTTCCGCCGAAAACAGCACCGGCACCTCGCAGGTCGGCACCGGGCGCGCGCCAAGGCGGCTGGCGGCACGCTCGGCGGCCTTCTTGCCGATCAGTCTGGCGTCCATCAGCAGCTCGCCCTGACGGTTCACGTCGTACCAGTAATCACGCTGCATCTGGCCGTCTTTTTCGGCGATCATCACGCAACTGAGGCTATGACGCGTGGATGCATAACCACCGATGAAGCCGTGGCTGTTGCCGTACACGCGGCAGCCCTGGTGCACGTTCAGGGTGGTGCCGTCGGCGTTCTTGATCCGGCTGTCGGCATCGAAAGCCGCGGCTTCGCAGATCAACGCCTTCTCGATGGCCTGCTCAGGGGTGATGTCCCAAGGGTGGAACAGGTCAAAATCCGGTTGTTCCCGGGCCATCAGCGCGGCATCGGCCAGGCCCGAGCTTTCGTCTTCGGAGGTGTGTTTGGCGATGGCCAGTGCCGCCGCGACGGTTTCGCGAATGGCATCCGGGCCGCTGGCCGAGGTGCTGGCCGAGCCTTTGCGGTGGCCCACATACAAGGTGATGCCAAAACCCTGGTCACGGTTGAACTCGACGGTTTCGACTTCGCGCTGGCGAACCGACGTCGACAGCCCCTGCTCCAGCGACACAGCGACTTCACAGGCACTCGCGCCCTGGCGTTTGGCTTCGGCGACGATCTGCTCGACCTGCTGCTGCAGGGCTGGCAAAGCCTGTGGGCCGACGCTTTCTGATGCACTCATGACTTACTCCATCAAATTCCGATTTCGGCAGCCGGGCCGGACAATTGGTCCCTGACTGGTTATCATGGCGGCGTTTATTTGCGGACGGCCCCCATGGTTGATTCTTACGACGACTCCTTCGACGGAGAGAAAAGCAAATCCCAGGTCAAACGAGAGCTCGCCGCTCTGGTGGATCTGGGTGAACGCTTGACGACATTCAAACCCGATGTGCTGGCCAAGCTGCCTCTGACCGACGAATTGCGTCGCGCACTGGCCGATGCTCCCAAGCACACCGCGCATATCGCGCGCAAACGCCACATTTCCTTCATTGGCCGGCTGATGCGCGACCAGAACCTGGATGAAATCCTGGTCCTGCTCGATCAGCTCGATGCCTCCACGCGTCAATACAACGAGCGTTTCCACAACCTGGAACGCTGGCGTGATCGCCTGACCGGCGGCACCGACGAGACGCTTGAACAGTTCGTGGTCGAATACCCCGATGCCGACCGCCAGCAACTGCGTTCGCTGATCCGTCAGGCCCAGCACGAAGCCAAGCAGAACAAGGCCCCTACCGCGTCCCGTAAAATCTTCAAATACATCCGCGACCTGGACGAAACCAAGCGCGGGTTGCGTTAAACCCGCTTCGCAGGTCTCGTCCCCTGTGGGAGCGGGCTAGCCCGCGAATGCGGCGTGTCAGACACCAAGTCTCAAAATGACACACCGCCTTCGCGAGCAAGCTCGCTCCCACAGGTACCTGATGCAACCCCTTACCCGCCCGTACCACCCACTGTGATCGCATCGATCTTCAGCGTTGGCTGACCCACACCTACCGGCACTGACTGCCCGTCCTTGCCGCACGTCCCCACGCCGCTGTCCAGCGACAGGTCGTTGCCGACCATCGACACCCGGCTCATGCACTCCGGACCGTTGCCGATCAGCGTCGCGCCCTTGACCGGCGCAGTGATCTTGCCGTCTTCGATCAGGTAGGCTTCGCTGGTGGAGAACACGAATTTGCCGCTGGTGATATCGACCTGGCCACCGCCGAGGTTGGCGCAGTAGATGCCCTTCTTCACCGACGCGATGATTTCCGCCGGATCGCTCTGGCCGCCCAGCATGTAGGTGTTGGTCATGCGCGGCATCGGCAGATGCGCGTAGGACTCGCGACGACCGTTACCGGTGCGCGCCACGCCCATCAGGCGGGCGTTGAGCTTGTCCTGCATGTAGCCCTTGAGCACGCCGTTCTCGATCAGGGTGGTGCATTCGGTCGGCGTGCCTTCGTCGTCCACGCTCAGCGAGCCGCGACGCCCGGCCAGGGTGCCGTCATCGACGATGGTGCAGAGCTTGGAAGCAACCATTTCGCCCATGCGCCCGCTGTAGGCCGAGCTGCCCTTGCGGTTGAAGTCGCCTTCCAGGCCGTGGCCTACCGCTTCGTGCAGCAGCACACCGGACCAGCCGGAACCCAGCACCACTGGCAGCGTGCCAGCCGGGGCCGGAATCGCTTCCAGATTGACCAGCGCCTGACGCAGTGCTTCGCGGGCATAGCCCATGGCGCGGTCTTCCTGCAGGAAATAACGGTAATCGGTACGCCCGCCGCCGCCATGGCCGCCGCGCTCGCGACGGCCGTTCTGCTCGACGATCACGCTGACGTTGAAGCGCACCAGCGGGCGCACATCAGCGGCCAGGCCGCCATCGGTGGAGGCCACCAGAATGCGTTCCCAGACACCGGCCATGCTCACCGAAACCTGCTGGATGCGCGGGTCCAGGGCGCGAGTGGCGGCATCGACGCGCTTGAGCAGATCGACCTTTTCGGCGCGGGTCAGGACTTCCAGCGGGTTGTCCGGCGCGTAGAGCTGGGCCACGTCTTGAGTGGTGAAGGCCTGCACGCGGCCATTCTGCCCGGCGCGGGAGATCGAGCGGGCCGCACGGGCGGCCTGGCTCAGGGCCTCAGGGGTGATCGCGTTGCTGTAGGCAAAACCGGTTTTCTCACCCGATTGCGCGCGCACGCCGACGCCCTGATCAAGATTGAAACTGCCTTCCTTGACGATGCCGTCTTCCAGCGCCCAGGACTCGGAAATCTGGCCCTGGAAATACAGGTCGGCAGCGTCGATCCCGGGACCGGCAAGCTCCCCCAGCACCGATTGCAGGCTGTCGATGCTCAGGCCGCCTGGCGCCAGAAGGTGTTCGCTGACAGAGGACAAGTCGCTCATATTCACTCCGGGGTATTGGCAGGCCGCAAGGCGTCCTGCGAAAAAAATCGCCGGTGGTTGGTAACCGGCATCCGCGCCCGTATGGACGCTTGCTCTTCACTGTCTCGTTGGCCAAGCAGCACGGCTTCACCCTGTGCCTGCTCGGCCAGCACGCGGCCCCATGGATCTATGATCGCTGCGTGCCCAAATGTTTCCCTCGGCCCCGGATGAACCCCGCCCTGCGCGGCCGCCAGCACATAGCACTGGGTTTCGATGGCACGCGCGCGCAGCAGGATTTCCCAGTGCGCCGCGCCGGTCACGGCGGTAAAGGCCGACGGCGCGGTAATCAATTCGGCCCCGGCTTCTCGCAGGGCTGTGTACAACTCGGGAAAGCGCAGGTCGTAACACACGGTCAGACCCAGCTTGCCCACGGGTGTATCGGCCACCACCACGTGGTTGCCGTGGGCGTAGTCGTCGGATTCGCGATAGCGGCCACGGGCGTCGGCCACGTCCACATCGAACAGATGCAGCTTGTCGTAGCGCGCCACCTGCTGGCCCTGATCGTCGATCAGCAACGAGCACGCCGTGACCTTGCCGTCTGGCTGGCCCTGGGGCGGCAGCGGCAATGTCCCGGCGACTATCCATAACTTGAGGTCACGGGCGGCGAGTTTCAACCATGGCAGGATAGGTCCTTCGCCCAGGGCTTCTGCGCGACCGATGGCAGCGACGTCGCGCCGACCCATGGCCGTGAAGTTCTCGGGGAGCACGGCAAGCCTGGCACCCGATGCGGCAGCCTGTTCCAGCAGCGCCCGGGCGCGGGCCAGATTGGCCTGGACATCGCTCTGGCTGACCATCTGAATCACAGCGAAGGACATTGAACGCTCCTTGATCGATAGAACTGCACTGTACTCCAAGACAGCCCCAAGAGCGCGCACCGGGAACCGGGGATGCCGGAGGAATCCGGTGTCGCCTCGGTCCCGTAGGAGCGCGCTTGCCCGCGATGGCGTCGTTTCAGCCAACACATGTGTAGCTGACCCACCGTAATCGCGGGCAAGCGCGCTCCTACAGGCGCCTGGCCTGGTCTGGCCTTACTGTGGTTTCTCGAACGGTTTGTCGAAGGTGATTTTAGGCTCTTTCCACGGGCCTTCGACCTTGTATTGCACGCTGGCGAAGCGCGCGACGCGATCACCCAGCAGCTTGTCGACCAGAAACAGTGCCCCGCCAATGGCTGGCGCGCCGACGATCAGCGCGGCAATCGGCAGGTTGTTGGTCACCGGCAACGTCACCAGCAGCTTCGCATCGACCCGGTCGCGGACCATGTCCAGCGTGCCGTTGAGCTCCAGATTGCTCGACGGCCCGATCATGGTGATCGGGTCGCGGGTCACGTAGACGCCATCGCTGGCCACCAGCAGCCCCTTGACCCGGTCATAGCTCAAACCCTTGCTCAGCAGGTCCGAGAAGTCCAGGCGCAGGCGCCGCCCGATGGAGTTGAAGTTGAGCAGGCCAAACACCCGCAACGCCTGGGCGCCGCCCTCGACTTCCACGAACTGACCGTTCTTCAAGGTCGCATCCAGACTGCCGGAATAGCGCTTCAAGCCCACCCAGGCAGGCGAACCGGGCCAGCGGCCATCGGCGTTCATCTCGAACGACTGGCTGGTGACGGTCGGTGCAAAGCCCCAGGCTTTCAGCACGTCGGCCAGGTTCTTGCCCGCCACCTGGCCCTTGAACCAGCTGCTGGTCGAGCCCGGCGTGCCTTCCCAGCCGCCATTGCCGACCAGGGAGATGCCCTTGAGGCCCAGGTCCATGTCCGACAACTGGATGCCATTGGCCGTCGGACGCGCCTTGAGCGACCAGGCGCCCATCAGTTGATCGCCCTGGAACAGCTGGGTGATCTTGATGTTCATCGCCGGAATGTTGTGCGGATCGACGTCTGCCAGCGGATCCGGGGCGTTCTCCACCACGGCGGCGTTCGGGTCCGGCGCTGGCAGGCGCACGTAAAGCAGATTGATATCGACCGGCGTGGCCTTGCTGTCCGGCAAGGTCGCCGAGCCCTTGATTTTGGCGCTGTCCAGGGCCAGGCTCCAACTGGCTTCGTTGCGCTTGAGCTGAACGCCAGCCTGATCCAGGGTCGTGCCCATGGCGGTCAGCTTGCCGATCTGCAGATCGACGCTGCTGAGCAACTGCTTGGCGCTGCCGCCTGGGTCATTGCCGGCGTAGCGTTGCGCCATCGCCTGCCAGGGCGCGATATCGAGCTCGGACAGCGAACCGCGCACACGCAGGCCCTTGGCATCCGGCACTACCGCCCCGCCTTCACCCAGAAACAACTCGCCACGCCCGTCGGCGAACTTGCCGGCGGGTGCCGCGAAGGCAAAATTCGCCAGATTGCCGTAGCCAACGCCGATACGCCGCTCGGCGCCTTGCAGGTTCATGCGGAAGTCGGTGTCGAGGGTGTCGTCGGCCGCCTTGCCAAACGGCGCAGGCAGATCGACCGTCACGCCCTTGAGGCTGGAGTTGATCTGCAACTGGCTGTCGGCGCCGTTGAGCGTCAACTGCAACTGATACGGCAAGTCACCGGACACCGGCAATGGCTGGGTGACGCCCAGCCAGTCGGTCAGGCGCTTGGTAGCGATCTGGCTGCTGGCAGCGATCCGGGTAACCAGCGCACCGGGTTTGCCTTCGGCGAAAATTTCCGCGTTCAGCGGCTTGTCGAAGGCCATGGCCTTGATGTTCTTGCCGCTCAGGCCCTTGTTGTAGTCGAAGCGGAAGTTGCCTTTGAGCTGGGTCAGGTCCAGCTCCGGGTCAGGCAACTTGAGGTGCGCGCTGTCGGTGTTGAAGTCCACCGCAACCTTGGGCTCCTGGCCCTTGACCAGCGGCACGTCCAGATTGATGTGGCCTTGCAGCGGCCCTTCGGCCTGCCAGCCGGCAAAGGTCTGGCCGGTGCCGATGGGCGCTTCCTGGAGGATCTTCATGCCGTCCTGCAGGCTGCCGTTGAAATCGCCGTCCACCAAGAGGTGGCTGGGTTGGCCGGACGGCACATGGGGCACGTCCACGGCCACGTTGCGCACCTGGGTGTCGAGCAACTGGCCCTTGTTGGCGCGGATCCGCACGCCGCTGTTCTCGACGAACACGTTGCCGTCCACGCCAGTCAGTTGTGGCCAGCCAGGCTGGAAGTCCAGGGTGGCGTTATGCACCTTGAAGAACAGGCTGATGACCCGCGCCACATCCGGCGCATCGTGGTTGATCGAGCCCTGGTACTGGAAAAAGCTCTGCTCGACGTCGCCCTTCACAATGGCCGTGCGCAACCAGTGATCCAGCGCCGGGCTCAGCACGGCGGGCAGGTATTTGCCGGTGTAGCGACCGTCGGCATCCACCAGCCCGACGCGCAGGTCCATGTAGTCTTCCTGATCGTGGTCGAAATGCAGGCGAATCAGGAAATCGGCGGCGATCTTGCCCTCATCCCCCAGCACCTTGATGTACGGCGCAATCAGCGTGAAACCCTGATCGTCCAGCGCCCAGGTCAGGCGTGCATCGGCGTGGCGGTAATTCCAGGCGTTCTTGAAGATCGGGTCCAGGTGCAGCATGAAATCGTCGGTGTTCAGGCGCAGCTCGCCGCCGCCCAGGTCACCGCTGATGGCGCCGCTGACGTTTCCTGCCGCGGGCGCGCCGTGGTAGGCGTCGAAGCCGACCTTGTCCAGATTCGCCGCAAAGCCCAGGCGCCTGGCACCTTCGGCCTTGGGACGGTAGTCGAGCAGCACGTTGCGCAGGCCGCCGGTGACGTTCAGGTGATCGAGCACCACCATGAGCTTGTCCGGCAGAGGGGCCAGGGAATCGAGCAGCGGCGTGACCGGTGTCAGATCCAGCCGGTCGGCCTGTACGTGCCACAGCTCTTCGCTGTCAGACGTTGCCGCAGTCTGTGTCAGTTGCACCCGGCTTTCCCAGCGCTTGCTGGCGATGTCCATTGCCAGCGAATCCAGGGCCACGCTGAAACCCGTGTCGCTGCGCTGGAACCAGGCATTGAGCGCCAGGTTGTCCAGCTTCGACGACTTGCGATCCGCGTAAGCTCCCTTGAACTGCGGGGCGTTGATCCGGGCGACAGCGGTTTGCAGGTTGCCCTTGCCCCAGGTCAGCCAGAATTCGCCACCGGCCTTGAGGGTCTTGATGTGCAAGTCGCCGACCAGGCTCTTGGGCAGCCATTTGGACCAGTCGCTCTGGGGCACGCTCAGGTACGCCTCGGCCTCGGCGTCACGCCAGGCGCTGGCGCGGATCTTCGAGCGCACGTTGAGCGACAGCGGCTGGCCATCCGGCAGCGTCACCCGGGCGTCAAGGCGCTGGTGATAGCTGCCGGTGCGCAGGGTCATGCTGACGTAGGTCAGGGTCAGCGGGGATTGCTCGTAGGGTTGCAGGGTGATCTGGCTGTCGAACAACGACAGCTGCGACACCATGCGCATCTGGGTCAGGGCCTGCTCGGGGTCGAACGGCTTGTCGTCCTGCACGGGCAGCCCTTGCAGTGCCCAGTGGCCGTCCTTGTCCTCCTTGAGCGACAACTGCAGGCCGTCCACTTCCAGGCGGGCGAGGCGCACCTGACGCGCCTTGAGGCTGGCCCACAGGTCCGGCACTGCCCGAACCTGATCCAGGCGCACGGTGCCGGCGCCCTGCCCGACCATCACGTCGCGCGCCACGAATACAGGGGCAAAGCCGCTCCAGCTGCCTTCCAGGCGCCCGATATTGACCGGCATGCCCACGGCGGCCTGCGCCTTGACTTCGACGTCGGCGCGGTACTCGGCCACCATCGGCACCAGCTCCCGGCCCACACTGACGTACAGCGCGACCAGCACCACGAACAGCGCGCACAGGCTTAGGCCCCAACGGGTCAGGGCCGCGAAGAATCGCGTCATACGCTCCATGCCACCGGGCCTCCGTGCACAGAGACTGCAAATGGCATCCGGCTCACTGGTGCGGTTGCGGGTATGTCCGGGTTTTGCTCATTTGTCACGCAGCAATCTCTGTGGAGGGCATCCATGCCTGCGGCCCCTGAGGGCTCGGTATTCTTTCAAGAAACGTTTTGAGCCAGATCAGAGCAGCACGACGTCATATTGTTCCTGGGAATACATGGTTTCGACCTGAAAACGGATGGTCCGGCCGATGAACACCTCGAGTTCCGCCACATTACCCGACTCTTCGTCGAGCAGGCGATCCACCACCTTCTGGTTGGCCAGCACCCTATATCCCAGCGCCTGGTAGGCACGAGCTTCGCGCAGAATCTCCCGGAAAATCTCGTAGCAAATGGTTTCAGGGGTTTTCAGCTTGCCCCGGCCCTGGCAACTGCTGCACGGCTCGCACAGCACCTGCTCAAGGCTTTCGCGGGTGCGCTTGCGCGTCATCTGCACCAGCCCAAGCTCCGTGATACCAATGATGTTGGTCTTGGCGTGATCACGCTCCAGCTGTTTTTCCAGCGTGCGCAGCACCTGGCGCTGATGTTCGCCGTCTTCCATGTCGATGAAGTCGATGATGATGATGCCGCCCAGATTGCGCAGGCGCAGCTGGCGGGCAATCGCGGTGGCGGCTTCCAGGTTGGTCTTGAAGATGGTTTCTTCAAGGTTGCGATGGCCGACGAACGCGCCGGTATTCACGTCGATGGTGGTCATCGCCTCCGCCGGGTCGATCACCAGATACCCACCGGACTTGAGCGGCACCTTGCGCTCCAGGGCGCGCTGGATTTCGTCCTCGACACCGTAGAGGTCGAAGATCGGCCGCTCGCCGGGATAGTGTTCGAGGCGGTCGGCGATTTCCGGCATCAGTTCGGCCACGAACTGAGTGGTCTTCTGGAAGGTTTCCCGCGAGTCGATGCGAATCTTCTCGGTGCGGGGGCTGACCAGATCGCGCAGGGTGCGCAGGGCCAGGCCCAGGTCTTCGTAGATGACGCTGGCCGGGCTGATGGTCTTGATCTGCTCGCTGATCTGGTCCCACAGGCGGCGCAGGTAGCGGATGTCCATCATGATTTCATCGGCGCCGGCGCCTTCGGCGGCTGTGCGCAGGATGAACCCGCCCTTCTCCTTGATCCCTTCCTTGGCCACGCAGTCGGTGACTACTTGCTTCAAGCGCTCGCGCTCGGCTTCGTCTTCGATCTTCAGGGAAATGCCGACGTGGGCGGTGCGCGGCATGTACACCAGGTAACGCGACGGAATGGACAGCTGAGTGGTCAGGCGCGCGCCCTTGCTGCCGATGGGGTCCTTGGTGACTTGCACCACCAGGCTCTGGCCCTCGTGGACCAGCGAACTGATGGTCTCCACGGCCGGGCCTTCGCGCATGGAAATTTCCGAGGCGTGAATGAACGCGGCGCGGTCCAGGCCGATGTCGATGAACGCCGCCTGCATGCCGGGCAGCACCCGCACGACCTTGCCTTTGTAGATGTTGCCGACGATCCCCCGACGCTGGGTCCGCTCGACGTGAACCTCTTGCAACACACCGTTTTCGACGACGGCCACGCGCGACTCCATCGGCGTGATGTTGATCAGAATCTCTTCACTCATGGCTTGTTACCTTCCAGGCATTGCCAACAGGGTATGCCGAAACGCTGCAGGATTTCTGCGGTTTCGCACAAAGGCAGGCCGACCACTGCGGAATAACTGCCGCTCAGATGTTCCACGAACACGGCGCCCAGTCCTTGAATCCCGTAGCTGCCAGCCTTGTCGCACGGCTCGCCGCTGGCCCAGTAGGCGCGGGCTTCTTCAGTGGAAATCGCGCGGAAACGCACGCGGCTGGTGATCACGCGAGTCTCGCAGTGCTGCTCGTCGACCACGGCGATGGCGGTCAGGACTTCGTGTTCGCGGTTGGACAGGGCGGCGAGCATGGCCAGGGCGTCCGCCTCATCGACGGGTTTGCCGAGGATGCGGCCATCGAGCACCACGGCGGTGTCGGCGCCGAGCACGCAGGCGGTGGGGTACGCAGGGTCATTGGCCAGTTGCAACAGACCGGCATCGGCCTTGCCACGGGCAAGACGCTCGACATAGGCGGCCGGGGTTTCGTGGTCAAGCGGGGTTTCGTCGATATCGGCGGCGAGCGTGGTGAACGGCACGCCGATCTGGGTCAGCAATTCCCGGCGACGCGGGGAGCCGGAGGCGAGCAGAAGTTGTGGCATGGGACGTCTCCGTGTCAGTGATCACAAGCTTAGGCGTTGCGTGAAAACGGGTGACGCTTCCGTCAATCCTCGCCGCAGATCCCGCTTCTGCCCGAAGGGCGTAGGAGCGTGGCTTGTCCCGCGATCTGCCGGGAACCGGCAGCAAAACCGGTGAATGCATTATGTCTGATGAAACCGGGCTGTATGGTTTCGCTGCCGCTACGCGCCAGATCGCGGGACAAGCCACGCTCCTACGGCCTGCGGCCAGAATCAAAAGCAGTCCTCAATTGATCTTCAAGCGCAACCGCAATCCGCGCAGGCCATAACTGACCCACGGCCACAGCAGGGCACTGACCAGTGCCGGCAACACCAGCGCCAGCGTCGGCTGGCGGTTGCCGGTCAATGCGCTGAGCCACAGCTGCACCAACTGCGCCAGGCCAAAGATCACCAGAATCACCAGGCATTGCTGCCACATCGGGAACATGCGCAGGCGCTGCTGCAACGACAGCACCAGAAAGGTAATCAGCGTCAGGATCAGCGCGTTCTGGCCCAGCAAGGTGCCATAGAGCACGTCCTCGGCAAGGCCCAGCATCCAGGCGGTGACCATGCCGATCTTGTGCGGCAATGCCAGCGCCCAGAACGCCAGCAGCAGCGCGAGCCACAGCGGGCGGAAGATCTCCATGAATTGCGGAAGCGGAGAAACACTGAGCAGCAGGCCGATGACGAACGTCAGCCAGACCACCCAGCCGTTTCGCGCGGGGGCGTGACGAGCCATTATTCTTCCCTCTCGTGCGTTGCCGCAGGGGCCGGCGCAGGCGTTGCAGGCTTGGGCGCAGCGGGCTTGGCCGGTTGATGGGCAGGCGGTTTGCTCGCCGCAGGCTTGGCCGGCGTCGCTGCTGGCGTGTTGCTTGCCGGTGCAGCGGCAGGAGCGCCAGCCGGGGCCGTAGACGTGCTGTGGGCAGGTTTGGGCACGGTGGCCGGAACCACTGGCTTGTTCGGGGTCGCGGCGGGCGCAGCGCCCGGCACGGTGGCTGACGGCACGGCAGACGGATCGGCGGCCTGGCGGTCGAGTGATTCCTGCTGTTGCGCGGCATCGGCAGCGCGCTCTTCGGGCGAACGGCCATCAGAGAACACCAGCAGCAGGTAACGGCTGCGGTTCAGGGCGGCGGTCGGCACGGCGCGAACGATCGCGAACGGCTGGCCGGAGTCGTGAATCACTTCCTTGACCGTCGCCACCGGGTAACCCGCCGGGAAGCGCTGGCCCAGGCCGGAACTCACCAGCAGGTCGCCTTCCTTGATGTCGGCAGTGTCAGCCACGTGACGCAGTTCCAGGCGCTCCGGGTTGCCGGTGCCGCTGGCGATTGCGCGCAGGCCGTTGCGGTTGACCTGCACCGGAATGCTGTGGGTGGAGTCGGTCAGCAGCAGCACGCGGGAGGTGTACGGCATCAGCTCGACCACCTGCCCCATCAGGCCGCGGGCATCGAGCACCGGCTGGCCGAGCACCACGCCGTCGCGCTCACCCTTGTTGATGATGATGCGGTGGGTGAAGGGGTTGGGGTCCATGCCGATCAGTTCGGCGACTTCGACCTTCTCGTTGACCAGCGCCGAGGAGTTGAGCAACTCGCGCAGACGCACGTTCTGCTCGGTCAGTGCAGCCAGCTTTTGCAGGCGGCCCTGGAGCAGCAGGTTCTCGGTCTTGAGTTTTTCGTTTTCGGCGGCCAGTTCAGTGCGGCTGCCAAACTGGCTGGCAACGCCCTGATACAAACGTTCGGGCAGGTCGGCGATCCAGTACGACTGCATCAGCACCAGCGACATCTGGCTGCGAACGGGCTTGAGCAGGGTGAAACGCGCATCCACGACCATGACGGCCACGGACAGGACGACCAGCACCAACAGACGAACGCCCAGCGACGGGCCCTTTGAGAAAAGCGGTTTAATGGGCCGCTCCTTCCAGGGATGCTTGTGTTTGGCTGTGCTTATTCATGGGACATGAAACCGGCCTGGTGCGGGTTGACGGAAATAAGGTGTGCAAGCCTTGCAGCGTCAAGCTCTCAATACAAGAGCGGGACGTCAACAGGTCAGACACAAACGGGCAGCGCCATAAGCGCCACCCGTTCGACATCATGGTGCAATCCGGCGACTTATTCGCTGGAGAGCAGGTCCATGGTGTGCTTGTCCATCATTTCCAGCGCACGACCACCGCCACGAGCCACGCAGGTCAGCGGGTCTTCCGCGACGATGACCGGCAGACCGGTTTCCTGGGCCAGCAGTTTGTCCAGGTCACGCAGCAGCGCACCACCACCGGTCAGCACCAGACCGCGCTCGGCGATGTCCGAAGCCAGTTCCGGAGGCGATTGCTCCAGCGCGCTTTTCACGGCCTGAACGATGGTTGCCAGGGATTCCTGCAACGCTTCCAGCACTTCGTTGGAGTTCAGGGTGAAGGCGCGTGGCACGCCTTCTGCCAGGTTACGGCCGCGTACGTCGACTTCACGCACTTCGCCGCCCGGGTAGGCAGTACCGATTTCCTGCTTGATGCGCTCTGCGGTGGATTCACCGATCAGGCTGCCGTAGTTGCGACGCACGTAGGTGATGATCGCTTCGTCGAAACGGTCGCCGCCCACACGTACGGATTCGGCGTAAACCACACCGTTGAGCGAGATCAGGGCGATTTCAGTGGTACCACCACCGATATCGACGACCATCGAGCCGCGGGCTTCTTCGACCGGCAGGCCGGCACCGATGGCAGCGGCCATTGGCTCTTCGATCAGGAACACTTCACGTGCACCGGCGCCCAGGGCCGATTCGCGAATGGCGCGACGCTCAACCTGGGTGGATTTGCACGGCACGCAGATCAGCACGCGAGGGCTAGGCTGCAGGAAGCTGTTTTCGTGAACCTTGTTGATGAAATACTGGAGCATCTTTTCGCACACGCTGAAATCGGCGATCACGCCGTCTTTCATCGGACGAATGGCAGCGATGTTGCCCGGGGTACGGCCCAGCATGCGCTTGGCTTCCATCCCGACAGCAACGACGCTCTTCTGATTTCCGTGGGTCCGAATGGCCACAACCGATGGCTCGTTCAGGACAATACCGCGCTCACGCACGTAAATAAGGGTGTTGGCAGTGCCCAGGTCGATGGAAAGATCGCTGGAAAACATGCCACGCAGTTTCTTGAACATGGGAAAGGGACCCTAGGGAACGCGTGGGTAAAAAAGTGCGGCAAACTCTAACAACGACAGGGATTTTGGGCAAGGAGCCAATATGTTAAATTGGCTGTTTTTCCGAGCACTACCCTCGAAGATCGCGGCGTTAAGACCGTCTAAATCGCGAAGTGTTCCGCAATCTGACGTACGGTTAAGTCCGTACGCATTCCACTGGAGAAACCCCCATGGCGCTTGATCGCTCCGACGTGGAAAAAATCGCTCATCTGGCCCGACTGGGTCTTAATGACGCCGATATCCCGCGTACTACCGAAGCACTGAACAGTATTCTGGGGTTGGTCGACCAGATGCAGGCGGTCGACACCACCGGCATCGAACCGCTCGCGCACCCGCTCGAAGCCTCGCAACGCCTGCGTGAAGACGTGGTCAGCGAAGCCAATCATCGCGATTCCTATCAAGCCATCGCACCAGCGGTCGAAGACGGCCTTTATCTGGTTCCGAAAGTCATCGACTAAGGGAATGAGCCTGCAATGCATCAAATGACTCTGGCAGAGATCGCTCGCGGTCTGGCCGAAAAAAAGTTTTCTTCCGAAGAATTGACCCGCTCCCTGCTGGCGCGCATCGCCCAGCTGGACCCGCAGATCAACAGCTTCATTTCCGTCACCGAAGACCTGGCCATCACCCAGGCCCAGGCCGCTGACGCCCGCCGCGCTGCTGGCGAAACCGGCGCGCTGCTGGGCGCTCCGCTGGCGCACAAGGACCTGTTCTGCACCAAGGGCATCCGCACCAGCTGCGCCTCGAAGATGCTCGACAACTTCAAGGCCCCGTACGACGCCACCGTGGTCGCCAAGCTGGCCGCTGCTGGCACCGTGACACTTGGCAAGACCAACATGGACGAATTCGCCATGGGTTCGGCCAACGAGTCCAGCCACTACGGCGCGGTGAAGAACCCGTGGAACCTTGAGCACGTACCGGGCGGCTCGTCCGGTGGCTCGGCGGCGGCGGTTGCCGCTCGTCTGTTGCCCGCCGCGACCGGCACCGATACCGGCGGCTCCATCCGCCAGCCTGCCGCACTGACCAACCTCACCGGCCTGAAACCGACCTACGGTCGCGTTTCGCGCTGGGGCATGATCGCCTACGCGTCGAGCCTGGATCAGGCCGGCCCCATGGCCCGCACTGCCGAAGACTGCGCCCTGTTGCTGCAAGGCATGGCCGGTTTCGACGTCAATGACTCCACCAGCATCGACGAGCCGGTCCCGGACTACAGCGCCAGCCTGAACGGCTCGCTGCAAGGCCTGCGCATCGGTGTGCCGAAGGAATACTTCAGCGCAGGTCTGGACTCGCGCATCGCCGACCTGGTCATGGCAAGTGTCGAAGAGCTGAAAAAGCTCGGCGCCGTGGTCAAGGAAGTCAGCCTGCCGAACCTGCAACACGCGATCCCTGCGTACTACGTGATCGCACCGGCAGAAGCCTCCTCCAACCTGTCGCGTTTCGATGGCGTGCGCTTCGGCTACCGCTGCGAAGACCCGAAAGACCTGACCGACCTGTACAAGCGTTCCCGCGGCGAAGGCTTCGGCCCTGAAGTGCAGCGCCGGATCATGGTCGGTGCGTACGCGCTGTCCGCCGGTTATTACGACGCCTACTACCTGCAGGCGCAGAAGATCCGTCGCCTGATCAAGAACGACTTCATGAATGCGTTCAAGGATGTCGATGTCATTCTGGGCCCGACCACGCCGAACCCGGCCTGGAAGATCGGCGCCAAGAACGCCGACCCGATTTCCGCGTACCTGGAAGACTTCTACACCATCACCGCCAACCTCGCGGGCCTGCCGGGCCTGTCGATGCCGGCCGGTTTTGCCGATGGCTTGCCGGTGGGCGTGCAACTGCTCGCGCCGTACTTCCAGGAAGGCCGCCTGCTCAACGTTGCCCATCAGTATCAGCAAGTCACTGACTGGCACACTCGTGCGCCAGCGGGCTTCTAAGGAGAAAACACATGCAATGGGAAGTCGTCATCGGGCTGGAGATTCACACCCAGCTCACCACCCAATCGAAGATTTTCTCCGGTAGCGCCACCACGTTCGGCTCCGAGCCCAACACCCAGGCCAGCCTGGTTGACTTAGGCATGCCCGGCACCCTGCCGGTGCTGAACAAGGAAGCGGTGCAGATGGCGGTCAAGTTCGGCCTGGCCATCGACGCCGAGATCGGTCAGCACAACGTGTTCGCCCGCAAGAACTACTTCTACCCGGATCTGCCCAAGGGCTACCAGATCAGCCAGATGGAGCTGCCGATCGTCGGCAAGGGCCACCTGGACATCACCCTGGAAGACGGCACCATCAAGCGCATCGGCGTGACCCGCGCCCACCTTGAGGAAGACGCCGGCAAGAGCCTGCACGAAGACTACAGCGGCATGACCGGTATCGACCTGAACCGTGCTGGCACCCCGCTGCTGGAAATCGTTTCCGAACCGGACATGCGTTCGGCCAAGGAAGCGGTGGCCTACGTCAAGGCGATGCACGCGCTGGTGCGCTACCTGGGCATCTGCGACGGCAACATGGCCGAAGGCTCGCTGCGTTGCGACTGCAACGTGTCGGTTCGTCCGGTTGGCCAGGTCGAGTTCGGCACCCGCTGCGAGATCAAGAACGTCAACTCGTTCCGTTTCATCGAGAAAGCGATCAACAGCGAAATCCAGCGCCAGATCGACCTGATCGAAGACGGTGGCAAGGTCATCCAGCAAACGCGCCTGTATGACCCGAACACCAACGAAACCCGCGCCATGCGCAGCAAGGAAGAAGCCAACGACTACCGTTACTTCCCGGACCCCGACCTGCTGCCGGTGATCATCGAGGACTCGTTCCTTGCGCAGACCCGCGCCAGCCTGCCGGAACTGCCGCCGCAGAAACGCGAGCGTTTCCAGTCGCAGTTCGGCCTGTCGCTGTACGACGCCAGCGTGCTGGCTTCCAGCCGTGAACAGGCGGATTATTTCGAGCAGGTGGCCGGCATCGCCGGTGACGCCAAGCTTGCGGCCAACTGGGTGATGGTGGAACTGGGCTCGCTGCTGAACAAGCAAGGCGTGGAGATCGACGAATCGCCGGTCAGCGCCGAGCAGCTGGGCGGCATGCTCAAGCGCATCACCGACAACACCATTTCCGGCAAGATCGCCAAGATGGTCTTCGAGGCGATGGCCAATGGTGAAGGCAACGCTGACGAGATCATCGAGAAGCGCGGTCTCAAGCAGGTGACCGACACTGGCGCCATCGAGTCGATCCTGGACGACATGCTGGCCGCCAACGCCGAGCAGGTCGAGCAGTACCGCGCCGCCGATGAAGCCAAGCGCGGCAAGATGTTCGGCTTCTTCGTCGGCCAGGCCATGAAAGCCTCCAAGGGCAAGGCCAACCCGCAGCAGGTCAACGAAGTGTTGAAGCGCAAGCTGGAAGGTTGATGGAGAACGCGGTACGCGTATGAACCGTAGGAGCGCGCTTGCCCGCGATTGCATTTAGTCACAAAGGCATGTGCCGGATGACAGAACCAATCGCGGGCAAGCGCGCTCCTACAGGTTCCATCGAAAATCGCACAAGGACTGTTTTCATGTGGCGGCTCCTCGGCGCTTGCGCCTTGCTCTCCCTGCTGGCCGGTTGCGCCAGCGAAGGCATCATCGATCCACACGGTTACAACGCCACCGGCGGCGCGTCGTATTACGGCTCGCGCCATCAAGGCCAGCGCACCGCCAGCGGTGAACGCTTCGACCAGAATTCCCTGACCGCCGCCCACCGCCAGCTGCCTTTTGGCACTAGGGTGCAGGTCACCAACCTGGACAACGACCGCAAGGTCATCGTCCGTATCAACGACCGCGGCCCGCATACCCGGGGCCGAATCATCGACATCTCCCGCCGGGCCGCCGAACAATTGGGTATGCTGCGCAGCGGAACCGCCCAAGTGCGGGTACAAGCCCTCGACGACTGACCCTGACCGATTTGAAGGTGCCCTGAATTCTTGCCCTGTCGACCCTGCCACTGCCCACGCTGATCGAGCTGGCCTGTGGTCTTCTGCTGATGATCGTCGGCGCCGAGGTGTCGGTGCGTGTCGCCGTGACCCTGGCTGCCCTGCTGAAAACCCGTCCGCTGTTCCTCGGACTGACCGTCGTCGCGCTGGGCAGCAGCGCCCCGCAGATGGCCGTCGGCCTGCAGGCGGCGCTGACTGACAGCACCGACATCGCCGTGGGCAGCGTGATCGGCAGCAACATCTTCAACATTCTGGTCACCCTCGGCCTGTCAGCATTGATCATTCCGCTGCGCGTGGCCCGGCAACTGGTGCGGGTGGATCTGCCGCTGATGATCGGCGCCACACTGCTGGTCGCCGCACTGGCGTGGAATGGCGAGCTGAGCAACGTCGACGGGGTGATCCTGCTGATCGCGCTGGCGGGTTATCTGCTGGTGGTGTCCCGCCAGTTTGCCCACGGCGTGCGCCACACTGCCAGCACCGACGACCTGCCCCGGCGCCGGACCTGGCCGATCATACTGCGCTTGGCGCTGATGGGCGCGGGCCTGACCCTGATGATTCTGGGCAGCCATCTGCTGGTAGGCGCTGCCGTGGTGGTCGCCACGGACCTGGGGCTGTCGGAGCGGGTGTTCGGCCTGACGGTGATCGCCGGGGCCACTTCACTTCCCGCGCTGATGACCTCGCTGGTCGCTGCGGTGCGCGGCGAACGTGACATCGCGGTGGGCAATATCATCGGCAGCAACCTGTTCAACCTGCTGGGGGTGCTGGGCATCACGTCGCTGATCGCCACCGGCCCGCTGTCGATTTCGCCCAACGCGCTGGATTTCGACCTGCCGGTGATGCTCGGCGTCGCCCTGCTGTGCCTGCCGCTGTTCTACTCGGGCTATCGCATCACCCGGCTCGAAGGCCTGTTGCTGCTGGGGCTGTACGCGGTGTACGGGCTGCACATCGTGTCGTTCACCACCGGTATGCCGTTGGCAGAGCGACTTGAGCGCTTGATGATTCATTACGCATTGCCGGTGTTGGCGGTGGGCGTTCTGGTCACGACCTTCCGGGCATGGCGCAGGCAGCACTGACACTCCGATTTCCATCTGTAGGAGCGCGCTTGCCCGCGACGGCGGTGTGCCAGTCGCCGACAGGTTGCCGGACACTCCGCGGTCGCGGGCAAGCGCGCTCCTACAATCAGGGGTGTCTGGCTAGATCCACCCGCCCCACTGCAAAATGAATATCCCGATATTCGTCGTCACTGCCGCCGCCAGGGTGGTCATGACGATGATCGACGCCGCCAGCTCATGATTGCCTTCCGCCGCCCGCGCCATGACGAAACTCGCCGAGGCGGTGGGTGCGCCGAAGTACAGGAACAGGATGCCCAGCTCCGCGTGGCGGAAACCCAGCAGCCAGGCGCCGAAGGTGCAGATCAGTGGCAGCCAGACCATCTTCATCATGCTCGCGCCGATGGCCAGCGAACCGCTTTCACGCAGAGACCTGAGCGACAGCGTGCCGCCGATGCACATCAACGCCAGCGGCAGGGTCATCTGCGCCAGGTAGCTGCCGGAGGTATCGAGCCATTTCGGCAGGCCGATCTGAAAATAGGCAAAGGGCGTTGCCGCGACGATGCTGATGATCAGCGGGTTGGCGACCACGCTTTTGCAGATGCTCCACGGGTCGGATTTGATCACCGGGCTGTACACCGCCAGCACCACCGTGGAGAGGGTGTTGTAAAACAGGATGACCAGCGCCGCGAGAATCGCCCCCAGGGAGATGCCGTAGTCGCCGTACATGCTGGCGGCCAGCGCCAGGCCGATCACCCCGTTATTGCCGCGAAACGCGCCTTGCACATAGATGCCGCGCTCGACGAAGGGCACCCGGTAGATCGCCCAGCCCCACACCAGCGCAAAGCCTGCCAGGGTTGCGACGATGAAATAGACCAGCACACCCGGTTGCAGCGCGGCGTGCAGGTCGGCGTGGATGATGCCCAGGAACAGCAGGGCCGGCATGGTGCAGTTGAACACCAGCGATGAGGCGGTGTGAATGAAGCCGTCGTCGATCCAGCCGACGCGCTTGAGTACCACGCCCAGAAACAGCATGGCGAACACCGGCGCGGTGATGCTCAGGGTTTCCCAGAAAATTGCCAGCATGCACGCTAAACCCTGTCCCGTCGTTAGGTGGCTAATGATAGGCCAGCGGCGAGGCAAGTGTTACCGGCAATTGCAGAGTTATCGTACAACCGGTGACTGTAGGAGCGCGCTTGCCCGCGATGGCGGTGTGTCTGCTGGATCTTCTACGCCTGACACACCGTCGTCGCGGGCAAGCGCGCTCCTACAGGGTTATGTGTCGCGCCCGACGACGGGTTACGCGGCGCGGCGGACGGAGGTCAGGCGGTGTGATCCGAGGGCTGCAATTTCTTCTCGAACACCGCAACCCCATCCAGATCCCGCAGGGTCACGGTCATCTCGCCGCTCTGCCCTTCGATGTTCACCTCGCCAAAAAACTGGAACCCGGCAAACGGCGAGGTGTTCTGCGCGGGCGGTGCCTTCTGGAACACCAGCTCCGGGCCAAAGGTCTTGTCCAGTGTATTGGGCCCGAAACTGCCTGCGTTCAGCGGGCCGGCGACGAATTCCCAGAACGGGTCGAAGTCCTGGAATACCGCCTGGTCCGGGTGATAATGATGGGCCGCGCAGTAGTGCACATCGGCCGTGAGCCACACGGTGTCGCGGATCTTCTGTTGACGCAGGAAGCCCAGCAGCTCGGCCACTTCAAGTTCCCGGCCCTTGGGTGCGCCATTGTCGGTGTTGGCGATGGCCTCCCAGCGCATCACACCGGGGCTGATTTCACCGTCCGGCACGCCCAGGCCGATGGGCATGTCGGCGGCGATGACTTTCCACTGCGCCTGTGAGCCCTTGAGCTCGCGCTTGAGCCAGTCGAGCTGTTCGCGCCCCAGAAACGCCGTGGTCGGCCCCGGCTTGTCGGCCAGGTTCGCATCGTTGCCATCGCGGTAGCTGCGCATGTCGAGCACGAACACATCGAGCATCGGCCCGTAGCTGAGCTTGCGATAGACCCGCCCGCCGTTGTCGGCGCTTTGCAGGCGCATCGGCGCGTATTCCAGAAATGCCTGGCGCCCCCGGGCCGTGAGCACATTGATGTCCTTGACCTTGTAGCGATCATCCAGCTGTTTGCTCGGCGACCAGTTGTTGGTGATTTCGTGGTCGTCCCATTGCCAGATCTGCGGCACTTCGGCGTTGAAGCGGCGCAGGTTTTCGTCCATCAGGTTGTAGCGGTAGGCACCGCGGTACTCATCCAGGGTTTCGGCGACTTTGCTCTTCTCCTCGGTGGTGATGTTGCGCCAGATACGGCCGCCCTCGGTCACCACCTCGGCAGGGACCGGGCCGTCGGCGTAGATGGTGTCGCCGCTGTGGATGAAAAAGTCCGGCAGACGCAGACGCATGGCCTCGTAGATGCGCATGCCGCCGATGTCCGGGTTGATGCCGAAGCCTTGGCCGACCGTGTCGCCACTCCACACGAAACGGATGTCGCGACGGGTCTGCGGCACGCTGCGCAGATGGCCGAACCAGGGTTCGCTGGCGACGCCGGTCTGGGCGTCTTCGAAGAACACGCGGTAGAAAATCGCCTGATCAGTGGGCAGGCCGGTCAACTCGACACGAGCAGTGAAATCGGTGCGCTGGTCGGCCAGCAGCGAGACGGTGCGGCGCGGGTTGCTGAACATGCTGCGGGTGTCCCACTCGACCACCATGCGCGAGGGCCGGTCACTGCGGCTCCAGACCATGGCGCGGTCACCGAGCAGATCGCCGGACTGCACGCCGTCGGTCATTTTCGGGCGGTCCTTGACCGAGGCGATGACCGCAGGCGCCAACCCCGGCAACAGCAATCCGGCGCCAGCGGCCTGGATGATACGACGGCGTGTCAGGTCGAACCGGGTCATTGCTATCCCTCTCTCATGAATGGCAAAAAGAGGACCCTAGCAATGCAATGTTGGGGAAGTGTGACAGCACACTCAGCAATGCACGCGATCGGCCTGATAACGCGCGATATCTGGACCGCCGCCGTGGGGGGGGGGGGGGGGGGGGCGCCCCCCCCCCCCCGCCGGGGGGGGGGGGGGGGGGGGGGGTGTTTTTTTTTTTTTTTTTTTTTTTTTTTTGATTCGCGGGGGGGACGGGGCCGCCCGCAGCGCGGGCACGGCGGC
>NZ_JBIVCX010000006.1:168198-268686 GCF_044746825.1 Pseudomonas sp. NPDC090201
TGTGTCCATTGCCCCCCCCCCCCCCCCCACCCCCCCACCCCCCCCCCGCCGCCCCCCCCCGCCCGCCCCCCCCCCCCCCCCCCCGCGGGCCGCCCCGGCCCCCCCCCCCCCCCCCCCCCCCCCCCCCCCGGGCCGGCGCGCCCCCCCCCCCCCCCCCCCCCCCCCCACGGCGTCAGTGCGGCTGGCCATCAGGCGCCAGCGGGCACCGCATCCAGCTCGACAACCTCAGGCCGTTTCAACACGGCATACAACACGCCTGTCACCACACTGCCCGCCACGATCGCCAGCAGGTAAAGCAATGCATGGTTGATCGCATTGGGGATCAGCAGCACGAACAGCCCGCCATGGGGCGCCATCAGTTTGCAGCCGAAGAACATCGACAACGCCCCCGTCAGCGCGCCGCCGACGATGCTCGCAGGGATCACCCGCAGCGGGTCTTTGGCGGCAAACGGAATCGCGCCTTCGGAGATGAAGCACAGCCCCAGCACGAACGCCGCCTTGCCCGCTTCACGCTCGCTCTGGGCGAACTTGCGGCGGGCGATCAGCGCGGCGATGCCCATGCCGATCGGCGGCACCATGCCCGCGGCCATCGCAGCGGCCATCGGTGCGTAACTCTGGGACGCCAGCAGCCCCACCGAAAACGCATAGGACGCCTTGTTGATCGGCCCGCCCAGGTCCACACACATCATCGCGCCGAGCAACACTCCCAGCAGGATCGCGTTGGTGGTGCCCATGCTGTCGAGGAACAGGGTCAGCCCTTCGAGCATGCCGGCCACCGGCTTGCCGACCACGTAGATCATCACCAGACCGGTGAACAGGCTCGCCAGCAGCGGAATAATCAGGATCGGCTTGAGCGCTTCGACGCTGGCCGGCAGCCTTGCGTAGCGGTTGATCGCAGCCGCGCTGTACCCGGCCAGAAAACCTGCCACGATGCCGCCAATGAACCCGGCGCCCAGGGTGCTCGCCAGCAGGCCGCCGATCATGCCTGGGGCAAGGCCGGGCCGGTCGGCGATGGAATAGGCGATGTACCCTGCCAGCAGCGGCACCATCAGCTTGAAGGCCGCATCGCCGCCGATCTGCATCAAGGCGGCGGCCAGCGTGCCCTGCTCCTTGTAGGCAGTGATGCCGAACACGAACGACAGCGCGATCAACAGGCCGCCAGCCACCACCATTGGCAGCATGAACGACACGCCAGTCAGCAGGTGCTTGTAGACGCCGGTTTTTTCTTTCTTTCCGGGCGCCTTGGCGACAGAAGCCGACGACTCGACCTCCCCTTCTGCCAGGGCTTTTTTCAGGGTCGCTTCCGACTGCTTGAGGGCGATGCCGGTGCCGCAGCGATAGATTCGCTTGCCGGCAAAACGCTCGGTCGCGACTTCGATATCAGCCGCCAGCAGCACCACGTCCGCCTCGGCGATGGCCTGAGCGCTGAGCGGGTTGCGTGCGCCGACGGAACCCTGGGTTTCAACCTGCAACTCAAACCCGAGCTTCTTCGCGGCCTGGGCAATCGCCTCGGCGGCCATGAAGGTATGCGCCACACCAGTCGGGCAGGCGGTCACCGCCACCAGACGCGGCACCTTGCCCACCGCTGCTTGCGCCTCGACAGGGGCGCTGGCGGTATGGACGCTGGCCTGCTCGTTGGCTGAACGCAGGAAAGCGTCGACATCCTGCAACGCCTGGGCCGGTGTCGATTGAAACAGCCGCTTGCCGACAAAACGCGCCAGGTCCAGCGGCCCGGTATTGACCACCAACACCCAATCGGCGGCCTGGATATCAGCGGCAGACATCTGCTTTTCGGGGTGACGCGGGTCGTGCACTTCCACGCAGGTGCTAAAGCCCTGTCGCTGGGCCGCCGCATCGAGCAGACGGGCGCTGAGGACGCTGCTGATCTTGCCGTTCGGACAGGCCGTAACGATGGCTAACTTCATCACACTTCCTCTCTTATAGATTTAAACGCTACACGTAGCAGCACGGCTTGCCGGCGGGGGCGTCATAACTGTGACGAAAATGGTGTCTGATACACCGCTCCCGCCGGCAAGCCGTGCTGCTACGGATTACAAGGCACGCAGGCTGACGCCGCCTTCCAGCCGCTTGAGTTGGGCCTTGTCGTTGATGCCAAAACCGATCTGGGTCACGGCCATCGCTGCAATGGCCGTGGCGGTGCGCAGGGTTTGCTCGGGCGTGTGGCCGCTGATCAAGCCGTGCACCATACCCGCCAGCAACGAATCACCGGCACCCACCGTACTGGCCACGCTGACCTTGGGCGGCAGCGCCTGCAGGCACGCCTGCGAACTGAACCAGTGCACGCCCTCGGCGCCCTGGGAAATCACCACGTGCTCGATGCCGCGCTGACGCAGCTCCTCGGCGACCTGGGCCTGGGCGGCAATGGAAATGATCGGGGCGTCCAGCGCGTCGGCCAGCTCTTCGGTATTGGGCTTGATCAGCCAGGGCGACGCTTCGAGCCCTGCGCGCAAGGCCTGGCCGCTGGTGTCCAGCGCCACTTTCAGGCCCTTGGCGGTGAGCATCTGCAACAGCGCCTTGAGCCACTGCGCATCGACACCGCGCGGCAGGCTGCCGGCCACGACGACGGCGTCGAAATCCCCGGCGATCTGCTCGACCCGTGCCGCCAGCGCCTGTTGCGCCTCGAAGCTGACGTCCGGGCCCGGGCCGTTCAAATCGGTGATTCGGCCGTTGGTTTCCGCCAGCTTGATGTTGCTGCGGGTTTCCCCCGCCACGCGCACGAACTCGTCGACGAAACCACGCCGGGCAAACAGCGCCTCGAAGGGTTGCTGATTGTCGATGCCGAGAAAGCCGGCCACGGTCACCTGGTGCCCGAGGTCGGCCAGCACCTGAGCGACATTGAGCCCCTTGCCGGCGGCATGGGTGAGCATGCCTTCGCTGCGGTTGACCTGCCCGACTTCCAGGTGACCCAGTTGCACGGTCAGGTCCAGCGCCGGGTTCATGGTCAGTGTCAGAATCTTAGCCATTACAGCCCCTCCACGAGGGCACGTACTTGTGCGGCGCTGCCGACCGCCAGCGCGTTCTGCGCAAGCGTGCGGGCCCCGCTGAAATCCAAATCGCGCACACAGGCCTTGACCTCGCCAATGCTGCGCGCCGCGACACTCAATTCATCCACGCCCAGGCCCACCAGCACCGGTACGGCCTGCGGATCGGCAGCCAGCTCGCCACACACGCCGACCCACTTGCCGTGGGCATGGGCGGCGCGCACGGTGATGTCGATCAACTGCAACACCGCCGGGTGCAGGCCATCGGCCTGGGCCGAGAGCGTCGGGTGGCCACGGTCGATGGCCAGGGTGTACTGGGTCAGGTCGTTGGTGCCGACGCTGAAGAAGTCCACTTCCTTGGCCAGCACCGGCGCCAGCAGCGCGGCCGACGGCACCTCGATCATGATCCCCAGTTGCAGGTCCGCCACCGGGATTTCAGAGCGCAGGCGCTCGGTCATGTCCCGCGCCTGACGCCATTCCTCGACGGTGCCGACCATGGGGAACATGATCCGCAACGGGCGGCTGTCGGCGGCACGCAGCAAGGCGCGCAATTGGCTTTCCATCACGTCAGGCCGTTGCAGGGTCAGGCGAATGCCACGCACGCCGAGGAAGGGGTTTTCTTCCTTGTCGATGGGCCAGTAAGGCAAGGGTTTGTCACCGCCGACGTCCAGGGTACGCACCACCAGCGGACGGCCTTGAAGCTCGTCCAGCACGCGACGGTACTCGGCTTCCTGAGTCGCCTCATCCGGCGCGGAACTGTGTGCCATGAACAGCAATTCGGTGCGCAGCAGGCCCACGCCTTCGGCGCCCTGCTCTACCGCTTTCGCAGTGCCGGTGCTGTCGCCGATGTTGGCGCAGACCTCGACCTGATGGCCGTCGCGGGTGATCGCCGGCTCCATGCGCAGCGCCGCAGCCGCCTTCAAACGTGTCTCGCGGGTGTCGCGGTCGAGCAGCGCCCGTTGCAGGGTGGCCTCGTCAGGCGCGACGTCGAGCCGGCCACGCTGGCCATCGATTAACAGCAGCGTGCCGGACTTGATCTGCAGCACCGCATCGCCCGCCCCCACCAGCGCCGGAATCCCTAGCGCCCGCGCAACGATGGCGCTGTGGGCGGTGGCGCCGCCCCGTGCGGTGAGAATGCCGGCGACCCGGGCCGGGTCCAGCCGCGCAACATCTGACGGCCCCACTTCGTCCATCACCAGAATGTACGGCTCCTGTGGCTCGACCAGATCGTCGACGCCGCAGATCTGCGCCAGCACGCGACGGCCCACATCACGCAAATCGGCAGCGCGTTCAGCCAGCAGCGCGTCCTTGAGTTGTTCCTGCTGCACCGCCGCCGCCTCAACCACGTTGATCCAGGCCGCAGCGGCACTCTCGCCCTGCTTGAGGCGCAGGATCACTTCATCGACCAGTTCGGGATCGTCGAGCATTTCCTGGTGGGTGATGAAAATCTCGCGGATGGCCTTGGCGGTGCTGCGCTGGATCAGCTCACCGATGTCTTCGCGCACCTGCGCCAGCGCCGACAGCAGTCGCTCGTGCTCGACGCTCTGGGACTGGCCCTTGAGCGGGTAATCAATGACAGGCAATACATGCACATGGGCAGGCCCGACCGCGATGCCGGGCGCGGCAGGCACCGCCTGGATCTGCGAACCGGCAGCCGGGGCGCTCTTTTCCAGGACAATGGCGGCAGGCGCGGGTGCAGCCTCGGCAGGCAGCGGCTCGATGTCCTCGCCCAGGCCTGCCAGCACCGCAGCCACCAGGGCAGGCAGCGCATCAGCGGCAATACCGGGCTCGGCGATGAACTCCAGGGTCTGGCCGCGACGCACGCCCAGGCTCAGCAGCTTGCTCAGGCTTTTGACCGACACCGGGCTTTCCGTGGACTCGACCACCCGCACCCGCACATCGCCCTCGAAGCCCTTGGCCAGTTGCGCCAGTTCCTTCGCCGGGCGGGCGTGCAGGCCGTGGGCGTTGGCCAGCTTGACCTGCGCGCTCGGCCAGTCCGGCGGCACATCGCCGCCCAGAGCCTGCAATACCGCACGGCTGCTGGTGGCCTGGCCCAACTCGCTACCGCGACCTTCGATCAGCAGCGCGCACAGGCGTTCGAGCAAGGCCTGATGGGATTCGCCAAGGCTGGCCAGGCAGAACAAACCATTGAGCGGCTGGCCCAGATGGCGCATGGGTTTGTCCGGGGTGACGAAGGCCAGGCCCGGCTTGTTGACGGTCTGCTCGCTGTGCAGCCACCACAGGCCATCGCCCAGCGGCAGCGGTTCGGCCTGTTGCAGGATGGCGGCGAAACCGTTGCTCACGCAGTCGGCCTTGCGCAGCAGCCGGGCACCGCGCCAGACCAGCTCTTCGAAGTCATCGACCGAGGCGCCCAGGCAGATCATCTGCGCATCCAGCGCCAGCTCTTGAGGTGCGCCCTGCAGCAGTTTGAGCAGCGCCTCGGGTGTCTTGGCCTGACGCAGCGCTTCGCCAAGGTCGGTCTCGCCCAGCGCACGGGTGAGCAGTTGCAAAAGGCGCAGATGCTCATCGGATTTGGCGGCGATGCCGATGGCCAGATAAACCATCTGTCCATCGCCCCAATCCACGCCTTCGGGAAATTGCATCAGGCGCACGCCGGTGGCAAATACCTGGTCGCGGGTCTGCGGGGTGCCGTGGGGGATGGCGATACCCTGGCCGAGAAAGGTCGAGCCTTGCTGCTCCCGCTCCTGCAAGCCTTGCAGGTATCCGGGTGCGACCAGTTGGTCAGCGACCAGCAGGTCAGCGAGCAATTGCAGCGCGGCGGGTTTATCCACAGCCGTCTGGGCCATGGAAATTTGCTCAACGGTGAGTTCGAGCATGCCTTTCTCCTTCGCAGCGCACGGTTGCGCCCTGATTCTTGTTTTGGGGCCGGTGGCGGCCCGATGATTTCGCTGTACAACGTCTTGGCATGTGACCAGCGATTTAGCTCGATTACAGCCATAAATACGCTTGCTGAATCGTTTAATCTAAATTGGCGGGCACGTTACTCGATAATCTCTGCGGATTGAAGCTCATCTCATCGATTGATGTGGGAAGAGTCCTTAAAAAAACCGGAAGCTTCCTGCATTGCCATGGTCTGCTGTAATGATGACCGCGAATCAGCGAAAATCCCGGCGCATGCCATCACACAAGGAAAGCCCGGCTTGAAACTCAGTGATATTGCGCGTCTGGCGGGTGTCTCCGTGACCACCGCCAGCTACGTGATCAACGGCAAGGCCGAACAGCAGCGCATCAGCAATGCCACGGTCGAGCGCGTGCGCGCGGTGGTCGAGGCCCACGGCTTTCGGCCCAACCCGCAAGCGGCCGGCCTGCGCAGCCGCCATACCCGCACCCTGGGTTTTATCCTCCCGGATCTGGAAAACCCCAGCTATGCCCGCATCGCCAAACAGCTGGAGCAAGGCGCCCGCGCCCGAGGTTACCAACTGCTGATCGCCAGTTCCGACGATGATCCCATCAGCGAGTTGCAGTTGTTGCAACTGTTCCGCGCCCGCCGCTGCGATGCGCTGTTCGTCGCCAGTTGCCTGCCTGCCAGTGACGACAGCTACCGCGAGCTGCAAAAACACGGCATCCCGGTCATTGCCATCGACCGCGAAATGGACCCGGCGCACTTCTGTTCGGTGGTCAGCGACGACCACGACGCCAGCCAGCAATTGACCCGCAGCCTGCTGGAAACCCGCCCACGGCACATCGCACTGATCGGCGCCCGTCCCGAGCTTAGCGTCAGTAAAGCCCGCGCCAGTGGTTTCGAGGACGCGCTTGAAGGCTTCGAGGGCTCGGTCATCATCGAGCACGGCGAGTCCTTCAGCCGCGACACCGGCCTTGCCATCGCCGGGCAGATGCTCGACCGGCTGGGGTATTTTCCCGATGCGCTGGTCACCACGTCCTACGTGCTGCTGCAGGGTGTGTTCGACCTCTTGCACGAGCGTCGTCTGAATCCGGAGCAACTGCATTTGGGTACCTTCGGTGACACCCAGTTGCTGGACTTCCTGCCGTTGCCCGTCAACGCCATGGCCCAACAGCATCACCTGATCGCTGAAAAAGCCCTGGCCCTGGCCCTCGACGCCGTGGAGAAGGACGAGTACCAGCCGGGCGTGCACGCCATCGTCCGTACCTTCAAGCAGCGGATTCACGAGGCCTGAGCGTGCAACTGATCGACACCCACACGCATCTGGATTTCGACGACTTCGATGCCGACCGCCAGAACGTGCTCCAGCACTGCAAGCAGTTGGGTGTCGAGCGCATGGTGGTGTTGGGGGTCTATCAGCGCAATCTGCAACGGGTGTGGGACCTGGCCCTGAGCGAGCCCTCGGTTTACGCGGCGCTGGGCTTGCACCCGGTCTATCTGGACGAACATCGCCCCGAGCATCTGCAGGAACTGCGCGGCTGGCTGGAGCGCCTGGCGGGGCATCCCAAGCTCTGCGCCGTGGGCGAGATCGGCCTGGATTACTACATCGAAACCCTGGACCGGGATCGACAGCAAACGGTGCTCGACAGCCAGCTGCAAATGGCCGCCGATTTCAACCTGCCGGCGCTGCTCCATGTGCGCCGCAGCCACGCCGACACCATCGCCACGCTCAAGCGCTTCAAGCTCAGGCGCGCAGGCATCGTCCACGCCTTTGCCGGCAGCCGCGAAGAGGCCAGGGAATACCTCAAGCTGGGCTTCAAGCTCGGCCTTGGCGGCGCCGCCACCTGGCCCCAGGCGCTGCGCATGCACCGGGTGCTCAAAGAGTTGCCACTGGACGGCGTGGTGCTGGAAACCGACTCCCCGGACATGGCGCCTGCCATGCACCCCGGCCAGCGCAACAGTCCGGAGCATCTGCCGGAGATTTGTGTGGCGTTGGCCGAGATCATGGAAGTCGCGCCTGAACAACTGGCTCACGCCAGCACCACCAACGCCAATGGGGTGTTTGGCTGGGCGTGAACACTGATGCCCAATAAAACGCCTGCAACCTCGTAAGGAAACTCCTACTTACCGCTCCACCATTACCTACATCCCCAACATCTGACACGCCCTCAGATGCGCCCGCCGCGGCCTTTGAATTGCCCCTGCTTTCCATCTGGAAATGATCAGGGAGATGCCAAGTGGATTTCTGGGGATTCGTACCCTCCTGGTACAACATCGAAGACAGCATTACCCACGAGTTGGGCTATCAAGGTCAGGGAAACTTTCGAACTCACCTCAACGAACAGATCTCCAAGATCGCCTTGGTCCTGCGTCGACTGGAAAACACCAAGACAGCGTTTCATCGTGCCGAGTGGGAAGCTGGCAGGCAGCTTCGCCAACGCTTCGAAGACATTGAGATTTCAAGTGTTCTGACAGAGTTGCTGGGCACTGTCACCCAGATGGCGATGATCATCGCTGCCAGCGTGCTGACCTCAGGGGCCATCGGTGCCGGTATTGGCACACTCGCTGGTGGAATAGGCGCTCTGCCTGGCGCAATGGCAGGTGCAGCGGTTGGCGTGCAAGCCAGTGCGTTGATTCTGGGGGCGCTGGGCCTGGCTTCGGTGGCAGAGTTTTTCATTGACGGCCTGCCCGCCATTGCCAATCACTATGTGCGTGGCATTTCGACTGTTTGGGATGGAACACGCGGCAACGAAGGTTTGACGCCGTCCAGCGAGGACGACCCGTTCGCCATCGACCAGGCGGCCGCTCACATAGCCCAAGGGCACGTCGAAATGGTGGTGCTCTTGCTTGGCGCCATTGTCGCGTACCTCACGCGAGGCCGTGGCAACATCGCGGTGCTGGCCAGCGAAATGGGCGCCAGCGCAAAAGGCGGGCGTCTGGCGCAGTGGATGCTCAAACATCAGGAGGCCCTGAAAAAGCGTCGTGACCTACAGCCACCCGAACCACGCCACAGCTCACCACTGTTGCCGAATCCGAGTCCTGATCCACATCGTCCGAGGGATTCTCCCAGCACCCGAAAACCACTGGGCATGCCGCCGCACAGGGTGCCCTGCTTCAGCGCAGACAAACTGCACTACAGCAAAATTCCGGAGTTTGATCGGCAGTTGGGTGGTCAAGAAAAGGGATTGAACAATCTGACCGTGGAGGAGTATTTGCAGGGGCGCAAGGCGTTCAAAGCCGGGGAGACAATCAGAGATCCGAAGGTTGCGGCTGATGCTCGTAAGAATTTGACTCAGTACTTCAAGACCAAACACCGCAAAGACCTTTTTTCGAAGGGGATGAGCTTTGATCAAGCGGAACACATTGCGGAGAAACTGGCGAACGACAAAATGAGCACTCTCGCAGCACTCCACAATCCGGATCTGGTTGCAGGAGGAAAAGACAAGATATCTGACTTTGGAGATCGACGAGTGAACTCAAGCATCGGAGCTCAATGGCGTAAACGAATAGACGGCCTTGACGAAGCCGCCAAGCGAGTCGATTTGAACTAGCGGGCGACGCTCAAGATAAATTCAAAACTGACACGATGCGTGTAGAGGGTTGCATGGAAGATTACTTCGAGCATTTTTTGAAAAAGATGGGAGCGCCTATGGAATGTAGCTTCCCTGAAAAGTCTACATTGGATAAATACCAAGGCAAGTTGCCAGGCCAATTACTTGAACAATGGGCGGAGCACGGATGGAGCGGTTATGCCGATGGTATTTTCTGGACCGTAGACCCGGCGCAATATGAAAGCGTGATCCGGGACTGGTTGAAAAATTCCGGTATTCCCGCAGCGGATTATTACCACGTCATCGCCAGAGGAGCTTTTGGTGACCTCTACCTCTGGGAGGAGAGCGCAGGCCACACGCTCAAAATTTCACTTTGTCACGCTCGATATTACGAAGATAAAAAATCAATCCCGTCGACTGAGTTTGACCAAGAAATCAGAATGTTCTTTGCATTCATGGACCGGGACGATAACGATTTCGATGACCTGTTTGAACAGGCGTTAAAAAAACTCGGCCCATTAAAAGCCGACGAAATGTACGGCTTCGTCCCCGCCATCGCCCTCGGAGGCCCAGGCGAATTCAAGCATCTGCAAAAGGTGAAAATCATCGAACATCTGGCTTTCCTTTCCCAGCTCTCTCCGCTGGCTGACTGGGGCTTTCCGGACTATGAAACCATCCTGAAGCTGACGGAATAAGCATGTCACCCAAACGTATCCGGCCAGCGCAAAGCTCCGGAGCACTTGCCGGATATCTGCCGGGCATTGGCCGAGATCATGAACGTCCCCCCCGAGCGCCTCGCCCAGGCCAGCACCGCGAATGCCTGCGAGTTGTTCGGCTGGTCCTGAATTAAATTGCACTTCGCTAAATTGTAAAAAGAAATTTCAAACCGCCGCTGCGGTCCCTTGCTTATCTCCTCTGAATTCGCGAAGGACGCCGGTCATGAAATTCTCCAAGTTCGCCCAGGCCTTGTCGAAATGGACGGGCAGCCCCCGGACATTCCTGGTGGCAGTGCTGCTGATCTGCATCTGGGCCGCCACCGGCCCGATGTTCCACTACAACGACACCTGGCAACTGATCATCAACACCTCGACCACCATCATCACCTTCCTGATGGTGTTCCTGATCCAGAACACCCAGAACCGCGACACCGATGAGCTGCACATCAAGATCGACGAGTTGCTGCGCGTGACCAAGGACGCCCAGAACGCCGTGCTCAGCCTGGACAACCTCGACCAGAACGAACTCAGGGCGCTGCGCAAGAAGTACAAGGCCATGGGAGACCGCGAAGATTCCGATCACACCAAACCCTTCCCGGCGTGCGACGCGGATCAATCGGCTGCGGACCATTAATCAGCCCTCAAGGAACTCAATGGCGCGCCGGCCTTCTTAACCTTGAGTCCGGCGCCAATGGATGCCGGCTCTTGTAGGAGCGCGCTTGCCCGCGACTGGGTTGTGCCATTCAACCCATCTGTTAATGACACACCGCCATCGCGGGCAAGCGCGCTCCTACAGGGCTATGTTTGCAAGATGCCATCCAGGAGCTCACCCATGAGCGGATCACGCAGCACTGCAAAGTCTGAAGTCGTTCTGCTGGCTACCCACAAGAAACTGGCGACCCACGAAACCGTGGTGCAGCAGGCATTGGCAAAGCGCATTGCCAAGCTGCTGGGGGCCGAATTCGTCGGTGCCTACGATCCCGCCCTGCATCAGGGACATGCGCTGTACTACATCCCGTCCGACACGTTGATCGGCAAACATTCGGGCGATGCGCTGAATATTCGTACCGTCGATGACTTCTTCGGCGGCTTGATCGATTTCCCCTTCATGGCTACCAAGGCCATCTCCCACCCGCTGCTCAAGGACGCCACCGCACGGCCCGATGGCTGGTCCGAACGCTTCTTCGAGGATGCCGCAGACGCAGTGCTCACAGGCTTCAGCGTCTTCAACGAAGCCGACGCCCAGCGCGCTGGCCGCCAGTTGCTCAAGGCAGGCCCGGTGCGGGTCAAGCCGGTGCTGGCAACCGCCGGGCGCGGGCAAGTGGTGGTCACCTCCGAGGGCGAGCTGCAACAGGCTATCGACGCCCAGGACATGAGCGAAGTCGAAGAATGGGGGCTGGTGCTGGAGGAGGATCTGAAGGACGTCATCACCTACAGCGTCGGCCAGGTGCAGGTCGCGGGTATGACCGTCAGCTACCACGGTACCCAGAGCCTGACCGAAGACAACAACGGCGAGCAGGTCTACGGTGGCTCGCAGTTGTGGCTGGTGCGCGGCGGCTACGACGAACTGCTCAAGCTCGACTTGGATGACGACGTGCGCCGCTCGGTCACCCAGGCCATGACATACGAAAACGCCGCACTCGATTGCTTCCCTGACTTCCTCGCCTCGCGCCGCAACTACGACATCGCCCACGGCACCAACGCCCGAGGCCAGGTGTGCTCCGGAGTGCTTGAGCAATCCTGGCGAATCGGCGGTGCCAGCCCGGCTGAAGTCGAGGCGCTGGTGGCGTTCGCAGCCGATCCGCAGTTGCAACGCATCAGGGCCTCAAGCCATGAAATCTACGGGCCGACCACCCTGCCCGCCCACGCCCATGTTCTCTACGAAGGCGACGATCCCGACGTCGGCCTTATCAGTAAATTCACACAGGTCCAGCCTTATGACCGTTCGCAGTGAAACCATCGACATCAGCGTCAGCGATCAATACATCAGCGGCACCATCCTCACCCCCGGCGCGAAGATGCCGGGCATCCTCTTCGTCCACGGCTGGGGAGGCAGCCAGCAACGCGACCTGTCGCGGGCCAAGAACATCACCGGCCTTGGCTGCGTGTGCCTGACCTTCGATCTGCGCGGCCACGAGCGCACCCATGAGATGCGCACGCTGGTGTCACGCGAGCACAGCATGGAAGACCTGCTGGCCTCGTATGACCGGCTGGCCAGCCATCCGGCTGTGGATAACAACGCCATTGCGGTGATCGGGAGCAGCTACGGCGGCTACCTGGCGACCATCCTCAGCGCCATGCGCCCGGTGCGCTGGCTGGCCCTGCGGGTGCCTGCGCTGTACTGGGACGCCGACTGGGACATGCCCAAGCAGGCGCTGGACCGGGACAAGCTGGCGCACTATCGCCGCTCCGCCGTGACCGCCGCCGACAACCGTGCGCTGGCCGCCTGCAAAGACTTCAAGGGCGATGTGCTGCTGGTGGAATCCGAGCAGGACGACTACGTGCCCCACGCCACCCTGATGAGCTATCGCACCGCTTTCGACCTGGCGCATTCGCTGACCTACCGCCTGCTGGACGGCGCCGACCACGGCCTGAGCAGCGACACCAGCCAGCACGCCTACACCACCTTGCTGACCGACTGGATCAGCGAAATGGTCATCGGCTCGCGCTTGGTGGACTACCCCCATCACTCGGCGGAGTATTCCTGAACCGGCGGTTCATCGAGCAGGGGCAGCGCAAAGAAGAACGAGGCGCCGTGCCCGGTGTTCTGCGCCCAGATCCGGCCTTCGTGAAACTCGATGATCGACCGGCAGATCGACAGGCCCATGCCAAGGCCACTGGCCTTGGTGGTGAAGAACGGAAGGAACAGCGACGGCAAGACCTCAGGATCGATGCCCGGTCCGTGGTCGGCGATTTCCAGGATGATCTCGCCGCCCGCCAGCCAACTCTTGATGTGCAACTGGCGCTGGTGCCGATCAAGCCCGTTCATGGCCTGGCAGGCATTGATCAGCAGATTGATGATGACCTGCTGCAACTGGATGCTGTCGGCCAGTACCGCAGGGTTGCCGGGGCACAGGCTCACGACCGGGACGATATGGTGGTGACTGATCTCGTACTGCACCACTCCGAGGGTTTCCCTGACGATGTCGTTCAAGTGCTCGACGCGGCGCACAGGGTCGCTCTTGCGTGACAGATCGCGAACCCGGCTCAACACCTCGCTGGCCCGCCAGGCGCTTTCCTTGATTCGTTGCAGGGCCGCAAGCGCTTCGGGAATGTCCGGCTCGGGGCGGTCCAGCCAGCGCCGGCAACCGTCTGCGCCACTGTTGATGACCGTCAGCGGCTGCTTGACCTCGTGGGCAATGGAGGCCGTCAGCTCGCCCAGGGTGGTCACTCGGCAGATGTGGGTCAGTTGCGACTGGGTGCGATAGAGCACCTCTTCGGCCAGCACCCGCTCGGTGATATCCGACAGCGCTCCCTGATACTCGAAGCGGTCGTCCTGGGCGAAGATCGGAATGGCGATCAGGTGAATGTGCTTGATGCGCCCGTCCGGCATGACCAGGCGATGACGCGCCTCGATCTGCGGCTCATGGCGAGCGGCGCGCTCGAAAACATCCAAAACCAGCGCATGTTCTTCGGCCGGTGTGCGCGCCAGGATCATCGCGCGGGTTACCGGCATGTCCAGCGGGTATTCGAAGATCCGCGCGGTTTCCGGCGACCAGCTCATGTGCTCGGAATCGGCACTCAGGCCCAAACTGCCGGTCTGGCTCAGGCGCTGGGCGCCGGTCAGGTAGATCTCGTTCTGGCGCAGGGTGTCGGCTGCCTGCTTGCCGCGCATGGCCAGGAAGGCAATCGCCGACAACGCCGTCAGGCAGCGTACGAAACTGGTGACCGAGTCCCAGTCCTGGTAACCCTCGTCGATGAAAAACATCGCCACCACCATCCCCATGCACAGCAGCGAGACGCCGATCACCACACGAATGGAAAAGACATTGGCCGCCATCAGCAACAACGTGAGGTAAATCACCGTGGCCGCGATGTCGCGATGATGGGTTGCGGTGTTGATGATCACGATGCCGACCGCCACCACCAAGCCGATGCCCCAGACCAGCCACTGTTCGTAGCGCCGCTTGCTGAGGTCGATCAACGGCTGACGCGAGGAGGTGCCGCCACTGGACGCCGACGGACTGAAACAGGCGGCCGAATCGAATTCATTCTTGCTGGTGGACCCCGGGATGCTCATGCGCCTGCGCCATCCTTTATCAAACTGGGCAATAGAGGACGTGAGTCTATACGCCGACGGGCTTCAAACGATAAGCCAACTAACCCTGAATTTGCGCCACTCGAAGGCGCTCATTGCCTGAAAAAAAGCCTGCTCCGGCAGGCCGGAACAGGCACAGGATGAATCGGTGTGGTCAGGCGACGGGGATCGACGGATCGGCTGCGGCCAGCGCCACTGCACGATCGGCAATCGGCGGGTAGATCCACACCGAGTTGATGTTGTGCTTGAGCTCCTTGGCCTCCTCGCGAATCAGTTTGACCTGGCGGTCCCAGCCCTCGGTGTACACCGCGCCCCACTCGCCCAGGTCCAGGCAGGTCACGTATTTGGGCTGGCTGTAAGGCCGTGGCGCGATGCCCAGCAGGTCTGCAACCACGTTGTTGCCGGCGTGGCGGCCCAGAGGGATCGCGTGCTGGCAGGACATGGCGGCAAAGTTGCCCAGATCGTCGCACGCAGCGTAAGCCACATCGCCTGCCGCATAGACAGCGTCCTGGCCGACCACCTTGAGGTTTTCATCGACGAACAGACGGCCCTGACGATCCGTCTCACCCGGAATCTGCCGGGTCAGCGGACTGGCCAGGAAGCCTACGGTCCAGACCACGGTCCTGGATTCGATGTGCTCGCCATCGGCCAGTGTCACGCCGTTGGCATCGACCTTGGCGACGGTCGCGCCCAAGCGCCATTCGATGTCCATGTGCTTGCTGGCCGCTGCAATCGATGGGCTGATGCCTTCGCCGAAGGCCGCGCCGATCGTCACACCGCGATCCACCACGATCACCCGGACGCGGGCGTCGGCACCCAGCGTTTCACGCAAGCGTGCAGGCATTTCAGTCGCGGTCTCGATGCCGGTGAAACCGCCGCCGCAGACCACCACCGTGTTACGGGCAATGGAGTCGGGCTGGCTGGCGAGGCTCTTGACGTGCTGCTCCAGGCGGGCCGCCGCCTCGATGGTGTCTACGTCGAACGCAAACTCCCGGACGCCTTCCAGTTCCGGGCGGTTCAGGTGGCTGCCGGTGGCCAGGACGAGTCGGTCATAGGTCAGCGAAGTGTGCGCCCCTTGCGCCGTGACGTAATGCACGCGCTTGCCTTGCACGTCGATTTTCTCGGCGGCGCCCTGTACGAAATCGATGTCGGTGGCGGCGAACAACTCCAGCAGGGAAGCTTTCATTTCATGCACGTTCGACTCGTAGAAACGCGGACGAATGCGCAGTTCGGGCTGGGGCGCCAGCACGGTGATCTTGATGTCGGTGCGCTGTTGCAGATCCAGTTGGCGGGCAGCCCCCAGGGCGCTCCAGACACCCGCAAAACCCGCGCCGAGGACCAGAATATGTTGGCTCATGTTGTTCTCCAGTGGGCAGTGATATCTCGCATCGGCGAGGAGTCGTTACACACTTTAATCCCGAGCCCATACCCTGTCGTCGCTGCAAAAGTTGGCAAAAATAACGTTAAAGCCCTAACCACTCATACTTGGGTATATATCCATCCAGACAGCTTTTTCTCTGGCACGTTTCTATCCGCACGGGCTGTTTGCCTTGGGGTTTCGGGCATTTGCTTATTAGGTTTTGTTCTTGCACACCTAGGTATGAAAGGCATGTCCGTCAGGGGTGATAGTTATTGAAAGTGGCGGCTCGCAGACTGTTTGCACTCTCCTGATCGAGAGCCCGTGTCACCTCCTCCAACAACAGGAACGCCGCCATGAAAAAGCCCCTCGAACTCGCCCCGCAAGGATTCATCGAAGAACTGGTGCCTTCACGCTACGCACTGAAGGTCGGTGACATCGACGTGCTGGTGGTCAGCGACGGCGTACTGCCGCTGCCCACCGAAACCATGTCCACCAACGCCAGCCCGGAGGCACGCGCCGTCTGGTTCAAGGACATGTTCCTGGGGCCGGACATGTTCGACTGGGCGCTGAACGTGCTGGTGGTGCGCTCGGGCGAGCAGACCATTCTGGTCGATGCCGGTTTGGGCGGGCAGTTTCCGGGCTTCCCTCGGGCCGGGCAGTTTCCCAAGCGCCTGACAGCCGCCGGGATCGACCTGGCGTCAGTGACCGACATCGTGATCACCCACATGCACATGGACCACATCGGCGGGCTGTTGGTGGAGGACGTGAAGAGCCGCCTGAGCCCCGATGTGCGGATTCACGTGACGGCCACCGAGGTGAAGTTCTGGGAGGATCCGGACTTCACCATGACCGCCATGCCGTCGCCAGTGCCGGACGTACTGCGCGCCACGGCCAACCAGTTCATCGCCGCTTATCGCAGCAACGTGCGCACCTTCGACGACGAATATGAAGTGGCCCCTGGCGTGGTCGCCAAACTCACCGGCGGCCATACCCCAGGGCACTGCGTGGTCTACGTGACATCCGGCAACGAAAAGCTGACCTTCGCAGGCGATGCGCTGTTTCCGGTGGCGTTCGACCACCCCGACTGGCAAAACGGCTTCGAGCACGATCCGCAAGAAGCGGAGAATGTACGCGTGCGCCTGCTCAGGGAAGCGGCGGCCAGCGGCGAGCTGTTCATCGCCACCCACCTGCCCTTCCCGTCAGTGGGCCGGGTTGCGGTGGATGGCGACAACTTCCGCTGGGTCGCCGGGTTCTGGGATTTCTGACCCGCTTACGCTGCCCGCTTTCCCTCGGGACGGCGGGTAGACGCTCAGCGAGCGAAGCGGCTGCGGTAGTCCCGGGGGGATGTCGCCAGGTTGCGATGAAAGGTGACGCGCATGCGTTCCTCGTCGCCGAAGCCGCATTCCTGAGCGACCTGATCGATGTGCCGGTCGGAATCTTCGAGCATCCGCCGCGCCGCTTCCAGACGGAAGAACTCCAGCGCCTTGGCCGGACTGCGACCGGTCTTGAGCTTGTACACGCGGCTGAAGTTGCGCACGCTCATGTTGGCGTGACGCGCCAGTTGCTCGACGTCGAGTTCGGCACGGTGCAGGTTGCGCGTTAGCCAGAGATGGAAGTCAGAGAACACGTCTCCATCCTGCATCTGCGCCTGAAGCATGGTGCTGAACTGCGACTGCCCGCCTGGGCGTTTCATGAACACCACCAGTTCCCGCGCGACCTCCATGGCCACATCCCGCCCGCAATCGGCCTCCACCAGAGCCAGTGCCAGGTCGATCCCGGCCGTGACACCCGCCGACGTCCAGACCGTGCCCTGCTGAATGAAAATCGCGTCCTGATCGACATCGACCGTGGGAAAGCGCGTCTTGAGCATGTCGCACATGGCCCAGTGGGTTGCCACCCGTTTCGCGTCGAGCAGACCGGCCTGCGCCAGCAGAAAGGCGCCGCTGCACACGGATGCCGTGCGCCTGGCGTGAGGCGCGATGGTGCGCAGCCACTCGATGGTGTCGGGGTTGTTGTCCAGCGCCTGGAGGATGTCCGGCGCACCGGGGACGATGACCGTGTCGATGACGCTGCCTGCGAGGGAGGACAGGGGTTCGGAGTTGACTTCCACCCCTTCGGCGGTGAGGGTCAGGCCACCGGTGATGCTGGCGGTCGGTCGCAGGTAACCGGCCAGGCCGCGTTTGTTCATGGCCTTGGTGGCGGCCCAGAACACCGTCTGCGCGCCGGTCAGGTCCAGCAGCCCCATCTGCGGATAGGCCAGGAACAGCACCGTGCGGGGCTGATTGAACGACGCAAGCGCAGAAGTGGCCATGGCCGCAGTCCTCGAAAAGAACGATTATGCCACCTGTGGGGAGCGGCTCTACTGCGGTTCATCGCCTCTGGGGCGATGTCGTCCTTGAAATCGCTCCCGCCGGCAAGCCGTGCTGCTACGGGGGCGGTGTCGGGCGCGATAACGGGAACACCTTGAAACCGCCGACGCCGGCAAGCCGGACTGCTACGGGGCGGTCGCGTCAGGTGCCTGACAGATCCATGTCACTGGCCGACGCATCGATCCTGCTGTCGAAGCCTGGGGTGAGGATGATCTTGCGGCAGTCCTGCTCGCGCTTGTCGAAGATCGCGTAGCCCTCGGCGGCTTCTTCCAGCGACAGGCGGTGGGTGATGATCGCCTCGGGTGACAGCGCGCCCTCCTCGATCAGCCGCAGCAATTGCGGCAGGTAACGGTGCACATGGGTCTGGCCCATCTTGAAGGTCAGGCCCTTGTCGAATGCATCGCCAAACATGAAGCCATGAATGAACCCCGAATACACCCCCGGCACACTGACCGTGCCACCGCGCCGCACAGCAGCGATGCACTGGCGCAGTGCCTTGCCGCTGCTGCCTTCAAGCTTGAGGGTGGCGAGGATGGTTTCAGTGGTGCTGCCCTTGGCTTCGAAGCCCACCGCGTCGATCACCGCGTCAACGCCACGCATGCCGGCGGTCTGGCGAATGATGGAGTCGGCGGGGTCGTCGTCCTCGTCGAAATTGATCGGGATCGCGCCGTAGGTGAACTGCGCGTAGGCCAGGCGATAGGCGTGATGATCGACAATGAAGATCTTCTCGGCGCCCAGCATCTTCGCGCAGGCCGCGCTGAGCAGGCCGACCGGCCCTGCGCCGTAGATTGCCAGGCTCGATCCCGGCCCCACACCGGCATTGAGCACCGCCTGCCAGGCGGTGGGCAGGATGTCGGACAGAAACAGCACCTTCTCGTCGGCCAGAGTGCCGGGCACCTTGAACGGCCCGACGTTGCCCTTGGGCACCCGCACATACTCGGCCTGCCCGCCTGGCACACCGCCGTACAGATGGCTGTAGCCAAACAAGGCGGCACCGGGCGCGATGGACTTCTTGTTGAGAATCGCCCCACGCCCGGTATTGGTGGTTTCACAGGCGGCAAATGCCTCCATCTGACAGAAGAAACAGCTCCCGCAGGCGATCACGAACGGAATCACCACCCGGTCTCCGGGCTGTACGGCGGTGACCTCCGGGCCGACTTCCTCGACGATGCCCATGAATTCGTGGCCGAAGATATCACCCTGCTCGGTGGCCGGAATCTTGCCGCGATACAGGTGCAGGTCCGAGCCGCAGATGGCGGTGGCCGTCACCTTCAGCAGGACGTCGTCAGGGGCCTGGATCATCGGGTCGGCGACCGTCTCCACGCGAACGTCGTGGGCACCGTGATAGGTCAGTGCACGCATGAACTTCTCCTTGTAGGGCAGGCCTGATCGCTTGGGGTGGACATGCAATAAGGATAGGTGCGTGGCTAATGAAGTTCAGGGCGATGGCGTGCAACTGACCAGCGGAACGCCCGCAATCTGTAGGAGCGCGCTTGCCCGCGACAGGGTTGTGTCATTCAACTCATCAGTTACTGACACACCGCCATCGCGGGCAAGCGCGCTCCTACAGGGATCGTGTAGATTGCAGAAACAACCTGAAACGTATCTGGCAGTCCCGGAGTCATCATGAGTGCTTCCCCCTTGCGTATCTGTATTGCCGGCGCGGGTGCCATCGGCTGCACGCTGGCGGCGCGTATTGCGCTGAGCGGGCATGCCGTCAATGTTTTCGCCCGCGGTCGCACCCTCGCCGCCCTGCAACGCAACGGCATTCACCTGCAAGACCTGCAAGGCCGCCACCACGTCCAGGTCAATGCCAGCGACAGCGCCGAAGCCCTCGGCGAACAGGACATCGTGTTCCTCTGCACCAAGGCACCATCGCTGAGCGGCCTGCTGCCGAACATCGCTGCGCTGATCGGCCCCGAGACGCTGGTGGTGCCTGTGATCAACGGCGTGCCGTGGTGGTATTTCCATGGCGAAGGTGGCCCGTTCGCGGGCAATCGGGTGGAAACGGTCGATCCGGACAGCCGCATCACCGCCACCCTCGACCTGCACAAGGTCATCGGGTGTGTGGTGTTCATCACCGCTCAAAGCTCAGCGCCTGCGGTGGTCAAGACTCACAACCCGTATCGCATCATCTTCGGTGAGTTGAACAACGAGCTGACGCCGCGCCTGCAAAGCCTGGTCAAGCTGATCGAAAGCGCCGGCATCGAAGCCCAGGGCACCGACCGCATTCGCGATCAACTGTGGACCAAGATCATCGCTAACCTCACCTCAAACCCTGTGTCGGTGGTGACCGGCGCGACGCTGGAGCAGATCTACGGGCTGCCGGACATGCGCGAACTGGCGCTGGCGACCTTCAACGAGGCGATGCAGGTGGCTGCAGCCTACGACGCGAAACTGAGCATGGAGCCCACGACCTTCATGCAGTTCGGCGCGAGCATGGGCCCGGTGCGCACGTCGATGCTGCAGGATTTCGACAAGGGTTTGCCGCTGGAACTGGCGGCGATTGGCGATGCGGTACTGGAATTGGCGGCGAAGGTGAATATCCCGATGCCGATCACCCGAGTGGTGCTGACGCTGGCAAGGTTTTGCGGGGAGCACGCGCACCACAAGGAGCATGGGCGGCATTGAGATGGAGGGTGACGCGTAACTGACGACAACCGAAGCCCTGTAGGAGCGCGCTTGCCCGCGATGACGTCGTGTCAGCCGATACATCTGTGGCAGACAGATCGCAATCGCGGGCAAGCGCGCTCCTACATGACGTAGCCCGGCTTAGGTAATCGGCGCCGGGTTGAACAGGGTGATGTCGTTGTGCAGACGATAATGCTCGGTCCAGGTCTTCTTCTTGCCGCTGGCGACATCGAGATAGAAATGGAACAGCTCCCAACCCAACTCCTCGATGCTGGCGCGCCCGGTCGCTATGCGGCCTGCGTCAACGTCGATCAGGTCCGGCCAGCGCTGGGCCAGTTCAGTGCGGGTAGACACCTTCACCACCGGTGACATCGCCAGGCCATACGGCGTGCCGCGCCCGGTGGTGAACACGTGCAGGTTCATGCCGGCCGCCAGTTGCAGCGTGCCGCAGACGAAATCACTGGCCGGCGTTGCGCAAAAGATCAGCCCCTTGCGATTGACCCGCTCGCCGGGGCCAAGCACGCCGTTGATCGCGCTGTTGCCGGATTTGACGATCGATCCCAGGGACTTCTCGACAATGTTCGACAACCCGCCTTTCTTGTTGCCTGGCGTAGTGTTGGCGCTGCGGTCTGCTTCGCCCTTGGCCAGATAACGGTCGTACCAGTCCATCTCGCGCACCAGCTCTTCGGCCACTTCCGTGGTTTCAGCGCGGGAGGTGAGCAGGTAGATGGCGTCACGCACTTCGGTCACTTCCGAGAACATCACGGTCGCGCCTGCGCGCAGCAACAGGTCCGAGGCGTAGCCCAGCGCCGGGTTGGCGGTGATGCCGGAAAACGCATCGCTGCCGCCGCACTGCATGCCCAGGATCAGCTCGGACGCCGGCACGGTTTCGCGACGGCGCTGATCGAGCTTCTTCAACCGCACTTCGGCCAGCTCCATGATCTGCTCGATCATTTCGTTGAAGCCGTGTTGCGAATCCTGCAGGCGGTACATCCACTCATCGCTCAGATCGACCGACGGATCGTTCTGATGCATCACCTGCTCGGCCTGCAATTTCTCGCAGCCCAGACCGATCACCAGCGCTTCGCCACCCAGGTTCGGATTGCGCGCCAGATTGCGCACGGTGCGGATCGGGATGTACGCATCCTTGGCGGTGATCGCCACGCCACAGCCATAGGTGTGGGTGATGGCCACCACGTCATCGACGTTCGGGTACTTGGGCAGCACTTCCTCGCGGATGCGCTTGACCGCAAAGTCCAGCACGCCGGTGACGCACTGCACGGTGGTGGTGATGCCGAGGATGTTGCGGGTGCCGACCGTGCCGTCGGCGTTGCGGTAGCCTTCGAAGGTGAAGCCTTCCAGCGGCTCGCCCCGGCCAGGTACTTCGGTGGACAGCGGCAGGCTGTCCAGCGGCGGCGCGCTCGGCATGCGCAGTTGATCTTCCTTGACCCAACTGCCGCGCGGGATCGGCTTGAGGGCATAACCGATGGTCTGCCCGTAGCGAATCACTTCGCCACCCTCGGGGATGTCCACGGTGTTGACCTTGTGGCTCTGGGGCACGTTGTCGATGGTCACCAGGCCATTGTCGAATTCAGTCCCCGCCGGTACGCCCTGGTCATTGACCACGACGACAACGTTATCGCGCTCATGCAGGCGGATGTAACGTGGCGAGTCGGCATGTTGGATCAAGTTCATCACGGTCTTCCTCGATTTTTCTTGGACTCAGCTCTTGGCCTGGGAAATTTCGCCGACGTCGCTGGCCCGCAAATCACCCTGCGTTGGGGTGTCTTTCAATTCCACGCGCTTGATCTCGCCCACGATGAACACGTAGCTGATCACCGCCACCAGCGCGTTGGCGCCAACGAATACCAGAGCCCATTTGAACGAGCCGGTGGAGCTGATGATGTAGCCGATGACAATCGGGGTGGTGATCGACGCGATGTTACCGAACATGTTGAACAGACCGCCGCTCAGACCGGCGATTTGTTTCGGCGAAGCGTCGGACATCACCGCCCAGCCCAGTGCGCCCACACCCTTGCCGAAGAACGCCAGTGCCATGAAGCCCACCACCACCCATTCGATATCGACGTAGTTGCAGGTGACGATGGAGGTCGAGAGCAGCAGGCCGCCGATGATCGGCGCCTTGCGGGCGAAGGTCAGGGATTTGCCGCGACGCAGCAGCCAGTCGGAGATGATCCCGCCCAGCACGCCGCCGACGAAGCCGCAGATCGCGGGCAACGAGGCGATGAAACCGGCCTTGAGGATGGTCATGCCGCGTTCCTGCACCAGATACACCGGGAACCAGGTCAGGAAGAAGTAGGTGATGCCGTTGATGCAGTACTGCGCCAGGTAGATACCCAGCATCATGCGGTTGGTCAGCAGTTGCTTGACGTAGTCCCATTTCGGGCCGCCGCTCTTGCCTTTGCCCTTGTCGTTGTCCATATCGACCATGCCGCCGTTGTTGGCGATGTGATCGAGTTCTGCCTTGTTGATCATCGGGTGGTTGCGCGGGCTGTGGATGACTTTCAGCCAGATCAGCGAGAACACGATGCCGATACCGCCCATCACCACGAACACGTGCTGCCAGCCGAAGGTGAAGACGATCCAGCCCATGATCGGGGCGAAAAGAACGGTTGCGAAGTATTGCGCCGAGTTGAAGATCGCCGAGGCGGTGCCGCGCTCGGAGGTCGGGAACCAGGCCGCAACGATGCGCGCGTTGCCAGGGAAGGATGGCGCTTCGGCCAGGCCCACCAGAAAGCGCAGCATGAACAGCGCGACGATGGCGGTGGAAAGGCCGAATTCACCGACATAGCCTTGCAGCACGGTGAACAGCGACCAGGTGAAAATGCTCAGTGCGTAGATCTTCTTCGAACCGAAGCGATCCAGCAGCCAGCCGCCAGGGATCTGACCGGCCACGTAGGCCCAGCCAAAGGCGGAGAAGATGTATCCGAGGGTTACTGCGTCGATGCCAAGGCTCTTTTGCAGGCTGGAGCCGGCAATGGCGATGGTGGCACGGTCGGCATAGTTGATCGTGGTCACCAGAAACAGCATGAGCAGGATCAAATAGCGGACGTGAGTCGGCTTGGTTTTTTGCATGTTCGAAACTCCCACTAATTATTTTTTTGCGCGGGTAAACAACGATCTTATGTGTGTGTCGCTCGCCTCTGCCCCTAAATCCAGATGCGATTGAAGCGTTCTTTCAAAGTGCGGCCACGGTGACGCCTGGGGTAGAACTCACGCGAACGGCAGCCTTGCCGACGCGAAACGCTGCACGGCGCAGCGTTTTGGTGAACGGTGCCCTGACGGCAAAAAACCGCTGATCGCTCAGCGGTTTCCCGGCAGTTGGCTGTTACTGCTTGCCTTGCTTGTCCATCAGTGCAGCGAGCATTTCGAACTCTTCTGCAGTCAGGTCGGTCAGCGGAGCGCGGACCGGACCTGCGTCGTAGCCGGCGATTTTCGCGCCTGCCTTGACGATGCTGACGGCGTAGCCGGATTTGCGGTTACGGATGTCCAGGTACGGCAGGAAGAAATCGTCGATCAGCTTGCCGACAGTGGCGTGATCGTCTTTGGCGATCGCGTGGTAGAAGTCCATCGCCAGTTTCGGTACGAAGTTGAACACCGCCGAGGAGTAGACCGGTACGCCCAGCGCCTTGTAGGCAGCGGCGTAGACTTCAGCGGTCGGCAGGCCGCCCAGGTAGGAGAAGCGGTCGCCCAGGCGACGACGGATCGAAACCATCAGTTCGATATCGCCCAGGCCGTCTTTGTAGCCGATCAGGTTAGGGCAGCGCTCGGCCAGTTTTTCCAGCAGCGGCGCGGTCAGGCGGCAAACGTTACGGTTGTAGACGACAACGCCGATCTTGACCGATTTGCAGACCGCTTCAACGTGGGCGGCAACGCCGTCCTGGCTGGCTTCGGTCAGGTAGTGAGGCAGCAGCAGCAGGCCTTTGGCACCCAGACGCTCTGCTTCTTGAGCCTGCTGGATCGCCTGACGGGTCGGACCGCCTACGCCGGCCAGGATTGGCACAGTCTTTTCGCAGGTGTCGACGGCAGTCTTGATGATTTGGGAGTATTCGTCGCCGGTCAGGGAGAAGAACTCACCTGTACCGCCAGCGGCGAACAGCGCGGAGGCGCCGTAAGGGGCCAGCCACTCCAGACGCTTGATGTAACCCGCGCGATGGAAGTCGCCCTGGGCATTGAAATCGGTGACCGGGAAAGACAGCAGACCGTGGGAGAGGATGGACTTCAGTTCTTGTGGATTCATTATTCGAACACCCTGGGAAGCTAATTGTGTGAATGGATCACCAGACCTGCGCTGATGTCGTAAGTCATCGTACAACTAGGAATGACATCTCTCAATAGGCGGGACGAATTATTTCTAGGGGAAGGAGATGAGTGGCGTTCTGGCTCGGCCTGTAGGAGCGCGCTTGGTCTGGGCCGCACTCGGACGATTACGTAGTGTCAGCAACAGATACGTGGCTGACACTACGCGGTCGCGGGCAAGCGCGCTCCTACAATTGTCACCACGCGGACGGAGTGATAAATGGCCAGGTCATACGACCTCAGGCGCGCTGCGACTCCGCCTCTTCATGGGCGTGGCGCAGGCGTTCGCGGCTGTTGGTCAGGTGCAGGCGCATGGCAGCGCGGGCGGCGTCGGAGTCCTGGCGGGCGATGGCCTCGTAGATCTCCTCGTGCTCGCGGCTCAGGCGGCTCATGTAGTGCTGTTGATCGTCATGGGCCAGGCGCGCGGAATTCAGGCGGGTACGCGGAATGATGCTGGTGCCCAGGTGATTCATGATGTCGGTGAAATAGCGGTTGCCGGTGGACAGCGCTATGGCCATGTGGAACTGGAAGTCGGCACCTACCGCATCGCTGGCATGGGCCGCGCTTTCATTGAGGGCGTCGAGTGCGGCACGCATGTCGGCCAGTTGCTCGGCGCTGCGACGCTGGGCAGCTAGGCCCGCCGATTCGACTTCCAGGCTGATGCGCAATTCGAGGATCGCCATCACGTCACGCAGGGTGACGATGGTCGCAGGATCAACGCGAAAACCGCTGGGGCTCGGCGTGTCGAGCACGAAGGTACCGATACCGTGGCGGGTTTCCACCAACCCCGAGGCCTGCAGACGGGAAATGGCTTCGCGTACGACGGTGCGGCTGACCCCCTGCTCTTCCATGATCGCGGATTCGGTGGGCAATTTGTCGCCACGCTTCAGGGCGCCGGTGCGAATACGCTCCGAGAGTTCAGTAACCAACTCCTGGGCGAGGCTGCGGTGCTTTCTACGTGCGCGAGGCGGAGCACTCTGATTTTCCATATCCAACATGCGTCTCTAAATACGGTGAAAGTCTAATCATAGCTCACCGGGTTGTACGATCACATAACAAACCCGGCGAGTTCGTAGGTTTTTGCGGCATCGTGCTGCTAAATCACCGTTTCAGCGTGGGGTTGCTCGCGCAATTGACCGCCTTCGATGCGCAGATGACGACGGTGGAAACGCTTGAGACTGCTGCGGTGGCCGATGCTCAGCAGCGTCACGCCTGGCAGCTCATCGAGCAGCGCCTGATACAGCGCCGCTTCGTCTTCTTCGTCCATGGCCGAGGTGGCTTCGTCCAGATACAGCCAGTCCGGCGCATACAGCAGAGCCCGAGCAAAGGCCACGCGCTGCTGTTCCCCGGGGGACAGCATGCGTTGCCAGTGGTTGCTTTCGTCCAGACGCGACACCAGATGGCCGAGCCGGCAGGTTTCCAGCACCTGGGCAAAACGCTCGGCCGGGTAGACGTCTGGCGGTTGTGGATAACTCAGGGCCTCGCGCAGCGTGCCAATGGGCAGATAGGGCTTCTGCGGCAGGAACAGGTAACGACCGGCCGGCAGGTCCATGGTCCCGGAGCCGTCGCTCCACAGACCGCCCATCGCCCGCAACAGCGTGCTCTTGCCGCTGCCGGAGCGACCGCTGAGCATCACGTGATCGCCCGCCGCGATTTTCGCATTGGCGTGATCGAGCAGTTGGCGATCGCCCACCAGATCCAGGCTGAGCTGTTCGAGCCTGAGCTCATGCCCTTCCCGGTTGAGCTTGATCGCGCTGTGGCGTTCTTCGTTTTCGGTCATGGCCTGACGGAAAGCCAGCAGACGGTCGGAAGTCGCGCGCCAGCCTGCCAGAGACACGTAGGCATCGATGAACCAACTGAAGTTTTCCTGAACGCTGCCAAAGGCCGAGTTGATCTGCATCAGTTCGCCCAGCTCGATCTTGCCGGCGAAATACCGCGGCGCGGCGACCACGAAGGGGAAGATGATCGCGATCTGGCCGTAGCCGGTGGTGAAGAACTTCAGGCGTTTCTGCACGCCCATGATGTCCCAGAAGTTGCTCCAGACCAGCTTGAAGCGTGACGTCAGGCGGCGGTTCTCGTTGGCCTCGCCGTCATACAGGGCGATGCTCTCGGCGTTCTCGCGAATGCGCACCATGGCAAAACGCAGGTCGGCTTCGTAACGTTGCTGTTTGTTGCTCAGGCCGATCAGGCGTCGCCCGATGAGGTGGGCCAGCCAGCTGCCGATGCCCGCATACAGCAGCGCACACCAGAACATGTAACCCGGGATCTCGATACCGAACAGTTCGATGCTGCCGGACACGCCCCACAGGATGACCGAAAAAGACACCAGGCTGACGACCGTGCTGATCAGCCCCAGCACCAGACTCAGGGTGGTGGAGGTGAAGCTGTTGAGGTCTTCGCTCAAGCGCTGGTCAGGGTTGTCGGTGTAGCCGCCCTGCTCCAGGCGATAGTAATTCTTGTGATCCAGCCAGCGGGCAAAGTGTTTCTCGGTGAGCCACGTCCGCCAGCGAATCGTCAGCATCTGTGTCAGGTACAGCCGATACACCGCCGCCAGGATCGACACCGCCGCAATCCCGCAGAAATACAGCATCAGGTGGGTGAAGGCTGCCAGGTCCTTCTGTTGCAGGGAGTTGTAGAAGTCGCGGTACCAGCTGTTGACCCAGACCGACACAGCCACATCGAACAGCACCAGCGCAATCACCACCACCAGCAGCAGCCAGGCGATGCCCTTTTCCTCGCTGCGCCAGTAGGGGGTGATCAGGTGCCAGACTTTCTTGAAGAACTGGCCACGGGACGTATCGTTGGCCGCAGAGTATTCGGCGTTTTGATTCATGTGATAACTCGATGGCAGGCATTAAGTGGCGTCAGCCCCAATGTGCCAGACGCCACACGAGATCTTCCATGAAGAAAATGTTAACTGTCCCTGCGTGCTTCGGATCGGTCTTCGAGCCTGCTCGACCAACCCCCGGGATGGCCCTTAGCGGCGCACGGGACGCTTCTGCAATTTCCTTTGCAGCGTGCGGCGATGCATGCCCAGCGCCCGCGCGGTAGCCGAAATATTGCCCTCATGCTCGGTCAGCACACGCTGGATGTGCTCCCACTGCAGGCGGTCCACCGACATGGGGTTGTCCGGCACCAGGGTGTCGAGGTCGGCGTGTTCGGACAGCAGCGCTGCGAGCACGTCGTCGGCGTCGGCGGGTTTGCACAGGTAGTTGCAGGCGCCGCGCTTGATCGCCTCGACCGCCGTGGCAATGCTCGAATAACCGGTCAGTATCAGGACCCGCATTTCCGGGTCCAGTTCCAGCAAGCGTGGCAACAGGACCAGCCCCGAGTCGCCTTCCATCTTGAGGTCGACCGTGGCGTAGTCCGGCAGGTCCTGCTGGGCCAGGATGAGGCCTTCTTCGGCGGAACCTGCGGTGCTGACGCGGAAACCACGGCGAGCCATGGCGCGGGCCATCACGCGGGTAAAGGTGGCGTCGTCGTCCACCAGCAACAGGTGCGGCAGTTCTTCGCCTTCGACCTGGATTTCGTCAGTCATGCTTCTTCTCCTGGTGCTTGACGGGGCAGGCGCAGCTCGGTGAGCGTGCCGCCTTCCTCGTGAGGATAGAGTTTTACCGAGCCGCCTGCGCGAGTCACGCTGGCCTTGCTCAGGAACAGGCCCAGGCCGAAGCCTTTGCCCTTGGTGGTGAAAAAGGGTTTGCCGATCTGTTCGGCCACCGCCAGCGGCACGCCAGCACCGTGATCACGGATGCTGATGCGAATCTCCAGCGGGGTCCAGTCCAGACTCACCTCCAGCCCTTCGGGGCAGGCGTCGGCGGCGTTATTGAGCAAGTTCAGCAGTGCCTGGGTCAGGTCGGGAGGCGGCGCGACCGTCGGTACCTCGCCCTGCCCCAGCCGCTGGAAGCGATAGGTCGATTCGGGACGCATCAGGTGCCAGCGGTTCAGCGCCTGGTCCAGCCAGTGGGTGACCGTCTGTTCCTGCACCGCGAGCCTGCGATTGGCCTCGGCGGCGCGCACCAGTTGCTGCAGCGTCTCCTTGCACAGCTTGACCTGGTCCTGCAGCACCGACAGGTCCTCTTGCAGCGCCGGATCCTTGTGGTCCTGCTGCATCTCCTTGAGCAATACGCTCATGGTCGCCAGTGGCGTGCCCAGTTCATGAGCCGCGCCGGCAGCTTCGGTGGCCACGGCGAGCAGTTGCTGGTCCCGCGCGCCTTCTTCGCGGCGCAAGGCACGCATCTGCTCCTGGCGGCGCAGTTCCTCGGCCATGCGTGCAGCAAAGAAGGTGATGACCCCTGCCGCGAGCGCAAAGCTCAGCCACATGCCGTAGATCTGCAGTTTCTCGCGGGCGAAGGCGACGGTATCGATGGGATAGAAGTTGGCCAGCATCAAGGTGTACAGCGCCAGGGCGATGCCGGACAGGATCAGCGAATAGCGCCAGGGCAGCGTGACCGCAGCGATGGTCAGCGGCACCAGGTAATACGACACGAACGGGTTGGTCGAGCCGCCGGAGTAGAACAGCAGCGCGCTGTGGATAAACAGGTCGAAGGCCAGTTGCACGGCGTATTCGAGTTCGGTCACCGGCCACGATGTGCGCAGGCGAATGGCCGTGAGCAGACAGACGATGGCCGAGAAGCCCAGGGTGATGTCCAGTTGCAGCCAGGGTAAGGGCAACAGATTGAACAGGTAGGCAAAGCCCACCGAGCCGGCTTGGGCACCGAGCACCAGAATGCGGACGAAAGTCAGTCGCCAGAGGTTCTGGCGCGTGGCGGAAAGTACTTGGACGGGGGCGAGCATGAGCTCTCCTGATGCGCTCCTGGCGAATCGCAAGGAGTATAACCAATGAAGCAGCGCTTTCCTTGAAAGTGCGTCAAAGCGCCACACATCGCGCATCCGTAGGAGCGCGCTTGCCCGCGACCACGATGCGTCAGCGCCGGATGGATTGGCTGACACGACGCCGTCGCGGGGAAGCGCGCTCCTACAGTGCGCGTGATCATGCCCACCACCCGTAGCAGCACGGCTTGCCGGCGGGCGCGGTGCGTCAGCGCCGGATAGGTTGGCTGACACGACGCCGTCGCGGCAAGCGCGCTCCTACAGTGCGTGTGATATGCCCACCACCCGTAGCAGCACGGCTTGCCGGCGGGAGCGATGCGTCAGCGCCGGATGGGTTGGCTGACACGACGTGTCGCGGGCAAGCGCGCTCCTACAGTGCGTGTGATCATGCCCACCACCCGTAGCAGCACGGCTTGCCGGCGGGAGCGATGCGTCAGCGCCGGATGGGTTGGCTGACACGACGCCGTCGCGGGCAAGCGCGCTCCTGCAGTGCGTGTGATCATGCCCACCACCCGTAGCAGCACGGCTTGCCGGCGGGAGCGATCTTGAGTACGCCCCCGCCGGCAAGCCGTGCTGCTACCGGGCGGTGTAGGCTTCGTGAAAACGAGGTTCGGAACAAGATCCCGGATTTTCAGTCTCATGGGCATCCGTCCGACGGGCCATACTGGAATGCGCCACAGACGGCCTGCCCAACAAGGAGTTTTTCATGTTCAGCCTTCGTCCCACCGCTACCCTGTTCGCCCTGAGCACCCTCGCGCTGGCAAGCGCCCCGGCCCTGGCCGATGACGTTCATTACAACCAGGTGTCGGTCCGTGCCGAGGTCAACCAGGAAGTCCAGCGCGACCTGATGACAGTCACCGTCTACACCGAATCGCAGAACTCAGACCCTGCGAAACTCGCCGCCGAAGTCACCAACACTCTGAACAAGGCGCTGGGCCAGGCTCGGCAGGTCAAGGACGTGACCATTCGCCAGGGCAGTCGCAACAGCTATCCGATCTACGACGACAAGGGCCAGAAAATCACCGGCTGGCGCGAGCGTGCCGAACTGCGTCTGGAAAGCCCGGACTTCGCCGCCCTCTCCGGCCTTACCGGTGAACTGCTGGGCAGCGACATGAAAATGGGCGGCATGGACTTCTCCATCTCCGACCCTGCGCGCAAGGCCAGCGAAGACACCCTGCTCAAGAGCGCCGTCACCGCGTTCAAGGCCCGCGCCCAACTGGTCACCGACGCCCTGGGTGGCAGCGGCTACAAGCTGGTCAATCTCAACCTGAACACCTCGGGTTATCCACAGCCCTACATGCACGCGCCAGTCATGATGATGAAAGCCGCCCGCGCCGATGCCGCTCCGACACCCGATGTCGAAGCCGGCACCAGCCAGGTCAGCGTCACCGCAGACGGCGTGATCGAAGTCGCCATTCCTTGATGCAACGCCGCGGCAGCCCTGGGTTGCCGCGGTTTCTCTCATGCCCCCGGCTATCCCCCCTCGCGTTATATCGCCGTTTCCTCTTCCGCGCATTCGCTCGCTCCTACACCTTTGAGCGACCTCGCTGATTTTCACCCTCACCACAATCCATAGAATGGGGTTTGCAATATCCCATTGCGGCGGCGCACGGATTGCCCGACCAGAGGCAACAAGGCGCCACTCAAACATTCAAGGAAGAATCCAAAATGGCTTTCACCAACACCCTGCGCTCGCCAGCAGACCTGCCTGACGAGAAACTGCACACCACCACCGCGCTCGACTTGCTTACAGATGTCGCCCAGCGCCTGGGCGAAAACGACTTCAAGACGCAAATGCGCGATGTCTTCGGCGACGATATTCCAGATCACACCTTCGGCGCGCTGTGGACCCGCCTGATACTGGGCGAGCTTGGCAACCCACCGATCATCCTGACCGAATTCCTGGGCTACGACGCGGATTACGACAACCGTGAACGGGCCATCCGCATTGACCGGGACTTCTTTTCATTCGCGACGCGGGACACTCCGCACCACGCCTGGCTGCTGTCGGCATTGCTGCATGAGTTCGGCCATCACGTCGACAACGTACTGCGTCAGGATCTCGGCGACCGTGCGCCCGATGGCACTTCCCTGCTGGCCCACGATGCCCCCTTCGAGGAAGGCCATCGCTTTACTGCCTGGATCGCTGCACAGGCGGAACCTGCGCAGGACCGCATCCAGCTCGCAAGCTACTCGACGGCACACGAGCGCGAGCCTGTGGACTACAGCGTCGACTGGCATGAGGCGCTCATGCACGTGCTGGCGTTCCAGGCGAACGTCGATGACCGAATCGATACGGCACACGCCAATCCTGACCGTGAAGCCTTCGAGGCAGGCAGCGCAGATGCCCAGGGTCATACTCACCAGACCATCGGCTGGTCACTGGCCGAGGCTGGTTTCACCCGCGCCGAGGCAGACGCCGTCTACTTCGGCAACTGGCTGCGCGATTACTCGCAGATCGTCGACCCCAAGATCACCCGCAGCGTCGACATGCCCAAGGAGTTTCCCGCGTACGTGTCCCGGCAAGCGTGGACCGACCTGGTGGATATCCTTGCAGTCAAGAAATTCCCCGACCTGCGGATGCGCTACCCGCAGGACATGCGAGTGACGCTCGACAAACTCGGGGTTTACCTGCCCAACGAGCACATCGACAATCCCATGGCCATCGACCCGGCCTTCCCGGATCCGACAGTGCGTGACCCCGACTTTGCGCCCTGGATTCTTCCTGGCGACCCAGTGCTGACAGCTGAGCCCGTCACGTCGATGAAGCGCTACATGACCGGGGCGGTCGAGTACATGCAACGGCAGTTGAGGCTGGCAATGACCGGCGGCCGTACGCTCTCCGGGATGCGCAGTTTCGGCGCGGGGCTGCACGTGCTGGAAGACCTGTTCGCCCACTCCAACTTCGCCGAGCTCAGCCTGATTTCCGCCGGCCACACTCGGGTTCTGCCCTGGACCACCCCGGCAAACGTCAAGCGCAATCTGCCCTTGGTCACCGGCACCTTTGGCGGTAGCGACGTGATCGCCAGCCTCGCCGCGCCGCTGGGCAAGATCCTGTTCTCTACCCAGGAGCTGGAGTTCGAGCTGTCCCAGCCGGGTTATCGCTCCGAACGGGATAAAGTGATGCTGATCCTGCTGGGCGAGCACCCCAATCAGAACTTCCTCAGGGCATTCGAAGCGCTGCTCAAGGCAAGAGACGGTCTGGTCGGCCTGGCTCGAAAAGCCGGTGTGGATACACTGCGGTTTTACCGCTGGCTCATGAACACCCCTGCCGCGATCCTGCTCAACGCTTACAACAGTGCGGCGCAGGGCTTACTGACCTGGATCGGCAACAGCGTCGCCGATGCCCAACTGGCGCTGGGCAGCGATCCGAACCTCGATTCGTCAGTCGAGCCCAGCCATTCGCAGCTCTCCAAGGATCACCCCGAGCATCCTCTGCACGACCTCAGCGCGCAGCTCGCCAACATCGCTGTCAGTCAGGTGGCCCAGGCCATGGTCGATCACTGGAACGGCAAGCAGGACGCGGACCCGATCGCCGTGGCGACGGCCTTCTTCTGTCATCCCGACGACACGCAATGGCACCAGACGCTCGTCAAAACCTGGGCCAACGACAATCCTGACCAGGTGCAGCGAGCGCAATCCAGATCGGATCTGGATGAAGTGCATCAACAGTCGATCCGCCAGTTGCAGAATCTGCACAGTCAATTGCTGGCCGACAGCAATGCCTATATTCGATACGTTTTCAGCAACGAGGAAGTGCCATCGTCCGCATGGAGCTTTCTTGAAAAGGTGTTCATGAAAGCGGTGGGCAACACAAGCTGGTTCAAGGAGTTGCAGAACCTGGCCAAATAGCCCGGGCGCTCTCTCGCGAGCCCCTTGTGAACCTTCGAGGCACTGCGGCATTCTCACCTGTCAGTCATCCGCCGATGACCCCAGGCACGAATGCCGCTTTGTTCGAGGTCCACATGGAAAACACCTTAAAGCCCCTGTTTCTGGCGACCGCGCTGGCGCTCTGCGCACCAGCGGTTCACGCCGCCAGCACCCTGGTGTATTGCTCGGAAGCAAGCCCGGCAGGCTTCGATCCCAGCCAGTACACCAGCGGTACCGAATTCGACGCCTCGGCCGAAACCGTCTTCAACCGCCTGACCCAGTTCAAGCGCGGCGGCACCGAGGTCGAAGCGGGCCTGGCCACGAAATGGGAAGTGTCCGATGACGGCCTGACCTACACCTTCCACCTGCGGCCCGGCGTCAAGTTCCACACCACCGACTACTTCAAGCCGACACGCGACTTCAACGCCGATGACGTGCTGTTCACCTTCAATCGCCTGCTCAACCCCGATGACCCCTTCCGCAAGGCGTATCCGTCCGAGTCACCCTATTTCAACGACATGGACATGAACACCACCATCAAACAGGTGGAAAAGGTCGACGAGCAGACCGTCAGGTTTCACCTGAACAACATCGATGCCGCGTTCGTGCAGAACCTGGCGATGAGCTTCGCCTCGATCCAGTCGGCCGAATACGCCGCCCAGTTGCTCAAGGAAGGAAAGGCCGCCGACATCAACCAGAAGCCGGTCGGCACCGGTCCGTTCGTGTTCAAGCGTTATCAGAAGGACGCGCAGATCCGTTATGTCGGCAACACCCAGTACTGGAAGCCTGAGGACGTGAAGCTCGACAACCTGATCTTCTCGATCAACACCGATGCCGCTACCCGCCTGCAGAAACTCAAGGCTGGCGAATGCCAGGTCAGCGGCTACCCGCGCCCGCAGGACATCGAAGAAGCGCAGAAGGATCCGAACCTCAAGGTGCTGAGCCAGGCAGGTTTCAACCTGGGCTTTCTGGCCTACAACGTGACCCACCCGCCGCTGGACCAGCTCAAGGTGCGCCAGGCGCTGGACATGGCCATCGACAAGCCGGCCATCATCAAGGCGGTGTATCAGGGCGCAGGCCAACTGGCGCAGAACGCCCTGCCACCTGCGCAATGGGGCTATGACCCGAACATCAAGGACGCGCCCCACGATATCGAGAAAGCGAAACAGTTGCTCAAGGAAGCGGGCGTCGCGCCGGGCACCCAGATCAACCTGTGGGCCATGACCGTCCAGCGCGCCTCCAACCCGAATGCACGCATGTCGGCGCAGATGATTCAGTCCGACTGGGCGAAGATCGGCATCAAGGCCAACATCGTCAGCTTCGAGTGGGGCGAGTACATCAAGCGCGCCAAGGCTGGCGAACACGACGCGATGATCTATGGTTGGACAGGTGACAACGGCGACCCTGACAACTGGCTCGGCGTGCTCTACAGCTGCGCGGCGGTCAAGGGCAGCAACTACGCCAAATGGTGCAACACCGGCTACGACAAGCTGGTGACCCAGGCCAGATTGACCAGCGACAGGAACGAGCGCATCAAGCTGTACCAGCAGGCGCAGACTATCCTGAAGAACGACGTGCCGATCACGCCGATCGCCAACTCCAAAGTGTTCCAGCCGATGCGCAAGGAGGTGCAGGACTTCAAGCTCAGCCCGTTCGGCCTGACGCCGTTCTATGGGGTGAGCCTGTCGAAATGACCCACGATATTTCAACAGCGAAGTAACACTTGAGACACAAACGGGTGCATTCGCAACGATGCAGTGCACCAAAATTGCGCACTAAACGTACCGATATGCGACACGCAAACGTTCAACCGCGTCAGAAATTATAGTTTTGCGACATTCGTGTACGTTCGTGCCACTCTTTGTCACTTGATTGGCGCCAGCATCTTGCTTTGGGTATGGCGCCTGCATAAGTATCCGCGGGACCGACCCAAAAGGTCGTTTCCCTCAATTAAAAAATGACAACAACTGAGGCCACCATGCTCAAAAAAGCGGTCATTCCGTTTCTTCTCGGCGCAGGTTTGATCGCCAGCGCTCCCTTCGCTCAAGCAGCATCGAACCTGGTGTTCTGCTCCGAAGGCAGCCCCGCTGGTTTCGACCCAGGTCAGTACACCACCGGCACCGACTTCGACGCTTCGGCCGAGACCGTCTTCAACCGTCTGAGCCAGTTCGAACGTGGCGGCACCGCCGTTATTCCAGGTCTTGCCACCAGCTGGGACGTCTCCCCGGACGGCCTGACCTACACCTTCCACCTGCGTGAAGGTGTCAAGTTCCACACCACGCCGTACTTCAAGCCGACCCGTACCTTCAATGCCGATGACGTGCTGTTCACGTTCAACCGCATGATCAACAAGGACGATCCGTTCCGTAAGGCGTACCCGACCGAATTCCCGTACTTCACCGATATGGCGATGGATACCAATATCAAAAATATCGAGAAGGTCGACGATCACACCGTCAAGATGACCCTCGGTACTGTCGATGCGGCATTCATCCAGAACCTGGCCATGAGCTTCGCCTCCATTCAGTCCGCTGAATACGCAGCCCAACTGCTCAAGGAAGGCAAGGCCGAAGACATCAACCAGAAGCCGATCGGCACCGGCCCGTTCGTGTTCAAGAGCTACCAGAAAGACTCCAACATCCGTTTCACCGGCAACAAGGACTACTGGAAGCCTGAAGACGTCAAGGTCGACAACCTGATCTTCGCCATCACCACCGACGCCTCGGTCCGTGCGCAGAAGCTCAAGAAAGGCGAATGCCAGATCACCGCCTACCCACGTCCGGCAGACCTTGAGCCACTCAAGGCCGACCCTGCGCTGAAGATGCCCGACCAGGCAGGTTTCAACCTGGGATACATTGCCTACAACGTGATGCCGACCATCAAGGGCGAAACCAAGCCTAACCCGCTGGCCAAGCTGGAAGTGCGTCAGGCGCTGGACATGGCTGTGGACAAGAAAGCCATTATCGGCGCGGTGTACCAGGGCGCAGGCCAGTTGGCCGTCAACGCCATGCCGCCGACCCAGTGGTCCTATGACACCACCATCAAGGATGCGCCGTACGACGTCGCCAAGGCCAAGGAGCTGCTGAAGAAGGCAGGCGTGGCCGAAGGCACCGAGATCACCCTGTGGGCGATGCCGGTTCAGCGTCCGTACAACCCGAACGCCAAGCTGATGGCCGAAATGCTCCAGAACGACTGGAAGAAGATCGGTATCAACGCCAAGATCGTTTCCTACGAGTGGGGCGAGTACATCAAGCGTGCGAAGAACGGCGAAAACGGCGCGATGCTCATTGGCTGGAGCGGCGACAACGGTGACCCGGACAACTGGCTGGGCACCCTGTTCGGTTGCGACGCCATCAACGGCAACAACTTTGCCAAGTGGTGTGACAAGCCGTTCGACACCTTGATCCACCAGGCCAAGGAAACCACCGACCAGGCCAAGCGCACCGAGCTGTACAAACAGGCTCAGCACTTGCTCAAGGACGCAGTCCCGATGACCCCGATTGCCCACTCGACTGTCTACCAGCCGATGCGCAAAGAGGTTCAGGACTTCAAGATCAGCCCATTCGGTCTGAACTCGTTCTACGGCGTCAGCGTCAGCGGCAAGTAAAACCCCCAAATGGCTTCACAGTCGCATTACCTGCGGGTAATGCGACTGTGTCGTCGCGTGCGCGATTCATGCATGAAAATGAATATTGTTAGACGAGTAGAACTTCGAAAGAGATTGCCTACTAACAATAGTCATTTTTCCTACATACACAGCTGCGCCTAGAACTATTTACTGTGCATCTCGACGGACATACCGTTTGAGATCCCGCACTCGATATGTGCTGTCTATCTGTCCGGTCGGGATTTCCGTCGGTGGAAACTTCATTTGCGCAAACGATTGCGAAAAAGAGTTTCAGTCCGTTACAGGATTCATTCACGCCCAAGACGATAAGGATTGTCATGAATAAGAATATTGTTTTGCCATCACTATTGGCGGCGGGTCTTCTGGCCGCCTCCCCGTCCTACGCAGCTTCAAAGAGCCTGGTGTTCTGCTCCGAAGGCAGCCCCGCGGGTTTTGATATCGGCCAGTACACCTCCGGCACCGACAACGACGCCGCCGAGCCGATCTACAACCGCCTGGCCGAGTTCGAACAGGGTGGAACCGGCGTGGTGCCTGCGTTGGCAACCCGTTGGGATGTATCCCCGGATGGCCTGACCTACACCTTTCATCTGCGCGAAGGCGTGAAGTTCCACAGCAACAAGGCGTTCAAACCCAGCCGCGACTTCAATGCCGATGACGTGCTGTTCACGTTCAACCGCATGCTGCACAAGGATCATCCGTTCCGCGTCGCTTATCCGACAGAATTCCCCTATTTCACCAGTATGGGCCTGGACAAGAATATCAAGTCCGTTGAAAAAACCGGACCAATGGTTGTTGTATTTACACTCAATAAAGTTGATGCAGCATTCATTCAAAACATTGCGATGAACTTCGCCTCGATTCTTTCAGCTGAATATGCTGACCAATTGATGGCATCCGGCAATCTGCAGGATATCAATCAGGCGCCCATCGGCACCGGCCCGTTCGCCTTTGGCCGTTATCAGAAAGACTCGCAAATCCGTTACGTGGCCAACAAAGAGTTCTGGGACCCGAGCCGCATCAAGGTCGATCAGCTGATCTTCGCCATCATCACCGACGCCTCGGTGCGCGCGCAGAAACTCAAGCGCAACGAATGCCAGGTCACGCTCAACCCGCGTCCGGCGGACGTCGATGCGCTCAAGGCCGACAAGCAGCTCAAGGTCATGCAGGAGCCCGGGTTCAACCTCGGCTACATCTCCTACAACGTGCGCCACGCGCCACTGGACAACCTGCAGGTTCGCCAGGCGCTGGACATGGCAGTCAACAAGCCGGAAATCATCAAGGCGGTCTACCAGGGCGCCGGCCAACTGGCCCAGAACGCCATGCCACCGACCCAGTGGTCCTACGACGACACCGTGAAGGATGCGCCCTACAACCCGGAAAAGGCCAAGGAGCTGCTGCGTGCCGCCGGGGTCAAGGAAGGCACCGTGCTCAACCTCTGGGCGATGCCGGTGCAGCGCCCGTACAACCCGAACGCCAAGCTCATGGCGCAGATGCTCCAGTCGGACTGGGCCAAGGTCGGGATCAAGGTCAACATCGTCAGTTACGAATGGGGTGAATACCTCAAGCGCAGCAAGAACGGCGAACACGACATCTCGCTGATCGGCTGGACCGGCGACAACGGTGACCCCGACAACTGGCTCGGCACGCTGTACAGCTGCGCCTCCATCGGCGGCAACAACTACTCGATGTGGTGCGACGAAAAATACGACGCGCTGGTCAAGGCCGCCGTGGCCACCGCAGACAAGGAAAAACGCATCGAGCTGTACAAGCAGGCCCAGCACTACCTCAAAGAACAGGTGCCCATCACCCCGATTGCCCACTCCACCGTCAGCCAGCCGCTGCGGGCCGAGGTCGAGGGCTTCCAGGTGAGCCCCTTCGGGCGCAACAACTTCTCAGGCGTGACCGTCGCCGATTGATCCGAACCACCGTGCCAAGGGCGCTTGCGTCCGCGGCACCGCTTTATCCGCATACCGCGGACCCAGCAGAAACCATGGCTCATAAGGCCGTACCAAGCCGGCGACCTATAAAAGCCGGCCTTTAAAAAAAGCAGTAAACGGGAGCTTCAAAACGTGAAAAAAGCCAGCACCGCTGTATTCGCCTTGTCCATGCTCAGCCTGAGCATGGCCGCACAGGCAGAGCCAACCAGCCAGGAATTCGTTCCGACCACCCTGGCTACTTCCAACGCCCAGAGCGAAGCCAAGGGCTTTCTGGAAGACTCGAAGATCACAGGTTCCACCAAGAACTGGTACGCCAACGAACTGCTGCGTCGCGGCGGCGAATTCTCCCGCAGGGAGAACGGCGTGATCGTCGACAGTGATCCGCGTCGGATCAACTGGGTGCAAGGCACCATCGTCAACTACAGCTCGGGCTTCACACAGGGCACGGTCGGTTTCGCCACCGAGATGGCGGTCTACAACGCCGTCGCGCTGGACCGCGACAAGGACGACCTGATGGGCGGCGCCAACCGTACCCTCACCAAGAACAACGGTGACGCGGTCGGCCAGTGGAGCAAGCTGGGCCTGGGCAACATCAAGGCACGCATCTCCAACACCACCCTGACCGCAGGCCGTCAGTCGCTGAACACCCCGGTGCTGGCTTATATCGGTAACCGCGCCCTGCCTTCGAGCTTCGAAGGTGTGAGCATCCTCAGCGAAGAATTCAACAACCTGTCGTTCACTGCCGGCAGCTTCGACCGTGTCTCGCCACGTTCCGAGCAGAGCCTGACCAAGTTCCGCTCCGAGTACACCGCCAACGCCAACATCGAAGCCGATCGCGTGGACATGGCCGGCGTCGACTACAAGCCGTTCAAGAGCCTGACCACCAGCTTCTACGCCTCCAACGTGCAGGACTTCTGGCACCAGTACTACTTCTCGTTCCTGCACGAGTTGGGTGACACCGACGTGCTGGGCCTGTCGACCAACCTGAACTACTACAAGACCAACGATTCGGGCGCCAAGAAAATGGGCCCGATCGACAACGACACCTACTCCCTGTCGCTGACCGCTACCCACAAGGCGCACAGCTTCAGCATCGCCTATCAGGAAGTGGAAGGTGACACCTACTTCGACTACGTCCACGACAGCAACGCCATCTTCCTGGCCAACTCCCTGCTTTCGGACTTCAACGGACCGAACGAGAAGTCGGTACAACTGAGCTACCTGCTGAACATGGCCGATTACGGCGTGCCGGGCCTGAAGTTCAACGTCTACCAGGCGCGCGGCTTCGACATCGACGGTACCCACTACAAGGGCACCGCCTACGACGTGCGCGGCATGGACGGCGAAACCCATTACGAATACGGCGTAGGCGCGACGTACACCATGCAGTCCGGCCCGCTGAAGGCCTCGACCATGCGCGGGACCTACACCACCCACCGCGCGAGTGCCAACCAGGCTGATGGCAACATCAACGAGTTCCGCCTGGTGACCACCATTCCGTTCAACATCCTCTGATACAGCAGATGGAAGCGTTTCGGGCTAGAACTTAATAGCCCGAAACACCCACTCAGTATTGGCTTCATCACTTTGCCGAGGGCGTTTACTTGAAATCGACATTCAAACTCGCAACATTGCGCAACGCGGTAGCACTTGCCCTTTTCAGCGTCGCGGTCGGCGTTTCGGCCAAGCCGCTGGTGGTCTGCACCGAAGCCAGCCCCGAAGGTTTCGACACCGCGCTGTACACCACCGCCGTCACCGCCGACGCGGCAGCGGAAACCATTTTCAACCGGCTGGTGGATTTCAAGCCGGGCACCACGGACATCGAGCCAGCTCTGGCCGAATCGTGGGACATCAGTGAAGACGGCCTCAATTACACCTTCCACCTGCGCAAGGGCGTCAAGTTCCACACCACCGAATACTTCAAACCGACCCGCGACATGAACGCCGACGACGTGGTCTGGAGCTTCCAGCGTCAACTGGACCCGAACCACCCGTGGCACAAGCAATCGACCGTGGGTTTCCCGTACTTTGAAAGCATGGGCTTCAAAGAACTGCTCAAAAGCGTCGAGAAGCTGGACGACAACACCGTCAAGTTCACCCTGACCCGCCGCGAAGCACCGTTCCTGGCCGACGTGGCCATGGCCTTCTCCTCGATCTACTCGGCCGAATACGCCGATCAACTGCTCAAGGCAGGCAAGACCGACAACCTCAACAGCCAGCCTGTGGGCACCGGCCCGTTCGTCTTCCAGCGTTACGCCAAGGACGCCCAGGTGCGCTTCAAGGCCAACCCGGACTACTTCCGTGGCAAGCCGCCAGCCGATGCACTGATTCTGGCCATCTCCACCGACAACAACGTGCGCCTGCAGAAGCTCAAGGCCAACGAATGCCAGGTCGCGCTGTATCCCAAGCCTGACGACATCCCGAGCATCCGCAAGGATGCGAACCTGAAGGTCGACGAGCTGAACTCGATGACCACCGCCTACATCGCCATGAACACCACCCACAAGTACATGAGCGACGTGCGGGTGCGCAAAGCCATCGACATCGCCTTCGACAAGGAAGCCTACGTCAACGCGCTGTTTGGCAAAGGCAACGCGACAGTGGGCGTCAACCCGTACCCGGACACGCTGCTCGGCTACAACAAGGAGCTGAAAAACCCGGCCCACGACCTGGACAAGGCACGTGCCTTGCTTAAGGAAGCAGGCGTTCCGGACGGCACTGTGCTGACCCTGTTCACCCGCAACGGTGGCGGCCAGACCAACCCGAACCCGCTGCTCGGCGCGCAGATGATGCAGGCCGACTTGGCGAAAGTCGGCATTAAGTTAGATATTCGCGTCATGGAATGGGGCGAAATGCTCAAACGGGCCAAAAACGGCGAACACGACATGGTGTCGGCGGGCTGGGCAGGCGACAATGGCGACCCTGATAACTTCCTGACCCCGAACCTGAGCTGCGAAGCCGCCAAGAACGGCGAAAACTACGCGCGCTGGTGCAATCAGAAGTTCCAGACGTTGATCGATCAGGCCCGGGAAAAAACCGACCCGGCCGAACGTGCCGCGCTCTATGAGCAGGCACAGGTGATCTTCAATCAGGATCAGCCATGGATCAGCATGGCGCACACTAAAATGTTCACTGCAATGCGCAAGAACGTAGAGGGTTATCACATTAGCCCCCTCACCACGAATAACTTCGCTACCACCCAAGTGAAGTAGAAGAACAATCCGGCGGGCTCCACCAGAGCCCCGCCGGAACTGATGAGGTACACGAGAAGATGTTTAGTTTTATCGCTCGCCGAGTGGGGTTGCTCATACCCACCTTCTTCGGCATCACCTTGCTGACTTTCGCATTGATCCGCCTGATTCCGGGCGACCCGGTCGAAGTCATGATGGGTGAACGCCGGGTCGATCCGGAAATGCACGCCCAAGCCATGGAACGTCTTGGCCTGAACAAACCCCTGTATGCGCAATACATCGACTACGTCGGCAAGCTCGCCCATGGCGATCTGGGCGAGTCGCTGCGTACGCGCACTAGCGTGTGGACCGAATTCACTTCGCTGTTTCCGGCCACCCTGGAACTGTCGATTGCGGCGCTGATCTTCGCAGGCATTCTCGGGCTTCTGGCCGGGGTCATCGCGGCCCTCAGGCGAGGGTCCCTGTTCGACCATGGCGTGATGGGCATCTCCCTTGCGGGCTATTCGATGCCGATCTTCTGGTGGGGCCTGATTCTCATCATGTTCTTCTCGGTGTCCCTGGGCTGGACCCCGGTGTCGGGACGTATCGATCTGCTGTACGACATCCCACCGAAAACCGGCTTCATGCTGATCGACACGCTGCTCAGCGATGAAGAAGGCTCGTTCATCGACGCCCTGCGTCACCTGATCCTGCCGGCCATCGTGCTGGGCACCATTCCGCTGGCGGTTATCGCCCGGATGACCCGCTCCTCGATGCTCGAAGTGCTGCGTGAAGACTACGTTCGTACCGCCCGGGCCAAAGGCCTGTCGCCGGCTCGCGTGGTGTTCGTCCACGGCCTGCGCAACGCGCTGATCCCGGTGCTGACCGTGTTCGGCCTGCAAGTGGGCACGCTGCTCGCCGGTGCCGTCCTGACCGAAACGATCTTCTCGTGGCCGGGTATCGGCAAATGGCTGATCGAAGCCATCGGCGCCCGTGACTACCCTGTCGTGCAGAACGGCATCCTGTTAATCGCCTGCCTGGTGATCCTGGTCAACTTCGTGGTGGACATCCTCTACGGCTTTGCCAACCCACGCATCCGTCACCAGCGCTGAGATCACGACCATGAATACACCTACTCCTGTGGTAGCAGTCGATCAAAGCCTGCTCTACCCCTCCGTCTACAAAGAATTCTGGCAGCACTTCGCCAAGAACAAAGGCGCCGTGGCCGGTCTGGCCTTCATGGCGCTGGTGGTGTTCTGCGCCATCTTCGCCCCGTGGGTCGCACCTCACGACCCGAGCGAGCAGTACCGCGACTTCCTGCTGACCCCGCCAGTCTGGCTTGAAGGCGGCCAGTGGCAGTTCCTGCTGGGCACCGACGAACTGGGCCGCGATCTGCTGTCGCGCCTGATCCAGGGTTCGCGGCTGTCGCTGCTAATCGGCCTGTCGTCTGTGGTGATGTCGCTGATTCCGGGCATCCTCATGGGCCTGCTGGCGGGCTTCTTCCCCAAGGTCCTGGGCCCGACCATCATGCGCCTGATGGACATCATGCTGGCCCTGCCGTCGCTGCTGCTGGCTGTCGCCATCGTCGCGATCCTCGGCCCTGGCCTGATCAACACCGTGATCGCCATCGCCATCGTGTCCCTGCCCTCCTACGTGCGCCTGACCCGCGCCGCGGTGATGGGCGAACTGAACCGCGACTACGTGACCGCTGCCCGTCTGGCCGGCGCCACCCTGCCGCGCCTGATGTTCATCACCGTGCTGCCCAACTGCATGGCGCCGCTGATCGTGCAGGCAACCTTGAGTTTCTCCTCGGCAATCCTCGACGCCGCGGCGCTGGGCTTCCTGGGTCTGGGTGTACAACCGCCAACGCCTGAGTGGGGCACCATGCTCGCTTCGGCCCGCGACTACATCGAACGCGCCTGGTGGGTGGTGAGCCTCCCTGGCCTGACCATCCTGCTCAGCGTGCTGGCAATCAACCTGATGGGCGACGGCCTGCGCGATGCGCTGGACCCGAAACTCAAGAACGCCGCCTGAGGACGACCCAATGCCTTTGTTAGAAATGAAAAACCTCAACGTGCGCTTCGGCGACGCCAACGCCACCCCGGTGGTCGATGGCCTGGACCTGCGCGTGGAAAAGGGCGAAGTACTGGCAATCGTCGGCGAGTCGGGCTCGGGCAAATCCGTGACCATGATGGCGCTGATGGGCCTGATCGATCACCCCGGCATCGTCACCGCCGACTCCCTGAGCTTCGACGGCAAGGACATGCTCAAGCTCGGCGCACGGGAACGTCGCAAGATCGTCGGCAAGGATCTGTCGATGGTTTTCCAGGATCCGATGACCGCCCTGAACCCCAGCTACACCGTGGGCTTCCAGATCAAGGAAGTGCTCAAGCAACACCTGGGGCTCAAGGGCAAGGCTGCGCACCAGCGTGCCCTGGAATTGCTGCAGAAGGTTGAAATTCCGGGCGCCGCACAGCGTCTGGACGCCTATCCGCACCAGCTCTCCGGCGGCATGAGCCAGCGCGTCGCAATCGCCATGGCCATTGCCGGCGAGCCGAAACTGCTGATCGCCGACGAGCCGACCACTGCACTGGACGTGACCATTCAGGCGCAGATCATGGACCTGCTGCTGGCCCTGCAGAAAGAGCAGGACATGGCGCTGGTTCTCATTACCCACGACCTCGCGGTAGTGGCCGAGACCGCCCAGCGCGTGTGCGTGATGTACGCAGGCCAGGCCGTTGAAGTCGGCCAGGTTCCCGGCCTGTTCGACGTCCCGGCGCACCCGTACAGCGAAGCACTGCTGGCGGCGATCCCCGAGCACAGCATGGGCGCCGAGCGCCTGGCCACGCTGCCGGGTATCGTCCCCGGTCGCTATGACCGGCCTACTGGCTGCCTGCTGTCGCCGCGCTGCCCGTACGTCCAGGAAAAATGCCGCCAGCAACGCCCGACCCTGGACCCGCAAGTCCACGGCCTGGTGCGCTGCTTCTATCCGCTTAATCAGGAGGTGGCGTGATGAGCGAAATCGTACTGACCGCCCGTGACCTTACCCGTCACTACGATGTATCCCGTGGCTTGTTCAAGCCGACTGCTACTGTGCGCGCGCTCAACGGCGTGTCCTTCGAACTGGAAGCCGGCAAGACGCTGGCAGTGGTGGGTGAGTCCGGCTGTGGCAAGTCCACACTGGCCCGCGCCCTGACCTTGATCGAAGAGCCGTCTTCGGGCTCGCTGAAAATCGCCGGCCAGGAAGTGACTGGCGCGACCAAGGCCCAGCGCAAGCAGCTGCGCAAAGACGTGCAGATGGTGTTCCAGAGCCCGTACGCCTCGCTCAACCCGCGCCAGAAGATCGGCGACCAGTTGGCCGAGCCGCTGCTGATCAACACCAGCCTGTCCGCGGCCGAGCGCCGGGAGAAGGTCCAGGCGATGATCCGTCAGGTCGGCCTGCGTCCCGAGCACTACCAGCGCTACCCGCACATGTTCTCCGGTGGCCAGCGTCAGCGTATCGCCCTGGCCCGCGCAATGATGCTGCAACCCAAGGTGCTGGTGGCCGATGAGCCGACTTCGGCACTGGACGTGTCGATCCAGGCGCAGGTGCTGAACCTGTTCATGGACATGCAGGAGGAGTTCAACACCGGTTATGTGTTCATCTCGCACAACCTGGCGGTGGTGCGGCATGTGGCCGATACGGTGCTGGTGATGTATCTGGGCCGCCCGGCGGAGATGGGTCCCAAGGAGGAGATCTATAGCCGTCCGTTGCACCCGTACACCCAGGCGCTGCTGTCGGCGACGCCGGCGATCCATCCGGATCCGCTGAAGCCGAAGATCAAGATTGTCGGGGAGTTGCCTAACCCGCTCAATCCGCCTACGGGGTGCGCTTTCCACAAGCGTTGTCCGTATGCGACGGAGCGGTGCAGCGCGGAGATCCCGGAGCTCAGGACTGTGGATAACCGTCAGGTGGCTTGCCACTATGCGGAGCAGTTCGTTGCGTGATTGATGGGTGACGTAGCAGCACGGCTTGCCGGCGGGGGCGTCCTCGAAATCGCCCCCGCCGGCAAGCCGTGCTGATCGTTCCCACGCTCCGCGTGGGAATGCACCGTGCGACGCTCCGCGTCAGCTTGAGACGCTGACGTTGCGTCTATATCCGTTCCCGATGGTGTTGCTAATTCACCTTTCCGCCCTTACGGCGGGTCACTTTTGGCATTCGCCCCAAAAGTAACCAAAAGGTCTGTGCGACAGGCTGGGGTCCTTCGGACTTCCCTCCCTCCGGCGCCGTTCCGGGGGCACGCCGTCCCGTCCATCTGAGCGCCGTCCATGGCCCGCACGGCTAGCGGCTTCCTGCCGCTCATCCCCCTCCACGACACCTGCGCTCGGCCTGGCGCCTTAACGTCGCGCCCCGCGTCGCCTGTTCCACCGCGCACTAAGATCAAGATCAAGACCAAAATCAAAATCAAAAATCTAAAGCACACCACCGTCCCGTAGCAGCACGGCTTGCCGGCGGGAGCGGTCTCGAAAACGTCCCCGATCCTGTAGGAGCGCGCTTGCCCGCGACGGCGTCCTCAAGGTCGCCCCCGCCGGCAAGCCGGACTGCTACGGGTCCGAGTGGTCAGTACACGTCGCGGCGATAGCGGCCTTGTTCGATGAGGCGTTCTACGCCCTTTTCGCCCAGCAGCTCAACCAGCACGGCATCCACTCCCGCGGCCATTCCTTCGAGGCTGCCGCAGATGTAGATGACGGCGCCATCGGCCAGCCAGCGGTGCAGTTCGTCGGCGGCTTCGCGCAGCCGATCCTGTACGTAGATTTTCTGCGCCTGGTCCCGGGAGAACGCCAGGTCCAGTCGCGCCAGGTCAGCGGAGGCCAGCCAGCTTTGCAGCTCATTCCCGCAGTGGAAGTCATGGGCGGCGTTGCGCTCGCCGAACAACAGCCAGTTGCGCTGCTCGCCCTGGGCGATGCGTGCCTTGAGCAGGCTACGCAAGCCTGCCAGTCCCGTGCCGTTACCGATCAGGATCATCGGCGCCGGTTCGCTCGGCAGGTGGAAGCTGCTGTTGCGGCGAACCCGCAGGCTGATCGCGCCGCCCAGCGAAGCATGCTCGGTCAGCCAGCCGGAACCCAGGCCAAGGCTGCCGTCGGGGTGCAGTTCCTGGCGCACGATCAGTTGCAGCGAACCGTCCTGGGGCATCGAGGCAATGGAGTACTCGCGCATCGCCAGCGGCACCAACGCATCGACCAGCGCCTGCGCATGCAACCCGACCAGGTGGCTGCGGTTGGCGGGCAACTGGCGGCTGCCCAGTGCCTGTACGAGGCTTTCGTTCAGGCCGTCGACAGTGACTTGCGTGTCGGCATCAATGCCCAGGCCGGCAAGGAACTGCTCCACGGCAAACGCAGGGTTGCGCGGCAGCACTTCGACCAGATCGCCCGCCTCCCACGACGTGTCGGAGGCCGATATCAACCCCAGCAGAAACACCTTCGAGCCAGCGCTGTCAGGGTTCAGCCAGTCGCGCTGAGCCAGCACCCAGCTCTCGTATTCGGGCGCAGTCCATGCCGCCGCCGGTGTCGATCCGGTGACTTCGCCCAACTGCTGTTGCCAGTGTTGCAGCGCGCCAGCGTCACCGCTGTCCACTTCGACCGGCGCGAACAGCGTGCTGCCTCCGCGCTCGGCCAGCCAGCCGTGCAGGCGCTGGGCGAATCCGCAGAAGTGCTGATACTGGCGATCCCCCAGCCCCAACACCGCGTAGTTGAGGTTTTGCAGGGACAGCGGTTGGCCCAGCAGCTTGCGCTCGAAACCACGGGCGCTGTCCGGCGCTTCGCCGTCGCCAAAGGTGCTGACGACGAACAGCGCGTTGCGGCTCTGGTTCAAATCCTGTTCAGTCATGTCCGCCAGACGCTGCACGCGCACCGGCAAACCCGCCGACTGCAATTGTCCGGCCGTCTGCCAGGCCAGTTGCTCGGCAAAACCGCTCTGGCTGGCAAAGCCGATCAGCCACGCCGGGCCTTGGCTGCCATAGGCGCTGGAAGGCGAAACGGCGACTTCGCCACGGGCGTTGCGGATTTCGCGCTTCTTGCGACGGCGATCCAGATACAGCAACCAGCCGGTGATGAAAAACAGCGGCATCAACAGCGCCGCGACGGTGATCACGATGCGGCCGGTGAGGCCCCAGTAGCTGCCGGTGTGCAGCGAGTAGTTGCTTACCAGCAACTGCGCGCCGTAGCCTTTGTCGGTGTAGCGCGAAACGGCCTTGAGCTTGCCGTTGGCCGGGTCGAGGGTGATCTGGTTCAGCGCGCGCGGGTGTGGCGCGTCCTTGAGGATGTAGTACACCGTCGCCATCTGGCCAGCTGCCTGCGGCATGCGCAGGTTGTAGCTCTTGAGGTCGGGGCCTGCGGCTTTCTGGATCGTGTCCCAAATCGCGGCATAGTCGGCAACCAGAGGTTGCTCGGGCGCTGCGTCACGCGGACCGGCTCCCGGGCGCGGACCACCGCCGCCACGGCGCTGTTCGCCAGGTACGGGTGGATCGCCGATCAGCTTGTTCATGCCATTGTTGAACCAGTCGTAGGACCACATCAGCCCAGTGACGGCCAGCAACAGGTAAACGATCAGGCACCAGGTACCGAACACCGAATGCAGGTCCCAGTTGAAACTGCGTCCCTTCTTCGCCCAGTCCAGGGTCAGCCACACGCGCCAGTTCAAGGCCTGACGCGGCCAGCGCAGGTACAGGCCCGACAGGCAGAAGAACACCAGGATCAGGGTACAGGCGGCCGTTACCTGCTTGCCGTATTCACCGACGGCAAGGAAGCGGTGCAGGTTGAGCATGAAGCTGAAGAAATCCTGGCCTGTGGCGTCCGGCTTGAACTCGCCGGTGTAGGGGTCGAAGTTGTGCATCTGGCCGCGACGCTCGCCCGGTGCCGGCTTGAACCAGACCTGCGCGGCCCGCTCGCCACCGACCTCGATGCGGAACATCGAAACGGTGTCATTGCCTTGGGCTTCGAGCTTGCTGACCATTTCCGTGAGCGACAACTGACGCTCGCCAGGCTGGACGAACAGCGCATCGGGGTTGAGCGCATCCATGATTTCGTCTTCGAACGAATACAGCGCACCCGTGATGCCCATCAGGGCCAGCACCAGACCCGCCGTGATCCCGAAGAACCAATGCACTTGAAACAGGACTTTCTTCAACACCCTCGATCACCTCGATAACCCGCAGCGACGCGCATTATGCGCACAAACGGAATGCATTCTCATCCGTGGCTGATTCTTTGTTCGGTCACAGACCGGACACAAACACACTCTTGATTCTGCCCGCAGACCGCACGCTCTGTTTTTGATTCTGGGCGAAGCCCGTAGGAGCTGGCTTGCCTGCGATCTGGCGCGAAGCGGCAGCAAACCCTTTAGGCGCGGCACACCTGATACACCGAGGTATCCGGTTTTACTGCCGCTGCGCAGCAGATCGCAGGCAAGCCAGCTCCTACGGCCTTCGGCCAGAATCAACAGCACGGCAGTGCTCTTCACGCAAAAGCCCCACCCGCCATTGGCAAGTGGGGCTTCCCGATTCCGCTTCCTTTTTAGAAGTGGAAGCTGGTGGTCAGCAACGCCGTGCGACCGGCTGCCTGGTTGGCGAAGTGCGCCGCGTAGGCCTTGTCGTAGTAGGTCTTGTCGGTCAGGTTCTGCACGTTCAGCTGCAGATCGACGTTCTTGGTCAGCTTGTACGAAGCCATGGCGTCGTAACGGGTGTAGGACGGTACGTAAACGGTGTTGGCCGTATCACCCCAGACTTCACCGACGTAGAACGCGCCACCGCCAACGGTCAGCTTCGGCGTGATGTCGTAGGTGGTCCACAGGCTGGCGCTGTGCTTGGCCGTGTTAGGCAGCTCGTTGCCCTTGTTCGGGTTGGCGCCGGCGATCACGGTATTGGTGCGGGTGTTGCCGTTGGCGCCCGGATCGACCAGTTCGCTGTCCAGGTAGCTGTAGCCGGCGAAGACCTGCCACTGATCGGTGATCTTGCCGCTGGCCGACAGTTCCACACCATCGACACGGCTCTCGCCGGCGTTGGCGTAGGTGTTGTTGCTCACCAGCACACGGGTGTTGGTCTTCTCGGTGCGGAACACCGCCGCGGTCAGCGACAGGCGATCATTGAGGAAGTCCCACTTGGTGCCCAACTCGTAGTTCTTGGTGGTTTCCGGTTCCAGGTCGCTGCTCACGATGCTGCCGTCAGCCACCAGTCCGTTGCCGTCGATACCTTCGTTGAGCATGCCGCCCGGCGGAGTGGCCGAGGTGGCGAACGAGGTATAGATGCTGCCGTTTTCAACCGGCTTGTAGACCACACCGGCCTGCCAGTTCCAGAAATTGCTGGTGTTCTTGCTGCGGGTGGTCGCGGCAGTGAGGCTGTCGGTCTTGGCCTTGGTGTCGAAGCTGTCGAAACGCGTGCCCAGGTTGACCTGCCACTGCGGGCTCAGCTCGATGGTGTCGAAGGCATACACCGAACGGGTGAAGCCGATGGTGTTGGTGCCTTTGTAGTTGCGCGCGATGGTGCCGGTGTAATCGTCATCGGGGTTCGGATTGGCCAGCGAAGTACAGGTGCCGCCGTAGACTTCACCCACCTGGCAGCCCACACCGCCAGGCGAAGCTGCGGTCGGGTTGGTGTTGGCCGGGTTGGCGAAGGTGTAGCCGCTGACCTTGCTCACTTCACGGGTCAGTTCGATACCGGTGGAGTAGCTGTTCTTCAGGCCGAGCAACTGGAACTGGCCGAACAGGTCGGTCTGGTTGGTGGTGGTTTCGGTGGTGCTGACCCGGGCGTTGGCACGGCGCCAGACGGTGCCACGGGTGTTGACGTTGTGCTGGCTGTCGTCCGGCTGGGTCAGGATGTAGTCCTGGCCGACGTTGCCGTGGCGGAAGGTGTTTTTCAGCGTCATGTCTTCGTTGAAGTCATGCTCGAAGCTGATGGTGGAGATGTCGCTGCGCGTCTTGCGGAAGTCACGGTCCTTCAGGCCGTAGAAGTTGTTGCTGTTGCCGCCGTCGGTCGGCTTGTCGTGCACGTGCACGGCCGTGGCGGAGGTCGAGCTGTAGCCGTAGGGAATGCCCGAATCCGGCAGGTCGTTGCCTTCGACGTGGTAGTAGCTCAGGTTCAGGCGGTTTTCAGTGCCCAGGCCGAAGGTCACCGACGGCGCCACGCCCCAACGGTCATAGTTGATGGCATCGCGACCGGCGACGTTCTGCTCGTGGCTCATCAGGTTCAGGCGGAACGCTGCGGTGTCGAGGAACTTGCGGTTGACGTCCAGGGTGTAGCGGCGGGTCTGGTCGGTGCCGTAGGTGAAGCTGCCATCGGTGAAATCATTGGCCTTGGGCAACTTGCTGACCAGGTTGATGCTGCCGCCCGCCGAGCCGCGGCCGCCCATGGCCGAGTTCGGGCCCTTGCTGACTTCGATCGATTCGATGTCGAAGATCTCGCGGCTCTGGGCACCGGTGTCGCGCACGCCGTCGATATAAGTGTCGCCCTGGGCGTCGAAACCGCGGATGAACGGGCGGTCGCCCTGAGGGTTGCCGCCTTCACCGGCACCGAAGGTGATGCCCGGTACGGTACGCAGCGCGTCCTGCAGCGAAGTGGCTGCGGTGTCCTTCAGTACCTGCTGAGGAATCACGGTGACCGAACGTGGCGTGTCCGACAGCGGTGCGGTGTATTTCTGCGACGCGCTCTTCTCGGTCTTGTAGTCCTTCGATTCCTGGGCTTCGCCGGTGATGCTGGTCGCGCCCAGCGAGATGGCACCGCCCTTGGCGTTCTCGGCTTCGTCGGCGGCATGGGCCATCTGCGACGCGGACATTGCGGTGACGGCCATGCCGATCGCCGAAACGAGAAGCCGTGGTGAACTGACAGACGGTTGGAGCGAGAGGCGCGACATCGTAATTTTCCTTCCCCAAGGAATGTAGAGGCCGCGGAATATAGATGAGAGTAATTTGTATTTGCAGATAACTTACATTCTTTACAATTTCACTTTACAGATTTTTCACGCTCGTTCGTCCACGCGTCCGCGCAGGGTTTTACACATCCAATAAGAATCACTACCATTCGCTACCTTTCCGATCCTGAGTGGCGCCATCATGCTCCTGCACATCCCTGGCCTTTTTACCCGCGAGGAAGTGCTGCGCATCCGTCAGGCGCTGGAGCAGACCGACTGGGCCGACGGCAAGATCACCGCCGGCCACCAATCGGCGAAGGCCAAGCACAATCTGCAGCTGCCCGAAGGCCATCCGCTGGCCAAGGAAATCGGCGCGGCGATGCTCGAACGCTTGTGGCAGAACCCGCTGTTCATGTCGGCCGCGCTGCCGCACAAAGTCTTCCCGCCGCTGCTCAACTGCTACACCGGCGGCGGCAGCTTCGACTTCCACATCGACAACGCCGTGCGCCAGGCCAGGGGCAACATCGAACGGGTGCGTACCGACCTGTCGTCGACGCTGTTCTTCAGCGACCCCGACGATTACGACGGCGGCGAACTGGTGATCCAGGACACCTTCGGCACCCGCCAGGTCAAGCTGCCCGCTGGCGACATGCTGCTCTACCCTGCCACCAGCCTTCACAAGGTCAACGCCGTGACCCGTGGCGCACGCTATGCCTCGTTCTTCTGGACCCAGAGCCTGGTGCGCGACGACGGCCACCGCACGCTGCTGTTCGAAATGGACAGCGCCATCCAGCAACTGAGCCGCGACGTGCCCGACCACCCCTCGCTGATCCAGCTCACCGGCACCTACCACAACCTGCTGCGCCAATGGGTCGAGGTCTGATCGATGAACTGGACGCTGCGACGTGACGATGTGCTCGATGGCGACCAACTGCGCGCCATGCTGCAGGACAACCCCGCCAGTGCCGCCAAGGCGATCCTCATGGCGGCGCAACAGAACCTTCCCGACGCCCAGGCCCTGCTCGGACAGATCCTGCTGGACGGCACCGGCATCGAACAGGACGCCGCACTGGCCCTGACCTGGTTCCAGATCGCCGCGCGCAACGGCCATGCCATGGCCACCAACATGGCCGGGCGCTGCCATGAACATGGCTGGGGCTGCGAGCCCGACGCCGCCAGGGCCGCCGAATTCTACCGCCAGGCCGCAGAAGCCGAGCTGGACTGGGGCTTCTACAACTACGGCAACCTGCTGGCCACCGGTCGCGGGGTCAACAAGGATCAGGCCCGGGCACTGGCCTGCTACACCAGGGCGGCGCACCTGGGCCACGCCAAGTCGATGAACATGCTGGGCCGTTACCTGGAAGAAGGTGTGTGTTGCGAACGTGACCTGCCAGCGGCCCACGACTGGTATCGACGCGCAGCTGAAGGCGGGGATTTTCGTGGGCAGTTCAGCCACGCCGCCGTGCTGGTGGATCAGGGCCGTATCGAACAGGCGCTCATCTGGCTGGAAACCGCCTTGCGCATCGGCAACCTGAATTTTCTTCGCGTCAGCCGCAAGGCGCTGCTGGACGCTGCCCATCCTGATGTTCGTGCAATGGCGATCAGCTATCACGAGCGCGCTGCGCAATTGGGCGACAGCAGCGACAAGGCAGAATATGCCCGGCTTTCAGAGACTGACCAATAGCGTAAACAGTCGCTCGAAACTTAATGTTATAGAGCGACGTCTTTTCCAATTGCACAAGTAGATGTTTCAAAACTTCCTTCCAGCCTTGCCAATCAAGGCTCTGGCTATTTGTAACTTTTCGCACCCGAAAATTCCTACAAAGTAAGAATACGTTTTCACTTTGACGTTAATCGAATGACAACTTAGTCTTCAAGCGTGCAGGCAACTTCACACAGCAACTCATGACTGCACACCAGGCAACTCAACAACCGTCATTAAAGGATTAATGATCATGCCTCAATCGATTCAACGCATCGTGGACGATGCCGCCGCTGATCCGGCAATGTTCTTCAGCCAGTCGGTGGGAACAGCGGACAGCGAAACCCGGGACAGTGGTCTGATTCTGACCAAAGATCAACTTATCAACCTCAAACGCTACGAGCTCAAAGGCCTTGCACTTCCTACCCAGTTGAAAGATGTCATCAACTACCTGGGTTATGAAAGCGGCGCAGGCAAGGGCCTTGAAGCCGTGGACTTCCAGGGCTCGTTCAAACTCATTCATGGCCACGCCAGCCTGTGGAACCCACTGCGCACGGACCTGCTGACCGTCAGTGACAAACTGGTGGTGTTTGCAGGCTCCATGCAAGTGTATGGCAAGAGCATGGGTGAAGTGCTCGACGATATCAAAGCGCTTGGGCTCGTCGAGAAATACGACATTAAAACCCTGGAAGACCTGCGCAGGGTTGAACTTGAACTGGGCATCAAGTTTCCAGGCATAGACCCGGCAGACAAAGACGACCTGGGTTATTACCTGGACAAGATTCTGGACAAGGTGCGCGAGCGCGAGGCAGAAGCGCTGGGCATCAAGGCGCGTCTGGACGCATTCGGGTATCAGTTGGCCAATCGCGTCGCCCCGGAAGTCAAGCTCAGGCTGGCGTGCATCGACAATAACAATCTGGATGTCGAAATCAGGGCCCTTCAAACCAAGATTGATAACCGCGCCAAGGATATTCAGGAAAAAACCGAAGAATACAAAAAGATGGTCAACAAGGCCCTTGAAGCGGCGGGCCAGGGCAATCTGATTGTGATGATCTATTCCAGTGTCGAAGCCGAAAAGATCCGCAAGGAGCGCAACAAGATGCGCAAGGATCAGGAAGCCGATATTGCCCGCATGGAAACGAAAAACCGGATTCTGGCATCTCTGGGCCGGGTTCGCATGGACATGCAGGACCTGGACCTGATCGTGATCGACGCCGATATTGCCACCAAGAACCTCATCACTGTCTGGAACAAGCTGGGCACGTTCATTGCCGAGTCTGTCAGTGAAGTCGATGGCATCAACGACGGCCTGTCCATGCGCCGATTCAAGAATCAGTTCGAACTGGTAGTGAAGCCTTGGGAAACCATTGAAGTGGACGCCCAAAAGTTATTGGACGTGTTTGCACAGGCAGACCGTGAATTCAGAGAAGAATACGGAGATCAATGATGAGCAATATTACCCACTTCCCATCCAACGTCGATTACCCCGAACTGGATGTTACCGCGCTGCGCCTGGCATCCCAGCACGCGAACAGCTCGACCGTCGATGTCAAACGCCTTTTTATCCAGACCGACTACCTGCCCATGCTGCATGCAGGCGTGGCGCGTGTCGACAACGCGCTGCGCGATGCGGATTTCAAACTGCGCGAAGCGGTCCAGACTCTGGATACCAAAGTCGGCATCAACGTTCGAACCCTGCGGGGTTATCAAAAGGAACTCGACGGCGCCCCAGACTCTGATCGAGAGGAAATCCTGGAAGACATCGATCAACGAATCAATGTCATTGTCGACATCGTCAGCAAACACCAGACCGTTCTGAACACTCTGTTTTCGCCCTTGGGTGAAACGGTGGACCGTAACGTCACGATCATACATCTTGTTCAACTGGCAGAAGACAAGGAGCGTCTGCCTGGTGAAATCCAAGGCATTCAAGAGCGCCAGGCGGAGCTTGAGCAGAAACGCCGTGATCTGAGCGAAGCGATTGCGTTGATCGAGTCCAAGGACTTTGTCGAAGTCGGCAAGGAGACTCTGCTGGATGCCAAGGCGCTTGCCGCCCTTGCCAAAGGGGGCCCTGAAGTTGCCGCCCTGGAAAAAGCCATCGAGATGGCACAGGACATCCTTAAGCAACTCGAGTCGTTCCTGAACTTCCTCGATCTGGTAGAGGCGCGTAACGTCGTTCGCAAACAGATTGACGATCTGGTCAAACACCACACGGAAAAAATGAACGAGTTGCGTCTGGTTGGCCTGAAAGAAGATCTGATCAACGCCAGCCACGCGTTCGATGAGCACCGGGTGGATTACGTCGGCGAGTTTGAAAAGATCATGCGGTCGAGCCAGTCGTTTCTCAGCGTTCACAAAAAGGTCGCAGCAGAGAACGATGGCGCCGTGAACCGTTTTATCGCTGACGTCGAGGCCTTGGCCAAGCATGTGAAGGTCTACGGCTGACACCTGCACGTTAGCATCAGGGTATCACTTCGATACTTGCCAGAACGATGACTCGTGCATCGTTCTGGCTTCGCCACATCTCAAGGAGGAGATATGAGCGCAACGTTTCTTACACAGGAGCAGTTCGATGATATAGATGCGTGCATGTCTTCCATCTCAGTCGGCGAGAGGGAGGTCCGTCGCTTCAATACCTTGCTTGCCCTGCCTCCGAATCTGGGAGCAACCCCTGTGCCCTTGGCGGAAATACTGGACGGGCAGAAGCAAGCAGCGTTATGGCGCCAGCGAGACTACCCCGGGAGTTATCGATCGACGCACACGATATTGGCCGAAGCCGTGTATTTTGCCCACTATTTGGTCCCACGGCTCTCGGCGCTGTCGTCAACCAATCGAACATCGCCTGCCTCGATCATGAGCAAGATCGCACCGCCCCCGGGCCCGCCGCCCGCTTTTGCTTTAGCTCCCATGACCGACTGTTTGCAGTTGTTCAAATATCATATGGAATGGGTGATCGTGGCCTATGGGCTAGCCGCCTATACCCAGAAAAACTACGACACGATGCGCGAAAACATTGCCAGGGTTTTACCGAGGGTTATCGACTTCACGTCATTCCATCTTCACACCGCCGAAGCAAAACTGCCCCCCGTGGTTGGACTGAACGCTGCCCGTGAGTTCTCGGCGTCTGCTCGCCGCCACTACACCTTCGGCATGAGTGGCATGGCCAACCTTCTTGCCCAGCAACGCAGGATTACCACGCTACTCCTCGACGCCAGTCTAAGCTTTGATGGCCTTGAAGCTTTTACAAGCGTTGTACGATTCAACGCGGAGTTGGCGGTGATAGAGGTCAAACTCAAGCAGGTTCAACGCTATTGCAGCGAGTTGCTGGCGCTGCGCAACACATGAAAATCAGACGGCGCCCCAATAAAAAACCCGCGATCGCTCGCGGGTTTCTCATGATGCAGCAGCGTATTACACGTAGAACGATTTCAGCGGCGGGAAGCCGTTGAATTCAACAGCGCTGTAGCTGGTGGTGTACGCGCCGGTGGACAGCCAGTACAGGCGGTCACCGATGGCCAGGTTCAGTGGCAGGCCGTACTTGTAGTTCTCGTACATGATGTCGGCGCTGTCGCAGGTTGGACCTGCAATCACGACTTCTTCCACTTCGCCTTTCTTCTCGGTCCAGATCGGGAACTTGATGGCTTCGTCCATGGTTTCGATCAGGCCGGAGAATTTGCCCACGTCGGTGTAGACCCAACGTTCGACGGCGGTACGCGACTTGCGCGCAACCAGTACCACTTCGCTGACCAGAATACCGGCGTTGGCGATCAACGAACGGCCCGGCTCCAGAATGATTTCCGGCAGGTCATCACCGAAGTCTTCCTTGAGGAAGCGGATGATTTCCTCGGCGTAGGTTTCCAGGCTGTTGGTACGGGTGATGTAGTTGGCCGGGAAGCCGCCACCCATGTTGATCAGCTTGAGTTCGATGCCGTCTTCTTCCTTCAGGCGCTCGAAAATCACCTTCACTTTGGCGATCGCGGCGTCCCACACGGAGATGTCGCGCTGTTGCGAGCCGACGTGGAAGGAGATGCCGTAAGGCACCAGGCCCAGGTCACGAGCCAGGATCAGCAGGTCCATGGCCATGTCGGTCTGGCAGCCGAATTTGCGCGACAGAGGCCAGTCAGCCGTGGTCGAGCCTTCGGTGAGGATACGCACGTAGACTTTCGAGCCCGGCGCGGCCTTGGCGATGTTGCGCAGGTCGGCTTCGGAGTCGGTCGCGTACAGACGCACGCCCTTGTCGAAGAAGTAGCGGATGTCCTTGGATTTCTTGATGGTGTTGCCGTAGCTGATGCGATCCGGGCCAACGCCACGGCCCAGCACCTTGTCCAGCTCATAGATCGAGGCGATGTCGAAGCTCGAGCCTTTTTCCTTGAGCAGGTCGATGATTTCGACGGCCGGGTTGGCCTTGACCGCGTAGTACACCTTGGCGAATTCGAAACCTGCGCGCAGGTCATCGTAGGCCTGGCTGATCATCGCGGTGTCGATGAGCACGAACGGGGTTTCTTGCTTGTCGGCGAACGCCTTCATTTTAGCGAAGGTGTTTTTCTCGAAATAGTCTTCGACCTGAATCGACATGCGGGGGACTCCTGTTGGCAAACGGTAAAAAACAATGGGTGCAAATGAACGTCCTCCGTATCCCCACTTTGGTTCGCCTACTTCCCAAGGCCGTTGACCGAAAGCAAAAAGGCCATGGGACGCGGGTTCCCTTGGCCTTGCTGTCTCGTCGTCAGTACTTGAGCCGGATGGATCGTTTCCAGCATGGACGTTCGGCGCGAACTGTAGGACCTGAGGGGTTCAAGATCAACAAAAAATGTCGCTTTTCTGCCCGTTTTTGCCAGACGGGCATCAGCATCTGTTCAATCACCCTGTAGTAACCGACCGATGTGACAGGACGATGTTCCCCTTGAATGTCGTATGCCCCCATTGTAGGAGCGCGCTTGCCCGCGACGAGGCCGTGTCAGACGCCAATGATGTGTCTGACACGCCGTCGTCGCGGGCAAGCGCGCTCCTGCACCGATTGACGGTGGTCAGACGGACGCCACTTCCGCTGGCGAAACGATACTGGTCTTCTTGCCCCGCGACTGGCCGGAACTCAGGTAAGCCGCAATCGACTCCTGCGTCACCTCGCCCAGGAACACATTCTCGGCATCGAGCACCGGCAGCCAGGCGCGGTTGAACTCGTACATCCGCGACAGCAGGATGCGCAGGTGTTCGTCGTAGGCGGCGGTGGCGTTGAACGCGCGCAGGTACTGCTCGCAGGTGCCGCTCTGGCGGTGCAGGTCGCGGCGGCGCACATAGCCTTTGGCCTTGTTGTCGGCGTCGGTGACGACCACGTAGCGGCGGTCGTTCTCGTCCATCACTTCCAGCGCATCGGCCACCGGGGTTTCGGGGCTGACCGACGGCGCGTTGTCGGCGGCGTCTTCGGCCTTGACCAGCAACAGGCGCTTGAGGGTGCTGTCCTGGCCGACGAAGTTGCTGACGAACTCGTCCGCCGGATGGGCCAGCAGGGTGTCCGGGTGGTCGATCTGCAACAGCTTGCCGGCGCGGAAGATCGCGATCTTGTCGCCCAGCTTGATGGCCTCGTCGATATCGTGGCTGACCATGATCACGGTCTTGTTCAGCGCCCGCTGCATCTCGAAGAACTCGTTCTGGATCATCTCGCGGTTGATCGGGTCCACCGCGCCGAAGGGCTCGTCCATCAGCAGCAACGGCGCCTCGGCGGCCAACGCACGAATCACCCCGATGCGCTGTTGCTGCCCGCCGGACAGCTCGCGCGGGTAGCGATGCAGGTACTGCTTGGGCTCGAGTTTGATCATGCTCATCAGTTCGCGGGCCCGGTCGTGGCAACGTTTCTTGTCCCAGCCCAGCAGCTTGGGAACCACGACGATGTTTTCCTCGATGGTCATGTTGGGGAACAGGCCGATCTGCTGGATCACGTAGCCGATGTTGCGACGCAGGGTCACTTCGTCCAGTTGCGTGGTGTCTTCACCGTTGATCAGCACCTTGCCCGAGGTCGGCATGATCAGGCGGTTGATCATTTTCAGCGTGGTGCTCTTGCCGCAACCCGATGGCCCCAGGAACACGCAGATTTCGCCTTCGTTGACGGTCAGGCTCACGGAATCGACGGCCTTCACTTCCTTGCCGTTGCTCTGGAAAGTCTTGGTGAGGTCTTGCAGTTCGATCATGGTTTTGCCAGTCATTTGAGCAGTCCTTTTGGAGTCAGCGAGCGTTGCAGCCATTGCAGAAGCAGGTCGGCGAAGATGGCCAGGATGCTGACCAGTACGGCGCCGACGATCAGCATCGACATGTCGCTGCGGCTGATGGAAGCGAGGATGAGCACACCGAGGCCACCGGCACCGATGGTGGCGGCGATGGTCATGACGCCGATGTTCATGACCACGGCGGTGCGTACACCGGCGAGGATCACCGGCACGGCAATCGGCAACTCGACCATGCGCAGGCGCTGACCGAAGGTCATGCCGATGCCACGGGCCGCTTCACGAATGCCAGGCTCGACGCCGGTCAACGCCAGGTAGGTGTTACGCATGATCGGCAGCAGCGAATACAGAAACACCGCGGTGATCGCCGGCAGCGGCCCAAGGCCCTGGCCGAACTTGGAGTAGAACGGCAGCAGCAACCCGAACAGGGCAATCGACGGGATGGTCAGCAGCACGGTGGCGCTGGCCTGCAGGGGACCGGCCAGCGCCGGGAAGCGCGTCATGAAGATGCCCAGCGGCACGCCGATCAGAATCGCCAGCGACACCGCGATGCCCACCAGCGTGATGTGTTGCAGGGTCAGGTGAAAGACCTGGTTCCAGTCCAGATGGGAGAAGGCGCTCAAGAAGCTCATAGTTTCTCCTCCTGTTTCTCCACCGGCGTCTGCTTGATCGGCACGCTCTCGGCGGAAGGATTGATCGGATGGCTGCGCAGGAAATCTGCCGCCACGACGGTAGGACTTTCATGATTGACGTCGATGCGCGCATTCAGGTCGATCATGGTCTGGTTATCCAGCAGCGCGGCCAGTGGCTTGAGTTGCTCGGCCAGTTGCGGGTGCTTGTCCAGAAACTCTTTGCGAACCACCGGCGCTGCGGTGTAATCCGGGAAGTAGTGCTTGTCGTCCGCCAGCACCTTGAGTTTGAAAGCGTTCAGGCGGCCGTCGGTGGTGTAGACCAGCCCTGCGAAGACCTGCCCGTTGCGCAGTGCGGTGTAGACCAGCCCTGCGTCCATCTGACGAGTGTTTTCACGGCTCAGGTTCATGTCGTAGTGCTTGACCATGCCCACCAGACCGTCCGAACGGTTGGCGAACTCGGTGTCGAGCGCGACGATATGACCCTCCTTGGCCTCATCCTTGAGCAAGGTTGTCAGGTCGGAGACGTTGTTGATCTGCGGGTATTTCTTCGCGACGTTGTCCGGCACCGCCAGCGCGTAGGTGTTGTTGAATTTGGACGGCGAGAGCCAGACCAGGCCCTTCTTCGCGTCCAGCTCCTTGACCCGCTGGTAGGTCTGGTCGCTGTCGAGTTTTTCGTCGACATGGTTGTAGGCCACCAGCGACACCCCGGTGTATTCCCAGAGCATGTCCAGTTGGCCGGATTCTTGGGCACTGCGCGCCAGGTTGCTGCCCAGGCCGCCAGTGATCTGTACCTGATAGCCTTTGTCGCGCAGGTATTGCGCGGTCAGCTCGGCCAGAATCGTCTGTTCGGTAAAGACCCGTGCGCCGATTCGCAGCACCGGGCGCTCGGCCGCAGCGTCAGCCGCCTGGACAACGCCAGACAACATAAGGCCTGCGCCCAGTAATAATGTGCATAACTTTTTCATCTGAATTCCTTTCTCTGCGCGGCCCGTTAGCGAGCCAGGCCACGTTCCAGCCAGACACGACTCGCCAGGGTCACGGCGCCATCGAGCAACAGGGCCAGCAGCGCGGTACACGCGGCACCCAGCACAAGCTGAGGCTGATTGTTCAGGGCGATGCCAGGGAAGATCAGGCTGCCAAGGCTGTTGGCGCCGATCAGGAAGGCCAGCGGCGCGGTGCCGACGTTGATCGCCAGCGCCACCCGCACACCGCCGATCATGATCGGCACGGCATTGGGCAGCTCGACACGCCACAGCACCTGACGCGGTGTCATGCCGATGCCGGTGGCGGCTTCCTTTAGAGAACCCTGAACGTTTTTGAGGCCTTCGTAGGTGTTGCGCACGATGGGCAACAGAGAGGCGAGGAACAAAGCGAAGATCGCAGGCCCACTGCCGATGCCCAGGACGCCCAGAGCAATGGCCAGTACCGCGAGAGGAGGAACAGTGTTACCGATATTGAAGATCTGCATGAAGCGTTCGGCGCGGCCAACCATGTTCGGTCGGCTGAGCACAATGCCGGTCGGGATTCCGACCACCAGTGCCGCCAGCATCGATGCCAGTACCAGCATCACGTGGGCTTGCAGATAAAACAGCAGATCATCCTGATACTGCTTGAGCGTGTCGATGCCGATCCATTGGACCAGCAGGGCCAGGAGTGCGATGACGATCACACCTCCCATCAGCCCCTTGCCATAGCGATTAGCCACGGGCGGACTCCTTATTTCAGTCGGCGTACGTCTGGCACGTGACGGTCCTTTTCAGGCCATCTGCCAGCGTTCGCGAAGAGCAGCGGGTGGGTCGCCGGTTAAGGGTTAACCTGGGCGATTTCACGAGCCATGAGCGCAGCTTCGTCAAGCTAACTTGCTGATTTTGCAACCCTTGGCAGTTTGCATTGCCAGGGAGTGGACGTCTCCACAACCGCAAAGGTTCCCACGTAAGATGGTATTTGGCCACCCTTGATCGACTGAACGGTTCGGATATTGGATTGGTTTGGGCTATAATCGCCGCCCTTTTTTGAATCACCTCTCAGGCGATTTCCCATGACCAGACAGGCCGCCGAAGTCGCGAAACGCCGCACTTTCGCCATTATTTCCCACCCCGACGCCGGTAAGACCACCATCACCGAAAAGCTCTTGCTCATGGGCAAGGCCATTTCCGTGGCCGGCACGGTGAAATCCCGCAAATCCGACCGCCATGCGACGTCCGACTGGATGGAGATGGAGAAGCAGCGGGGTATTTCCATTACCACGTCGGTCATGCAGTTCCCCTATCGCGAACACATGATCAACCTGCTCGACACCCCGGGCCACGAAGACTTCTCCGAAGACACCTACCGCACCCTGACTGCGGTCGACTCGGCGTTGATGGTCCTCGACGGCGGTAAGGGCGTCGAGCCGCGGACCATCGCCCTGATGGACGTCTGCCGCCTGCGCGACACGCCGATCGTCAGCTTCATCAACAAGCTGGACCGCGACATCCGCGACCCGATCGAACTGCTCGACGAAATCGAAGCGGTACTCAAGATCAAGGCCGCGCCGATCACCTGGCCCATCGGCTGCTACCGCGACTTCAAGGGCGTGTACCACCTGGCAGGCGACTACATCATCGTCTACACCCCGGGGCACGGTCACGAGCGCACCGAAACCAAGATCATCCAGAAGCTGGATTCCGACGAAGCCCGCGCCCACCTGGGTGACGAGTACGATCGCTTCATCGACCAGCTCGAACTGGTGCAGGGCGCCTGCCATGAATTCAACCAGCAGGAATTCCTCGACGGCCAGATGACTCCGGTGTTCTTCGGTACCGCACTGGGCAACTTCGGGGTCGACCATGTACTCGACGCCGTCGTCGACTGGGCGCCGCTGCCGCTGGCACGCGCCACCCACGAGCGCAGCGTGGAGCCGGTGGAAGAGAAGTTCTCGGGCTTCATCTTCAAGATTCAGGCGAACATGGACCCCAAGCACCGCGACCGTATCGCGTTCATGCGCATCTGCTCGGGCAAGTACGAAAAAGGCATGAAGATGCGCCATGTGCGCACCGGCAAGGACGTGCGCATCGGTGACGCCCTGACGTTCTTCTCCAGCGAGCGCGAGCAACTGGAAGAGGCCTACGCCGGCGACATCATCGGCCTGCACAACCACGGCACGATCCAGATCGGCGACACCTTCACCGAAGGCGAAGCCCTGGGCTTCACCGGCATCCCGCACTTTGCGCCGGAACTGTTCCGCCGCGTGCGCCTGAAGGATCCGCTTAAGTCCAAACAGCTGCGTCAGGGCCTGCAACAGCTGGCCGAAGAAGGCGCCACCCAGGTGTTCTTCCCGCAGCGCAGCAACGACATCATCCTCGGCGCCGTCGGTGTGCTGCAGTTCGATGTGGTCGCCAGCCGCCTGAAGGAAGAGTACAAGGTCGAATGCGCCTACGAGCCGATCACCGTGTGGTCTGCCCGCTGGATCGACTCGGCGGACAAGAAGAAGCTCGAGGAATTCGAGAACAAGGCCGTGGAAAACCTGGCAGTGGATGGCGGCGGTCACCTGACCTACCTGGCGCCTACGCGGGTCAACCTGAGCCTGATGGAAGAACGCTGGCCGGACATCAAATTCCGCGCGACGCGCGAGCATCATTAAGCAGTACGAAAAACCTCACGTGGACACTACACACTGAGGTTCAAGCCGTACCCCTGTGGGAGTGAGCTTGCTCACGAATGCTGAGTTTCAGCCGCAGAATATCTGACGGATGTACCGGCCTCTTCGTGAGCAAGCTCACTCCCACAGTTGTTTTGTGCAAGTGGCAAGAACCGAGTCAGCCTGTCACTTCACCACCATCCCCACACCCCTCCCCCGCGGATCCGCTGCGGTTTCGACCTTCGTGCCGTTGATCCTGATCGCCTGCACATTGCCCATCGCCCAATTCTGATCCTTGATCGTGTAGCCCATCGCCTTCAACTCATCGGCGACCTGCACAGACATCGGCGCGAAGCGCTCGGTGAAGATCGTGTCCTTGGGCAGCAACTGATGATGTACGCGCTGCGCCGCCACCGCGTCCTTGAGCGGCATGTTGAAGTCATACAGATTGTTGAGCACCTGAAACACCGTGGTGAAAATCCGCGAGCCACCCGGCGTGCCCAGCACCAGCGTCACCGCGCCGTCGCGGGTCACAAGGCTTGGGCTCATGGATGAAAGCATGCGCTTGCCCGGCTCGATGGCATTGGCATCGCCTCCCACTACACCAAAGGCGTTGGCCACGCCGGGTTTGGAACTGAAGTCATCCATCTCGTCGTTCATCAAGAAGCCCGCGCCCTTGACCACCACGCCACTGCCGTAGTCCCAGTTCAGGGTGTAGGTGTTGCTGACCGCATTGCCCTTGGCGTCGACGATGGAGAAGTGGGTGGTCTGGTGCGATTCGAGTCCGGGCTTGATGTTTTCGGTCGGGGAAATCGCCGTCGGGTTGATCTCATGGGCGCGCTGGGCCAGGTAGACCTGATCGGTCAGTTCGCTCACCGGTGCCTTGGAGAAATCCGGATCGCCCAGATAGTTGGCGCGATCGGCAAACACCCGCTTCTCGATCTCGGCGAGCAAGTGCACGTAACGCGCCGAGTTCAGGGGCACACCTTTGAAATCCTCGGCCAGTTGCTGCTTGATGCCGATCAGTTGCGCCAGCGCCACGCCGCCGGAACTGGGCAGCGGTGCGGTGTACAGGGTGTTGCCGTTGAAGTTCACGTGCAACGGCTTGCGCCACACGGCCTTGTAGTCGGCCAGGTCCTGTTTGGTGATCAAGCCGTTGTCGTGTTGCATCTGGGCCACCAGCAGGTCGGCAGTCTGGCCCTGATAGAACTCGCTGGCGCCTTTGTCGGCGATGCGCTCCAGGGTCTGGGCCAACTCCGGCTGACGGAACAGTTCGCCGGCTTTCATGGTGCCGAAGTAATCGGCGAAGTTGGTCTTGCCCTCGAGCTGCTTGAGGGCCTCGGTGCCGTACATGTTCTGTTTGTCGGCGACCTTGAAACCGCTCTTCGCGTAACCGATGGCCGGTGTCAGCAGTTCGGCCCAGGGCAACTTGCCGAATTTCCTGTGCGCCTCCCACAAGCCCATCACCGTGCCCGGCACGCCCGAAGCGCGAGCGCCCACCAGGCTCATGCCGGGAATCACCTCGCCCTTCTCATCCAGGTACATGTCGCGGGTCGCGGCTTTGGGAGCGGTTTCGCGGTAGTCGATGAAATAGGGCCGACCGTTCATGAACAGGGTCATGAAGCCACCACCGCCGATATTGCCCGCCTCCGGGTACGTCACGGCCAGGGTGAAGGCGGTGGCCACGGCGGCATCGACGGCGTTACCGCCCTTCTTGAGGATTTGCGCAGCGACCTGCGCGCCGTACTGATCGGGCGCTGCAACGGCGCCGCCTTCCAGGACGATGGCCGCGTAAACCGGGGAACTGACGGCAAAGACTACCGATAAGGCGAGGGTCTTGAGGGTCACGACGCGCATAGGGCTTCCTTGATTGCGGGATGCAATAGACTGGTCTGTGGAGGCTGTCTGAATGCTGACGAGACTAACGCAAACGGCCACCCGAAGGTGGCCGCTGTGTATCGGCAAATGTGACCGTAGCAGCACGGCTTGCCGGCGGGAGCGATCTTGAGGACGCCCCCGCCGGCAAGCCGTGCTGCTACGGGTCTGGGTTCAAAGCCCCATTACCCCTTGAGCATGTCGTTCTCGATCCACTCGATCACCGACGTACGCTTGGGCGCCCAGCCCAGCAGTTCGCGGGCGTTCTTGCCGCGGACACGGCTGTTCGAGCCCAGGCCATAGTTGGCCATTTCATAACCCCATTCGGCTTCTGCGTCCTTGAGCGGCCAGTCCTGCGCCTTGCCCAGGCCCATCGCGTGCGCCATGGCGTTGCTCATGTCGAGGAACGAGGCTTCGCCGCTCTCTACAAAATAGAAGGTGCCGGCGGGATTGTTCTCCAGCGCCAGTGCATACAGCTCGACCACATCATCGATGTGCACGTTGGACCAGATGTTGCCGCCGGTGCCGACATGACGCACCACGCCGCTCTTGCGAGCCTGTTTGAGCAGGCGCGGCAACTGCACGCTGTCGCGGTTGACGCCCAGGCTGTGGCCGTAGATCAATGTGTTGCAGAGCACTGCCGAACGCACGCCCTGTTGCGCTGCGGCCAGCACCAGATCGTCGATGGCCACGCGAGCGGCCTTGTCCGGGGTGGCGGCAGGCAACTGGCCTTCGTAGTAGATCTTGTCGGTGCCCTTGCCGCCCGACGCATCGCCGACGATGCTCGAACCGCTGGTGTGCAGAAATGGTTTGTTGGAACCTTTGAGGCCCTCGATCAACGCCTCGACCGCGCCACGGTGGTCGCTGCTGGCAGCGTTGATGACCGCGTCGGCCTTGCGCGCCTGCTCGATCAGCAGCGCCTTGTCATCCAGGGTGCCGACGACCGCCGACATGCCCAATGCCTTGAGCTCGTCCGCCTGCTCGGCGCTGCGCACCAGGCCCGTGACGTGGTGGCCCTTGCGGGTAAGGCCGGTTGCGATGGAGCCACCAATGAAACCTGCTGCGCCGGAGATGAAGATATTCATGAGCGTGATCCCGTGTCGTGGAAAAGATGGACACAGTATCTGCCCGGGATTCCTTGCAAAAAACCACCGCCGCGCCAAATGACTCTTGCGTAGAAATCACGAATGCCCCCCCCCGGCCGTAGGAGCGCGCTTGCCCGCGATGGCGGAGTATCTGGCGCATCTGTGATCTCCGGTACACCGTCGTCGCGGGCAAGCGCGCTCCTACAAGTCGCCCTACCCGCTACCTGCGAAGATTCAACGCCACCACACTGCTCAACACCACGACCGCCCCCACGATCACCATCGGCGAGGGGATTTCACCCAACAGCACCGAAGCGATGGCAATCGCCATGGGTGGCGTGAGGTACAGGCTCATCGTGGCGCGGCTGGCCTCCATGTGCTTGAGCACATAGGCCCAGGCCAGGTAGGCCAGCGCACTGGGGAACAGCCCCAGGACACCCACCGCCACATTGACCCGCAGCGGCGCATTGACGATCTCGCCGACCAGCCCCGGCAAGTACACCAGCAGAAAAAACGTACCGGCCCAGACCGTGTAGCAGACCATGGTCAGCCCGTCATAGCGATGGCTGTGGCGCCTTTGCAGAGAGAAATACAGGCTCCAGGAGAACGCCGCCAAGAGGATCAACAGGGCGCGAGCATCGACATGGCCAAACCCGCGATCTCCCAGAATCACGATTCCCACACCGACCAGCCCCCACGTCACGCAGAACCAGCGCCAGGGGTTGACCCGCTCCTTGAACACGAAATGCGCCAGCAGCGCGGTGAACAGCGGCATCGACTGGATCAGCACGCTTGACGCTCCTGCGCTCACTCCCGGCTGGCCGAAGTTGAGGGCGATGTGGTGGAGGCTGACCGCGAAAAAGCCCAACACCGCCAGCAATGGCAGATCCCGCAGGCGCGGCAAGCTGATTTTCATCGACGAGGCGATCAGCGCCATGAACACCGAGGCAATCAGAAACCGCAACAGGGCCAGGTGCCCCGGATCGTAGGCCAGCAATCCGATGCGAATCCCCGCCGGCGAGTAACCCCAACAGGCGATCACGAAGACCGTCGCCAACGCGACTTTCACCCCCTGCCAGCGGACATTCAGTTCCTGACCACCGGGCGCAATCACCACCGGCTCACTCACCACGCTCATGTTCCCACTCCTGCCGAAAGACCCCTTTGGCAATGAGTATCGAAACAACTTATGCTCACCACAACCGAACAATAATGACTCAACCGTTCACTTTTGGTGATGCATGGAACTGGCCCAGCTTCGCATGTTCAAGACCGTTGCCGACACCGGCAGCATTGCCCGCGCAGCCGAGTTGCTGCACTGCGTGCCGTCGAATGTCACGGCGCGCATCAAGGCGCTGGAGGCGGAGCTTGGGACCGAGCTGTTCTTCCGCCATGGGCGCGGATTGCGCATCAGCCCTGCCGGGGAAATCTTTCTGAACTACGCCGCACGAATGCTCAGCCTGGCCGAGGAAGCCAAGCGCGCGGTGCATCCTGATGCGGCGCCTTCCGGGCCTTTGCGCATCGGCGCCATCGAGTCGTCCGCCACCTCGCGGCTGCCTCGATTGCTGGCGCGTTTTCATGCGCGCTATCCCGACGTCTCCCTAGAACTGACCACCGGCACCGGCCCGCAACTGCTCGACGCCACCCTCAACCACAAGCTCGATGGCGCGATTGTCGCCATCGACGTCAAACGCCCGCGCCTCAAGCGCACCTCCATGTACCGCGAGGACCTGGTGCTGATCGCCGCCGAATCCCTGGGGCCGATCCGCAGCGCGGCGGACCTGGCCGGCAAGTCGATCTTCATGTGGCCCGAGGGCTGCCCCTATCGCGCGGCGCTTGAGCGCTGGCTGCTGAACAACGGTCAGAGCCAGCCGATCATCAGCATCGCCAGCTACGGCACCATCGTCGGTTGCGTCAGTGCCGGCGCTGGCGTGGCGCTGGTGCCCAAGGGGGTGTTCGAGCAGTACCACAAAGGCTCGGGCTGGGTCGGTTATGAATTCGCCGAACTGACGTCTATCGACAACCTGTTCTACTGGCACGAAAACGCCGAACACCACCCGGCGCGGGAGGCGTTCGTGGAGATGCTGCGCGCAGAATTCTCCGGCGCCGCGCAACCCTTGTAGGAGCGCGCTTGCCCGCGATGACGTCGTGTCAGACACATCGATGCCATATGACACACCGCAATCGCGGGCAAGCGCGCTCCTACGCCTTCGGCAGAATCATCAAGCGGCGTAGACCGCCAGCTTCTGCGCAATGAAATCCAGAAAGCATTGAATCCGCAGCGCCAGCTGCGAGTTGCGGTAGTACACCGCGTGGATCGGCTGGCGATAGCCGCTGTTGGCCTGGGAGAGGATCACTTTGAGCCGCCCGGCGCGGATGTCTTCGTGGGTCATGAAGTGCGACAGGCAGACGATGCCCTCCCCCGCCAACGCCAGTTGGCGCAGGGTCTCACCGCTGGACGCGGACACCGTCGGCTGAATGAACAGACGGTCGCCGCCAGCATGACGCAAGGGCCAGTGGTTCAGGGTTTCAGTCTGGGTGAAGCCCAACAGCGAATGCCCGTTCAGCGCCTCGACGCTCTTGGGCGTGCCGTGTTTTTTCAGGTAATCGGGGCTGGCCAGAATGTTCAGCGGGCTGGTGCCCAGCGCTCGGGCATGCAGGGTCGAATCCGCCAGCGCGCCGATGCGGATCGCCACGTCGGTGCTCTGCTCCAGCAGATCGATGATCAGATCGTTGCTGTTCAACTCCAGCTGGATGTCCGGGTAGAGCGTACGAAACTCGGCCACATACGGCACGATGGAATGCAACATGAAAGGCGATGCGGCATTGATCCGCAAGCGCCCGGAAGGCGTCTGCTGGCGCAGCGACATGCGTTCTTCGAGGTCTTCCATCTGGCCCAGAATCTGCCGCGCACGCTCAAGGAAGAACTTGCCCTCCTCGGTCAGGTCCATGCGCCGCGTGGTGCGGTTGATCAACGTGGTGTCGAGCTTGGCCTCCAGCCGGGACAGGGTGCGGCTGATGGCCGATGGGGTCTGCCCCATCTGTTCGGCGGCGGCCGAAATCGAGCCGCTTTCAATCACGCAGACAAACACCTGCAATTCATCGGATCGGGCTTTCACTGTTGTCCTCCGCTCAAAACAGCCTGGATATTAGCGCCGTTTAGAACACAGGCAAAAAACCTTTGCTTAAAAAGCACAAATTCGCGAGCAATTGTTGACTTAGAATTTGGCCACTTTCATCACAGGAGGCCGCTATGAGCGAGCTGCACGGTTTCATCCTTCATGCCCAGACCAAGCCTGAAAAAGCGGCCGAGTTCGAAGCTTTGTTCAGCAGCTATGTGGCGGCCAGCCGTAGCGAAGACGGCTGCATCGAGTACCACATGCTGCGCGACCAGCAGGACCCGACGCTGTTTATCTTTTATGAGATCTGGCAATCGACGGCGCATCTGGACGTGCACTCTGCCCTGCCGCACATGGCGAGTTTTTTCGAGCGACGCATGGATTACCTGGTGCGGGATTTCGATATCCGTCGCGTCGACATGATCAGCCCCTCGTCTGCCGTTCGCTGAGTCAACCGGTAATCAGCAGGTGCAGGCCGAGCATCGCCATGCCGATGAAAAACACGCGCTTGAACACCAGGGCGCTGATGCGCTGACGCAGCCATTGGCCGATCATCATGCCCAACAGCGCCGGGATCACCGCCAGCAACGAGGCACTCATCTCGGCGCTGCCCAGCGCATTGTTCCAGAACAGCCCCGCACCCAGGGCGAGGGTCGAGACGGTGAACGACAGCCCCAGTGCCTGCACCAACTGGTTGCGGTCCAGACCCAGCCCCTGAATGTACGGCACTGCCGGGATCACGAACACGCCGGTTGCCGAGGTAATCAGCCCGGTGACCAGCCCACACAGCGGCCCCAGCCACGGCTCGGCGCGGGATGGCACTTTCAGCGTGGGCAGGAACAGCCCGCACATCGCATAGACGAATAACGCCCCGCCCAACGCCCGGCCCATGCTGTGGGCGCTGCCCATGCCCAGCAGGTACGAGCCCAGCGCCGTGCCGACGACGATCATCGCCAGCAGCGGCCAGAGCCTGGCCAGACAACTGCGCAGATGGCCACCTGCCGCCAGTTGCCAGAAGTTGGTGAAGGTCGAGGGGATCAGCAACAGCGCGGCAGCCTGCGTCGGCAGCATAGCCACGCCCAAAAGCCCCATGGCGACGGTGGGCAGGCCCATGCCGATCACCCCCTTGACCGTGCCGGCCAGCAGGAAAGTGAGCAACACCAGAGCTGTCAGGCTCCAGCCAATGTTTTGATACAGCGCGAGGAAAGTATTCATGGGGGTATGGTGAGCCGGTTCTGCGCCGTTGAAAATCTGCGATATATTGAGCCAGCCTTCGGCTTTTACATACCCACCACACACACCCGTAGCAGCACGGCTTGCCGGCGGGGGCGGTGTATCAGAGAGTGATGTGCTGCCTGACACGACGCTCCCGCCGGCAAGCCGTGCTGCTACGGATGCGTCCACCAAGCGGAATCCGCCATGCCATTCGACCTGATCGACCTCAAGCTTTTCCTCAACGTCAGCGAAGCAGGCAATATCACGGCTGGCGCTGCATTGAGCCACCTGTCCCTGGCCTCGGCCAGTGCGCGGATTCGCGGGCTCGAATCGTCTCTGGGCATCGCCCTGCTCGAACGTGGTCGACGCGGGGTCACGCCCACCGCTGCGGGCAAGGCGCTGGCCCAGCACGCGCGGCTGATCTTGCGTCAGGTCGAGCGCATGCAGGCCGACCTCACGGATTACGCTCAGGGCTTCAAGGGCCAGATTCGCCTCTTGTGCAACACCTCGGCGCTGAGCGAATACCTGCCCGAACGGCTGGCGGGCTTTCTGGCGACCCATCCCAATATCGACATCAACCTTGAAGAACACCCCAGCCTGCGCATCCTCCACGCTGTGCGCCATGGCACGGCGGACATCGGCATCATCTCCAACGCCGTAGACGCCAGTGACCTGCAAACCCTGCCCTTCTGCGCCGACCCGCTGAGCCTCGTCATGCCAGCCGATCATCCGTTGGCGCAGTTGCACCAGGTGCGCTTCAGCCAGGCGCTGGAATACGAATTCGTCGGCCTGGGCGTGAACAGCGCCATGGCGATCTATCTGGAAGAACAGGCGCTGCACCTGGGCCGACGCCTGAAAACCCGGGTGCGGGCCGAGAGTTTCGACGGGGTGATGCGCATGGTCATGCATGGCGCAGGGCTGGGTGTGGTGCCGCAGGCGGCGGTCGAGCGGTTCGCAGGTTTAGGGCGATTGAAGGCCCAACAGCTGAGGGAACCCTGGGCCGACCGCAAGCTGCTGCTGTGCGCGCCGGACTTTACCGTACTACCCGAATACGCCAAGGCGCTGGTGCGTCATCTGGGGGCTGAAACTGCGTTAATGGACACCTCGATGTCGAGCACAGACAACTGACCCCGCCACGACGCCCCTAAGGTACGCGAGCGCAACTTTCGCAACCTCATCTGGAGCTGTCATGAGCAACTCGATCGTCCTTCTTCGCGACACCACGCCACTGCCCGTCGTAGACGCCTGCAAATGGGAGCGCATCGGCGGCGACCCGCACACCGTCAACCTCAACGCCTACACCAGCGCCGACGGCGAGAAGATCATGGGCACCTGGATCTGCACCCCGGGCAAATGGTACGTCGAGTACGTGAAGTGGGAATACTGCGACTTCCAGGAAGGCTACTGCATCATCACCCCTGAAGGGAAAGAGCCGATCCACCTGAAGGCCGGCGACAAGTTCATCATCGAACCCGGCATGAAAGGCACCTGGGAAGTGGTCGAGACCGTGCGCAAGTATTTCGTGTTTGCCTGATCAGGCAAACGCCGCGCCCCCCCGTAGCAGCCCGGCCGGGCGGCGTTCCGCTTGCCGGCGGGGGCGGTGTGTCTGTGACGAATGTGCCGTCTGATACACCGCTCCCGCCGGCAAGCCGCGCTGCTACGGATCGCTGTTGGCATGGCATCACCGTTAAGATTCAAAGCCCCTTTTCCACCAGCGCACTGAACGCCTCAAGCTCCCCCCTCTCCACATCCGACACCGCGATGAAGCGCATGTGATTCTGCTGCCAGACCACGATGTTGTAGCCACGCAGCGACTGATCCTGGCGCGGCGTGTCGGCCTCTGTGGTCGGCACGATGAACAGGTTGATCACGTGCTTCGCCCGCCCGTATGACAAGGCCGCCGCCGTCTGATGTTGCAGGTAGTCCAGCCGTCCGCCGAGCAGCGGATAGCCTTGCGCGGCGAAGTCATGTACCGGCGGCGAAAAGTCCAGCTTGCCGGTGAACCAGGGCTTGACCGTGTGCCGGTCCGATGAGGCCACGTCATTCAGATGCCCGGCCATCAGCGAGCGCACGTGGCTCGACACCGCCTCCTCCATCCACGGCTGCTCGCCGGTTGGCCTGGCGATGTACAACACCAACGCCAGCGCCAGAGCCGCCGCGGAAAACGCCGGTGCCAGCCAGCCCTTGGCCCTCGCCAGCCACGACACGCGCTGTGCCGGCGGGGGCGCAAACACACTGCGCACCAGCAGGTCCGGCGCGGCGTAGTAGGGCGCGTGGCGCTTGACGCTGTCGGTCAACAGCCTGGCCTGATCGTACTGCTGCCGACACTCGGCGCAGCCCTGCAGATGCGTGACGATTTCAGCCGCTGCGGCGGCGTCCAGTTCATCATCCAGATAACCGTGAAGGCTGACCCGGCAAGTGGCACACGTGAGGTCAGTCATGGGCATGCAACCTCAGCAATTCGAGCCTGAGCATCGACCGCGCCCGGGCCAGGCGCGACATCACCGTACCGATGGGAATATCCACCACCCGGGCAATGTCCTTATAGGCCAGGTCTTCAAGTTCCTTGAGCACGATCACCTCGCGAAACGCCGGAGCCAGCGCCTGCAAAGCTCGCTGCAGCAGGGCGGCATCTTCGGCATGCATGGCCAGCACCTCAGGGGTCTGTGCGTGGCTGAGCGCCAAGTCGTCCTCGGCGATTTCATCCCCCAGCGCCACCCAGCGCCCACCCGCCGCTGCCTTGAGCCAGCCGTAGCTTTCATGGCGCACGATGGTCAGGAACCAGGCCTTGGGATTGCCGTCGACGAATTGATGCACGAAGCGAAACGCCCGGAATGCGCTGGCCTGCACCACATCCTGCGCCGCGCTCTCATCGCCTGTCAGCCAACGGGCGAGGTTGTAGGCGGCGTCCATGTGGGGCGCGAACAATTCCTCGAATCGCTTCATGTCGGCTCCGGTCACTGATCCCCCTATAACCGCGCCCGCCCAGGTTTTATTCCCGGAAAAAAACATATTTTTGCACCCGGAATAAAAGCTCATGGCGCGGGGTTGTAAAGGGTGTCCGCTCAATTACCGAGCCATCACCGAGGGCACCGCCATGAACCGCCACCGCACCCCATCCGAAAAACGCACCGACGGCCCGCTCGACCCTGACCGCCGAACCTTGCTCAAGTGCTCGGCCTGGGCCGGCGCGGGCGTGATCTGGGCCATGGCCGGTGGCGTGCCGCGTGCCTTCGCGCTGGACAACAACGGTCAGCCCACTGACCCTGCAGCGATGAACAGCACGTTTCAATTCGTGCAGATCAGCGATTCGCACATCGGCTTCAACAAGGAGGCCAACCCGGAGCCGGTGAAGACTTTGCAGGAAGCCATCGGCAAGGTGGTCGCTCTGCCCCGGCCACCCTCACTGATCCTGCACACCGGAGACATCACGCACCTGTCCAAGGCGGCGGAATTCGACACCGCCGCGCAAATTCTCAAGGGACTGCCCGCCCCCGTGCATTATGTGCCCGGTGAGCACGACACGCTCGATGAAGGCGGCGGCAAGCTGTATCTGGAGCGCTACGGCAAGGGCACGAAAGGCAAAGGCTGGTACAGCTTCGACGACCATGGCGTGCACTTCATCGCCCTGGTGAACGTGTTCAATTTCCAGGCCGGGCGTGAAGCCAACCTGGGTGCCGATCAACTGGCGTGGCTGGCCGACGACCTGCGGGCAGTGTCGGCCAGCACGCCGGTGGTGGTGTTCACCCACATTCCATTGTGGACGCTGTATCAGCCCTGGGGCTGGGGCACCGAGGACGGCGACCAGGCGATTGCCATGCTGCGCAACTACGGCTCGGTCACGGTGCTCAACGGCCACATTCATCAGGTGATCCAGAAGGTCGAGGGCAACATTACCTTTCATACGGCCCGCGGCACGGCCTACCCGCAGCCCGCCCCCGGCATGGCGCCCTCCCCCGGCCCGCTCACGGTGCCCGCCGATCAGTTGCGCAATTACCTGGGCATCACCGATGTGCGCGCCACCCAGGGCGAGCATCCGTTGGCGTTGATTGATTCAACCCTGGCCTAGCCACAACCCAAAAACACGGATCAATCATGAAAACCCTCATCCACGCCGCTTTGCTCTCGACTCTCATCATCACCCTCCCCGCCTTCGCCCAGGACGTGCGCATCAACATCAAGGACTTCATGTTCGCCCCCACGCAACTGAACATTCCCGTGGGCAGCACGGTGACCTGGGTCAACGACGACCAGATCCCCCACACCGTCATGGAAACCCACAAGGCCTTCCACTCGGCGGCGCTGGATACCGACGACAGCTTCACTTTCCAGTTCGATAACGCCGGCACGTTCGAGTATTTCTGCGCGCTGCACCCGCAGATGATCGGCAGGATCGTGGTCGGCGGTTAAGGCTGCTTGAGCCCCTCGCACCAGCGATTCAAGGTACGCACGAACTCCACCGACGCCGCGCTCTGCCAGGCATTGCGCCTGCGCAGCAGTGCGGCGCTGCGTTGCGGCGCGCCACTATGCAGCGGGATCGCGAACACCCCGCGCGCCTGGGTGGCGGTGTCCTGGGGCAGGATCGTGGCCACCGGCATATGCCGCACGATCTCCAGAATCGCGCTGACTGAATTGGCCTGCATGTTCACCGTGGGCGCGATGCCATGCTCGCGGCAGTAATCATCGATGCTGGTGCGGGTGATGAAATCCCTGGTCAGCAGCACCAGCGGCAGGCTCGCCAGCTCCTCGCCTGTCAGCGCCGCTTCGCGCCCGAACAGCGGATGGACCTGCCCCACCATCACGCTGAGGGTTTCCACGAACAGCGGCACGCAGTCGATGTCCGGGTCGCGCACGCCGGTGAAGGCAATGGCCAGGTCGAGGCTGTCATCGGCCAGCCGCGCCTCGATCTCGTCCAGCGACAGCTCGAACACACTCAGGCGAATACCCGGGTGCCGGCTGCTGAATTCGCGAATCAGCGGTCCGGCAAGGTACGCCATGAAAGTCGGCGTCATCGCCAGCCGCAGGGTGCCCCGCGAAAGGTCCTTCACGTCGTGGATCGCCCGGTTGGCGGCCTCCAGATCACGCATCACCTTGCGCGCGTACTCGATGTACGCCGCTCCGGCATCGGTGGGCCTGACCACCCGCGCAGAGCGGTCGAGCAGCTCGGCGCCAAGGCTTTCTTCCAGTTGCCGGATCTGCTGCGACAGGGTCGGTTGCGAGACGTGCAACGCCTGGGCGGCGCGGCTGAAATTGCCGTGATCGGCCACGGCCAACAGGTATTTGAGATGACGCAGCAGCATGGCTGATTCCTATAGGCATCACTTATAGAAACTATTGTAGATGGGTCTTGGACGCTATAGCAGGGCGAGATCAGTATCGATCCCACAGCACGACTCCACAGACACCAGCCAACAGGTCCATTGCCATGAAAGCGCTCATCGACGGTCTGCTCAAATTCCAGAGCGAAGCGTTCCCCAAACGCGCCGAACTGTTCAAACACCTGGCCAGCACACAAAGCCCGGCCACCCTGTTCATCACTTGCTCCGACAGCCGCGTGGTCCCGGAGCTGCTGACCCAGCAGGAGCCCGGCGAGCTGTTCGTGATCCGCAATGCGGGCAACATCGTGCCCTCCTACGGCCCTGAACCGGGCGGTGTGTCGGCCACGGTGGAATACGCGGTCGCGGTGCTCGGCGTGACCGACATCGTGATCTGCGGCCACTCCGACTGCGGCGCCATGACCGCCATCGCCCAGTGCAAATGCATGGACCACCTGCCTGCCGTGGCCAGCTGGTTGCGTCACGCCGAGTCGGCGCGCGTCATCAACAGCGCCCGCAGCCATGTGAGTGACACCGCCAAGGTGGGCTCGATGGTCCGTGAAAACGTCATCGCCCAACTGGCCAATATCCAGACTCACCCCAGCGTGCGCCTGGCCCTGGAGCAAGGCCGCCTGAACCTGCACGGCTGGGTCTACGACATCGAAACCGGCACGGTCGACGCGCTCGATGGCGCAACCCGTCGCTTCGTGCCGCTGGCCCGCCACCCCCACACCTACGCTCTACAGGCCCAACGCAACAGCGACGTCGCCTGAACCCCACACCCGTCCCCGAGGAGAATCACCATGCAACAGTCCAACGCCTATCAAGATCCAAGCCTGGCCCTGACCGCCAAGATCATCGACATCAAGTCGCAGAAGGGCCTGTCGTTCGAGCAACTGGCCGAAGGCACCGGCCTGAGCCTGACCTACGTCACCGCCGCGCTGCTGGGCCAACACCCGCTGCCCGCCAACGTCGCGCAGATCATCGGCCAGCGCCTGGAGCTCAACGATGACGACGTTCGCCAGCTGCAATCCATCCCGCTGCGCGGCAGCATCGGCCACGGCGTACCGACCGACCCGACTGTCTATCGCTTCTACGAGATGATCCAGGTCTACGGCACCACCTTGAAAGCCATCGTCCACGAGCAGTTCGGCGACGGCATTATCAGCGCCATCAACTTCAAGATGGACATCAAGAAGGTCGAAGACCCGGAAGGCGGCTCCCGCGCGGTGATCACCCTGGACGGCAAGTTCCTGCCTTACAAACCGTTCTGACCCTACGGCCGCTTCGCACATCACCGTAGCAGCACGGCTTGCCGGCGGGAGCGATGTATCTATGACGAATTTGCCGTCTGATACGCCGCCCCCGCCGGCAAGCCGTGCTGCTACGGAATCAAAAGCTGGCAGGTTTCCATTTCTGCCAAGTCCACTTGCCATTTGAACCATGTCCCCGCCCGCTGGTTTTTCCTAGGATCGGCCCTCCACGTATCCGAGGGAGAATGCTGATGTCCGATACCACCGAACGCCTGTGGGGGGCGCGGTTCAAATCCGGTCCCGCTGAGGCCATGGCCAACCTGTCGCGCTCGCCTGCCGTGTATTTCCGCATGACGCCCTACGACGTCGCAGGCTCTCGCGCCCACGCCCATGAACTGCAACGCGCAGGCCTGTTGAGCGCCGATGAAACCGATCGCATCATCGCCTGCCTCGAATCGATCAAGCACGACTTCGCCGAGGACAAGGTTCAGCCCATCGCCGCCGACGAGGACGTGCACACCTTCATCGAGCGCCTGTTGACCGAACGCCTCGGCGCGCTGGGCGGCAAGCTGCGAGCCGGTCGCTCGCGCAACGACCAGACCGCCAACGACATGCGCCTGTTCCTGCGGGACCGGGTCCGCACCCTGACCCTGTCGATCCTCGAGCTGCAACAGGCCCTGGTCGCCCAGGCCGAACAGCACCTGCACACCATCGCCCCCGGTTTCACGCACCTGCAGCAGGCCCAGCCGATTGTCTTCGCCCATCACCTCATGGCTCATGCCCAGGCGATTTCCAGGGATATCCAGCGCCTGCAGGACTGGGACCGCCGCTTCAGCCTTTCGCCCTTGGGCGCGGCGGCCATGGCGGGCTCGGCCATCGCCCGCGACCTGCAAAGTTCGGCGAAAGAGCTGGGTTACGCAGGCCCGTGCGAGAACTCCATCGACGCCGTCGCCAGCCGCGATCACGTCGCCGAATTCCTGTTCTGCGCCAGCATGCTGGGCATCAACATCTCGCGCATGGCCGAGGAATTCTGCCTGTGGACTTCACGGCAGTTCCGCTGGGTCGAGCTGGACGATGCCTATGCCACCGGCAGCTCGATCATGCCGCAGAAGAAAAACCCCGACATCGCCGAACTGGCCCGGGGCAAGTCAGGCCGTCTGATCGGTTCGCTGACGGCGATTCTGTCCGTGCTCAAGGCCCAGCCGCTGTCTTACAACCGTGATTTGAGCGAAGACAAACACGCAGTGTTCGACGCGGTGGATACTCTGGATCTGGTGCTCCCGGCGTTCGCGGGAATGGTGCGGACCATGACCGTGCGCAAGGACGAACTGCTGCGTCAGGCGCCGTTGGGCTTCACTCTGGCCACCGAAGTTGCGGACTGGCTGGCGGTGCGCGGCGTGCCGTTCAAGGAGGCCCACGAGATCACCGGGCAACTGGTGCAACTGTGCGAAGCGCAAGAGATAGGCCTTGAGGAGTTGACCCCGCAGATGCTGGCTGACACCGATGCACGGCTGACGCCTGAAGTGCTGCAAGCCCTGACCCTGGATGCTGCCCTGGCAGCCCGCAGTGGCTGGGGTGGCACCTCGCCGGTGCGCGTGGCGGAGCAGGTCGAGCGGTTCAAGGCGCAGTTGGTCGCGCAGGAGAAATGGGCCAAGGACTACAACGGCCCCCGCGCCTGAGTACCCCGTAGGAGCGCGCTTGCCCGCGACGGCGGTGTGTCATTCACCAGACATGTGTCTGGTCTGACGCAATCGCGGGCAAGCGCGCTCCTACAGGTGGTCTGTCAGCTTTTCTTCAAATACCCCTCAATTACCGCCGAAAAATCCTTCCCGCCATCCCCACGCAAACTCATCGCCTGATACAGCTGATGGGCGATGGCGCCGAGGATCACCGGTTGATGCGCCGCCTTGGCTGCGTCGGTGGCCAGGCCCAGGTCCTTGAGCATCAGCTCGGCACCAAAACCGCCAGTGTATCCCCGCGAAGCCGGCGCGGTTTCGACGATGCCGGGCCAGGGGTTGTACATCTCCGAACTCCAGCAGCGCCCGGTCGAGCTGTTGATGATCGTGGCCAGCACCGCCGTGTCGATCCCCAGCCGGTCGCCCAGGGCCATGGCCTCGGACACGCCGATCATGGAAATTCCCAGCAGCATGTTGTTGCAGATCTTGGCGATCTGCCCGGTGCCCACATCGCCGCAATGCACGATGTTGCGGCCCATCTGCGCCAGGATCGGCTTGAGCACGGTGTAATGCTCCAGGCTCGCGCCAACCATGAAGGTCAGGGTGCCAGCTTGTGCGCCGCCCGTGCCACCGGACACCGGCGCATCGCCCACCACCACACCTTGCCTGGCGGCCACGGCGGCGACATCGCGGATGGTCTGCGGATCGATGGTGCTGCAATCCACCGCAGGCACGCCGGCGGAAATCCCGGCCAGCACGCCGTCCTCGTTCAGATAGACCGCCCGCACATGAGCGGCCGCCGGGAGCATGGTGATGACCAGCTCTGCCCCTTCTGCGGCGTGTCTGGGCGACTCGCTGATGCGGCTGCCCAGCTCCGACAACTCGGCCAGCACCTGCTTGTTGAGGTCGAACAGATGCAGCTGATGCCCGGCCCGGATCAGGTTGCGCGCCATCGGCGCACCCATGTTGCCCAGACCGATGAATGCGATTTTCATGGTGTTCTCCTTTACTGATTCAAGCAGCCCCCGTAGGAGCGCGCTTGCCCGCGATTGCGGTGTGTCTGTGCCTATGGTGGTGTCTGACACGACGCCATCGCGGGCAAGCGCGCTCCTACAGCGGTATGACGTCAGCGCTGCTCAGCGCAGATTGATCGTCGTGTTCACTCCGTCATTCACGCTGTCGTCGTCGAACCAGCGGCTGGTGACGGTCTTGGTCTGAGTGTAGAACTGCACCACCTGTTTGCCGTACGGGCCCAGATCGCCGAGTTTCGAGCCGCGCGAGCCGGTGAAGCTGAAGAACGGCACCGGCACCGGAATCGGGATGTTGATGCCCACCTGGCCGATGTCGATTTCGCTCTGGAATTTGCGCGCCGCCGCGCCGCTCTGGGTGAACAGGCCGACGCCGTTGCCGAAGGGGTTGGCGTTGACCAGCTCGATGGCCTGATCCAGGGTGTCGACTTCGATGACACAGAGCACCGGCCCGAAGATTTCCTGGGTGTAGATCTGCATCTGGGTGGTCACACCGGTGAACAGGGTCGGGCCGACAAAGTTGCCCTCCTCGTAACCGGCCACCTGGATCCCGCGGCCGTCCAGTTCCAGCTTCGCGCCTTCCTCAACGCCGCTTTCGATCAGGTCCAGGATCCGCTGCCTGGCACGCTTTGAAATCACCGGCCCGACATCGGTGCCTGGCTCGTTCCCGGCATTGACCTTGAGCTTCTGCGCCAGTGCCTTGAGGTCAGGAATCCACTGCTTCGACGCGCCGACCAGCACCACCACCGAGGTCGCCATGCAGCGCTGCCCGGCCGCACCAAAACCTGCGCCCACCAGTGCGTTGAGGGTCTGCTCGCGGTTGGCATCGGCCAGCACCACGGCGTGGTTCTTGGCGCCCATCATCGACTGCACGCGCTTACCGTGCTTGCCCGCCAGGTCATAGACGTGGGTGCCGACCGCGGTCGAACCGACGAAGGAAATCGCCTTGATGTCCTTGTGGGTGCAGATCGCGTCCACCACCTCCTTGCCGCCGTGCACGACGTTGAGCACGCCCGCCGGAACCCCGGCCTCGACCGCCAGTTCCACCAGCAGCATGGTCGACATCGGGTCCTGTTCGGATGGCTTGAGCACGAAGGTGTTGCCGCAGGCGATGGCCATCGGGAACATCCACAGCGGAATCATCGCCGGGAAGTTGAACGGTGTGATGCCCGCACACACGCCCAGTGGCTGGCGCAAGGTGTAAGTGTCGACGCCGCCTGCGACGTTCTCGGCGAACTCGCCCATCTGCAGGGTGCCGATGGAGCAGGCGTGCTCGACCACTTCGAGGCCGCGAAAGATGTCGCCCTCGGCGTCGGCGATGGTCTTGCCCTGTTCGGCACTGAGCACCACGGCGATGCGTTTGGAATGCTCGCGAATCAACGCCTGCAGCTTGAGCATGATGCGCATGCGCGCGCCGATGGGCGTGTCGCGCCAGGTCTTGAAGGCCTTGTGCGCGGCGGCGACGGCGGCGTCCACTTCAGCGGCGGTGGCAAACGGCACCTTGGCCAGCACTTGCTGTGTCGCCGGGTTGACCACGTCCAGCCATTCGCCGGATTGCGACTCGACCCATTCGCCGTCGATCAGCAGTTTCACGCGGGCCACTGTGGTGTTGTTCTGATTCAGTGAAACGTTCATTGCAGATACTCCATTCTCGATTCGACACAGCCTCTATGGGCGTGGTTGGTGGCGCGGCGGGTCGCGCTTCATCAATGCGGTACAGACCAGCGCCACCAGCGCCATGCCCACCAGGTAAACGATCACGTAATGCGGACTGCCCCCGCCCATGGCAAGCAACTGCGTGGCGATCATCGGCGCGAAGCCGCCGCCCAGCACGCCGGCCAGTTGCACGGAAACCGAAATGCCGCTGTAGCGGATTTCAGCCGGGAATTGTCGGGCGAACAGCAGGGACTCCGGCGCATACAGAATCGGAAAGACCACGCCCACCGCCAGCACCATCGCCCACCACACCAGCACCGGATCGCGGGTGCCGAGCATGGCGAAAAACGGATAGACGAAGGCGCAGAGCAGCAACAGGCCAGCGAAGTACAGGCGCTTCTGGCCGACGCGGTCGGAGATGTGGCCACACAGCGGCATGGTCACCAGGGACAGTGCTGCGCCTGCGGTGATGGCCCCCAAGACATCGGCGCGGGGGATCTGCAACTGGTTGGCCGCGTATGCCAGGGCGAAGGTCACCGACATGTAGAACCAGGCGTTCTCGGCGGTGCGTGCGCCGATGATGGTCAGGGTCTCCCGAGGGTGATCGCGGAACACCTTGAACAGCGGCACCTTGACTGCGATCTTGTCCTTTTTCAGCTTCTCGAAGTCAGGGGATTCCGGGACTTTCAGGCGAATCAGCCAGCCCACGCCGAGCAACACGACGCTGGCCAGAAACGGAATCCGCCAGCCCCAACTGAGCATGTCCTCTTCGGGCAGCTTGGCAACCATCGCCATGGCCAGCGACGCCAGCACCAACCCGGCGCCGACCCCAGTTTGCGGCAGGCTGCCGTAGAAGCCTTTCTTGCCTTCGGGCGCGTGTTCGACAGCCATCAACACCGCCCCGCCCCACTCACCGCCGACCGCCATGCCTTGCAGAAAGCGCATCGCCACCAGGATCACCGCCGCCCAGTAACCGATCTGCTGATAGGTGGGAATCAGGCCGATGATGATGGTCGGGATACCCATGAGCATCAGGGTGAACAGCAGCATGGACTTGCGCCCGATGCGGTCGCCGAAATGGCCGAACACGATGCCGCCCAGCGGGCGTCCGAGAAAGCCCACGGCATAGGTGGCGAACGCAGCCAGCACACCGATGATAGGGTCCAGTGCCGGGAAGAAGATTTTGTTGAAGATCAGTGCGGCGGCCGTGCCGTAGAGGAAAAAGTCGTACCACTCGATGGTGGTCCCGGCCATGCTTGCAGCGCCGGCCAGACGGTAGGCCTTGGTCTTGGATCTGGCAGCACTGGCGTCAGGTGCGCCAGCGTTCGCCGTTATAGCGTTCTTCATAAACTCCTCCGCTTATTTATTGTTGTGCAGGGTGTTATGGCGTGTGGGTGATGCGATGTTGCAGGTAAGTCTCCGGTTGGATCGACCACTGTAGGAGCGCGCTTGCCCGCGACGGGGGGTGTCTGTGCCAGTGTTGCTGTCTGGCACGACGCTATTCGCGGGCAAGCGCGCTCCTACAAAAGCGGGATCGCGTCATGACGTGCTTCGGAGTATAGATGTGCAAACTTCTAACAAGAACGCACATAAAAGCAGGTCCAACATGCAAAAAAACATCACCTCCCTGAGCGCGCTGAACTGGGATGACCTGAAGTTTTTTCTGGAAGTGGCCCGTACCCGCAAGGCCAGTTCGGCGGCCAAGCGGCTCGCGGTGGACTACACCACCGTGTCGCGGCGGATCAATTCGCTGGAGGCCTCGCTGGGCACGCTGCTGTTCGAGAAATCGCGCAACAACGGCTTCGTGCTGACCGCCGAGGGCCAGCGATTGCTGGGGTCGGCGGAATCCATCGAAAGCACGCTGCACATCGCCTGCGAGCAGGTATCAGGCTCTGGCGTGGCGCTGTCGGGCCATGTGCGGATGGGCTGCACCGAGGGTTTCGGCAGTTTCTTCGTCACGCCCCAGTTGAGCCACTTCACCGACACCTACCCGGCGATCTCGGTGGACATACTGCCGCTGCCGCACTTCATCAGCCTGTCCAAGCGCGAGGCCGACATCGTCATCGCTCTGGAGCGCCCGGAGCACGGGCCCTACGTGTGCTGCAAGCTGTGCGACTACAACCTGCGGCTGTACGCCACCCAGGAATACCTGGAGCGCCACGCGCCGATCCAGCGCATCGAGGATCTGGCCGACCACCCGTTCATCAGCTACGTCGATGACCTGACCTTCAGCAATGAATTGCTCTACCTGAACAACCTGCTCCCCGGTGCCCACGCCCCGCTGCGCAGCACCAGCGTCATCGCCCAGTACATCGCCGCCCTGCAAGGCCGGGCACTGGCGATCCTGCCGTGCTTCCTCGCGGCGCAGGATGCGCGATTGCTGCCGGTGCTGGAATCCCAGGTGAACATCACGCGGCAGTTCTGGATGTACTGCCGGGAGGACCTGAGGAAGCTCAAGCGGATCACGTTGTTATGGGACTACATCCGCCAGACCACCGAGCAGAATCAGGCGTTTTTGTTGGGGGCGTCCAGGGTCATGTCGTTCGTGGATTGACCGCCCGGCACCGACTTGTAGGAGCGCGCTTGCCCGCGACCGCGTTCTCTCTGGCGTGGCGATGGCGACTGAACTGACGCAATCGCGGGCAAGCGCGCTCCTACAGGCTCGCGAACCTCTAGATCGCACCTTGCCACCATAGTTTAGAAATCTCTGAACTATGCATTTGAGCTTTCCTATTCTTTCCGTTCATCGGGCGCACCTAAGATCGGCTCCAATAAAGGAGCCCGTCCATTCAGAGACACGGCCCGAAGATTGCCTTTTTCAGATGTGACTGCCGCTGTACCCCGTTTCGGCTCGCGCCGGGGCGAAGCTTTGCCGCAGGCATGTCAATTGCGAGACGCAATCTTTGAGGACGCTCGATGAAACTGGAAATCTTCCGCACGATGTGGGGCTACACCGCAAGCCGGGCCCAGGCGCTGGACGAATTGCTGGAGGCTGGCTTCGACGGCATCGAAGCGCGCCTGCCGCTGACGCCAGTGGAGCGTGCCGAGCTTGGTGCCTTTCTGCGCGCCAACCACCTGCCCTACATCGCCACGGTGTTCACCGCCTACGACGTCCTGCCCGAACAATCGGCGACCACCGCCGAGCACCTGATCGATCTTGAAAAGAAACTGTCCTGGTCCACCGAACTGGCGCCGCGCTTCGTCAACGTGCTGGCCGGCAACGACCGCTGGCAGCTGCCGCAACAGGTCGACTTCTTTGGCCAGGCGCTGGAACTGGCGCGCAAGCACGGCCAGACCGTCACCTTCGAGACCCATCGCGCCCGCTCGCTGTTCAACCCGTGGGTGACCCTGGAGCTGATCCGCCAGTTGCCGGATTTGCGCTTCACCAGCGACATCAGCCACTGGATCGTCACCTGCGAGCGCCTGCTCGATGATCCGGAAGACGACCTCAGCGCCTTCGTCGAGCGCGTGCATCACATCCAGGCCAGGGTCGGATATGACCAGGGCCCGCAAGTCCCCCACCCCGCCGGCCCCGAGCGCGCGAAAGAGCTGGCCTTCCATCAGCAGCACTGGGAGGCGATCTGGCAATCCCAGCAGGCGCGCGGCTATCAGGTCACCACTCTGACCCCCGAATTCGGCGCCGACGGCTACCTGCATCACCTGCCCTTCACCAACGTGCCGGTGGCCGACCTGTGGTCGCTGAATGTGTGGATGGGCCGCACCGAACGAGAGCACTTCAAGCGTTTCACGCATACAACAAGCCGATAAGGAGCGTTTCGCCATGCCCGACCAGTCTCAAGCAGCGGCGACGAAGGTCGCCAACTTCAGCAGCATCCCGGTGGTGGACATCGCCGGTCTGTTCAGCGCCGACATCAGCGCGCGCCAGGCCGTCGCCGATGAACTCGGCAAGGCCGCCCGCGAAGTGGGTTTTCTGTACGTCAGGAACCACGGCATCGATCCTGCGCTGATCGACGGGCTGCGCCAGGCGGCCAAGGACCTGTTTGCCCAGTCGCTGGACTACAAGATGCAGCATTACATCGGCACCTCGCGCAGCCACAAGGGCTTCGTGCCCGAGGGCGAAGAGGTGTATGCCAAGGGCAAGCCCGATCACAAGGAAGCCTTCGACATCGGTTTTGAAGTGGGCGACGAAGATCCGCTGGTGATCGCCAGGACGCCGCTGATCGGCGCCAATGAATGGCCCGACCTGCCCGGCTTCCGCCCGGCCGTCGAAGCCTACTACGCCGCCGTGTTCGCTCTGGGGCGCCGCCTGTTCGATGGCTTCGCCCTGGCGCTGGGCCTTGAGGAAGGCTACTTCGAGGCGATGGTCACGCGCCCGCCGTCCAAGCTGCGGCTGATCCATTATCCGTTCGATGGCGCTGCGCAGGACGCGCCCGGTATTGGTGCACACACCGATTACGAGTGCTTCACCATGCTGCTGGCCGACAAGCCCGGCCTTGAGGTGATGAATGATCTGGGCCAGTGGATCGACGCGCCACCGGTGGAAGGTGCGTTCGTGGTCAACATCGGCGACATGCTGGAGGTCATGACCGCTGGTACGTTCGTTGCTACGGCTCATCGGGTACGCACCGTGCGCGAGGAGCGCTACTCCTTCCCGCTGTTTTTCGCCTGCGACTTCCACACCCAGATCAAGCCGCTTCCTCAATTCGAGAAAGAAGGGACGGAGTACGAAGAGATCACCATCGGCGAGCACATGTTCGGCCAGGCCCTGCAGACCTATCAGTACCTGCGGCGCAAGGTCGAAAGCGGCGAGCTCAAGCTCTACGAAAAAGCCCGCAAGCCGTCGAGCTTCGGCCACCTGAAGAACCAGGCACAGGACGCTTCCTGATGCCCCACAAGACCTTCCAACACACCGTGCCTTACCTTCCTGACGTGGAGTCACCGACGATGCGCAACACTTTGAACACTGCTGTTCGCTTGACCGTTCTTGCCACCGCCGTGCTCGGCGCGACTGCTTTTGGTACAGCTGCCCAGGCCGCAACCACCGTGACCCCGGGCCAGTTCAAGGTCGGCATGGAGATCACCTATCCGCCGTTTGAGTCCTATGATGAGAAGAAGAACGTCGTCGGCGCCGACCCGGACCTGTCGCGCCTGCTGGCCAAGCACATGGACCTCAAGCCCGAGTTCGTCGACACCAAGTTCTCCAGCCTGATCCTGAGCCTCAACGCCGGGCACTACGACGCGATCATTTCCGGCATGTACATCACGCCCGAGCGCCAGACCCAGGCCCAGACCATCGCCTACGCCAAGACCGGCGCGGCGATCATGGTGCTCAAGGACAGCACGCTCAAGCCCAAGGTGCCGGAAGACCTCTGCGGCGTGAAAATCGGCCTGGAAAAAGGCACCACCTGGGTCGCCCAGTTCAACAAGCTGTCCACCGAATACTGCGTGCCGAACAACAAGGGGCCGATCGCGGTCAGCGAGTTCCCGTCGGCACCTGAAGTGACCCAGGCGCTGCTGTCCGGCAACGTTCAGGCCCAAGTGGAAATCGACGGCGCCGCCGGCATGATCGCCGAACGCACCAAGGGCCGCGTGGTGGTCAGCACCGAGCACTCGATCTACCAGCAGACGTTGGGCATCTACGTGAAGAAAGGCAACGACGAGCTGTATCAGGCGCTGCTCAAGGCCTTCGACGAGACCAAGAAATCCGGTGAGTACGCAGCGCTGCTGAAGAAGTACAACCTGGAAGAGCCGAGTAATTAAATGACGCACCGCTTGTAGGAGCGCTTGCCCGCGATGGCGGTCGACCCGAAACGAATCCGGCGACTGATACACCACCATCGCGGGCAAGCGCGCTCCTACAAGACGTTGCGTTTGCAGGGTCTTGCCCTCGCTGAGGTGTGTATGCAATTCGAATGGTCCTACTTTTTTTCGCTGTTCTCGGTCTCGGATTTCTGGGAATCGTGCATCACCGTGATCCAGCTCAGCGCGCTGGGCTGGTTCATCGGCATGCTGCTGGGGTTCCTGCTGGCTTCGGCCAAACTCTCAAGCTCGCGCTGGATCAGCGTGCCCGCCTCCGTTTATATCTGGTTCTTCCGCAGCGTCCCGTTACTGGTGCTGGTGGTGTTCACCTACAACCTGCCACAGATGTTTCCGATCACCCGCGAAGTGCTGTCCAATCCCTTCTATTCCGGGCTGCTGGCGCTGGTCGTGACCGAGGCTGCGTACATGGCCGAGATCCATCGCGGCGGCCTGATCTCGGTCGCCCGCGGCCAGAAGGAAGCCGGCCGTGCGCTGGGCATCGGGCTGATCGGCATGCAGCGGCTGATCGTCATTCCCCAGGCCTTTCGTATCTCCCTGCCGACCCTCATCAACGAATACATCACGGTGGTCAAGCTGACCTCGCTGGTGTCGGTGATCTCGTTGACCGAGCTGCTCACCGTGGGCCAGCGCCTGTACGCGCAGAACTTTCTGGTCATGGAAACCCTGTCGGCAGTGGCGGTGTATTACGTGATGATCGTGACCGTGTTCGGCTGGCTGTTTCACTGGCTCGAACAGCATCTGGAACTGAACAACCGCAAGCCGCAAACCCTCGATGAAAGCGCCCTGACCCTGTTGCGCGCCCGCGTGCTGGGCCAGCCTGGCAAAATCCGGCAAGCCGACGCAGCGCCCGGTGCGGCGCCCGCCCTGCAACTGGTGGACATTCATAAAAGCTACGGCCAGCATGAGGTGCTCAAGGGCATCAACCTGGACGTGAATGCCGGCCAGGTGATTTCGATCATCGGCCCGTCAGGCTCCGGCAAGACCTCGCTGATCCGCACCGTCAACAGCCTGGAAAGCATCGACAAGGGCGAGATCATCCTGTTTGGCGGCAGCTTCATTCGCGCCGGCGACAACCACAACGCGCCGCAGATCCGCCGTGGGGTACAGCGCATCGGCATGGTGTTCCAGAGCTTCAACCTGTTTCCCCACCGCACCATTCTCGACAACGTGACCCTGGCCCCGCGTTATCACGGCCGCGACAAGGCCATCAGCGAACAGCGTGCCTATGCGCTGCTCGACAAGGTCGGCCTGCTGGCCCACGCCCACAAATACCCGCATCAGTTGTCGGGCGGGCAACAACAGCGCGTGGCGATTGCCCGGGCGCTGGCGATGGACCCGCAGATCATGCTGTTCGATGAACCGACTTCGGCGCTGGACCCGGAACTGGTGGGCGATGTGTTGAAGGTCATCGGTGATTTGGCGAAGGAAGGCATGACCATGCTCATCGTCACCCATGAGATGGATTTTGCGCTGTCGATTTCCGACCGGGTGATCTTCATGGAAAACGGCGTGGTGCAGGTCGATGCCGCGCCGCAGAGCATTCTCGCTGACCAGTGCGGCGAGCGGGTGCGCAAGTTCATGGGGCTCGATAACGTGGTTGTCCCGCAGGAGCCCGTGCGCAAGGAGGCGTGAGCGGCTATCGTAGCCCTACCACGCCCCAGGGGATGCCTGAAATGGACAGCTATACACCGATGAACTGCGATCTCTACGACTACCTGGAGATCGCCTGCATGCACGGTTACCGGTTGAAGGTCGAGCTGGTGGACGGCCAGACGTTCGAGGGCAAGCCGCTCACCTCCCGGACAGCGCCGAGCAAAGAGGAGTTTCTGCTGTTCGCCGACGGCCTGGCCGAGGTGCGCCTGGATCAACTCGCGGCCATCACCCCGCTGGATGCCGGGGCGAGTTTCGGGCGGGTCGAGCTGGGCAATTCGTTTTGTGCCACGTGAGCGGGTGTTGGCCGTCCTCTATCCCGTAGCAGCACGGCTTGCCGGCGGGGGCGATTTCAAGGACGCCGTCGCGGGCAAGCGCGCTCCTACAGGCGTCGCACACCCCGTAGCAGTCCGGCTTGCCGGCGTCAGCGTCCGAAAGATCGCCGACGCCGGCAAGCCGGACTGCTACGGGATGGGTATGGCTACAACTCCAGCATCAACCCGCTCAAGCGCTTGACCTTGCGCCGCAACGCTTCTTCGAACACGCCCTGTCGCGGTTCGATCAGGCTGAACCAGTGCTTGGCGCGGGTGATGCCGGTGTAGATCAGCTCCTTGGTCAGCACCGGGTTCAACGCCTCGGGCAGGATCAGCGCGGTGTGGGCGAATTCCGAGCCCTGGGACTTGTGCACGGTCATGGCGTACACCGTCTCGACATCATTGAGCCGGCTCGGCAGCACGAAACGCACCCCGCCACTGCCATCGTTGCGCGGGAAAGCCACGCGCAAGGCCTGGCGATTCTCCTCGGGCGCACCCTCAGGCAAACGCAGGGCAATGCCGATGTCGCCGTTCATCAAGCCCAGCCCGTAGTCGTTGCGGGTCATGAGCACCGGGCGACCTTCGTACCACTGCTGGTCACTCTCGATCAGCCCGGCGGCGTACAGCGTCTGAGTAATGCGCTGGTTCAAACCCTCGACGCCCCACGGCCCTTTTCGTACAGCACAAAGCAACTGGAACTCATCAAACGCACCGAGCACCGTTCGCGCCCACTCGACACAGCGCGGGTCGTCGATGGTTGTCAGGCCCTGCGGCCTCTGCGACCCCATGACGCCCAGATAATGCCGATAGCCTTGCGGCCCGTTACCGTGCCCGTCGAGCAACAGCCGCGACAAGGCCCGATCCTGCTCGCCCTTGAGCGCCAGGGAAAACAGGTCCGGATACGTGCGGGTCGCCAACAGCGCACGCGCTTCCTTGTCCTGCTGCCGGTTGACCCGTTGCGCCAACTGGCCGATGCCGCTTCCCTCGCCGAAACGCCGGGAATGACGGAGCATCACCACCTGCTGGGCCAACGCATGCCTGTTTTCGTCACCGGGCTGCAGGCCACTCTTTTCCAGGTCCTCGCCGCTGACCGATTCCAGCCACGCCCGCGTCTGGGGGCTGTACATGCCCGCCTCGGCATCACGGCACAGATCACCCAGCACCGCACCGGCTTCCACCGATGCGAGCTGGTCCTTGTCGCCGAGCAACACCATGCGCGCGTGGGGCGGCAAGGCGTCCAGCAGGTTGGCCATCATTTCCAGGTCGATCATCGACGCTTCGTCCACCACCAGCACGTCCAGCGGCAACGGGTTGCCCGCGTGGTGACGGAAATGCCGAGTGCCGGGGCGGCTGCCCAAGAGGCGGTGCACGGTGGTCACCTCACTGGGAATCTTCTCGCGCACGTTGTCGGGCACGTGCAGTGACTGCACCTGATGGCTGATGGACTCGGTCAGGCGCGCAGCCGCCTTGCCGGTGGGTGCGGCCAGGCGAATCCTCAGCGGCGTGCCCTGCTCCACCGCAGGCGATTGCAGCAACGCCAGCAGGCGCACCACGGTGGTGGTCTTGCCGGTGCCGGGGCCGCCGGTGATGATGCTGAACGCACCACGGGTGGCCAGTGCGCAGGCCAGTTTCTGCCAGTCCACCAGCGCCTCGGGAGAATGATCGGCCGGCCCGAACAGCGCATCCAGCCGTTGTGCAAGATCACCGGGCGCAGGTTCAGCCTGGTTAAGGCGCAGATGCAGCGCGGCATCGATACGCCGCTCGTACATCCAGTAGCGGCGCAGGTACAGGCGCCGCTCGGACAACACCAGCGGCTTCTGCGCGGCGCTGGCGCTGTCATCCCCGGCCCTGGCCACCAGCACGCTGTCAGCCAGCGCCTGGCACCAGGTCGCACCGTCCAGCGCCTTGAGCAGCGCCGAGGGGAGCAGCATGGGCGTGGACAGCAGATCACCTTCGGGCGGCAGCGAAAGGGCGAAGTCCGGCTCTTTCAGGGTTTCAAAGAGATCCAGGCACACATGGCCGTGGCCCAGTTGATGACTGGTCAGGGCCGCCGCCAGCAGCACCAGGGAATCGGCGGTCGGATCGAGGTCCGCAAGAAAAGCCACGAAGGCCTTGTCCAGCGCCCGCAACCAGCCGCGCTCGACCCAGCGCTCCAGCAACAGCAGCAAGTCGTCGACACGCGCAAGCGGCGCCAGACGGGCCAGGCTCTCGGCATCCAGCGGCGTGGGCAGCAGATGGGCAAAGGTGCGGTTCATGCGAGGTCTCCTGACAGTACGGCATCTGCATTCACGGGGCGGCCCTGGAACAGCGCGTCCAGGCTCTCGATCAGTTCTCGGGAAGGCCTTGTGAACCACGCGCCCTGGCTGGCCGCACGGCTGCCACGGACGAACAGATAGACCGCGCCGCCCATGTGCAGGTCATAGTCGTAATCGGCCAACCGCGCCTTGAGCTGGCGATGCAGGGCCAGCAGATACAGCACGTATTGCAGGTCGTAGCGGTTGTCCAGAATGGCGTTTTCCATGGCCTGGGTGGTGTAGGCATCGTCTTCGACACCCAGCCAGTTGGACTTGTAGTCGGCCACGTAGTAACGCCCCTGATGTTCGAACGTCAGGTCGATGAAGCCCTTGAACATGCCATTGAGCGAGACGGTATCGGTCGCCGCGCGCGGTGCCCCGTTGTGGGTGTAGCGGCGCACGAGTGCGTCCATCTGCGCGACGTCGACTTTCGAGCAGGCGAACCAGAATTCCATTTCGACGCGGTACTGGTTGGGCTGGTCGAGTTCACGCAGGGCCACGGGAGCAGCATCGCCGCCCAGGCGCAATGGCATGTTCAACAGGTGCGAGAGCCAGTCGGTCAGGGTGTTGATCCAGCCGGTCCAGTCCCGCCGATTGCAGCGTTGGGCGACAACCTTTTCCAGCCGCTCCCGATCGCTCGCAGCCGCAGCGAAACCTTTCTCCCCAGCCCACTCCAGCAGGCCGTGGAGGAAGGTGCCGGGGTTTGGTCCGCGCGGGAAGCGGTGGATATCGCCGCCGCTGACCAGCGTTTCCCGTGGTGCATCCGGGTCCAGGCGTTCGTCGTCGAACAGCTTCTGGGCCTGGGGGCTGTCGGGGGACTGGTCACCGCTGTCGGTGATGATGTCGCCAATGCGCAAGGCGCTGTAGGAGGCGATCCACCAGTTTTCCCGAGCGCTGCGGCGCGGCATGCGCGGCTTACTCAGCGCGACTTCGCTACGCGGCGCGCTGAAGGTAGCGTCGGTGGGTTCGGGCACGGCCTGGACACTGACGCTTGGCTGGTTTTCAGCCAGCGAGCGCAGCCATTGCCCCAGGCCAGTCGATTCGGCCAGCACCTGCCCGCCACCCAGCAGATACCCGAGCGCCGAGCGGTGCAGGGTCGAGCTGTTGGCGTTGCCGCGCTTGAGGTCGGCGACGCCCAGCCAGCAGGCGTGTTGCGCCCGGGTGAGTGCCACGTAGAGCAGGCGCAGGTCTTCGGCCAGGCGTTCGTCGTCGGCCTGCTCGATCAAAGCCTCGGTAGGCTGCAGGCTGATCTGCGCCTGGCCTTGTGCGTCGTGATAATGCAGCGGCAGGCGGCTTCCATCCACAGGCTTGTTGGAGCAAATGAACGGCAGGAACACCAGCGGGTACTCCAGGCCCTTGGATTTGTGGATGGTCACCACCTTGACCAGTTGCTCATCGCTTTCCAGGCGCAGGATCTGCTCCTCGCCCGCCTGACCGGACAGCGCCAGGTGCTCGCTCAGGTGACGAATCAGCGCCTGCTCGCCGTCCAGTTCAGCAGCAGCCTGCTGCATCAGTTCGGACAGGTGCAGCAGGTTGGTCAGCACCCGTTCGCCATCGTTGCGCTGGATCAACGCCTGGGGCAGCTTGAAGTCGTGCAGCAGGCGCCGCAGCATCGGCAGCACGCCCTGGCTGCGCCAGATCCGCCGATAGTCGCGGAACTGCATGACACGGCGCTCCCACGCCAGCTCGTCGCGGTTCAGCAGCTCAAGCTCGGCCAACGGCAGGTCCAGAGTGATGCAGGCCAGCGCCGCGCGCAACGTGCGCTCGGCGTCGGGCTCGGCGCAGGCCTTGAGCCAGGCCAGCAGGTCATGGGCTTCTTGCGCGGCAAATACCGAGTCCTTGTCGGAGAGGTAGACGCTGCGTACGCCACGAGCCGTCAGTTCGCCCCTGACTGCCTGGGCCTCCTTGCCATCGCGCACCAGAATCGCGATGTCGGCAGGCAGCAGGCCTTTGACCGGCTCCCCCTCTCTGGCAAAACCTGCACGCCCCTGTTGGCCAGCGTTGAGCAGCCCCACAATCTGGCTGGCGCAACTGGCGGCCAGTTGCTGACGATACAGCGTGCCCGAGACCGGTTGATCGCTCTCCAGTTGCCAGACGTTCAGCGCGGCGACCACCTGGCCATCGACTTGAAACAGCTCTTTGCGGCCCTGGGAGCGCACCGCCTGAAACGGCACCGGGTTTTGATCGGGGCTGCGAAACAGAAAGGCCCCCCGGCCTACCGGGTTCTCTTCGGCCCGCACGAACACATGGTTCACGGCCTCGACCATCGAGTGGCTGGAGCGGAAGTTGGTGCCCAGGGTATGCAGGCGCCCGGTGGTTGCAGTCCGGGCGCGCAGGTAGGTGTAGATGTCTGCGCCACGGAAGGCATAGATCGCCTGCTTGGGGTCGCCGATCAGGAACAGGCCGGTGCTTTCGTCGTTGGTTTCCAGATGGTAGATGCTGTCGAAAATCCGGTACTGAACCGGGTCCGTGTCCTGGAACTCATCGATCAAGGCCACCGGGAACTGCTCGCGAATCAAGGTTGCCAGACGCTCGCCGCCCGAGCCGCGCAGGGCAGCGTCCAGCCGCAACAGCATGTCGTCGAAACCCATTTCGGCAAGCCGGCGTTTTTCTTCCTCGAAACGCGCGCCGACCCAATGCGCGGCGTGTTCGAGCACGGCGGCGTCAGGGGTCGGAAGCTTGGCGAGTGCTTCCTGCAGACCGACCATGGCCTCCAGGCCCGGGTGGACCGGCGGCTCGGACTTCCATACCTCGGCAAGGCCGTGGGGAGTCAGGCGGGTGAAACCGGTGCGAATGTCGAGCTTGTCCTGATCCGGATCATTGGCCCAGGCGCTGATCTGGTCGAACCAGGAGGTGTAGTGATTGGACTTGAAGCGAGTGCCATCGACAGCCTTTGTCCGGGACGCCTCCCGGCAGATCGCCAACAGCTCCGGTACCCACTCGACCCAGGGTGCCTTGAGCATGTTCAGCGCTTCACGACGGGCACCGACCGATGCTTCGATCAGCTGTGCCGGCGTCTGAGTGCCCGGCGCACGTTCACTGCCGAACATCGCCCGAACCTTGGGCAGCAAAGTCACAGGACCGACCCAGTGCTTGCGCACCCAGGCCAGGGCGTCGCCGGACATGGGATAGCAGAACTTGCGCCAGTAATCGCGCAGCACTTCGCCGAGCAGATCGCTGTGGTCGGTTTCCAGGCTCTGGGTGAACAGGCTGCCGCTGTCGAACGCGTGCTCGCGCAACATGCGCTGGCACCAACTGTGGATGGTCGAGACCGCGGCTTCGTCCATCCACTGGGCGGCGATGTCCAGCCGGCTTGCGCACCCGGCCCACGCCTGGGGTGCGAACTCGTCACGCAGATCGGCGATCAACGCATCAGGGGCCTGGATCTCTTCGCGAAAGAATCGCGCCGCTTCAGCCAGGCGCGTACGAATGCGATCGCGCAGCTCTTTGGTCGCGGCATCGGTGAAGGTCACCACCAGAATCTGCGGCGGCAGCAACTCGCGGCCAAAGCCCGAGACTTCATTGCCATGGCCGAGCACCAGGCGCAGGTACAGCGCGGAAATGGTGAAGGTCTTGCCGGTACCGGCGCTGGCTTCAATCAGCTGGCTGCCCTTGAGCGGAAAGCGCAGGGCCAGGGGTTGTTGTGCGTCACTCATGCTCAGGCCTCCTCGCTGGACAGAGACTGCCAGGGCGCGTCGAATATCGGTTTGTACAATGCCTCGCACCAGCCGACGAACTCCTCGGTGTCGAGCAGCGCGTCGAAATCCGGGTACTGGCGGGCCAGCGCAGTGCTCTCGGCGTGCTCACCGGCCATGTTCTGCCCATCGCCGTCATAGGCTTTGCGGGCGGCGCCTTCGGCCTTGATTTCGTCACTCTGACCGACCCACGCGAAGGCGGTTTTCATCGCCACAGGCAGCGGCCGGTGCATGCCCTGCTCCCAGGCCAGCAGCAGGTCATTGAGGGTTCGTTTCGCCTGCTCGGCCTCCAGGGGCGGCAGCAGCAGCGTCTCATCGCTGGCCACCAGGGCGGTGGTGAGCGGCAGATCGCAGGCGCAGGCCACCAGGTGGTTGACCCAAGGCTTGCCCAGGCGATGCCACTTGCGTGATTTCTTGCCGCCGATGGCGTTCGGGATGGCCGTGACCGCCAGCAGCTCACCCTGAGCATTGCGATGAAGGCCGTCGAGCCAGCCATCCAGGGCGATCCCCTGATGCTGGTACTTCACCGAAGTTGCGCTGTGCAGTCTTTCCGGCCACCGGGACAGCAGCTCGTGATAGCGCTGCACAAGCGCTGGCAGCGGCTCGATCAACTCGTCCTGCAGCAGTTCGCCGAAACCTGCCATGGGCAGCAGGCCGCTGCCTTGCAAGCGAGCGGCCTGGGCGATGAGTCGCTCCAGCGCCTGATCCGGGTCGATCAACGCGGCCTGCAACAAGCTGTCGCTCAGGCCGTAGTGCTGCAGGGCGTCGAGCACGAACGGCTCATCGTCGGCCAATGGCGCCTGGGCCACTTCAAAGAAGATCTTCAAGCGCTGGCTGAAGAAGTATTTGACCGGGTTGCGCAGGAAATCCTGCAACTGCGCAAGGCTCAACGGCTCTTCCTGCTCATGGCGCGTCAGCGGTCCGACCTCGCTGCGTTCGTCGGCAGCTTCGTGCAGCACCTGCCATTCCCGGGCGAAGCTGAAGTACTCCATGTTTTCCTGAAAGTACTTGGCGCTGAAGGGTTGCAGCGGATGTTCGAGCGTCAGGGCATGCAACAGTTGCTGGCCCGGATCGCGCTTGCTGGCGTCTTCAGGTTCCTGGGCGTCGGCGAGCTTCCAGCCGCTGGCGAGGTGGTCGCGCAACTGGCCGATCAGCACCGACGCAGGTCGCTCGGAGTTGTCGCGAATGCTGCGGCCCACCCAACTGATGTACAGCTGATCACGCGCCGAGAGCAGTGCCTCAAGCAGCAGGTAGCGGTCGTCCTCCCGACGCGAACGGTCACCGGGGCGGTAATCGCTGCCCATCAGGTCGAAGTCCAGCGGCGGTTGCGCCCGTGGGTAGTCGCCATCGTTCATGCCCAGCAGGCAAACGACCTTGAATGGAATGGCCCGCATCGGCATCAGGGTGCAGAAGTTCACAGAACCTGCGAGGAAACGTTGCGACAGGCGCCCCTGGTCCAGGCCTGCGAGCCAGGCTTCACGCACGACGGTGAGCGGGAGTTGCTCCAGAAGGCCGACCGTTTCGCAGGTCTCGAGCCAGTTTTCACGCAGGGTTTCCAGCTGGCTGAGCAGGTAGTCGTCATGCTCGCTGTCTGGAGTGAAGAACAACTGCATGAGCGCTTGCAGACGCGTCCCCCACTCTGCGGGTGTCGCCTCCCTGGACAGTTCGTTATGGGCCACTTCCAAGGCATCGAGCAAAGCCACCAGCGGACCGATGAGCGCCGCATCCAGCCCGCCGATTTCATCGTAGGGTTCGATGCCGTCATAGGCTGTTCCGGCACCCACGGCGTAACCCAGCAGCATCCGGCGCAGGCCGAAATGCCAGCTGTTCTGCTCCAGTGCTTCGGGCAGACCCAGGCCTTCACGCTGCCCGGCGTTGAGCCCCCACCGCACGCCTGCACCTTCGATCCAGCGGTGCAGGGTGGGCAGGTCGCGCTCGTCGATGCCGAAACGTGCACGCAGCGCAGGGACGTCGAGCAGATCGAGAATCTCGCTCACCGGGAAGCGGCTGTCAGGGATCTTCAACAGATGCTCGACGGCGATCAGCAGCGGATCTCGACCACGCTGGCCCTGGTCGGCCAGGGTGAACGGAATGAAGCGCCGGTCTTCGCGATCCAGCTGCCCGAACACCGCGCGGATGTGCGGCGCGTAGCTGTCGATGTCCGGGACCATGACGATGACGTCACGGGGGCGAAGTTCAGGATTGGCGCTGAAGCGCGCAAGCAACTGATCGTGCAGCACTTCCACTTCGCGCTGGGCGCTGTGGGCAACGTGGAAGCGGATCGAGCGGTCTTTCCTTATATCGACGGCGGGCCACAGCTCGCGGGTTTCGCTCAGGGGGCGCAGTTCGAGGATGTCGTCCTGCAACTGATTGAGGACGGTCTGTGGATCACTTTCACTGAACAGGTCGATACGGCCGTCACGGAACACCGAACGGTAGCTGTTGGGATCGTCGTGGCTGTCGAGCAGGTTGATGTAGTCACGCCCCTGTTTGCCCCAGGCGGCCAGCAGAGGGTGCGCATGCTGATGCAGCGCGTCGGGGTTGAGAACGACGGGCATGCCAGCCTTGCGCGACTGACGTTTGTATTCGTGGCGCAGCAGGTCCTTGTCGGCGACGATGTCGGCCCAATGGTGCCGACAGGGGTTGTGCACGCACAGCAGCACCTGACTGAATCGAGCCAGCCCGGCCAGGGCCTCAAGTGCCTGGGCGGGCAACGAAGAGATACCGAACACGATCACCCGCGCAGGCAAACCGGCTGGGGCTTCGCTCAGGGCGTTGATACGTTCCATGTAGCGCCGGTGCACCCCTGCGCGGCTCTGGGCCATGCCTTCGGCGCCTACGTCATGGAGCAAGGCTCGCCACAGTTCGGCCTGCCAGCAGTTCTCGGGTTTGAGCGGCGTGATGTCGCCGCGCACGTTCTTGAGCTGGTGCTTGCCTTGGGCCCAGTCTTCCAGCCAGTCGGCGCGATAGACCTGGTATTGGTCGAAGAGGTCGGCCAGCCGCTCGGACAATTGATAACGCTTGCGCAGATCAGTGTCGGCGGTCAGGAAGCGCTGCAACGGCTCGAAGTGAGGCTGGTCGATCAGGGTCGGCAACAGGCGCATCAGGCGCCAGGTCAGCGGGGCCTTGTCCAGCAGCGAGGTTTCCGGAATTTCGTCCTTGCCCAACACGGCGCGGTAGAGCTGCCACATGAAGCTGCCGGGCAGTTGCACGTCGATTGCTGCGGCAATGCCACAACCTCCCTGATCGTCATCCTGGGTGTCTTCGGCCAGGGCCAGTTTGAGCCACTGGGCGATGCCGTTGCTCTGGACGAGTGCGACTTCGTTTTCAAGAGGCGTGAGTGGATAACGGCGCATCCACGACACGACAAGACTGCGCAGTTCATCCAGGCGGTTGCCATGCACCACCATGAACCCGGGATTGAGGCTGGATGTCACCGGCATAGCTGCTTCCTTGGCATTTGGAGAGGGAGAAGACTAACAGAGGGGCATGACGACCTGTAGCGGTATGGCTTGCCGTGCTGCTACGGAATAGGCGCCACAACGTGTAGGAGCGCGCTTGCCCGCGATGGCGGTGGGTCAGGCGGTGCGGTGGTGTTTGTTCTGGCGCAGTCGCGGGCAAGCGCGCTCCTACAGGGGTCAAGGGCAGCATTCAGACGATGGCGGACCTGAGATCGCCTCGCCGGTAAGCCGGACTGCTACGGGATAGGCGCCACAATCGCCTGTAGGAGCGCGCTTGCCCGCGATGGCGGTGGGTCAGGCGGCGTTGCGGTGGCGGTCATGCCTGGGTCGCGGGCAAGCGCGCTCCTACAGGGCGGCGTCAGGGTGGAAAACTTTTCCAGGCGCAAAAACAAAACCCCAACCGCGTTAGCGATTGGGGTTCTGGAATTTAATCTTGACGATGACCTACTCTCACATGGGGAAACCCCACACTACCATCGGCGATGCATCGTTTCACTTCTGAGTTCGGGATGGGAT
>NZ_JBIVCX010000007.1:0-49768 GCF_044746825.1 Pseudomonas sp. NPDC090201
GAATCGCCGCGTGTAATCCAGGAGATTTTAAAGAATGGCTCGTTACATTGGTCCAAAATGCAAACTCGCTCGTCGCGAAGGCACCGATCTCTTCCTGAAGAGCGGCGTGCGCGCTATCGAATCGAAGTGCAACATCGAAGCAGCCCCAGGCATCCACGGCCAGCGCCGCGGTCGTCAGTCCGACTACGGCACCCAGCTGCGTGAAAAGCAAAAAGTCCGTCGTATCTACGGCGTTCTCGAGCGTCAGTTCAGCGGTTACTACAAGCAAGCTGCCGGCAAGAAAGGCGCTACTGGTGAGAACCTGCTGCAACTGCTCGAATGCCGTCTGGACAACGTTGTATACCGTATGGGCTTCGGTTCGACTCGTGCCGAATCGCGTCAGCTGGTATCGCACAAGTCGGTTAGCGTAAACGGCAAAACCGTTAACGTTCCGTCCTTCCAGGTTCGTGCTGGTGACGTCGTTGCTATTCGCGAAAAAGCGAAAAACCAACTGCGTATCGTCCAGGCTCTCGATCTGTGTGCCCAACGTGGCCGCGTAGAATGGGTAGAAGTAGACACTGAGAAGAAATCTGGCGTTTTCAAAAGCGTCCCAGCTCGCAGTGATCTGTCCGCCGACATCAACGAAAGCCTGATTGTCGAGCTCTACTCCAAGTAAGGGCTAGAAAATAGGTGCATCCATGCAGATTTCGGTAAATGAGTTTCTGACACCTCGTCACATCGACGTGCAGGTTGTCAGTCCAACCCGCGCCAAAATCACTCTCGAGCCTCTCGAGCGTGGTTTCGGCCATACCCTGGGCAACGCGCTGCGCCGCATCCTGTTGTCCTCCATGCCCGGCTGTGCAGTAGTCGAGGCCGAGATTGACGGTGTACTCCATGAGTACAGCGCAATCGAAGGTGTACAGGAAGACGTCATTGAAATCCTGTTGAACCTGAAAGGTCTGGCTATCAAGCTGCACGGTCGAGACGAAGTTACGCTGACCTTGTCGAAGAAGGGTTCGGGGGTGGTGACCGCTGCCGATATTCAGCTGGATCATGATGTCGAGATCGTTAACCCCGATCACGTAATCGCTAACCTGGCGTCTAACGGCGCCCTGAACATGAAGCTCGTTGTAGCTCGTGGTCGCGGTTATGAACCAGCAGACTCGCGTCAGAGCGATGAAGACGAAAGCCGCAGCATCGGTCGCTTGCAGCTCGACTCTTCGTTCAGCCCGGTTCGCCGTATCGCATACGTGGTGGAAAACGCCCGTGTCGAACAGCGTACCAACCTGGACAAACTGGTTATCGATCTGGAAACCAACGGTACTCTGGATCCTGAAGAGGCTATCCGTCGTGCTGCAACCATCCTGCAACAGCAGTTGGCTGCGTTCGTCGACCTCAAAGGTGACAGTGAGCCGGTCGTAGTCGAACAGGAAGACGAGATTGATCCGATCCTGCTTCGTCCGGTTGACGATTTGGAACTGACCGTACGTTCGGCCAACTGCCTTAAGGCGGAGAACATTTACTACATCGGCGATCTGATTCAGCGCACCGAAGTAGAACTGTTGAAGACTCCGAACCTGGGCAAGAAATCCTTGACCGAAATCAAGGACGTTCTGGCTTCTCGTGGTCTCTCCCTCGGCATGCGCCTCGACAACTGGCCGCCTGCAAGTCTTAAGAAGGACGACAAGGCGACTGCCTGATCGTCGTAATCACCGAACGTTGTGTTTGGTAAGGAATGAACCATGCGTCATCGTAAAAGTGGACGTCACCTGAGCCGTACCAGCTCTCACCGCAAGGCCATGTTCCAGAACATGGCGGTGTCGCTGTTCGAGCACGAGCTGATCAAAACTACCCTGCCAAAAGCCAAGGAACTGCGCCGCGTTGCCGAGCCGCTGATCACCCTGGCCAAGGTAGACAGCGTTGCAAACCGCCGTCTTGCTTTCGACCGTACTCGTTCGAAAGAAATGGTTGGTAAGCTGTTCAACGACCTGGGCAAGCGTTATGCAACCCGTGAGGGTGGCTACCTGCGCATCCTGAAGTGCGGTTTCCGCGCTGGCGACAACGCTCCTATGGCGTACGTCGAACTGGTTGACCGTCCTGTCGGTGGCTCCGTAGAAGCCGCTGAATAAGACGTCAAGTCGTTACAAAGAACCGGGCCCAGTGCCCGGTTTTTTGTTGCCCGCGATTCATGGGAATACAACGCGTTATCAGTTGAAATGAGCGATTATTGCGCTGATCGCTAGTGATAAAGAGAACTCTCCTCATTTACTCGTGTTTTCGACACCAAATGTCAGAAAATCACTGCTTTTCTTCGTTTTTCTGCCTTTGAAAAGATGACCTTGAGCAGATGTTGGTTCAAACTATCGTCTTTCAAGAAGGAGATTCACGGCGATGCAAGGCCACCCGGACGTCATCGATTACCTCAACACGCTGCTGACCGGCGAATTGGCTGCGCGCGACCAATATTTCATCCACTCGCGGATGTATGAGGATTGGGGTTTCAGCAAGCTCTACGAGCGTATCAACCACGAGATGGAAGAAGAGGCAGGGCACGCTGATGCGTTGATGCGCCGGATTCTGATGCTCGAAGGTACGCCGCGCATGCGCCCGGATGACCTGGATGTAGGCACCACAGTCCCTGAGATGCTCGCCAGCGACCTTCGCCTGGAATACAAGGTCCGTGCCGCACTGTGCAAAGGCATCGCCCTCTGTGAGCAGCACAAGGACTACATCAGCCGTGACATCCTGCGCCTGCAACTGGCAGACACCGAAGAAGATCACACCTACTGGCTGGAAAAGCAGATGGGCCTGATCAAATCCATCGGCCTGGAAAACTACCTGCAATCGCAGCTCTGATTCCGGTCCCATAAAAAAGCCCCTGGCGCGATCTTCGTGCCAGGGGCTTTTTCGTTACTGCTGCCTTCAGGCTATCAGGCGCGATCGCGTTCCAGCAGTGGCTTGAGGTAGTGCCCGGTGTAGGACTGCTTCATCTCGGCCACCTGTTCCGGCGTGCCGGTGGCGATGATCTGGCCGCCTTTAGAGCCGCCTTCAGGGCCCAGGTCCACCAGCCAGTCAGCGGTCTTGATGACATCCAGGTTGTGCTCGATGACCACCACGGTGTTGCCGTGGTCCCGCAGGCGGTGCAGCACGTCCAGCAATTGCTGGATGTCCGCGAAGTGCAGGCCGGTCGTAGGCTCGTCGAGGATGTACAGCGTCTTGCCGGTGTCGCGCTTGGACAACTCGCGGGACAGCTTCACGCGCTGCGCTTCGCCACCAGACAGCGTGGTCGCCGATTGCCCGAGCTTGATATAGGACAGGCCCACGTCCATCAGGGTCTGGAGCTTACGCGCCAGTGCCGGTACGGCGTCGAAGAACGCTCGCGCTTCCTCGATGGTCATCTCCAGCACTTCGTGGATGCTCTTGCCCTTGTATTTGATCTCAAGGGTTTCGCGGTTGTAGCGCTTGCTCTTGCACACGTCGCACGGCACGTAGATATCCGGCAGGAAGTGCATCTCGACCTTGATCAGGCCGTCGCCCTGGCAAGACTCGCAGCGGCCGCCCTTGACGTTGAACGAGAAGCGCCCCGGGCCGTAACCCCGGGAGCGCGACTCGGGCACGCCGGAAAACAGCTCGCGGATCGGCGTGAACAGCCCGGTGTAAGTAGCCGGGTTGGAGCGTGGGGTGCGCCCGATGGGGCTCTGGTCGATGTCCACCACTTTGTCCAGGTGTTGCAGGCCGTCGATGCTGTCGTGGGTGGCGGCCTCCAGCGTCGTGGCGCCATTGAGGGCCGTGGCGCTGAGCGGGAACAGGGTGTTATTGATGAGCGTCGACTTGCCTGAGCCCGATACGCCGGTCACGCAGGTCAGCAAGCCAATCGGAATTTCCAGATCGACATTGCGCAGGTTGTTGCCGCGGGCGCCCTTGAGCTTCAGCGACAGCTTCTTGTTGCGCGGAGTGCGCTTGGCTGGCACCTCGATCTTCACCCGCCCGGACAGGTACTTGCCGGTCAGCGAGTCAGGGTGAGACATCACATCCTGCGGCGTGCCTTCTGCGACGATCGATCCGCCGTGAACGCCGGCACCCGGGCCGATATCGACCACGTAGTCCGCCAGGCGGATGGCGTCTTCATCGTGCTCGACCACGATCACCGTGTTGCCGATGTCCCGCAGGTGGCGCAGGGTGTCGAGCAGCCGGTCGTTATCCCGTTGATGCAGGCCGATGGACGGCTCGTCGAGGATGTACATGACGCCCACCAGCCCCGCGCCGATCTGGCTGGCCAGACGGATACGCTGGGCTTCACCGCCAGAAAGGGTATCTGCGCTGCGATCCAGGGTCAGGTAATCCAGGCCGACGTTGACCAGAAATTGCAGACGCTCGCGGATTTCCTTGAGGATCTTGTCAGCGATTTCGCCGCGACGGCCGGTCAGCTTCAGTCCGCCGAAGTAATCGGTAGCGTCGCCGATGGGCAGGTTGGTCACGGCAGGCAGGGTCTTCTCGCCGACCCACACGTGACGCGCCTCACGACGCAGGCGGGTGCCGCGGCAGTCAGGACAAGGCTGGGTGCTGAGGAACTTGGCCAGTTCTTCGCGCACGGTCGCCGATTCGGTTTCCCGGTAGCGGCGCTCCAGGTTTGGCACGATCCCTTCGAACGGGTGTGCGCGTTTGACGATATCGCCCCGGTCATTCAGATAGCGGAAGTCGACGTTCTGGGTGCCGCTGCCGTTGAGCAGGATCTTCTGCTGGTCGGCCGGCAGCTCCTTGAACGGCACTTCCAGGCTGAAACCGTAGTGTTTGGCCAGTGAGCCGAGCATCTGGAAGTAATAGACGTTACGCCTGTCCCACCCACGTATAGCCCCTTCGGCCAGTGTCAGGTCGCCGTTGACCAGCCGCTTGGTGTCGAAGAACTGCTTCACACCCAGGCCGTCGCAGGTCGGGCAGGCGCCGGCCGGGTTGTTGAAGGAGAACAGCTTGGGTTCCAGTTCGCTGATGGCGTGGCCGCAGATCGGGCACGCGAAGCGGGCCGAGAAGATGACCTCTTCACCAGGCTCGTCGTCCATCGGCGCAACCAGTGCGATGCCGTCCGCCAGTTTCAGCGCGGTTTCGAAGGATTCTGCCAGGCGTTGCTGCAGGTCGGCGCGAACCTTGAAACGGTCCACGACCACGTCGATGGAATGCTTCTTCTGTTTGTCCAGCTTGGGCAGCTCGTCGAGCTCGCACAGCTTGCCGTTCACCCGCGCACGGACGAAGCCCTGGGCGCGCAGCTCATCGAACACCGCCAGGTGCTCGCCCTTGCGCTCGCGCACCACCGGCGCCAGCAGCATCAGCTTGCTGCCTTCAGGCTGGGCCAGCACCAGGTCGACCATCTGGCTGACGGTTTGCGCCTCCAGCGGGATGTCGTGGTCCGGGCAACGGGGCGTGCCTACCCGCGCATACAACAGGCGCAGGTAGTCGTAGATTTCAGTGATGGTGCCCACGGTGGAACGCGGGTTGTGCGACGTGGACTTCTGTTCGATCGAAATGGCCGGAGAGAGGCCTTCGATGGTGTCCACGTCCGGCTTTTCCATCATCGACAGGAACTGGCGGGCGTACGCAGAGAGCGATTCGACGTAGCGGCGCTGACCTTCGGCGTAGAGCGTATCGAACGCCAGCGACGACTTCCCGGAGCCCGAGAGCCCGGTGATGACGATCAGCTTGTCGCGGGGCAGGGTCAGGTCGATGTTTTTCAGGTTGTGGGTTCGAGCCCCACGAATCAGGATCTTGTCCAAGGCGGCCTCGCACGGCGGGCGTAAAACACTGGAGTATACGGCCAAATACTGGATGGATGCACACTGTTGCGCTGGCTTGCGCCGTACGTAAGAAAAAGAATTTTCCTGCGATGCGCGGCAAAGCGTCGTATGTGCTGTACATCGATGGGACTGGTAGAATCGCCGCCGGTTCACATGAGGTTCTTCCATGCACGATTCTCACAGCGAGCGCATGAGTGGCAGCGAAACCCGCGCGGCGGGCGGTCTGGCGCTGGTGTTCGCGTTCCGTATGCTTGGCATGTTCATGGTGCTGCCAGTTCTGGCCACCTATGGCATGGACCTGGCAGGCGCAAGCCCGGCACTCATTGGTCTGGCGATTGGCGCCTATGGCCTGACCCAGGCCGTGCTGCAAATCCCGTTCGGCATCGTCTCCGACCGCATCGGCCGTCGCCCGGTGATTTACCTGGGCTTGATCGTCTTTGCACTGGGCAGCGTGCTGGCCGCGCAGTCGACCTCCATCTGGGGCGTCATCGCCGGCCGCATCCTGCAAGGCGCGGGCGCGATTTCCGCAGCCGTGATGGCATTGCTCTCGGACCTGACACGCGAACAGCACCGCACCAAGGCCATGGCCATGATCGGTATGACCATCGGCGTGTCGTTCGCCATCGCCATGGTCGTCGGCCCGATCCTGACCAGCGCTTTCGGTCTCAAGGGGCTGTTCCTGGCGACTGGCGCGATGGCCCTGCTCGGCATCCTGATCGTTGCGTTCGCCGTTCCCAAGTCGACGGTCACGTTGCAGCACCGCGAATCGGGGCTTGCCCGACAGGCGCTGGGAGCGACGCTTCGCCATCCGGACCTGCTGCGCCTGGATTTGGGTATCTTTGCGTTGCACGCGATGCTCATGTCCAGTTTCGTCGCGTTGCCGCTGGCACTGGTGGAAAAAGCCGGCCTGCCCAAGGAGCAGCACTGGTGGGTCTACCTCACTGCGCTGCTGATTTCCTTCTTCGCGATGATCCCGTTCATCATCTACGGGGAAAAGAAGCGTCAGATGAAGCGGATTCTCCTCGGCGCCGTGACGGTGCTGATGCTCACTGAGCTATTCTTCTGGGAGTTCGGCAACACGCTTCGGGCACTTGTCATCGGCACGGTGGTCTTTTTCACGGCGTTCAACCTGCTAGAAGCATCGCTGCCTTCGCTCATCAGCAAGGTGTCTCCGGCAGGCGGGAAGGGCACGGCCATGGGGATCTATTCCACCAGCCAGTTCCTCGGTTCGGCGGCGGGCGGCATCCTTGGCGGGTGGCTGTTCCAGCATGGCGGGCTCGGTGTTGTGTTCCTCGGCGGCGCCGGTCTGGCCGCCATCTGGCTGGCGTTTGCTGTTACCATGCGCGAACCTCCGTACGTGACCAGCCTTCGCTTGCCATTGTCGCCCGAAGCCCAGCGCGACACAGGCCTTGCCGATCGCGTGTTGGCTGTACGTGGAGTAACAGATGCAGTAGTGGTGGCCGACGAGGCCGCCATCTATATCAAATTTGACAAAGAACTGTTGGATCGGGCGTCTTTCGACGACGTGGTCAATCCAGCGTCGGAAACGGTTGAAGCCTAGGAGAACGTTATGGCCCGTGGGGTTAACAAAGTCATATTGGTCGGCACATGCGGCCAGGATCCCGAAGTTCGCTACTTGCCTAACGGTAACGCCGTGACCAACCTGAGTCTGGCGACCAGCGAACAGTGGACCGACAAGCAAACCGGCCAGAAAGTCGAGAAGACCGAATGGCACCGTGTTTCGATGTTCGGCAAGGTCGCAGAGATCGCCGGCGAGTACCTGCGCAAAGGTTCGCAAGTCTACATCGAAGGCAAGCTGCAGACCCGCGAGTGGGAAAAAGACGGCATCAAGCGCTACACCACTGAAATCGTCGTCGACATGCAAGGCACCATGCAGTTGCTGGGCGGCCGTCCACAGGGCGACGCTCAACAAGGCCAGGGTGGCGGCGGTTACCAGAACTCCGCTCCTCGCCCACAGCAATCGCGTCCGCAGCCTGCTCCTCAGCCACAGCGCGAGTCGCGCCCGGCTCCGCAACAGGCGCCGCAGCCGGCTCCTGATTTCGACAGCTTCGATGACGATATCCCGTTCTAGCAGGTACTTGAGACTTTTCTGTAAAATTTAGGCATAGAGCCCCCGCATTGCGGGGGTTTTTTTGTTTGGGGTGTAAAATTTCATAGAGACGTTTTTTTGCTAGTCTGAAACCATGTAAAACCGCAGTCAGCACATGGATCATGACGCGATCGTCGTTAGCGTAGCGCCACAGGCTACGCTTGAGCAGACGCAGTGGTTGGGTGAACCGGTGAACAGCGCTCCATTGCGAAATGCGCCAAGCTTGCGCTCGATCAGCGGGATGTAGCGCTGCCAGTCGTCGATGACCTAGTCTGGATCAAATTCCCCCCCCCCCCGTGGCTGGCAATCGTCGTTTCATCAGCAGCGACCACACCCCACGACGGGTATAAACGGCTACTGACCCATTGATCGACGCGCTCGACTCGGGACCCGCACCGTGCATTCAATCTAGCCCTCGAAAGCGCAGGCCATTGGCATCATTTCCACCCGCTCCAGCTCCACTACATCTGCCCCTGTGAGCCCCTTGCGTTCGGTCAGTGGCAAGAGACAAACACACGACGTTTTCGTTGCGAAAATCAAGACGCCATAGATAAGCGTCAAAGCATTAGTTGACGTGTCCAAGGAGAAATATTTCAGTTAATCTTCAATTTTTTCTGTTTGAAAGATATAATATTGCCTTACTGAAGAGCTGTAGGGCATAGCCATGATACGTTGCCATCTAGCCCGCCTGATGGGGGAGCGGAAAATGAAAATCTCCGACGTTTTGCGTGAAACTGGCCTTCGTCGAAATACAGTGACCCTGATGTACAAAGAGATAGCGCAAAAGATCGACATCGAGGCTTTGGATCGGCTTTGTCTTCTGTTTGACTGCGAAGTGGCTGACATGCTGGAGTACGTTGAAGAGTCTAAAACATTAGGCGTAACCCATGACTAAAGAACAACACCTGGAACAAAGCTTAATCGCAGAATTAAAAGATCTTAAATATACGTATCGTGATGACATTCGCGACAAGGCGAGCCTTGATCAAAATTTTCGCGAAAAATTTGAAGCCCTGAATCGCGTCAATTTGTCTGAGCCAGAGTTTAATCGGCTGCGTGACGAGATCATCACGGCGGATGTCTTTCAGGCCGCTCAGGCGTTACGTGAAAAGGGTAAGTTTACCCGTGAAGACGGTACGCCGCTGGAATATACACTAGTTAATATCCGTGAATGGTGCAAAAACGACTTTGAAGTTATCAACCAGCTGCGCATTAACACAGATAACAGCCACCACCGCTATGACATTATCCTACTGATAAATGGCCTACCGCTGGTACAGGTTGAGCTTAAGTCATTCCAGATCAGCCCCCGCAGGGCGATGGAGCAAATCGTTGAGTATAAAAACGAGATTGGCAACGGCTATACGAACACGTTGCTATGTTTCATGCAGTTATTTATCGTCAGTAATGGTAATGATACCCGTTATTTCGCGAATAACCGTAAGGAGCATTTTAGTTTCAACGCCGATGAACGGTTTTTGCCAATTTATCAACTTGCGGATAAGAGCAATAAGAAAATTGCTCACTTGCATGACTTCGCACATGACTTCCTAGCAAAATGCACCTTGGGTCAGCTGATCAGTCGCTATATGGTATTGGTACAAAGCGAGCAGAGAATGCTTATTATGCGACCCTACCAAATCTATGCCGTTAAAGCAATTGTGGACGCGATCCATCAAAACCGTGGTAATGGTTATATCTGGCATACAACCGGATCAGGTAAAACGCTAACTTCGTTCAAGGCTTCCACGTTGCTTAAGGACGACCCCGATATAGAAAAGTGTCTGTTCGTGGTCGATCGCAAGGACCTCGACCGTCAAACGCGCGAAGAGTTTAATAAGTTTCAGGAAGGCTGTGTTGAGCAGAACACCAATACCGAAACGCTGGTACGCCGGATGCTGTCTGAAGATTATGCCGACAAAGTGATTGTGAGCACCATTCAAAAGCTAGGCCTAGCATTGGATGAAAACAGCAAGCACAACAAAGTGCAACAGAAACACGGTAAGAAAACTTACAAAGAGCGCTTGGAACCGCTGCGTGATAAGCGCGTTGTTTTCATCTTCGACGAATGCCACCGATCCCAATTTGGTGAAAACCATAAAGCCATCAAGGAGTTCTTTCCCAAAGCACAGCTGTTTGGCTTTACGGGTACGCCTATATTCGATGCCAATTCTAACTATCAGCAGGTCGATGGCTACCTAGCCTCATTCAAGACGACAGAAGACATTTTTGAGAAACAGCTGCACGCCTACACGATCACCCACGCAGTAGAAGACAAAAACGTACTGAGCTTCCATATAGACTATTACGGGAAAAGCGATGGCAAGGGCGGCCAGAGCAAACTAAAGAAAAATGAGCTTCCACCACCCGGTGCGGTTGTGAAAGCTATTCTAGACAAACACGACAGCGCCACGCATCGGCGCCGCTTTAATGCCATATTAGCGACAGCATCTATCAATCATGCCATTGAGTACTATGAGCTTTTTAGTACGCTTCAAGCACAAAAAAAGTTAGAGGATCAAAATTTTGAGACTCTGAATGTCGCCTGTGTGTTTTCACCCCCGGCACAGATCGCCAAAGAGAGCGATATAAACAGCGCAGGCGGCGGAAACAGCAGCAAAAATGCAGCAGACATCAAACAGCTTCAGGATGACTTGCCGCAGGAGCGCGCCGACAACCAAGTAGAACCCGAAACGAAAAAGACAGCGCTCATGGCAATTATTGCTGACTACAACGAGCAGTATGGCACCGACCACTCCATTAATGAATTTGACCATTACTATCAGGACGTGCAGCAACGTATTAAAGACCAAAGATACAGCAATGCGGATTATTCGCGCAAGAACAAGATCGATATCACTATTGTGGTAGACATGTTGTTAACCGGATTTGATTCTAAATATCTAAATACTCTATATGTGGATAAAAACCTTAGATATCATGGCCTTGTTCAAGCGTTTTCGCGAACTAACCGTGTGCTGAACGACACTAAGCCGTGGGGAAATATCCTAGACTTCCGCTATCAGGAAAACGATGTGAATGCCGCAATAGAATTGTTTTGCGGAGGTACAGAAGACAAGGCGCGTGAGATTTGGCTGGTCGATCCAGCTTTTAAGGTGATTGAGGCTTTCCAGAAAAAGGTGGATGAGCTCCAATACTTTATGGAGTCCAAGGGCTTAACCTGCGAACCATCTCAGGTCCACAACCTAAAGGGAGATGCGGCCAAGGCTGAGTTTATCAACCACTTCAAAGAAGTGCAAAAACTTAAAACCCAGCTAGATCAATATACCGATTTAGATGAGGAAAGTAAGGTAGATATTGAGCGGAAGCTGCCCACTGATTCTCTGCGTGGCTTTAAAGCCATATATCTCGACACGGCTATTGAATTAAAGCGCAAGCAAGGAAAGAGTGATAGCGAAGAGGCAATTGAGCAACTGGAATTTGATCTGGTTTTGTTCGCCTCGAGCATTATCGACTACGATTACATCATGGGGCTGATTGCCAAATCTACTCAAAAAAATGGCAAGCATAAGATGACGCGCGAGCAACTTATAGACTTGATCAGTGCTAATTCCAATCTGATCGAAGAGCGCGAAGACATAATTTCATACATCAATAGCTTGAAGGTTGGTGAAGCTTTAGATGAGAAGCAAATACGTGACGGCTATCAAGCTTTTAAAGTCCAAAAGGCGGCGCAAGTATTAATGCAGATTGCCGTCAAGCACGGGCTGCAAACACAATCACTTCTCGCTTTTGTAGAGAATATCCTGGATCGAATGATCTTTGATGGTGAGAGTCTGACAGACCTGCTTGCTCCCTTAGAACTTGGTTGGAAAGCACGCCGCGCTGCGGAGCTTTCTTTAATGGTTGATTTGGTTCCCTACCTCCAAAAGCAGGCAGAGGGTCGTAAAATATCGGGGTTGGATGCGTATGAGTGAGCAAGTAAAAATGCTGGTTCCTGAGCTACGCTTTCCTGATTTCGATGGTTCGGTAGAGTGGGTTAGAGCTGAACTCGGTACTATGGGAAAATTAGTATCAGGGCTGACCTATACACCGGAAGATGTCAGGCACAATGGTTTACTCGTCCTCAGATCTTCCAACGTTCAAAGCGGACAAATCTCATTAAATGATAATGTTTTTGTTCGACCTGACATTAGGGGCGCTAACCTTTGTAGGGCTGGCGATATATTGATATGTGTCAGGAATGGCTCTAAGCCGCTAATCGGTAAGAGTGCATTGATATCAAATGATACGCCCATGTGTACGCCTGGGGCTTTCATGACAGTATTTCGAGCGGACTTTCCAGAATTTGTTTTCCAGCTTTTGCAAACGCATGCATACCAGGTTCAGGTGGCTGCGGATCTAGGTGCGACGATTAACTCTATAAATGGGAAGCAACTCAAGAAATATGAATTCTTGATCCCGTATTCCAATTTGGAACAGAAAAAAATTGCTGATTTCTTGGGGTCTATCGACGCCTTAGTCATCCTCCACTCCCAAAAACTTGAAGCCCTTAAACATTATAGAAAAGGTATGATGCAACAACTCTTTCCCGTGGAAGGTGAAGTTGTACCTAGGCTTAGGTTTCCTGAATTTCGCAACTCAGAGCCTTGGAAACTAAAACCAATGGGGAAGGTTCTGGGTGAAAAGCAAAGACGAATAAGTATGGAAGACGATGCGGAGTATTCGTTGGTGACTGTCAAGCGCCGCTATGGCGGATTGATTTCCCGAGGAGTCTTTAGAGGACGCTCTATCAAAGTCAAATCGCAGTTTAAAGTTTATGAGAATGACTTTCTGATATCTAAACGGCAAATTGTTCACTGTGCTTGTGGAGTTGTTCCAAAAGAATTGGATGGATCTATTGTTTCCAATGAGTATTCTGTTTTGGTGCCAAAGAAAGATAATTGTGTCCATTTTCTTGAGTATTTTGCGCAGCAGCCCGCTGTAAGTCTATCCTTCGTGCGGTGTAGCATTGGAATTGTAATTGAAAAAATGCTTTTTAAACTCAATGATTGGTTCAAAGAAGAGTTTCTGTTTCCAGAGTTTGATGAGCAGCGGAAAATCGCACAATTCTTTAGTGAACTCGACAGGGTGATAGATCAGCAGCTTCAAAAAGTTGAATCGCTAAAAGAATATAAAAAAGGTTTAATGCAGAAGCTTTTTCCAGTTATGGACGAGGTTTCTGATGAGCAATAAACCAAAAATTCGAAATTGCAAAACCCTTCGTAAAGTGGTTGAGGTTGTCAGGGATGACCTACGGCATAACGACAATGGTGGCGTCGATTTTGTGCTGTTATATGCGTACAATGGCACAGGCAAGACCCGATTATCAATGGAGTTTAAACAGGCTGGTAAACGTAAACGAGGGCAAGAACGGGATACCCTTTACTTTAATGCGTTTACTGAAGATTTGTTTCACTGGGATAACGACCTTGTGGGTGACGCAAGTCGAGTGTTGCAGATTAACTCAGACTCTCGTTTTTTTGAAGGCTTCAAGGAGCTTGCTCTTGAAGAGAAGATTTTTGCATATCTGGCGCGCTACAGTAGCTTTAATTTCAAGATCGATTATGATGGTTGGAACGTTAGCTTTAGCAAACTAGTTAGGAATCCACGATTTCGCCCAGGCTCCGAAGAACCAGAAACAATGATGCAGGACAACATAAAAATCTCGCGCGGTGAGGAAAACATATTCATATGGTGTGTTTTTCTAGCGATCTGCGAATTGGTAATAGATGGAGCGGACTCCTATAGCTGGGTAAGATATTTCTATATCGATGATCCGATTTCGTCGTTAGATGACAATAACGCCATTTCCGTGGCATCTGATCTGGCTAAGCTGTTAAGGCGCTCAATTGGAAAGGTGAAGACGGTTATGTCGTCACACCATAGTCTATTTTTTAACGTCATGTGTAATGAGTTGAAAAGATGCCCGCATAAATCCTATTTCGTATACAGTCGTGATAGTGACGGATACAGTCTTCAATCCACGACTGACACCCCTTTTTTCCATCATGTGGCTATGCTTAGTGAACTCAAGAAAGCGGCTGGCGCAGGTAGACTATATGCCAGCCACTTTAACGTGTTGCGCGGAGTGCTGGAGAAAACATCCGCCTATTTTGGCTTCAAGGATTTTTCAGGCTGTATTCATGGCATTGAGGATGATGTGCTTTTTTCTCGTGCCTTAAATCTTTTGAGTCATGGGGACTACTCGTTGTTTGATCCGAAAGAACTAACCGAAGATAACAAGAAACTTTTTAATAGTATTTTGAATGGGTTTCTTGAGCGCTACACGTTCGATCTGCCCGACATTCATGCATAATGGTAGATGTAAATTATGACCAATGAACAACTTAGTCAGCTCGGTAAGACCCTATGGGACATCGCTGATCAATTACGCGGCGCTATGAATGCCGATGACTTTCGCGACTATATGCTATCTTTGCTGTTCCTGCGCTATCTCTCTGATAATTACGAGCAGGCGGCTAAGAAAGAGCTGGGCCGTGATTATATTGAAGCGGCAAAAAACGATCGTCGCGCACCTCTAACAATCTGGTATCAAAATAATCCCGCTGACATCGCAGATTTTGAAAAGCAGATGCGGCTTAAAACCCACTATGTCATTGAACCTGCGTTTCTGTGGAGCAGTGTCGCCGAGATGGCGCGTACTCAGAACCCCGATCTGTTGGATACTTTATGGAAAGGCTTTAAGTATATTGAAGAAAAGTCTTTCAATAGCACCTTTCAGGGGTTGTTCTCAGAAATCAATCTGCATTCTGAAAAGCTCGGTAAGAAGCCAAGTGAGCGTAATGCGAAGCTCTGTACAATTATTCAAAAAATCGCTGAGGGTATTTCTCAGTTTAGTACTGATACCGACATTTTAGGCGATGCTTACGAGTATCTTATTGGCCAGTTTGCTGCGGGCTCGGGCAAAAAAGCCGGGGAGTTTTATACACCTCAACCGATCTCACAAATTCTTTCTGAGATTGTTACACTTGATAGCCAGGCACCAGCCACCGGCAAAAAGAAAAAGATCAAGCAGGTTCTAGATTTTGCCTGTGGTTCAGGTTCACTCCTGTTAAATGTTCGCAAGCAGCTTGGTCCTAACGGTATCGGGAAGATTTACGGCCAGGAAAAAAATATAACCACCTATAACCTTGCCCGTATGAACATGTTATTGCATGGTGTGAAAGATACCGAATTTGAAATTCACCACGGTGATACATTAGACAACGATTGGGAAACTCTCAATGAGATGAATCCCGCCAAAAAAATGCAATTCGACGCAGTTGTCGCCAACCCCCCATTCAGTTTGCGCTGGGAGCCGACTGACGCATTAGGTGAAGATTTTCGCTTCAAAAACTACGGCTTGGCGCCTAAGTCGGCAGCTGATTTTGCTTTTCTGCTCCATGGTTTCCATTTTCTCACTGACGATGGAGTCATGGCGATCATCCTCCCACACGGCGTGTTGTTTCGTGGTGGTGCAGAAGAGCGTATTCGAACTAAGCTCCTGAAGGATAGCCATATCGATACGATCATTGGTCTTCCTGCCAATCTATTCTTTTCAACAGGAATACCTGTCTGCATTTTGGTGCTCAAGCGCTGCAAAAAGTCTGATGATGTACTTTTCATTAATGCTGCGGAGCATTATGAGAAGGGTAAACGCTTGAATTATCTGTTGCCCGAGCATATTGAAAAAATTATCGAGAGCTACCAATTTCGTAAGGAAGAAGATAGATTTTCCCGTCGTGTGCCAATGGAGGAAATTGAAAAAAATGATTACAACCTAAATATTTCTCGTTATGTGAGTACGGCACAATCCGAAAAGCCGGTAGATTTGAGTGTGGTCTACAACGATCTGGTTTTGTTAGAAAATCAAATCAAAAGTGCGACCCTCAGACATAATAAATTCCTAGAGGAACTGGGCCTGCCGGTTTTGCCGCTCTCGGAGAAAAATTAACTACATTTTTTGGCTTTTTCAATACCATCTCTGATCTCATGCGTGTGATGCGTAATCCACGTAGGTGTCTGCCAAACGTAAATAAGGGGGCCGTTATGTTTTTCGTGCCCTCTTATGTATAGCTCTTACCAACCGAAAGCTAGCAACAGCCTCATATACTGATATTTTAGATAGAGTTGGGCGTAACGGCTCGGGATGGATGTTCGCTCCCGTTTGCTTTCAGTGGCCAACCATTTGTGATGGCCAGACCGAGCCGCAACTGGCTGGAGGCTTTCGTAGCCCGTCCGTTGATTAAAAGACTTGATCACCGCGCAAATAATCGCTTTTCGGTGGCGACGATGGTGGAGGCTCCAGCCGGTTTGGAATCCTGGCCAAGCACGATACGTACGCTAGACGTTGCGCTAGAGACCATCACCATAAGGCTGTAAAGAGCTCCGGCGCTTTTGAGAACTATGTCCACGATCAGCGCTGCGATACGGCAAACCATGCCGAGGTGACGGCTTGTACGGTAATGAAGTTTTACGTCGTGAACCCGCACAGCCCTCGGCAGCGAGCATTCAAACGGACTTATTTCAGTACTAGCCCAAAGGCACTGATTCGTTTTAGGTCACTAGAGAGCGGCTGGATGGAGTTGCTGAACGGTGCACTTGGGACCTTAGGCAACTATTCCACAAAACGTAAAATTTATCCTTCACTTTGGTCAGAAACTTTACGTTTAACCTTACATAAATATCTGAATACTTATTTTGACTATGTTTTTACTAGGTTTTTCCTTATGCGCTACCATCTAGGTAGCTACTACCGTTCTGATCCCACCGGATCAACCGCGGTAACGCCATGAAAAAAGCCCCCGGCAAGCTCAGCTTCCGGGGGCTTTTCATTTCGGTCAGGTGCATCGATCAGCCAAACCGCACGCCATCCACCAAGCGTTTCGCCAGCCACGGCTGTTTGAGTTTTTCCAGCCACCATCCAAGTGCGCGGCCTTCTTCATCGCCGCGCCAGCCCACGTAGAGGATGTTTGGCTCTCGCGGGTCGGCCATCTGTTTTTCCAGCAACTGGCCGCTTTCCAGCAATGAGCTGACCCGATGACGCGGCAGCCAGCCGACGCCAAGGCCCTGAAGCTGGGCTCGGATCTTCGATTGCATGGTGGGAACGGCCAGGGTCTGTTGGCCGCCGGAAACACCGTAGGTGCGGCCCTCGCTGGTGCGCGAGGAGTCGGCGACGACGATTGCGCGATGTTTCAGGATCGTGGCCCGATCGATACTGCCGGTAACCTTCGCCAAGGGGTGTCTGGGTGAGACGGCGAACACCCAGTCCAACTGGCCCAGTTGCATCCAGCGCAGCGACGCGATCTTGGGCGGCTCGTTGGTGGCACCAATGACCAGGTCGGCCTGGCCGTTTTGCAGCACTTCCCACACACCCTTGAGTACTTCGTGGGTGAAGCGTAACGGCACGCCGGACTCGAGCGCGTCGAACTCCTGGATCACTGGCAGCAGGGTTTCGAACTCCAGCAGCTCGTCGGTGACGATGCGCAGACGGCTTTCCCAACCGTTGGCCACTTGCTGCACGCGCTGGGTGAGTCGCCCCAGTTCGTGCATCAGGCGTGCAGCTTCCTCGACCAGCAGCTCACCGGCAGGCGTCAGTTGCAGGCGATAACGACGGCGGTCGAAGAGCAGGGCGTCAAAGCGTTCTTCCAGTTGCCGGGCGGCATAAGACACGCTGGAGGGGGCCTTGCCCAAGCGAGCGGCAGCCCGGGAAAGGCTGCCGGTTTCGCGGATGGCGTCGAGCAGGGCGAAGTCGTCAGTGGACAACATGTTCCGATCCTTCGAACGAAAGTGCCGCGCAAGCATAGATCAGGTGCAACGTTCTGGCGCTTAGTTCTTGCTGTCGAGGAAGGCCTGGATCTTCGGCACCACGAACTCAGGCTGTTCTTCCATGATCCAGTGACCGGCCTTGGGCACGACCAGGCCATCTACATGATTGAAGGCTGATGCTGCGTAGGTCTGCATGCTGGCGCCGAAGGACTTCTCACCGCCGATGGCCAGCACTGGCATGTTCAGCTTGCCGATTTTGGCGAAGCGCGCCTGATTGTCGATTGCGTCCTGGGAGAACGCGGCGAATTGATTGAACGCCGAGTGAATGGCGCCGGGGCGAGCGTAAAGCGCGGCGTAGTGGTCGCGGGTCTGTTCGTCGATCTTCGATGGATCGTAGGACATCTCGTTGTAGAAGCGATCCAGATAGATGCGTTCGCGACCGGCCACCAGGCGCTCGACATCCGACCCGCGGAAGTTGAAGTGCCAGACGCCCTGATTCAGCAGAAACGCCTGCCATTGGCCCAGGCCTGGCAGTGGCGCGTCCATCAGCACCAGGCGGCTGACGCGCTCCGGGTACTGCGAGGTGAAGGCGTAGGCGACCATGTTGCCGATGTCGTGGGCGACCACTTCGGTCGGGCCGACCTTGAGTGAATCCAGCACGCCGGCGATGTCTTTGGCCTGATTCTGTTTGTCGTAGCCGTCGTCAGGGTGGGCGGAAAGGCCCATGCCACGCAGGTCCGGCACGATCACCCGATGGTTTTTCGCAAGTTCCACCGCCAGAGGCTGCCACATGTCGCCGGTGTCGGCGAAGCCGTGCAGCAACACCACCGCCGGGCCGTTACCGCCGACCCGTACATGCAGGGTCGTGCCGTTGGTGGCGATTTCCTTTTCCGTAAAGCTGGCAGGGAAGGGTTTGACATCGGCCATGGCGGAAACGGAGGACAGGGCCGAAACAATTGAAGCAAGGGCGAGCGATAAGCTGATCTTGAACATGATGACCTCTGGAGGAAGATGATGTTGTGCTCCGGCCGGTCGAGGGACCGGCCAGAACCTGCGCGTTACTGCGCTTCGTTTTGCGGGAACAGGGCGCGACGGGTTTCTTCGTCGAACTCGGCCTTGAGCACCAGTTTCTCTTTCAGGCCCAGGGCACGTTGCGCGGCAGGGCGTGCGCTGATTTCATCGACCAGGCGTTTGACGTTCGGGTAGCCGCTCAGGCCCGCTTCGCCGAGGATGTAACCGGCGTAGTTGGCCCAGCCCCACAGCGCCATGTCGGCGATGCTGTATTGGTCACCGGCCAGGTAGCGCGAAGTGGCGAGCTTGTTGTCGAGCACTTTGTAGTGACGTTCGACTTCCTTGAAGTAGCGATTGCGGGCGTACGGCAGGGCTTCCGGGGCGTGGTGCAGGAAGTGCACGGCTTGGCCCGAGAAGGGTGACAGACCGGTGGCGATGAACAGCAGCCAGGACAGCAGCTCGGCATTGCCTGCAGCAGTGGTCGGCAGGAAGCGTTGGTGTTTCTGCGCCAGGTACAACTGGATGGCGTGGGAATCGAACACGGTCGCGTCGCCATCGACCAGGGCTGGCACCTTGGCGTTCGGGTTGATCTTGAGGAAGGCGGGCAGGTGCTGTTCGCCCTTGAAGGTGTCCACGCCGATCAGCTCGTAAGGCACTTGCAACTCTTCGAGCAGCAGGGCGACTTTCATCGGGTTCGGCGAAGGGTGGAAATAGAATTTCATGGTGTGGCCTCAGATGATTGGCAAGTGGGTCAGTCGCGTGGGTGCGGCTGAATCTGAGGGCCATGTTGCGCGGATGTCGTTCGAATGACTTACGGGTTATTGCGTGAAAACGTTCGTAAAAGTAGAACGTGTAGCAGCACGGCTTGCCGGCGGGGGCGATTGATCTGACGCCCCCGTCGGCAAGCCGTGCTGCTACGGGATGGGGTGGTTACAGCCCAAGGTCCGACAACCCCGGATGATCATCCGGGCGGCGGCCCAGCGGCCAGTGGAACTTGCGCTCCGATTCCTTGATCGGCATGTCGTTGATGCAGGCAAAGCGGCGGTGCATCAGGCCGTCTTCGTTGAACTCCCAGTTCTCGTTGCCGTAGGAGCGGAACCAGTTCCCCGAATCATCGTGCCATTCGTAGGCGTAACGCACGGCGATGCGGTTGTCGGTGAAAGCCCACAGCTCCTTGATCAGCCGGTAATCCAGCTCCTTCTTCCATTTACGGGTGAGGAAATCCTTGGCTTCCTGGCGATTTGTGGCGAATTCGGCGCGGTTACGCCACTGGGTGTCCAGGGTGTAGGCCAGCGAGACTTTCTCGGGATCGCGGCTGTTCCAGCCATCTTCGGCCAGACGAATCTTTTCGATGGCTGACTCACGGGTAAAAGGGGGAAGTGGCGGACGAGTTTGGGGAGTGGACATGGCAGAGCCTCCAGACGGTCAGTGGATACGGCGTTTAGTGGAGCGTTCTTGAAGCGCAGGCCTTCAGCGCGCGTGAGGCAAGGCCTGTTTCAGCAACAGCTGCGCAACGTCCCTTGCGCTGTCGGCGGCCCGGTAGTCCCCCATGACACGAGCCATGGTGATGGCGCCTTCCATCAGGATCAGCAACTGGGTGGCCAGTGCTGACGGATGTTCGATGTTCAGTTGCTCGCACAACTCCTGTGTGTAATCGAGCAGCTTCTGTTTGTGCAGCCTGGCGATCAGCCGGATCGGGTCGTTCGGATCGCCCACTTCGCCTGCGGTGTTGATGAAGGCACAGCCGTGAAACCCTTCGGATTCGAACCAGCCCTTGAGCACCGTGAACATGTTGAGGATGCGCCCCTGGGGCGTTTGCGCCTTGTCGGACTCGGTCCTGAACCACTGCATCCAGCGCACGTCGCGGGCGTTGAGCGCGGCGGCGGCGACTTCGTCCTTGGTGGCGAAGTAACGGTAGATGCTTTTTCTGGCCACGCCCGAGGTCTTCACCAGAAGGTCCATGCCGGTGGCGTGGATGCCGTTCTCGTAGATCAGCCGCTCGGCGGTGGCGAGGATTTTTTCCCGTGTGTCTGTCGTCGGTGTGTTCATGTTTTTAAGGTAGAACGATCGTTCTCCCTGGTCAAGATGGTTTAAGAAAAATTCCTGCCGACGCGATCGATGGCTGGCGACGCAGATGAAGGTTTTGCCCTCGAAGCGAACTTGCTGGATGAAATTCGATCAGTTCTTTGGGGCACTGATTTCCCTCAGCCCAAGCCCGCGTTCCTCAACACACAAGGAGTGACCTGCGTTTTGTCGAACTTCAAATCCGTCCTTGTCCTGTGCCTGATGCTTTGCGTCAGCAGTTTTCACGTATCGGCCGCCGACCCTGCACCTGCGGCCAGCACCGCCCAGTCCACCGCGTCGGCAGACCCTGCGCCTGCGGCGGAGCCCGCCAAACCGGAGTTGCTGGTCAAGGGCGGATTGCTGGGTGCCATCAGTTCCAGCATCGACAGCGTCCAGGACAAGCTCGACCTGGATGGCAACCTGATCGACTCCTGGCGCCTGCGTGCCGACCGCGCAGCCGATGAAATCGATACGCTGGTCAGCAAGCCGCTGACCCGGTCACCCTGGAGCATCCTGGGGGACTTCCTCATTCTGTCGGTGGTGTGGATCGGCACCTTCCTGTTGATAAACCGCATTGCCATGTTTGTCGTCGGGCGCCTGTCGCGGCATCGGTTGCTGATAAAACGGGAGCGCACGGTGGGTGTGCTGGGCTACGTGCTGCCGTTCACGCTGCCGGCGCTGGTGTGCCTGCCGCTGACGCTGTACGTCAGTCATTTCATGTCACCTTCCATTGGCCGGGCGCTGGCGCTGTGCTTCGCTTATGCGACCAGCAGCGGCATTTTCTCCACGTCGGTGCTGATGTCGGTGATCGTGCTGTTCAACTCCGGGCACAAACGCCCGGCGGTGAAGATCATTCGCGGCTATGCGCCACACCCACTGTTCATCATCGGATTTCTCGCCGCCTTGAGCGACGCCCTGACCAGCCCGCAGATTTCCCGGCAGTTCGGCGGCAACGTGACCACCAGCATCGCGGCGTTCACCGGGCTCATGGCGTCGGTGATGTTCTGCATTGTCGTCATTCGCATGCGCAGACCGGTGGCGCACCTGATCCGCAATCGGCCTCTGAGCGCGCGCCTGGCCCGACCGGCGCTGCAGCAGACCTTGAAGATTTTCTCGAGCCTGTGGCATTTGCCGATCCTGCTGATGATTCTGGTGTCGGCGGTCAACCTGATCGGTGCTGGCGAGGATAGCCAGGAGGCCCTGCGCTGCGCATTGTTGACCACCGTGCTGCTGATCGGGACGGTGTTTCTCAGCACCCTGTTCCAGCACATGTTCAAACCGGCAGAGGCGCGCACCGAACGGGTCTACAAAGAACGATTGCTGAGCCTGTTGCACGCGGTACTGCGCATTGCGCTGGCAATCGGGTTCATCGAGATACTGGGGCGGATCTGGGGCTTCTCGCTGTTCGAGTTCGCCCAACGCAATGCGCTGGGCAAGGTCATCAGCGACTCGTTGAGCAGCATCGGGCTGATCTTTCTCGTCACCTGGCTGCTCTGGGTGGTGATGGACACCGCGATCCAGGAAGCGCTGAAGCCGCCGACCAACAGCCGGTCCTCTCGCCAGCCCAGCACCCGGGTCAAGACCATCCTGCCGCTGTTGCGCAACGCGATCAAAATCATCTTGGTGGTAATCTGCACCATCACCACCATGGCTAACCTGGGGATCAACGTCGCGCCGCTCCTGGCCGGTGCCGGGGTGGTCGGCCTAGCCATCGGTTTCGGTTCGCAACAATTGGTGCAGGACGTCATTACCGGCCTGTTCATCATTATCGAGGACACCATCTCCATCGGCGACTGGGTGGTGCTGGATTCCGGCCATGCGGGCACCGTGGAGAGCCTGACCATCCGCACCCTGCGCCTGCGCGACGGCAAGGGCTTCGTGCATTCGGTGCCGTTCGGGCAGATCAAGGCCGTGACCAACCAGTCCCGCCAGTTCGCCTATGCGTTCTTCTCGTTCCAGTTCACCTACGATTCGGATGTGGATTCGGCGACCTCGCTGATTCGCGAGGCGGGGCAGGCGGTGTCCGACGACTTCCTGCTGGCCAGCAAGCTGCAAGGGCCGCTCGAGGTGTTCGGGCTTGATCGCATGGACATGAACGGCATTGTGATCACTGCGCAATTCCGCACCTCGTCGGGCGGGCAGTATGCGGTGAGCCGCGCATTCAACGACAAACTCAAACGCCTTGTGGATAAGTCCACTGACGTGCGTTTCGCGCAGACTTATCCACAACTGGTGATGAGCCCGCACAACGGCCAGTTCTCGCAGATGGACGAGGGCGATGAGCAGCAGGCGTTACCGGGCAAGACGTCGGTGGTGAACAAGGACGGTTCCGAAACCCCGGTGTAAGTGAGCCCTTGTAGGAGCGCGCTTGCCCGCGACGGCGGTGTGTCAGGCACAAATTCAGGGTCTGGCACACCGCGGTCGCGGGCAAGCGCGCTCCTACGGGGCGAATGGGATTATCTGAACAAACGGTTCCGTACCTGGAGCATGACCTGCTGCTCCAGTTCGCCCCAATACTGCGGCTTGCCGGCGATGATGGCGGCGATGGGGATGCCGTCGCGGTAAACCAGGCGATTGCCCACCACGGCGGGCACCTTGGCGCCGGGCAACAAAGTGCCTGCCAGATTCAGTGGATCGACGCCGCTGACGCCGATCAGGCTGCCGTCCAGTGGCCGCTTGCGGACTTCGCGCAGCAGTGGAATCGCTTCGGGCAAGGCAAATTGTTCGCCCGCAAGCCCGGCGATGAAACGCCCGCCGCGAATGTCGCCCCGGGCTTCCAACCGGTGGAAGGTACGCAGCAGCTCGCGCCAGGTGGGCAGCCAGTCTGCTTCACGCTCCAGCAAGCGCCAGAACACCACGCCGTACCGCCGCAGCAAGGTCATGGCGATGTGCTCGAGGGTATCGCTGTCCAGGCTTTGAGCGGATGCCGCCGCGGGCGCCCGGCGCAACAGGGCCCAGCGTCCGGCGTCATCCATGCCGCCGATGAACGCCCCACGATTGCGCCGGCTGGTGTGCGCCGCGCGCTTGCTGGCGGGGGTGATGAGTGCGCGCAGCCCGGCGAAACTGTCGGCGTTGACCAGCCCGGCGCCAACCAGCTCCTGCAAGGCGTTTTCCAGTTCGGTGCGCAGCAAATGCGCTTCGCTGGTCAGCTCATCGAAGAACATCGCGCCCTGGGTCGAAAGCACCTCATGCACCCGCTGGGCGCGCAACGACAGTTCGGTGGGCGCGGGCTGTTCAGTCAGGCCGCTCCACAAGCGCACCTGTGGACGGGGCAGCAACACAATCGGCGTACTGCGCAATGCAGCGCTGGCAACCTTGTTGCGGCTGGTCAGACGCATCCACACCACTTTGCCGGACCGACACAGGTCATCCAGCCAGCTCGGGGAATAATCCTTCAAGCGTGCAGGAAGAATGTCGCTGTCCCAGGCGCCGGCGGCTGCGGAAAATCCTTCCAGTTGATCCACCACTTCCGGCAAGGCCGCCTTGCCCTGGCTGAGGGTCGAAGTGGACAGGTGCTGCCAGTCGAACAGAAAACGGGTGAAGTCCTGCAGCGATACCGGCTCGATCTCCCGGCGCAGGCGTTTGACCGTGTAGCGATGGATGCGCGACAGCAGATGCCGCTCGCACCACTGTTCTTCGCTGGCGCCAGGACTGAAGCGGCCGCGCAACACGTAGCCCTGGTTTTCCAGTTGGGCCAGTGCCTGGGCGACATCGCCCCGGGCCATGGCCAGCGGCCCGGCGATGGCGGTAATGGGCAGCGGGCCAAAGCCGCTCAGGCGTGCGCGCAGTAGCTCGACCCGGGCATCGTCTTCATTCCAGGCTTCATCGAAACCGGCGAGCGCGGCCAGTGGCGGATGCATTTCCGCCGTCGGATACAGCGCCTGCAAACAGGTCAGGCGCTCAAGGGGAATCCACAGGGCATTTTCCGGCGTGATTTGCAGACGGGTCGCACGGCCGCAGCGTGCCAGGCTTTCCAGCCACGTCATCCAGCCCTGGTTTGCCCGAGCCTCGGCGCCACTGATGCAGCCCAGGCTCATCAGCGCTTCATGGATTTCATCGGCGTTCTGCGGTTGCGGCCAGGCTTCCTGACCCACTGCGGTGATGGCATCTGCGTCGAGGGCGCCCAGATCGTCGCTTGATTCAGGGTCGCTCCAGCGCCGGTTGAGCACCGCCTGGGTGCGCCGCTCTTCCAGCGGCGCGTCGTCGAGAAAGCTGTAGGGTTTGGCGCTGAGTATTTCCGCAGCCAGTGGCGAGGGGGCTGGCAGGTCGCGGCTGATCAGGCGCACATCGCCGCTTTCCATGCGCCGCAGCAGCGCCAGCCAGCCATCGGCGTCCATCGCTTCGTGCAGGCAGTCATCAAGGGTCTGTTCGACCAGCGGGTGATCGGGCACTTCGCGCTCTCCGACCAGGTTTTCGAGGCAGGCGATCTGGTCGGGAAACACCGTGGCGATCAAATCTTCACTTTTCATGCGCTGAAGTTGCGGCGCGACTTTGCGGCCTCCTGCATAACGCGGCAGGGCCAGCGCCACACCGGCGTTCCAGCGCCAGCGCACACCGAACAAAGGCGCATCCAGTACCGCTTGAATCAGCAGGTGCTCGGCCGTGTTGGCGTTCAGATAGCGCCAGACTTCATCCAGGGCAAAACTGTGGCTGGTGGACAGCGACAGCACGATGGCGTCTTCGCTGGCGGCGGCCTGCAATTCGAAATTGAAGGTGCGGCAGAAACGCTTGCGCAGCGCCAACCCCCAGGCCCGGTTGATGCGGCTGCCGAACGGCGTGTGTATCACCAGTTGGGTGCCACCGGATTCGTCGAAGAAGCGCTCCATTACCAGCGTGTCCTGGGACGGCAAGGCGCCAAGGGCCGCGTGGGCGCGCGCCAGGTACTCAACCAGTTGTCCGGCGCTGTCGGCGTTGAGGCCCAGGGTGTTCATGAGCCAGTCGATGCAGGGCCTGAGGTTGCCAGGATGCTCGCTCAACTGTTGGTCGATCCCGGCCTGCAAGCGGGCGACGGCAAAGGACAGTTCATCGCTGCGCCCGGGCGCCTCTCCCAGCCAGAACGGGATGTTGGGCGGCATGCCTTGGGCATCTTCAACCCGCACCCGGCCTGCCTCGATGCGCAGGATGCGGTACGAAGTATTGCCCAACTGGAAGATATCGCCGGCGATGCTTTCCACCGCGAAATCCTCGTTGACCTTGCCGATGTTCAGCGCCTGGGGTTCGAGGATCACGCTGTAGTCGGCGTTGTCCGGAATGGTCCCGCCGCTGGTGACGGCGGTGAGTTTGCTGCCCCGTCGCCCGCGCAGCGTCTGGCTCACGGCGTCACGGTGCAGATAAGCGCCGCGCACGCCCTGACGCCCGCTGTAGCCCTCGGCCAGCATGGCGAGCAGCGCCTGATAGTGACCTTCATCGACCTCGGCGTAAGGCGAGGCCTTGCGAAACATTGCCAGCAGGGCCTGCTCTTGCCATTCCTGGCAACTGACCTCGGCGATGATCTGTTGCGCCAGCACGTCCAGTGGCGCCTGGGGAATCAGCAGGGTGTCCAGTTCGCCACGGCGTACGCAGTCCAGCAACGCGGCGCATTCGATCAGATCGTCGCGGGAAATGGCGAACAGGCGGCCTTTGGGCGTGCCGCCGACGTGGTGCCCGGAGCGGCCGACCCGCTGCAGAAAGGCTGCGATGGAGCGCGGCGAACTGATCTGGCAGACCAGGTCCACATCACCGATGTCGATGCCCAACTCCAACGAGGCGGTGGCGATCAGCACCTGCAGATCGCCGCGCTTGAGCCGTTGCTCGGCATCGAGGCGCTGCTCCTTGGCGAGGCTGCCGTGATGAGCCGCTACCGCGTCTTTGCCCAGGCGCTCGCTCAAATGCCGGGCCATGCGCTCGGCGAGGCGCCGGGTATTGACGAAAATCAGCGTGGTGCGGTGTTCGCGGGCAAGGTCGGCGAGCCTGTCGTAGACCCGTTCCCAGACATCGTTGGCCATCACCGCCGTCAGCGGCACGGGCGGCACTTCGATGGCCAGGTCGCGAGGCCGGGCGTGGCCGATATCGACAATGGCGCATGGCCGGCTGACCGGATCGCTGCCCACCAGAAAGCGTGACACTCGCTCGATGGGCTTTTGCGTGGCCGACAGGCCGATCCGCAGCAACGGCCTGTCACACAACGCCTGCAAGCGTTCAAGACTCAACGCCAGATGGCTGCCACGCTTGCTGGCGGCGATGGCGTGGATCTCGTCGACGATCACGGTTTGCGTGCTCGACAACATGCGCCGGCCTGAATCCGAACCGAGCAGCACGTAGAGCGATTCGGGCGTGGTCACCAGAATATGCGGCGCCCGCTTGCGCATCGCCGAACGCTCTTTCTGCGGGGTGTCGCCGGTGCGCACCGCGGTGCTGATACGCAGCCCCGGCAGGCCTTGCTGTTCGAGCTGTTCGGTAATGCCCGCCAACGGTTGCGCTAGGTTGATCTGGATGTCGTTGGACAGCGCCTTGAGGGGCGAGACGTAGACCACGAAGGTCTGCTCGGGCAGTTCGCCGCCTGCTTCAAGGCCCTGATGGACCAGGTCATCGATCACCGCCAGAAATGCAGTCAGGGTCTTGCCGGAGCCGGTGGGTGCGGCGATCAGCGTGGACTGGCGCTGCTTTATCAACGGCCACGCCTGGGCCTGAGCCGGCGTGACAGCGGCAAATCGGCTGGTGAACCATGCGCTGACCGCCGGGTGGAAGGCTGCGAGCACAGGGTCCAGGGGCTTGAGAAGGTTCATGAATGAGTTTATGCGGGCACCGGGCGACAGATGCAAGTCCCTGTGATCGGTGTCACGCCTTCTGTAGGAGAGCGCTTGCCCGCGACGGCGTTGTATCAGTCAATGTATTGATGGCTGGAGAAACGCAGTCGCGGGCAAGCGGGCTCCTACAGTCCATGAGGCGAAGGTCCGGTTGTTGGGCGAAACTGCTACAACGTGCTATGTTTGCGGCCGTTTTTCACCTATTTTTCTAATTGATTTCCAGGACCGAGCCTGCTGACTCTATGCGAATGCGCCTTATGCTGTTGGGCGGTGGGAATGCCCTCGGGCAGGCGTTGATCCGTCTGGGTGCCGAGGAGGACATTGGCTTCCTCGCGCCGCGTCCACCGCAAGACGGTTGGGATGCGGCAAGCCTGACGCAACTGCTCGATGACACCCGCCCGGATGCCTTGATCAATCTGGCTTACTACTTCGACTGGTTTCAGGCGCAGGATGTGAGCAGCGAGAGGCTGGACAACCAGGAGCGCTCCGTCGAGCGTCTTGCCGAACTGTGCCAGCATCACAATATCGTTCTGCTCCAGCCATCCAGCTACCGAGTGTTCGATGGCTCGCGCGCGACCGCCTACAGCGAAAAAGACGAACCCGTGCCTTTGGGCGCCCGTGGCCAGGCGTTGTGGCGGATCGAGCAGAGCGTTCGCGCCACTTGTCCGCAACATGTGCTGCTGCGTTTCGGCTGGCTGCTCGATGACAGCGCCGATGGCGTGCTGGGGCGCTTTCTGGAGCGCGCCGAGCGGCTTGATGAAATCCTGATGGCCGACGACCGCCGGGGTAACCCGACGCCGGTGGACGACGCCGCACGCGTCATCATTTCAGTGCTCAAGCAGCTCGATTGTGCCGCGCCGCTGTGGGGCACCTATCACTACGCCGGTCACGAAGCCACGACGCCGCTGGCGCTGGGCCAGGCGGTGCTCACCGAAGCCCGCCTGCTGCGTGAGCTGAAGGTCGAGGCACCCACCGCCCAGGCCCACGCCGCCAGCCCCGACGTGACCGACGAGCCGCAGAACGCAGTGCTGGCCTGCAAGAAAATCCTTCATACCTTTGGTATCAAACCCCGCGCCTGGCGTGCCGGTTTGCCCAGCCTACTGGATCGCTACTACCGTCATGTCTGATGCACCTGTTCTCATCACCGGTGGTGCCGGGTTCATCGGCTCGCATCTGGTCGACGCCCTGCTGGCCAAGGGATACGCGGTGCGAGTGCTCGACGACCTGTCCACCGGCAAGCGCAGCAACCTGCCGCTGGACAACCCGCGAGTCGAGCTGATCGAGGGCGACGTCGCCGATGCCGCGCTGGTGGCTCGCGCGGCTGTGGGCTGCCAGGCAGTGGCGCATCTGGCCGCAGTGGCTTCGGTGCAGGCCTCGGTGGATGACCCGGTCAAGACGCACCAGAGCAATTTCATCGGCACGCTGAATGTCTGCGAGGCCATGCGCCAGGTGGGCATCAAGCGCGTGGTGTTTGCCTCCAGTGCGGCGGTGTACGGCAACAATGGCGAAGGCCAGGCCATCACCGAGGACACCCCAAAGGCGCCGCTGACGCCTTACGCGTCGGACAAGCTGGCCAGTGAGTACTACTTCGACTTCTACCGTCGTCAGCACGGGCTGGAACCGGTGGTGTTTCGCTTCTTCAACATCTTCGGACCGCGTCAGGATCCTTCCTCGCCCTACTCGGGCGTGATCAGCATCTTCGCCGAGCGCGCCGAGAAGGGGCTGCCGATTTCGGTATTTGGCGATGGCGAACAGACCCGGGATTTCTTCTACGTTGAAGACCTGGTGGACCTGGTGGTGCAGGGGTTCGAGAAGGATTCGGTGGAAGAGGGCGCGGTCAACGTCGGGCTCAACGCCACCACGTCGCTGAACCAGTTGCTGGCGGCCTTTGGCGAGGTGGTGGGCGATCTGCCTGCGGTGACCTACCTGCCGGCGCGTTCGGGGGACATCAAGCATTCCCGGGCGGATAACCAGAGGTTGCTGGAGCGGTTCACGGTTGCCACGCCTACGCCTTTGAAAGTCGGCTTGGCGCGGCTGTTGGGGCGCTGAATCTGGTTTTATCCTTGTAGGAGCGCGCTTGCCCGCGACAGTGGTGTGTCAGTTCGAGTTGAATCGTCTGACACTACGCCATCGCGGGCAAGCGCGCTCCTACAACGTTTGTGTGGCGTCAAAACTTGTAACCCAACCCCACCATGTACACCCACGGGTCGATGTCCACGTCCACCTTGGTCTTGCCCACGCTCAAGGCGGACGGGCCGTCCACTGTGGCCTTGGTGTCGATGTCGATGTACCAGATCGAGGCGTTGAGCATGATGCGGTCGGTGAGCATGTAGTCCATGCCGATCTGCCCCGCCAGGCCTACCGAGTCCTTGAGCTTCAGGTTGCTGAAGCCCTGCTGCTTGCGCTCGCCAGTGAGGTCGTTGTTGAAGAATCTGGTGTAGTTCAGGCCGATACCGGCGTAGGGCTGAAACTTCGACGAACTGTCCATCGGGTAGTACTGCAGCGACAGGGTCGGCGGCAGTTGCTTGACGTCCGCCAGCTTGCCGTCCAGCCCCGGGCCCAGGCCTTTGACGCCGATGGTGTGGCTGAACGGGGTCGCGGCGAGCAGTTCCAGACCCACGTGGTCGGTGAGCATGTAGGCGAAGGTCAGGCCCAGTTGTGTCGAGTTGTCAGCGGTGGCTTTGGTGCCGGCGACCTTGGTGCCGTCCAGTTTCAGGTTGCCGCTGTCTTCGTTGGGAACGACACGCGCGGCACCGGCGCGCACGATGATGTCGCCGGTCTGGTGCGCCTCGGCGACAGGGGCAAGTAGAGCGAGCGCAACGAGCGGCGCGCCGAGGAAAGACTTGTTCATGGGGGCTCCGTAAAGGCATTAAAAAGGGATGCCTTATGTTACGAAGCGTCTGGAACAAGGGTTTTGACCTGGCTCAACGAAAGCGCGATCAGACGGGACGTGGGGTTCACTGATCCGGAAGCTCGTACACCAGAATCTTGTCAGCTTCCATCTGATACCCGGCCTCGGCCAGTTCGCTGCTGGACGCCTTGACCTGCATCGGCCCTTCGATCCAGTACGGCTGGTACAGCTCGTCCACCTTCACCCCCAGCTCACTGGTGACGTGCACGATCTGGTTCGGTGGCGGTGGCGGGACGTGAATGCAGGCGCCGAAGTAGGGCACCAGCAGAAACTCGATCACGCGGCCTTCTTCACTGACTTCCAGCGGCACGATGTACCCCGGCAGCCGCACCATCTGGCCGTCCAGCGCCTTGACCACCGGCGCGTGGGGCGCCAACTGGTGCGCGGCGGGCGCGGATTCGACTGACAGGGTGTCGGCCATTTTCGACAGGTCGTGGATCGGCGCGGTGATGAGCTTCACCGGCGGCGCGTCGGGCGGGATCATCTCCTGCCAGGTCAGCACCCGCACGTCCTGCGCCCACGCCAAGGTCGCGACCAGCATCGACAGAACCGCGCCCATCAGCATCCAGCACCTGCGCATCAACATACCCTCACAGACGAATCGACAAACCGTCGGACAACGACTGGCGATAGGCGCGCCACGCAGGCACGGTGCCCATCAACAGCGCCGCGCAGAGAATGCCGCCCAACAGCGTCCATTCATAGGTGCTCGGCAGCGACAGCGGCAAGTACAGACCATAGTTGGCCTGCACGTAACCCTGCGCCGCCGCGATGCCGATGTACAGCAGCGCCAGCCCGCTCACCGAGCCTGCCAGCGCCAGGGCGAAGGCTTCCAGAACCAGCAGGCTTGCGACATGCCAGGGCCTTGCACCCACTGACCGCAGGATCGCCATCTCGCGCCGGCGCTCGTTGAGGCTGGTGAGGATGGCCGTGAGCATGCCGATCAGGCCGGTCAGCACCACGAACAGGGAGATCACGAACAGGGCTTTTTCCGCCGTGCCCATCAGGCTCCACAACTCTTGCAGCGCCACCCCGGGCAGGATCGCCAGCATCGGTTCGCCACGAAATTCGTTGATCTCGCGCTGCAGGGCGAAGGTTGAAATCTTGCTGTTCAAGCCGAGCATGAACGCGGTGATGGCCGTGGGCGTCAGGTCCATGTTGCGCGCCTGATCGGCGCTGATACGCCCGGCACCCTGGGCGGGAACGCCGTTGTGCCAGTCGATGTGAATCGCTTCCATGCCGCCCAGGCTGATGTGCAGCGTGCGGTCCACCGGTGTACCGGTGCGCTTGAGGATCCCGACCACGGTGAAAGGCTTGTCGTCATGCTTGACCAGGCTCACCGTCGCCACGCCGTGGGCCAGCACCAGCTTGTCGCCGAGTTTGTAGTGCAGGGCCTCGGCGACTTCGGCACCGAGCACCACTTCGAACGGATCAGTGGCGAACGGGCGCCCATCGGCCAGCTCCAGATGCTGCTGGCGGCCATATTGGTAATGCTCGAAATAGGCTTCGGTGGTGCCCATGACGCGATAGCCGCGATGGCTGTCGCCCAGGGAAATCGGGATCGCCCACTTCACCTGCTTGCTGCCCGCAAAGTGTTCGAAGCTGTCCCAACGAATGTTGTTGGTGGCGTTGCCGATGCGGAACACCGAATACAGCAGCAGGTTCACCGAGCCGGAACGGGCGCCGACGATCAGGTCCGTGCCGCTGATGGTGCTGGCGAAGCTGGCACGGGCTTCGGTGCGCACCCGTTCCACTGCCAGCAGCAGGCAGACCGACAGGGCAATGGCGAATGCGGTGAGAAAGGCGGTGAAGCGGCGGTTGGCGAGGCTGGCCAGCGCCAGGCGAAGAAGATACATCTCAAACCTCTGGGGCGACGGCGGCGCGATTGAGTTCGGCGAGCGACAGGTTACGGTCGAACAGCGGCGCCAGGCTCTGATCGTGGCTGACGAACAACAGGCTGGCACCGGCCTCGCGACATTCGGCGAACAAGAGCTGAATGAAGGCCTCGCGGGCGTCAGCGTCCAGTGCCGAGGTGGGCTCGTCGGCGATCACCAGTTCCGGCTGGCCGATCAGCGCACGGGCTGCAGCGACACGCTGCTGCTGGCCGATGGACAGCGAATCGGCACGACGACCCAGCAACGCCGGATCTTTCAGACCCAGGTGAGCGAGCAGGGTCGCGGCGGCCTGATCGACACTGCCGTGACGCTGGGTCGCCCGCTGCGCACGCAGCTTTGAGAAGTGGCAGGGCAGCTCGACGTTTTCCCGCACCGACAGAAACGGCAGCAAATTGAATTGCTGGAAAATGTAACCGGTGTGATCGACGCGAAAGCGGTCGCGAGCGCCCGCAGACAACTGCGCCAGGTCCTGACCGAGCAGGCGGATGCTGCCACGATCAGGTTTCTGCACACCGCCCAACAGGCCCAGCAACGTGGTTTTGCCACTGCCGCTGGGGCCCTTGAGGAACAGGGTTTCGCCCGGTTCCAGGCGAAACGCCGGAATGTCCAGCAACGGCTCATGGCCTGGCCAGGCAAAGCCCAGATCGGACAGTTCGATAAGCGCCTGCGTCATGTTCAGAACTTGACCACTGGATTGCTCGGACGCACCTCGGCGCCCATCTGGCGTTTTGGCGTGACCAGTTGAACCTGGATGGTCTGGGTCGCCGGGAAGCTGGTGAACAGCTGGGTAAGGTCCAGCTTGTTCAACACCGCAGGCACGCTGCAGTTGAACTGGTAGTGACCGTGGATTTCGCTGTGCTCGTGCTCATGTTCGTCGGCATCGCCGTCGTCGTCCTTGTCACCGAACAGCGGGCTTTCCAGCTTCGCCTTGACCACAGTGCAACCTGCGGCTTCCGGGATGCTGAACAGGCCATGTGGCTTGAGCAGGGTTTCCCGGGCCAGCGCCAGTTTCATCTTGTCGGCGTCGGTGGTTGCTGCGTGCTCGAAGCCGACGATGTTCATGGCCGGGGTATCCAGTTCCAGCTCCAGCGTCCGGCCATCGAGCGCCAGGTCCAGACGCGCAACGCCGTGCACGTGCGCACCGAGGCTGCCATGCTCATGATCGTGGTCATGTTCGTCAGCGGCGTGGGCGAAGGTCAGCGGCAGCAACGCGAAGGGCAGGGCGAGTAACAGACGACGCATGGAGGGCTCCGGAGAAGTGTTAGAAAATTGTTATGTAATCTTATAACAATATTTGTTGGCGTTTCTTAACTTTTTCGATAGGCACTTGTAGGAGCGCGCTTGCCCGCGACGGCGTTCTTTCATCCACATCTGTGTTGCTGACCCACCGCAATCGCGGGCAAGCGCGCTCCTACGGGTAATGGCGTCTGGCGCGGATCCTGTGGGACCATGCCACACGGCCAATCAGAGGACACACAAAATGTTGCGAATCCGTGGAACCGTTGGCGATGTGCCGGTGGATCTGACTGTGGAAATGGACGACAGCGACTGGGCCAGACTGGGCGCGCAGTTCGGCGTCCAGGCGCAGAACAAACCTGCGGCTGATCCTGTCGCCAAGCCACCGGCCAGCCGCAACGACGCCGCGTGGGACATCGCCCAGGATCTGCTGCGCAAGGCCGGGCATTTGAGTGGGCCTGATCTGCTAGGGCAGCTTGAGGGGTTGGCGGGCAGTACGGCGGCGGGCAAACGCCTGATGGTGCGCATGCGCCACAGCACCAACGTCAGGGTCGAGAGCCATGGCGATGCGCCGGAGTATTACTGGGTTGAATCCTGAAGCCTGTGCGTCACGCCGTGATATCTGGCGGGCATCCGGATCCTTGTGGGAGCGAGCTTGCTCGCGAAAGCGTAGTGTCAGGCGACCGATCAGTGTCTGAAAAACCGCCTTCGCGAGCAAGCTCGCTCCCACAGGTGTGTCCCCTCATGCCTGATGCTCGCCGTCAGTACAGCGCAGCAAACAGCTTGCGGCGGTAGGTGGTGACCAGCGGGTGGTCGTTGCCCAGCAGATCGAACACCTGCAGCAACGTCTTGTGCGGCTGGCCTTCGTTGTAGTTGCGGTTGCGGATGAACAGCTTCAACAGGCCGTCCAGCGCAGCTTCGTACTGCTGGCGCGAAAGCTGGTGAATCGCCAACTGGTACACGGCTTCATCGTCCTGCGGGTTTTGCGCAAGGCGGGTCTTGAGGTCCGCAGCGTCCGGCAGGACTTTCGCTTCACCCAGGAAGGTCAGTTGCGCCTTGGCACCGGCCAGCGCTGCCTTATGCTCGTCGCCCTTGACCGCATCCAGCACCGTGCGCGCTTCAGCCAGTTCGCCACGCTCGGCCAGGCAGCGCGCATACAGAATCAGCGCAGCAGCGTTGGTGTTGTCTTCGGCGAGGATGGTCTGCAGCACCGCTTCCGCTTCCGCGAAATGGCTCTCGGCGAACATCTCCTGGGCGGTCTGCAAGGGATCGATGGTGGCCGGCACCGGCTCCGGCAGGTGGGGTTCGAGCAGTTTGCGGATTTCCGATTCAGGCTGCGCACCGGCAAAGCCGTCAACCGGCTGGCCGTCCTTGAACAGCACCACGGTTGGCAGGCTGCGAATGCCGAAGCGGCCGACGATGTTCTGCTCGGCATCGCAGTCGACCTTTGCCAGCAGCAGCTCGCCCTGGTAGCTCTCGGCGATCTGTTGCAGCAGTGGCATCAGCACCTTGCACGGCGCGCACCACTCGGCCCAGAAATCCACCAGCACGGGTTTGTGAAAGGAGTTTTCGATGACCAACTGATCGAAAGTGGCGGTGGTCGCATCGAAGATGTACGGCGTTTCCTGGCTCATCGCAAGTCTCGAAAAAAAGGCTCAATGGCGGCAACTATAAAGGGCTGTCGCGTATTCCACCAAACCTGTAGGAGCGCGCTTGCCCGCGACGGCGGCGTGTCAGGCGTTGCGAGGGTGTCTGACACGCCGCCGTCGCGGGCAAGCGCGCTCCTACGGGGGGTATCAGCGGGTGGCGTGATACAGGCTGACCTTGCGAAACTCCCACGGCTCGGCCAGATCCGGCAGGGTCAGGGCGTCGAGAATGCCCAGGCGGCTATAGGCCGGGTGCTGGAAATCCTTGACCCGCGAATCTGCCACCAGCGCCTGCTGGCCACGCGTCAGAAACTGATCGAGCAGCGGCAGGTTGGCGCGGTCGTAGAGCACGTCGGCCACCAGGATCAGATCGAAACGGTCCGCCTCGGCGAAGAAGTCCGCCGAATAACCCAGCGTCACGCCATTGAGTTCAGCGTTGGCCCTGCACGCCTCGATCGCCACCGGATCGAGATCACAGGCCACCACCTCCAGGGCCCCGGCTTTCATCGCGGCAATCCCGGCAACCCCTGAGCCCGCGCCGAAATCCAGCACGCGCTTGCCCTCGACCCAATGCCGGTGCTCGGCCAGAAACCGTGCCAAGGCAAGACCGCTGGCCCAGCAGAAACTCCAGTAGGGCGGGTCTTCGAGGATGCGTCGGGTTTCTTCAGGGTTGAAGGCGCGGTCCATGTTGTCCGCGTCGATCAGCCATAACTTGAGGTCAGTGCCCGGCAGTGCCTCGGCCACCAGCCGGGCATCGCCCAGCAGTTGGCTCAGTTGCGCCTGAAGGTGCGACGGCGGGGTCATGGCATCTTGAAGAATTGCAGTTGGCCCAGCGATTGGGTCTCAGGCCTGGCGATCAGTACCGACGGCAGATGCAGGATCAACTGGCCGGACTGGCTGGCGCGCCCGCGCAGCTCGACCCGCGCACCCACGGGGAAGGCTTCGGGGTTGAAGCGCAACTGGAACGGCAGCGACTGATTGTTGCCGGTCAGCTTGGTGCTGCTCAGCAGTTTTTGCGGGCGATTGCGATCGTCGATGACCATCAGCGCCAGTTCCACCTCGGCGCCCGCCGGCACGCCCAGCAACTGGCCGCTCAGTTCGCGCTGATACGGCAGCAGCGGGCCCGGGCCTTCAGGCAGCTTGATCGCATTGGGGGCAGGCTTGGCCGGTTCCGCAGGTTTGGGCGCCTCGGCGGTGCTACAGGCAGCGAGCAGGCCGGCCAGGCAAATTGCAGCGAGCGTACGTAGCGTCATGAACAGCTCCAGCTAAAACGATAAACGAACGGGATATGCGAGCTATGACGCAGTATCGCCGAGGGTGGCGGCTTTTGCCCCACACGGATGGGCGTCTGTATACCTCAAAGAACCGCACTTGTCTTGCCGGCGGGATGCGCTACCATGGCCCTCCCTTTTTTTGTTGCCTGCCACCATGCACTGTCCCTTCTGCGGTGCCAACGACACCAAAGTCATCGATTCCCGTCTGGTCGCCGAAGGTGATCAGGTCCGCCGTCGCCGCGAGTGCGTGGCCTGTGGCGAACGTTTCACCACCTTTGAAACCGCCGAGCTGGTGCTGCCAAGGCTGATCAAGCAGGACGGCAGCCGCCAGCCCTTCGACGAAGAGAAGCTGCGAGCCGGCATGCAGCGTGCGCTGGAGAAGCGCCCGGTCAGCGTCGAGCGCCTTGAAGCAGCCCTGGCCCACATCAAGAGCAAGCTGCGGGCGACCGGCGAGCGCGAGGTCAAGTCGTTGATCGTCGGGGAGCTGGTGATGAGCGAGCTGCAGAAGCTCGACGAAGTGGCCTACATCCGCTTTGCTTCGGTGTATCGGCGGTTCCAGGACCTCAACGAATTCCGCGAAGAAATCGACCGACTGGCCCGCGAGCCGGTTAAAGAGTGAGCATGTCCAACGCAGAGCAAAGCGTGCTCGACGCCTCCTACATGGCGCGAGCGCTGGAACTGGCGCGCAAGGGTGTGTATTCCACCCATCCCAACCCCCGGGTGGGTTGCGTGATCGTGCGTGATGGCGAAGTCGTCGGCGAAGGCTGGCACGTACGCGCAGGCGAGCCCCACGCTGAAGTCCACGCGCTGCGTCAGGCGGGCGACAAGGCCCGTGGCGCCACCGCCTACGTCACCCTCGAACCCTGCAGCCATCATGGTCGCACGCCGCCCTGCGCCGATGCGTTGGTCAACGCGGGCGTGGCGCGGGTCGTCGCCGCCATGCAGGACCCCAACCCCAATGTCGCCGGACGCGGCCTGTTACGCCTGATGAGCGCCGGTATCGCCGTGCAGAGTGGCGTGCTCGAAGGCGAAGCTCGAGCGCTGAACAAAGGCTTTCTCAAGCGCATGGAACACGGCCTGCCGTACGTGCGCGTGAAGCTGGCGATGAGCCTGGACGGTCGCACCGCCATGGCCAGCGGCGAGAGCCAGTGGATCACCGGCCCAGAAGCGCGCTCTGCGGTGCAGCGTCTGCGCGCTCAGGCCAGCGTGGTGCTGACCGGCGCCGATACCGTGCTGGCCGACAACGCGCGGCTGACCGTGCGCCCTGACGAATTGGGCCTGAACGCCGAACTGACGGCACTGGCCGTGACGCGCCCGCCGCTGCGGGTGTTGATCGACGGCCGTTTGCGCGTGCCCCTCGATGCACCGTTCTTCAAGGCGGGCAACGCGCTGGTCGCAACCTGCGCTGCGGCATCGGCCCGGGAACGCTACAGCGACGAAGGCCATGAATTACTGGCGCTGCCCAGCAGCGGCGGGCATGTGGACCTGCGCAAGCTGCTGGTCGAACTGGCGAACCGGGGCGTCAACGACGTACTGGTCGAAGCCGGGCCCAAGCTTGCGGGCGCTTTTACCCGCCTGGGGTTGGTGGATGAATTCCAGATTTTCGTCGCCGGCAAGTTCATGGGCTCTTCTGCGCGTCCGTTGCTGGACCTGCCGCTGGCGCAAATGAGCGAGTCGCTGGAGCTGAAAATCGTCGAAATGCGCGCCGTTGGAAGTGATTGGCGAGTCATCGCAATACCTGCGAATACCCCATGAAAACTGCTGCGCTCGGTAATACGGCGTTAAAAACAGGCTCGGACTGCTCATTTAGAAGCCCTAAACTCCGCGTCCTCGCCTGTTTTTGCCTTGTCTTACCTTCGCTCGCGACGTTTTCACGCGGTATTGGGAGCTGAAGTATAATTCCGGCTTTCGCTTAATGCGCAGGCCCCGTTCTCCTGGAGGACCCATGTTTACCGGCATCATCGAATCCATCGGCAGCATCCGCGCCATCACTCCCAAAGGCGGCGATGTCCGCGTTTATGTAGAGACCGGCAAACTCGACCTCTCCGACGTCAAGCTCGGCGACAGCATCGCAGTCAACGGCGTGTGCCTGACCGCCGTGGAACTGCCGGGCGACGGTTTCTGGGCTGATGTCAGCCGCGAAACCCTCGACGTGACCGCGTTCGTCGATCTGAAGACCGGCAGCCGCGTGAACCTTGAAAAGGCCCTGACCCCGACCACCCGTCTGGGCGGCCACCTGGTCAGCGGCCACGTCGACGGCGTCGGCGAGGTGCTGTCCCGCGAGGAAAACGCCCGCGCGATCCAGTTCCGCATGCGCGCCCCTCGTGAGCTGGCCAAGTACATCTCGCACAAGGGTTCGATCACCGTCGACGGCACCAGCCTGACCGTGAACGCGGTCAATGGCGCCGAGTTCGAACTGACCATCGTCCCGCACACGCTGGCCGAAACCATCATGGGCGACTACCGCCCGGGCCGTAAGATCAACCTTGAGGTGGATCTGCTGGCGCGTTACCTGGAGCGCCTGCTGCTCGGTGACAAGGCCGCCGACCCGACGCCAGCCCAGGGCGGCAACATCACTGAAAGCTTTCTGGCCGCCAACGGCTACCTCAAATCCTGAATGAAGGGGGTGCCGCGTGGCGCTCAATAGCATCGAAGAACTGGTTGAAGACATTCGCCAAGGCAAGATGGTCATCCTGATGGATGACGAAGATCGCGAAAACGAAGGCGATCTGATCATGGCCTCCGAGTGCGTCAAGCCCGAGCACATCAACTTCATGGCGCGTTACGCCCGTGGCCTGATCTGCATGCCCATGACCCGTGAGCGCTGCGAAGCCCTGAAGCTGCCGCTGATGGCGCCGCGCAACGGTTCGGGCTTCGGCACCAAGTTCACCGTTTCCATCGAGGCCGCCGAAGGCGTGACCACCGGCATTTCCGCCGCCGACCGCGCCCGCACCGTGCAGGCTGCCGCCGCCAAGGACGCCAGGGCCGAAGACATCGTCAGCCCCGGCCACATCTTCCCGCTGATGGCCCAGGCCGGCGGCACGCTGTCCCGCGCTGGCCACACCGAAGCTGCGTGCGACCTGGCGCGCATGGCCGGTTTCGAGCCGACCGGCGTGATCTGCGAAGTGATGAACGACGACGGCACCATGTCCCGCCGCGCCGAACTGGAAGTCTTCGCCGCCGAGCACAACATCAAGATCGGCACCATCGCCGACCTGATTCACTACCGCATGATTCACGAACGTACCGTTCAGCGGATTGCCGAGCAGCCGCTGGACACCGAACAGGGCCAGTTCAACCTGGTGACCTACCGTGATTCGGTCGAAGGCGACGTTCACCTGGCCCTGACCCTGGGCAAGGTCTGTGCGGAAGAACCGACCCTGGTTCGCGTGCACAACATGGACCCGCTGCGTGACCTGCTGATGGTCAAACAGCCCGGCCGCTGGAGCCTGCGGGCTGCAATGGCGGCGGTTGCCGAGGCAGGCAGCGGCGTGGTGCTGCTGCTCGGGCACCCGCTCGACGGCGAAGCGGTGCTGGCCCATGTGCGGGAAACTGCAGGTGCGGCGCCGGTCAAGACACCGACCACCTACAGCACTGTCGGTGCGGGTTCGCAGATCCTTCGCGACCTGGGCGTTCGCAAAATGCGCCTGATGAGTTCGCCAATGAAGTTCAACGCGATATCCGGTTTTGATCTGGAAGTTGTAGAATACGTGCCCTCCGAATAAAGACCGGCAGGTCACCGGCCGTGAAAACCTCAGGATTTCACGGCTTTTGTCCCTGCGGTCGCCGATTCGTGGCCTAAAATCCCTGAAAGCGCGCGCCTGATGCGCGCTTGCTCTTTAATTATGAGACTCAGCCGAATGACCCTGAAGACCATCGAAGGTACCTTCATCGCCCCACAAGGTCGCTACGCCCTGGTGGTTGGCCGCTTCAACAGCTTCGTCGTCGAAAGCCTGGTGAGCGGTGCCGTTGATGCCCTGGTTCGCCATGGCGTGAGCGAAAGCGACATCACCATCATCCGTGCCCCGGGCGCGTTCGAAATTCCGCTGGTGGTGCAGAAAGTCGCCCAGCGCAGCGAATTCTCCGCGATCATCGCCCTGGGCGCCGTGATCCGTGGCGGCACTCCGCACTTCGAATACGTGGCTGGCGAATGCACCAAGGGCCTGGCCCAGGTGTCCATGGAGTTCGGCGTACCGGTCGCCTTTGGCGTGCTGACCGTCGATTCCATCGAACAAGCCATCGAACGTTCCGGCACCAAGGCCGGTAACAAAGGCGCTGAAGCTGCCCTGTCCGCCATCGAGATGGTCAGCCTGTTGGCGCAGTTGGAGGCCAAGTGATTAACGACGAAAGCGATCGCTTCAACCCACGCGATCCGCGCCCTGCGGACGCCGGCAAGCCATCGAAAAGTGAAAAGCGCCGTGCTGCACGTCAGTTGGCGACCCAGGCCCTGTATCAACTGCACATGGCCAGGCAATCGCTGAACGAAATCGAAGCGCAGTTTCGCGTCGATAACGATTTCACCGACGTCGATGGCGCGTATTTCCGTGAAATTCTTCACGGTGTACCGACCAGGAAAGACCAGATCGACACCGCGCTGGCGCCGTGCCTGGACCTGACCATCGACGAGCTGGACCCGGTTGAACTGGCCGTTCTGCGCCTGTCCACCTGGGAACTGATGGAACGCATCGACGTGCCGTACCGCGTGGTCATCAACGAAGGCATCGAGCTTGCGAAGGTCTACGGTTCCACCGACGGCCACAAGTTCGTCAACGGCGTGCTCGACAAGCTGGCTCCGCGTCTGCGCGAAGTCGAAGTCAAGGCCAACAAGCGCTGAGGCGTCTGGATCTCTCCAGAACCTTGAGTGTTTGATGCCATGGGCGAGTTCGAGCTGATCCGCAATTACTTCGCCGCTGCGCCCTGCGCGCAGCCGGGCGAAGGTGTTGCATTGGGAATTGGCGACGACTGCGCCCTGTTGTCGGTGCCGCCGGGCGAACAGCTGGCGGTGTCCACCGACACGCTGGTGGCGGGGGTGCATTTCCCCGACGGCTGCGATCCTTTCCTGCTGGGCCAGCGTGCCCTGGGCGTCTCTGCCAGCGATCTGGCGGCCATGGGCGCCAAACCCCTCGCATTCACCCTTGCCCTGACCCTGCCGGACGTTTCTGCTGCCTGGCTTTCAGCGTTCGCCCGCGGTTTGAACGAGATGGCCCAGGCTTGCTCGATGCGGCTGATCGGCGGCGACACCACGCGCGGGCCTCTGAGCCTGACCGTGACGGTGTTCGGCTCGGTGCCCAAAGGCCTGGCGCTGACCCGCGGTGGCGCGCGGCCGGGGGACCTGCTGTGCGTCGGCGGGCCCTTGGGCGACGGCGCCGGGGCACTGCCGCTGGTGTTGAACCAGCGCACGACACAGGCGTCTACCGCAGAGGCGCTGCTGGCGCGCTACTGGTCCCCCCAGCCGCAGCTTGAACTGGGCATGGCGCTGCGTGGCAAGGCCAGCGCGGCGCTGGACATCTCCGACGGACTGCTCGCCGATTGCGGGCATATCGCATTGGCATCGGGCGTACGCTTGCTGGTAGAGCGGGACAAAGTGCCGATGTCTGACGCGCTGCTGGCATTTTTCGGCGCAGACCAGGCGCTGAATGCTGCGCTCAGTGGCGGCGATGACTACAGACTCGCGTTCACGCTCCCGGCATCATGCCTGCCTGACCTGCTCGCCGCTGGCTGGCCGGTCCACGTGATCGGCCGGGTGGTCGAAGGGCAGGGCGTCACACTGATCGACGAGCATGGGCAGGACGTCACTCCGTTGACTCGGGGTTATCAACATTTTCGGGAGACACGGTGACAGATCATCCTAACCAGGTCCCGGCGGAAAACGTTCCGCCGTCGGTATGGACCAACCCCTGGCATTTCCTGGCCTTCGGCTTCGGCTCCGGCACCTTGCCCAAGGCGCCCGGCACCTGGGGCTCGATGGTTGCAGTGCCATTCATTCCGCTGTGGCAGATGCTGCCGGACTGGGGCTACTGGCTGATGCTGGGCATCACCATGCTGTTCGGCTTCTGGCTGTGCGGCAAGGTGGCGGACGATCTGCGGGTGCACGATCACGAAGGCATCGTCTGGGACGAGATGGTCGGCATGTGGATCACCCTGTGGCTGGTGCCCGAAGGCTGGGTCTGGCTGCTGGTGGGCTTTCTGGTGTTCCGCTTCTTCGACATTCTCAAACCTTGGCCCATCCATTGGGTCGACAAGCATGTTCACGGCGGCGTCGGCATCATGCTCGACGATGTACTGGCCGGGGTTTTTGCGTGGTTGGCGATGCAGGGTCTAGTCTGGGTGTGGGGCGTCATATAGGAAACGGCTCATGGGGCGCGTGGGTGTGAAGTGGCTGGCTGGCCTTTCGGCGTTGGTGGCGGGTTGCTGGATGGTTGCCGGGCTGGTATCGGCCCAGGCTTCGTCCGACAAGCCCAAGGACATCGTGCTGGTCAGCGAGCAGTGGAATGCCTACACCGAGGCGGACGGCACCGGGCTGGGCTGGGACCTGATGCGCGAGGTGTTCGAGCCCGCCGGGATCAAGGTCGCCTCGCGCATCGAACCCTACACCCGCGCCGTTGGCCTGGTGCAGCGGGGCGAGGCGGATGCCTGGGTCGGTGCCTACGAGAATGAAGTCGAAGGCACGCTGTATCCGAAGTGGCACTACGACACTGACGAAATCTACGCCCTGGGCCTGGCGTCCAATCCGGCGCCGACCCTGGCTTCGCTGGGCAGTTATCGCCTGGCCTGGGTGCGGGGCTATGAATTCCAGCACTACCTGCCCAATGTCCAGCACTTCAACGAAGTGGCCCGGCGGGACCATATCCTTTCGATGCTCGATCATGGCCGCGCAGACCTGTACATCGACGCCAGGCCCGAGGTGGACTTCATCCTCGGGCAGACGAAGGAACCGCAGCGTTTTCGCACGACATACCTTACGGCCATTCCGCTGTTCCTGAGCTTTGCAGACAACGAGCGGGGCCGTGCGCTGCGTGACATCTTCGATGAACGGATGGCCAGGCTGGTGCAATCCGGCAAGCTGCGGCCGATCTTTGCGAAATGGAAACAGCCTTATCCATTCGATGCCGACGAAGTCCGCGTCAAGGCGAAGGTCAAGCAATGATCGAACATGTTGATCTGAATGGCCGACAATTCAGCCTAAGCGCCTGTCGAAGCCTGCTGTTACAATGCGGCCTTGCTAATTTCCAGTCCTCATACTGATCAGGAGCACACGGTGCCCGTCGTATTTGTCGCGGCTTCCAAGCTGCCTACCCCTTTTGCCACTTTCAAAATGAACGGCTTCCTCGAAGAGGAAACCGGTCGCGAACACGTCGTTCTCAGCCTGGGTGATGTATCGGATGGCGCTCCAGTCCTGGGGCGCGTGCATTCCGAATGCCTGACAGGCGATGCCTTGTTCAGCCAGCGTTGCGACTGCGGCTCGCAACTTGAAGCCGCCTTGCGCGCCATTGCCGCCGAAGGTCGCGGCGTTCTGTTGTATCTGCGCCAGGAAGGGCGCGGTATCGGTCTGATGAACAAGATCCGTGCCTATGAATTGCAGGACGGCGGTGCCGACACCGTCGAAGCGAACGAACGCCTGGGCTTCGCCGCCGATCAGCGCGACTACGCCATCTGCCTGCCGATGCTCGAGCATCTGGGCGTGAAGTCCCTGCGCCTGATGACCAACAACCCGCGCAAGGTCAAAGCCTTGACCGACATGGGCATCAACGTTGCCGAGCGCGTTCCGCTGCACACCGGCCACAACCCGCACAACAAGCTGTACCTGGCCACCAAGGCCGGCAAGCTCGGCCATATGATGGGCAACGAGCATCAGAGCGAGGTCGATCCCGCGTGACACGGGGCAATGTGCGCCGTCGTCTGGCGCTGGCGTGGTGGCGGCAACTGGCGCTGACGCTGGCGCCGTTGCTGGTGGTGTGCCTGTTCCTGAGCAGCGATGAAGGGCCGGTCAGCCCGTCGGTGTTCGCCATGCCGCTGTTCATCGCAGGCGTGGCCTCGATGTTCCTCAGCATCAAGCCGTTTGGTGTCTACAAGCGCGCCTTGATCAGAACCCAGAAAGCCCTCGACACCCCGGACGAGCCAGCCGCCTGGCTGCGGCTGGCGGCGGATCGACGCATGGCGTTCCTGTTTGCCGGGTTGCCTGCGTGGATCGCCGCGCTGGCGGTGTTCGCGGACCTTGAGGCCGTTCCCCTGGCCCTCCTGGCGCTGTCCAGCGTCATTCTGCTTTCCCTGTACCGCATTCCTCGCCTGTTGGCCTGATGCGCCGCGTTCTTGGCTGTCTGCTGCTGGTGACTGCCTGGCAGGTCAACGCCGCCGAGCGCGTGGTCAGCCTCGCGCCTTCTCTGACGGAAATCGTGATCGAACTGGGCGCTGCCGATCGGTTGGTCGGCGTGCTCGATGGTGGCGAACGCCCCGCCCAGGTTGCGGGTGTGCCTTCGGTGGGGCGTTACGGCCAGTTGAACATGGAACAGTTGCTCGCCCTGCGCCCCGATTTGTTGCTGCTGTGGCCGGGCAGTGTCAGTGCGGCCCAGCGCGACCAGTTGCAGCGCCTGAACATCCCCACCTTTACCGCCGAGCCGCATACGCTGGATCAACTGGCCGAGCAGATCGGGCGGATCGGCGAGCGCCTTGGCAGGGCCGAGCAGGGGCAGCAGGTGGCAGGAGATTTTCGTCAACGGCTTGCTGATCTGAGAACACGCTATCGACGGCAGACGCCGACCAGTGTGTTCTATCAGGTGTGGGATCAGCCGTTGTACACCGTGGGCGGCGGGCAGATCATCAGCGATGCGCTGAAGGTGTGCGGGGCGCGCAACCTGTTTTCCGACCTCGCCCAGCCCGCGCCGCAGGTCAGTCTGGAAGCGGTGCTGCAGCGTAATCCCGAAGTGGTGGTGGCCGGCTCGGCGTCCCAGCTGGATATCTGGAAAGCCTGGCCGTCGCTCAAGGCCCGGCTGCTGGTGGTACCGGATAAAGGCATTGAGCGGCCAAGCGGGCAGATGCTGGGGGCGGTGGCGAAGTTGTGTGAAACCCTCTCTCCCGAGCGCTGAACGAACGATTGTAGGAGCGCGCTTGCCCGCGATTGCGGTGGGTCAGACACATCAGATGGCACAGGGATACCGCCGTCGCGGGCAAGCGCGCTCCTACAGGGGGGGAGCCTACAACTCCGGCGTCCAGGTCACCCCAAACATCCACGTCCGCCCCTCTTCGCGGTACCCGTAGTTGCTGCCATCGAAACTGTACAGCGCGCGGCTGTAACGCTGGTCCAAGGCGTTATCCAGCTTGAACTCCAGCCTCAGCTCGTCGCTGGCCTTCCAGCTGCTGCGCAGGCCAAACAGCCCATAGCCGCCGATGTGCTGGGTGTTGGCCTCGTCGTTGTAGCTGTCGCTCACCGCCTGCCAGCTGGCGCCGACGCCGAGGCGGTCGAACTGGCGGTCCAGGTCCAGGTTCACGGTCCGGCGTGCACGGCGATTCAGCGTGTGGCCGGTGTCGCGGTCGCGCGGGTCGATGATCGAGGCGCCGAGTTTGCCGGTCCAGCCGAACAGTTGCTGTTCCAGCGATGCTTCAAAACCGTTGATCCGCGCGGAGCCGATGTTCTGCGGGCTGAAATCGGCATCCAGCGCAATGGCGTCTTCAAGGTCGGTTCGGTACAGCGACGCCTCCAGTTTGCTGGTTTCGCTCAAACGGCTGCGCCATTGCACCTCGTAGCTTTTCGAGTGCTCGGGTTTGAGATTCGGGTTGCTGAAGCCTGGGTAATACAGATCGTTGAATGTCGGCGCACGGAAGCCTTCACTGTAGGAAAGCAGCACGTCGTTGGCGTCGTCGAGGGGGACGGTCAGCGTGCCGCTCCAGGTGTTCTGGCTGCCGAACTGCTGGTTCTGATCGTGGCGCAGGCCCAGTTCCGTCGAGAAGCCATCACCCTTGTAGCGATGCTGAACGAAGGCTGCGCGGTTCCAGCGGCTGTCTTCGTCGAAGGTTGTGCTGCTGTTGACCCGGTCTTCGTACCCGTCCGCGCCGAGCATCAGGCTGTTGCGGTCGTCCAGCGTCAGGTCGTTCTGCCAGTTCACCGAGTCACGGTAGGTGTTGAACACGTAGCGGTCGTCACTGAGCTTGTCGGCGGTCTTTTCGCGGTTCTCGCTGTGGCCCAGTTCCAGGCGGGTTTTCCAGCGCTCGTTGATTCGCGCGTCCAGGTAGGTGCCCAGGCTGCTCAGCTCGAAGTCGCTGTATTGCTGCTGGCCGACGGTGTTGAACGTGACCGGGTCGAACAGGCCAAACGGGTTGTCGAGTTCGGTCTTGCCCTTGTTGTCGAGCGCGTTGAAGCCGATTTCCACGTCATCGCTCAACCAGTGGCTCAGGTTCAGGCTGTACGACTTGTTTCGATAGGCGTCGTGATCGGCGTCGCTGGCGAAGGACGGACCGGTTCGGTCGATGCCATCGGTTTGTTCCAGGCTGGTGCTCAGGTTGAAATGGGTCCGGGCGTCGCCCCCCGACAGGCCAAGGCTGTTCTGTGTGGTGCCGCGATTGCCGAAACCGGTGTGCAGCCGGGCTTGCAGGCCCTGTTCGGCGCCTCGGCGGGTGAAGATCTGGATCACCCCGCCGATGGCGTCCGCACCGTAAACGACTGAGCGCGAACCGCGCAGCACTTCGACGCGCTCCACCTGATCGACGTTGAGGTATTGCAGGGCGCTGTCGGCCGAGGTGGCGTTGGCGATCCGCTGGCCGTCGACCAACACCAGGCTCTGGGCGGCCTTGGTCCCGCGGATATAGATTCCCGGCAGGCTGCCGCGCCCGCCACTTGGCGCCACCTGCACGCCAGGCACGCGGTTGAGCAGGTCGGTGACGCTGGTGGGTTGCAGGCGTTCGATGTCTGCTCGGATGAAAACGGTGTTGGCGGCGGTGCTGGCGTCCCGTTGCTCGACCTGGCGGTTGGCGCTGATCAGGACGTCAGGCAGCTTCAGGGCGTTTTCGCGGTCGGGCAGGTCGGCGAAGGCTTGGGCGGACGGCAGCAGGGATAGAGCGAGGGCAAGGCGGGAGAAGGTCATAGGGTCAGCAAGACTGTAGGAGCGCGCTTGCCCGCGACGGCAAAATGTCTGTGGCATTCATGTCAACTGACGGAATGCAATCGCGGGCAAGCGCGCTCCTACAAGGGTACAACTTCAGATTCGGGCCAGGCGCGCGTTGATCGACGCTTCAATCCCGTCCGCATCCAGCCCGCACTCGGCCAGCATCTGCGCAGGTTTGGCGTGTTCGACGTAGACATCCGGCAAGCCCAGGTGCAGCACGGACTTGAGAATGTTCTCCCGCGCCAGGAACTCGCTGACCGCCGCGCCCGCGCCACCCATGATGGCGTTTTCTTCGATGGTCACCAGCAGGTCGTGGCCGGCGGCCATTTCGCGGACCAGTGCTTCGTCCAGTGGCTTGACGAAACGCATGTCGACCACAGTAGCGTCGATCTTCTCGGCCACCTTCAGCGCATCGGCCAATTGCACGCCGAACACCAGCATCGCAACCTTGCTGCCCTGGCGACGAACGATGCCCTTGCCGATTTCCAGCGGCTCAAGGCTGCTGTCGATCACAGCGTTCGGGCCGGTGCCGCGCGGGTAACGCACAGCAGCAGGGCCGTTGAACAGGTGACCGGTGCTGAGCATCTTGCGCAGTTCGTTCTCGTCGCTCGGCGTCATCACCAGCATGCCGGGGATGCAACGCAGGTACGACAGGTCGAAGCTGCCGGCGTGAGTCGGGCCGTCTTCGCCCACCAGGCCTGCGCGGTCGATGGCGAACAGCACGTCGAGGTTCTGCACCGCGACGTCATGGATCAATTGGTCGTAGCCGCGCTGCAGGAAGGTCGAGTAGATCGCGACCACCGGCTTGCTGCCTTCGCAGGCCATGCCGGCGGCCAGCGTGACCGCGTGCTGCTCGGCAATGGCGACGTCGAAGTAACGGTCCGGGAAGCGTTCGCTGAACGCGACCAGATCCGAGCCTTCTTTCATCGCCGGGGTGATACCCACCAACCGTTCGTCGGCTTGTGCCATGTCGCACAGCCACTGGCCGAACACGCCGGAATATTTCGGGCCGCTGGCCTTTTTCGGCGCGGCGGCGGGCGCGTTGAGCGGGTCGAGCTTGGTGATGGCGTGGTAGCCGATCGGATCGACCTCCGCCGGCGCGAAGCCCTTGCCCTTCTTGGTCACCACGTGCAGGAACTGCGGGCCCTTGAGGTCACGCATGTTGCGCAGGGTGGCGATCAGGGTTGGCAGGTCGTGGCCGTCGATGGGGCCGATGTAGTTCCAGCCCAGCTCTTCGAACAGGGTACCGGGGACCAGCATGCCCTTGGCGTATTCTTCGGTACGACGGGCGATTTCCCACGCGCCCGGCAGACGCGACAGCACTTTCTTGCTGCCTTCGCGCATGCTGGCGTAGGTGCGGCTGGAAAGAATCTTCGCCAGATAATTCGACAGCCCGCCGACGTTACGCGAGATCGACATGTCGTTGTCGTTGAGGATCACCAGCATGTCGGCATTGACTTCAGGGGCGTGGTTCAACGCCTCGAACGCCATGCCGGCAGTCAGCGCGCCGTCACCGATCACGGCGATGGCCTTGCGGTCCTTGCCCTGCAGGCGATTGGCGATGGCCATGCCCAGGGCGGCGCTGATCGAGGTGCTGGAGTGGCCGACGCCAAAGGTGTCGTACTCGCTCTCGCTGCGGCGCGGAAACGCTGCCACGCCGCCTTTCTGCCGCAGGGTCGCCATCTGCTCGCGGCGGCCCGTGAGGATCTTGTGCGGATACGCCTGATGGCCGACGTCCCAGACCAGCCGGTCATCGGGGGTGTCGAAGACGTAGTGCAGGGCAACGGTCAGTTCGATGACGCCAAGGCCGGCACCGAAATGTCCGCCGGTCTGGCCAACGGTATAGAGCAGCTCCAGGCGCAGTTCGTCAGCCAGGGCTTCGAGCTCGGCTTCACCTAACCGGCGCAGGCCGTCCGGCGTCGCTGCCTTGTCGAGCAGTGGCGTGGACGGGCGCTCGCGGGGAATCTCTTTGAACGTCGTGGGCATCAGGCGAATCGTTATAAGTAAAAGACGCGGCAGTTTACCTGATGCATCGCAAGCTGCCCACGCGAGACAGCAATACGATGTTCAGGCTGGTCAGGTTTGACCTTGTAGGAGCGCGCTTGCCCGCGATTGCGTGGAGTCAGGCGGCACATGTGTGACAGGCCCAACGCCATCGCGGGCAAGCGCGCTCCTACAGATAGAGTCCGGGGGCGCAGCTCAGT
>NZ_JBIVCX010000007.1:49776-106977 GCF_044746825.1 Pseudomonas sp. NPDC090201
TCGTTCCTCGCTGGTCACACCCCCGCCGGCCCCCCCCCCCCCCCGCCCGGGCGCCCCCCCCCCCCCCCCCCCCCCCCCCCCCCCCCCCCCCCCCCCCCCCCCCCCCCCCCCGCTCCTACAGATAGAGTCCGGGGGCGCAGCTCAGTTGCGGCGTTCGACGATATAACGGGCCAGGGCGCGCAGGGGCTCGGCGGCCGCGTCGAACGGTCGCAGGGCGGCCAGAGCCTGATCGCGCAGTTCGAATGCGTAATGCCTGGCTTCTTCCAGACCCAGGAGGGCCGGGTAGGTCGGCTTGTCGCGGGCAATGTCGGCGCCCTGGCGCTTGCCCAGGGTCGCGGTATCGCTCTCGACGTCGAGGATGTCGTCCTGCACCTGGAACGCCAGGCCGATGGCCCGGGCGTAGATCTGCAACGAATCGAGCTGGACCTGGCTGGCGTTACCGCTGGCCAGGGCGCCGAGCCTGACGCTGGCCTCGATCAGCGCGCCGGTCTTGTGCCGGTGCATGAACTCCAGGGCTTTCTGGTCGAGCTTGAGGCCTACCGAACCCAGGTCGATCGCCTGACCACCGACCATCCCGGCAGGGCCTGCGGCGTGGGCGAGGGTGGCGACCATCTTCAGGCGGGTCTCGGCGTCCTGCGGGGTCAGCCTGGCGTCGCTCAGCACGCTGAATGCCAGGGTTTGCAGGCCGTCACCGGCGAGAATCGCGCAGGCTTCGTCGAACGCCTTGTGGGTGGTCGGCAGGCCGCGACGCAGGTCGTCGTCGTCCATGGCCGGCAGATCGTCGTGAACCAGCGAATAGGCGTGGATCAACTCGACTGCACAGGCTGCGCCGTTGGCCTGTTCGGCGTTGCCACCCAGGGCTTCGCAGGCCGCGTAGACCAGCAGCGGGCGCACGCGCTTGCCGCCATTGGTGACGCTGTAGCGCATGGCTTCGTAAAGCCTGGTCAATTCAGGAGCAGGAGCGGTGAACAGGGTGTCCAGCGCCGCATTGACGCGGGCCTGACTGAGGGCCTGGTACTCGGCAATCATTCTGGCTGTTCCGCGTCGAAGGGTTCCTCGGCCAGTTCGCCATCGCGCTCGAGCAGGACCTGAACCTTCTGCTCGGCCTGGGCTAGGGCGCTCTGACACTCGCGGGTCAGGCGGATGCCTTGTTCGAAGGCGGTCAACGAGTCTTCCAGCGACAGCTCGCCGTTCTCCAGACGCTCGACCAGCGTTTGCAAATCCGTGAGGGACTGTTCGAAATCCAGTGCAGCTTTCTTGCGGGCCATGGCGGCTATCCCGGTAGACGTTAAACCGGCGCGACACTAGCAGAGCGTGGGGCCTGGGGCAAATGAGAGGTGCCGGATGGGAGGTGTAGCGCAGGCCTGCGCCGAACCGCCACGCCCTGTAGGAGCGCGCTTGCCCGCGATAGCGGTGGGTCAGCCGCTATTGATGCAATGTGTGCCGACGCTGTCGCGGGCAAGCGCGCTCCTACAGGTTTTGCGTTGATCCCGGAATTGGGATTACCAGTCGTAGGTCACGGTGGCGATGACGTTGCGGCGCGGGCCGTAGTAGCAGGCGGTCGGGTTGGTGCAGGCGGTCACGTAGTCCTTGTCGAACAGGTTCGCGGCGTTGACCGAGACGCGAGTGCCTTGCAGGTCATGGGCGAGCTTGCCCAGGTCGTAATGGATCGCTGCGTCAGCCACGGTCACGTTGCCGGTCTTGATGCGGTTGAGCGAAGCGCTCGGCGAGCTGCCGCTGCTGCCCCAGACCGCCCCTGTGTAACGCGCACCCATTCCCACGCCGAAGCCATCCAGAGGGCCTTCGCGGAAGGTGTAGTCCAGCCAGGTCGAGGCCTGATGACGCGGCGTAAACGGCAGTTCATTACCTTTATCGGTGTACGCCGAGGTGATGTAGCCGGACTTGGTCACTTCGCTGTCGGTGTAGGTGTACGAGGCCAGCACATCCAGATTCGGCGTCAGCGCGGCCTTGCCTTCCAGTTCGAAGCCTCGCGTCTCGGCCTCGCCGATCTGCACAGTGTTGCGCGTGTCAGCCGGGTCAACCGTGGTCAGGTTCTGCTGGGTCAGCTTGTACACCGAGGCCGTGATGTAGCTTTCCTGGCCCGGCGGCTGGTACTTCACGCCTGCTTCATACTGCTCGCCCTCGGTGGGCTTGAAGATCGGCGTGGTCGAGCTGACGCTGGTGTTGAGCGTCGGATCGAACGACTGGGAATAGCTGAAGTACGGCATCACGCCGTTGTCGAACAGATAACCCAGCCCTGCGCGCCAAGTGCCTTTCTCGTCATCCTGCTTGATGTCGCGGTTGGTCGGATTGGCGCGGTCCGGGCGGAACGCGCTGTCGGCCTTGGCCCAGTCGTAACGCCCGCCCAAGGTCAGGATCCAGTGGTCGAGCTTGATCTGGTCCTGGAAATAGACGCCGGTCTGTTTCTGCACCTGATACATGTCGCGACCGACGTACTGGTTGCTGACGCTGCCGCCGTAGGTCGGGTTATACGGGTTGATCGAGGTGAAGCTGCCGTTGACCACGTCGTTGTCCAGAGCGCTGCGGCGGAAATCCACGCCCATCAGCAGGGTATGGTCCAGGGCGCCGGTGGTGAAGTTGGCCTGGGCCTGGTTGTCGACGTTGAAAATCTGGATGTTGCGCTTGATGTCCGACGCCAGCCGCGCCAGCACCGGGCTGGTGGCACTCACATAACCGTTGTTGAACGCCGAGCGGTTCTGCACGTTGACCTTGCTCCAGCGCAGGTTCTGACGAACGGTCCAGGTGTCGTTGAAGTGATGCTCGAACAGGTAGCCGAGCTGGAAGCTTTCGCGGCGCATCTGGTCGTAGTCCGGATCACCCAGCAGGGTGTCGCTGCCGATGTGGCCCCACGGCGAGCCGTTCAGCGAGCCTTTCTGCGGGTAGTACTGCTCGGTGGTGCCGCCCCAGTCGCGCTGGTATTGCGCGAGCAGCGTCAGCGAGGTGTCGTCGTTGGGGCGCCAGGTCAGGGCCGGGGCGATGAAGTTGCGGTTGTTGTCGACGTGATCGACCTGGGTGCCGCTGTCCTTCACCAAGCCTGTCAGGCGATAGCTCCACACGCCCTGATCGTCCAGCGGGCCGCCGAAATCGAAGGCGCCTTGTTTCATGTCGTGGCTGCCGCCCTGGATCTGCACTTCATGCAGGGGCGTTGCGGTCGGCAGTTTGCTGGTCAGGTTGATCAGCCCGCCCGGACGGCTCTGGCCGTAGAGCATGGAGCTGGGACCGCGGAGCACTTCGATGCTTTGCAGGCCGTAGGGCTCGGACATCCCGCCCTGGCCGCTTTCGCCGTAGGGCAGCATCAGGCCGTCCTGAAACACATAGGGCGAGAAACCGCGCACGCGAAACTGCTCGCGGGAGTTGTTGGCGCCGGTGTATTCGCCGTAGATGCCTGGCGTGTAGCGCACGGCCTGGCTGACGTCCTGCACGGCCTGATCGTTCATCTGCTTGCGGCTGACCACCGAAATAGATTGTGGGACTTCGCCCAGCGGGGTGTCGGTCTTGGTCGCGCCCACGCTGCGTGTGACGACGTAGCTGTGGTCGCCGTTTTCGCTGTCGCTGTTCGAGATGCCGTCGATGGTGGTGGCGCCGAGGTTGACCGCGCCCGCTGGCAGGCGCTTGAGCGTCAGAGTGCCGCCGCTGGTGGTTTCAAGACCCAGCCCGGAGCCGGACAGTGCCTGGCTGATCGCCTGTTCGGTGCTCATGTCCCCGTGTACGGCGGGCGCTTGATGGCCGGCCACCAGTGACGGGTCGTAGACGATCTCGCGACCGCTTTGTTGGGCGATGCGTCCCAGGGTCGAACTCAGGCTGGCGGCCGGCAGATCGAAGCTTGCGGCTAGCAGCATCTGGCTGCTCAAGGCCAGCGGGCCCAGCAGCAGGGCGGCGCGCAGCGGGTTCAGACGAAAGGCGTTACGGGTACGGCGGGACATGACTCGGGCTCCATTGGCAGTCGCATGAATGAGCGGTTCATGGGGTATGTCCAACGAGACCGAAAAAGCGATATAGGCAATATGAAAAAACTCGAGGGATGTGCGTATTTCCTGTAGGAGTGAGCTTGCTCGCGATGGCGTCCGTTCGGATGCTTTGTAGATGTCTGACACTCCGCTATCGCGAGCAAGCTCACTCCTACAGGGTTGTGCATAACTTGGCAGTTGCGATGACTTCAAGATCACGCCAACTCGACGCTGACCCACCAGTCGCCAAACCGGTTGATGCGCAGCGGAATGGTCTGCTCCAGCGCACTGAGGGCTCGATTGCTGTGGTCCAGCGAAAACCCGCCGGACACCCGCAAGCGCGCCGCCTGCGGGCTGACCCGAAGCAGGCCCGTGCGATACGGGCGAAACGCGTCGAGCACCTCACCCAGAGACCAGTCGACCACGTTCAGCCAGCCATCCTGCCAACTGGCTTCACCGCTGCGGTTGGCGCTGAGCAGTTCGATGCGGTCATTGAATTGCGCGCCATGTCCGGCCTGCAGTTGTGTCGTCGCGCCGCTGCGGCTGATGACCGTCACGCTGGATTGATTCACCCAGACGCGGCTTGAGGTTTCACCACAGGCCACCATGAACCGCGCGCCGCTGGCCTGTACGCAGCTGAATTCGGTGAGCACCTGAAACGGGCGATTTTCCTGGGTTGCGTCGACGATGATCTTGCCTGCACGCAGGCGCAGTTGGCGCTGGCCTGGATTGAAGTCGACGTCCACTGCGCTCTGCGCATCGAGGACGATACGGCTGCCATCGACCAACGTGCGGCTCAGGCGCTCGCCGGTGCCGGTGCGCAGATCCGCGCCGAATTCCGCCAGCGGCATGCCCGGTTGGCTGAGCAGACGACCGCCCAAACCAATACCCGCAATGGCCAGTGCACCACGCAGCAGATGACGGCGGCTGGGGCGTGGCGCTTGAAGTGTGCGGCGGGCGAGGTTATCCACAGGGGACAGCGTACGCTGCACATGGCCCTGAACCTTTTGCCAGGCTTGCGCGTTGGCCGGGTCGGCATGCAACCAGCGCTCGAAGGCGCGGCGCTCGTCGGGCAGGGCGGATTCGTCCCGCAGGCAGGCGGTCCATTCGATGGCTTGTTCGAGGGCGGAGCGGGGCGGGTTCATTCGTCGAACAGCTCGCTGCAGCACAAGCGCAGGCCCTTGGCGACGTACTGGCGCACGCGGATGGTCGATACGCCGATCATCTGCGCGATGTCGGCGTATTTCATGCCGTCGAGCTGGCTGCACAGAAACGCCGTTCGGGCCCGGGGCGACAGACCGTCGAGCAGGGCGTCGATGGCCATCAGGCTTTCCATGGTCAGCGCGCGTTCTTCGGGGGAGGGCTCGACGGCTTCGGGTTGCGCGGCGAGGGCATCGAGGTAGGCGCGCTCCAGGTCACGTCGGCGCCATGTGTCGTACATCAGGCGTTTGGCGATGGTGGTCAGCAGCGCACGGGGTTCGCGAATCGACTGCGGCGCGGGCATCGCCACCACTTGCACGAAGGTTTCGGCGGCCATGTCGGCGGCATCATGACGACACCCCAGCCGCGCCCGCAGACGATCCAGCAACCAGCCATGATGATCGCCGAACAACTGCTGGAGGATGTGCTGGCGCAGGGCGGCGTTGCCGGGGGCGGGCGAAGCGAGGAGATCGGCGGACGGCATAACGAAAATAATCGCAACAGGTAATGAGAGCGATTATCAGTTGTTCGGGGTGCCAGCACAATGCCCAAGGCAAGCACGATCGCTGTAGGAGCGCGCTTGCCCGCGATTGCGGTGGGTCAGCCGGCATTGATGCAATGTGTGCCGACGCCGTCGCGGGCAAGCGCGCTCCTACAGGATGGGGAGGAGACAATCTGTAGCAGCACGGCTTGCCGGCGGGGGCGATTTTGAGGGCGCCCCCGCCGGCAAGCCGTGCTGCTACGGGCCAATCACAGATGTGTGAATACTGTTTCGGCGGGCAAACGCGACTTGGGCAGCTTGGCGTTGAAGTCTGTCTCGCTGCGGTAGCCCAGCGCGACGATCACCAGGCTGGTGAAGCCTTGCTCGCGCAGGCCCAGTTCCGCGTCCAGTTTCTTGAAGTCGAAGCCTTCCATCGGCGTTGCATCCAGGCCAAGCGAAGCGGCGCCCAGCAGCAGCGTGCCCAGCGCCAGGTAGGTCTGCTTTTCCATCCAGTGCTGCACGTCCTTGGTGTCGTGCTTGTGCATGTTCACGTAGCCGCGGCGGCTGTTGTCCTGCCCGGCCTTGGCGTCGGCGTTGGGGAAGCGGCCGTCCTGCTCTTCCTGGGCCAGCACGGTTTGCAGGTGTGCCTCGGTCATTTCGGTGCGAGTGCACAGCACGATCACATGGGAGGCATTGAGGATCTTGCTTTCGTTGTAGGCAAAACCACCTTCCGCGCCTTTGGCCACGCGCGCCTTGCCTTGTTCGTCCGAGGCGACGATGAAGTGCCACGGCTGCGAGTTCACCGACGAAGGGCTGTGGCGCAACTGGTCGAGCAGGGTGTCGATGCTTTCCTGCGGGATCTTGCGGCTGTTGTCGTAGGCTTTGGTGGTGTAGCGGGATTTGGCGAGTGCGGTGAGTTGCACGGGGAATCTCCTGGGTAAAAAGTAACAAGAAAACAATTGGGCGCAGCCGTGAGCCGGCACCGAAAACGGCGCCGATCTTCACATGCAGCAGGTCAGTTGAACAGGCGGATCAGAAGCCTTCGAGCACGATCTTGCCGCGCGCCTTGCCGCTCTCGATCACGGCGTGGGCACGGCGCAGGTTTTGTGCGTTGATGGTGCCGAAGTGCTCGCCGAGGGTGGTTTTCAGCACGCCCTGATCGATCAGCGCCGAGACGCGGTTGAGAAGTTCGTGCTGGGCGATCATGTCTGGGGTTTCGTACAGCGAGCGGGTGAACATCAGCTCCCAGTGCAGCGACAGCGCCTTGCGTTTCATCGGCACCACGTCGAGGGTTTTCGGATCGTCGATTAGCGCCAGCTTGCCCTGCGGGCGCAGGGCGTCGATCAGTTGCGCAAAGTAGCTGTCGGTGTGGGTGAGGCTGGCGACATGGCTGACCTGGCCGACGCCGATCTTTTCCAGTTGCGCCACCAGCGGCTGGCTGTGGTCGATGACGTGGTGCGCGCCGAGGCCTTTGACCCATTCCGCGGTTTCAGGGCGCGAGGCAGTGCCGATCACAGTCAGCTTGGTCAATTGACGGGCCAGCTGTACGAGGATCGAACCCACGCCGCCGCCTGCACCGATGATCAACAGGCTGTCACCTTCGCCCGCACCTTCCTTCACGCCCAGGCGATCGAAGAGCAATTCCCATGCGGTGATCGAGGTCAGGGGCAGCGCCGCCGCGTGGGCGTTGTCGATGGATTCTGGTTTGTGGCCGACGATACGCTCGTCCACCAGATGGAACTCGCTGTAGTTGCCGGGGCGGGCGATGGAGCCGGCGTAGAACACCTCGTCACCGGCCTTGAACAGGGTGACGTCGCTGCCGGTCTCGCGCACCACGCCGACCGCGTCCCAGCCCACCACTTTCGGTTCGGTGGCGGCCGAGCCTGCGCGAATCTTGGTGTCCACCGGGTTCACCGAAATGGCCCGTACTTCCACCAGCAGGTCGCGCGGACCCGGGGCGGGTTTGGGCAGGTCCATGTCGATCAGAGCCTGTGGGTCTTCGATGGGCAGGCCGTGCTGGGTAAAGGCGATGGCTTTCATGGCGTTCTCTCGTTGAAGGCTGCGATGGATGTTCAGAAGATGGAGCCATTGTGTTCTTCTCAACTGACAAGAAAAACAGGCAAAATTCGTCAAGACTTTCACCCTTGGAGTGAAAATGATCCGCATCGACGATCTTGCCCTTTTTGTACGTACCGCCGCGCTGGGCAGCTTTTCCAACGCCGCCCGCGAGGTGGACCTGCTGCCCGGGCAGGTGGCCGCAGCGATCAAGCGCCTTGAGCGCGAGCTGGATATCCGCCTGTTCGCCCGTTCGACCCGCAGCCTGCGCCTGACCGCCGAGGGCGAGCAATACCTGCCCACCGCCCGCAGCGTGCTGGACACCCTGAAGGAAGGCCGGGAAAAACTGCGTCGCGAAAGTGCCGAGTTGCAGGGGACGTTGCAGGTGGCGATGCCGTCTGACCTGGGGCGCAATGTGCTGCTGGGCTGGATGACCGAGTTTCGCCGGCTGCACCCCGCGCTCAACCTGCGTTTGTTCGTGTCCGATCAGGTGGTCAACCTGTTTCGGGATCCGGTGGACGTGGCCATCCGCAGCGGCGTGATCGAAGACGCCAACTACATCGCCCTGCCGCTGGCGCCCTGGAATCGCCGGGTGCTGGTGGCCTCGCCGGATTACCTGGCGCGCAAGGGCCGGCCAATGGAGTCGGAAGATCTGCTGCGCCATGACTGCCTGCAATACATCCTCAACGGCCGTGTTTATGACAAATGGCCGGTGGGTGGGCGGGTGTTCACCGTGTCCGGGCCGTTGATGACCGACGACGCCGATCTGGTCAGGCGCTGGGCAGTGACCGGCGAAGGAATTGCCTACAAATCTTGGGTGGATGTACGTGAAGACGTACTCGCGGGCAGGTTGGAGTTGCTGCTGTCGGATTACGCGGGCGAGCCTGCCCCGGTGAACCTGGTTTATCCCCACCGCAAGCAGTTTTCGCCTGCGGTGCAGCAGTTGCATTCGATGCTCAAGAGCCGCTTTGCCGAACTGGAGCAGGGGCTGCCCGAGTTGTTGTGAACACCGTTGTAGGAGCGCGCTTGCCCGCGATTGCGGTGGGTCAGCCGGTATTGATGCAATGTGTGCCGACGCCGTCGCGGGCAAGCGCGCTCCTACAGGGTTTGCGTGTTGCCGGAATTCCGATCCGGCGCGAGAAATCGACGTTAATGGGAATGCCGTGGCTCGCCGCTTCGGGCGATCACCCGCAGGTGCAGCGTCGCGGGCTCCAGGCAGCCGCCTGTGGATAACTGGCCCACCAACTGGCGGTACAGCTCTTGCCACGGGGTTTGCGAGGCCGGCATTTTCGGTTCGAACTGCGCCCGGCGTTCGGCCATTTCCTCGTCGCTGACCAGCACGTTCACGCTGCGGTTGTTGAGGTCTACCCGCAGCCGGTCGTTGGTTTTCAACAGCGCCAGGCCACCGCCAACTGCCGCCTCGGGTGACATGTTGAGGATCGACGGGCTGGCCGACGTGCCGCTCTGGCGCCCATCGCCCAGGCAGGGCAGGGAGTCGATGCCGCGCTTGATGAGTTCGGCCGGAGGCGCCATGTTCACGACTTCCGCGCTGCCCGGATAGCCAACGGTGCCTGCGCCACGGATCACCAGGATGCAGCGCTCGTCGATGTCCAGCGACGGGTCGTTGATGCGCGCGTGGTAGTCCTCTGGCCCCTCGAACACGATCGCCCGCGCTTCGAAGCTGTTTTCCGCGCCGGGCTCGGACAAGTAGGTCTTGCGAAACGCCTCGCCGACCACCGACATCTTCATGATCGCGCTGTCGAAGAAATTGCCGCTGAGCACGATGAAACCGGCGCGGTGTTTGAGCGGGTCTTCGTAAGGGCGAATCACGTCGGCGTCGTGGGCGACGGCATTGCGCACGATCTCGCCCACGGTCTTGCCCGACACCGAGTGGCAGTCTTCATGCAGCTTGCCGGCCTTTTGCAGCTCATGCATCACCGCCGGAACGCCGCCGGCGCGGTGGAAACCTTCGCCCAGGTATTTGCCCGCAGGCATGCAGTTGACCAGCAGCGGGACGTCCTCGCCGATGCGTTGCCAGTCGTCCAGGCTCAGCTCGACGCCCATGTGCCGGGCGATGGCGATCAGGTGCGGTGGGCAGTTGCTCGATGCGCCCAAAGCCGAGGCCACGGCAATCGCGTTCTCGAAGGCTTCGCGGGTCATGATCTGCGAAGGGCGCACGTCTTCGCGCACCAGATCGCAGATGCGCTTGCCGGTGAGGTAGGCCATCTGGCCGCGCTCGCGGTACGCCGCCGGAATGCTCGCGCAACCTGGCAGCGACATCCCCAAGGCTTCGGCCAAAGCGTTCATCGAAAGCGCCGTGCCCATGGTGTTGCAATGCCCCACCGACGGCGACGCGGCGGTGGTCATTTCCATGAAGCCTTCATAGTTGATTTCTCCCGCCGAGAGCAGGTTGCGTGCGTGCCAGAGCACGGTGCCGGAGCCGATCAGCTCGCCCTTGTGGCGGCCGTCGAGCATCGGCCCGCCAGACAACACGATGGCCGGCAGGTCGGTGGTGGCGGCGGCCATCAGGCAGGCCGGGGTGGTCTTGTCGCAGCCGGTGGTCAGCACCACGCCGTCCAGCGGATAGCCGTGGAGAATTTCCACCAGGCCCAGGTAGGCGAGGTTGCGGTCCAGTGCGGCGGTGGGGCGGCGGGTCTGCTCGGCCATCGGGTGCACGGGGAATTCCATGGGAATCCCGCCCGCGTCACGAATCCCGGCCTTCACTCGCTGCGCCAGTTCCAGATGATGACGGTTGCACGGGGCCAGATCGCTGCCGGTCTGGGCGATGCCGATGATGGGCCGGCCCGATTGCAGCTCTTCACGGGTCAGCCCGTAGTTCATGTAGCGCTCGACGTAGAGCGCGGTCATGTCGGCGTGGGTGGGATCGTCGAACCATTGCTGGCTGCGCAGGGGACGTTTCGGTGACTCGGACATGGTTCGGTTTCTCTTGTAATTGGAGTATCTGAAGACGCTGATCCCTGTAGCAGCACGGCTTGCCGGCGGGGCGGTGTGTCAGTCATCGGTATGTCGCCTGACACACCGCTCCCGCCGGCAAGCCGTGCTGCTACGGAACCGCGTCTGGGCGACGCATTGTGGGCGGTATCAGCGCGGCAGCAAGCCTCGCGCCGCCAGGTTGTGAAACAGCGCTCCCACACCGAAAGTCCATGGGGTCGCGCGGCTGCTGTGGGTGACCTCGTTGTGCAGGCTGCCCAGGTGCTGGCTGCTGATGCTGACTGCGTCTCCCAGCTTGTGGGTAAAGCCTGCGCCGACGTGATCGCGGTCTTCGGTCGGGGCGAACAGGGTGCCCAGGTACAGCAGGAAGCCATCGGGGTATTGGTGATTCTCGTTGAGGGTCTGGGCGACCAGGTCTTCGGGATCACGGCTGATCTGCGACATGGAGCTTGAACCCTCCATCACGTAGCCGTCACTGCCTTTCACTTGCAGGTCGACCACGCAGTTGCGCACATCGTCCAGCGAGAACGTCTCGTCGAACAGTCGAATGAACGGGCCGATGGCGCACGAGGCGTTGTTGTCCTTGGCCTTGCTCAGCAGCAGCGCGCTGCGACCTTCGAAGTCGCGGAGGTTGACGTCGTTGCCCAGGGTCGCGCCCTGGATCTGCCCGCGGCTGTTGACCGCCAGCACCACTTCGGGCTCCGGGTTGTTCCATTGCGATTTGGGGTGAATGCCGATCCGGCTGCCACTGGTGACCGCCGCCAGCACTGGCGCCTTGGTGAAGATTTCCGCGTCAGGCCCGATGCCGACCTCCAGGTATTGCGACCACATGTTCTGCTCAATCAGCAGCGCCTTGAGCCTGCTCGCCTGTTCGGAGCCCGGCTTGATACTGCGCAGGTTGTCGCCGATGGCGCTGTGCACGATGGCTCGCACGCTTTCAGCCTTGGCCGGATCACCTGCGGCCTGCTCCTCGATCACCCGTTCGATCATGCTGGCGGCGAAGGTCACACCTGCGGCCTTGATGACTTGCAAGTCCGCAGGTGCCAGCAGAAAGGCGCGGCCAAGGTCAGGCTCGGCGGTGGAGTTGGCCAGCAACTCTTCAACGCTGGCGATCAGCGTGCCCTGGGTTTCACGCACGGCCTTGAGCGGCGATGGGGATTCCAGCAGTTCACTCAGGGTCGCGAAGCGCTCGGACAGGTCGAACACCCCGTCGCTGCGCAGGACCACCGGTGAAGGCCCGCCGACCTTGCCGGGCACCCAGGCGCGACCGATCAATGTGCCGCGCAGGCCGTCCACCGGCAGGGTGTTCTGGGGAGTGAGTTCAATGGGCATGGCAATCCTCGAATGTTCTTGTGCTTTTGCTACCGACCCTAATAAGCGGCGGCGATAAACTCCAATGACATCTGGTCAATTATCGATAACACTGGGTTATCACGATGGAGGCTGCCGCCATGTCCGATATTTCCTTCTCCACGGTCTGTAACTGGCTCAAGTTCAAGCATCTGGTACTGATCGACACTCTGGCGCGTACCCGAAACATGCACGCCGCTGCCCTGCACATGAACCTGAGCCAGCCTGCGGTCAGCAAGATGCTGCGCGAGATCGAGCGCCTGCTGGGCTTCGACCTGTTCGAGCGCCTGCCGCGCAACATGCCGCCGACGGCCCTGGGCGAGCATGTGGTGCGCTATGCGCAGATCGCCCTGAACGACGCCAACAAGTTCGTCGATCAGATCAGCAGCCTGCGCGAGGGCGGGCACGGCTTTCTCAAGGTGGGCGCGATCTTCGCCGCCACGGCCGTGGTGTTGCCCGACGCGCTGGTGCAGCTCAAGAAGCGCTGGCCGTTGTTGTCCATCGAGATTGTCGAACAGACCAGCGATCACCTCATGGAAATGCTCGACGACAAGAAGCTGGACCTGGCCGTCGCGCGCTACACCCACGAAAACCAGCAGCAGGTGTATGACTTCCAGATGCTGGCGCCCGAGCCCTTCTGCATGGTGGTCAACAGCCGCCATCCGCTGACGGCACTGGAGCAAACCCCGCTTGAGGAGCTGGGCAACTGGCCGTGGATTCTCTATCCGGTGGGCACGCCGATCCGAGCGCGCATGGAACAGGCCTTCGCCAAAGCCGGGATTCCCCTGCCGCGCAACACCATCGATACCATCTCAATGCAGACCTTCCTGCAGGTGCTGCAATCGGGCCCGACCATCGCCATGCTGCCGGTGCCCATGGCCCAGGCTCACCTGGACGCAGGCTTGTTGAAAGTGCTCAACACGCCACTGAAACTGCCACCGCAGGAGTACGGAATTCTTACGCGAAAGGGTGAGCCGTTGCTCGGCGCAGCGTCGGAACTGGCCAATATTCTGCTGGCGAACACGCAACATGCCCGACAGTGATTCGATAACCGTTCGTTATCGATCAATGGGAACATGTCATTATTCTTCATCTATCCGTTGTCAGTAACATCCGCTGGTGTTTCGACCCCATAACAACAATACAGGCGCCATCAGGTGCCTGGAGGTCCCACCATGGCAACCGCATCTGATCGCCTGCCCGAATCGTCGGGCACCGGGCAAGCCGGCTTCGAAGATCGTACCTACCGTAAAGTCATCCTGCGCATCCTTCCCGTACTGCTGCTGTGCTACATGGCGGCGTACCTGGACCGGGTCAACATCGGCTTCGCCAAGCTGGACATGCTCAATGACCTGCAATTCAGCAACACGGTCTACGCACTGGGCGCGAGCATTTTCTTCTGGGGCTATTTCATCTTCGAGGTGCCGAGCAACCTGTTGCTGCATCGCTTCGGCGCGCGGTTCTGGATTGCCCGGATCATGTTCAGTTGGGCCATTGTCTCCATGGCCGTCGCCTTCACCGTGCCCTTGGCGAAGTTTTTCCACATCGAGTCGGAAACCATGTTCTACGTGCTGCGCTTCCTGCTCGGCATCTGTGAGGCAGGATTCTTCCCGGGCGTCATCCTTTACCTCAACTATTGGTTCCCGACGCGCCGGCAGAGCCGTGTGATGTCCGGTTTCCTGATGGCGATGCCGATCAGTCTGACACTCGGCGGCGTGATTTCCGGCTGGCTGATGACCAAGATGCAGGGTGTGCAAGGCATGGCGGGCTGGCAGTGGCTGCTGATCATCGAAGGCTTGCCGTCGGTGGTCATGGCGATCGTGGTGCTGGCGTTCATGGCCAACAACATCGACTCGGCCAAATGGCTGTCTCCTGAAGAAAAGGCCATGCTCAAGGCCAACCTCCAGCAGGACAACAAAGGCAAGGCGTCGAACCTGCGCGAGGTGTTCTTCAATGGTCGCGTGTGGCTGCTGGTGCTGATTCTGCTGACGTTCAACACCGGTTTCTACGGCCTGGCGTTCTGGATGCCTTCGATCATCAAGAGCGCGGGCATCAGCAACCCGCTGGACATCGGCCTGCTGACCGCCATTCCCTACGGCATCGCGGTGATCGCCATGACCCTCAACGCGCGCCATTCCAACAAAACCGGCGAGCGTCGCCTGCACGCCGCGATTCCCGCAATCATCGGCGGCATCGGCCTGATCCTCAGCGCCTATTTCGCCAACAACGTGGTGCTGTCGATCATCTTCCTCAGCGTCTCGGCTTCCGGCGTGCTGAGCCTGATGCCGATCTACTGGACCCTGCCGGGCACGGTATTGTCCGGCGTCGCCGCGGCTGCGGGGATTGGCATGATCAACGCAATCGGCAACCTGTCAGGCTTCACCGGTTCGATGATTACCGCCGTCGCGGAAAACCTGACCGGCAACATCAACAACGGGACCTACGTGCTGGGCGCCTGCCTGTTCATCAGCGCTGGGCTGATCCTGTCGATTCCGCGTTCGATGTTGCAGCGCGAAGATTCGCCGGCACCTGTGCCGAGCGGGACGCTGTCCAACGCCTGAATGCTGATCAGCCTGCCATCGTCATACGCGATGGCAGGCTCGCCAATGCCTGATGTACGCCTTCTTCCTGCACTCCTAACATCGGTCGCACATGACCCGCGCCAGTGGCGCAATGCAGGAGAGCCCATGAAAAACTTCCGGATCGGCCAGATCGTCCCCAGCTCTAACACCACCATGGAAACCGAGATTCCGGCGATGCTGACCTCGCGCTATTCGCTGTTTCCCGAAGAGCGTTTCACCTTCCATTCCTCGCGCATGCGCATGATGCACGTCAGCCCCGAAGAGCTGAAAAAAATGGACATCGACAGCGACCGCTGCGCTCTGGAGCTGAGCGATGCGCGGGTGGATGTCATGGCTTATGCGTGCCTGGTGGCGATCATGTGCCAAGGCGCCGGTTACCACAAAGTCTCGCAGGAGCGGCTGGGCAAGACAGTCGCCAGCAACAAGTCCAGCGCACAGGTGTTGAGCTCGGCCGGTGCGCTGATCGACAGCCTGAACATGCTGAACTACAAGAAGGTGTCGATCATTACCCCGTACATGAAACCGCTGACGCAACAGGTCATCGACTACATCGAGGCGGCGGGGATCGAGGTAGTCGATTCGATCAGCCTGGAAGTTTCCGACAACCTTGAAGTCGGTCGTCTGGACCCGATGAACCTGGTGGCCCACGCCGACAAGTTGAATATCGGACAAGCCGATGGCGTGGTGCTGTCGTGCTGCGTGCAGATGCCCTCGCTGCCTGCGATTCAAGTCGTACAGGATCGGCTGGACAAGCCGGTGCTTTCCGCCTCGGTCGCTACTGTGTACCAGATGCTCAAGACCCTGGGTTTGAAGGCTCATGTGCCGAACACCGGTCATCTGTTGTCCGGGGCGTTCTGAGTCGGTGACTGACGAGGTACTATGGCGGCCACTCAGGCCTGCATGCCCGGTACCTCACATGAAGCTCGATCCTGTCTCGCTGCGCCTTTTCGTCAGTGTCGTCGAAGAAGGCACCATCGCGGCCGCCGCCAAGCGCGAACACATCGCGGCGGCGGCGGTGAGCAAGCGGCTCAGCGAGTTGGAAGAGTTGCTCGACTCGCGCTTGCTCAATCGCACCAACAAGGGCATCACGCCGACCGATGCCGGCCTGTCGCTGTTGTTCATGGCCCGCAGCGCGCTGAATAACCTCAACGAGATTGTCGTGCAGATGCGCGACTACTCCCACGGGCGTCGTGGTTCGGTGCAGGTGCTGGCCAACATTTCGGCAATTACCCAGTTCATGCCGGCGCTGATCAAATCCTTCATGGCTCAGTACCCGTTGATCAACGTAGGGCTTGAGGAGCAGCCGAGCCTGGCGATCACCAAGGCCGTGGCCGAGAACCGCGCCGACATCGGGATTTTCACCCGCTTGCCCCATGGCGCCGACATCGAAGTCTTCCCGTTCCGGACCGATCAACTGGTGCTGCTGGTGCCCAACGATCACCCGCTGGCGGGGCGTGAATCGGTCGCTTTTGCCGAGACGCTGGATCATGAATACGTCACGCTGCGAAGCGGTACGCACCTGAATTTCCAGCTGATAAAAGCCGCCAATGACATGGGCCGCTCGTTGAAGATCCGCATGGAGGTGTCGAGTTATGACGCCTTGTGCCTGATGGTTCAGGCGGGTGTCGGGATCGGCATCATGCCCAGGGGCAGCGTCGAGATTTACCGAATGGACAGCGCCACGGTTGTGCCGTTGACCGATGATTGGGCGCGGCGTGAACTCAGCTTGTGCGTCAGGTCCCGGGAAGGGTTGTCGATGGCGGCGGAGTTGTTTCTGGAGCATCTCCTCAAAAGCTGATCCATACCCCCTACGTGGGATTTTGCGACACAACTTGTAGGAGCGCGCTTGCCCGCGACGGCGGTGTGTCTGACGGATAGGAGCTGTCTGACACGACGCCATCGCGGGCAAGCGCGCTCCTACAAGACGTTGCGGTGTACCCATAGAATCTACTTGGGGTTATACCCCCCGAAACATGCGCGAACCAACATCAGCATCAACATCAGGTTGCCCTTGAGCCCGCCGATCTTGGTCGGCACTTCACCCTGTGGATAACGTCGTACGCTCGGCAGTTCGATGCAGTGATAACCCAGCTTGGGCGCACGATAGGACAGGTACGCCAGCAGCTCGTAGGTCATGAACGCATCCCGAAAAATCGCCAGGCGCGGGTCGAGGAGGAGTTTGCGGCTGTAGGCGCGAAACCCTTGGGTGGTGTCAGTCCAGTCGTGGCCCGAGGCAATACTCAGCATCGGCGCGTGTATGAAACGGATGGCAATGTCGCGGGACTTTGGCGTGTTCTCTCCCGCACCGCCTGTGAGAAAACGCGACGCCTGAACGAAATCCACCCCTTGCCTGAGCGCGTTGATAAAGCGCGGAATCGCCTGCGGGTCATCCTTGTCGTTGCCGTCGATGGTCACGATACCTTCGTAACCCTGATCCAGGGCAAAGGCATAGGCACAGCGCAACTGCGCACTGAGCTTGCCCGGTGCGGTCTTGACCAGCAAACCGCGCACCGCAGTGACCATCAGCATGTCGTGGGCCAGGGAATTGTCGGTGCTGCCGCCGTCGACAATGATGATGTCGGCCATCTGGTTGATCGCCAGCGCGGCCATGCGCGCCAGCAGGCTGACGATGCGGTCGCCCTCGTTGATGACCGGGATAATCACGCAGTAAGGATGCAGCCTACCCAGCCACAGCGGGGTGTCGAAGGTGGGAACCTGGCGTGTCAGTTGGGCCAGGCTCGGTCGTCCGGAGGTGTAGGTTGTGTCGGTCATCACGCCACCCGCGCAGTAATCAGGGCGACACCCGCGATTACCAGCACGATGCCGGCCGCCGTCGTCCAATAGAAGGTTTCACGAAAAATCAGCACCGAGGAACAGGCCACGGCAGCCACCGCCCCGGCGGTCAGCACCGGGTGAGCGATATTGAGCGGCAAGCGCGCCAGAGCGGCGGCGTACAGCAGGAAAGCGGTGCCGTATAACCCCAGCCCCAGCCAGAACGGCCAATTGCTCAGGGCCTGCAGCGGGGCATTGAGCGAGGGGAAACTGCGCGGCGGCATCATCGCCATTTTCACCAGCACACTGGCCGATGCGTTGGAGAGGATCCCCAGGATCAGAATCGCCCACTTCATGATTGCGCCCTCAAGGCTTCGGCCCGGTAATGCCAGATCGCGACGTTCAGGGCACGCTCGATGGTATCGACGTGGGGCTCGTTGCGCTTGGGCAGCATCTCGATGGTGATCAGGTGATCGGGCAGGTAGCGGCTGATTGCGGCCGCCATCCCGGCGTGATCGGCAGTGCCGTCGCCCAGTGGCAGCAGGCTGGGCTCGCTGGCATGTACATGGCCGATCAGCTCGGCGGCGCCCTGCAACACAGCGAACGGGTCCTCGCCATTGATCGCCAGTGAACCGGTGTCCAGTTGCATGAGGATATTGGGGTGATCGACCCGCCGTACCACCTCGGCAGTCAACGGGCTGCTGGTCATGAAGTTGGCGCCGTAGCACTCCGGGTTCGGTTCCAGGCAGATGGTCACGCCGTGGTCCCGGGCGACGTTGCCAAGCATTCTGAAAAACGGCACGGCGATGTCCATGGCCTCGTCGTCGCCCAGGCCGTTGCGGTCGCGGTTTTTCGGCGAGCCGAACACCAGCCGTGTCGCACCCAGGCCCTCGCCAATGCGGCAGACCTCATCCAGGTGCTGCAACATCGAGGTCTGGCTGGCGGCGCAGCCAAACAAGTTCAGCCCCTGGGTGCCGAACAGCAGTGCCTGCATGCCGGTGATGTCGATGCCGCGCCCGGCCCAGGTGTCACGCACGTCGGCAATCTGGCCAGGCGTGGCGGCCACCGGATCCGGAAAATACTTGCCCGGCGCGACGTCGATGGCGTCGATGGCGTAGCGCCTGAGCAGGGCGGCGATGTCCCGGTCCTCGACGATGTCCCAGGCGATGTTGGAGATGGCCAGTCTCATGCCCGGTGCTCCGTGGTATGCGGTTCCGATTGCGCATAGGCGCGCACCGCCATCAGCTCTTCCCGGGCGCTGTACTGATAACGCCCGCGCGCGCCGAACAGGGCGGCGTGGCAGGTCTGCATCGCGTAGCGCGCCGGCATCACGCTGCGCACGTTGTCGAAGGGCTTGCCGAAACCTTCCTGCGAAATCTCGCTTACGGTGACCGGCTCGGCACACAGGTGCACCAGCTTGAGGCCGGCATTGAGTGCAACCTGGATGTCGTGGCAGAGGTTGACCATCGGGTAGAACTGGAAGGTGCCACGGCTGTCGATGGCCGACAGGTTGTGCTGGTTGTGGATGTCGAACACCACGTTCTTGCGCAGGCCGGGACCGACCAGGCCTGGCAGACGCACGATCAGATGCTGTGGGAAATAATCTTCCACGAAGCACTCCAGCAAGCGCCGGTTCATGCCGTAGGCGTGCAGGCCCACCTCTTCGACCTGACTGTCTTCGTCCACGCCCATGGGCGTGTGAAAGACGTCCACGGTGCTGATCAGCACGAAGGTGCGGCAGCGCACCGAGCGCAGGTGCTCGATCAGGTTCTCGATCCTCTCGCGGTCGGCATCGGGGTCGCGGTTGGCGATCCATTTCTGTGCGGGGGCTCCAGCGCACACCAGCGCGTCAAAGGAGCGCCCCTCGATTTCGTGAATGTTGGTCGAGCGATACAGCGCGCCGAATTGGGTTTGACGCATCAGGGTCGAGCCGACGAAGCCGGTGTATCCGATCAGACCATTCATAGTTGCGCATCCAGCGGGCAGTGCACCCGGATCAGTTGGGCGTTGTACACGTAGAAATACGAGGTGTAGGTGCAGTTCAGGCGGCTGATTTCGGCCTCCAGCGCCTTGCCGCGCCCGCTGATGTCCTTGTCCAGATTGACGTGGGACACCAGCACGGAAAAGTCCTTGGAGGGGCGCTGTCGCAACAGCTCGGCGAGGGAGTCCAGGTACTCGACCTTGCCCATCTTCGGATCACGCATGCGCGTCACTTCATCGTTCACACGCACGTACTGATGCTTGCTCAGGCGCTGATCGAGCAGGCTGTAGTACTCAAGCGACGGCTGGGCGTCGGGGTAGACCAGAAACTCGGTGGGCGGCATCTGCGCGATGTGCTCGTAGAGCGCGTTGTTGTCGACGTACTCGTAGTTCACGCCGCGAAGATTGTTGTAACAGGCCTTGCCCGCCTGCAGTGCCATCAGGCTCAGGAGCACCCAGCCCAGCACCTTGAGCGGGCGCGACGGGCTGGCGGTGAATTCCAGCACCCCAAGGCAAGCGATGACCATGCTGAATGGCGCCAGCCAGATCACATGGCGGGGATAGGTGGCAGGGTAGAAACCGGCGATTCGCCCTACGAGCACGATCAGCAGAATGCCAATGAAAAACAGATTCAGCCTGCACACGAAACCGCTTTTGTGGGTAAACAGCAGCACTACGCTGGCAACCCCGGACGTGATGAGCAAGGCCTTGCCATACGCCCCTAGAATCGCCTCCTTCAGCACGCCCAGCGAGCCGAGCGCGGTGGTCTTGTAATAGTCGTCGTAATTGCCCAGTTGAAACACGGTGAGGTACTTCATGTAGGCATAGGCGACCACCACCACCAGAGCAGCCCCGGCAATCGCCACGACGGTCGATGCCTCGCGCTCGTTCCTGGGTTGCGACGCATGACGCACCACGGCATACATCAGCAGCGCGCCTGAAACGATCAGTGTTGAAAAACCCAGCACACTGATCGCAGCCGCCATCCCGATGGGCCAATGAAGATTGTCCTGTTCCGAGGACCGCCACAGCGCAGTGATCGCCAGAAAGCTCACCGACACTTCGAGGAAGTAGTGCTTGAGCTCGGTCAGAAACAGGCCCATGGAAAACGAGTGGCCGATCAGCGCCAGCACAAACACCAGCGCCCCCCAGCGGTAAGGACGAAACACTGCGAACACCGGCGCGATCAGCACGCAGGAGAGCGCCAGCACCGACAACCTCAGCGGTGCGATGTTGTAGTGGAACAGCAGCATGATCGCCTTGAAGAACAGCGAGGCGAGCACCGGCTCCGCCTGATCGTAGTAAGGCAGCGGCTTGAAGAATTCATCGGGGCTGCGCAGCTCGATGATGTCCTTGAGCAGCATCGCCTCGTCGATCCAGATCGAACGGGTGGCCAGCGTCAGGAACAGGCTCGCCAGCACCGCCACGGCGACAGGCAGCACGAGGGTCGGGTTGAGGCGCGAAAGATCAAAAGACTTCATTGTCCAGTTTCTCCAGCACGTCATAGATGTTGTCGATCTTGCCGCCAAGCACCGAGTAGCAGCCCGGCAAGCTGGCGTGCTTCTCGAACAGAATCGGGCGCCCGTCGTTGCGGTCGTTGCGCGCCAGGACAGTCTTGACCTCGTACAGCGAGTCGATGTGCTGCGAGTCGAGGATCGCCGGGATGTACCGGGCCACATCGCGCACCATGCGCTCGACACGGCTGGCACGCTCATGCCCGGCGAGCCTGTCGTAGGGGTTGATCGATTTCTCATCGTCCCAGTGCAGGTGCGGCGTGAAGCGCACGTGGGACAGCGTGTGCAGGTTGCGCGACGGAAACGGCATCATCGAAAAGAACGGCCCGTCCATCACCGTCACGCCCAGACCCTGCAGCGCGGACGGCATCTGCATCAGCGCCATTTCCGTGATCTCGTGACGCAGATCGGTGTCCAGCCCCGGGAACTCGCCGTTGAAATGATTGCTGCCGCTGTAGGTGCAATTGAACAGGTAACGGCAGCTCAGGCGCTGCGGGCCGCCCTCACTTTCAGTGACCACCTGCAAGGTGCTGTCGGGGCCCTGGTAGATCTCGGTGGCGCGGGTCAGCAGGCGGATCTGCACGCCGCAGTCTGCCAGTTCACGTTCCGCCCAGTGCGCCAGACGGGTCGAGTCGAAGGCGTATTCCTGCACCTGAAACACCGCCTCGATCAGGCGAGGCTCGAACAGCCCGTGGGCCGCGGCGTCCGCGCGCCTGACCTGGGCGCCGATATCGTGACAAAAGCGTTCGAACTGTCGGGCAGTGACTTTCGAATTGTGTCGGGCGATGGCGTAGAGCTTGGTGAAATCGCTCTTCACCGCATTGGGCCAGTCGGCCACGAAACGCGGCAGGTTGATCCGGCTGCGATAGGCCGTGGTGAAGCTGCGCGGGTAATGATAGCCGTTATGCACCCGCGCCTGATTGTTGTACGAGGCGCGCCTGAGCAAGCCGCTTTCGCGCTCCAGCAGTACGATGCGCTTCAAGCCGCGCTGGCGCGCCAGATGCACCGCAATCGCCGATCCGTAGAAACCACCGCCGATGACGATTGCGTCCAGGCAATCCCCTGGCGCGTTCATCGCGATGCCCGCTCGGCGCCCCAGGCCCGGACCACCTGGGCATTGGGGGTGATTTCTTCGACGTTGAGCCGTTCAAGGCGCGTCATTCGGCAACTGGTAAATTCCTGGCCGATGTAATACAGCGGCCCGTCGTTGGAAAAACTGGCCATGTTCAGGATGTATTCGCCAAGCACCAGCAACACCAGCGAAATCAGAAAGAACATCCCCGACTGCTGCAGCGAAAGGCTGGTCCAGCCTGCTGCCACATCGGTCTTGAACAGCGCGATCCCGACCACATACGCGCAATAGATCAGGTTCATCACCGCGCCAAACAGCGACAGCGCCGTCACCATCCGCATCGGCGCCCGCGTGCTGGAAATCAGCATGCGAATCCCCCGATCGACACTCTCCCCCAGATGCTTGCGCGGTTGCGCCTTGGGCGGAGCCGAGTAACTCAGACAGACCCTGGCAAATCCGCCTGTCGCCGGCAAATGACGGTAGATCATCGTGGGTTTGGGGTGCTGCAGGATGAAACTGATGACCTTGCGCGTCAGCAGCCGAAACTGCGGCGCCTCCTTGACCAGATGAATGCCGTTGAACCACCGGTATGCACGGTGAAAGAGTTTGAAAGCCAGGTAATAAGGCAGGCTTTGCGTGCTGTGCTCGGCGTTGCAGACGAACACCACATCCGCCCCCTGCGCCGCCTGCTCCAGCATGTTGGGCAGGAAGGCGATGTCATCGGCCAGTGGGTCGAGCACCACGGCATAGTCCCCCAACGCATTCTCCAGCCCCACCCAGGACGCCGTGTCCAGATCGACTTCACGGGTCAGCGCATACACCTGAAGATTGGCCACCCCGTCTTCGCCCGTCAGGCGTTTCAACTGCGCGATGCTGTCGTCGGTCGACGCGTTGTCGACAATGATCAACTCATAGTCCGACACCATCGAAGCGATCAGCCCCGTCGCTTCAAGCAGCATCCCCTCAAGCCCCTCGGCCTGATTACGCACGACCAACACCACCGACAAGAAACAGGGAAAAAAAGCCATGGCGAGATACTCGAAACGGCCTTCCCTGGCGGTGTTTTTTTATAAGAGCGTGCAGACGGGTGTCATCAGGTGAACACGTGGGGAACGGGAATTATTCACGGTGCCCAAAGGGTGGGTCTGAGCGGGCGGGTGGTTGGTTCTGATGTAGGTGAGAGTGCGAGAAAAGGATCTAATATCCTTACAAAACAATTGTTTGCATGCAAGGTGGAGCGCTTTTGATCCCCGGGCAGAGACGTATGTCAGCGGTTTTCACAGTCAGTCATGGGGCCAACTGGTTATTTGAATTTTTAATATATGAGGCCAGATTCGAGGGAATACTGGCGTCATGTTTTGGCGACTGATTTCATTACCCCGCCAATGATCGATTATGGAATAGGTGGGCTCAGGCGACCGTCGAGCGCAAATCGCTCCTGCGAAACCACCTCATACCCCCGGTGGCCGTGGCAGGGTTCATCAGCAAACTCCTTGGCTCCTGAGCTCAACGGCGAATATGCAGGTCTTCCAAATTCCTACCCCATGAACAGACCAATCGCTGATGGCTGGTGCAAACAATCTACCAGCCTCCGCAGCCGCCAAGGCGGTGGTTCGGCTTGCTCCTGAAAATAGACTTCATCGTAGTCGGTTACGAAGTTCTCTTGCGCGAGGATCCAGTCCCAGTAGGTTAGGTGCGCGCGACATCGCTGGTGCCGTGTTCGATCTCAGACCATCTCAATGCACCTAGGCTCGGACTGTTCTCGACGTCACTAGTTGTCCGGGATAACGGCATCAAAGCAATAGGATTATGGTGGATTTCGAGACCGCGAGCGACTATCGTTCACCTTTTTGTACGCTGGGAAGACGCCTGATGCCCTACCCCCCTGACCTAAAAGCTGCTGCTAGGCGGCACCTACTAGCCGCTAATATCTTAGACTCCACAGATCGACGAGACGTAGCTGGTTACCTGTACGGTATCGCGGCTGAATGCGGCATCAAAGCGCTCATGCAACAGGCGGGGTTCAGGTTGTCTCAGAGTCGCGAAAATGATCCTTATTACGCTCATTTTCCGGCGTTACGAACCTTATTGAGGAACAGGCTTGAAGGCCGCAATGCAGCTGTGCTCCGGCGGCATATCTACAACGACAATTTCTTCTCCGAATGGGATATTAGCATGCGCTATGGCAAAGGTGCGTCGATTTCAGCTCGTGCAATTGATCAGTGGAAATTGCAGGCGATTAGCGTAGTCGGCTCAATAGATACATAAGGAGATTTGAGTGTCAGTCCATTTTGACGATAGTTTAAACTTGCTGATAGGTATAATCTTAAACGAGCTTGGTAGTGAGCCTCTTGCTAGCGGGTTGGTTCTTAGGGATAGTACTGGACGGCTAGCTTTTTTTAGTTCTACCGCATTGTCCGCAATACAGCGTGAGGAGCTTTCAGTTCTACTCGTTGATTCGCTTGGTGTATATGCGCGTACCGATCAAGTGCTTGCGGATATTTCAGACTATGGAGTTGAGGACTTATTGGCCGACCAAGCCGCGGTTACTGTCACGGTGAATGGCAGTCGTCTTCGCATAATTGATCGGCGCCTCGTGGGTGCTGATTGGTTACGGGCTCCTGCCAATCAGGCTCCTCCGCCTCCAAGATTCGTCTTTTCCAGTATCAAAGGCGGTGTAGGCCGCTCGACGGCTCTCGCCGTCGTTGCAGTTGATCTAGCCGCGAAAGGGTTAAAAGTACTTGCGATTGATTTAGATATAGAGGCGCCAGGATTGGGCGCAATCTTGCTGAGTGACGATGCCCTTCCGGAGTTCGGCCTGCTAGACGCGCTGGTTGAAAATGGACTTCGCCCTTTGGATCAGACTTTTCTATCTGATTTGACTAGTCCATCTCCACTCACAGGGAACAATGGCCGTATAGATGTCATGCCGGTATTAGGTCGTCGCTCATTGAATAATCCATCTGAGGTATTAGCAAAAATTGCTCGTGCTTACGCTGAAGATCTCGATGATGAAGGGCGAGTTGTAACTGTATTGGATCAGGTTTCCGCGTTGATCGATGCCTTTTCCGATCCTCGTCAATATGATGTAATTTTGGTAGATGCGAGGGCGGGCCTACATGAAACTACTGCTTCAGCGTTGTTGGGTCTCGGGGCAGAGGTTTTTTTGTTTGGGTTAGATGAGCCACAAACCTATCAAGGTTTCAAAATTTTACTTTCCCATATGGCAAGGTTTAACAGTTCTGGAAATTTGTTTGGATGGTTGAGTCGGTTTACAATTGTTCAGGGCAAAGCGCCCGCCGAATCAGAGTTGCGTCAAAGCTTTAATGAAAGATGTCAAGATCTCTTGAGCGAAATAGGATTATGCCCCCAGCAAAAGGGTATGAGTTTGATCAGGCGAGAGATTGACAGCTTTGATGACCTACAGTGGGACGACGAGATATCAGATGACGAAGTTCTCCCTGCTGAGGAGGTTCTGCATTTGTCTTCAATTGCGATCGTTGATGATTCAAGGTACAAAAGTTTCAATCCTCTGCAAAAGCGCGACTTGATTGAAAATAGCATCTATAGCTCGTCTTATCATGAAATCATAGACAAGATTAGTAGTAGCTTACTCAGAGAACCGGAATAAAATATGGATCTTACACCTGATGATTTCCGTGCTATTCGCAACGCGGTTGCTGAGTTTCCAGGCGATGTGTCAAATGACGCTGTTGGCGCACATGTGGCGAAAATTGAAGATCTTTACGCCCCGGAAAAACATGCTGTCGCTCTTGATCCCACTATTCCTATCGTTGTCGGTTCAAGGGGCAGTGGCAAAAGTTTTTGGTCGAGCGTCCTCGGCCAGACTGACACTCTCCAAGAAGCAGCCATTGCGTATCCAAAACTGGGATTGTCAGAGCTGGTAGTCCGATTCGGCTACACGGGCGTTGGGGGACCTGACGGTATATCCCAGGAAGCAATCGATAAATATGTACCCAGCGCAGCGACACTAGAAGAAGCGAAAGCGTTTTGGTGGGCCACTATTCTAAGCGCTGCGGCACAATCTGCGGGAGCTGCAAAAAGCCGTCCCGGCAAGTTCGTTAGTGACGCTAAAGATTGGGAAAAACGGGAAGACTTACTTGCTGATCATGAGCTTCGACTACGAGGCGAAGGGAAAACGCTACTGATTGTTTATGACGCTCTAGATACGGTTGCTCGTACATGGCCGCGTCGACGTCTTCTTACTGAGGCACTCCTAGAGGTCGTTTGGGCTATGCGAGCTTTCAGATCGGTGCGCGTGAAACTATTCCTCCGCCCTGATCAAATAGAGGATGATGCCTTACGCTTTGTGGAGCTTCCTAAGCTCCGTACAGGTGCTGTACGTCTTTCGTGGTCATGGACAGATTTGTATGGTCTTTTATATTCTCGCCTGGCCTCGTCAAGCTCCCCTGACACTCGAAAAGCGTTTAATAAGCTTCTTGCGTCTCAAGACCTTCCTAAACCAAGCCGTAAAGCTATCCTGACTCGCAGATGGTCGCTTATACATGATGAAGAAGATCAAAAGCTGCTGATGATCGAGCTTTCTGGTCCATTTATGGGAACCGGTAGCTACGCTTACAAGAAAGGCAGTACTTATGAATGGCCGTTGAAGCATACCGCAGATGCGCATGCAGAAGTCACGCCTAGGAGTTTCTTAGGGCTTATGAACGCAGCGGCTAAATTCGGCGCTGCTCCTTTAGATAAGGTGCTCACCGCTGATGGAATCAGGCATGGTCTTCGAGAGGCGTCCAAAACTCGTGTAGATCAATTGCATCAAGAGTTTCCATGGATCAAAGGCGTCCTCGCCCCTCTCGCAGGGCTATTACTTCCTCAAGAAGACTACGCGGTTTTTGACGTTTGGAAAAACGCAGGAACAATTGCTGCGCTTGTTACAGATGCTAGCCGCCATAGCTACATTCTTCCTTTCAAAGAGCAAGGTGTTCATAAGGAAGAGGAGCTTTCCAAGATGCTTGAAGAAATTGGTGTCATGTATAGGCGCAATGACGGGCGGCTCGATATGCCTGATCTTTTCCGAGTCGCTGCAAAGCTTCTCAAAAAAGGTGCTTTAGCTCCATCGCAGCACCGCTAGATAATCAGCCTTCGTGCGCCAAGACTGCTTAAGGCACTCTTGGCGCGATGTCCCATCCAACAGATGCGTAACATCGGCAGGTCTGCTTGAAGATTTGGAAGCCGCCCAATCCAACTAGCTCTCTGAGCTTAACCTCCTAGGTTTCGCGAAATACGAAGCCAAAGTCGCAGCATTTGAAGGCTCCAAAGCAAGCTGTTGACGAACACACCCAACGTTTACGGCCAGCGCGGGTCCAATCGCTACGGCTGCAACTCTCGGCGCGAGCTATTTTGCGATGTATCGGAGATCGTCGGCAGCCCTAGAACTATCGCTTTTCAGAAAAAATTTTCGAGACAATTAAAAAGCCGGCTTGTGGCCGGCTTCTCGGTGACAGGTTTGGTTAGTTTTTGGCTAACCGCACCCATCCGCAAAAGTGCGCGCTGCAAGGAGGCGCTTGTAAGGTAGACCGGGCGTGTCACAGGGGACGGTGCCGGGTCGATCACCCATCCGCGGGTAGCCGATGGGTGTTGAAACGAAGGCGTGCAGGATACTCATGTTCTGCGCTGATGCCCAGCCTTGATGGGCTGCCATTTGTCTCTTGCTGTTGCGCATCAGGGCATGGTGGCGGGGTGGCGGCGGTTGTTGAGGGTGGACCACCAGAAGATCCAGCCCAGGATCTGGATGTGCTGTTCCTGTATCTGTTCGGCGCTGAAAATCTCGTCGGGGTATTCGCCGGCGTTGTGGCTGCGCAGGCGCAGGCTGCCGCCTGGCAGGCGATAGAGGTATTTCACGCGCAGCATGCCGGCGTGTTCGAGGGCGTACATTTCGCCGTCGATGACGTTGGTGCGGCCTCGGTCGACGCCGATGAGGGAGCCGTCCTGGATCTTGTCCGCCATGCTGTTGCCGACCATGGCGATGCAGATGGCGTTGTGCAGTTCGACGTCCATGGCTTCCAGGACGCGGCGGGATAACCGCACTTTGTGGTTGGGAATTTCGCTGACGGCGGTTTGCCCGGGGTTCTGGGTTTGAAGTTCGGTATAGACGGGCATGTCCAGCTCTTCCCGAACGTGGCCGCGCGCAGGAGGCGTGCGGGACATGCGATCGTGGCCGTTTTTTTCGCGGCCTTCTCCCGGGTGTTTCGGGCCGTCGCCTGTGCGCAGCCATCGTGCGTTGACGCTGAGCAGTTCGGCGACTTCCTCCATGCGTGCCATGGGGATGCCGCGTTTGAACCAGTTGTTCACGTGTTGCGGCGTCACCTTGCGGTTGGCGGCGAAGTCTGTGGCGGAGAGATGGCACTCCCGCAGAAGGACGCGTAGTCGATCACCTGATGTATTCATGGATCGAATTTTACGGACAGTTCAAGTTTGTTTAAATGAACGAAGTGTTCAAATGCGTCAAGCATCAAACTTGAAGTTGACGGTAGGGATTACAACGTTCGAATGAAGTTGTAGGGCATGTCGTTCACTGTTTCTTTTGCGCTCAACAATCCATGCGCCCGGACAAAAGTACCTGTTTTCAAAGGCGTTCCGTGAATCGCCCGATCTAGAGCCTCAAGTCGTCCGTTATCAGGTGCGATGCGGCGAAGTTTTATTGCCAATGAGCCTGCGGCGTTTTATTCGGATAAACGGCAAGACTCTGCGCACTAAACTTTAAACATTCAGCGCAAAAAAGTTGGGGAGTGATGCTGGAGAAAGGTGTCAGGGGGAGAGGCATACAGGCAGGAGGGTGCCACCTGCGAAGCGGCGAGCGCTTCGCAGGGAGCGAACCGGATCAGCCCTTGTAGGCAGCGGCCGATTTGGTGATGGCTTCGCGAGCGGCATCAGCGCCGGCCCAGCCTTCGATCTTGACCCATTTGCCTTTTTCGAGATCTTTGTAGTTCGCGAAGAAGTGCTCGATCTGCTGGATCAGCAGTGGCGGCAGGTCGGTGTATTCCTTCACGTCGACGTACAGCTGGGACAGCTTGTCGTGAGGAACTGCGATGACTTTGGCATCGCCGCCGCCGTCGTCGGTCATGTTCAGTACGCCAACCGGACGGGCGCGGATGACCGAGCCTGGTGCGACTGGGTATGGAGTCACGACCAGCACGTCGAGGGGGTCACCGTCGTCGGCCAGGGTGTTGGGAATGAAACCGTAGTTGGCCGGGTAGAACATCGGGGTGGCCATGAAACGGTCAACGAACAGGCAGTCGCTATCCTTGTCGATTTCGTACTTGATCGGCGCGTGGTTGGCCGGGATCTCGATGGCGACGTAGATGTCATTCGGCAGGTCTTTACCGGCCGGAATTTTGCTGTAGCTCATTGGGCTTTGCCCCCTTGGTTGACCATTGCTGAATCTGGCGTGCAACGCCAAAAAGTGGCCGGATTATAGGCATATTTGGTAACCGTTACCATTACACCCATCGGTCCTGGACCTTGTCTTGAGCCTCATAGACAGGCTTGCAGGCCTAAAGTGCTGCCTGAAGCGCCGTAAGCCGCGCCAGAGGATCCTGCCGGTAGAACGCCTTGAGCTGCCGATAGACGTCTGGATAGGCCTCGACCAGCAAATCCGGGGCGCTGAAGAAGTACTCGCTGGTGACGGCAAAGAACTCGGCCGGGTTTTCCGCAGCGTAGGGGTCGATGGCCGTTTCGGCGTCGGGGTCGGCGTCCAGCTGGCGATTGAGGTCATCGAAGGCGCCTTGCATGGCGCTGGCCCAGTCGCTGATGCGCATGTCGCTGTGCAGCGGAGGCAGGCCGTTGGCGTCGCCGCCCAGCATGTCGAGTTTGTGCGCCAGTTCGTGGATCGGCAGGTTGTACGCCTCCCAGCCGCCGCTGGACAGCACCCCCGGCCAGGCGAGAATCACCGGGCCCTGGCTCCAGGCTTCGCCGCTGTGCTCGCCATCCCACTCGTGTTCGATGCCGCTGGCGTCGCGGTGTTTCTGCGGGCTGATGAAGTCATCGCCATAGAGGATGATTTCGTGAAAGCCGCGATACCAGTCCAGGTCGTCCAGCGCCAGCAACGGCAACTGGGCCTGCGCAGCGAGGAACAGGCAGGACTCGTCGTCCAGTTCGACGCCTTCCAGCGCGGTCAGGGTCTTGGCTTGCAGAAACAGGATGCAGCTGTCGAGCAGGCGGCGATCCTCTTCGGCGCTGAGGCCGTCGAGGATCGGCAAACGCTCGCGCACCCGGCCCCAGAGTTCAGGGGAGACCTGGTGACGTGCCAGCGTGCGGCGCTTGAGCCAGTTGCCAAACGGCCACATGGTTCAGCGCGCTGTGGCGGAACGGCCCATGCGGCTGCGGACCAGGCCGATGATCATCGGCAGCAGCGAGATCAGGATGATGACCAGCACCAGCAAGGTCAGGTTCTTCTTGATGAACGGGATGTTGCCGAAGAAATAGCCCAGGGTCACCAGGCTGCCGACCCACAGGATCGAACCCAGCACGCTGAAACTGACGAAGCGCAAGTAGTTCATCTTGCCCAGGCCCGCAACGAACGGGGCGAAGGTGCGGATGATCGGCAGGAAGCGCGCCAGGGTCACGGTCTTGCCGCCATGGCGCTCGTAGAACTCGTGGGTCTTGGTCAGGTAGTCGCGGCGGAAGATCTTCGAATTGGGGTTCTTGAACAGCTTGTCGCCCACCGTTCGGCCAATGACGTAGTTGGTGCTGTCGCCGATGATCGCAGCCGCCATCAGCAGCCCGGCCAGCACGACAGGGTCCAGGCCGCCACCGGCTGCCACCGCGCCTGCGATGAACAGCAGCGAGTCACCCGGCAGGAACGGCGTCACCACAAGGCCGGTCTCGCAGAAGATCACCAGGAACAGGATCGCGTAGACCCAGGTGCCGTAGTTGGTCACCAGCATGTCCAGGTAGACGTCCAGGTGGAGAATGATATCGATCGGGTTGAAATCCATGTACGGCACCTGATGATGAGACCCGGTCCGGGTCAGTGGAAAGAGGTGAGGTGGGCCGCATTATAGAGGGAAGAATCGGGGTGTTGCTGGGACTGTGTGCAGATTGAAACGTTTGGTATTGATGGAACACATCTTCCGTAGGAGCGCGCTTGCCCGCGACGGCGGCGTGTCAGACGGCAAGTCGTCCCCAGCCAGATCGCCATCGCGGGCAAGCGCGCTCCTACGGGCGCGGGAACCTCAGTTGATCGGCAACACGTAGTTCTTGAATTGGGTATCTTCACGAAATCCGATGGATTCGTAGACTTTCTGTGCCACTTCGTTGTTGGCGCTGGTGGACACGCGCATGCGCACGGCCTGGGTTTCGCGGGCCATCTTCTTGGCTTTCTGGATCAGGTGATCGGCGACCAGTTGGCGGCGGGCGTCTTCGGCGACGTAGATGTCGTTGAGGATCCACACGCGCTTGAGCGAAAGCGAGGAATAGCTGGGGTAGAGCTGGCAGAAGCCCAGCAACTTGCTGTCGTCATCCACCGGTAGCGCGAGGTAGATGACCGATTCTTCGCGGCGCAGGCGTTTTTCCAGGAAGTCACGGGAGGAATCGGGGTAGGGCAGTTCGCCGTAGAACTCGCGGTATTTGACGAACAGAGGGGTCAACAGGTCCAGGTGCTCCAGGGTGGCTTGGATGATCCGCATGGTTGGGCCTCAGCTTCATTGTGCAATGCATGAAAGGGGGAGGACGCCTGGCACTGGGACAGACGGTTTCGACTTTGCCCAAGCGCTTTAGAAAGTGCAATCCAAAAGCGGAGCGAATGGGCCGCAGGCACGTGTGTGAATCAACAAAATGCGCGGCAAAAAAAACGGCCTCCGAAGAGGCCGTCATCTGACTGCTGTCACTGGATCAGAAGAAGCCCAGCGGGTTGATGTCGTAGCTCACCAGCAGGTTCTTGGTCTGCTGGTAGTGTTCGAGCGCGACTTTGTGGGTTTCGCGGCCGACGCCGGACTTTTTGTAACCACCGAATGCCGCGTGCGCTGGATACAAGTGGTAGCAGTTGGTCCACACGCGGCCCGCCTTGATGGCGCGGCCCACGCGGTAGGCGCGGTTGATGTCGCGGGTCCACACGCCGGCACCGAGGCCGAACTCGGTGTCGTTGGCGATGGCGACGGCTTCGGCTTCATCCTTGAAGGTGGTCACGCTGACCACCGGGCCAAAGATTTCTTCCTGGAACACGCGCATCTTGTTGTTGCCGCGCAGCAGGGTCGGCTGGATGTAGTAGCCGGTCGCCAGCGAGCCTTCCAGCTTCTCGACCTTGCCACCGGTCAGCAACTCGGCGCCTTCGCCCTGGGCGATGTCGAGGTAGGAAAGGATCTTGTCGAATTGTTGCTGCGATGCCTGGGCGCCGACCATGGTGTCGGTATCCAGCGGGTCGCCGCGCTTGATCTTCAGGACCTTCTTCATCACCGCTTCCATGAACTGCGGGTAGATGGACTCCTGAACCAGGCAGCGCGATGGGCAGGTGCAGACTTCGCCCTGGTTGAAGAACGCCAGCACCACGCCTTCGGCGGCCTTGTCGATGAACTCGGGCTCGGCGCTCATCACGTCTTCGAAGTAGATGTTCGGCGACTTGCCGCCCAGCTCCACGGTGGACGGGATGATGCTGTCGGCCGCCAGTTTCATGATGTGCGAGCCCACAGGCGTTGAGCCGGTGAACGCGATCTTGGCGATGCGTTTGCTGCTCGCCAGTGCTTCACCGGCTTCGCGGCCATAGCCTTGCACCACGTTGAGCACGCCTTTTGGCAGCAGGTCGCCGATCAGTTCCAGCAGGACGGTAATGCCCAGCGGGGTTTGTTCGGCAGGTTTGAGCACGACGCAGTTGCCCGCAGCCAGGGCCGGCGCGAGCTTCCAGGCGGCCATCAGGATCGGGAAGTTCCACGGGATGATCTGGCCGACGACGCCCAGCGGCTCATGGATGTGGTAGGCCACGGTGTTGCCGTCGATTTCGGCGGCGGAGCCTTCCTGGGCACGCAGCACGCCTGCGAAATAACGGAAGTGGTCCACAGCCAGCGGGATGTCGGCGTTGAGGGTTTCACGCACGGCCTTGCCGTTGTCCCAGGTCTCGGTCACGGCCAGCAGTTCGAGATTCTGCTCGATGCGGTCGGCGATTTTCAGCAGGGTCAGCGAGCGCTCCTGAACGGAAGTCTTGCCCCACGCATCGGCAGCGGCGTGGGCGGCATCCAGGGCTTTATCGATGTCTTCGGCAGTCGAGCGAGGGAATTCGGCGATCAGTTTGCCGGTGATCGGCGAGGTGTTTTCAAAATACTGGCCTTTGACCGGCGGCACGAATTCGCCACCGATGTAGTTGCCGTATTTGGTCTTGAAGGTAACGATCGAGCCTTCAGTACCGGGATGGGCATAACGCATGGTGAATATCTCCTTGCTCTTGTGATTGTGTGGGGATAACGCGCTGCTGCGCTTGATTAAAGCGTAGAGCAAAGCGCGGGCCACTGCCGTGCGGTGCCCGGTTTACAAGGGTTTTGCCGAAAAATCAGACGCTTGGCTGCTGTCGATGTGCCAGTTGCGGGACGGGCAGAGTGACACTTTGTATCGAATGTGGGACAGCTCGGCGGGCAGGCCCGTGCCAAGGATTGCAATAGAGGAGGGCCTGGAGGATGCTGGTTCGCAAGCATGCACAGGAACAACAAGAAAATGCATAGCAACCACCTAACCCGCCATGCCCGGCAAGTCCTGACATTCGCCCAGGGCAAGGCCGATCACCGCTACGGCCCTGGCGCCGACCCTTCCATCGCCCGCTCCTGGCAGCGTTGTCTTGACGACTATCACCTGGACCCCGCACAGGCCATGGCGCCCACCGTGCTGGAGCATGCCCGGGTGCTGGAAAGCCGCGAACGCCTGCAACAAGTGCTGACCATCGCCGGTGGCGAGATGAACAGCCTGCACCAGCAATTGTCGGGCGGTAATGCGGTGCTGTTGACCGACGCGCGAGGGGTCATCCTCAATTGCGTGACCCAGGACGGCGAGCGCAAGATCTTCGAGCGCGCCGGTTTGTGGCTGGGCGCGGACTGGAGCGAAGCGCGGGAGGGCACCAACGGCATCGGTACGTGCCTGGTGGAGCGGCAATCGGTGACGATCCACCGCGATGAGCATTTTCGCGGGCGGCATACCGGGCTGACCTGCTCGGCCAGTCCGGTGTTCGATCCTCATGGCGATCTGCTGGCGGTGCTGGATGTGTCGTCGGCGCGGCACGATGTGTCTCGCCAGAGCCAGTTTCACACCATGGCGCTGGTCAATCTGTCGGCAAAAATGATCGAAAGCAGTTACTTCCTGCGGCATTTCGACGATCAGTGGCTGCTGCGTTTTCACCTGCAGGCTGGCGCCGTCGGGCTGTTCAACGAAGGGCTGCTGGCGTTCGATGGCGAAGGGCGGGTGAAGGCGCTGAATCAGAGCGCGTTGAACATGCTGAGCCTGGGCCGCGCCGATCTGATTGGCCAGCCGGTCGAGGCATTGTTCGATTGTTCCCTGGACCAACTCTTGAGCCGCGCCTCGCCCGATGCAGCCGCCAGTTGGCCACTGCGAACCCGAGACGGCCGTGGTTTTTTCGCCGTGCTGCGTGGGCAGGCTCAGCCGGTGCTGAAGGGGGTTAGCGCGCTTGTTGTCAGCAAGCCGCTAGAGAAGCCTGCGTTGAGTGGTATCTGCCTGGGCGATCCTTCGCTGCAGGCCGACTTTCGTCGCGCCTTGAAGGTATTCGAGCGTGATGTGCCGCTGTTGATCAACGGTGAAACCGGCTCGGGCAAGGAAGCGTTCGCCAAGGCCGTGCATCAGGCCAGTGGCCGCTCGCACCAGCCATTCGTTGCACTCAACTGCGCCGCCATTCCGGAAAGCCTGATCGAAAGCGAGTTGTTCGGTTATCGCGGCGGCAGTTTCACCGGTGCGCGCAAGGAAGGCATGCGCGGCAAGTTGCAGCAGGCCGATGGTGGCACCCTGTTTCTCGATGAGATCGGCGACATGCCGGTGGCGCTGCAGACACGACTTCTGCGCGTTCTGGAGGATCGTCTGGTGGTGCCCATCGGCGGTGAGCCGCAGTCTGTGGATGTACGAATCATCAGCGCTACCCACCGCAATCTCTTGGGACGGGTGGAGGACGGCAGTTTTCGCGAAGACCTCTACTACCGGCTCAACGGCCTGGAAATCGCCCTGCCGGCACTAAGAGAACGCAGCGACAAGGCGCAGTTGATGGACTTCCTGCTGGAGGAAGAGGCGGGCGGCCAGCAGGTGGTGATCGACGCCGAGGCCCGGCAGGCGCTGCTCGATTTCCCCTGGCCGGGCAATGTGCGGCAGATGCGCAATGTGTTGCGCACGCTGGCGGCGCTCGCTGAGGATGAAAAAGTCTGCCATGCCGACTTGCCACTGGTAATCCGCCAGGGCGCGGTGAAGAAGGATGTCGCCGCGAACCCTGCGGATTCGCCACTCGATTGCGCCGAGCGTTCGGCGTTGATCGAGATACTGGAGGCGCAGCGTTGGCACATGACACATGCTGCCCAGGAATTGGGCGTCAGCCGTAATACTTTGTATAGAAAGCTGCGCAAGCACGGGATTGCGCGGTAGGCGTCCGCAACTGTAGGAGCGCGCTTGCCCGCGAAAGCGTTGTATCAGCCGCCTTCGATGTATCTGATGCACCGCCGTCGCGGGCAAGCGCGCTCCTACAGTTGGAATCGCTGTGCCGATTGAACTGTGCGAACCGACCCTCTCTAAGCTAACCTGCGCGAATGTTTTAAGAGGTCGGTCATGCACATTCATATTCTGGGTATCTGCGGTACGTTCATGGGTTCGCTGGCGGTGCTCGCCAAGGATCTGGGCCATAAAGTCACGGGCTCCGATGCCAATGTCTATCCGCCGATGAGCACGCAGCTCCAGGCACAGGGCATCGAGCTGATGCAAGGGTACGACCCTTCGCACCTTGAGCCTGCGCCGGATCTGGTGGTGGTCGGCAATGCGATGTCCCGTGGCAACCCGGCCGTGGAATACGTCCTGAACAAGGGTCTGCCCTATGTCTCCGGCCCGCAGTGGCTGGCCGATCACGTGCTGCGTGGTCGCTGGGTGCTGGCGGTCGCTGGCACTCACGGCAAGACCACCACCAGCAGCATGCTCGCCTGGGTGCTGGAGCACGCAGGCATGAGCCCGGGCTTTCTGATTGGCGGTGTTCCGCAGAACTTTGCAGTGTCTGCGCGCCTGGGCGACACGCCGTTCTTCGTGGTCGAGGCCGACGAGTACGACAGCGCGTTCTTCGACAAGCGCTCGAAGTTCGTCCATTACGGCCCGCGCACCGCGATTCTCAACAACCTTGAGTTCGATCACGCTGACATCTTCCCGGATCTGCCGGCCATCGAGCGGCAATTCCACCATCTGGTGCGTACCATCCCGAGCGAAGGCCTGGTGATTCATCCGACCACCGAGCCGGCCCTTGAGCGCGTGATCCAGATGGGCTGCTGGACCCCGGTGCAGACCACCGGGCAGGGCGGCCAGTGGCAGGCGAAGCTGCTGCGCGAGGACGGCTCCAGGTTCGAAGTGATCTTCGAAGGCGTCGCTCAAGGCGTGGTCGATTGGGACATGACCGGCCAGCACAACGTTGCCAACGCCCTGGCCACGCTGGCAGCGGCGCGGCATGTGGGCGTCGTGCCGCAACAAGGCGTCGAAGCCCTGAGCGCATTCAAGAGCGTGAAGCGGCGTATGGAGAAGGTCGCCGAAGTGCGCGGCATTACCATCTACGACGACTTCGCTCACCACCCGACCGCCATCGCCACCACGCTGGACGGCCTGCGCAAGAAGGTGGGCGACTCGCCGATCATCGCCGTGGTCGAGCCGCGTTCGAACTCGATGAAGCTCGGTGCGCACCGCGACGGCTTGCCGGAAAGCGTCGATCAGGCCGATCAGGTGGTCTGGTACGCGCCGGCCAATCTGGGCTGGGACCTGGCCGCGACCGCCGCGCTGTGCAAGACGCCTTCGGTGGTTTGCGACTCCCTTGAAGCCATCATCGAGCGCGTGAAAAGCCAGGCCCAGCCCGGTACCCACGTGGTCATCATGAGCAACGGCGGCTTCGGCGGGCTGCACGGCAAACTGGCCGAGGCGCTGAAATGAGCGGTCCGGAGCGCATCACCCTGGCGATGACCGGCGCGTCCGGGGCGCAGTATGGTCTGCGCCTGCTCGATTGCCTGGTGCGTGAAGATCGGGAAGTGCACTTCCTGATCTCCAAGGCCGCGCAGTTGGTGATGGCCACCGAAACCGATGTCACCTTGCCGCCCAAGCCACAGATGATGCAGGCGTTCCTCACCGAATACACCGGCGCCGCCGATGGCCAGATTCGGGTGTACGGCAAGGAGGACTGGATGTCTCCGGTGGCCTCGGGGTCCGGCTCACCCGCGGCGATGGTGGTGGTGCCGTGCTCGACGGGCACTTTGTCGGCCATCGCCACCGGCGCCTGCAATAATCTGATCGAACGCGCTGCCGACGTGACGCTCAAGGAGCGCCGTCAGTTGATTCTGGTGCCCCGCGAGGCGCCGTTCTCCAGTATTCATCTGGAGAACATGCTGAAACTGTCGAACATGGGCGCGGTGATTCTGCCGGCTTCGCCGGGTTTCTATCACCAGCCACAGACCATCGATGATCTGGTGGATTTCGTCGTGGCGCGCATTCTCAACTTGCTCAACATCCCGCAGGACATGCTGCCGCGCTGGGGTGAACATCATCTGGGCGCCGATGAATAAGAAGCTGTTTGTGCTGACCCTCGGGCTGCTGCTGGCCACGGGGTGCTCGACCGTGCGTACCCTGGATGCCAACCAGCCCGGCGCGCCGGTGGTCTACTCCGGCACGCGGCTGGACCTGTATGCGATTCAGGGCGGCTGTTGCGAGAAAGACCGCTTCGGCGCCGAAGCTCCGAAATACCCGATGCTGGATCTGCCGGGCAGCGCGCTGCTGGATACGTTGCTGTTGCCGTTGTCGATCCTGACGGCGTTGGGGGTGGGCTTCCAGGCCACGGGCGGGATGTAGTGCCTGTAGGAGCGCGCTTGCCCGCGATGGCGGTATGTCCAGGCAGCATAGATCCCGCAGATACACCGCAATCGCGGGCAAGCGCGCTCCTACAGGGGGAATGCCTACTTACCCAACCGGCGCAACTCATCGGACTCCACGATCCGCACCCCGTCCTGTTCTTCCAGCGCCAGGCGCCACAGCGCACGGGCCAGTTGGCAGGCTTCGATGCCGCCGTATTTGCCGGGAATCAGCTTGGCGATAGGCGCCGCCAGTTGCTCTACCAGGCGCTGATCGGCGCGCTCGCCCAGCAGCAGTGACGGGCGGGCGATGGTCAGTTGGGGCCAGTTCTGGTCCCTGAGCGCGGCTTCCATTTCGCCTTTGACGCGGCTGTAGAAGATGCTCGATTCAGGATCAGCATTCACCGCGCTGACGACCAGCAGATGCCGCGCGCCCAGTTCACGGGCGCGTCTGCCAAAGGCCACGACCATGTCCATGTCCACGGCGCGAAAGGCGTCTTGCGAGCCGGCCTGCTTGATGGTGCTGCCCAGACAGCAAAAGGCGATGTCCACTCGCCCGCCCAGTTCTGCGAGCAGTGAGGTGAAGTCGCCTACAGGGTTTTCCAGATGCGGATGTTCGGCCAGCGGCCTACGGCTAGGTGCCAGCACGCGGCTGACAGTGGGTTCGCTGAGCAGACGGTCGAGCAGGTGTTCGCCTGTCAATCCCGTGGCTCCGGCAAGCAGGATGTGTTGCGGCGTCAAGTACATGGTCTTTCTCCCTTGATACGACACAAGCATAGGCGCTCTAACGCAACAGACTGCCCACCGACATTGCTGGTTTCACAAATCTTTGCAAATCTTCATCCGCTCAGCGAGCGGGTGCCGGGTTCAGTCCCTTGCCGATGGACACGGTGTTGAGTGCACGCTCGGCCTGGCTCTTGCGCAACTGCTTCCAGCGCGCGATCACGCCCTTGGGCGCCCAGATCTGCGGCTCGGAGGCCTCGAAGTTTTCCTCGATTTCCCGCTGTGCAACCGTGACCTTGGCGTCGTTGAAGGCCTGCTGCAGGTCATCGGTTTCCACCAATGCCTTGCCGAACAGCGCTTCGCCGAAGTAAGTGAAATCCGCTTCTTCGGAGCAGCCGAACGACACCCGGTCTTCCCGTGAGGCGGTGATGACCATGGTGCGTTCGTCCTTGATTGCCGGGATGAACCCCCCGGAGTAACAGGCTGAAATGACCACCACCTTGTCGCGATTCTTCAGCGGCGCCAGCACCGAGGCCATCTCGTTGGCGGGCAGGTCCGACAGTTCCAGGCGAGGCTGATCCAGCACCAGTTCGTGGTCGTGGGTGCCGTGGCTGGTGAGGTAGATGAAGATCAGGTCTTCGGGGCCGCTGCGCAGGGCGAGGGTCTGCACCGCGCGGCTGATATTTTCCCGCGTCGCCAGTGGACGGTCGGCCATGTGGTCGCGATGGTTGACCAGTGAGATCTGGCCATACGCGCCGAAGCGGGTCGCGAGCAGCTTGTTGACGTAGTCGGCCTCGCGCATGAACACGCTCTGCTTGCCGTCGCCGCCGACCACCAGGCTGTAGAGTTCGATGGCGGGGGTCGAAGCCGGGATTGCGGCCAGGGCCTTGTCCAGCAGAGGACCCTGTGCGAGCAGGCCGGTTTCCAGCGGGTCGGGCAGCAGCTTGCCCATGGCGTCACGTACCCGCTGGCCGTTGGCCCAGGTGCCACTCTGCACCTGGCCATCAGGGGAGGTCAGCACGCCCGGACCGTCGTAATTGTCGTTGTCGAACTGCCCGACGTAGACCGTGCCGTCCGGCAGCTTCAGATGGCCTTCGCCGGCGAAGCGCCAGTTGCGAAACTGGCCCTGGTAGCTGGTGCCGTCGGCGCCGATCAGTTCGCCCTTGCCGGTGAAGGCGCCATCCTTGAACTGGCCCGACCAGACGTCACCGTCGGCGTTCTCGTAGCGGCCGCGCCCGTTGAGCTGGTTGTTGTGGAAGCCGCCGACGTACTGGTCGCCGTCCGCGCTGTTGAAATTGCCGGTGCCTTCGAGCTGGCCGTCGACGAACTTGCCGCTGAACTGGTTGCCTGCCGCATCGCTGCGCTGGCCTTCGCCATTGGGCTTGCCGCGGGTGAACTGGCCTTGATACTCGCTGCCGTCTTCGAGTTCCAGATGGCCCAGGCCGTCGTAAAGGTCGGCCTTGAACTCGCCGCGGTAGCTCATGCCATGCTCTTTGAGCGTGCCTTCGCCCTCGCGGCGCCCCAGTTTGTAGCCGCCGACGTAGGTGCCGCTACTGGTGGTCAGCGCGCCGGGGCCGTCGAACAGGCCATCCTTGAAGCCACCTTTATAGAGGTCGCCGTTGCTGGCGTGCCACTCGCCCTGGCCGTTCCATTGGCCTTTGCTGAACTCGCCGGCATACCAGCTGCCATTGGGGTAGTCGATGCGGCCTTTGCCTTGCAGCACCCCATTGACCACGTCGCCGCGGTAGCGGCCGCCGTCGGGCAGGCGTGCATCCGGCGGAAGCAGCGATTCGCCGTCACCGCAAGCGGTCAGCAGAAGGGTCAGGGCCAGAGGGGCAAACGCACGCATGGTAAATCCCGCAGATGAATAAGTTCGGCGTGATCGGATTCGCGTTCTTGTATCGAGTCGCTCACACGGCCGCAGCGAGTATGCCGCAGCCGGGAAGCGTCATGAAACAGTCAGTTACGACTGTTTCATGTTCAGGGGCGCTTACACGAAGCAGAGGGAAAGGGGTTCAGCGATGAACGCAGGCTTGTCCTGCCCTTCGATTTCAAGCGTTGCAGTGGCTTTGAGCAACCATTGGCCAGGCTTCTTTTCGGTGACTTCGATCAGGGCAACTTTTAGACGAACGCGCGAATCGACCTTCACCGGCTGGATGAAACGTACGCTGTCCAGGCCATAATTGACCGCCATTTTCAGCCCTTCGGGCATGACCAGCAGCGATTCCATGAGCTTGGGGATCAGCGACAGCGACAGGAAACCATGGGCGATGGTCGAGCCGAACGGCGTTTGCGCCGCTTTTACCGGGTCAACGTGGATGAACTGGAAGTCGCCAGTGGCCTCGGCAAACAGATTGATACGTGCCTGATCGATCGTCAGCCACTCGGAACTTCCCAGTTCCTTGCCTTCATAACTCTTGAGCTCTGCAACAGGTACATAGGGCATCGATACTCTCCTTAGTGAATCAACTATTTTTAACTGAATTACCGTTTGGGCGTCGTTCTTGCGTGGTTTGAGGTTTCTTGTAGGAGCGCGCTTGCCCGCGACGGCGGTCTGCCTGTGGCATTTTTATCACCTGACACGGCGAGGTCGCGGGCAAGCGCGCTCCTACAGGTGTGCGTGTTGGCACAAAGATCACCACGCCCACAGGCGTTGGTCAAGAACCCCGGGTTCTGGCGAATACCATCCCATAGCCTGCCAGGCTGCATGCGTATAATGCCGCCGCGAATTTGCTGGAGTTTTCTATGTTGCTAAGAGGCCTGACGTGGTTGGTGCTGTTCCAGTTGCTGGGAACGGCGCTCAATCATCTGATCCTTTCAATACTGCCGGGGCCGATCATCGGGCTGGTGCTGCTGATGATCTACCTGATGGTTCGCGGTGAAGTCAGCGAGCCCATCAGCCTGGCCGCAGGCAGCCTGCTGCGTTATCTGCCGCTGTTGCTGGTGCCTCCGGCCGTGGGGGTGATGGTCTACGCCGGCCAGATCGCCAACGATTTCTGGGCCATTGTAGGCTCCCTGGTATTGTCGTTAATGATCTCGCTCACCTTTGCCGGCTGGCTGATGCAAAAACTCATCGACCGCCAGCACACCGGGCATCAGCCCAGCCCCAGGGAGCCGTCATGAGTCTGGACTGGCAAGGCGCATGGCTGTCGGTGATCCACCATCCGCTGTTCGGCATCGCCATTACCCTGGGCGCCTATCAACTGGTGCTGGCCGGCTACGAGAAAACCCGCTGGGTGTTCCTGCAGCCGGTGCTGGTGTCGATGCTGGTGGTGATCGGTGTGTTGGTCGCCTGCGGGCTGGACTACGCCGAGTACCGCAAGAGCACCGACATCCTCAGCATCCTGCTGGGCCCGGCGACGGTGGCGCTCGCTGTGCCGCTTTATCTGAATCTGCGGCGTATCCGGCAGTTGTTCTGGCCGGTGTTGACTACGCTGTTGATTGGCGGCGTGCTTGCGACCGGGCTGTGCGTGGCGCTGGGCTGGGTGCTGGGCGCTGATCACATGATCCTGATGACCATGGCGCCCAAGTCGGTCACTTCGCCCATCGCGATGCTGGTGGCCGAGCAAATTGGCGGCGTGGCGGCGCTGGCTGCGGTTTTCGTGTTGATTACAGGTGTCATCGGCGGCATATTCGGCCCCGGCCTGTTGACGCTGGCCGGTGTGCAGAGCCCGGAAGCCCGAGGCATGGCGCTGGGGCTGACGGCCCATGCGGTCGGCACCTCGGCTGCGTTGCAGGAAGGTGAAGAGTGTGGTGCCTTCGCGGCACTGGCGATGAGTCTGATGGGCGTCGCCACGGCGTTGTTCCTGCCGTTGGCGGTGTCTCTGGTGGCTTGAAGATGGGTTGCTTGAGGATGGATTTATGTCGTTGCCCCTGTTTCCGCTGAACGCCGTGCTGTTTCCGGGCTGTGTCCTGGATTTGCAGATATTCGAGGCGCGTTACCTGGACATGATCGGGCGCTGCATGAAGCAAGGCAAAGGCTTCGGCGTGGTCTGCATCACCGAAGGCAGCGAAGTGGGCGATGTGCCCGAAGGTTTCTCGCAGATCGGTTGCGAAGCGTTGGTCACTGACTTCCAGCAACAGGACAACGGCCTGCTGGGCATTCGTGTGGTCGGCGGGCGGCGTTTCCGCGTGATCGAGGCGCAAGCCCAGCGCGACAACCTGCTGATCGCCGAGGTGCAGTGGCTGGAAGACCCGCAAGAGCAGCCCTTGCAGGAAGAGGACGAAGACCTGGTCGCGCTGTTGGCTGCGCTGGGTGAGCATCCGATGGTAGCGGCCTTGAACATGGGCCTGACCGCCAGTGGTCAGCAGTCGCTGAGCAATCAGCTGGCCTACCTGTTGCCGTTCGCCGAAGAAGACAAGATCGAATTGCTGGAGATCGACGACGCCGAAGAACGGCTCGACGCCATCCAGGACCTGCTCGATGAGATGCAGGGGGATATGCAGGCGTAGATTCCCCTTGTAGGAGCGCGCTTGCCCGCGATGGCATTCTGTCCATCACGAAGATGTCGCCTGACACGCCGCCGTCGCGGGCAAGCGCGCTCCTACAGGGGTGGAGGTTGTGGCTTCAATACTCATACCGAATCAGCCCATGGGCCAGCGAGTGGAAGGCAAATCCGCCCAGCAGCGCGACGATCGCTGGTAGCAGCAACCACCACACTCGCAGCGGCAGTGCAGGCAACGGCTCGTTTTTCTCAACCAGCGCCAGGCTCGCCGCGCAGGCGAAGAACGCCAGTAGCATCCCCGCCAGCACATCCGTGGGCCAGTGCACGCCCAGGTAGACGCGCGACATCGCAATCGACGCCGCCGGAATCGCCCCGAGCAACAGCCAGGTCAGGCGCAACCGGACCGGCTGGCTTCGCCCTGCCAGCACCGCCAGGGTCATGAACAGCGCGAAAGAGGCTGACGCGTGCCCGCTGGGCATGCTGAACGTGGCCAAGGGTTCGGCCAGGACTTCCGGGCGGGCGCGGGCGAAGGTGTGTTTCATGCACTGGTTGATGATCGCCGCGCCCAGTGTCGTCGAGCAGGCGAAGATCGCATGGCGCCACTGCCGGGTCGCCACCAGGATCAGCAACAGCAGGGCCGCCGCGCAGAATTGCGTGCGGAAGTCGCCAAGACCTGTAACCAGCACGACGAAGGTTTCCGCCGCCGCGCTGCGATGCTCCTGCACCAGGGTCATCACACCCTGGTCGAGGTGCGCCAGGTACGGCCAACCGAGAAACACGGCCGCCAGCAGGACAAAACTGACCAGCGCGATCAGGCGGGTCGCGTAGGGTTTGCCGTGGGCGCTGCAGTGAACCCCCACGCCCAGCAGGATCGCCAGGCCCGCACCGACCACGCCGGCTTGTGGCCAGAAGCCTTCGGGCAACGGCAGACGCACCGCTGCACCTGCCGCCCAGCCCGGAAGAATGTAGGCCATGGACCAGCCCGCCGCCGCCACCACGCTCACGGCGGCAAACCGCACGAACGGCATGTCGAATATCCCCGCGACCATCGGCAGCATCGGGCGCAGCGGACCGATGAAGCGGCCTACCAACAGACTCGCGATGCCGTAACGCTGGAAATAGGTTTCGGCGCCCGTCATCCATTCAGGGTGATGGCGCAGGCCGGGCAGGCGGCGGATGTTCTGGTGGAAACGTCTGCCAACAAAGTAGGACACCAGATCACCCAGCAGACCGCCGAGAAAGCCGAGCAGCAGTGCCTGGTGCAGGTCCAGGATTCCGGTCCCTGCCAGCGCGGCAATGGCGAACAGTGCCACCGTGCCGGGCACGATGATGCCCGCGATGGCCAGGCATTCCAGGAATGACACCAGAAACAGCGCGGCCCCCAACCAGGACGGATTGAGGGTCAGCCATGCGGTGATGCTGTCGAGCCATGCGCCCATGGGTCAGTGTCCTTGCTCGATGAAAAGGTAGTCGCGGCCTTCGACTTGGCCGCGTCGCAGAGGGTTCCGTGTGCAGACGCGCGCATACTCGGCGTCCACGAAGCGGTACATCAGGTGCTCGTCGCGCCCGGTCGGGATGCCCAGGCGAGAGGTCTGGATGATGCGCTGCGGATGTTGGCCGACGTCTTCGACGAAGATCCGCTGGTGATCGAAGCGCTTGCCGTCCCACATCGGCACCTTCAGGCCCAGCGCCCTGCACAGCAGGGTCTGCCCGGCGCACAAGCGTTCGCGGGGACGCAGGTTGCCGCTGGCGTCGGGGTTGTTGAGCTGCATCTGCGCCAGGCTGTTTTCGTCGCTGAGCCCGTGCAGGCTGGCTTCATCAACCCATGGATAGGCCGATTTGATCAGCACCGCATTGCCCGGGCCGTGGGCGCTGAAGTTCAGCGAATCGCCGCCTCGGGAGTAGTACATATAGATGTGCCCGCCATCCAGAAACAAAGCCTTACGCTTTTCCGTGTAGCCAAGGGACGCATGGCTGCCTTTTTCCTCGAGGTAATAGGCTTCGGTCTCTATGATGCGTGCCGACAACCACAGGTCGCCGACCTTGTGCCGCACGACCTTGCCCAGCAGATCGCGGGCGAGGGTCTGGGCGTCGCGGTCGAAGAAACTGTCGGGCAGGGCGCGCTGGGAATGCTCGGGCATGGGCGGGGCAACGTGATGGTGTGGCTGGCGATGATAGCAATCCGGGGCTTAATTGCAGCTGAATGGCCGAATCGCGATGGATACATCGATCTTGTAGGAGCGCGCTTGCCCGCGACCTGGCCGTGGCAGACATTACAAATGTCACCGACATGCCGCCGTCGTCCGGATGCGGCCCAGACCAAGCGCGCTCCTACAGAAGTATGTCGGCGAGGAATGGGAGGTGTTTCACCCAACAAAACCGGCTTATATCGACCATCCGCCTGTCGCCGCTGTCGTTCGTCACGCCCGGCAGCTATAATCGGCCGCTTTCTTCTCTGCCAAGACCTCTGAGACCATGACTGAGTCCGTTCTTGACTACATGACCCGCCTGGGTCGCGCCGCCCGCGAAGCTTCGCGTGTGATCGGCCGCGCCAGTACCGCGCAGAAAAACCGCGCGCTGGCCGCCACCGCTGCCGCGCTGGACGCTGCCCGTGACGAGCTGGTCGCCGCCAACGAACAGGATCTGGCCGCCGGTCGCGCCAATGGTCTGGAAGCTGCCCTGCTGGAACGTCTGGCCCTGACCCCTGCGCGCATCGATAGCATGATCGCCGGTTTGCGTCAGGTCGCAGGTCTGCCGGACCCCATCGGCACCATCCGTGACATGAGTTTTCAGCCTTCGGGCATCCAGGTCGGCAAGATGCGCGTGCCGCTGGGCGTGGTCGGCATCATTTACGAGTCGCGTCCGAACGTGACGATCGACGCCGCGAGCCTGTGCCTGAAGTCCGGCAACGCCACCATCCTGCGTGGCGGCTCCGAGGCCATCAATTCCAATCGTGCCATTTCCGCCTGCATTCAGCGCGGTCTGGCCGAGGCCGGTTTGCCCGCTGCCGTGGTTCAGGTGGTGGAAACCACTGACCGCGCCGCCGTTGGCGCCCTGATCACCATGCCTGAATACGTGGACGTGATCGTCCCGCGCGGCGGCAAGGGCTTGATCGAGCGCGTCAGTCGTGAGGCCCGGGTGCCGGTGATCAAGCACCTGGATGGCATCTGCCACGTCTATGTCAGTGCCCACGCCGATCTGGCAGCGGCCCAGCGCATCGCGTTCAACGCCAAGACCTACCGTTACGGCATCTGCGGCGCCATGGAGACCCTGCTGGTGGATCAGGCCATTGCCGCCGATTTCCTGCCGCAGATGGCTGCCCAGTTCCGCGAGAAGGGCGTCGAGCTGCGCGGCTGCGAGCGCACCCTCGAGCTGATCGAGGCGATTGCGGCCACCGAAGATGACTGGCACACCGAGTACCTGGCGCCGATCCTGTCTATTCGCGTAGTGACCGGCCTGGACCAGGCCATCGAGCACATCAATCATTACGGCTCGCATCACAGCGACGCCATCATCTCCGAGCACCAGGGTCAGACGCGCCGCTTCATGGCCGAGGTCGATTCAAGCTCGGTGATGATCAACGCACCCACCTGTTTTGCCGACGGTTTCGAATACGGCCTTGGCGCGGAAATCGGCATTTCCACCGACAAGATCCACGCCCGGGGTCCGGTTGGCCTGGAAGGCCTGACCTGCGAGAAGTACCTGGTGGTCGGCGATGGTCGCCAATTGCGCGGGCAGGGGCCGGTCTGACTTGGCCGACCTTCGGCAGCCGACGGGCAAGAATACGAAAACAGTGGTCAAGTCTGCCGGGAAGAAAGCCTCGCGCACGCCGAAACGTATCGGCATGCTGGGCGGGACCTTCGACCCGGTGCACATCGGCCATTTGCGCGGCGCCCTGGAAGTCGCCGCGCTGCTTGAACTCGATGAGTTGCGCCTGACGCCCAGCGCCCGGCCACCTCATCGCGATATGCCAGGTGTATCTGCGCAGGACCGTCTGGCGATGGTTCGCAGCGCGGTGCAAGGCGTGTCGCCATTGACGGTGGACGACCGCGAATTGCTGCGGGACAAACCGTCTTACACCATCGACACGCTGGAATCGATGCGCGAAGAACTTGCCGTCGATGATCAGCTATTTTTACTGCTGGGTTGGGATGCCTTTTGTGGCCTGCCGACCTGGCATCGATGGGAAGAGTTGCTGGAGCACTGCCATATCGTGGTGCTGCAACGCCCGGACGCCGACAGCGAGTCGCCTGACGCCATGCGCAACCTGCTGGCGGCGCGAGCGGTCAGCGATCCGAAGGCCCTCAAAGGCCCGGGCGGACACATTACATTCGTCTGGCAGACACCGCTTTCGGTGTCTGCCACCCAGATCCGTCAACTGCTGGCCAGCGGTAAGTCGGTACGTTTTCTGGTGCCAGACGCGGTACTGGCCTACATCGAGGCGCACGGACTGTACCGCGCGCCCAATTGAACTGAATGAGTTTTATATGACACAGCAAAAGATTTCCCTGTCCGGCGAAGAGCTGGTTGAACTGGCCAAGGCCGCCCTGGAAGACGTGAAGGCCCAGGACATCCAGGTCATCGACGTCAAGGACAAGCACAGCCTGACCGACTACATGGTGATCGCCACCGGTACCTCGAACCGTCAGATCAACGCGATGCTCGACAAGGTTCGCGAGAACGTCAAATCCCGTGGCGCACAGCCGCTGGGCGAAGAAGGCAAGGGCGAAAGCGACTGGGTCCTGCTGGACCTGGGCGACGTGATCGTGCACATGATGACCGCCGCAGCTCGCCAGTTCTATGATCTGGAGCGTCTGTGGATGGGCGCCGAGCAGAGCCGTGCCGCCAGCGGCGCGCACCACACGCCAGGCAACGAATAAGGGCTTGTCGTGCGTCTGCGCCTGATTGCCGTCGGTTCACGCATGCCCAAGTGGGTGGAAGAAGGTTGGCACGAATACGCCAAGCGTCTGCCATCGGAACTTGCCCTCGAACTGGTGGAGATTCCGCTCAATACCCGCGGCAAGAACGCCGACGTGGCCCGCCTGATCCGTCATGAAGGTGAGGCCATGCTGGCGAAAGTGCAGCCGGGCGAGCGGATCGTCACCCTCGAGGTGCATGGCAAACCGTGGAGTACAGAGCAGCTGGCGGGCGAGCTTGACCGTTGGCGACTGGATTCGCGCACGGTCAACCTGATGGTCGGCGGCCCGGAAGGGCTGGCGCCGGAAGTCTGTGCCCGTGCCGAGCAGCGCTGGTCGTTGTCGCCGCTGACGTTGCCGCACCCGCTGGTGCGCATCCTCATCGGCGAGCAGATTTATCGTGCCTGGACGGTGTTGTCCGGTCACCCTTATCACAAGTAGCGCCGCTGCCTTCACTGTGAACACGCCCTAAATGTCTCAGCCGATACGCCTGAAAGATCACGAAAAGGACGCACGACTGGTGCGTAACCGTGTCGTGGTCGGCGCTGGCATCGTGATCGTGCTGATCTGCGTGTTGGTGGCGCGGCTGTATTTCCTGCAGGTCATCCAGTACGACTACCACTCGACCCTGTCTGAGAACAACCGGGTTCACGTGCAGCCGATTCCGCCGAGTCGCGGCCTGATCTACGACCGTAATGGCGTAGTGATAGCTGACAACCGGCCCAGTTTCAACCTGAGCATGACCCGCGAGCGTTCCGGCGGTGACTGGGCCAAGATCCTGGACACCATCGTCGAAGTGCTCGAACTGACGCCGGACGACCGGATCATCTTCGAAAAACGCATGAAGCAGGGGCGCCGGCCTTTCGAGCCGGTGCCAATCCTGTTCGAGCTGACCGAAGAACAGATCGCCCGGATTGCCGTCAACCAGTTCCGCCTGCCAGGCGTTGAAGTGGTCGCACAGTTGATTCGCCACTACCCGCAGGGCGCGCATTTCGCGCACTCGGTCGGGTATATGGGCCGGATCAACGAGAAAGAGCTGAAAACCCTCGATCCTGTGAACTACAGCGGCACCCACCACATGGGCAAGACCGGTATCGAGCGCTTCTACGAGCCTGACCTGCACGGCCAGGTGGGGTATGAAGAGGTCGAAACCAACGCTCGCGGGCGGGTGTTGCGCGTGCTCAAGCGCACAGATCCCGTGCCCGGCAAGGACATCGTCCTGAGCCTCGACATTCAGTTGCAGGAAGCCGCCGAGGTTGCGCTGGGCGGGCGCCGTGGCGCGGTTGTTGCGCTGGACCCGAGCACCGGCGAAGTGCTGGCGATGGTCAGCCAGCCAAGCTTCGACCCGAATCTGTTCGTGACAGGCATCAGCTTCAAGGCCTATTCCGAGCTGCGCGATTCGGTTGACCGTCCGCTGTTCAACCGCATCCTGCGCGGCCTGTACCCGCCGGGCTCGACCATCAAGCCGGCCGTGGCCATCGCCGGCCTGGACACTGGCGTCGTGACGGCAAGCACCCGGGTCTTCGACCCCGGCTACTACATGCTGCCCAACTACGATCACAAATACCGTAACTGGAACCGTACCGGTGACGGCTGGGTCGATCTGGACACCGCGATCATGCGCTCCAACGACACCTACTTCTATGATCTGGCGCACAAGGTCGGCATCGACCGGCTGTCTTCGTACCTGAACAAGTTCGGCATCGGCCAGAAAGTCTCGCTGGACATGTTCGAAGAGTCGCCGGGGCTGATGCCATCGCGTGACTGGAAGCGCATCACCCGCCGTCAGGCGTGGTTCCCCGGCGAAACCCTGATCCTGGGGATCGGCCAGGGCTACATGCAGGCCACCCCGTTGCAACTGGCGCAGGCCACTGCGCTGGTGGCGAACAAGGGCAAGTGGAACCGCCCGCACCTGGCCAAGACCATCGAGGGCCAGAAGCCTGTGGATGCCAACCCGATGCCGGACATCGTCCTGCGCGACCCGTCCGACTGGGCCAAGGTCAACCATGGCATGCAGCAGGTGATGCACGGCGCGCGTGGTACGGCGCGCAAGGCGTCGGCCGGCGCCCAGTACCGCATCGCGGGCAAGAGTGGTACGGCGCAGGTCGTTGCCATCCGCCAAGGCGAGAAATATGACCGCTCCAAGGTCCAGGAGCGCCATCGCGACCACGCCCTGTTCGTGGGCTTTGCCCCGGCGGACAACCCGAAAATCGTGGTGGCGGTGATGATCGAGAACGGCGAGTCCGGCTCCGGGGTCGCCGCGCCTGTGGTCCGCCAGGTCATGGATGCGTGGCTGCTGGGCCCGGATGGCCGCCTGAAACCCGAATACGCCAGCAATACACTGCCTCCGGAGACCGCGGCCCGTGAAGAGTAATTTCGACCGCATCCTCTCCAGCGAAGATGTGATGCGCCGTCGCGCCACCTTTCTGCAAAAAATCCATGTCGATGGCCCGTTGCTGATCCTGTTGCTGACGCTTGCCGCCGGCAGCCTGTTCGTCCTGTATTCGGCCAGCGGCAAGAGCTGGGACCTGCTGATCAAACAGGCTACCTCGTTCGGCATCGGTCTGGTTTCGATGTTTGTCATCGCTCAGCTTGAGCCGCGTTTCATGGCCCGCTGGGTGCCGGTAGCCTACGTCTGCGGCGTGCTGTTGCTGGTGGCGGTGGACGTCATGGGCCACAACGCCATGGGCGCGACGCGCTGGATCAACATTCCCGGGGTGATTCGCTTCCAGCCCTCGGAATTCATGAAGATCATCATGCCGGCGACCATCGCCTGGTACCTGTCAAAACGCACGCTGCCGCCGCATCTGAAGCACGTTGCGGTGAGCCTGGCGCTGATCGGCGTGCCGTTCATCCTGATCGTGCGCCAGCCTGACCTGGGGACTTCGCTGCTGATCCTGGCGTCGGGCACCTTCGTATTGTTCATGGCCGGCCTGCGCTGGCGCTGGATCATCGGCGTGCTTGCCGCTGCCGTGCCCGTGGCCGTGGCCATGTGGTTCTTCTTCATGCACGACTACCAGAAGCAGCGGATCCTGACCTTCCTCGACCCCGAGAGCGATCCGCTGGGCACCGGCTGGAACATCATCCAGTCCAAGGCGGCCATCGGTTCGGGCGGCGTCTTCGGCAAGGGCTGGCTGCTGGGCACCCAGTCGCACCTGGACTTCCTGCCGGAAAGCCACACCGACTTCATCATCGCGGTACTGGGCGAAGAGTTCGGCCTGGTGGGCATCTGTGCGCTGCTGCTGATCTATCTGCTGCTGATCGGTCGGGGCCTGGTGATTACCGCCCAGGCCCAGACGCTCTACGGCAAGCTCTTGGCGGGCAGCCTGACAATGACGTTTTTTGTGTATGTTTTCGTCAACATCGGTATGGTCAGCGGTTTGCTGCCGGTGGTAGGTGTGCCGTTGCCCTTCATTAGTTATGGCGGAACTTCGCTGGTGACGCTGCTGTCAGCGTTTGGGGTTTTGATGTCGATCCATACCCACCGCAAGTGGATCGCTCAGGTTTGATTAAGGTGAGAAACCGTTCAGGTTTTCCTAAGGTAAAGAATTCAATGCAGGTAGTGCGTGGCTGGGCTGCTCGATATGTGCCGCTGGTCGGTCTGATGGGCATCCTCGGGTCAGTGCAGGAGTCGCTTGCCGGCGACTATGAGGGTTCGCCCCAGGTCGCTCAGTTCGTCAGTGACATGACGCGCGACTACGGTTTCGCGGGTGAACAACTGATCGAAGTGTTTCGTGATGTGCAGCGCAAACAGTCGATTCTTGATGCCATTTCACGGCCTGCCGAGAAGGTGAAGGCGTGGAAGGATTACCGCCCGATGTTCCTCACCGACGCCCGCGTCGCTCGTGGCGTGGACTTCTGGCGCCAGCATGAGGCGGTGCTTGCACGTGCTGAAAAAGAGTACGGCGTGCCTGCCCAGGTGATCGTGTCGATCATTGGCGTTGAAACATTTTTTGGTCGAAATACCGGAAATTACCGGGTAATCGATGCGTTATCGACGCTGGGTTTCGACTATCCTCCTCGTGCGGAATTCTTCCGCAAGGAGCTGCGAGAGTTCCTGCTGCTGGCCCGCGAAGAGCAGGTCGACCCCTTGACGCTCAAGGGATCGTACGCCGGCGCCATGGGTTTGCCGCAGTTCATGCCGAGCAGTTTTCGAGCTTATGCGGTGGATTTCGACGGCGACGGCCACATCAATATCTGGAACAACCCGGACGATGCCATCGGCAGCGTCGCGAGTTATTTCAAGCGCCATGGCTGGGTCGCGGGCGAAGGTGTCGTGAGCCGGGCGAGCGTCAGTGGCGACCGTGTCGACCAGGGTCTGAGCCCGGGCATCGAGCCTGTGAAGACCGTCGGGGAGTTGCGAGCCCTGGGCTGGGCGAGTCATGATGCGCTGCGCGATGATATGCCGGTCACGGCTTTTCGCCTCGAAGGCGACAATGGCCCTGAATACTGGATGGGTTTGAAGAATTTTTACGCAATCACGCGGTACAACCGCAGCGTGATGTACGCCATGGCCGTGCATCAGCTGTCTGAACTGCTTGTTCAAGCTCGGGGCGTCAAGTAATGCGGTCATTGCCGATGCAACAACCATTGAAACTGATGGCCTTCGCGGCGCTGGCACTGCTGGTCGTCAGCTGTTCCACCAGTCGACCGACCCAGCAAGGCAACATCATCCGCTCCCAGCCGGGGCTGGACATCAACCGTGCCCACAAGGACGGCGCGCCGTGGTGGGATGTCGATGTGTCGCGCATTCCCGACGCCGTGCCAACGCTCCACACCGGCGCCTACAAGGCCAACCCCTACACGGTGCTGGGCAAGACCTACTTCCCGCTGAGCGACTCGGCCAGCTACGTGCAGACCGGCACGGCCTCCTGGTACGGCACCAAGTTCCACGGCCAGAACACGGCCAACGGCGAGGTCTACGACCTGTACGGCATGAGCGCGGCGCACAAGACGCTGCCGCTGCCCAGCTACGTTCGCGTGACCAACCTGGACAACAACCGTACCGTGATCCTGCGGGTCAACGACCGTGGGCCGTTCTACTCGGACCGCATCATCGACCTGTCCTACGCGGCCGCCAAGAAGCTCGGCTATGCCGAGATCGGCACCGCGCGGGTCAAGGTTGAAGGCATCGACCCGGCCCAGTACTGGGCCCAGCGTGGCAAGCCTGCGCCGTTGATGCTGGATCAGCCGCAAGTGGCGCTCAGCGGCCCGGCGGCACGTCCGCAACCGGCGGCGCCGGTGATTACCGCGTCGGCGGGCACCATCGAGCAATGGACGCCACCGCCGCAGCAGCATGCCGCGCCGGTATCGCCGGTTCCGATCGATGCAAAAAAAAACGCTTCCGGACCAGCGTCTGGGCTGTTTCTCCAGGTGGGAGCCTTCGCCAACCCGGACGCTGCGGAACTCCTGAGGTCCAAGCTGAGCGGGATGGTGCGGGCGCCGGTTTTCGTGAGCTCGATCGCTCGCAACCAGCAGACGCTCTATCGCGTGCGGATGGGGCCGGTCGACACGCCGGGTGAAGCCGCGCAGCTGCAGAACAGTGTGAGATCGGCCAACCTGGGGTCGCCGAGCGTCGTCACTTCAGATCAGTAACAATTGGATCAGACTTGCCGCCAGAGCAAGGGTTGTCAGCCACATTTCACGGGCACATCTGTAGAATGTGGGCCCGTTTGCCGGGAAAGCCCGGCACCACCGCTTTGCCCGCAAGGGCATGTTTGCCCATTAGCATTTTCGAGAGACGGATGAACATCACCACCTTCGCAAAAAGACTTTGCCTGCTTATTCCACTGTTCACCGCGCCTGCCGTCTTCGCGGCAGAGCAGATGACGCCATCGCCACCGCAACTGGCTGCCAAGGCTTATGTGCTGATGGATGCCAACAGCGGCAACGTTCTGGTGGAGAACAACGGTGACCAGCGCCTGCCGCCGGCCAGCCTGACCAAACTGATGACGGCCTATATTGCGACCCTGGAAATCCGTCGCGGCCAGATCGGCGAAAACGACCCTGTGACCATCAGCGAAAACGCCTGGCGCACCGGTGGTTCGCGGATGTTCATCAAGGTCGGCAGCCAGGTGACTGTCAGCGACCTGCTGCACGGCATCATCATCCAGTCGGGCAACGACGCCAGCGTCGCGGTGTCCGAGCACATCGCCGGCAGCGAAGATGCGTTCGCCGACATGATGAACAAGACCGCTGGCGACCTGGGCATGGTCAACAGCCACTTCATGAACCCGACCGGCCTGCCGAACCCGGATCACTACTCCACCGCGCACGACATGGCGCTGCTGGCACGTGCGATCATCCACGAAGACCCGGCTCACTACGCGATCTACTCGCAGAAAGAGTTCTTCTGGAACGGCATCAAGCAACCGAACCGCAACCTGCTGCTGTGGCGTGACAAGACCGTCGACGGTCTGAAAACCGGTCACACCGAAGAAGCCGGCTACTGCATGGTGTCCTCGGCCGTTCGTGACGGCATGCGTCTGATTGCCGTGGTGTTCGGTACCAACAGCGAGCAGGCCCGTGCTGCTGAAACCCAGAAGCTTTTGACCTACGGTTTCCGTTTCTTCGAAACCCAGACCTTCTACCAGAAGGGCACCGAACTGGCCCAGGCTGCCGTCTGGAAAGGCACCGAGCGTCAGGTCAAGGCCGGCCTGGCCGACGATCTGTCCATGACCATGCCTAAAGGCGAGATGAAGAAGCTCACCGCCAGCATGACCATCAATCCGAAGCTGGTTGCACCTATCGCCAAGGGCGACGTGATCGGCCAGGTTGAAGTGAAGCTGGAAGACAAGGTCGTGCGCACCGCTAATCTCATCGCGATGGACGGCGTTGAGGAAGGTGGTATCTTCCGCCGCCTGTGGGACAGCATTCGCATGTTCTTCTACAGTCTGTTCAACTGATCGTTACTGATCCCGGAAACGATCAGCGTTCCGTGTGCCCCTGCCGCTTTCGCGGTGGGGGCCTGTCCGTTTTCCGGCTTACGAGGCCGTTACTGCCATGACAGATACCGAAGTTAAAGCCCCAAAAATCGAATTCCCATGCGCCGATTATCCGATCAAGATCATTTGCGATACCGGAGCCGGCAATAAAGACAAAGCCATCGAGATCGTCGGCAAGCACGCGAAGATCAACGATGAACGCGTGGACGAACGCCAGAGCAGCAACGGCAAGTACACCACCGTGCAGCTGCACATCCTCGCCACCGACCAGGATCAGCTCTACAACATCAACAGCGAGCTGCGGGCCACAGGTTTCGTGCACATGGTGCTGTGATGGGCGAACGTCTGGGCTTTCGTGATCTCGGACTGATCGACTACGAGCCCGCCTGGCAAGCCATGCAGCGCTTCACCGACGGGCGCGATCGGCAAACACCTGATGAAATCTGGCTGGTCCAGCACCCGCCGGTTTTCACCCAGGGGCAGTCCGGAAAGCCCGAGCATCTACTACTTCCGGGTGATATTCCGGTGGTACAGGTCGATCGCGGTGGCCAAGTGACTTATCATGGTCCCGGTCAACTGGTGGTTTACCTGTTGCTGGACGTGCGTCGCCTGGGTTTTGGCGTGCGCGAACTGGTCACCCGGATCGAAAACAGCCTGATCGATCTGCTGGCCAGCTACGGCGTCACGGCAGCTGCCAGACCCGAGGCACCGGGGGTCTACGTCGATGGGGCGAAGATCGCATCCCTGGGCCTTCGTATCCGTAACGGTTGTTCGTTCCATGGGCTGGCGTTGAACGTCGACATGGACCTGGAGCCGTTCCAACGGATCAATCCCTGTGGGTACGCGGGGCTGGCCATGACCCAGCTGCGCGATCTGGCAGGGCCGATTGAATTTGCCGAGGTTAGTGCCCGGCTGCGTGCGCAGCTCGTCAGACACCTCGACTATGCTGAGCAGACGACCCTAGCGGGCGGAATCGATTGATATGACTACTGCGCATGAAGCGGCAGAGACAGCCGTGATTACAGAGACCCTGATCCCGACAGTGAACGTTGTAACGCCTGAGCGTGCAGCGCGTCCCAAAGTTGAAGCCGGCGTGAAGCTGCGCGGTGCGGAAAAAGTTGCTCGCATCCCGGTGAAGATCATCCCGACGGTCGAGCTGCCGAAAAAGCCCGACTGGATTCGCGTGCGCATTCCGGTTTCCCCGGAAGTCGACCGCATCAAGCAGCTGCTGCGCAAGCACAAGCTGCACAGCGTCTGCGAAGAAGCGTCCTGCCCGAACCTGGGTGAGTGCTTCTCCGGCGGCACCGCGACCTTCATGATCATGGGCGACATCTGCACCCGTCGCTGCCCATTCTGCGACGTGGGTCATGGCCGTCCTAAAGCCCTGGACGCGGACGAGCCGAAGAACCTGGCGGTTGCCATCGCCGACCTGAAACTCAAGTACGTCGTGATCACCTCCGTTGACCGTGACGACCTGCGTGACGGCGGTGCCCAGCACTTCGCCGACTGCATCCGCGAAATCCGCGCCCTGTCGCCGAACGTGCAACTGGAAACGCTGGTTCCGGACTACCGTGGCCGCATGGACATCGCGCTGGAAATCACCGCTGCCACGCCGCCGGATGTGTTCAACCACAACCTGGAAACCGTGCCGCGCCTGTACAAGGCTGCGCGTCCGGGCTCGGACTATCAGTGGTCGCTGACCCTGCTGCAACGCTTCAAGGAAATGGTCCCTCACGTTCCGACCAAGTCCGGCCTGATGCTGGGTCTGGGCGAGACCGATGAGGAAGTGATCGAAGTGATGCAGCGCATGCGCGAGCACAACATCGACATGCTGACCCTGGGCCAGTACCTGCAACCTTCCCGCAGCCACCTGCCGGTGCAGCGCTTCGTGCACCCGGACACCTTCGCCTGGTTCGCCGAGGAAGGCTACAAGATGGGCTTCAAGAACGTTGCGTCGGGCCCGCTGGTGCGTTCCTCGTACCACGCTGACGAACAGGCCAAGCTGACCAAGTCGTTGCTGACGGCGGGTTGATGGCTGGTCGGGTTCCCACGCAGAGCGTGGGAACGATCAAAAGGGCCGGATAGCGATATCCGGCCCTTTTTATTTGTGCGGTACTCCCTGTAGGAGCGCGCTTGCCCGCGACGAGGTGTGCCATTCAGCACATCAGGGTGTGTAAAGTCGCGGGGGCGGGCCCGCGCGCGCCGACAGGGGGGTG
>NZ_JBIVCX010000007.1:106987-164286 GCF_044746825.1 Pseudomonas sp. NPDC090201
CCGGTTCGGTGCGCGCTGGCCCGCGCGGTGGGGTGCCATTCAGCACATCAGTGTCTGAAATGACGCGGTCGCGGGCAAGCGCGCTCCTACAGTAGGTGCTTCAGGGCCGGCGCAGGTTATCCAGCAGCTCCTGCGTCGGGTAGCCATCCGCCGGCCAGCCAAACGACTGCTGCGCGCTGCGAATGGCCTTGCGCGTATTGGCGCCGATGATGCCGTCCGGGGCGCCTGCGTCATACTGACGGGCCGAGAGCAGGGTTTGCAGCTCGATGCGCTCGGAGCGGCTCAGGGGGCGGTCACCGCGTGGCCATTGGCCAATCACATAGCCGCCACCGGTGAAACGCTCGGACAACAGCCCGATGGCCAGTGCATAGGACGACGAGTTGTTGTACTTCAGGATCGCCCGGAAGTTATCCATCACCAGGAATGCAGGGCCTTTGTAGCCGGCTGGCAGCAACAGGGCCGCCTGCTGCTGCAACAGGTTGCCGGGCAGGGTCGAACCGTTCGGCAGCTTGAGGCCCAGTTGTTGCCACTCGCCGATGCTCTTGCGGGTCGAGGCATCGGCCAGGGCATAGTCGAAACCTTGGCTCAATTGCACTTCGAAACCCCAAGGCTGACCTTTCTGCCAGCCTGAGCTTTGCAGGTAGTGGGCAGTGGAGGCGAGGGCGTCGGCAGGCGAGTTCCAGATATCGCGCCGGCCATCGCCGTCGAAGTCCACGGCATGGGTGTTGTAGGTGGTGGGGATGAACTGGGTCTGCCCCATCGCACCGGCCCACGAGCCCAGCATGCTTGGCGCGTCGATATCGCCGTGCTGGATGATCTGCAGCGCGGCGATCAGTTGATCCTGGGCAAACTGTGGCCGACGGCCTTCATAGGCCAGGGTCGCCAGCGAGCGGATCACCGACTGAGTGCCCTGGAACTGCCCGAAGCTGCTTTCCATGCCCCACACCGCGATCAGCGCCTGACGGTCGACGCCGTAACGTTGTTCGATGGCCGTCAGCACGTCGGCGTACTGAACCAGCAGCGCCTGGCCCTTGCGCACGCGCACGGCGGACATCGCGCCATCGAGGTACTCCCACACCGGGCGGGTGAACTCGGGCTGGCTGCGGTCAGCCTTGACGACGCTCATGTCCGGGGTCACGCCAGCGAAAGCCTTGTCGAACACATCCGGGCGAATCCCGGCATTGAGGGCCTGGGCGCGGAACATGCTCTGCCACTCACTGAAGCTCATGGCCGGCTGGATTTCGAAATTGCCATCATCTGGCTGCGCTACGGCACCGGGAGGCGGCGGCGAGGCCTTGGCGACCTGCATGGGGGCGGTTTGAAGCGGAGTGGCGACGGCGGCAGTGGGCTGCTCCGCGCAGGCAACCAGCACGAGCGTGCTTGCGGCGGCGATCAGTTGGCGGACATGCCAACGACGGGGAAAGCTAAAGGGCATTCTGGGGTCCACAGGTATAAACCGTAAGGTGTAGACCTTAACATGCTGGCCCGGCCGACGGGGCGCCGGTCAGTAACCTTGCGTGTTTTTCAGGCCGCCATAACGGAAGAAGCCTCCCAGTTGTTCGACTGGAAGGCTTCGCGGCGGTAGCTGCCCTTGCCCTTGGCGGGTTGTTCCTGGCGGCTGCGGAACAGGGGCTGGGCGATGATGGACTTGGCCTTGTTTGGCCGCTTCCTGGCTTTGCTCATGGCATTTTCTCTCGCAGGTGTGGGGAAAGCGGCGGGGATGATCGGCCAGATTCGGGCGCAGGTCTAATTGATCTGTGCTATCGCATCGCCCCCGCCGGCAAGCCGTGCTGCTACGAGAGCGATGCGTACCTGTAGGAGCGCGCTTGCCCGCGACGAGGTGTGCCATTCAGCACATCAGTGTCTGAAAAGACGCGATCGCGGGCAAGCGCGCTCCTACGGGGGGGAAGATTATTCCGACGGCAGCGGCAGGCGTTGCCCGGCCATGTGCAGCGACAGCAGGCTCAGGCTGTTCCACACCGAACCCTCGGCCTGGCCCTTGATCTGCGCGTCGATGCGTTGGGCGTCCATCAGCAGTTGGGCCCAGCGGCGCGCCGAGTGGCGTTGCAGGGCCTTGCTCATCAACGGCTTGCGCTTGTCCCAGATGGGTGGTCGCGCCTGGCTGAACGCCTTGTCCAACGGCACGCCCTGGCTGTATTGCAACGCCAGGTTGGCCAGTACCCGCAGCTCCCGCGACAGCGCCCAGAGGATCACCGGAGGCTCGACGCCTTCGCCGCGCAGGCCTTCGAGCATGCGCAGGGCGTGGGAGGCTTCGCCATTGAGGATCGCGTCAGTCAGGCCGAAGACGTCGAAGCGCGCACTGTCGGCCACCGCAGCTTGCACGGTTTCCACAGTGATCTGCCCTTGTTCGGCCATCAGCTTGAGCTTTTCGATTTCCTGGGCGGCGGCCAGCAGGTTGCCTTCCACACGCGCGGCGATCAGCTCGACCGCATCGGGGCTGGCAGCCAGGCCGGCCTGGCCCAGGCGCTGACGAATCCACTGCGGCAACTGGCTGGCGTCCACCGGCCAGATCTGCACGAACTGGGTTTGCGGGCCTTCGACCAGCGCCTTGCCCCACTTGGTTTTCTGTGCGGAACCGTCGAGCTTGGGCAGGCTGATGAGCAGCAGCGTGTCTTCGGCAGGGCGGGCGCAGTATTCCAGCAGGGCAGCGGCGCCTTTGTCACCGGGCTTGCCCGAGGGCAGGCGCAGTTCAAGCAGGCGTCGTTCGGCGAACAGCGACATGCTCGCACCGGCTTGCAGCAAGGTGCCCCAGTCGAAGTTTGAGTCGGCGCTGAATACCTGGCGTTCATCGAAACCCTGCTGGCGAGCCGCGGCACGGATGGCGTCGCAGGCTTCCTGGCATTGCAGCGGGTCATCGCCGCTGACGATGTACACAGGCGCGAGTGTGCCTTGCAGGTGCTTGGCGAGTTGGGCGGGGGCGAGTTTCATGATTCGGAAAAGGTTGGGGCCGGCGAACCGGCCCCAGTGCCATCACTTGGACGGGATTTCGATAGGCGACTGCTGAGGCGTCTCGTCGCGAACGCGCTGGGCGGCCGCTTCGGCATCGGCCTGTGCACGGGCCGCGGCATCAGCCTTGGCTTGCAGCTCGTCCAGACGCTGCGGCGTCAGCAGTTGCAGGCGTGCCATCATCTTCTGCACCAGGTCGCTGCGCATTTCCTTGCGGATCTGCTCGGCTTCCTGATCCGAACCGATCAGGTTGTTGCCGTCGTGAACGAAGACCTTGGTGGTCTGAACGTTGTCATCGAGCAGCGGAACGCCCTTGATGCCCTGGACTTCGTACTTGAGCACGGTGGTCAGCTCATATTCAGCCGAACGACCGGAACCTGCGTAGCTTGCGGTGCGCTGGGTTTCGTCTTCGCGGGCCAGGAACAGTTTGTACTGGGCGCCGGTGTAGACGTGCACGCCGCTGTTGGTCAGCGTCTGACGCAGTTGGGTGACCACGTCGCCGTAGGCGTCACGGGCGCTCAGGTCCAGCTCCTTGATCGACAGGGCGTTGGTGCCGGTGCCGCGCAGCTGGAAACCACAGGCGCTCAGCAGCACGGCGAGGCCCATTACCAGCAGATTGCGTTTGATCATCTTGTTGCTCCCCTTGAATCCGTTTGAACCCGAAAGTGCGGGCTCTGCAAGTGTGTTCGGCGCCAGAATCGTTCTGGCGCCCGATCCAATCAGCTGGCGACGATGTTCACCAGTTTGCCGGGTACCACGATCACTTTGCGGATCGTCAGGCCGTCGATGAAGCGCAGGACGTTTTCGTTGGTCCGTGCAGCAGCTTCGACTTCCTCGCGGCTGGCGCTGGCCGGCATTTCGATCTGCCCGCGCAGCTTGCCGTTGACCTGGACGACCAGCGTCAGGCTGTCCTGCACCAGAGCGCTTTCATCCTGTACCGGCCAGGTCGCGTCGATCACGGCACCGGTGTGGCCCAGTCGGTTCCACAGCTCATGGCTGATGTGTGGAGTGATCGGTGCCAGCAGCAGGGTGACGGTTTCCAGACCTTCGTGAACCAGCGCGCGATCCTGTTCGGTGTCCTGGGCTGCTTTTTCCAGCACGTTCATCAGCGTCATGACCTGAGCGATGGCGGTGTTGAATTTATGATTCTGGCCGACGTCGTGGCTGGCCTGCTTGATGGCCAGGTGGATCGAACGGCGAACGGCTTTCTGCTCGTCAGTCAGGCTGGAAATGTCGAGCTTGCCCGGCAGCCCTTGAGCTACGTGGGCCTGAGCCAGACGCCAGACGCGCTTGAGGAAGCGGTGCGAGCCTTCGACGCCGGAGTCGGACCATTCGGCGCTCATGTCAGGCGGCGATGCGAACATCATGAACAGTCGGCAGGTGTCCGCGCCGAACTGATCGATCATCGACTGTGGGTCGACGCCGTTGTTCTTCGACTTGGCCATCTTCTCGGTGCCGCCGATTTCCACCGGCAGACCGTCGGCGATCAGTTTGGCGCTGATGACCTTGGCCTTGCTGTCGCGCTCGAGTTCGACGTCCGCCGGGTTGAACCAGGTGTAGGCACCGTTGGCTTCGCGGCGATAGTAGGTCTCGGCGATCACCATGCCCTGGGTCAGCAGGTTCTTGAATGGCTCGTTGGAGCTCACCAGGCCTTCGTCGCGCATCAGCTTGTGGAAGAAGCGCGCGTAGAGCAGGTGGAGGATCGCGTGCTCGATGCCGCCGATGTATTGATCGACCGGCAGCCAGTGGTCAGCCGCGGATTTTTCCACCAGGCCACCCTCGAAGTGCGGCGAGGCGTAGCGAGCGTAGTACCAGGACGACTCGACGAAGGTGTCCATGGTGTCGGTTTCACGCTTGGCAGGCTGGCCGCATTTCGGGCAGCTGCACTCGTAGAACTCAGGCATGCGCGCCAGTGGCGAACCGGCGCCGTCCGGCACCACGTCTTCAGGCAGCACGACGGGCAGTTGATCTTCCGGCACTGGCACATCGCCGCATGCCTGGCAGTGAATGATCGGGATCGGGCAGCCCCAGTAACGCTGACGGCTGATGCCCCAGTCACGCAGGCGGAACTGAGTGCGCGACTTGCCCAGTTCTTTCTTGATCAGCGCGACTTCGATGGCGTCGAACGCGCCGGAGAAGTCCAGGCCGTTGAACTCGCCGGAGTTGATCAGTTCGCCGTGCTCGCCATACGCTTCCTGCCATGGGGCAGGGGACTCGTCGCCGGCGCTGGTGCGCACGACCGACTTGATCGGCAGGTTGTACTTGTTGGCGAACTCGAAATCACGTTCGTCGTGGGCCGGTACTGCCATTACAGCGCCATCGCCGTAGTGCATCAGTACATAGTTGGCGACCCACACCGGCAGCTTTTCGCCGGTCAGAGGGTGCTCGACGAACAGCGAGGTCGGCAGGCCTTTCTTTTCCTGGGTGGCGACGTCGGCTTCGGCGACGCTGCCGCTCTTGCATTCGTTGATGAAAGCTTGCAGCTCAGGATCGTTCTGCGCTGCCAGGGTCGCCAGCGGGTGCTCGGCGGCCACGGCCACGTAGGTGGCGCCCATCAGGGTGTCAGGACGGGTCGTGAAGACTTTCAGCGCGCCGGCTTCGCCGATCGAGGCCTGATCGTACGGGAACTGCACTTCCATGCCGCGGGACTTGCCGATCCAGTTGCGCTGCATGGTCTTGACCTGTTCAGGCCAGCCCGGCAGGTCATCCAGACTCTCCAGCAGCTCATCGGCGTAGGCCGTGATCTTGAAGTAGTACATGGGGATTTCGCGTTTCTCGATCACTGCGCCCGAACGCCAGCCGCGGCCATCGATGACCTGTTCGTTGGCCAGAACGGTCTGGTCGACCGGGTCCCAGTTCACGGTGCCGTTCTTGCGGTAGATCACGCCTTTTTCGAACAGGCGAGTGAACAGCCATTGTTCCCAGCGGTAGTAATCCGGCTTGCAGGTCGTGACTTCACGGGACCAGTCCACCGCCAGGCCCAGGCTGCGAAGCTGGGTCTTCATGTAGGCGATGTTTTCGTAGGTCCACTTGGCCGGGGCCACGTTGTTCTTCATCGCGGCGTTTTCCGCCGGCATGCCGAAGGCGTCCCAACCCATGGGTTGCAGGACGTTCTTGCCGAGCATGCGCTGGTAGCGGGAGATCACGTCGCCGATGGTGTAGTTGCGCACGTGCCCCATGTGTAGCTTGCCGCTCGGGTAAGGGAACATCGACAGGCAGTAGTAGGTTTCCTTGCCTGGCTGTTCACTGACTTCAAAGGACTTTTGCTCTTCCCAGAAGGTCTGGGCGGCGGCTTCGATTTCGCGGGGCTGATAGAGTTCGTGCATGGCTACTTTTGACTTGAGATTGGTGACCCTTGACCTCTTCGCTGCGTTCCCGGAACGGGTGGGCGTTACCTGCCTCAAGGGGCATCGGCTGACGCGCGGTGTTCGTGTTCCGGTGAGCGGAAGTGGAATTACAGGAAGCGCCGTAGCATACATGAGCGCCGACTGCCTAGGGAAACCCTGATTTGCCCCGATGGCCCGCGCGCCGCCGTTGGTCGCGGCATCGCGCCGGTTTTTACAGTGCCGCTAAGCTCATTTACGAGGGTATGTGTTTATCTTCAGTGAGGTGAGCGGATGGGAGAGTTGCGGCACCAAGTAGAGAAACCTGATCTGTATGACCGTTTGATCGATCGTCTGGGGCTGGCCTTGGACATGGCGAAAACAGCAGTCCGGCTTCGCAATGAATACCCCGCTGAACTGGAGTTGCGTGGTTTGAGCCAGGCCGAATTCCAGCTGATCGAGGCTTATCTGGATGTTGCACATCCGGACAAGAGAGAAGCCGTCGCAAAAGGGGAAGCATCGAACCTGAAGAAGGGAAGTTCAAGCGCGTCACGTGAGCCGTCCGAACCGGTCCGCGCCCCGCGCACATCAGCCAATGTCATCTGGCTGAAGGATCAGCGTCGCGCCAAGGTGTCGTCGAAGTTGAGTCGTTACAGTTCCAGCAAACATTTCAAGCGTTAACCTTCGCGGGTTTCAATCCCGCCTGATTAAGCATTGTTGCTTAGCGTCAATCCTTTTAGGCTTCGGGCATCTTTCTGGAGATGCCCGATGCCTTTTCGTTACTTCCTCAAAAACCTCTTGTTGCCCCCGGGCATATTCCTGCTGTTTATGGTGTTTGCCTGGTGGTTGAGAAAGTCCAGGCCGCTAGTTGCGCGAGTGCTGTTTGTGGTCGGATTGGGCGGCATGTGGGCCATGAGTTTGCCGATCGTGGTCGAGTGGTCGGGCAAGGGCATCGAGACAATTCCCCCCATGCCCCAGAGCGACTGGGCGACCCTGGCGCAACGGGCCGATGCCATCGTGGTGCTGGGCTCGGGGCGCGAGCGCAATGATCCGAGTTGGGGTGGCGACATTCCTACCGGCACCGCCCTTGAGCGGATGCGCTATGCGGCGCGGATGGCCAAGGCTTCGGGATTGCCGATTCTGGTCACCGGTGGCCTGCACTACGGTGAGCCGCCCAGCGAGGCGGCGATCATGGCCGATTCGCTGCGCGATGACTTCGGCGTGACCGTGCGCTGGCAGGAAGGCGAGAGCCGCACGACCTGGGAGAACGCCACGATGTCCGCTGCCATGCTATTGCCTCAGGGCATCAAGCGGGTGGTTGTGGTGACTCAGGCCTGGCATATGCCGCGCTCGGTGTGGAGCTTCGAGAAGGCCGGTTTCAGCGTGGTGCCTGCGCCTGTGGGGTATCTGGGCAAGGACAATGCGCGCCCGTTTGGCGGCTGGTCGCCGGAAGCCAGGGCGGTGTGGCAGAACGGGCAGTTGCTGAACGAAGCGGCGGGGCTGGTGGGTTACAAATTGTTCTACCGGTGATGCAAAACCTGTAGGAGCGCGCTTGCCCGCGACGCGATCTGTCTGTGCCAAATATGAACCTGACACGACGCCGTCGCGGGCAAGCGCGATCCTACAAGGTTTGCCGCAACATCAAACGGTTTTGGCGATTCGGCTTGCTATCAGTGCCCAGCCGATCAGCAGCAGCGACAGCACGATCAGCGGCCACGAGCGCCAGTGCAGATAGGGCGTGAGGTTGCGCATCGGGGTGACTTCGCCGTACATCACCGCTTTCTCGAACTGCGGCACGGTGGTGGTGATCTTGCCGAACGGGTCGATCAGCGCGCTGACGCCGTTGTTGGTGGCGCGGATCATCCAGCGGCCAGCTTCCAGCGCACGCATCTGCGCCATTTGCAGGTGTTGCAGCGGGCCGATGGAGGTGCCGAACCAGGTGTCGTTACTCACGGTGAGCAAAAGGTCACTCTGGGCAGACAGCCCGGCAGCGAATTCCGGATACACCACTTCATAGCAGATGAACGGCGCGATCTGGTATCCCTTGGCCTGCAACAGCGGCTGGTCGGCAGGGCCGCGAGCGAAGTCCGACATCGGCAGGTTGAAGAAGGTGATCAGCCCGCGCAGCACGTCCTGCAGGGGCACGTACTCGCCAAACGGCACCAGCTTCTGTTTCAGGTAGGTGCCATCGCCTTCGCCGGTCACGGTAATGCCGTTGTAGTAGCGATATTCGCCGTGACCGCCCATCTGCCGCAGGGGCACGCCGGTGATCAGGGCCGAATTGCGTTCGGCGGCGAATTTGCCCATCACCGACAGATAACCTTCCACCGACTCCTTGAGCACCGGCACGGCAGTTTCCGGCCAGATGATCAGGTCGGCTTTCTGCGCCGTGAACGTCATGTCCCGATACAGCGCCAGTTGCGCATTGAGCGCAGCCGGGTCCCATTTCATGCTCTGCTCGACGTTGCCTTGCATGGCCGCGACCTTCAATGGCGCGCCGGAAGGCTCGGTCCAGGCGTGATTCTTCAGGGCGATACCTGCGACCCAGGGTGCCAGCAGCAGAACGATACCCGTGACCAGAAAGCTCTTGCGTGCCCGCAGGCGAGGCAGGTTGCACAGCAAGGCCGCCGTGAGCGCGAGGGTAAAGGAGATCAGCCACATTCCGCCCAGCGGCGCGAGGCCCTGGAGTGGGCCGTCGAGCTGGCTGTAGCCGGAATACAGCCAGGGGAAGCCAGTAAGGAACCAGCCACGGAACATTTCCTGGCCGAACCACAGGGCGGCGAAGGCCAGTGCGTCGGCCAGCGGCGCCTCGTTGCGGCGAATCCAGCGCGCCCAGAGCCAGGCGGGCAGGGCAAAGAAGAACGCCACCGATGCGCAGAACAGCACCATCAGGAACACCGCCAGCCACACCGGCGCCTCGCCATAGGTGTGGATGCTGACGTAGATCCAACTGGTGCCGCCGCCGAACAGGCCGAAGCCGTAGCTCCAGCCACGCCACAGTGCCTGACGAGGCTTGAGGTCGCGCAGGCCCAGGTAGAACAGCACCAGCGCCACTATCGCCAGCGGCCAGATATCGAATGGCGCCAGGGCCAGGGTGACCAATGCGCCAGCCACCATGGCCAGCAGGTTACCGGGCCAGCCGGGGCGGGTGATCCAGCGCATTTACATTCCTTAGCGTGAGATCGGGCTCAGGCGCAACAGGTGGATACGACGGCTATCGGCGTTGAGAATGCGGAAACGGTACGCGCCGATTTCGGTGATTTCGTTACGCTTGGGCAAATGCCCGAACGCATTCATCACCAGGCCGCCGACGGTGTCGAATTCGTCGTCGGAGAATTCGCTGTCGAAGAACTCGTTGAAGCTCTCGATCGGCGTCAGCGCCTTGATCAGGAAGTCGCCGCTGGGCAACGGCTTGATGTAGCTGTCTTCCTCGACGTCGTGTTCATCTTCGATGTCGCCGACGATCTGCTCCAGCACGTCCTCGATGGTGACGAGGCCGGCCACGCCGCCATATTCGTCAATGACGATGGCCATGTGGTTGTGGTTGGCGCGGAATTCACGCAGCAGCACGTTCAGGCGCTTGGACTCGGGCACGAAGGTGGCCGGACGCAGCAGGTTCTTCACATCGCCCGCGCCGCCGTCGTCCTTGAGGATCAGTGGCAGCAGGTCCTTGGCCAGCAGCACGCCGAGCACGTCGTCGTGGCTTTCGCCGATGACCGGGTAGCGCGAGTGCGCCGAGTCGATCACCGCAGGCAGGAATTCACGAGGGCTATGGCTGGCCTTGATGCTGATCATCTGCGAACGCGGCACCATGATGTCGCGAACCTGCAGGTCGGCGACCTGAATCGCGCCTTCGACGATGGCCAGCGCTTCGCTGTCCAGCAGCTTGTTCTGGTGGGCTTCGCGCAGCAGCTCTAGCAGCTCCTGGCGGTTTTTCGGCTCGTGGGCAAATGCCTGGGTCAGTTTGCCCAACCATGACTTTTGCCCGTTGCTCGATCGGTCTTCGCTCATAGCCCTTACTCGTGGTCCTTGCCGGGTGTTGCAGTGTGTGGGGTGTCGACGAGTTCGTCGTCGGCGTAGGGATCGGGGTAGCCCAGTTCTGCAAGCAACTCCCGTTCCAGTGCTTCCATCTCTTCGGCTTCGTTGTCATCGATGTGATCGAAGCCCAACAGGTGCAGGCAGCCGTGTATCACCAGGTGCGCCCAGTGGGCGTCCAGCGCCTTGCCCTGTTCGGCAGCCTCGCGGGCGACGACCGGCACGCAGATCACCAGATCGCCCAGCAGGGGGATGTCCAGCAGATCGTCGGGCACGTCGGCAGGGAACGACAGCACGTTGGTGGCGTAGTCTTTGTGACGCCAGGTGTGGTTCAGCTCGCGGCCTTCGGCTTCGTCGACCAGGCGGATGGTCATTTCCGAGTCAGCCGAGCGCTGGCGCAGGCCCATCTCGCACCAGAGGCGAAACTGGGCTTCGCTCGGGGCACTGGCTTCACTGGCAATTTGCAGGTCCAGTTCAAGCATCGCGGCGATTATCCCCGCTGGCCTGGCCGTTCTGGGCGGCGTTGGCCTCGAAGCGCTCGTAGGCTTCGACGATGCGTTGCACCAGTGGGTGACGCACGACGTCCTTGGGTGCGAAGTGCGTGAAGCTGATGCCCGGTACATCCTTGAGCACGTCGATGACGTGGGTCAGGCCGGATTTCGTGCCGCGAGGCAGGTCGATCTGGGTGATGTCACCGGTGATGACGGCGGTGGAGCCGAAGCCGATACGGGTCAGGAACATCTTCATCTGCTCGACGGTGGTGTTCTGACTCTCGTCCAGAATGATGAAGCTGTTATTAAGGGTGCGGCCGCGCATGTAGGCCAGCGGCGCGACTTCGATCACCTGTTTCTCGATCAGCTTGGCCACGTATTCGAAGCCGAGCATCTCGTAGAGTGCGTCGTAGAGCGGTCGCAGGTACGGGTCGATCTTCTGCGCCAGGTCGCCAGGCAGGAAACCGAGCTTCTCGCCCGCTTCGACTGCCGGACGAACCAGCAGGATGCGGCGAATGGTTTCGCGCTCCAGCGCATCGACGGCTGCGGCCACGGCAAGGTAGGTCTTGCCGGTACCGGCCGGGCCGATGCCGAAGTTGATGTCGTTGGCCAGGATTTCCTTCACGTAGCGCTGCTGATTCAGGCCCCGTGGGCGAATCATGCCTTTCTTGGTGCGCAGGGCAACGCCGACTTCGGCGGCAGGATGGTTATCCAGCTCTTCGACGCCCGATTCCTGCAGGAACAGGTGAACCATGTCCGGTGACAGCTCGGTGCTCTTGGTTTCCCGATACAGTCGACGCAGCAGGTTTTCGGCCGAGGTGGTCTGTTTGCGCTCGCCGATCATCTCGAACTGGCCTCCGCGATTGCGGATCTCGATGTCCAGGCGTTGTTCGATCAGGCGCAAATGCTCGTCGAATTGCCCGCACAGATTGGCGAAGCGATGGGCCTCGATAGGTTCGAGGCTGAAACGATGTGGTTCGATAGGTGCGTTCAAAGTGGTTTTTAGCCGCCCGACGGCAAGAATGATGAGATGAAGGATAAACCCTGCGGGCGGTGTTCGAAAGGGGCCGCTTACTAATGGTCTGTGAGCAGCTTCGATTTCTCTTGTAGGAGCGCGCTTGCCCGCGATTGAGGTGTGTCAGTCAACCTGAATCTGGCTGACACACTGCGGTCGCGGGCAAGCGCGCTCCTACAGGGCTTTGTGCAGGTTACTGAAGCAACGACCCACGCAGCGAATGCGGTTGCGCGCTGTCGATGTGCACGTCGACGAACTGGCCGATCAGCTTGGGGTTGTCGCAGCGGAAGTTGACGATGCGGTTGTTCTCGGTGCGGCCCTGCAGCTCGCCGGGGTCCTTTTTCGAGTAGTCGGTCACCAGGATGCGCTGCACGGTGCCGGCCATCTTGCGGCTGATTTCGAAGCCCTGACGGTTGATCAGCTCCTGCAGTTGCTTGAGCCGTTCCTTCTTGACCTCTTCCGGGGTGTCGTCGGCCAGGTCTGCGGCCGGCGTGCCCGGGCGCGAGCTGTAGACGAAGGAGTAAGAGAAATCCATGCCCACGTCTTCGACCAGCTTCATGGTGTTCAGGTGGTCTTTCTCGGTTTCGCCGGGGAAGCCGACGATGAAGTCCGAACTGATGCAGATGTCCGGCACCGCTGCGCGCAGCTTGCGCAGGCGCGATTTGTATTCGAGCACCGTGTGGTTGCGTTTCATCGCCGCCAGGATACGGTCCGAGCCCGATTGCACCGGCAGGTGCAGGTGCTTGACCAGCTCGGGCACCTCGGCGTGGGCCTGGATCAGGCTGTCCGAGAATTCCAGCGGGTGCGAGGTGGTGTAGCGAATGCGGTCGATGCCGTCGATGGCCGCGACTGTGCGAATCAGCTCGGCGAGGTCTGCCACGTGGCCGTCATGGGTGGTGCCGCGATAACCATTGACGTTCTGGCCCAGCAGCGTCACTTCGCGCACGCCGTTCTCGGCCAGGTGGAACACCTCGGTGATGACGTCGTCGAACGGCCGGCTGACCTCTTCGCCACGGGTGTACGGCACGACGCAGAAGGTGCAGTACTTGCTGCAGCCTTCCATGACCGACACGTAGGCGCTCGGGCCGTCCACGCGGGGCTCGGGCAGGTGGTCGAATTTCTCGATCTCGGGGAACGACACGTCCACCTGCGGCAACTGGGTGGTACGCGCCGCGTCGATCATTTCCGGCAGGCGGTGCAGGGTCTGCGGGCCGAACACCACATCGACGTAGGGCGCACGGTCACGAATCGCCGCGCCTTCCTGGCTGGCAACGCAACCGCCGACCGCGATCACCATCTGTGGGTTCGCCAGCTTCAGTTCACGCCAGCGGCCAAGCTGGGAGTAGACGCGATCCTGCGCCCGCTCGCGGATCGAGCAGGTGTTGAGCAGGATGACATCGGCGTCTTCCGCGCGTGCGGTGACTTCCAGTGCCTGATGTTCGCCCAAAAGGTCCACCATGCGCGAGCTGTCGTACTCGTTCATCTGGCAGCCGTGGGTTTCGATGTAGAGCTTCTTGGCCATGCGGGTTCATCAGGTGATTCGAAGAACCGCGCATTATAGTGCTGCGGGCCCCGGGTTCCTAGCATTGCCTCACGAGCGGCATGCTATAGTTCGCGCCCTTTCAAGACACCGATCATTACCTGCCTGTTATGACCAAACGCGAAGCTCCAATCTACAAGGTGATTTTTCTCAACCAGGGACAGGTGTTCGAGATGTACGCCAAACAGATCTACCAAAGCGATCTGTGGGGTTTCCTGGAAGTGGAGGAATTCGTCTTCGGTGAGCGCACGACCGTTGTGGTGGATCCCAGCGAAGAAAAGCTCAAGGCGCAGTTCGATGGCGTGGTGCGCAGCTTTGTGCCGATGCATTCGATCGTGCGTATCGACGAGGTGGAGCGCATGGGAACGGCGAAAATCAGCGAGGCGCGCCCGACCGGAAACGTCATGCCGTTCCCGATGCCGATGCAGGACAAGTAGCCCGGTTAAGGCTTGCTGGTGTCGGGGAAGGGCGCGAAAGGTGTGCGCCCTTCGGCGGTTTGCAGTTCCAGCAGGTATTTGCGGAAAATCTGGCCCAGTACTTGGGTCGCGACTTCCAGGTCTTCCTTTTTCATCTGTGCGGAAACTTCGTCGGCCTGGTCCAGGGCATCTTCCGAACCGTTGACCGCCGCCATCTTCAGCACGATATAAGCCTGGATGTTATTGGCTTGCACGCCTTCGCCACGGAAGAACATCAGGCCCAGTTGATACTGTGCCTGGGCATGGCCTTGCAACGAGGCCTGTTCGAAGTAGTTGAGTGCCTGAGTCAGATCACGCGGTGCATTCTTGCCGTCGTAATAGAACTGTCCCAACTCGTATTGTGCTTGCGCATCCCCGCCCTTTGCCGCCTGCTGACAGGCCGCCAGCGCTGCTGGCAAGTTGTCCGGCTGAGTATTCAGGGTGCAACGACCCACCGCTGGGATTAACAACGAGTTGCCACCTGCATTCGCCAGCAGGGGATGAAGAAGCAACAGGCAGCCCAATGCAAGGGTGCGGCCGGTGCGATTCATGGAAGTCGACTTACCTCTGAAAAAGGTGCGGGTATGCCCGTCCAGCTGAACGTGCTGGCTGCGCATTATGAAATAAGCAGGGCCAACCTTACAAAGTCTTTGCAGTTTTTCTGCTGCACGGGCTTGATTTGCCTGTATTCAGGGCGTCAAAGCGGCGTGCAGAACTAAACATCCAATAAAAATAACCCACGGATATCGCAAATCAACCTGCCAGGGTGATTATAGGACGACGCCGTCGCGGGCAAGCGCGCTCCTACAAGTGATCGCGTTCCGACCTGTAGGAGCGCGCTTGCCCGCGACGGCGTCGTGTCAGCCAGCCTTGCCGTGACTGACACTCCCTGTTCGCCGGCGAGCCGGACTGCTACGGGTGATGTGCGTCACTTGAGCTGGGCAAACGCCTTCTCGGCCGCGTCCAGGGTCAGCTGCAACTCCGCTTCGCCATGGGCGATGGAGGTGAAGCCGGCTTCGAACGCGCTCGGCGCCAGGTACACGCCGCCTTCGAGCATCAGGTGGAAGAAGCGCTTGAAGCGCTCTGCGTCGCTGCTCATGACGTCTTCGAAGGTGACGATCTGCTTGGCGCTGGTGAAATACAGGCCGAACATGCCGCCCGCCTGGGTGGTCACGAACGGGATGCCCGCAGCGTCAGCGCGCTGTTGCAGGCCTTCGAGCAGGCGCGTGGTGAATGCGCTCAGTTCGTCGTGGAAGCCCGGGCGGCTGATCAGGCGCAGGGTGGTCAAACCAGCGGCCATCGCCAGCGGGTTGCCCGACAGCGTGCCCGCCTGATAGACCGGGCCCAATGGCGCGATGTGCGACATGATTTCGCGCTTGCCACCGAAGCAGCCCACCGGCATGCCGCCGCCGATGATCTTGCCGAAGGTGCTCAGGTCAGGTTTGACACCGTAATAGGCCTGGGCACCGCCCAGAGCAACGCGGAAACCGGTCATCACTTCGTCGAAAATCAGCACCACGCCGTGCTTGTCGCATTCTTCGCGCAGGCCTTGCAGGTAGCCGGGTGCAGGCGGAACGCAGTTCATGTTGCCGGCGACTGGCTCGACGATGATGCACGCCACTTCCTGGCCGACTTCGGCAAGCATCGCCTTGACCGCTTCGATGTCGTTGAACGGCAGGGTCAGGGTGTGTTTGGCGAACGCGGCAGGCACGCCCGGCGAGCTTGGCACGCCCAGGGTCAGCGCGCCGGAACCGGCCTTCACCAGCAGGCTGTCGGAGTGACCGTGGTAGCAGCCCTCGAACTTGATAATGCTGTCGCGGCCGGTGTAGCCACGGGCCAGGCGGATCGCGCTCATGGTTGCTTCGGTGCCGGAGCTGACCATACGCACCATTTCCATGGAAGGCACGATCGAGCAGACCAGGTCCGCCATCTCGGTTTCCATCGCGGTCGGAGCGCCGTAGGACAGGCCGTGTTCCAGTTGCTTGCGCACGGCATCCAGGACGTCCGGATGGCTGTGGCCCAGGATCATCGGACCCCAGGAGCCGACGTAATCCACATAGCGCTTGTCGTCTTCGTCGGTGACATAGGCGCCGGCTGCGTGCTTGAAGAACAGCGGAGTGCCGCCCACGCTCTTGAAGGCGCGAACCGGCGAGTTGACGCCGCCGGGGATGTGTTTCTGGGCGTTGGCGAACAGGGTTTCAGAACGGGACATGATGAGGTCTCTGTTTGAATCGAATAGGGTTGTGACGGCCTGAAACGAGATCAGGCCGTTTTGAACAAGTCGTTGAAGGCGCGGGCGCGGCGGGTGACTTCCTGAGCGGTTTCTGCACCGAACAGGCCATGCACCACGGCCAGCAGATCGGCGCCGTGGGCCACCAGGGGCGCTGCGTTTTCCAGGGTGACCCCGCCAATCACGGCAATCGGCAGCGAGATGCGTTTTCGCGCTTCGGCCAGCATTTCCAGGCTGCACGCAGGGGCGCCCGGCTTGGTGTTGGAATTGAAGAAACGTCCGAAGGCCACATAGGTCGCGCCGTCGGCCTTGGCCTTTTCAGCCAGCGCAAGTTCGGCGTGACAGGTGGCGCCGACAATGGCCTTGTGGCCGAGCAGGGCGCGGGCGTCGGGCAGCGAGCCGTCGGTCTGGCCCAGGTGCACGCCAACGCCCAGGCGCGCCGCCACTTCGGCGTCATCGTTGATGATGAGTCGCGTTTTATAGCGCTCGCACAGCTTGAGCAGTTCCGATGCCTCGCGCAGACGGCGGGTTTCATCACCGGACTTGTCGCGGTACTGCAGCAACGTCACGCCGCCATCCAGGGCCGCTTCGACATAAGACAGGAATTTGCCAGCCAACAGTTGGCTGTCGGTAACGGCATACAAGCCACGCAATTTCATTCAGGGGTGCCTCTTGATCTCGTGACGCTAGGAGCAGAAATCCAGCGGCAGGCGACGAGGCACGAACTGGCCTTTGCCCAGCTGTTCGGCATCGCGCAGCGTGCGCCAAGTGTAGTCCAGCGCGGTTTGTACCGCGCTGATGACGTCCTGCCCCAGCGCCAGGCGACCGGCCAGGGCGCTGGCCAGGGTACAACCCGAACCGTGATAGCTGCCCGGCAGGCGCTGGCAGGTGAAGGTGCGCGACTGGCCGTTGGGGATGTACAGGCGGTTGTGCACTTCCTGCTCATCGCCATGGCCGCCGGTGATCAGCAGGTGCTCGCAGTACGGCAGGAGTTTCTCGGCGCACTCGTCGGCGGTGCCTTCCGGCAGCTCGGCCAGGATTCGCGCTTCGGGCAGGTTCGGTGTGGCGATGGTTGCCAGCGGCAGCAAACGCTCGCGCATGGCATAGCCGACTTCATCCTTGCCAAGCCTGCCGCCGCCACCTGCACGCAGCACCGGGTCGCAGACCATCGGCAGATGCGGGTGGGCGGTGAGCAGTTCGACCACGGTATCGACCATTTCCAGCGAGCCGAGCATGCCCAGCTTGACGGCGGCAACGGTGGAGTCGTTGAGCACGGCGTTGGCCTGGGCCAGCACCCACTCGCGATCCAGCACCCGGAAGTCGGTGACGTTCACGGTGTCTTGCACAGTCAGGGCGGTGACCGCAGGTGCGGCGTGGCAGCCCTGGGCGAGCAGGGCTTCGATATCTGCCTGCAGGCCGGCGCCGCCACTGGGGTCGTGGCCGGAGAGACAGAGGACAACGGGGCGGGAGCTATAGATATTCATGGTGCGCGAGCTTACCACTAAAGTTTTTGCCGGGCCGCTGGTCGTCGGCAGATTTTTCACGGCCCCGCTATCGGTGGCGGCCGTACGAACACCAGTCGTCATGAAAGCCAACAGAAAGCTTGGCGTGTGACGATTAAGGTGGTGTCATCTAGCTATCAGTGGCTATGCTGTCTAGCCTGTTTGTCTGTCCCGCCAAAAGAGTAATTGCAAGTGCGTTGCCCGTTTAGTCAGTTGGCCGAGCGCTCGGCCCGGATTCAAATGCTGTTTCCAGTAGACCGGGGGATCAACCACGCCGCCCAGAACAATGTGGGCGGTGTTGCATGCGTATTTTACTGACCCTGCTCGTGCTGCTGATGCCCATGCTGGCCAGCGCGGTGGAATTCGACGAGAACACCCGCACGCTGGCACTGGGCCGCGCGACCCAGGTGTTCGAAGACCCCACCGGTGACGCCACCATCGAACAGGTTGCTTCGACAGAAGGCGCGGCGAAGTTTCGTGCGCTGGACGCCGCGACCCTGAATGCCGGCTACTCGCGCTCGGCGTTCTGGCTCAAGGTGCAACTGACCTACCGCCCGAAGAATCCCGTGGCGTCTTCGGACTGGCTGCTGGAACTGGCCTATCCGCCGATGGACCACGTCGACCTGTACCTGGCCAGTGAGTCTGCGGCACCGAGCCTGACCTGGCAGACCGGCGACATGCTGCCGTTCCACAGCCGGCAGATCCGGCAGAACAACTACCTGTTCGACCTCAACCTGCAACCCCATGAAACCAAGACCGCCTATGTGCGGGTCGCCAGTCACGGCTCGGTGCAGGCACCGCTCAACCTCTGGGCCAGCCACGCCTATATAGAAGAGCAACCCTCGCGCCTGTACATCCTGGGGATGATCTACGGCGTGCTGGCGGTGATGCTGGTCTACAACCTGTTCATCTACCTGAGCGTGCGCGACACCAGCTACCTCTACTACATCCTGTACATCACCTGCTTCGGCCTGTACCAGGTGTCGGTCAACGGTGCCGGGATCGAATACCTGTGGCCCGACAACCCCTGGTGGGCCAACACCTCCACGACCTTCCTGATCGCCGCCGCGATCCTGTTCGCCAGCCAGTTCGCCCGCAAGTTCCTGCAGACCCCGCGCCTGGGCTGCTGGCTGGATGCGCCACTGCTGGTGATGATGGCCTGTGCGGCGATTATCATGGTCCTGTCGCTGACCATGGATTACGGCGTGGCGTTGCGTCTGGTCACGGGGCTGGTATTGATTTTCACGCCGGTCATCTTGCTGATCGGCATCGTCGCCTGGCTCAAGGGGCGACGCGTTGCACGGTATTTCATCTTCGGCTGGTCAGCGTTCCTGGTTGGCGGGATCGTCAATGCGACCATGTTGCTGGGGCACCTGCCCAACACCTTCTGGACCATGTACGCCAGCCAGATCGGCTCGGTAGTCGAGGTCGCGCTGCTGTCGCTGGCGCTGGCCGACCGGATCAACACCATGCGCGATCGCCAGGCGCAGATCACCGAAGACTCGGCCCGGGACCTGGAGAAGCTCAACCAGCAACTGGCGGTCAGTAACAGGTTGAAGGATGAGTTCCTCGCGACCCTGACCCACGAATTGCGCACGCCGATGAATGGAGTGATCGGTTCGCTGGAGCTGATGCAGATGGAAGGCGGCGAAGACGAGATCGCGCTGTATCGCCAGACCGCAGCCGATTCGGCGCAGAACATGATGGGCATCGTCAACGGCATCCTCACCCTGACCGAGCTGCAGGCCGGACGAATCACCTACCAGACCGAGATGTTCAGCCTGCGCAACCTGCTGTTCCAGGCCCGCAGCACCTTCGAGCCAATGGCCCGGTGCAAGGGCCTGACCCTGACCGTGGATGTGGCGGACGAACTGCCGGACAGCCTGGAGGGTGACGCGCTGAAGTTGCGCCAGTGTCTGGATTGTCTGATCGACAACGCAATCAAATTCACCAAGCAGGGCTCGATCAGGATTCGCGTCAACGGTCAGTGCACCGACGCGCAGCATGTGCGGCTGCTGGTGGATGTGATCGACACCGGCATCGGGTTCAACCGCCTGGACGAGGAAACGCTGTACGCCAATTTCTACCAGGTCGATGGGTCGATGACCCGCGAATACGGCGGCCTGGGCATTGGCCTGGCGATCTGCCGGCAACTGATCGAGCTGCAAGGCGGGCGTCTGAGCCACCAGTCCGAGCCTGGCGCTGGCAGCCAGTTCAGATTGAGCCTGGATGTCACACAGGCCAAGGCCCCGGTCACCTGACCCGCCCCGGCATTCATTGACACTCCACTCGCCCTGTAGGAGCGCGCTTGCCCGCGACGGCTGTGTGTCAGACGGCATCGATGGCACAGGAACACCGCCATCGCGGGCAAGCGCGCTCCTACAGGCGATCGGTCCGGGTTCGGCAAAAGAGGGCAAATCCGCCGTCATTTAGTCGTCTACGGCACTTTGTCAGGCGCAGGGTGCGTGCTTCACTGGTGCTTGACTGCCGACCGGAGCCGCCTCATGAACCTGCATCAGTTCGCCGAGACCCACGAAGTCACCAACCAGCCGCCGTCGCTGGATGGCGCCAATCTCTACCGCATCGACCTGCCGTTGCAGGAGTGGTCGCAGCGCTTCGGTGCCGGGTGGGCGCAGGCGCGGATCGACGCCTATGGCGCGTTGGCCGGTGGCCCGCTGATGGAAGCCGGCTTTCTCGCCAACCAGAACAAACCGGTGTTCGCCAGCCATGATCGCTACGGTCATCGCATCGACCTGGTGGAGTTTCATCCCGCCTATCACCAACTGATGCAGACGGCCGTCGAGCACGGCATTCCGTCGCTGCCCTGGACCGACCCCCGCGAAGGCGCCCACGTCGCTCGCGCCGCCATGAGCTACCTGCACAGCCAGGCCGAGGCGGGCAGCGGTTGCCCGCTGACCATGACCTTCGCCAGCGTGCCGGCCCTCAGGTTGCAGCCGGACCTGGCGCAGACCTGGCTGCCGAAAATCCTCGCCACCGAATACGACCCGCGCAACGTCGGCATCGCCCACAAGGCTGGGGTCACCATCGGCATGGCCATGACCGAAAAACAGGGCGGCACCGATGTGCGGGCCAATACCACCCGCGCTTATCCGGTCGGCCAGCCCGGTCCGGGCCAGGCCTATGAACTGGTTGGCCACAAGTGGTTCTGCTCGGCGCCGATGTGCGATGCCTTCCTGACCCTGGCCCAGACCGACAAGGGTCTGACCTGTTTCCTGCTGCCTCGCCATCGCCCGGACGACACCCGCAACGAGTTCTACATACAGCGCCTGAAGAACAAACTGGGCAACTGGAGCAACGCCTCGAGCGAGGTGGAGTTCCGTGGCGCGCTGGCGTGGATGGTGGGCGAGGAAGGGCGCGGCGTGCCGACCATCATCGAAATGGTGGCAATGACCCGCTTTGACTGCATGACCGGATCCAGCGCCCTGATGCGCCAGGCCCTGACCCAGGCAGCCCATCATTGTGCCCATCGAAGTGTGGGCGCACGTGTGCTCAGCCAGCAGCCTTTGATGCAAAACGTGTTGGCTGACCTGGCACTTGAAAGTGAAGCGGCGCTGGCGTTGAGTCTGCGCATGGGGCGCTCGTTGGAGCGGCTGGACGATTCCCATGAAGCGCGGTTTGCGCGGCTGGTCACGGCGGTGGGCAAGTACTGGATCTGCAAGCGCGCGCCGGCAATGATCAACGAGGCCGCTGAGTGCATGGGAGGCGCGGGTTACGTCGAGGACACGATTCTGCCGCGCCTCTATCGCGAAGCGCCGGTCAACTCGACGTGGGAGGGCTCGGGCAACGTGCAGTGCCTGGACGTGTTGCGCGCCCTGTCCAAGGAGCCCGGTGTGCTCGATGCCCTGTTCGATGAGTTGGGAGATGGCCATGGCGACAGGCGTCTGGCGGCGCACATCGACCGGTTGAAGGCCGCATTCAAGGACACCAGCGACATCCAGTACCGCGCCCGGCAACTGACCGAGGACATAGCGGTCGGGCTTCAGGCCAGGCTATTGCTGGAGGCCGGAAATGCGGTGGTCAGCGACGGCTTCATCGCAGGCCGCCTGGAACACCCCGGCCGGGTGTACGGCGCGCTGCCGCGCGGGGTGGATGTGGAGGCGTTGGTGGCGCGTTCGTCACCTGGCGTTGCGTGAACCGTAGGAGCGCGCTTGCCCGCGATTGCGATGTGTCTGACCCATTGATGTCGGCTGACGCACCGCGGTCGCGGGCAAGCGCGCTCCTACAGGGATTGCGTAGTGCATGATGTATTGTGCGCCTCATTACTCATTTCGTGCCTTCCCCCGCCGTTGCAGGCAAGATGGAACCTTGCAAGATCAGAAGGATGCACATCGTGAATGAAGCCTTTGTTGTTGTAGAAACCGCCGAGCAGGCCGTCGATCGCCTTGCCGAGCTGCACGCACGTGCAACCACTGCCTTGAGCCAGGCGCTCAAGCGTTATCTGAAAGACCGCGTTGAGCCCGACGCCGCCGAGCGTCTGCTGTTCCGCTACCCCGAATTACGCCTGACCTATCACTGCCAGGGCGAAGTGCCGCTGACCACCCGCGCCTACGCCAAGGTTCAGCTGCCGGGCACTTACAGCGTCACCGTCACCCACCCGGCGGCGTTTCGCAAATACCTGATCGAACAGCTCGTGCCCCTGATGAACGACTTCACCGTGACGGTAGAAGTGGGCGTCAGCGAGCAGAACATCCCGTATCCGTACGTGGTCGAGCAGGGTGATGAACTGGCGGGCACCGGCGTGACCGCCGCGACCCTGGCCCGCGTATTCCCCAGCACCGACCTGTCCGCCGCCACCGATGGCATCGCCGACGGCCTCTACGACTGGGCCAACACCGACCCGTTGCCGCTGGCGCTGTTCGACGCCGCCCGTGTCGATTTCTCCCTGCGCCGCCTGGTGCACTACACCGGCAGCGACTGGCGCCATGTGCAGCCCTGGATTCTGCTGACCAACTATCATCGCTATGTGGACCAGTTCATCGTCCACGGCCTGGAAAAACTGCGCGACGACCCGCGCTTCGTGAAGATGGTGCTGCCGGGCAACGTCGTCGTCGACAAGAGCATGGATCACGGCGAGGCCCAGGCCATCGTCTCCAGCGTGGTCTGGCACCGCTACCAGATGCCGGCCTATCACCTGATCGCCGAAGATGGCCATGGGGTGACCCTGGTCAACATCGGCGTCGGCCCGTCCAACGCCAAGAACATCACCGACCACCTGGCCGTGCTGCGCCCGCACTGCTGGCTGATGATCGGCCACTGCGGCGGGTTGCGTCAGTCCCAGACTATCGGCGACTACGTGCTGGCCCACGCCTATATGCGCCGCGACGGCATTCTTGACCGCGTATTGCCGCCAAACATCCCGATCCCGGCGCTGGCCGAAGTGCAGCTCGCCTTGCAGGAGTCGGCGGCGCAAGTCACCGGCGAGCGTGGCGACGATCTGAAAAAACGCCTGCGCACCGGCACCGTGCTGACCTACGATGACCGTAACTGGGAGTTGCGCTGGGCTCAGGAGCGACCGCTCATCAATCTGTCCCGCGCCGTGGCCGTGGACATGGAAAGCGGCACCATCGCCGCTCAAGGCTACCGCCTGCGAGTGCCTTACGGGACCTTGCTGTGCGTATCCGACAAGCCGCTGCACAGCGAAATCAAGCTGCCGGGTTCGGCCAACGCCTTCTATGAGCGCGCGGTCACCCAGCATCTGAAGATCGGTATCGCGGCAGTTGACCTGATGCGCACGCAGCTCAATTCCCTGCACTCGCGCAAACTGCGCAGCTTCGACGAACCGCCATTCCGCTAGGCGTTTGACGCAAGGGCCACTAAAGTGGCCCTTTCTGTTTTCACGCTTCGAGCCGATATGCCCCGCAATCAACGTCCCGTTTCCCGTCGACCCGCGCCGAACAGCACAGGCGCATCCCGTCGCGTGGCCAAGGCCCCGCCTGCCGAACCTCGGCTGATCCTGTTCAACAAACCGTTCGATGTGCTGACCCAGTTCAGCGACGGCGAGGGGCGGGCGACCCTCAAGGATTTCATCGAGATCCCCGGCATCTACCCGGCCGGGCGGCTGGACCGCGACAGTGAGGGCCTGTTGCTGCTGACCAACGACGGCCAGTTGCAGGCGCGCATCGCCGACCCCAGGCACAAACTGGCGAAAACCTACTGGGTGCAGGTCGAGGGCGAGCCGAGTGAGGAACAGCTGCAGAAACTGCGCGATGGCGTCGAGTTGAATGACGGGCCGACGCTGCCTGCCCAGGCCCGTCAGCTCGACGAGCCTGACTTATGGCCGCGCAATCCGCCCGTGCGGTTTCGCAAGAGCGTGCCGACCAGTTGGCTGGAGCTGATCATCAAGGAAGGGCGTAACCGCCAGGTGCGGCGCATGACCGCGGCGGTGGGGTTGCCGACGCTGCGGCTGGTGCGCGTGAGGATTGGCGACTGGAGCATCGAAGGACTGGATCAGGGGCAGTGGCGGGAAGTGCCTGCGAAGTTGTAGCTGCCTGGCCACTTGTAGGAGCGCGCTTGCCCGCGACCGCGGTGCGTCTGACGCATCGATGCCAACTGGCCCGCTGCGGTCGCGGGCAAGCGCGCTCCTACAGCGGGGTATTTGGGTCAATCAGCCATGCTGCTCAATGTACGCAATCACCACGCTCTTGATCACAAACGCCAGCACCCCCAGGCCCAGCACGCCGAACAGGATCATGGTGCCGAAGCGGCCGGCCTTGGACTTCTTCGCCAAATCCCAGACGATGAAACCCATGAACGCGATCAGCACGGTGACCAGGATGGTCATCATCCACTCTTCGAACATCTCGGGTTCCATGGGGCTTCTCCTGCAAACGGGGGCTTGCGAGTATAGGGCGTGCAGCGACGATCAGCTGCGCAGGTGCACCAACGGCAGTTCGGTGCTGGCCAGCACCTGATTGAGCACGAAGCTCGAACGCACACTGGTCACGCCGTCGATACGGGTCAAATGGCCCAGCAGGAATTTCTGGTAATGGTCCATGTCCGGGACCACGACTTTTAGCTGATAATCGGCGTCGATCCCGGTGACCAGGCTGCACTCCAGCACCTGCGGCAGGTTGCGGATGTGCTGCTCGAAGTTCTCGAAGCGGTCCGGGGTGTGCCGGTCCATGCCGATCAGCACATAGGCGGTCAGGCTCAGCCCCAGCTTCTTGCGATCAAGCAAGGCCACCTGGCGCACGATGTAGCCGTCATCCTCAAGCTGCTTCACCCGCCGCGAGCAGGGCGAGGGCGACAGGCCGATGCGTTCGGCCAGCTCCTGGTTGGAGATGCGCGCGTCACGTTGCAATTCGGCCAGAATGCTCAGGTCGTATCTGTCGAGCTTGCTCATCTTAGGTCCCTTTAATGTATCTATTGCGCTGAATTATTCATCCGAAGTGAAAAATTGCGCAAGTGATGTTTTCATCAGCAACATTCGCAATCCTGTGCTGTGCGCCAAAGCCTATTCTTTTACCCAGAATCACTGCCCGGACATTAGCGTCCAGCGCGGCCCGCCGAATCAGGCCAGCCGCGGCCTCCAGCCCAACAGGGTTGGCCAGGCCACCGGGCTACGCACTGTCCAGAAGACGATGCGAGGTGAGCCGGCGTCAAAAGCGTCGTGCCAGGACGAAGCATTCAAGAGAGGGCCATCGAGCCCTCTTTTTTTGTGCCCACGATTTATCCATTGACCGTAGGAGCGCGCTTGCCCGCGACGGCGGTGTGTCAGACACACACGCTTCGCTGACACACCGCCGTCGCGGGCAAGCGCGCTCCTACAGTTTCGATGGCGACGCTGATAGAGTGCGGCGAACGGCGCACCCAGAATGCAGTCCTATTAACAGGTATCCGCGCCGCAGTGAGGAAAGCATGAACACGCGCATCTGGCGTTTGGCAGGTGTCAGTCTCTTGGCCTTGAGTGTCAGCGCTCAGGTGTTGGCCGACGATAACAATCAGCAGCAACAACAGCGCAATGAACAGCGTCAGCACGGTTTCGACATGCAGCGTCAGCAGCAACAGAACCAGCAACGCAGCTTCAATGAGGATAGACAGCAGAATCAGCAGCGCGAGCAGCAGCAACAACAGCAGCAACAACAACGCCAGCAGCAACAGCAGCAGTACCAGCAACAACGCCAGCAAGAGCAGTTGCAGCAGCAACGGCAGATCCAGCAGAACCAGCAGCAGCGCTTCGATCAACAGCGCCAGCAGCAGGAACGCGAGCGTAACCAGCAGCGCATGAATCAGGCCCAGCAGGACCAGCGCCAGCAGCAGCTTGAGCAACAGCAACGTCAGCAGCAACAGCAGTTGCAGCAGCGCCAGTTGCAGGACCGTCAGAACAACCTGCCGATCCAGAGCCGCCCGGACACCGTGGTGCAGACCCAGCAGCCGCGCCAGGGCTTCTACCGTGACAACCCCAACGATCACAACAACCCGTGGCGCGGTGGCGACAATCGCCCAGGCAACGGCAATTGGCAGGGCGGCCATCCACCGGGCGTTCATGGCGACGGCTGGGGCTCAGGTCCGCGCTACCGCCCCGGCTACCAGATAGATCGCATGCCGGGCGGCTATTCGCGCGTTCCGTATCGCGGCAATGACTACTTCTATTCGGGGGGTTACTGGTATCGCCCGCAGGGCCCGCGCTATGTCGTGGTCGCGCCGCCCCGTGGCGTTCGTGTGCGCTACCTGCCCGATTATGCGCAGCAGGTCTGGCTGGGCAGCGCGCTGTTCTTCGTGGCGGCGGGCACCTACTACACCTACGAGCAGAGCACTCAGGAATACATCGTGGCTGAACCGCCCCAGGGCGTGGAACCGATTTACACCCCCGAGTCGCTGCCACAGCCGGCGCAGCAACCCGACAACCCCTACGACGTGATCGCCTACCCGGCCAACGGGCAGACCCAGCAGCAAGTCGAGCAGGATCGCTACGACTGTTATCGCTATGCGGTGCAGCAGAGCAATTTCGATCCGGCAGCAGCGACCTATCAGCCGGCGCCGGAAGTGCTGGGGATCTACCGCCAGGCGATGGCCAGCTGTTATGCAAGCCGGGGATACAGCGTCCAGCAGTAGAACTAACGCATTCCCCCCGTAGCAGCACGGCTTGCCGGCGGGAGCGGTATGTCAGTCACCATTGAGGTGTCTGATACGCCGCTCCCGCCGGCAAGCGGAGCGCCGCCCGGCCGGGCTGCTACGGTCAGGGGTCAGTTCAGCACCGGGCTATTGGCCCGCTTCACCACTTCCTGAGGATCGGCGTGCACCAGCACTTCGGCCTTCGGGAATTCGGCCATGATTGCCCGTTCCACCTGCTCGCACAGATCGTGGGCCACCAACAGCGTCAGCGTCCCCGGCAATTCCAGATGCAGTTGCACGAACCAGTGGTTGCCCGACACCCGGGTGCGCAGGTCGTGGGCGCCAAGTACACCGGGCACCGCCTGCGCCAGTTCCTGCATGCGAGCGCTGACGCCCGGTTCAAGCTCGGCATCCATCAGCACCGACACCGTTTCCCGGGCAATCGAGATCGCACTCCACAGGATGTAGAACGCAATCGCCAAACCGAAATATGCGTCCAACTGGTCGTAACCGAAATAGGCCAGGCCCAGCGCAATCATGATGCTGACGTTGAGCAGCAAGTCCGAACGGTAGTGCAGCGAATCGGCGCGAATGGCCGCCGAGCCGGTTTCCTTCACCACCTTGTGCTGCAACATCAGCAGGCCAACGGTCAGAGCTATCGACAGCACCATCACCAGCATGCCAAGCCCCGGAGCGCTCAAGGCCTGCGGATGCTGGATGCGCTCGATGGCCTGAAAGCCGATCAGAAAGGCACTGACCGCAATGAACAGCGCCTGGGCCATGCCCGACAACGCCTCGGCCTTGCCGTGGCCGTAGCGGTGGTCGTCATCGGCGGGGCGCAGCGCATAGTGCACGGCCAGAAGATTCAGAAACGACGCCGCGCCATCGAGCAGCGAATCGGTCAGACCCGCCAGCAGGCTGACCGAGCCGCTCAGCCACCAGGCCACCGCCTTGGCGATGATAAGGACACTGGCCACCGCCAGCGATGCCCGCGTCGCCAGACGCAATAACCGGGCGTGTTCAGGGCTGCTGCTCATGGCACTTCCTTGAGTGACAACTGCGAAATATCAGGCCGACGGCACAAGGCCCAGCGAGGCCAGTTGCTGCGTGCTGCCCTTGTGCTGGATCAGGCGCGGATCGTCCAGCGGCAGGCTGCGGCCCAGTTCGGTCTGGATGATCGCCTGCAGCTTGGCGTTGTCCACCGTGCCGTCAGTGCGCACGGCAGGCTGCAGTTTCTGCGGATCGATCTGCGCGTGCTTGCCGCCGGGCAAGTAGATCGCGCCAGTGGCGAAGTCCACCGCGAACGCGATCACGCCAGGGATGATGTAGAACAGAAGGCCAATGGCGTCGAGCACCACGATGGCCGGGTCCATCCTGCCGCTGCCTTGAATCTGGCCGCGACGTTCAGGGTAGAAAATACTGCCGCAGGCAGTCAGTTGAGCCAGCAGGCTGCCGATCAGAACGGTGCCAATCAAACGCGAAGGAATGCGCATGGAAATCTCCTCAGAGGAAGTCGCAACTATACAAGGCAAACGCCTAATCATTAAGACTATCCAAGTTGTAGGACGGTTCTGTGTCGCGGCAAACAAAGCTACGTGGTGCGCCCGTATAATCGGCGGTCTGTTTCTGGAGCCCACATGAACTCACTGCCCATTGATGCTGTCCTGCCTGCGTTGCGCCAGGCGCTTGCCGATCGTGACGAAGCCGTGCTCGAAGCGCCGCCCGGGGCGGGCAAGACCACTCGGGTTCCGCTCGCGCTGCTGGGCGAAAGCTGGCTGGCCGGGCTGAGCATTCTGATGCTCGAGCCTAGGCGTCTGGCGGCTCGGGCTGCGGCGGAGCGGCTGGCGTCGGAGCTGGGCGAGAAGGTCGGGCAGACCGTGGGCTACCGGATTCGCCTGGACAGCAAGGTCGGGCCCGATACCCGGATCGAAGTGGTCACCGAGGGCATTCTCACCCGGCGTTTGCAGGAGGATCCCTCGCTGGAAGGGGTCGGGCTGCTGATCTTCGACGAATTCCACGAGCGCAGCCTCGATGCAGACCTGGCGCTGGCCTTGAGCCTCAATGGCCGGGCGCTGTTTCGTGATGAGCAGCCACTGAAAATCCTGCTGATGTCGGCGACGCTCGAAGGTGAGCGGCTGTCGAGCCTGCTCGATGATGCACCGGTCATCAGCAGTGAAGGGCGGATGTTCCCGGTGGCGATTCAGTGGGGGCGGCCGTTTCAGCCGGGGGAGTTCATCGAGCCGCGTGTGGTGCAGACGGTTCTGGATGCGTTGGGCAGTGAGACCGGCAGTTTGCTGGTGTTCCTGCCGGGGCAGGCGGAGATTCGTCGCGTTCATCAACAACTGGCTGATGCGCTGGGCGAGCGCAGCGATGTGATGCTCTGTCCGCTGCATGGCGAGCTGGACCTTAACGCCCAGCGCGCCGCCATCGACCCAGCGCCGAGCGGCAAGCGCAAGGTGGTGCTGGCCACCAATATTGCCGAAACCAGCCTGACCATCGATGGCGTGCGCGTGGTGATCGATGCCGGTCTGGCGCGGGTGCCGCGTTTCGATCCGGGCAGCGGCATGACCCGGCTGGATACCCAGCGCATCTCCCGTGCCAGTGCCACGCAGCGGGCCGGGCGCGCTGGACGGCTGGAGCCAGGCGTCTGTTATCGCCTGTGGTCCGAGGCCCAGCACGACCAACTGGCCGCCTACGGCACGGCGGAGATCCTCCAAGCCGATCTGGCAGGACTTTCTTTGCAACTGGCGCGTTGGGGCGTCGAGCCTGCGCAACTGGTGTGGCTCGATACGCCGCCTGCCGCCGCTTATGCACAGGCGCAGGACTTGCTCGGTCGGCTCGGGGCATTGAGCCGCCAGCCGGGCGAAGACTGGAAACTCACCTCCCATGGCCAGACCATGGCCCAGCTGCCTGCGCATCCTCGCATCGCCCATCTGTTGCTGCGCGGCCAGGAACTGGGGTTAGGTCCGCTGGCCTGCGACGTCGCCGCCTTGCTGGGCGAGCGTGACATCTTGCGAGGCGCGGGCGCTGACTTGCACAGCCGCCTGACGCTGCTGGCGGGCACCGAGCGTGCGGGCCGTGGTGCCCAGGGTGGGGTTCAGCGCGCCCGGCAACTGTCCCGTCAGTACCGCGGTTATTTGCGAGGCGGGGCGAAGCAGGCCGTGGCCGATCCCGATCATCCCCGTTGGCTGGGGGCGCTGCTGGCGCTGGCTTATCCGGACCGTGTCGCCCAGCAACGTCGGGCGGGAGGCGCGGAGTATCGTCTGGCCAACGGTCGGGCGGCGCTGTTCGCCGAACCCGACGCGCTGATGAAAGAGCCGTGGCTGGTGATCGCTGATCTGGGGAGTCGTCAGGGTCAGCGTGAGGAGCGCATTTATCTGGCGGCGGATTTTGATCCGGCGCTGTTCGATTCGGTGCTGGCCGAGCAGGTCATTCAGGTCGATCAACTGGACTGGGACGAGCGCGAAGGGGTGTTTCGTGCAGAACGCCAGCGCAAGGTGGGCGAGTTGATCGTCAGCCGCGAGCCGCTGACCGGCCTGGACGATTCGGCCCGTGGGCAGGCATTGCTGGCGCTGGTGCGGCGCAAGGGGCTGGAGCTTTTGCCATGGACGCCGGAGTTGCGTCAGTGGCAGGCACGGGTAGCACTGCTGCGCGGGCTGGACCTGGAAAAGAGCGGCGCCAGCGATTGGCCTGATGTGGGCAATGCGGCGCTGCTCGATCAACTGGAGCACTGGCTGCTGCCTTATCTGGGCAAGGTCACTCGGCTGAGTCATTTCGCCAACCTCGACTTGTCCTCGATCCTGCATAACCTGCTGCCCTGGCCGCTGCCGCAGCGTCTGGAAGAACAGGCGCCACATCACCTGAGCGTGCCGTCCGGTTCTTCAGTGCGCCTGGACTACAGCGAACATCCGCCGATCCTGGCGGTGCGCCTGCAGGAGCTCTTCGGCCTGGCCGACACCCCGCGCATCGCCGGTGGCCGGCAGATCGTCAAACTGCATTTGCTGTCCCCGGCGCGCAGGCCGGTGCAGGTGACCCAGGATCTGGCGAGCTTCTGGAAGAACACCTATCAGGAGGTGAAGAAGGATTTGAAGGGGCGGTATCCCAAGCATTACTGGCCGGATGATCCGTTGGTGGCGCAGCCGACTGCGCGGGCGAAGCCAAGGGGGACGTAGTTGGGGTTGTGATGCATGCGGGGTGTCCGGATCAGCCGGGGTGTCCGGTCTTACTGCCGCTTTGCGGCAGATCGCGGGCAAGCGCGCTCCTACGCCTTCGGCAGAATCAAAAGCGGATCGGGCAGGCTCGCGCGGATCGCCACTGCCCGAAGGGCGTAGGAGCGCGCTTGCCCGCGATCTGCCGCAAAGCGGCAGTAAGCACACACACGCGATGTGTCTAAATGACTCGTTGCTGCCGCTGTGCACAACGGTCCCGCGCCTAACACGGGCTAACACCGGATAACTGGCAGCATTCAACCCCGCCCCTCACTCTGTAGCCTCGCCACCCACAACGTAAACGCACCCAGCGGTGCTGTACGTGCCATGGCGAGTTGCCAATCATGAGAGTGCCGATCATGTCCGAAGAAATTCGCCAGAGCTGCGTGTGCGGGGGCGCAAGGCCGAGCAATGATGAGTTGAGCGCGTTGATCGTCATGGGCGGTCAGGGCGATACGCAGCGGTTGTTCATCGCGGTCGCGCCGTTGCTCACGGCGTTTTATGAGGGGCAGGTCCAGGCCGGCCGGGCGCGGCGGGAGGACCTCGAAGCGCTAGTGCACCAAGCGTTTGCGGCGCTTTGCAGGCATCGTCAGAGCTACGACGCCGCGCACCCGTTCCGTGCCTGGCTGATCGAGGTCGCCCGCAGCACCTTGCGTGATTATCTGCACCGCAACGATGCCCATCCTGTGGATGCTTCGCTCGTCCTTGCCACCTGTGCCCCGCGCAAGATCCTGCGCGCAGTCTGAACTGCCTGTTCCTGTCGGACCCTCCAATGATCAGTATTGAAAAGATTCTCTACACCGGCCACACCTACACCACCGGTGGCCGTGATGGTGAAGGCCGCAGTCACGATGGCCGGCTCGATCTGAAGCTCTCGCCACCGGGGGCTCCAGGCACCGGAACCAACCCCGAACAGTTATTCGCCATCGGCTGGTCGGCCAGTTTCATCGGTGCGCTGCGCCATGGGTGCAATGCCCGCAGGATCGGTTTTCCAGCCGAAACAGCGGTCGATGCCCAGGTCGATCTGATGCATGGCGAGCAGGGTTTTTTCCTGCGCGCACGGTTGGCGGTGTCATTGCCCGGACTTGAGGGCGAGGTGGCAAGCGAACTGATCGAGGCTGCCCGGCAGAACTGTCCGTATTCCAAGGCCATGCGCGACGGGCTGGATCTGGCCGTCACCCTGGTGTGATTGGCTTCGCGGCGCACAGGCCGGGCGTGATCGCTTGATCGGTGTATCAAAACACCTATCATGCTCAAGCGTGCGCCCATCGTTCAACATCGGGTGGCATTACCCTCAATTTTCGGACAACGATACCGTGGAGTCAGCCCTGGACGACCTGCACGAATCCCTCGCCTTGCGCTTTGCCTTCGGCCCGTTCTGCGTAACGCCGGGCAAGCGGTTGCTGACCCGCGACGGTGCTGCCGTCGAGATCGGTGGACGGGCGCTGGACCTGCTGATTGCGCTGCTCGAGCGTCCGGGCCGGGTGTTGTCCAAGCGTGAACTGATCGACAGAGTCTGGCCGGATGTGGTCGTGGAAGAAGGCAGCCTGCGCTTCCACATGACTGGCCTGCGGCGAATTCTCGGCGATGGCGAGGAGGGTGCCCGCTACATCAGCACGCAGGTGGGCGTCGGTTACGCCTTCGTCGCGCCAATCGAGCGATTCGAGGGCGAGCAGCCGCTGGTGGAACAGCCAGTGGCAGCCGTGCCTGTGCGCCGCTTTTCGAGTACGGTGGGCAGCCTGCCTTCGCGCACTCGATTGATCGGGCGCGAAACCGACGTGCAGATGGTCGTCGAGCGTTTGCAGACGCCCAAGCTGTTCACCATCGTCGGCGCAGGCGGGGTCGGCAAGACCAGCCTGGCGATTGAAGTCGGGCACCGGATTCACGCGGCGCGTCCCGGCGGCGTGCGTTTCGTGGACCTGGCCCAGGTCGAGGATGCCTTGCTGGTGCCTTCTGCGCTGGCCGGTTCGCTGGATATTCCGGTGCAGGTCGATGACCCGATGGTGGTGCTGCTGGCGCATCTGCAGGCCCAGGAGTGGGTGCTGGTGATCGACAATTGCGAGCACCTGATCGATGCCGTTTCTGTCATCGCCGAGCAGATCCGCGAGGCTGCCCCGCGAGTGAGCCTGCTGGCCACCAGCCGCGAGCCCCTGCGTGCCCGAGGCGAGCATGTGCATTGGCTCAACCCGCTGGATTTCCCGGGCGAAACCCAGGAATTGTCGGTCGATGAAATGCTCGCGTTTCCCGCCATCGAGCTGTTCGTCGAGCGCGCATCGTCGGGCAACGCGACCCTGGTGCTGGACGCCGAAGACGCGCAGATGATCGTCGACATGTGCCGCCGCCTCGAAGGCATGGCGCTGCCGATCGAACTGGCGGCCGTGCGCGTCGGCGCCTATGGCGTGCGTGCCACCCACGCCCTGCTCGGCGAGCGATTTTCCCTGGGCTGGTCCGGCCGGCGCACCGCTCAGCCTCGGCACCAGACCCTGCGCGCCATGCTCGACTGGAGCTACAACCTGCTGTCGGCGGATGAGTGCCTGGTGTTCGCCCGCCTGGCAATTTTCGTCGGTCCGTTCTCACTGGAGGCCGCCTCCCAGGTGGTCGCCGATGGCCAGATCGATTCGGTGACAGCAGCGGCGATGCTCGACGAACTGGCTGCCAAAGGCCTGGTGGCGGTGGACCTCACCGACCCGGTGGGCGCTTACCGTTTACTGGAAATGACCCGCGCCTATGCCCGGGAGAAGCTTGTGGCCCAAGGCGATGCCCAGGTGCATCTCCTGGCGTTTCGCCACGCGGCGTTCTACATGGACCTGCTGGGTCATCTTGGCGTCTCTCCGGGGGAGATCTACCAGCGCTCGGCGCGCCTGGCCAGCCAGTTGGGGAATGTGCGAAGCGCGCTGGAATGGAGCTTCGGCCCCCATGGTGATCCGGGCCTGGCGCTGCCCTTGGCGGCGGCCAGCTCACAGTTGTTCCTGCATTTCTCGTTGATGGTCGAATGCCGCACCTGGTGCGCCCGGGCCATCGAGTTGCTGGAGCTTGGCTACTTCGGCACACCGACCGAAATGGAGCTGCAAGCAGCGCTGGGGCTGGCCTTCATGTTCACCCAGGGCAACAGCGAGTTGGCCGAAAAGGCCCTGCTCAGGGCGCTGGATATTGCCGTGGCGCTGGGGGATCAGTGGTCGCGCTTGCGTGTGCTCGGTCGGTTGCAGATCTTCTACGAACGCATCGGCGATTTCCCGTCTTCGCTGGCCTGGGCCGAGCAGGCGGTCGAGGTCGGGCATGACATCGGCAAGCCGGAGGCCATCGCCGTGGCGGCGTCCCTGGCGGGCATTTCCCATCACTTGCTGGGCAACCAGACCCTGGCGCGGGAGGAGCTTGAACTGTCCCTGCGCAACAGCCTGCCCTCCGAGCGCAGCAGCACCATTCACTACGGTTTCGATCACCGCAACCGGACCGGCCTGGGCCTGGCCCGCACGCTCTGGCTGATGGGCTATGCCGATCAGGCGCGCGAGTGGGCCGAGCAGGTCGAGGCCGAGGCGGCGGCTCTGGATCACTCGATCACCTATTGCATCGCCCTGATCTGGACGCTGTGCATTTATGTCTGGACCGGCGATCTGGACAAGGCAGCCGAGCGCATCGACACCTTCGCCGGCATCGCCCACGCCAACGCCTTCGGTCCCTACATCGCGGCGGCCATGGGCATTCGTGCCGCCATTGCGATTCGCGCCGGCGAGCCGGGTGACGCCGTGGCGATGCTGGAAGAGAGTCTGGCCCGGCTGCAAGGCATGCGTTACGAGCTGTTGACCACTTCGTTCGAAATCTCGCTGGTCGAAGGGCTGATCCTCGCCGGGCGTCACGAGCAGGCGCTGGCTCAGGTCGATCGCACCATCGCGCACTGCCGCATCAGCGCGGATGCCTTTGCATTGCCTGAGTTGCTGCGGATCAAGGCGGGCATTCTCAAGACACTCTCGCCTACCGACTACGCAAGGGTCGAGATCACGCTGACCGAATCTCTGGATCTGGCCCGCAAGCAAGGGGCGCGGGCATGGGCGCTGAGAACCTCGATGGATCTGGCGGCGCTCTGGCTGGATCGCGGGCGGCGCAGCGAGGCAAAAGCGCTGATCGGTCTGTGCCGCGAGCAGTTCACCGAAGGCTTTGACACCCTGGACTTGCGGCAACTGCAGGCGCTCTGGGAACAGCTTTAGTCCGGCAGCTCAGCGCAGCCCCAGCAGCGCGCTCATCTTGACCAGATCGGCCACCGAACGCGCCTTCATCTTGCGCATCACCTTGCCGCGATGGGCCTTGACGGTGATTTCACTGATGCCAAGGTCCGACGCAATCAGCTTGTTCAACCGACCGGCCACCACCATGCCCAGCACCTCATGCTCGCGCGGGGTCAGGGTGGCGTGGGCGCTGCGCAGTGAGCGAAGGCCGTCTTCACGGACCAGCGCTGCGCGGCTGTGGTCGAGCGCATCGGCGATGGCGCGCAGCAGCACTTCGTCATCGAACGGCTTGGTCAGAAACTCCATGGCCCCGGCCTTCATGGCGCGCACGGTGAGGGGGACGTCGCCGTAACCGGTGAGAAAAATGATCGGCAGGTCCGGGCGCTCGGTGGCGATCATGTTTTGCAGGTCCAGGCCGTTCAGGTCAGGCAGGTTGATGTCCAGCACCAGGCAACTGGGCACCGGCGCCTGGGGTTGATCGAGAAACGCCCGGGCGGACTCGAACAGTCTTGGCCGCCACTTGGCGAAGTCGATCAGCAACTCCAGCGACTCGCGCACTGAAACATCGTCATCGACCACGAACACCACCGGGGTGGGGTCGTTCGTCACGGCGTTGCGTCCTTGCGCAAGCGCGTCGTCAGTTCTCATAAGCCACCTCCTCAAGGGCTCGATCCTGCACTCAGCTCACCGGCAGCGCGGCGCTCAGGGCTTTGAGCAACGCAGCTTCACTGAAGGGTTTCATCAGGCACTCCACGGCGCCCTGGTTCATCAGGCGCGGGCGCTCGGCGGGATCTCCGTGAGCGGTGATGAAAATGATCGGGATGTCGTAGCGACGTAACTTCAGTTCCTTTTGCAGCTCAAGGCCGGACATGCCTGGCATGGCGATGTCCAGGATCAGGCAGCGGGTCTGTGCCAGGTACTCGGACGCAAGGAAATCCATAGCGCACGAAAAGGCCTGAACCCGGAACCCGAATTCGCGCAGCAGATCCGGCAACGATTCGCGCACGGACTCGTCGTCATCGACCACGGTAATCAGCAATGGGGTATCCATCAGGGGGTCTCCTGGGTCGTGACGCTCTCGCCCGCGTTGTCGCTCTGGGTGATGCGCGGCAGCGCGAAGCGGAAACTGGCGCCGGGGCCGTCCTCGTTCACGGTCGCCCACAGCGAGCCTTCGTGGCGTTCGATGATCGAACGGCTGACCGAAAGGCCGATGCCCATGCCCGAACTCTTGGTGGTGTAGAAGGCCGTGAACAGCCGTTGCACATCTTGCGGGTCGAAGCCGTTGCCGTTGTCGCGCACCGTCAGGCAGACGCGGTCGTTGTCGTCAGCGTGGGTGCTGACCTGCAGGTGTCGCGAGCGGCTGCTGATAGTGTTCATCGCCTCTGTGGCATTGAGGATCAGGTTGAGAATGACCTGCTGCAATTGCACGCGGTCGCCCATCACCTGAGGCAGGTTGTCGGCAAATTCGGGGTGCAGCATCACGCCGTTGCGTTGCAGTTCGCCCAGCAGCATGGCGATGACTTCCCGCGCGGCTTCGTTGATGTCCACGCTTTCGAGGGTGATGCTTTTCTTGGAAAACAAGGCCCGCAGCCGGTTGATGACGTCCGAGGCGCGGTTGCCGTCGCGAATGGTGCGGCGCGCGGTTTCCAGGGCTCCGGCGACATTGGGCGGATCAGCGCCGAGCATGCGCAGGCAGGTGCTGGCGTTGGTGATGATGCCCGCCAGCGGCTGGTTGACCTCGTGGGCGATGGACGCCGTCAGAGCGCCGAGGCTTGCTACCCGCGCCAGGTGCGTCAGCTCGGAACGTATCTTGCCCAATGCAGCCTCGTTGCGTGCGCGGTCGATGGCGATGCTCGCCAGATGGGTGCACTGGGCGATGAGATTGCGTTGCGCCGTGGACGGGGTTTGCGGCTCGCGATGGAGGATCGACAGGATCCCGCTCACCGTGCCGTTGGTCGAAGTGACAGGCGTCGACCAGTTGGCCTGCAAGCCATGGGACAGCGCACGGGTGCGCCAGCCGTTCCAGCGGGTTTCGTGGTTCAGGTCGCCCACGATCACTTGTTCGTTGGTGACTGCGGCCATGGCGACGGGGCAGAGCACTGCATCGGCCGGCCGACCGTCGGCACCCGGCACCAGATCGAGTGGCACATGAGGCGCGGCGCCGGGCTGGATGCGAGGCACGGGTTCGGATGCGGGGTAGGGGTGTTTCAGATCGACCAGCACGATGCTGCACAGCCCACCGTTGAACGAGGCCTCGACCAGCTCGCACAGCGCCTCCAGGATCGGCGTCAGGGCAGAGCCGCCAGCGATCATGCTCAGCAGACGTTTCTCGCCGGCCAGCAGCATCTCGGCACGCTTGCGGTCTTCGATGTCGGTGTTTTCGCCGTACCAGCACAGGATCGCGCCGGACTCGTCACGCTGCGGCACGGCGCGGATCAGGAACCAGCGATAGGTGCCGTCGAAGCGCCGCAGTCGGGCCTCGTACTCACCCGCTTCGCCCGACTGCAATAGCTGCCCCCAGTAGACCGCCAGCTCCGGGGCATCGTCGGGGTGCAGGGACTGGGTCCAGCCAAAGCCCTGGGCATCGCACAGTTGCACGCCGGTGTAGTCGGCCCAGCGCTGATTGAGAAAGGTGACGTAGCCATCGGGCGCAGCGCTCCAGACAAATCCCGGCACGGCGTCGATCAGGCTGCGCAGGCTGTCTTCGGTTGCACGAGGTCGCTCGATTTCGTTGTGCATGCCGGTGGTGTTCTCGCTGTCGCCGATTGTTGAGGATGCGCCAGGGGAACTGCGCCGGACCATCATACGTGGGTGTCGTCGTGGCACGCGGTTAGCTCCTGATAGCCGCCGTTATGCGCAGCCTATACATAGGTATGCACCGACACCTTGGTGTAATCGCTTGGGGCAAGGGGCGGTGGTGTCATCAGTCTCACGTGAGTCGGAGCGTGGCTAAGCCTACCCATCCGGGCCGGCCACTTCCCAAGGAGATTGATCATGCATGCAGCCATCCCCCCGATGACCTGGCAGCGTCGTCTGGCCGGTTCGGCCTTGGCGGGCGCCTTTGGCCTGGCACTGTTTGCCGGTTCGACGCCCGCTGTTCTGGCCGCCGACCCTGCGAGCGCCGCCATCCGCCCTTACAAGATTCATGTCGACGAAGCCGAGCTGGTCGATCTCAAGCAGCGCATCGCCCACACCCGCTGGCCGGACAAGGAAACGGTGGCCGATACCTCCCAGGGCGTGCAACTGGCGCAGGTCCAGGCGCTGGTCAAGTACTGGGGCAATGGCTATGACTGGCGCAAGGCCGAGGCCCGGCTCAATGCGTTGCCGGAGTTCATCACCACCATCGACGGCGTGGACATCCAGTTCATTCACGTGCGCTCGCGCAATCCCCACGCCATGCCGCTGATCCTGACCCACGGCTGGCCGGGCTCGCAGTTCGAGTTCCTCAAGACCATCGGCCCGCTGACCGACCCTGTGGCCTACGGCGGCAAAGTCGAGGATTCGTTCGACGTGGTGATTCCATCGATCCCCGGCCACGGTTTTTCCGGCAAGCCCACAGAGCTGGGCTGGGGGCCTGATCGCGTGGCCAAGGCCTGGGATGTGCTGATGAAGCGCCTGGGCTACAGCCACTATGTGTCCCAGGGCGGCGACCATGGCTCGGTGATTTCCGATGCGCTGGGGCGTCTGGCGCCTCCCGGCTTGCTGGGCATTCACCTGAACATGCCGGCCACCGTGCCGCCGGAGCTGGTCAAACCGATCAACAGCGGCGAGTCGGCGCCTACCGGCCTGGGCGATGCAGAGCTGCGTGCCTATGACTCGCTGAAAACCTTCTTCGGCCGCAACGCCGCCTACGGCGCGATGATGGTGACCCGTCCGCAGACGATCGGCTATCTGCTGGCCGATTCGCCTGCCGGCACTGCCGCGTGGATGTACGAGAAATTCGCCGCCTGGACCGACAGCGACGGCCAGCCCGAGCGCGTGCTCAGTCGCGACGAAATGCTCGACGACATCAGCCTCTACTGGCTGACCAACACCGGCGCGTCCTCCTCCCGGTTCTATTGGGAGAACAACAACAATAACTTCAGCGCCGCCGCGCAGAAGACCGACACGATCACGGTGCCGGTGGCGATCACGGTATTCCCTCACGAAATCTACCGCGCGCCAAAAAGCTGGGCACAGCGCGCCTATCCTTCGCTTTCCTACTTCAGCGAAGTGAACAAGGGCGGGCATTTCGCGGCGTGGGAACAACCCCAGTTGTTCAGCGAAGAACTGCGCAGCGCCTTCCGTCCACTGCGTGCCTCGGTCAAGTCCGACAGCGCCAAGGCCGGGCAATAACCGGTCTGTGACCACTATCTGTGCCGCCCCCCCTGGCGGCTCGCAAAGGAGGTTCATCATGAAACTGACTGCAATCAACCCGAGCGCCGCGCCCCTGCGTCGGCGCCTGCTGGCTCCCTCGATCCTGGCCGTTGCGCTGCTACAACTGGGCGCCTTGGGCGGGGCTTGGTCCCAGGCCAGCGCCGCTGAGGTGGCCGCGTCCACGATTGGCCCTATAACCGTTGGCAGCAACACTTCATTCGGTCCGCTCAAGCATGTGAAGGCCGGGCTGCTGGATGTGGCCTACGCCGAAGTCGGCCCGGCGGATGGGCCGCCGGTCATTCTGATGCACGGCTGGCCCTACGATATCCACAGCTACGTGGACGTGGCGCCTGCGCTGGCGGCCAAGGGTTATCGGGTGTTGATTCCCTACGAGCGCGGCTATGGCGACACGCGGTTTCTGTCGGCCAAGACCGTTCGTAACGGCCAGCCTGCGGCGCTGGCGGTGGACCTGATCGACTTCATGGACGCCCTGAAGATCAAGCAGGCAGTGATCGGCGGTTACGACTGGGGTGCGCGCACCGCCGACATCGTTGCAGCCCTGTGGCCGGAGCGGGTCAAGGCGCTGGTCGCGGTGAGCGGTTACCTGATCGGCAGCCAGGAAGCGGGCAAGGCGCCGTTGCCGCCCGCAGCCGAGTTGCAGTGGTGGTATCAGTTCTACTTCGCCACCGAGCGCGGTCGCCTGGGCTATGAGAAAAACACCCATGACTTCGCCAAGCTGATCTGGAAACTCGCGTCGCCCAAGTGGGATTTCGACGACGCCACCTATGACCGCAGCGCAGCCGCCTTGCAGAACCCCGACCATGTGGCGGTCTCGATCTTCAACTATCGCTGGCGCCTGGGGCTGGTCAAGGGCGAGGCGCGCTACGACGCCATCGAGAAGAAACTCGCAGCCTTCCCGTCCATCAGCGTGCCGACCATCACCATGGAAGGCGACGCCAACGGCGCCCCGCACCCACCTGCCGAGGCCTACGCCAAACGCTTCACCGGCAAGTACGAGTACCGCCTGATCAGCGGCGGCATCGGCCACAACCTGCCACAGGAAGCGCCGCAGGCGTTCGCCCAGGCGATTGTCGATGCCGATCACCTTTGAGCCGGTTGTGAGGAATGCAGCGATGAAACTCAAGCGACTGACGGCCATTGGCGTCATTGCGGGAACGGTCGCGCTGGCCACTGCTGGAGTCGCCCTGGGCGATTCCAGTGATGCCCAGGTGTCGCCGATCTACGGGGTCAAGGTGCCCGAGGGCTACAGAAAATGGGTCTTGATCGCCCCCGCACAGGAAGCCGCGCCCTTGAATGAACTGCGCGCCGTGGTCGGCAACGAGGTGGCGATCAACGCCTATGAAGGCGGTGTGCTGCCGTTTCCCGACGGCACGGTGCTGGTCAAGCTGGCGTGGAAGCACGTCCAGTCGCCGGAATTCGAGCCCGCATCGATTCCCGGCGCCGCCACCACGGTTCAGGTGATGGTCAAGGACTCAAAGAAATACGCCTCCACCGGCGGCTGGGGATTTGGCCGCTTCATCGACGGCAAGCCTGCCGATGAGGCTCAACACCAGACCTGCTTCGCCTGCCACCAGGCTCGCGTGCAAAACCACGATTACGTCTTCACCCGATTCGCGCCGTGACGGCGTCCATCAAGGAGTTATCCATGAACAAGCTCTTCGTCGCACTGACGTTTGCGGCCAGCCTGCTGGTGGGCGCCCATGCGTCTGCCCAGCCCGAGAAACCCACGGTCGTGCTGGTGCACGGCGCCTTTGCCGATGCCTCGAGCTGGAACGGCGTGGTGCAGATTCTGGAAAAAGACGGTTACCCGGTGGTGGCTGCCGCCAACCCGCTGCGTGGGGTCAAGAGTGACGCCACCTCGATCTCCAACCTGATCGCCAGCATTGCGCACCCGGTGGTGCTGGTCGGCCACTCCTATGGCGGTAATGTCATCAGCGAGGCCGCCAACGACCGGCCCAACGTCAAGGCGCTGGTGTATGTCAGTGCGTTCGCGCCGGAAACCGGCGAGACCGTCGCCGGGTTGGCAGGAAAATTCCCCGGCAGCACCCTCGGCCCGACCCTGGCACCGGCGGTCCCCCTGGCCGATGGTGGCAAGGACCTGTACATCCAGCAGGACAAGTTTCACGACCAGTTCGCCGCGGATGTTGCTGCTCCCCAGGCCGCGCTGATGGCCGCGACCCAGCGACCGGTCACCGAAGCTGCGTTGAACGAGAAGGCGGGCAACCCTGCGTGGAAACACATTGCGTCCTGGTACATCTACGGCGACAAGGACAAGAACATCCCGCCACAAGCCATGGCGTTCATGGCCAAGCGGGTAAATGCCAGGGAAGCCGAAGTCATCCAGGGCGCCTCCCACGTGGTCATGGTTTCCCATCCTGAAGCTGTGGCGCGTTTGATCGAGAAGGCCGCGACGGCCAATTGATGGTTAAGCAGATCGGAGGTGCGCATGATGTCCGCTTTTGTTTCTGAATCGGAGGTGCGCCTGACGTCCGCGTTTGATTCTGCCCGGAGGGCGTAGGAGGCGACTTTACTGCGCAGCAGGCAACAGGAAGCGTCCAATCACCGGCAGGTGGTCGGATATCTGCAGGGTGTCGGCCTGGCGGACCTGTGCGTCAACACGCTTCAGGGTCGGGCTGTAGAAGAGGTAGTCGAGGGTGCGGTCCGGCCCGCTGATGCGTGGGTCGTTCGGGAAGCGGGTATACCACTTGCGCCGATCCTCGCCGTTGGTGTCGTCATTGCTGGGGATCATCGGGTATTTGTCCCACAGCGCGTGTAACTGGCTTTCGGGCGAATATTGCGCGCGTTGCTCGGCTGGCAGGCGTTGGTACTGGCCTTGGGGCAGCAGGTTGAAGTCGCCCCCACTGATCCACGGGATGCCGTTTTGCTCGAACCCGTCGAGCAACTGCGTGGTGGCCGCGACCTGGCGTTGCAAGGTGTCGTCGCCTTCGTGGAAATCGCCCAGATGGGTATTCACCACGGCCAGGTGCCCGTCACCGGCCAACGGCAGGTAACTGACCAGCAATGCGCGGCGGGGCTCGAATTGGCGGCCGATCAGGTTGCCCTCTGGGGAGGGCAGTTGCAGGCGCTCGGCCTTTTCAATGCGAAAGCGGCTCAGGGTCGCGAGCTTCATGCCGACGCTGCCGAAGATGTGCGGATTGGGGACGAAATCCGATTTCCAGTAGAAGGCTTCGGTGCTGCAGGGGTACAGGTCGGTGACGCGTTCCTGCAACAGCGCCAGTTGATTGGTGTAGTCGGTGTTCTTGGCGCCGTCGTTCACCTCTTGCAACAGCACGATGTCCGGCTGTTCGTCGCGGATCACCCGGGCGACTTCGTCGAGGTCGTAGGCGATGTCCTGAATGGTGGGGCGCTTGTCCGGGCCGCTGCCGTCGGCCATGTCGTACCAGAACACGTAGCGTTTGCCGGCCAGGTACTGGATGTTCCAGGTCATGACCTTGAGCGCCTGGCCGGGTACCAGGACCGGAGGCGCGGCGCCCCTGGCGTTGCAGGAAACCGGCATGCGTTCGTGCCTGGCCGGGTGCCAGGTCAGGTTGTAGATCAGCCCCGCGATCAGCGCGAGCAACAGGGCCAGAAACACGCCATAACGCAGCAGGCGGGGCATCGACGCTCCTCAGGACGGTCGCGAAGGCTCGTCGATCAGCATGAACAGACGGAACATCACCACGCTGATGAACAACTGCAGGAAGCTGGAAATGGAGTCCACCGCCAACGACAGCATCGGGCTTTGCTGTTCAGGTAGTACGTAGAAACTCAGGCCTTCGAGCACCGACAGCGGGATGTAGACGAACAGCACGCAGACCAGAATGCGCACCACATGGCCGCGGGTCATCTTGAAGCTTTCGCGCATGGCATCCAGCGGGCCCAGGCCGCGCAGCACCAGCAGGTACTCGGAGAACACCAGTTTGATCATCACCCAGACACCGGGAACGATGAACAGCGACAGGCCCGCCATGATCAGCAGAGTGCTCAGGGCGGTCAGCACGGCGAACGTCGGCCACAGGCGTAGCGTGGCGGCGAACAGATCGCGCTTGGCGGGCGTTTCGCCCCGGGTTTTGGCGTCCAGGAACAGGATTAGAGCACCGGTGTACAACGGGTAGAACGCAAGGCCGATGAGCAGTTGCCAGCTTGCCGAGCCGTCTGGTGCCGAGCTGCCCAGCACTTGCTTGGTCAGGGCTTCGAGTATCACCAGCGGCAGGCACAACGACAGGATGCTGACGAAATGACGCCGGAAGAAGTAAAGCGAGTCTTGAATGATGGTCAGCGGATTCATGAAAGGATCACAGGAAAAAGCAGGCCGACACTTTAACGTAGAGCCGGTGAGCGGGCCAATCGGATGGGCGGTCGCGGGCTTCTTAACTTTTTCTACATCCTATTGAAAGCCCCTTGAAACGCCCCATTACTGTTTGTGTCTGACACTTGCGTCAGTCACAGAATTCCTACGGCAATCTAACGAGGTCGCCATGCACAGCGAAGAGCAAACCCTGATCGATGGCTTGTTTACCAAACTCAAGCAAGCGGAAACCGATTCGGCCCCCCGAGACGCCCAGGCCGAGGCGCTGATCAAGGAGCACCTGACCCGGCAACCTGCCGCGCCTTACTATATGGCGCAGGCGATCCTGGTGCAGGAGGTCGCGATCAAGCAGCTGGAGGCCCAGAGCCGCCAGCGCGACGAACAGATCCAGCAATTGCAGGCCGAGCTGCAGCGCGCCAAGGCCCAGGCGCCCGCGCAGGGCGGCGGTGGCTTCTTGTCGAGCATCTTCGGTGGTGGCTCGCGCGAGCCGCAACAGCCGCAGCAGCCGGCTTCTTCTTTTTCGCGCCCGTCCAGTCCGCCTCCGTCCTCGGGTGGCTGGCGCGACAATGGCCCGTCCAGCCCACCGCCCTACAACGCGCCACAGCAGGGCAACTACGCTCCACCGCCGCAGCAACAGGCGCCGGCTGCGCCATTCGGTAGTGGCTTCTTGGGTGGCGCGCTGAAAACCGCAGCGGGCGTGGCAGGCGGTGTGATGCTGGCTGAAGGCATCAGCAGCCTGTTCCACCACAACAGCCAGCCGCAGGAAATCGTCGAGATCATCGAAGAGCAGCCTGCGCAGCCAGCCAGTAACAACGATTTGGGCAATGGCAGCGGTTGGGGCGACGATCAGCAGCGTGTCACCAGCAACGATGGCTGGGGCAATGACTCCGGCGGTTTTGCCGATACCGACTACGGCAACGACGATGGCGGCTTTTTCGGCGGCGATGATGACGATTCGTACGTTTGATCGCTGAACCGCATATCCCCCGTAGCAGCACGGCTTGCCGGCGGGGGCGGTGTGTCAGGCAACCCTGCATTGGCTGACACGCCGCTCCCGCCGGCAAGCCGTGCTGCTACGGGGTATGTCGTTGCAGGCCTTCAAGCAAACGCTTCTCTTCAATCCCCTCCCCAAACTGGCATACTGAGCGCCGGTCCGGTTTTCGGGCCGTTGTCGCCTGCCAGCGCATCGAGGAGTTCCGGTGAGAAGAATCGCGGTGTTTGCCGACGTACAGAACCTGTATTACACAGTGCGTCAGGCCCATGGTTGCCACTTCAACTATGCCGCACTCTGGGCGGACATCAGCAAGCGCGGGCAGATCGTCGAGGCTTACGCCTACGCCATCGACCGTGGCGACAGCAAACAGCAGCAATTCCAGCAGATCCTTCGTAACCTGGGATTCACCGTCAAGCTCAAGCCCTATATCCAGCGCAGCGATGGCTCGGCCAAGGGCGACTGGGACGTGGGCATCACCATCGACATCATGGACGTGGCGCCCAGCGTCGACGAAGTGGTGCTGGCCTCCGGCGACGGCGATTTCGACCTGTTGCTCGACCGTATCATCAGCAAGCACGGCGTCGAGGCGGTGGCCTACGGCGTGCCTGGGCTGACCGCGAATTCGCTGATCCGCGCCGCCAGCCGTTATGTGCCGATCGAGGGCGGGTTGCTGCTCAAGAACTGAAGGCGCCTCACACCTGTAGGAGCGCGCTTGCCCGCGACGGCGATCTGCCTGTGACAAATAGGTTGAGAGATACACCGCAGTCGCGGGCAAGCGCGCTCCTACAGCGTGTGTGCATACATAGATAAAGGTTTACCCATGCAAGAACGCATCGCCGTCATCGACTTCGAAACCACCGGCATTTCCCCAGGCAGCGGTTGCCGGGCGACCGAGATTGCCGTGGTGATCATGGAGCAGGGCGTCATCGTCGAGCGCTACCAGAGCCTGATGAACGCCGGCGTGCGCATTCCGGGTTTCATCGAATCCCTGACCGGCATCAGCAACAGCATGCTGCGCACGGCACCGCCGGCCGATCGGGTCATGAACGAAGTCGCCGAATTCGTCGGCCTGACACCACTGGTGGCGCACAACGCCGCGTTCGACCAGAAGTTCTGGGATTACGAACTGTCGCGCATCAAGCGCACCCGCGAGCAGAGCTTCGCCTGTTCGATGCTGCTCGCCCGACGCCTGATGCCCAGCGCACCCAACCACAAGCTCGGCACCCTGACGTCCTGGGCGGGCCTGCCCAATACCGGCAAGGCACACCGGGCGATGGCCGACGCCGAAATGGCTGCCAACCTCACCGCGCACCTGAGCCTTGAATTGCGCAATACCCACGGGATCGCCGCTGTTTCCCACCAGTTACTCTGCAAGTTGCAGAAAGTGCCGACGAAGAAAATGATCGACGCCATCAGCAAGCACCGCGGGGCTTGAGTTCACTGAACCCTGTAGGAGCGCGCTTGCCCGCGACGGCGATCTGCCCCTGACAAACAGGTTGAGAGGCACACCGCTGTCGCGGGCAAGCGCGCTCCTACACATCAAGTGCGTCATGCCAGTAGGTCTTCGTGGGGCGTGTGAAAGTGTACGGGTCGAATAATCTGCAGTTGTTACTGATTATGTAAACGCTGTCTCCTTAAAATGGCACCTCAAAAAACACTCCGGTGAATCCTGATGAGGTACTCACCGAATAAAAAGTTGAGCCGCTCATGCCTGCCACTCGCCGTTTTCCCCTGCTGCTGATCGGGGCCTTTTTCGCGCTGTATGTGATCTGGGGCTCCACGTATCTGGCCATTCGTATCGGTATCGAAACCTGGCCGCCGCTGATGATGGCCGGTGTGCGTTTCACCATCGCCGGTTCCATCCTGTTTGCCTTCATGCGCTTTCGCGGCGCGCCGATGCCGACCTGGAAAGAGTGGAAAGCCTCGGCCATGATCGGCTTCCTGTTGCTGGCTTGCGGCAACGGCGCGGTGACCCTGGCCGAGCACAACGGTGTGGCATCAGGCGTGGCGGCATTGGCGGTGGCCGTAGTGCCGCTGTTCACGCTGCTGTTCGGCCTGCTATGGGGGCACCGCAACACCTCGCTTGAGTGGGCGGGGATCGTGCTGGGCCTGATCGGCATCGGCCTGCTCAACCTGGGTTCCAACCTGCAGGCAAGCCCGCTCGGCGCGGCGCTGGTGATCTTCGCCGCCGCGACCTGGTCGTTCGGTTCGGTCTGGAGCCGCTACCTGCCGCTTCCTCCCGGCGCCATGGCCAGTGGCTGCGAAATGCTCACCGCTGGCGCCATGATGCTGATCGGCAGCTACGTCAGCGGCGAGCGCATGGTTCAATCCCCCGGCACCTCTGGCTGGCTGGTGATGGCGTACCTGGTGGTGTTCGGCTCCATCGTCGCATTCAGCTCCTACATGTACCTGCTGAAAAACGTGCGCCCTGCGGCCGCCACCAGTTACGCCTACGTGAACCCCGCCGTGGCGGTGATGCTGGGTGTCCTGTTCGCCGATGAACACATTGGTGCGGCGGAAGCGGCGGCCATGTGCGTCATCATCAGCGCCGTCGTGTTGATCGGCTTGCCGCAGTGGCGCAAGCAGAGTGCCGTCCAGACAGGGTAAACTGCGCCAGGTTTCGCAGGAAAAGTGGCTGCGCTCAGCCATGCTGCGTTAAAAACAGGCTCGGAATGCTCATTTACAACCCGTAAACTCCGCTTCCTCGCCTGTTTTTGCCTTGCCTGACTTTCGCTCGCCGACTTTTCGTACGAAACCTAAAGCGTTTATTTATTTTCACGGTACCCCCATGACATTCGCCTCCCTTGGCCTGATCGAACCCCTGCTGCGTGCCCTTGAGGCACTTGGCTACCAGACGCCCACTCCCATTCAGGCCAAGGCCATCGCGCCTGTGCTCGAAGGCCGCGACCTGATGGCCGCTGCCCAGACCGGCACCGGCAAGACCGCAGGTTTCGCCCTGCCGCTGCTGCAACGCCTGACCATGGAAGGCCCGAAAGTCGCCGCCAACTCGGTGCGCGCGCTGGTGCTGGTGCCGACTCGCGAGCTGGCCGAACAGGTGCATGAGGCGATCCGTCAGTACGCCGAACACCTGCCGTTGGCCACGTACGCGGTGTACGGCGGTGTCAGCATCAACCCGCAGATGATGAAACTGCGGCGCGGAGTCGATGTACTGGTGGCTACCCCGGGCCGGCTGCTGGACCTGCATCGTCAGAACGCGGTGAAATTTTCCCAGGTTCAGACCCTGGTGCTCGACGAAGCCGACCGCATGCTGGACCTGGGCTTCTCCCAGGAGCTGCGTGATATCTACGCAGCCTTGCCCAAACGCCGGCAGACGTTGCTGTTCTCGGCCACCTTTTCCGACCCGATCCGCGCACTGGCCGGGCAGATGCTCGATAACCCGCTGAGCATCGAAGTCAGCCCGCGTAACGTCGCGGCGACCTCGGTCAAGCAATGGGTGGTCACCGTCGACAAGAAGCGCAAGAGCGAGCTGTTCATCCATCTGCTGAAAAAGCAGCGTTGGGGCCAGGTGCTGGTGTTCGCCAAGACCCGCGTCGGCGTCGATCAACTGGTTGACCGTCTGCAGGGTCTGGGCATCAATGCCGACGGCATTCACGGCGACAAGCCGCAAGCGACCCGCCAGCGCGCGCTGGACCGCTTCAAGACCAACGAAGTGCAGATCCTCGTTGCGACCGACGTCGCGGCCCGCGGCCTGGACATCGACGACCTGCCGACCGTGGTCAACCTCGATCTGCCCATCGTCGCCGAGGACTACGTCCACCGCATCGGTCGTACCGGCCGTGCCGGGCAGACAGGCGAGGCGATCTCCCTGGTTTGCGCCGACGAAGTCGACCTGCTCAGCGCCATCGAAGTCCTGACCCGCCAGACCCTGCAACGCAAGGAAGAGCCGGATTTCGAGCCCGAGCACCGGGTCCCGGTGACCGACGCCTCGGGGCAGATTCTGAAGAAACCGAAAAAGCCGAAGAAGCCTAAAGTCAGCGGCGGCGGCAAGCGCAATCTGGGCAAGTGGGTCGACAGTGGCGACGCTGCACCGGAAGCGCCGGCGGCCAAGCCTGTGCGCAAGGTGCCGGTGTTCAATACCGGACCGCGCAAGCGTAAGCCGTAACCGCGCCGCGCCGCGTTACGTTCGTAGCAGCCGGGCTTGCCCGCGGGCAGCGGTGTGTCAGTCAATAGAGGATTCACTGATACACCGCTGCCCGCCGGCAAGCCGGACTGCTACAGTTAGGGTGTTGTGAATGGAATCGACGTGAGGTAACAGGGAGCGATGATCTCACTACGCCATTGTCTTTTCCCGCCCAAGCCCTCACCATCTGCTCCGGTTCTCCGCTCGCCCGATGGACTAGACGAATTGGCAGTACGTTCCGCCCACAAGCGCCCCGGATTCTGGTTGCTTCTGGCGCTTGCACTGACGTGCACGGCGTGTGCGAGCTATCTGAGTGCCGATTGGGACTTTTCCCTCATCAGCCGTCGGGCCGAATCGCTGTATGGGCCTCTGGGGGCCGGCAAGCAGCGCATCGATGCCTGGCAGAATCTGCTGTCGACCGAAAAGCAGATCGGCGAGATGGACAAGCTCAAAGTGGTGAACCAGTTCTTCAACAAGCAGATGCGCTACGAAGAAGACATCGACCTGTGGCATGAGGTCGACTACTGGGCAACGCCTGTGGAGTCCTTGATCAAGGGCGCAGGTGACTGTGAAGACTACGCCATCGCCAAGTATTTCAGCCTGCGCCGCCTGGGTGTGCCCAGCGAGAAGCTGCTCATCACCTATGTCAAGGCATTGCGTCTGAACCGTGCGCACATGGTGCTGACTTACTATTCGAGCCCCAATGCAATGCCGCTGGTGCTCGACAGTCTGATCGACGAAATCAAACCCGCCAACCAGCGGCAGGATCTCTTGCCGGTCTACTCCTTCAATGCCGAGGGGTTGTGGCTACCGGGCGCGCAGGGCAACAAGAAAGTCAGCGATACCAAGCGTCTGTCCCGTTGGCAGGACGTTTTGAAGAAAATGGCCGCCGAAGGCTTCCCGGCCGAGCCTGAGAATTAGGAGCTCTGATGTCTCTGTTCAAACAGCTGTTGATCGCTATCTGTCTGTTTCTGGTGGTCGCGTTCGCGGGCAGCTTTGTCGTCAGCCTGGAAAGCTCGCGGGCCCAGTACGTCAACCAGTTGCGCTCACATGCCCAGGATGCGGCGACGTCGCTGGCGCTGTCGCTGACGGCCAACATCGACGACCCGGCGATGGTCGAACTGATGACCACCTCGATCTTCGACAGCGGCTACTACGCGAGCATTCGTGTGGTGGACCTGGCGACCAACGCGGTAATCGTCGAGCGCAGTGCAACCCCTGACAACCAGGGTGTGCCGCAGTGGTTCATCAATGCCATCGGCCTTGAGCCGGCGGGCGGCGAGGCCATCGTCAGCCGGGGTTGGGAGCAGGCGGCGCGGGTCGAGGTGGTCAGCCATCCGATGTTCGCCCTGGCCAAGTTGTGGCAGAGCGCGCTGGGTAGCCTGGGCTGGCTGGTAGTGTGTGGCATCGTCAGTGCGATTCTCGGTGCGATGCTGCTGCGTCGGCAGTTGAAGCCGCTCGATTACATGGTCGAGCAGTCCCAGGCTATCGGCCGTCGCGAGTTTCTGACCTTGCCTGAGCTGCCTCGCACGCCTGAATTGCGGCGGGTGGTTCAGGCGATGAACCAGATGGTCGAGAAGCTAAAGGCGCTGTTCAAGGAGAGCACCGAGCGCAGCGAGAAACTGCGGGTGGAGTCTTATCAGGACAGCCTGACGGGGCTGTCGAACCGGCGCTATTTCGACATGCAGCTCAAGGCTCATGTCAGCAGTCAGGAGGAGCACCGCGCAGGCCATCTGTTGCTGCTGCGAGTACAGGATCTGGCCGGCCTGAACCAGCGGCTGGGCGGCAAGCGTACTGACGCATTGTTGATCGCGGTGGCGCAGGTGCTGAGCAATCACTGCGAAAAATATCCGAAGATCCGCAACCTTATCAGCCGCTCCCGCGGTGGTGAGTTTGCCGTTCTGGCGCCGGGCATGGAACGCGATGAGGCGCTGGAGCTGGTCAGGGACCTTGAGCAGGCGCTGCAGGTACTGGGTGCTACCGGTGCTTCCGACCTGTCACCGGTCGCGCACATGGGCCTGGCCGCTTATACGCCGGGTGAGGCGCCGTTGACCTTGCTGGGGCTGGCCGACCAGGCGCTGTCGGTAGCCGAAACCCAGGGCGAGCAGACCTGGAGCTACGCCGAGAATGGCCTTGTGGCGAGCGTGGGTGACGATCAGCACACCTGGTATCGCACGCTGGATCATGCGCTGACCCATGGCCGCTTCGAGCTGTTTTTCCAGCCTGTGGTCGAGTCGGCCAGCCCTGACCGGGTGCTGCATTACAAAGTGCTGTCGCGGCTGATCAACGAGCAGGGCTACGCCATCGCGGCAGGACGGTTCCTGCCGTGGATCGAGCGCTTTGGCTGGTCGAGCCGGCTGGACCTGATGATGCTCAAGCAGGTGCTGGCGCATCTTGAAACCCACGATCAAAGCCTGGCGCTGAACCTCTCGGCGCCGACGCTGGCTGACGCCGATGCGCTGGATCAGGTCTTCGAGTTGCTGCGTCAGCATCCTAAGGTGGGCTCGCGCCTGACGTTCGAGATCGGCGAGGAACAGTTGCCGGAACAGGCGGTGCTGGAGAAGCTGGCGCGTCGGTTGAAGTCGGCCGGGTTCTCCCTGGCCCTGCAGCGTTTTGGCGGGCGCTTCAGCATGATCGGCAACCTGGCGCATCTTGGCCTGGCGTACCTGAAGATCGACGGCAGTTACATTCGCGCCATCGACGAAGAAAGCCACAAGCGGCTGTTCATCGAAGCGGTTCAGCGTGCTGCGCATAGCATCGATTTGCCATTGATCGCCGAACGGGTCGAGACCGAGGGCGAGCGCAAGGTGATCGTCGAGATGGGCATGGAAGGGGTGCAGGGCCAGTTGGTCGGTGACCCGGCGCCATGGAAGTGAGCCCGCGCAAAACACCAACCCCGTAGCAGTCCGGCTTGCCGGCGATAGCGCTTTCAAGGGCGCCATCGCCGGCAAGCCGGACTGCTACGGGGTCGGAGTACGCCTGTAGGAGCGCGCTTGCCCGCGACGGCGGTGTATCATCCAGCACATCAGTGCCTGAACGGCCGCCATCGCCGGCAAGCCGGACTGCTACGGGGTCGGAGTACGCCTGTAGGAGCGCGCTTGCCCGCGACGGCGGTTTGTCATTCAGCACATCAGTGCCTGAACGACCGCAATCGCGGGCAAGCGCGCTCCTACAAGGGTGGGGTGTGAAGCCTGTCGCGCGCGCTCCTGCTAGATCAACCGCGTTTCATCATCATTGATCAAATCGCTCAGGCCGCCCAGGGTTTCACGGGCCTGGGTACGGTCCATCAACTTCGCCTGGGCTGCCGGGGGCAGGTCGGTGATGTTGAGGATTCCTTTGCTGGTCAATACCTGAATCAAGTCGTCGAGTACCCGGATCATGTCCGTGTCGCTCAACTTCAACTTGTTCAGGCTCTTTTCAACGATCTCGTTGGCGTACCACGCCTGGATCTCGTGATCGTCGGCCGGTAGCTGGTCTGTCGCCTCGGCAAAGGCTGCCGCCTCCACACGAACAAGCACACCCTCTGCATCGCGCTGAACGTAAAACATGGCTCATTCCTCATTGAATGCAACGGCTGGCAGCCGTCGGTAACGGCTGCCAGCACAGTACATCAGCTCACGCGACTGATCTATCAGTGATGATCGACCTTGATGGTCGGATCAGTACCTTGAACCAGAGATTTGAGCATGTCGTTGTTCCAGGTCACGCCTTCGACCTTGATATGCACATCGGCCGTGCTGCCAGCGTTCGCCGCCGTGGTGGCGGTGGTGAACTTGCCTGCACTGCTGACTTCGATGGTGGTGTCCTTGCCATCGTTGGTGATCTGCAGGTACTTGCTCAGGTTGTTGAGGTCGTTGCTGTCCTCGCCTTGCAACAGGTCATGCAGATCGATCTTGTCGACCTTCTCGCTGAAGCCCTTGATCACGTCAAAGCCACCGCTGTTGGTGTCGCCAGCCTGCCAGACAAAGGTGTCCTTGCCGCTGCCACCGACCAGGATGTCGTTGCCCTTGCCGCCGATCAGGGTGTTGGTGCCGCCCTGGCCGAACAGGATGTCATCGCCGTTGCCGCCCAGCAGGGTGTCGTTGCCGTCTGCCAGCAGCGGGAACTTGCTGGTGTCGTAGGTATTCGACCCGTTGGCCAGTTTCGAGACATCGTCCACGTGGCTGGAGATGAATTGATGCAGTGCCTTGTCATCGATGGTCGATACGTTGACTTTCAACGCATCGGCCGCGAATGCCTTGAGCGCCGCAGTCCCTTCCAGCGTGCCGTAGTGGATGGCGTCACCGAACAGGATGTCGTTGCCGTCGCCGCCGGTGACGGTGTCCTTGCCAGGACCGATCAGGGTTTCGTTGCTCAGGATCGCGTCCTTGAGCTTGGAAACGTCAATGACATTCTGCGAGTGGTTGTTGGTGTCGTACTTGTCCAGCGCGCTGGTGTTCAGGCCAATCGCTTCGATACCGTTACTTGCTGCTGCCAGTTTGTTGTAGGCGGCAGTGGTGTGCGAATCGAGCGTGCTGCCGACGCCTTTGATGCTGGAGTCGAACACGTTCGGCTGACCGTCGGTGATGAAGAAGGTCAACTTCTGCGCACCGGCGTTCACCGCATCGCTGCTGCCGAACCAGGAAGTGGTCTTGTTGAAAACCGCCTCATAGTTGGTGTTGCCGCTGGCTTTCAGGCCGTCCAGGTAGTTGTTCAGCGTGGTCAGGGCGCCGGCTTTCGACAGATCGACCGTGATGCCGTTGGCCGCACTGCTGGCGAAGTTGGTCAGGTAGATCTTGACGGTGCCGGCCTGCTCGCTGGTTGCCGCAGCAGCCAGAGTCGAGAACACCTGCTTCATCTGATCAACCATGGTTTTCAGGTTGCCGGACATGCTGCTCGAGGTGTCGACCATGAACGCGATGTCGTAGTTCTGACCCTTGACCAGCTTCATCGCGCTGACGTCCGCCACGACGATGTCGTTGGTCGCGGTACCTGTGACCGTGCTGTCGCCGGCTGTGCCTTCGGTGGCCTTGTAGGTGCCTGCATCGACAGTGACGACGATGTTCTTGCTGTCGGTCGCGGTCGCCGTGGCGCCAGGCACGCCCACCAGCGCTTTCTCCGTGGCGGTCGCAGTGACGTTCAGGGTGAACTGGCCGCTGTAGTAGGCCGTCTTGACGGTGAGGCTTGCCAGATTCCAGGTGCTGACATCCAGCCCTTTGGCCGCATCGGCCAGGGTTGCGCTGTGTCCTTCACCATCGGTAATGATGCCGTTGGCCAGGGCCTTGGCGTCGCCGGTGGAGCTGGTGAGCTTCAGGACCAGAGTATGCGTCTCGGAGCCGTCTTGGCTGTCGGTGAAGGTTGCGGCAACCGGAGCCAGCTTGACCACGCCATTTTCCAGACCGTGGTTGAGCTCGTAACCGGCGTAGTAACCCTCGCCTTTGACGCCGCTGACTTCATTGAGGTCCGAAACGGTCAGGCCCGAATTGGTCAGGTCGGTCAACGAAGCGTACAGCGGCACGTTGGCGCTGGTCAGCGCCACAGTCTGGCTGGTGTTGCCGACGGTGGTGGTCAGGTTGATGTTGTAGTTGCCCGCACCCGCCTGGTTGTAGTGGTAGATGTCCAGGGTGTAATAGCCAGTCGCGGTGGGCGTGTAACCCGTCGCGCTGATCGCCCCGCCGGCAGTGCCCCACGCCGCGTTGGCAACGGTCTTGCCGCCGATGGTGATCAGCAGGCTGTCGTCCGCCGAGCCACCGAAGGTGTAGGTCTTGCCGGCTTCCAGGTAGATCAGGCCGGACAGCTTGGTGCCGGTGCCCTCGACAACGTTGCTCTCGCTGGCGTTGGTTGCGGTGGTCTCGCTGGTCGGGGCCGGCGCGCTGGCGAAGCCCGCCTTGATGGTGTCTTCGCTTGCACCGTTGCCGTTGTTACCCATGTTTTGCAGAGTCTTGACCCAGACGTCCTTGACCAGACCGGTGCTGGTGATCACGTCGCGGCCGACGGTCACGTACGGCTGATCGACGACCGGAGTGACGTTGATGGTGCCAGTCGCCTTGCTGCTTGCCAGGCCCAGGTTATCCACGGCGGTGTAGTTGAAGCTGGTGCTGCCGCTCCAGTCTGCAGTCGGCTTGAAGTAGATCGTCGCCGAGTTGTTCGTGGCTGCGATGTTGCTGAGGTTGGTCAGCTCGATCGTGGCATTGGCATCGCTGTAGAACTTGCCGTGACTGCTCAGGTCGTCCAGGTCGGACAGGCTGAACTTGCTCACGGTGCCGTCGACATCGTTGCCGCTCAGGGTGATGGCGATTGCAGGCGTGGTTTGACCGGCATCTTCCAGGCCCGTTGCGCTGGTGGCGTTGGCCACAGGCGCGTCGTTGGTGCCGGTGACGACGATGGTCAGAACCGAACTGCTGCTCAGGCCGGCCTTGTCGGTGACGGTGAACGGCACGGTCAGTGTCAGTTTTTCACCGGCGGCCAGGTGTTGATACGCCTGGTTGCTGGCATCCAGTGTCCACACGCCTGCGTCGTTGACGCTGAAGCCGGCTGGCTTGTTGGCGTTGGCGACCGAGTAGTGCAGGACATCGTTGTCGTCGACATCGGTGGCTTGCAGCTGGCCTGTGGTGGTGGTGTCTTCCAGGCCGGTACCGGAACTGAGCTTGGCCACAGGTGCATCGTTGGTGCCGGTGACGGTGATGGTCAGTACCGAGGTGCTGCTCGCACCGGCCTTGTCGGTGACGGTGAACGGCACGGACAGGGTGGTGGTCTGGCCTGCGGCCAGGTGCTGGTAGGCCGCGTTGCCGGCGTCCAGGGTCCACTGGCCAGCGGCGTTGACGCTGAAGCCTGCCGGTTTGCTGGCATCGGCGACGCTGTAGGTCAGTACATCGCCAGCGTCGACGTCGGTCGCCTGCAGTTGGCCTTTGGTAATGGTGTCTTCAACACCGGTGCCGGAGCTGGCGACTGCCACGGGTGCGTCGTTGACCGCCACCACGTTGACCGTGACGGTCGCGGTGTTGGAAGTCTCGTGACCATCGGTGACGGTGTAGCTGAAGCTGACCGGACCGTTGACGTCCTTGGCCGGGGTGAAGATCACGTTGCCAGCGGCATCCATGATGACCGAACCGACCACTTTGCCGCTGGCGTCGAAGACGTCGGAGGCGACTTTCGGATCATGGCCCTGCAGCGAGTTGATGGTCAGCTTGTCGCCGTCGGCATCGGTGTCGTTGCCCACGATGGTCTGCGCCTTGATGACCAGAGGCTGGTCTTCGAGGGTCGTCAGGGTGCTGTGCGCCAGGGTCACTGCGTTGCTGGTGCCCAGAACGCTGTAGGCGCCGGTCACGTTGTTGACGATCGAGGCCACCTCGACTTTCAGCTGTGCGTAGCCGCCCTGATCCCAATAGACGATCTGGATATCGTGGTCACCTGCCGCTGCGATCGAGAAGGTGGTGGTGTGGTCGGCGGACGACTGGTTGCCGTCAAAGGCGGCGACTTGCTTGCCATCGATGAAGACGATGTAGCCGTCGTCAGCAGTGATTTTCAGCGAGTAGTCACCCGCGGCCATGTTGACCTTGCCCGCCAGTTCGATGATCGCATCGGAGGTGGTGGTCTGAGCGGTGCCGTTGGTGTAGACCAGAGAGCCCTTGTCGGAGCCCAGGAACGATTGCAGGTTACCCGAATTGCCCAGGTCATTGCTGAACGCAGAACCGCCACCGTAGTTCAGGGTTTTCGCGTCGAAGGTCGCGTCAGCCCGGTGCGAGGCGATGAAGTCCAGCGCTTGCTTGATGGTGCCCAGGTTCGGACCGTCGGTGCCTTCCTTGTAGCCGTAGTAGTTGCCTTGCAGGCTGCCGGTGACGGTCGCGCCGATGTCGTTGACGGCAATCGGTGCGTCGTTGGTGCCGGTGATGGTGATGACCAGGTTCGAAGTGCTGGTGGCACCTGCCTTGTCAGTCACGGTGAACGGCACGGTGACGGTGGCGATTTCGCCCGCTGCCAGGTGCTGGTACGCCGGGTTGCCGGCGTCCAGAGTCCATTGGCCGGTGGCGCTGTCCAGGGTGAAGCCGGCAGGCTTGTCAGCGTCCTTGACGGTGTAGGTCAGGACGTCGCCGTCGTCCACATCGGTGGCCAGCAGCTTGCCGGTGGTGATGGTGTCTTCCACGCCGGTGCCAGTGCTGACTTTCGCCACAGGCGCGTCGTTGGTGCCGGTAACAGTGATGGTCAGGGTCGAGGTGCTGGTCAGGCCGGCCTTGTCGGTGACGGTGAACGGCACGTTGACGGTGGTGGTCTGGCCTGCGCCCAGGTGCTGGTAGGCCGCGTTGCCGGCGTCCAGAGTCCACTGGCCTGCATCATTGACGGTGAAGCCGGCTGGCTTGTTGGTCACGGTGTAGGTCAGAACGTCGTTGTCGTCGACATCGGTCGCTTTCAGCTGGCCGCTGACATATTTGTCTTCGTCC
>NZ_JBIVCX010000007.1:164379-172499 GCF_044746825.1 Pseudomonas sp. NPDC090201
TTCGTCCACGGCGGCAGTGCTGACGGTCGCCACAGGCGCGTCGTTGGTGCCGGTAACGGTGATGGTCAGGGTCGAAGTGCTGGTGGCGCCCGCTTTGTCGGTGACGGTGAACGGCACGTTGACGGTGGTCGTCTGGCCTGCGCCCAGGTGCTGGTAGGCCGCGTTGCCGGCGTCCAGGGTCCACTGGCCTGCATCGTTGACGGTGAAGCCGGCTGGCTTGTTGGTCACGGTGTAGGTCAGGACGTCGTTGTCGTCGACATCGGTCGCTTTCAACTGGCCGCTGACGGACTTGTCTTCGTCCACGGCGGCAGTGCTGACGGTCGCCACAGGCGCGTCGTTGGTGCCGGTAACGGTGATGGTCAGGGTCGAAGTGCTGGTGGCGCCCGCTTTGTCCGTGACGGTGAACGGCACGTTGACGGTGGTCGTCTGGCCGGCCGCCAGGTGCTGGTAAGCGGCATTGCTGGCGTCCAGAGTCCACTGGCCTGCGTTGTTGACGGTAAAGCCGGCTGGCTTGTTGGTCACGGTGTAGGTCAGCACGTCGTTGTCGTCGACATCGGTCGCTTTCAACTGGCCGCTGACGGACTTGTCTTCGTCCACGGCAGCAGTGCTGACGGTGGCCACTGGCGCGTCGTTGGTGCCGGTGACGGTGATGGTCAAGGTCGAGGTGCTGGTGGCGCCCGCTTTGTCGGTGACGGTGAACGGCACGTTGACTGTGGTCGTCTGGCCGGCCGCCAGGTGCTGGTAAGCCGCATTGCTGGCGTCCAGAGTCCACTGGCCTGCGTTGTTGACGGTAAAGCCGGCTGGCTTGTTGGTCACGGTGTAGGTCAGCACGTCGTTGTCGTCGACATCGGTCGCTTTCAACTGGCCGCTGACGGACTTGTCTTCGTCCACGGCGGCAGTGCTGACGGTCGCCACAGGCGCATCGTTGGTGCCGGTAACGGTGATGGTCAGTACCGAGGTGCTGCTCGCACCGGCCTTGTCGGTGACGGTGAACGGCACGGACAGGGTGGTGGTCTGGCCTGCGGCCAGGTGCTGGTAGGCCGCGTTGCCGGCGTCCAGGGTCCACTGGCCAGCGGCGTTGACGCTGAAGCCTGCCGGTTTGCTGGCATCGGCGACGCTGTAGGTCAGTACATCGCCAGCGTCGACGTCGGTCGCCTGCAGTTGGCCTTTGGTGATGGTGTCTTCAACACCGGTGCCGGAGCTGGCGACTGCCACTGGTGCGTCGTTGACCGCCACCACGTTGACCGTGACGGTCGCGGTGTTGGAAGTCTCGTGACCATCGGTGACGGTGTAGCTGAAGCTGACCGGACCGTTGACGTCCTTGGCCGGGGTGAAGATCACGTTGCCAGCGGCATCCATGATGACCGAACCGACCACTTTGCCGCTGGCGTCGAAGACGTCGGAGGCGACTTTCGGATCATGGCCTTGCAGCGAGTTGATGGTCAGCTTGTCGCCGTCGGCATCGGTGTCGTTGCCCACGATGGTCTGCGCCTTGATGACCAGAGGCTGGTCTTCGAGGGTCGTCAGGGTGCTGTGCGCCAGCGCAATGTCAGGGTTGGTGCCCAGCACGCTGTAGGCGCCGGTCACGTTGTTGACGACCGAGGCCACTTCGACTTTCAACTGTGCCTGACCACCCTGATCCCAATAGACGATCTGGATGTCGTGTTCGCCGCCGTTATCGAGCGTGAACGTGGTGGTATGGGTAGTCGGCGACTGGTTGGCGTTGTACAGCGCCACCTGCTTGCCATCGATCAGCACGATGTAGCCATCGTCTGCAGTGATCTTCAGCGAGTAGGTGCCGGCCGCCATGCTCACCTTGCCAGCCAGCTCGATGATGGCATCGGAAGTGGTGGTCTGGGTGGTGCCATTGGTGTAGACCAGCGAACCCTTGTCGCTGCCCAGGAATGTATCCAGGTTGCCGGAGTGGCCCAGGTCGTTACCGAATCCGCCACCGTAGTTCAGGGTCTTCGCGTCGAAACTCGCGTCAGCCTTGTGCGAGGCGATGAAGTCCAGGGCCTGCTTGATGGTGCCCAGGTTCGGACCGTCGGTGCCTTCCTTGTAGCCGTAGTAGTTGCCTTGCAGGCTGCCGGTGACGGTCGCGCCGATGTCGTTGACGGCAATCGGTGCGTCGTTGGTGCCGGTGATGGTGATGACCAGGTTCGAAGTGCTGGTGGCACCTGCCTTGTCAGTCACGGTGAACGGCACGGTGACGGTGGCGATTTCGCCCGCTGCCAGGTGCTGGTACGCCGGGTTGCCGGCGTCCAGAGTCCACTGGCCGGTGGTGCTGTCCAGAGTGAAGCCGGCGGGCTTGTCGGCATCCTTGACGGTGTAGGTCAGGACGTCGCCGTCATCCACATCGGTGGCCTGCAGCTGACCACTGACGGACTTGTCTTCAGTCACGGCAGCAGCGCCGGGCTTGGCAACCGGCGCGTCGTTGGTGCCGGTGACGGTGATGGTCAGGGTCGAAGTGCTGGTCAAACCGGCCTTGTCGGTGACGGTGAACGGCACGGACAGGGTCGTGGTCTGGCCTGCGCCCAGATGCTGGTAGGCGTCGTTGCTGGCGTCCAGGGTCCATTTGCCGGAGGCATCAACGCTGAAGCCGGCTGGCTTGTCGGCATCGTTGACGCTGTAGGTCAGGACGTCGCCGTCATCCACATCGCTGCCTTGCAACTGGCCAGTCGTGGTGGTGTCTTCCACGCCGGTGCCGGTGCTGACGGTCGCCACAGGCGCATCGTTGGTGCCGGTGACGGTGATGGTCAGGGTCGAAGTGCTGGTGGCGCCCGACTTGTCAGTGACGGTGAACGGGATGTCCAGGGTCGCGGTCTGGCCGGCAGCCAGGTGCTGGTAGGCAGCGTTGCTGGCGTCCAGGGTCCACTTGCCAGTGGCGTCAACGGTGAAGCCGGCTGGCTTGTTGGCATCGGTGACGGTGTAGGTCAGGACATCGTTGTCGTCGATGTCAGTGGCTTGCAGTTGGCCGCTGACGGACTTGTCTTCGTCCACAGCAGCAGTGCTGACGGTCGCCACAGGCGCGTCGTTGGTGCCGGTGACGGTGATGGTCAGGGTCGAAGTGCTGGTCAAACCGGCCTTGTCGGTGACGGTGAACGGGATGTCCAGGGTAGCGGTCTGGCCGGCAGCCAGGTGCTGGTACGCCGCATTGCTGGCGTCCAGGGTCCATTTGCCGGAGGCATCAACGCTGAAGCCGGCTGGCTTGTCGGCATCGTTGACGCTGTAGGTCAGGACGTCGCCGTCATCCACATCGCTGCCTTGCAACTGGCCGGTCGTGGTGGTGTCTTCCACGCCGGTGCCGGTGCTGACGGTCGCCACAGGCGCGTCGTTAGTGCCGGTAACGGTGATGGTCAGGGTCGAGGTGCTGGTTGCGCCCGACTTGTCAGTGACGGTGAACGGGATGTCCAGGGTCGCAGTCTGGCCGGCGGCCAGGTGCTGGTAGGCAGCGTTGCTGGCGTCCAGGGTCCACTTGCCAGTGGCGTCAACGGTGAAGCCGGCTGGCTTGTTGGCGTCGGTGACGGTGTAGGTCAGCACGTCGTTGTCGTCGATGTCAGTGGCTTGCAGTTGGCCGCTGACGGATTTGTCCTCGTCCACGGCAGCAGTGCTGACGGTCGCCACAGGCGCGTCGTTGGTGCCAGTGACGGTAATGGTCAGGGTCGAGGTGCTGGTCAGGCCAGCCTTATCGGTGACGGTGAACGGGATGTCCAGGGTCGCAGTCTGGCCGGCGGCCAGATGCTGGTACGCCGCATTGCTGGCGTCCAGGGTCCACTGGCCCGCGTCGTTGACGCTGAAACCGGCTGGTTTGTCGGCGTCCTTGACGCTGTAGGTCAGCACGTCGTTGTCATCGACATCGGTGGCTTGCAGCTGGCCGGTGCTGGTGGTGTCTTCAGTACCTGTGCCGCTGCTGGCCTTGGCCACAGGCGCGTCGTTGGTGCCGGTGACGGTGATGGTCAGGATCGAGGTGCTGCTCGCGCCCAGCTTGTCGGTGACGGTGAACGGCACGTTCAAGGTCGTGGTCTGGCCTGCGGCCAGGTGCTGGTAAGCCGCGTTGCCGGCGTCCAGAGTCCACTTGCCGCTGGCATCCACGCTGAAGCCCGCTGGCTTGTCGGCGTTCTTGACGCTGTAGCTGAGCACGTCGTTGTCGTCGACATCGGTGGCTTGCAGTTGGCCGGTGGTCTTGGTGTCTTCCACGCCGGTGCCGGTGCTGACCTGGGCAACCGGTGCATCGTTGGTGCCGGTGACGGTGATCTTCAGGGTCGAAGTGCTGGTCGCACCCGACTTGTCAGTGACGGTGAACGGTACGTTGAGGACTGTGGTCTGGCCGGCACCCAGGTGCTGATAGGCCGCGTTGCTGGCGTCCAGGGTCCACTGGCCAGCAGCGTTGACACTGAAACCGGCCGGTTTGTTGGCATCGGTGACGGTGTAGGTCAGCACGTCGTTGTCGTCGACGTCGGTGGCTTGCAGTTGGCCACTGACGGACTTGTCTTCGGTCACGGCAGCAGTGCTGGCCTTGGCCACAGGCGCGTCGTTGGTGCCGGTGACGGTGATGGTCAGGATCGAGGTGCTGCTCGCGCCCAGCTTGTCGGTGACGGTGAACGGCACGTTCAAGGTCGTGGTCTGGCCTGCGGCCAGGTGCTGGTACGCCGCGTTACCGGCATCCAGGGTCCACTGGCCGGCGGCGTTGACGCTGAAGCCCGCTGGCTTGTCGGCAGTCTTGACGCTGTAGGTCAGGACATCGTTGTCGTCGACATCGGTGGCCTGGAGTTGGCCGGTGGTCTTGGTGTCTTCCAGACCTGTGCCGATGCTGGCCTTGGCGATCGGTGCATCGTTGGTGCCGATCACGGTGATTTTCAGGGTCGAGGTGCTGGTCGCGCCCGACTTGTCAGTGACGGTGAACGGTACGTTGAGCACGGTCGTCTGACCGGCTGCCAGGTGCTGGTAGGCCGCATTGCCGGCATCCAGGGTCCACTGGCCAGCGGCATTGACGCTGAAACCGGCTGGCTTGTCGGCAGTCTTGACGCTGTAGGTCAGGACGTCGTTGTCGTCGATGTCAGTGGCTTGCAGCTTGCCGCTGACGCTCTTGTCTTCCAGTGCCAGGGCGCTGCTGGCGGAGGCCACAGGTGCGTCGTTGGTGCCGGTGACGGTGATGGTCAGGGTCGAAGTGCTGGTGGCACCCGACTTGTCGGTGACGGTGAACGGCACGTTCAAGGTGGTGGTCTGGCCGGCCGCCAGGTGCTGGTAGGCCGAGTTGCTGGCATCCAGGGTCCACTTGCCGGTGGAGTCAACGGTGAAGCCGGCCGGTTTGTCGGCGTTCTTGACGCTGTAGGTCAGGACGTCGTTGTGGTCGATGTCAGTAGCCTGCAACTGACCGCTGACGCTGGCATCTTCGTTCACGGCAGCAGTGGTCGCCGAGGCGATCGGTGCGTCGTTGGTGCCGGTCAGCTTGATGGTCAGGGTGCTGGTGTCGGTGGCGCCATGTTCGTCGGTCACGGTGTAGTTGACGACGATGGTCTTGACTTCGCCGGCTGCCAGGCTCTGGTAAGCGGCGTTGCTCGGATCGAAAGTCCACTTGCCCTGAGCGTTCAGGGTGAAGCCGTCAACGGCAGGCGTACCTGGCGTCTGGCTGAAGGTCAGCACGGCGTTGTGGTCGATGTCGGTTGCGGTCAGTTCGCCCGACAGGATCGCCGGCTTGTTGACCTGCTGGGCCATGTGCTGGGCGGTCTCGCCGCTGGTGGTCAGCACATAGTTGCCGGCGTTGGCCGAGACCGCGCCGTTGGTCACGACGGAGTTCACGATAGCGCCGGTGACGTTGCCCACGTTCAGCGTCGAGTTCTGCAGGCTGTCGCCCTGGTTGGCGACGCCGACGACGATCTGATAAGTGCCTGGCTTGTCGAAGACTTGCGAGAACGTCTGGTTGCCTGACGAGCCGTAGCTGCCGACCGCATTGATGTCGCTCAGCGTCGTTGCCGGCTTGCCATTGACCTGTACGAAGGCGAAGTCGTTGTACGGCTTGTAGTCACTGGTGCTGAAGTTCCAGTTGAAGGAGACCTTCTGGTTGGCTTCAGTGGTGGTCACGGTGATGACCATCGACGAGCCGTTGGTGGCGTTGCTCACAACGCCGCTGCCGGTCATCTGGTCTTCCACGGCCGAAACGGTGGCCGCTTGGGCAACCGGTGCATCGTTGGTGCCGGTGACGGTCAGCGTCAGGTATTCGACGTTGCTGGTGGCGTTGTTATTGTCGGTGACGGTGAACGGCACCTTGATGGTCTGGACCTCGCCCTCGGCCAGGTTCTGGTACGCCGCATTGCTGGTGTCCAGGGTCCACTTGCCGGTGGCGCTGTCCAGGGTGAAGCCGGCCGGCTTGTCGGCATCCTTGATGCTGTAGGTCAGGGTGTCGGTGCTGTCCGGATCGCTGGCCAGCAGTTGTCCGGTGGCCAGGCCCGTGTCTTCCTTGGCGGTGCCAACGCTCGCCGAGGCAACCGGTACATCGTTGGTGCCGGTGATGGTCAGGGTCAGGGTCGAAGTGCTGGTCGCACCGGCCTTGTCGGTGACGGTGAACGGCACATCGATGGTCAGTTTTTCACCGGCCGCCAGATGCTGATAGGCCGCATTGCCCGCGTCCAGGGTCCATTGACCGGTGGCGCTGTCCAGCGTGAAGCCGGCTGGCTTGTTGGCGTCGGTGACGGTGTAGGTCAGGACGTCGTTGTCGTCCACATCGGTCGCGTTGAGCTGGCCGCTGACGGACTTGTCTTCGTCCACGGCAGCAGTGCTGACGGTCGCCACTGGCGCGTCGTTGGTGCCTGTAACGGTGATGGTCAGGGTCGAGGTGCTGGTTGCGCCCGACTTGTCAGTGACGGTGAACGGGATGTCCAGGGTCGCGGTCTGGCCGGCAGCCAGGTGCTGATACGCCGCGTTGCTGGCGTCCAGGGTCCACTGGCCCGCGTCGTTGACGCTGAAACCGGCTGGTTTGTCGGCGTCCTTGACGCTGTAGGTCAGGACGTCGTTGTCATCCACATCGCTGCCTTGCAGTTGGCCAGTCGTGGTGGTGTCTTCTACGCCGGTGCCGGTGCTGACGGTCGCCACAGGCGCGTCGTTGGTGCCGGTGACGGTGATGGTCAGAGTCGAGGTGCTGGTTGCGCCCGATTTGTCAGTGACGGTGAACGGGATGTCCAGGGTCGCAGTCTGGCCGGCGGCCAGGTGCTGGTATGCAGCGTTGCTGGCATCCAGGGTCCATTGACCGGTGGCGCTGTCCAGCGTGAAGCCAGCTGGCTTGTTGGCGTCGGTGACGGTGTAGGTCAGGACATCGTTGTCGTCGATATCGGTCGCTTGCAGCTGGCCGCTGACGGATTTGTCTTCGTCCACGGCAGCGGTGCTGACGGTCGCCACTGGCGCGTCGTTGGTGCCGGTAACGGTGATGGTAAGAGTCGAGGTGCTGGTTGCGCCCGACTTGTCAGTGACAGTGAACGGAATGTCCAGGGTCGCAGTCTGGCCTTGAGCCAGGTGCTGGTACGCCGCGTTGGTGGCGTCCAGGGTCCACTGGCCTGCATCGTTGACGGTAAAGCCGGCTGGCTTGTTGGCGTCGGTGACGGTGTAGGTCAGGACGTCGTTGTCGTCGATATCGGTCGCTTGCAGCTGGCCGCTGACGGATTTGTCTTCATCCACGGCAGCAGTGCTGACGGTCGCCACAGGCGCGTCGTTGGTGCCGGTGACGGTGATGGTCAGGGTCGAAGTGCTGGTGGCGCCCGACTTGTCGGTGACGGTGAACGGAATGTCCAGGGTCGCAGTCTGGCCGGCGGCCAGGTGCTGGTATGCCGCGTTGCTGGCGTCCAGGGTCCATTGACCGGTGGCGCTGTCCAGCGTGAAGCCGGCTGGCTTGTTGGCGTCGGTGACGGTGTAGGTCAGGACGTCGTTGTCATCGATATCGGTCGCTTGCAGCTGGCCGCTGGCGGATTTGTCTTCATCCACGGCAGCAGTGCTGACGGTCGCCACAGGCGCATCGTTGGTGCCGGTAACGGTGATGGTCAGGGTCGAGGTGCTGGTGGCACCCGACTTGTCGGTGACAGTGAACGGGATGTCCAGGGTCGCGGTCTGGCCGGCGGCCAGGTGCTGGTATG
>NZ_JBIVCX010000007.1:172593-227172 GCF_044746825.1 Pseudomonas sp. NPDC090201
GGTATGCCGCGTTGCTGGCGTCCAGAGTCCACTTGCCAGTGGCGTCAACGGTGAAGCCGGCTGGCTTGTTGGCGTCGGTGACGGTGTAGGTCAGGACGTCGTTGTCGTCGATGTCAGTGGCTTGCAGTTGGCCGCTGACGGATTTGTCTTCGTCCGCGGCAGCGGTGCTGACGGTCGCCACAGGCGCGTCGTTGGTGCCAGTGACGGTAATGGTCAGGGTCGAGGTGCTGGTGGCGCCCGACTTGTCAGTGACAGTGAACGGGATGTCCAGGGTCGCAGTCTGTCCGGCGGCCAGGTGCTGGTATGCCGCGTTGCTGGCGTCCAGAGTCCACTTGCCAGTGGCGTCAACGGTGAAGCCGGCTGGCTTGTTGGCGTCGGTGACGGTGTAGGTCAGGACATCGTTGTCGTCGATATCGGTCGCTTGCAGCTGGCCGCTGACGGATTTGTCTTCGTCCACGGCAGCGGTGCTGACGGTCGCCACAGGCGCGTCGTTGGTGCCGGTAACGGTGATGGTAAGAGTCGAGGTGCTGGTTGCGCCCGATTTGTCAGTGACAGTGAACGGGATGTCCAGGGTCGCAGTCTGGCCGGCGGCCAGGTGCTGGTATGCCGCGTTGCTGGCATCCAGGGTCCACTTGCCAGTGGCGTCAACGGTGAAACCGGCTGGCTTGTCGGCATCCTTGACGCTGTAGGTCAGGACGTCGTTGTCGTCCACATCGCTGGCCTGCAACTGGCCAGTGGCGGTGGTGTCTTCCACGCCGGTGCCGGTGCTGGCTTTGGCCACAGGGGCATCGTTGGTGCCGGTAACGACGATGGTCAAGGTCGAGGTGCTGGTCGCGCCTGCAGCATCGGTGACCGTGAACGGTACGTTCAGGGTCGTGGTCTGGCCAGCGGCCAGGTGCTGGTAAGCGGCATTGCTGGCGTCCAGCGTCCACTGGCCGGTCGCGCTGTTCAGGGTCAGGCCGGCCGGAGTGTCCTTGGCTGCAATGGTGTAGGTCAGCACGTCGCCCTTGTCGACGTCGCTGGCGACCAGTTGGCCAGTGGTGACGGTGTCTTCAACCCCGGTGCCGTTGCTGATGCCCGCTACTGGAGCGTCGTTCACCGGCGTCACGTCGATATTGATGGACTGCGAGCCGGTCAGAGCGCCGCCGGTGCCGGTGTTGCCCTGGTCGTCGACGGTGATCGACAGGCCGGCGGTGCCGGTGGTGTTGTTCGAGTCCTGTACCGGCGTGAAGGTCGCGCCTTCCAGTGCGGCGTTGATCTGTGCCTGCGTGCCGGACAGGGTCAGGTGGCCCTGGGCATCGCTGGTTGCGCCGCCAGTCAGGACCAGCGTGCCGCCGGTCACGGTGACAGTGATCTTCAGAACGTCAGTCGGGTTGGCATCGACGTCCTTGATGGAAATGGCATTGCCGTTGGCCGCCGAGAACGTCAGCGGGGTGTCTTCAGCAGTCGTCACCTGGGTTGGCGCGGTCACGACCGGGGCATCATTGACCGGTACGACGTGAACGGTGCTGGTGACTGCAACCGAATCATTCTGACCGTCGTTGACGGTCACGGTGATGTTGCGGTCGATGGCGCTCGGGTTTTCGCTGCTGTTGCCGAAGGTGATCGACTTGATCACGGCTTCGTATTCGGCAGACGTGGCTGCGCCGCTCAGGGTCAGCACGATCTGGCCGTTGACGGTGGTCGTGGTGACGGTGATTTTCGCGTTCGGGCTGCCGACTACCAGGCTGTCGTCTGCCTGGGCGTTGGTCAGGGTGACCTTGGCGCCTTGCAGCAGCGGGCTGTCGACGTCGGTGACTTTGAGGTCAGGCGCAATCGCCACGCCCTTGTCGCCTTCGGTGAAAGTGGCCTGGTTGTCGGTGCCTGCCGCCGCACCGTTGAGGTCGACCACTGGCAGGGCATCGTTGTCGATGATGGTGGTGGTCACGCTGCCGTTGGTGCCGCTGACCACGACGTTTTCGAAGTTGCCGCCGGTGATGGCGCCAATCGATACGGTGACGTTTTCGACGCCTTCGGGAATGGTGTCGTTGATGGTCGCCAGGTCAAAGGTGACGCTGCTCGAACCGGCCGGAATCTTGACGCTGACCACCTGGGTGTAATCGGTGCCGTTGGCAGCGGTGCCGCTGTAGGTCAGGTTGATGGTGACTTCGGTCTGCGCCGGGTTGCTCAGGCTGATGGTGTAGGTCGCCGACTGGCCTTCGGTCACCTGGGTGCTGCCGGTGATGGTGGCAACGGTGGTGTCGATGGTGTCAGTGATGGTGGTCGTCGCTGGCGCCGGGTTGGTGGTCAGGACCAGGCCAGCACCGCCGGTGGTGCCGGTGATGGTGGTGGTGATGTCATGGGCGTCCAGGTACGGCGTGTTGCCGTTGGGGATCTGCACAGTGACGGAACCGGTGGTCTGGCCGGCGGCAATGGTGATCTGCGAGCCGTTGGACAGCGTGATGGTCAGGTCGCTCAGCGGCGCCTGGGTCACGGTGGCGGTGTATACCAGCGCGCCGCCTTCTTCGGTCAGGGTCGACGTGGCGCTCAGGCTCAGGGTCGATTCGCGCTGGGGAACCGCGGCGTCTTCCTGAATGCCGGCCACGGCGTTGTTGCTCAGGCCTGCGGTGTTGAAGCCGATGTTCGGGTTCACCACGTCTGCGGTTTCGGTCAGCATCACCACGCTGTGGCCGCCGCCTGCGTTGCCGCCGTCGGCCGAGGTGCCGGTGGTCTGGCCCGCTGCGGTCGCTTCCAGGTCTTTGGTCGGGTCGGCGCCCGCGGCGATGGCTTGCTGCAGCTCGGCAACCGAAGGTGCGGCCTGTGCGGTGGCTTCGGCGATGTTGGTGGTGGACGTCGGGGTTTCCGAGCTCCACTGGCTGTCACGGCCCATGTCCAACTGACGGCCGTCCGGCAATTGCAGCGTGACAGAGCCTTCCGGGCCCGTCAGCACCTGCTCGCCGGCTAGCAGCCGATCACCCTCGATGAGTACACGGCGAATCCCTTCCGGGGAAACTGCGACTACTTGGCCAACAATGCTTTTGACGATGGCAACAACACTGCTCATGGGGGTGACTCTCCGAGTTTACCGTTCAGTTGGTATCCGTCATGCCGACTGGTCACTAAGGGATGCCGATTCGTATTGGGGTGTTCAGTAACTACAAAACTTTGGCGTCAATTAAATAAGTATTTGATTTAGTTATTGTTAATTATTTGACGTCAATTTATTAACTGCTATTTTCAAGGTCAGACATTAACTTTATGCCAAACTATTGACCTATTCCGCGCCATCCTAAACAATCGCTTCCGTAATGTCACATTGATATTTTCTGAGATCGTGTATTTCGGTTGTTCGCTCCCAGACGCCCTTCAGAACAACGTGACTCCGCCGATCTCCTTCATGACTCTCATGCAATGCAGCAGTGAATGCTGCGTTTTCGAACAAGTACGTTCTCGGGAAGTAAACAAAATGCGAGTGCAACTCCTCACCGCTGTACCTTTCGTTCTCTCCGTCGGCTTTGCGCAGGCACAAACCTTGCCAGAAGCCATGCAGAAGGCCATGGACGTTCATCCCGAGGTGCAGGCAGGCGTCAACGCCCGCATTGCCCAGGACTATGCAGTCCGTGCGGCCAAGGGTGGTTACCTGCCTCGTGTGGATGTCACGGCGGGGTACGGCAGAGCGGGTTCGGACACGCCAACGACGCGTGCGCAGAATGACAACAATCATTGGCAGACGCTGAACCGCGGCGAGTCTGCCATCCGTTTGCGTCAAATGCTATTCGACGGGTTTGCGACAAGTAACGAAGTTGGGCGTCAACAAGCCACCGCAAACTCGCGCGGTTACTCTTTGCTCAACACATCCGAGCGTACTGCGCTGACAGTTGCGCAGGTCTATATCGATGTTCTTACCCAGCGCGAGATGGTTCGCCTGGCGCAGGAAAACCTTAAAAGTCACGAACGTATCTACGACCAGATCAAGTTGCGCACCAGCCGCGGTGTCGGACGAATGGCAGATATGGATCAGGCCGATGCCCGTCTGGCTCAGGCCCAGAACAACCTGATCACCGAGCAGACCAACCTGGCCGACGCCCAGACCAACTACCTGAGCGCCATCGGTCAGCTGCCTGATCAACTGGAAAAGCCGGCGCCGTTCGCCCTGATGCCGGCGGATCTGGAAGAAGCTCGCCGCCAGATGCTCGAGAACAGCCCTGTGCTGCGTTCGGCCGAATCTGACATCGCTGCTGCCGAGAAGCAGTACGACGCTGCCAAGTCCTCCTTCTACCCACGTTTCGACTTCGACCTGGGTCGCAACGCCGACAACAACGTCGGTGGCGATGAAGGCCACAACAATGGCTGGGAAGCGATGGTGCGCATGCAGTTCAACCTGTATGCCGGTGGCAGCAACAAGGCCGACCTGTCGTCCAAGTCCTACCTGGCCAGCCAGGCACTGGATATCCGCAACAACGCACTGCGTCAGTTGAACGAAGAACTGGGCCTGGCCTGGAACGCCTACAACAACGCTTCCCAGCAAGTACCTATCGCTCAGCAGTACGTTGATCGGGCTACCAGCGTCCGTACGTCGTATCAGCAGCAATTCAGCCTCGGAGAGCGTACCCTGCTCGACCTGCTGGACAGCGAGAACGAGCTGTTCACCGCGCAACAGCGTCTGGTGCAGCTGCAGAGCCTGAAGACCTACACCCAGTACCGCATTCAGGCTGACATCGGCACCCTGCTGAAAAGTCAGGGCGTAGTGGCTCCGCTGGCATCGGTTGTGCAGAATGATATAAAGCCGACAGTCAAACTGCCGGGTATGAACTGATTCTTGACGCGCTCGCGTCAGGCGCCAGATTCTTTTAATTGCTTAAAGAGAGTGTCAGCGTGGACTTGGAATTACCTTCTGCCCTACTAGGTCATGATCCGCGTAGTCAGCATGATGATCCGTTGCTCGATGGTCTGCTGACACTCTGCGCCTTGCATCAAAAACCGGCGAGCCGGGCGATGTTGAGCACCGGCCTGCCGTTGCCCGACCAGCGCCTGAGCGCCGAGCTGCTGCCCCGTGCTGCGGCTCGCGCCGGTTTGCAGGGGCGTCTTCTGGTCCGCAAGCTGGAACAGATCCCTGAAATCGCCTTGCCCGCCATGCTTCTCCTTAAAGAAGGTCGCTGCGCCGTTCTGCTGGGATGGAATGGTGATGTTGCACGGCTGCTGATCAGCGAAAGCGACGGCGGCGAAGTGACGGTCGAGCGTGAAGCGCTGGCCAAGGATTACAGTGGCAAAGTGTTCTTTGCCCAACCGCAACACAAATTTGACGTGACCATGGGCTCGCTGATTCCTCGCGCGCGTTCCTGGTTCAAAGACACCCTCAAGCTGTCGCGCTGGCTGTACGCCGATGCGATCGCTGCCAGCTTCGTGATCAACCTGATCGCGCTGGCTGCACCGCTGTTCGTGATGAACGTCTACGACCGCGTGGTGCCCAACCAGGCCACCGCAACCCTGTGGGTGCTGGCGGCCGGTATCTGTGGCGCCTACCTGTTCGACCTCTTGCTCAAGGGCCTGCGCAGCCTGTGCCTGGACCTTGCCGGCAAGAAGACCGACCTGATCATTTCCGCGACCCTGTTCGAACGTATCGTCGGCATGGCGATGAAGTTCCGTCCGGCGCGGGTCGGCAGCTATGCCCAGAACATTCATGAGTTCCAGGGCATGCGCGACTTCTTGACGTCGCTGACCCTGACCAGCCTCATCGATCTGCCGTTCACCCTGATCATCCTGCTGGTGATCGCGCTGCTGGGCGGGCATCTGGTGTGGATTCCCATCGTCGCGTTCCCGCTGGCGCTGGGCATTGGCCATTTCCTGCAAAAGCCGTTGACCGCAACCCTGGAGCGCACCATGGCGCTGGGCGCCGAGCGCCAGTCGAGCCTGATCGAAACCCTCGCCGGGCTCGATGCGGTCAAGGTCAACAACGCCGAGAGCGAGCGTCAGTACCACTGGGAACAGACCATCGGCACCCTCAGCCGTCTTGAGCTGCGAGTCAAGATTCTGTCTGGCCTGGCCATGAACCTGACCCTGCTGATCCAGCAACTGGCTGGCGTGGCGATGATCTGCTTCGGCGTCTACATGATCATCGACGGCAACCTCAGCATGGGCGGTCTGGTGGCGTGCTACATGCTCAGTGGCCGCGCGCTGGGCCCGCTGGCACAGTTGTCCGGTCTGCTGACCCGTTACCAGCAAGCCAAGGTGACCATGGTTTCGGTGGACCAGATGATGGAGCTGCCGCAAGAGCGCAATTTCGAGGAGCGTCCACTCAGCCGTCAGGTCCTGCAGGGCGCGATGGAATTCCGCGGGGTCGATTTCACCTACCCGAACCAGGAACAACTGGCCCTCAAGAACATCAACCTGGTGATTCGTCCGGGCGAGAAGGTCGGCATCATCGGCCGCAGCGGTTCAGGCAAAAGCTCCCTGGCCAAGCTGCTGGTCGGCCTGTATCAACAGGATGAAGGCTCGCTGCTGGTCGACGGTGTGGACATCCGCCAGATCGACGTCAGCGAACTGCGCCACAACGTCGGTTACGTCGCTCAGGACATCCAGCTGCTGGCGGGTACCCTGCGCGACAACCTGGTTTCGGGCGCCCGTTACGTCGATGACGAGATGGTCCTGCAAGCCGCCGAACTTGCCGGCGTGCACGAATTTGCCCGTCTGCATCCGCTCGGTTACGACCTGCAAGTGGGCGAGCGTGGCCAGAACCTGTCCGGTGGCCAGCGTCAGAACGTCGCCCTGGCCCGTGCGCTGTTGCTCAACCCGCCGATTCTGCTGCTGGACGAACCGACCAGCGCCATGGACAACACCGGTGAAGAGCGCCTCAAGCAGCGTCTGCAAGCCGTTATCGAGAAAAAGACCGTGATTCTTGTGACACACCGGGCCTCGTTGCTCTCTCTGGTGGACCGCCTGTTGGTGATCGACCGTGGCCAGATTCTTGCCGACGGTCCGAAAGCCGCCGTGATGGAAGCGTTGAAGAAGGGGCAGATCAGTGTTGCTTAAATCGGGTCCAAACTCCGGCGGCGGTATCTTCGGCTACTTCAAGGGCTCGCCATCGCTCGACGGCCAGCCGATGCCCGAAGTCAAGAAAGCCCTGGTCGACGACGCACCGCGTATCGTGCGTATCACCATCTGGTCGGTCATCCTGTTTTTCGTGTTCCTGGTACTGTGGGCCAACTTCGCGGTGATCGACGAAGTGACCAAGGGTGAAGGCAAGGCGATTCCTTCGACCAAGATCCAGAAAATCCAGAACCTTGAGGGCGGCATCGTCGCGCAGATCTACGCCCGGGACGGCGAGATCGTGGAAGCTGGCGCACCTTTGATTCGCCTGGACGACACGCGCTTTGCATCCAACGTCGGCGAAACCGAAGCTGATCGCGTGGCCATGGAGCTGCGCGTCGAGCGTCTGAGCGCCGAGGTCGATGACCGTCCGCTGAACATCAGCCCTGAGGCTCGCAAGTCCGCGCCCAAGCAGGCGGCCAACGAAGAGTCGCTGTATCAGAGCCGTCGTCAGCAACTGGTGGACGAAGTGGGCGGCCTGCAACAGCAACTGATTCAGCGCCAGCAGGAACTGCGCGAGTTCGGCTCCAAGCAGGAGCAGTACCGCAACAGCCTGAACCTGTTGCGTCAGGAGATCGGCATGTCCGAGCCACTGGTGGCTCAGGGTGCGGTATCGCCGGTGGATATCCTGCGGCTCAAGCGCTCCGAAGTTGAAACTCGCGGCCAGCTGGACGGCACTACCCTGGCGATCCCTCGGGCCCAGGCGGCGATCGCCGAGGTCCAGCGCAAGATCGACGAGACTCGCGGCAAGTTCCGCAGTGACGCTCTGACTCAGCTCAACGAAGCCCGTACCAACCTGTCCAAGGCGCAGTCCACGGCCAAGGGCCTGGAAGACCGGGTCAACCGCACCATGGTCACCTCGCCGGTGCGCGGTATCGTCAAGCAGATGCTGGTCAACACCGTGGGTGGTGTGATCCAGCCGGGCAGCGACATCGCCGAAATCGTGCCGCTGGATGACACGCTGCTGGTGGAAGCACGCATTCGTCCGCAGGACATTGCTTTCCTGCATCCGGGCCAGGAAGCGATGATCAAGTTCACCGCCTATGACTACACCATTTACGGTGGCCTCAAAGGCAAGCTGGAACAGATCGGCGCTGACACCATTCAGGATGAAGAGAAGAAGAACACGTTCTACGTCATCAAGCTGCGCACCGACCGTAGCCACCTGGGTACTGACGATCATCCGTTGCTGATCATCCCGGGCATGGTTGCCTCGGTGGACATCATCACCGGCAAGAAGAGCATCCTCAGCTACCTGCTCAAGCCCGTCCTCAAGGCCCGCGCCGAAGCCCTGCACGAGCGCTGATCGTCAGACCCGCCGGCGGCGCCCCAGAAATCGCCCCGCCGGCAAGCCGTGCTGCTACGGTTCCGCGGGTGATCCGATTTCAGAGGCTGGTGTAGTGCCCCGTAGCAGCACGGCTTGCCGGCGGGGGCGCCTTCGAGATCGCCATCGCCGGCAAGCCGGACTGCTACGGTTTTATAGGTGATCCGATATCCGGTGTCGGTCGCGCCTCCCGGATCACTTACCGCGCTTGCTGTCGATCCTTATCAACCGTCCACCCTCGAACCGCAGATACTGATACATCCCGTTGTTCGGGCCGTAGATCCATTCCTGAACCTGCACCTGATCGACCTGGCGGAAGTGGTTCACCGTCTCTTTGTAGCCGATGATGTCCTGGCTGATCGGCTGGCCGCATTTCTGCTGCACTTCGAACATTCGGTCGCCAGCGCTGATCAGCTGGCTGCCACAACGCAAGGTGTCCGCCTGGCTCAGGCCGCTCAGTGCGGCGAGGCCGATCATCGCGATGCATCTTGTCAAAACGCTTTTCAAGTGTCGTTACTCGCTGTCCAGATGCAGGGGGCTGATGACGCGGCCGTCTTTTTCCGGTTGGCCGAGGGCTGCATCGACGAAATAGACCCGGTCATCGGCCAATTGTCCCTTGTCCACCAGATAATCCTTGATGCTGCCGGCACGGGCCTGGCCGAGCTGGCGCAGCAGCAGGGCGCTGGAGCTCCAGGATTTGAGCACCGCCTCGCGCAGTTTGTTCTGGCGCTCTTCCTTGCCAAGATCGACCCACTCGGCCGGTGGCTGCTGCTTGAGCCGGGTACGATAGATGCCGTCCAGCATTGGCGCCTTTTCATCGTCAGGCACCTTCAGGTCCGCCGCCTGGGCCGGAACCTTGTCGCCACGACGCTGCAGGATCTTGTAATACGTGCTCTGGTACTCACGCTCCAGCCGCTGCTGGGCAATCAGCGGACCATCGCTGGCCTCGGCGCTGGTGCCTTCGATTTCCAGCCGCAGGGTCGGGCGTTTTTGCAGGGCCTGGGCGAGTTTGTCCAGCGACGCCTGCGCCTCCGGGCTCAGCTCATCGGAGCCCGCCGCGAAGGCCACCGTGCCCAGGTCTTCCGAGCCACCGCCACTGATGAGCCCGCCAATCAGCTTGAAGGGTGCGGCCGCCGCCTTGACGATCAGGTTGCGCAGCGTCTGCCAGACAATGGGCATCACGCTGAATTGCGGATTGTTCAGGTCCCCGGTCACAGGCAGCTCGATGGAAATCTTGCCATCAACGTCCTTGAGCAGGGCAATCGCCAGTTTCAGCGGCAGGTTCACCGCGTCGGGGCTGTCGACTTTCTCACCGAGTTGCAGTTGCTCGACCACCACCTTGTTCTCGGCCTTGAGCTGACCTTTGGTGATCAGGTAATGCAGGTCCAGGTTCAACCGGCCCTTGCGAATGCGATACCCCGCAAACTTGCCGGAGTAGGGGGTGAGTGTGGTCAGTTCGACGCGCTTGAAGCTGGTGGCGATGTCCAGGCTGGCCAGCGGGTTGAACGGGTTGAGCGCGCCCTTGATGGTGACAGGCGCATAGCGGTCGACCTTGCCCTTGATATCCACAGGCGCCGGTTTGTCCTGGCGGTTATCCAGGGTGCCGATGGTACCGTTGAGCTGTTGCACCGCCGTGGCGAAGTTGGGGGTGAGACTGAAGTCGGCGAAATTGGCCGAGCCGTTGTTGATGTTGACCTGACCGATGTGTATGCCCATCGGTTTGTCCGCAGTTTGTGCCGTCTTGGTCTGCGCAGCCGGTTTCACTTTCGTCGCGGGGGCCGGCGCACCATCGGCCGGTTGCGGAATCAGCAGGTCGTCGATGTTGGTGGTGCGGTCTTCGGCGATCATGAAGCGGGCGTAGGGCTGGTCGAGGTTGATCGTCGCAATGCTCAGACTGTCGCCGAGCTGGAAGTTCAGGCCATCGACATTCAGGCGCTGCCATTTGACGAAGTCCCGGGACTTGAGGGTATCGAGCGTGTGCAACTGATCGACCTGCGCCTTGCCGGTGATCCCCAGTGCCAGCGGCTCGGTGCTTTTCAGGTCAACGGCCAGATCGGAATTGAGCATGCCGCTGCGCACTTCAAGGCGAATGAACGGCGTGACATAGGATTGCGCCACCCGCAGGTCGATGTCGCGGGTGGTGACATTGAGTTTGGTCCACACCGGCGCAAGGTTGACCTGGCCTTCTGCGGTGACCTTGCCCTGCTTGCCCAGGCCCGTGTCGAGCTTGATGTTGAAGGGTGACTTGTTGAGGCTGTCGAAGCCGGTCATGTCCAGGTTGAGCGGGCCGACCTCCAATGCCACCGGCTCCTTGGGCGCCTTGTCTGCCAGATGAATGCGGTAATCGCGCAGTTGGATGTCGCGCAACAGCACCTGCCAGGGCTTGCTCGGCGCTGCCGGCTGGCTGGCAGTCGTTTCGGCACCGCTGGCGGTGGCTGGCTGCTTCTTCTCGGTCTCGGCTTTTTTCTGCTCGGATTTCGACGGCTGGCTGGCAAACAGTTTCTGCCAGTCCAGTTCGCCATCGGCTTCCCGCGCGGCCCAGGTTTCCAGGCCCTGGCTGCGAATCTTGCCGACAGTGACCAACTGCCTGGCGAGGTCGATCGAGGTGTCGCTGACTTCAAGATTCTTCAGGCGCGCCAACGGGCGGCCGTCCGGCGCGTCGATGGCGAAGGGCGCGACCTTCAGTGACGTCTTGTCCAGCAGCAGCTCGGTTTCCTTGGCCAGGTTGAGCTTGTAATGGGTTTCGAGGCTCAGCACGCCATCCTTGAGCACAAGGGGCAGGGCGTCGCGCACGTAAGGCCACCAGGCTTTCATCTTGCCGTCGGTGATTTTCAGCGTGCCCTCCGAGGAGATCGGCACCAGGCTGATACGGCCCACCCAGTCGATCTGCCCCCCCGCAGGGCCTGCGGCTACCAGGGTCATGTCGGCGTTGTCTTCAGGCAGGGTGCTGAGGTTCTTCAGGTCGAAATTCAGCGCGTCGTACAGAAACTCGATGGGCTCGCTTGGGCGCAGGTCCTGGAAGTGCACGTAACCGTCGGCCAGCCTGATGGCGTCGATGCGTAGCGGGAAGGGTTTGGCAGGCGGCTCGTCAGGCTTGGCCGGTTCGCTCGCAGGCAGTTTGAACAGGCCGGCAAGGTTGAGTTTGCCGTCTTTGGAGAACAACACCTCGGTCTTGGGCTTGTCCAGATGAACGGCGGCCAGATGCAGCGCCTTGGTCCACAGGCTGTCGATCTGCAGGTTGGCGTAGAGCCGTTCGAAACCGATCTGCTCCTTGCCCGGCGCGCCGATGTTCAGGCCCCAGAGCGTCACCTCCAGCGTGTAGGGGTTGAGCTCCAGACGCTCGAGTTTTGCAGGCTCGGTGGAATAGATCGCCAGTTGCTGATTGATCACCCGCAGGGCGATGCCGGGCAAAATGAAGAAGCCCAGCATGCTGTAGATGGCGAAGACGGCCAGCAAGGCGCCAATGGCGCGTTTCAATCCTTTGGGCATGTAGTCGCCAACTCTCTCGATATGAGGTGCCTTTGAGTATGGCACGCCAATCTGGTTCCAGACGCTACACCCTCAAACCTTGTGGGAAATTTCCTCGCGACTTGTGAGTGCTCAGAGTTGCAAGATCAAGGTCTTGAGCGGCGGCTGTTGGTCCTGCGACGGAAAGTCGGCGCCCGGCGTAAGCACCTGGCAATCGCGGACCGGCCGGCCAATCTTGCTGGCGCAGCGCAGGACCTGGTCGCGCCAGTCGTCCATGGAAACCTTTGCCAGGTTATTGCAGCAGATCAGCACGCCGTTCTCGGCTGTGGCCAGCAACGCCGGCTTGAGCAGGCTCTGATAGTCGCGCAGCAGGTCCACCGTGCCGAATGCACTCTTGGCCCAGGCGGGCGGATCGAGCAGCACCAGGTCGAACTGGCGTTGCTCAAGGCGCGTGTAGCTGGGCAGTTTCTGGCCGCGACGGGACGCAATGGGCAAGCCGGCCAATTGGCGAATCGCCGGGAAGTAATCCGACTGGATGAATTGCATGGTTGGCAGTTGCGGGTTCAGTTCGCCGTTTTCCCGACCCACCGCCAGGTTGCCCTCGGCGAAGTCCAGGTTGCACACCTCCCGGGCGCCACCGGCTGCAGCGCTCAGGCCCACGCCACAGGTGTAGGCGAACAGGTTGAGCACACTCTTGCCTTTGGCGTGGTCCTTGACCCAGCCGCGCGCGTTGCGCAGGTCCAGAAACAACAGCGGATCCTGCCCGGCATGGCGGCCGCGCACGCGATAATTCAGGCCCCACTCATGGCCGACCAGATCGACCAGCGCGGCATCGTCGGCTTGATAGACAGGGTCTGTACGATCGATCCGCGAATTGCCCTGGGAGCGGTCGTTGTAGACCAGCATCAAGTCCAGCCCCAGCCGGGCATTGATCGCAGCGTGGGCGGCCAGCAGCGATTCGCGGTCCAGGGTGCTGTGGAAGGTCTGCACCAGCAACTGAGGGCCGTAACGGTCGATGGTCAGCCCGCCTGCGCCTTCCTGGCTGCCGTGAAACAGGCGGTAGCAGTCGGTGCCCTGGGCGTGCAGCTCGGCGAGCAGGGATTGACGGTTGTCTAGGGCGACGCTGAGCGCCTGATTCAAGGAAGACATGCTCGGCGCCTTGGGGCAGGAATAAGGCGCGCCATTCTAGCAGGCAGACCAGCCCCAGTCTCTGTAGGAGCGCGCTTGCTCTGGGCCGCATTCGGACGATTGCGGTGTGCCTGTGACGACAATGTTGCCAGACACAACACCGTCGCGGGCAAGCGCGCTCCTACGGGTCCTGGCGCCATTCCTGAACCTTCCCTGAAGCCCTGCGCGATTGTCCTGGCAGACCTGTAACAGCGGTTTACTCTCTAAAAAGCCGGGCGTATTCTTCGCCCGTTTTCAACAGATGCGGAGACCCACAGTGGGTACTTGTTCGAGTGACAGACGTCAGCCGGTTTCGATGACCGGCCAATCCTCGGCAAGATAACGCGCAGTCTTTTCACTGCCGTTATCTCGCCGACAAACGCGAGAAACGGCAGTGCCGCCCCGTCCGACCGGACCGGGCTTCTGTCCTTTCCCTGACGCCTCATAGCGTGACGAACGCGCGCGGTCTTACTGGCCGTGCGGGTCAGCCTGTCGTGCGCCGTTCCTTGTGAACTGCGCGCGAGCGGTAGGCCGTGCCTGCCTGAGTCTCTTGAGTAGTAGCCCTTTAGACCAGGGGACAACACCATGAAACTCTTCGATTTGAAGTTCGCCCTCCTTAAAGAGTTCTTCGCAGGCTTTCTGCGCACTCGCCACATTGCCCGGCATTTCCGCCGCCTGGCGATGCTCGACAGCCTGACCGATGCCACGGTCAGCCGCGAAGTGCCGCCAACCCTGGCGCAGACCCTGACCCGTGGCGCCGGCAGCGAAGTGCCCGAATTGCTTTCCCGCCTGGGCAGCCATCCTGACGGCCTGACCGAAGAGCAGGCTCTTGAGCTGCGTCAACAGCACGGCCTCAACGAAGTCGAACACGAGCAGCCGCTGCCATGGTGGGTGCACCTGTGGCACTGCTACAAAAACCCGTTCAACCTGCTGCTGACCCTGCTCGCGTTCATTTCCTGGCTGACCGAGGACATGAAGGCCGCCACCGTGATTTTCTCCATGGTGGTGCTCTCGACCCTGCTGCGTTTCTGGCAGGAAACCCGCTCCAACCAGGCGGCCGATGCGCTCAAGGCCATGGTCAGCAACACCGCGACCGTGCTGCGTCATCACGAACCATCCCAGGGCGACGCTCACACCAACGGCAAACAGCACCGCGTCGAGCTGCCGATCAAGCAACTGGTGCCGGGCGATCTGATCGTGCTCTCGGCTGGTGACATGATCCCCGCCGACTGCCGTGTGCTCAGCGCCAAGGACCTGTTCGTCAGCCAGGCAGCCATGACCGGTGAGTCGATGCCGGTGGAAAAATTCGCCCGCCGTCAGGAGGTCGACACCGGCAACCCGCTGGACCTGGAAAACATCCTGTTTATGGGCACCAACGTGGTGTCGGGTGCCGCCACCGGGGTGATCCTGGCCACCGGCAACCAGACGTACTTCGGCGCCCTGGCCCAGCGTGTCAGCGCCACCGACCGCGCGCCGACTTCGTTTCAGGCCGGGGTCAACAAGGTCAGCTGGCTGCTGATCCGCTTCATGTTCGTCATGGCGCCACTGGTGCTGTTCATCAATGGCTTCACCAAGGGGGACTGGATGGAGGCACTGCTGTTCGCGCTGTCCATCGCCGTGGGCCTGACCCCGGAAATGCTGCCGATGATCGTCACCTCGACGCTGGCCAAGGGCGCGGTGTTCCTGTCGCGCAAGAAAGTCATCGTCAAACGCCTGGACGCGATTCAGAACTTCGGCGCCATGGACGTGCTGTGCACCGACAAGACCGGCACCCTGACCCAGGACAAGATCTTTCTGGCGCGCCACGTCGATGTGTGGGGCGATGAGTCCGATGACGTGCTGGAAATGGCCTACCTGAACAGCTACTACCAGACCGGCCTGAAAAACCTGCTGGATGTGGCGGTGCTGGAACACGTTGAAATTCATCGCGAGCTGCAAGTCGGTACGGCGTTCAGCAAGGTCGATGAAGTACCGTTCGACTTCACCCGTCGGCGCATGTCGGTGGTGGTTCAGGAGCAAGGCCAGCCGCATCTGCTGATCTGCAAGGGCGCCCTGGAAGAGGTGCTTGGCGCCTGCAATCGCGTGCGCCATGGCGAGGTCGATGAAGCGCTGACCCCTGAACTGCTGGAGCGCATTGTGCAGGTCACGGCCGAGTTCAACGACGAAGGCTTGCGTGTCGTCGCTGTCGCCGCTCGTGCAATGGAAGCCGGGCGGGACACCTATGGTCTGGCCGACGAAAGCGACCTGAACCTGATCGGTTACGTGGCGTTTCTCGATCCGCCCAAGGAAAGCACCGCGCCTGCGCTCAAGGCACTGGCCGAACATGGTGTGGCGGTCAAGGTGCTGACTGGCGACAACGAGCGCGTCACCGCCAAGATCTGCCGCGAAGTGGGCCTGGAACGTCAGGGCCTGTTGCTGGGGGGCGATGTTGAACGCATGAGCGATGCCGAGCTGGCTGTGGCCGTGGAAACCACCAACGTGTTCGCCAAGCTGACGCCTTCCCACAAGGAACGCATCGTGCGGCTGCTCAAGGCCAACGGCCACGTGGTGGGCTTCATGGGTGATGGCATCAACGACGCGCCAGCGCTGCGCACCGCCGATATCGGGATTTCAGTGGACAGCGCGGTGGACATCGCCAAGGAAGCGGCGGATATCATCCTGCTGGAAAAAAGCCTGATGGTGCTGGAGGAGGGCGTGCTGGAAGGGCGCCGCACCTTCGCCAACATGCTCAAGTACATCAAGATGACCGCCAGTTCCAACTTCGGCAACGTCTTCTCGGTGCTGGTGGCCAGTGCGTTCATCCCGTTCCTGCCAATGCTGCCGATGCATCTGCTGGTGCAGAACCTGCTGTACGACATTTCGCAGATCGCCATTCCGTTCGATAACGTGGACGAGGAACTGCTGAAAAAACCGCAACGCTGGCAGCCTGCGGACGTGGGGCGTTTCATGATGTTCTTCGGGCCGATCAGCTCGATCTTCGACATCACCACCTTTGCGGTGATGTGGTACGTGTTCGGCGCCAATACACCGGAGCATCAAACCCTGTTCCAGTCGGGCTGGTTCGTGGTGGGACTGCTGACCCAGACGCTGATCGTGCACATGATCCGCACCCCGAAAATCCCGTTCCTGCAAAGCCGGGCCGCGATGCCGTTGATGGTGATGACAGGGGTGATCATGGCCGTCGGGATCTTCCTGCCGATGGGGCCGCTGGCGCACTACTTCAAGTTGCAGGCATTGCCACCGCTGTACTTCGTCATCCTGCCGGTGATTCTGCTGGCGTATGTGGGGCTGACTCAGGCGGTGAAGGGATTCTACGTCAGGAAGTTTGGGTGGCAGTGAGCTGATTCCCATGCCTTGGGCGAACTGCAGATGAGGAACCCTGTGGGAGTGAGCTTGCTCACGAAGGCGGAGTATCAGCCACGGAAGTGTTGTGGATGTACCGGCCTCTTCGTGAGCAAGCTCACTCCCACAGGTCTTTAATCCTCGCGGATTGGATTCACCGCGCGAGAGCCAGCGCAACTCCCTGGCCACCACCGATGCACAGCGTCGCCAGACCCTTCTTCGCATCGCGCTTGATCATTTCATGCAACAAGGTCACCAGCACACGGCAGCCCGATGCACCGATCGGGTGGCCGATGGCGATGGCGCCGCCGTTGACGTTGACCTTGTCCATGTCCCAGCCCAACTCCTTGCCCACCGACAGCGACTGCGCGGCAAACGCTTCGTTGGCTTCGATCAGGTCCAGCTCGTCCAGAGACCAGCCGGCCTTGTCCAGGCAGCGGCGGGTGGCGCTGACCGGGCCGATACCCATGATCGCCGGGTCCACGCCAGCATTGGCGTAGGCGGCGATGCGTGCCAGCACCGGCAGGCCCAGTTCTTCAGCCTTTTTTGCGCTCATCAGGATCACTGCCGCGGCACCGTCGTTCAGCGACGAGGCGTTACCGGCGGTCACGGTGCCATCCTTCTTGAATGCGGGCTTGAGTTTGGCGAGCGACGCGGCGGTAGTGCCTGCACGCGGTTGTTCGTCAGTGGCGAAGGGGACCGGGTCACCCTTGCGCTGTGGAATCAGGATCGGCGTAATTTCATCGACGAAGCGCCCGGCTGCGATGGCCGCAGCGGCTTTCTGCTGCGAGGCGGCAGCGAACGCGTCTTGCGCCTCGCGGCTGATCTCGTACTTGTCCGAGAGATTTTCGGCAGTGATGCCCATGTGGTAGTCGTTGAAGGCATCCCACAGGCCGTCGCTGATCATGGTGTCGACCATGGTCGCGTGGCCCATGCGCAGGCCGGTACGCGCGCCCGGCATGACGTAGTTGGCCAGGCTCATGCTCTCCTGACCGCCGGCGATGATGACGTCGGCGTCGCCGCAACGAATGGCCTGGGTGCCCAGGTGCAGCGCCTTGAGGCCTGAACCGCAGACCTTGTTCAGGGTCATCGCTGGCACCGCGAACGGCAGGCCGGCCTTGATCGACGCCTGGCGCGCAGGGTTCTGCCCGGCACCCGCAGTGAGGACCTGGCCCATGATGACTTCGTCGACTTGCGCAGGATCCAGGCCGGTCTGCGCCAGCAATTGGCGAATGACCGCAGCACCCAGATCAACCGCAGGAATATTCGCCAGCGAACCCTGGAAACTGCCGACGGCAGTGCGGGTAGCGGCAACGATAACGACGTCTTGCATGATGCGGATCCTCATTGTTGTAGGTTTCGAGCGCTGGGCCGATTGAAGCGAAGACGATTATGGTGGCATGAATGGGCATCAACGGAAATTCAAACCACGCCCATCCTGCGCCTGGCACGGTGCACCGATGCGTTGCGTACGGCCCATCGCAATACCGGTGCCGTGCGGTTGATGCCCGTTCGAATCATTCTGCGCCTGAAAGCCCCGAACTCGATACCGAACATCGCGCTCGCCCAATTAGGCAGCAGTTCGATGCCGGCCTGCATCATCAGCTTGCCCATGGGCTTGGCCATTCGGCTGGGGGCCGGGGCGTGGCGCAGCACGTGCAGCACCTCAAGGGTTCGTTCGTCGCACAGCAATTGCCCACGCATCTGTTCAAGGTAATCGGCAATGGCTTGGGCGGATCGCGGCACATCCCGGGCACCCAGACGCTCGGCCACCAGCGCGGTCTCGGCGTAGTACCTGTCCTGTTCATCAAGGGAAAGGTCAGGATTCAGATACCGCAGATGAGCCGCCATGAAGCTGCTGACCTCGGCCACATGCACCCACGTCAGCAGCTCCGGATCGTCGGCCTTGTAATGGCTGCCGTCCGGCGCCGTGCCGCTGATCTGTGCATGAATGCCGCGCACCTTGTCGATCAGCCAGTTGGCGTCGTGGGTTGAGCCGAAGGTGGTGCCCGAGACGAATTGCCCGGTACGCCGCAGCCGGCCGAGCATGTCTTCACGAAAATTGGAGTGGTCCCAGACCCCGGCCAGCACTCGCGGGTGGAGCATCTGCAGCATCAGGGCGCAGATGCCGCCGACCAGCATGCTGGCAAAGTCCCCATGCACTTGCCAGCACACCGCCTGCGGCCCGAACAGCCCGGGATCGCCCTTGGGATTCTCGATGTCCAGCTGCCCAAGGGCCAGGCCGGTCATGCTCATGACCTGGGTTTCGATGCGTGTGCGGATGAATTCCATGGGGCGTGATCGCAATATTACCTGTGGGAGCGAGCTTGCTCGCGAAGACTGACGTGCAGCCGCTTGAGGAGGTTCGGACGTTACGGCCCCTTCGCGAGCAAGCTCGCTCCCACAGGGTCTGTGCTTGCTCGCGAATTGGGGGTGGGGGCTATCTGTTCAAGCGCTTTTCGATCAAGCCTTCCACGACACTCGAATCGGCCAGGGTCGAAATATCCCCCAGGCTGTCCAGCTCGTTACAGGCGATCTTGCGCAGGATGCGACGCATGATCTTCCCGGAACGGGTTTTCGGCAAGGCCGGTGCCCACTGGATCAATTCAGGCTTGGCGAAGCTGCCGATTTCCTTGCTGACCAGCGCCAGCAATTCCTTCTGCAGGGCTTCATCGGGCTCGACCCCGGCCATGGTGGTGACGAACGCATAAATGCCCATGCCCTTGACGTCGTGGGGGTAGCCGACCACGGCGGCTTCGGCGACGCTGTCATGCAGCACCAGCGCGCTCTCCACCTCCGCGGTGCCGATGCGGTGGCCGGACACGTTGATGACATCGTCCACGCGCCCGGTGATCCAGTAATGGCCGTCCTGGTCGCGCCGCGCGCCATCGCCGGTGAAGTAGTAACCGGGGTAGGGCTTGAAGTAGGTTTCGACCATGCGCTTCTGGTCGCCATAGACACCGCGAATCTGCCCTGGCCAACTGGCCTTGATCGCCAGCAAACCGCTTGTCGCGCCTTGCAACTCCTTGCCCTTGTCGTCGAGCAACACCGGTTGCACCCCGAACATGGGCTGGGTCGCGCAGCCGGGTTTGAGCGGCGTGGTGCTGACCAATGGGGTGAGCATGATGCCGCCGGTCTCGGTCTGCCACCAGGTGTCGACGATAGGGCAGCGTTCTTTTCCTACCTGGTGGAAATACCATTCCCACGCCTCGGGGTTTATCGGCTCACCCACGGTGCCCAGCACGCGAAGGCTTTCCCGGCTGGTGCCCTGCAAGGGTTTCGGACCTTCGCGCATCAGTGCACGCAAAGCGGTCGGCGCGGTGTAGAAGATGTTCACATGGTGCTTGTCGATCACCTGCCAGAACCGCGAGGTGTCGGGGTAATTGGGCACGCCCTCGAAAATCAGCGTGGTCGCCCCGTTTGCCAAGGGGCCGTAGACGATATAGCTGTGCCCGGTGACCCAGCCCACGTCAGCGGTACACCAGTAGATTTCCCCGTCGCGGTAGTCGAACACGTACTTGTGGGTCAGTGCGGCCTGCAACAGATAGCCGCCGGTAGTGTGCAGCACGCCCTTGGGTTTGCCGGTGCTGCCTGAGGTGTAGAGGATGAACAGCGGGTCTTCGGCGTCCATCGGTTCGGGCGGGCAATCGTCGCTGATGCCGTGCAGGGCTTCGTGGTACCAGATGTCGCGGCCTTCGACCCAGTCGACCTCACCCTCGGTACGCTGGACCACCAGCACGGTGCTGACGTTCGGACAGCTTTGCAGGGCCTTGTCGACGTTCTGTTTCAGCGGGATGTATTTGCCGCCGCGCACGCCTTCATCGGCGGTGATCACGGTGTGGCAATCGGCGTCGAGAATCCGGTCGCGCAGGGCGTCCGGGGAAAATCCGCCGAACACCACCGAATGCACCGCGCCGATGCGCGTACAGGCCAGCATCGCGTAGGCCGCTTCCGGGACCATCGGCATGTAGATACACACCCGGTCACCTTTCTTCACCCCGCGCTGCTTGAGCACATTCGCCAGGCGGGCGACGTTGTGGTGCAACTTTTTGTAGGTGATTTCAGCGGATTCGGCAGGATTATCGCCTTCCCAAAGAATGGCCACCTGATCGCCGCGCTTTTCCAGATGACGATCAATGCAGTTGTAACTGACATTCAATTGGCCGCCCTTGAACCAGTTGGCGGCGCCGGTCTTGAGGTCGCATTGCTGCACCTGATCCCAGGGGCGGGACCAGTCGAGAAACTGGCTGGCCTGCTCGGCCCAGAATGCATCGGGCTGCTCGACCGACTGCCGGTACATGCGCTGGTAGTCCTCGGCGCTCAGTTGAGCGGCCTTGCGCGTGGCGTCGGCGTGGGGGAAATCGCTGAGATTGAACATGGCGTCTCCTTTTCTTGTGGCGTTGTGTAGCCGCGACATCTCATCAGAGTAGTTCGAAAACCCATGGGTTCAGCCTGGGTACACATCCCGTAGCAGTCCGGCTTGCCGGCGTCGGCGTCTTTGAAATCGCTGTCGCCGGCAAGCCGGACTGCTACGGGAGCGTGGCGCAGGCAAATAAAAACCCGCCGCCTCTTGCGAGGGGGCGGGTTTCGGATACAGCGATCAGGCTCGATCAGCCGCGGTGACGACCGCGGAAGTAGTTGATGAGCCCTTGGGTCGAGGCATCTTCAGCGGCGGTTTCTTCAGTGCCGACAAGGCGGCTGTAGACACCTTTGCCCAGTTCCTTGCCCAGTTCCACGCCCCACTGGTCGAAGGCGTTGGTGCCCCAGATCACGCTCTGCACGAATACCTTGTGCTCATACATCGCCACCAGCGCGCCGAGACGGCGAGGGCTGATACGTTCAACGACGATGGTGTTGCTCGGACGGTTGCCCGGAATCACCTTGTGCGGCGCCACGCGCTGCACTTCTTCCTCGGACATGCCCTTGGCGCGCAGTTCGGCCTCGGCTTCTTCGCGGGTCTTGCCCAGCATCAGCGCCTGGCTCTGGGACAGGCAGTTGGCGTACAGCCACTGATGGTGGTCGGAGACCGGGTTGAAGCTGACAATCGGCACGATGAAATCGGCCGGGATCAACTGGGTGCCCTGGTGCAGCAACTGGTGATACGCATGCTGGCCGTTGCAACCCACGCCACCCCAGATCACAGGGCCGGTGTCGGTCTTGACCGGCACGCCGTCCTGGCGAACGCTCTTGCCGTTGGATTCCATGTCCAGTTGTTGCAAGTGCTTGGTGATGTTACGCAGGTAATGGTCGTACGGCAGGATCGCGTGGCTCTGTGCGCCCCAGAAATTGCCGTACCAGACGCCCAGCAGCGCCAGCAGCGTCGGCATGTTCTGCTCGAACGGCGCGTTCTGGAAGTGCTGGTCCATGGTGTAGGCACCGGACAGCAATTCCTTGAAGTTGGACATGCCGACCGCCAGCGCGATAGGCAGGCCGATGGCCGACCACAGCGAGTAACGACCGCCGACCCAGTCCCACATCGGGAAGATGTTCTCTTCGCGGATACCGAAGGCCACAGCGGCGGCGTTGTTGCTCGATACCGCGATAAAGTGGCGATACAGCTCGGCTTCCGAACCGCCCTGGGCCAGGTACCAGGCGCGCGCGGCGGTGGCGTTCTTCAGGGTTTCCAGGGTCGAGAAAGTCTTGGACGAGACGATGAACAGCGTGGTTTCGGCGCGCAGCTTGCTGGTCAGTTCGTGCAGCTCGGTGCCGTCGATGTTCGCCAGGTAATGACAGCGAACGCCTTTCTGCGCGTAGGACAACAGCGCTTCGGACACCAGCTCAGGGCCAAGGAACGAGCCACCGATGCCGATGTTGACCACGTCAGTGATCGGCTTTTCGGTGTAGCCGCGCCACAGACCGTCGTGAATGCGGCCCACCAGATCGGTGATCTGGTTCAGCACCTTGTGCACTTCGGGCATCACGTTGACGCCGTTGACCATCAGCTTGTCACCCACCGGACGGCGCAGCGCGGTGTGCAGCGCCGGGCGACCTTCGGAGGAGTTGACCAGTTCGCCGTCGTACTGCGCCTTGATGGCGTCCTTGAGGCCCACTTCGTTGGCCAGGTTGACCAGCAACTGGCGGGTCTCGGCGGTGATCAGGTTTTTCGAGTAGTCGAGGAACAGCCCGCTGCTGCTGAGGGTGAAGTTGTTGAAGCGCTGCGGGTCTTCGTTGAACGCATCGCGCATGCTGAAATTCTGCATGGCCTTGCGGTGGTCGTTGAGCGCCTGCCAGGCGGGCAGGGTGGTGACGTCATGAGGAGTGCGGTAGTACGCCATCGCTACGGGGTTCCTTAAACTTGAACTGCCTTTGGACATTGAAAGCCAGACTGTCCGAAGCCTAATCCCCGGACGCGCTTATGTCTGCGCCTGACTTTACCTTTGCTCGGTACTTTTTCTCACAATCTGATGCATGGCCGCCTTTCTCAGGCGAGCTGTACCGGTATGGCATTGCTCGTGTGGCTAAGTTCATTACCCGGTCTGCATGGGTCTGGTAAACCTGGCCGCCGGGTACTGAGCATAGTCGCCATTGCAGACGTGGTGTTTATTCCTTGGCCAGGTGCAGGTTGTCGATCAGCCGCGTCTTGCCCAGGAATGCCGCGCCCAGCACTACCAGGTCGTGGTCGTCTGGCGTTGCCGGACGCAGGGTCACGGCATTGCGGATTTCCAGGTAGTCGGGGCGAAAGCCTGCGGCTTCGAGGGCTTTCCAGCCATCGGCGAGCAACTGCGTGTGGTTCTGCTCGCCATTGTGAAGGGCGTCTGCGATCTGTTTGATGACACGGTAAAGCGCCGGTGCCGTCGCGCGTTCGGCTTCGGTCAGGTAACCGTTGCGCGAGGACAGCGCCAAGCCGTCGGCGGCGCGTACGGTGGGCTCGCCAATGATCTGGATCGGCATGTTCAGGTCACGGGCCAGTGCGCTGACGACGGCCAGTTGCTGGAAGTCTTTCTGGCCAAAGATGGCGATGTCAGGCTGGACCATGTTGAACAGCTTGCTGACCACCGTGGAAACACCGTCGAAGTGCCCAGGACGGCTGCCGCCGCACAGGCCTTCGGAGACCACGGGCACGCGGACGATGGTCTGGTCGGCCATGCCGTGGGGGTACATTTCCTCGACCGTCGGTGTGAACAACAGGTGGCAACCGGCTTGCAGCAGTTTTTCCTGATCCGCCGCCAGGGTGCGCGGGTAGGTGGCCAGGTCTTCGTTGGGGCCGAACTGCAACGGGTTGACGAAGATGCTCGCCACCACGAAGTCGGCGCGCTGGGTCGCCTTGGTGACCAGCGCCGTGTGGCCGCTGTGCAGGTTGCCCATGGTCGGGACCAGTGCGATACGTTTGCCTTCGCTGCGGGCGCGGGCAACGGCGGCGCGCAGTTCGCGAACGGTTTTGACAGTGTTCATGCCGAGAATCCGTGTTCTGGTGCAGGGAAGCTGACGCTTTTGACGGCGCTGACATAGGCCGTGATGGCCGACTGAATATCCGGCTGGCCGGTCATGAAGTTCTTCACGAACTTGGGCACGCGGCCGCTGATCGACAGGCCGAGCATGTCGTGCAGCACCAGCACCTGGCCATCCACCGCGCTGCCTGCGCCGATGCCGATCACCGGAATCTTCACTGCATGGGTGATTTCCTGAGCCAGTTCGCTGGGTACGCATTCCAGCAGAATCATCGCCGCACCCGCTTGTTCAAGGGTGATTGCGTCGGCGCGCATCTGCCGCGCCTGCGCCTCGTGACGCCCCTGCACCTTGTAGCCGCCCAGCACATTGACCGCCTGCGGCGTCAGGCCCATGTGCGCGCACACCGGGATGCCGCGCTCGGCCAGCAGGCGGATCGAGTCGGCGAGCCACGCCGCGCCTTCGACCTTGAGCATGTGTGCACCGGCCTGCATCAGCGCGGCGCTGTTGGCGAAGGTCTGCTCGGCAGTGGCGTAGGACATGAACGGCAGGTCGGCGAGAATCAGCGCACCCTGGTTGCCGCGCTTGACGCAGGCGACGTGGTACGCCATTTCGGCGGTGGTGACCGGCAGCGTGCTGTCGTGCCCCTGCAGGACCATGCCCAGCGAGTCGCCGACCAGCAGCACTTCTACACCCGCCTGGCTTGCGGTGTGGGCGAAGGTTGCGTCGTAGCAGGTCAGCATGGTGATTTTTTCACCTTTTTGCTTCAGGCCCAGCAGGGACGTAACGGTGATATCTGGCATGAAAAAAGTCCTCGTTCAGGCGCTGTGAACACTACGGCGAGCAACGCGTGATTCATTCGTAAGACACAGGCACACCGTCGTTTCGCGGTGTTTGAAAAAGCCTGTTCTGCGCCTTTTGGCCGGTAGTCCGGCGTTGGGACGCTTATCTTCGTGAGGAGGGGGCGGGAAGTCAATTCCGGGTGTTACCGGTTTGGTCGGGTTGTTACCGGGCGGGTAACGGGCAAGCGCGATTTATGCCTGTAGGAGCGCGCTTGCCCGCGAATGCGGTGTACCTGTGACGAATAAGGCGCCAGGCATACCCCCATCGCGGGCAAGCGCGCTCCTACAGGATGGAGTCAGCCTGGCAGCCGTTCCAGCCCTTCAAACGGGCAGGCGGCCAGCAGGTCGTCCAGTGCGCGCCCATCGGCCAGGATCAGGCCCGGCGCAAGCTCGGCCAGCGGGTACAGCACGAACGCCCGGGCGTGCATGTGATAGTGCGGGACCTTCAGGCGCGGCTCGTCGATCAGGCGGTCACCGAACAACAGGATGTCCAGGTCCAGCGTACGCGGCCCCCAGCGCTCAAGGCGCTCGCGACCCTGGCCGTTCTCCACGCCTTGCAGGGCATCGAGCAACGCCAGTGGCGCAAGGCCCGTGTCCAGCGCGGCAACGGCGTTGGTGTAACGCGGCTGGCCTGGGAGCAACGAGTCACTGACATAGAAAGAAGAAACGCCTGACAGGGCAGTCTGCGGCAATTGCGCCAGCGCCTTGAGGGCTTCGCGCAATTGCTCGGCGGGCTCGGCCAGGTTACTGCCCAGGCCGATGTAGACATGTTCCATGTTCATCGTACGCGCTTATTCCCCTGCGTCGGCGCCAGCACGCTTGCGCTTGCCGCCACCGCTGCGACGGCGTTTGCGCGGGCCCTGGCCTGCGGCGTCGGGCTTGCTGCCCAGCTCGCGAATCATGTCGCGGCGCCCGGCCTCATTGGCATCCTGATACTCCGTCCACCAATCGCCCAGGCCATCGGTTTCCTCGCCTGCGCCTTCACGCAGCAGCAGGAAGTCGTAGCCGGCGCGGAAACGCGGGTTCTCCAGCAGCAGGTCGGCGCGCTTGCCGGAACGGCGGGGCAGACGCTCCTGCATGTCCCAGATCTCGCGGATCGGCATGGTGAAGCGCTTGGGGATCGCGATGCGCTGGCATTGCTCGGAAATCAGCAAGTGCGCCGCTTCCTGCATGGCCGGGATCGGGGGCATGCCGCGCTCTTGCAGGCGCAGCACCAGCGCAGGCAGGGCCGGCCACAGCAATGCGGCGAACAGGAAGGCCGGGGTGACCGGCTTGTTCTGTTTCACCCGCAGGTCGGTGTTGGCCAGGGCATCGCTGATGAGCGTGTGGGTGTAGGTCGGGTTGTGCTCCAGCGCGTGGGAGCTGGCCGGGAACAGCGGATCGAACAACTCCAGATCCACCAGCATCTCGAAGGTCGGCTCGGCATGGCCCGACAGGAACAGCTTGAGCACTTCCTCGAACAGACGCGCAGCCGGAATGTCGCGCAGCATCGAGGCCAGCGGGCGAATCGGCGTGGCACTGTGCTTCTCGATGCCGAAGTCCAGCTTGGCGGCGAAACGCACGGCGCGCAGCATCCGCACCGGGTCTTCCTTATAGCGCTGTTGCGGGTCGCCAATCAGGCGGATCAAGCGATTGCGGATGTCGTGTACGCCGTTGGCGTAGTCGAGCACCCGCTCGGTGACCGGATCGTAGTACAGGGCGTTGATGGTGAAGTCGCGGCGCTGGGCGTCTTCTTCCAGGGTGCCGTAGACGTTGTCGCGCAGGATCCGCCCACTCTCGTTGCGGGACGACTGGTTGCTGTCTTCGTCCTCTTCATCCTGAGGGTGGTTGGCGCGGAAAGTCGCCACTTCGATGATTTCACGACCGAAATGGATATGAACCAGCTTGAAACGCCGGCCAATGATCCGCGCGTTGCGGAACTCGGCGCGCACCTGTTCAGGCGTGGCGCTGGTGGCGACGTCGAAATCCTTTGGCGTAATGCCCAGCATCATGTCCCGCACGCAGCCGCCAACCAGATATGCCTGGTAGCCGGCATTTTGCAGACGCTCGACGATGTTCACCGCATAGCGGCTGAATTGGTTGCGTTGCAACGAATGCTGGCTGCTGTTGAGCACTTCAGGCGTTGTGCGCATGTGTTGCTGCGGCTTGGTGCGCAGAGGGGTACGGAATGACTGGAACAGCTTCTTCAGCATGGGATGCACTGTTTGAAGGAATATTCGGCCATTGACAAAGAATGACCGCATGATGGGCGGGGATTCTAGCATTTAGTCGATCAATGGTGTAGGAAGCTGCGCGAACGCCGCCGGGAGGCAGGAAATACAGGGGTTGAACGGTGGTTGCAGGGCAAGGATTTTGCTCTGGAAGCTACTGGGGGAGCCGAAGCTCCCCCAAAGTGCGTGCTCTTATTTTTATTGTCTGTTGGGCTTTTTGTTTTTGTTGAGCGCCCAATTCACGGCATTTCGCCTGTGAAACCTCCCAATCGGGAGTCAAGAGCAAACGGATTGCTTTGGTCGCTGTGCTGCAGTAATCGTTCGATCCAACCAGTTCAGGCTCTACCTTGGGGTAGTTTTTTGTTGTTCTCGGCCTGGTTGCGGGACAAGTCCCAAATGCAACGCCTCTCCAAAAGAATCAGTTAGCTGCGCCTCCGCCGTTTTGTTCTTGTTATGCGTGAGTCGATACGTCTTGTTTTTATTGTGTTTTTTTTGCGGGTGACTGATTTTTGTTGTTCTTGTACGAATACATATAGCAGAACCCGTGCCAACTTTTGGCAAAGTCGCTGCAGCCCTTTAAAACCGGGGGTGTGGCAAAACGACGCTATCGCGCGCAGTTTTACGCAGGCCAAAAAAAGCCGGGGCTGCGTTACCGTACGCCCCGGCTTTTGTTACGTTCCGCTTTTGAGGTAACAGTTCTTTTTGAACTTGCTGAAGGCCCTGTGCCAGAGCCTTCGCGCGCCTCAGGTCTCGCTGGCCACGCCGGTCTTGCGCCGTGGAATGCCCAGGCGCTGGCGACGTTCCCACAGGCACTTGCGGCTGACGCCCAGCTTGCGTGCCAGTTCAGTCTCGGTCATGTGGTCCTGATGTTCGAGCACGAAGTGCTGGAAATAATCTTCCAGGGACAGGTCCTCGGTCGGCTCATGGGCGGTGGAACTGGCGCTGGCCGCCTGAGGCGCCAGGCCAATGAACTCGTCCACGTCCAGATCGCTCAGCTCGATGTCGATGCCGAGCAGGTCGGCCGAGATTTCAGGGCTCTCGCAGAGGATCACCGCGCGCTCGACAGCGTTTTCCAGTTCGCGCACGTTACCCGGCCAGGAATAATGGCGAATCGCCTGCTCGGCATCGGGGCCGAATTTCAGGTCGGAACGGCCAGCCTTGGCGCTCTGGCGGGCCAGGAACGCGTTGGCGATCTCGTTGACGTCGGCGCCACGCTCGCGCAGTGCGGGCAGTTTCAGCGCGATCACGTGCAGGCGATAGTAAAGGTCTTCACGGAACTGGCCGACCTTGGCCAGGCTCTTGAGGTCGCGGTGGGTCGCGGCGATCAGGCGCACATCGACCTTTTGCGACTGCACCGAGCCCACGCGGCGAATCTCGCCTTCCTGAAGCACACGCAGCAGGCGCGCCTGGGCTTCGAGGGGCAATTCACCGATTTCGTCGAGGAACAGCGTACCGCCGTCCGCTGCTTCCACCAGGCCCGCGCGACCTGCGCTGGCACCGGTGAATGCGCCTTTCTCGTGGCCGAACAGTTCGGACTCGATCAGGGTTTCCGGGATGGCTGCGCAGTTCACCGAAATCATCGGTGCCTTGGCGCGGCGCGACAGGTTGTGCAGGGCGCGGGCGACCAGTTCCTTGCCGGTCCCGGATTCGCCCTGGATCAGCACGTTGGAGTCGGTCGGCGCCACCTTGCGAATCTTGCCGTAGAGGTCCTGCATCGGCGGGCAGGAGCCGATGATGCCGATCTCGCCGTTGCTGTTGTCAGGGCCCGGCTTGTCAGCCGAAGGCTTGCCGGCAGTGGCGGCGCGTTCTGCCTGGATGCTCTGCACCGTTTGTCGGTCACGCAGGATGCGCGAGACCGCCTGGAGCATTTCGTCGTGGTCGAAGGGCTTGGCGATGTAATCCACCGCGCCCATTTTCATCGAGTCCACGGCCGAGCGCAGGCTGGCATAGCTGGTCATGATCAGGACGGGCTTGCCCTGGCCCAGCTTGATCAGTTCAGTGCCCGGAGCGCCGGGAAGGCGCAGGTCGCTGACGATCAGGTCGAACGAGGGGATGCTGAAACGTTCCTGAGCTTCCTGCACGGATCCGGCTTCACTGACCTGGTACTGATTACGTTCCAGCAGGCGACGCAAGGCAGAGCGGATAATGGTTTCGTCTTCGACGATCAAAATGTGCGGCATTGATTCGATTCTCTCGACGGTCTCAGTTCACAGCGGACGTCGCTTCGACATGTCGCGGTAATGTCACCCGAATACGGGTTCCGCGTTGTTGCTCGGGGTCAGCCGGGCTGTCGATGGTGATTTGTCCATAATGCTCTTCAACGATGGAATAGACCAGTGCGAGCCCAAGGCCTGTCCCTTCACCCGGATCCTTGGTGGTGAAGAACGGCTCGAACAAGCGGTCCATGATCGCTTTTGGAATACCGGTGCCTTCGTCTTCGACGATCAGATCCACCGTATGTTCAGACGCCTCGCTCTTGACCCGGATCGCGCTGCCGGCAGGCGAGGCGTCACGGGCGTTGGAGAGCAGGTTGATCAGCACCTGCGCCAGGCGTTGCGGGTCGCCGTCGACCCAGTGGTTCGGGTTGCACAGGTTGTAGAACTGCACTTCGAAATTGCGCCGGTTCAGGGCCAGCAGACCAATGGCATCCTGCGCCACTTCGGCCAGGCACACCGCTTCGTCGGATTGTTGATGGCCACCGGCATGGGCGAAGCTCATCAGCGACTGCACGATGCGCGAAACACGTTTGGTCTGCTCGATGATCTGGCTGCTGATTTCGGTCAGTTCGCCGTCTTCTTCACGCTCTTCGCGCAGGTTTTGCGCAAGGCAGGCGATGCCGGTGATCGGGTTGCCGATCTCGTGGGCCACGCCCGCCGCCAGCCGGCCAATGCTGGCCAGGCGCTCGGAGTGCACCAGTTTGTCTTCGAGCATCTGGGTGTCGGTCAGGTCTTCCACCAGGATCACCAGGCCGCTGTTACCCGGCGCCAGGGGCTCGTCGATGGCGGCCTTGTGCAGGTTGAGCCAGCGGGTCTGCCCGTCCAGCCCCAGGCGCTGCTTGTGCAAGTGCTCGTCCGGGACGTTGATGAACCCCAGCAGCAACTGGCGCCACGGATCGGCGATGGTTTCCAGCCGAGAGCCGACCACCCGCTGTGCACCGATGCCGGTGAGTTCTTCCATGGCCTTGTTCCACATCAGGATTTCCTGATCCTTGGCCAGGGAACAGACGCCCATCGGCAGCTCCTGCAAGGTCTGGCGGTGGTAGCGGCGCAGGGCGTCGAGTTCGGCGGCAAGCCCTGTGAGGCGCGAGTGGTAATCCTCGAGGCGGCTTTCGATGAAATGGATGTCTTCGGTGACGTAGTTTTCGCTGCCGGATTTGTACGGCAGGAAGGTTTCCACCATATCCTGGGCGACACTGGGGCCCATCAGGCCGGACAGGTTGGCCTCGATCCGGTCCCGCAGGCGGCGCAGGGCATAGGGCCTGCGCTCGTCGAAGGGCAGGTAGAGATCGCGTAGCGCCTGTTCGACTTCTTTCTGCGCGGCCTTGGCGCCCAGCGGCTTGGCCAGTTGCGTGGCAAATTCCTGGGGCGATACGGCGTGCAGTTCCCGACGCTGCGGGCGGCGCACGTTGTCCACCGCGCAGGCCTCGGCGGCGCTGGCTTCCTCGGCGCTGGGGTTGCTGAACAGGGAGATCAGGGTGAACACCAGCACGTTGGCCGCGAGCGAGGCGATGGCCGCCATGTGCCAACTGGTGTCGTCGAGCACGTAGATCATGTTCAGCAGCGGGATGTAGAAACCCTGGAAGTTGCCGATCAACGGCAACAGCATGCTGACCAGCCACACCACGATGCCGGCGATCAGCCCGGCCATGAAACCTCGACGGTTGGCGGCGGGCCAGTACAGCACCGACAGCACGCCCGGCAGGAATTGCAGGGTGGCGACGAAGGCGACGATGCCCAGGTTGGCCAGGTCCTGCTTGGCGCCCAGCAGCAGGTAGAAGCCGTAGCCCGCCATGATGATGGCCACGATCAGCCCGCGGCGGGTCCACTTCAGCCAGCGGTAGATATTGCCTTCGGCAGGCGGTTGATAGAGCGGCAGCACCAGATGGTTCAGCGCCATGCCGGACAACGCCAGGGTGGTCACGATAATCAGCCCGCTGGCCGCCGACAGCCCTCCGACATAGGCGAGCAGGGCCAGGGCCGGGTTATGGGCAGCGATACCGATGCCCAGCGTGAAGTATTCCGGGCTGGTGGTGGCGCCCAGTTTCAGCCCGGCCCACAGCACCAGCGGCACTGCCAGGCTCATCAACAGCAGGAACAGCGGCAAGCCCCAGCTGGCACTGACCAGCGCGCGGGGGTTGAGGTTTTCGGTGAAGGTCATGTGATACATGTGCGGCATCACGATGGCCGAGGCGAAGAATACCAGCAGCAATGTGCGCCACGGACCTTCCTGTAACGGGGTATGCAGGGCGGCGAGGGCGCTCTGGTTTTGCAGCAGCCACTGTTCGAGGCTTTGCGGGCCGTCGAAGACACCGTACAGCGCATACAAGCCCACGCCGCCGATGGCCACCAGCTTGATGACCGATTCAAAGGCGATGGCAAACACCAGCCCTTCGTGTTTTTCCCGGGTGGCGATGTGGCGCGAGCCAAAGAAGATGGTGAACAGGGTGATCAGCACGCAGAACGCCAGGGCGACGTAGTTGCGCACCGGCTCGCGGGTCAGAATGCCGATGGAGTCGGCCACCGCCTGAATCTGCAGGGCCAGCAGCGGTAGCACGCCGATCAGCATGAAGATCGTCGTCAGTGCCCCTGCCCAGGTGCTGCGAAAGCGGAAGGCGAACAGGTCGGCCAGCGACGACAGCTGGTAAGTGCGGGTGATCTTGAGGATCGGGTAAAGCAGCACCGGCGCCAGCAGAAACGCGCCCGACACCCCGAGGTAGCTGGACAGGAAGCCATAGCCGTACTCGTAGGCCAGCCCCACCGTGCCATAGAACGCCCAGGCGCTGGCGTAAACCCCCAGCGACAGGGTGTAGGTCAGCGGGTGGCGAATGATCCAGCGCGGAATCAGGCCGCGCTCACTGATCCAGGCAACGCTGAACAGCGCCAGCAGGTAGGCGGCACTGACCAGAATCATCTGGGTCAGGCTAAAGCTCATCGGCATCTCGTTGGCTCTGCAGAATGAAAGTCACCACGATCAGGATCAGCCACAGCATGTAGGGCCGGTACCAGGCCCCCGTCGCGTCGATCCACCAATCCATGATGGCCGGGGAAAATAGATAAATGCCTACCACCAGGAGCAGGACCAATCGGTAGATGTACATTTGGCCTCCCAAGTTGACTGACCGACAGATGAGGAGCGGCATGGTAACGGATGGCTATCAGGCCGCAAGCGACGTTTCGGCCACCTTTCTACGGCAGTTTGGAGCAACCGCTCTAGTTCAGTCTATTCGAGCTTCTTCGATCGTGGCGACCCGCGGAATCAAATCGGCATTCCAGTGTGCGATTCCCCAGTCCAGCACCTCGCGCGGGGTGGCGAACGACAGGTCCGCTGGCGCGGGCTGCCCGAGCGCACGCAGGGCCCGCATCAGTAGCGGGGTCGCCTGATCGGCCGGCAGGGGCGGGGAACGGTAGGTCTTGCCCAGCTTGTTGCCGTTGGGCTGGGTAATCAGCGGCACATGCAGGTAGCGCGGGTGCGGCAGGCCCAGTAGTTCCTGCAGGTAAAGCTGGCGCGGCGTGGAGTCCAGCAGGTCGGCGCCGCGCACGATGTCGGTGACCCCTTGCCAGCCATCGTCGAGCACCACCGCCAGTTGGTAGGCGTAGAAACCGTCACGGCGGCGGATCACAAAATCGCCGACGTCGCGGCCCAAGTGCTGGGCGAATGAGCCCTGTACCCGGTCTTCGAAGCGGTATTGCAGTTCCGGCACGCGACTGCGGATCGCGGCGTTGTCAGGCGAATGCCCTGCGTTGCGGCAGAAGCCTGGGTAAATACCCTGGAAGTCTTCCAGTTGCTTGCGCGAACAGGTGCAGGCGTAGGCCAGGCCATGGCTGAACCAGCGGTTGATGATGTCCTGGTAGGCGTCGTGACGGTCGCTTTGTCTGACCAGTTCGCCGTCCCACTCGAAGCCGTAGGTTTCCAGGGCACCGAGGATGGCCGCTTGCGCGCCGGGTTCTTCCCGGGGCGGATCGAGGTCTTCCATGCGCATCAGCCACTTGCCGCCAACAGCGCGCGCATCCAGATAGGAAGCAAGCGCCGCGACCAGTGAGCCGAAGTGCAGATAACCGCTGGGGGTTGGCGCAAAGCGCCCTATATAAGGAAGGGATTTCATGGACGCAGATGGTACTGGAAATCGGATGGCCGAAGAACCGGACGAATCATCAGACCCTGTAGGAGCGCGCTTGCCCGCGACAGCGATCTTGCGGGCACCGACGCCGGCAAGCCGGACTGCTACGGGGCCGATGTGCGACGAAGATCTGGCTTCTGGCCGAAGGCTGTAGGAGCGCGCTTGCCCGCGACAGCGATCTTGCGGGCGCCATCGCCGGCAAGCCGGACTGCTACGAGGAAATCACTTTGCTCCAGAAACAACAAAAGACGCCGAAGCGTCTTTTGTCCTGAAAGAAAACACGATCATTTACCGATCTGTTTTTCCTTGATTTCAGCCAGGGTCTTGCAGTCGATGCACAGGTCGGCGGTCGGACGGGCTTCCAGGCGGCGCAGGCCGATCTCGATGCCGCAGGATTCACACCAGCCGTACTCTTCGTCTTCGATCAATTGCAGCGTCTTGTCGATCTTCTTGATCAACTTGCGCTCACGATCACGAGCACGCAGTTCAAGGGCGAATTCCTCTTCCTGACTTGCACGGTCTGCCGGGTCAGGAAAGTTGGCCGCTTCGTCCTTCATATGATCAACGGTGCGATCAACTTCCTGCATCAAGTCCTGTTTCCACTTGTTCAGGATCTTGGTGAAGTGAGCGCGCATGGGCTTGCCCATGTATTCCTCGTCCTTCGTCGTGACGTAAGGCTCGAAACCGCTAATCGTTTGGTTGCTTTTTTGCTTTTCTTCGGTGGGCATGAACGGACAGCCTCTCACTCTTCTAAGCCATTGCGCAGGGTAAAGATCCATCGCCGACGCCTGCCGGCCCTGCGGCTGCAAGCGGGCGAACTTACCAGATCGAATCGGAGCGCGCTACTCCCGGTTGTCGAGCATGGCTCTACAACGCGCCCGTGAACTATGACCACGGCCAAAGCGCCCGGTTTTATATTATTTTGCAGTGCCATCAGTCTAGCCCCCTTGTGCAACTACACCGGTTTTTGCGGATCATCGGCAGCGCATGAGGCGAGTCTTCTCCGATAATCCTGTAGCGGCGCAAGCGGTTGGGTAGAATCAGGCGACAGTTTTCGACACCTGCCAGTAAAAGGAAGGACCATGCCCCAGCCCTACAGTGCGCGCAGCCGCGCCATCGAACCCTTTCATGTCATGGCGCTGCTGGCCCGTGCCAATGAATTGCAGGCAGCGGGGCACGATGTCATCCACCTGGAGATCGGCGAGCCGGACTTCACCACCGCCGAACCCATCATCAAGGCCGGCCAGGCCGCACTGGCCGCGGGGAAAACCCGGTACACCGCAGCGCGCGGCCTGCCTGAACTGCGCCAGGCGATTTCCGGGTTCTACGCCCAGCGCTATGGCGTGGACATCGATCCCGAGCGGATCCTGATCACCCCCGGTGGCTCGGGGGCCTTGCTGCTGGCGGCCAGTCTCCTGGTCGATCCCGGCAAGCACTGGTTGCTGGCCGATCCTGGCTACCCTTGCAACCGGCATTTCCTGCGTCTGGTGGAAGGCGCGGCGCAATTGGTGCCAGTGGGGCCCGATGTACGCTATCAACTGACGCCGGATCTGGTGGCCCGGCATTGGGACCAAGACAGCGTCGGCGCGCTGGTCGCGTCCCCTGCCAATCCGACGGGCACTCTGCTGCACCGCGACGAACTGGCCGCGTTGTCCGCTTCACTCAAGCAGCGCCACGGGCATCTGGTGGTGGACGAGATCTACCACGGGCTGACCTACGGCATGGATGCGGCCAGCGTGCTGGAAGTGGATAACGATGCGTTCGTATTAAATAGCTTTTCAAAGTATTTCGGCATGACCGGCTGGCGTCTTGGCTGGCTGGTTGCACCCCAGGCTGCGGTCGGCGATCTGGAAAAACTGGCGCAGAACCTCTACATCAGCGCGCCGAGCATGGCGCAGAGCGCGGCGCTGGCCTGCTTCGAGCCGCAGACCCTGGAAATTCTCGAACAACGCCGGGCCGAGTTCGGCAAGCGTCGAGACTTTCTGCTGCCTGCATTGCGTGAACTGGGTTTCAACATTGCGGTGAAGCCCGAAGGCGCCTTCTATCTTTATGCAGATATCAGCGCATTCGGCGGCGATGCCTTCGCGTTCTGTCGGCATTTCCTGGAAACCGAACACGTCGCCTTCACCCCGGGCCTGGACTTCGGTCGCCATCAGGCGGGCCATCACGTGCGGTTCGCCTATACCCAGAGCCTGCCGCGCCTGCAAGAAGCAGTCGAGCGGATCGGGCGCGGGCTGCGGAGTTGGCAAGGCTGATGCGTTTTTTTCCCGAACTCGAAGAAGCACGCCTGCTGCAACGCTACAAACGCTTTCTGGCAGACGTCGAAACGGCCAGTGGCGAGCGTTTGACCATCCACTGCCCCAACACCGGCTCCATGTTCAATTGCATGATGCCGGGCGGCAAGGTCTGGTTCAGCCGCTCCAACGACCCCAAGCGCAAGCTGCCCGGCACCTGGGAAATCAGCGAAACCCCGCAGGGGCGCTTTGCCTGCGTCAACACCGGGCGGGCCAATAAACTCGTTGAAGAGGCGCTGCTGGCGGGTGTCATCACCGAACTGAACGGCTTCACGGGGCTGAAGCGCGAAGTGGCCTATGGGCAGGAAAACAGCCGGGTGGATTTCCGCCTGGATTACCCCGACGGCTCGCTGTTTCTTGAGGTCAAGAGCGTCACCCTGGGCTTTGACGACAGTGCCGTGGCGGCCTTTCCGGATGCCGTCACCCAGCGCGGCGCCAAACACCTGCGCGAACTGGCCGCCCTGGCTCGCGAAGGTGTGCGCGCCGTGCTGTTGTATTGCGTGAACCTCACCGGTATCGAAGGGGTGCGACCGGCCGAGGAAATAGACCCCGCCTACGCCGCGGCGCTAAGGGAGGCGGTTGCCGCAGGCGTGCAGGTCTTGGCCTATGGTGTGCAACTGACGCCCGAAGAGGTGCGGGTGGATCGTCGACTGGACGTCCATCTGCATCAGTTCAAGCCTGCGCTGGCAGATTGATCCAGATGCCCTGGGCGTCTTCGTTCGCCGCGATCACGTTCAGGTGCTTGCCCTCGCATGGCCCGGCGATGCATTCACCGTTTTCGATGAGGAACAGCGCGCCGTGGGTTGCGCACTGGATCAGGCTGGCGCTGTCGTCGAGGAACTGATCCGGCTGCCATTCCAGAGGAACGCGGCGATGCGGGCACTGGTTTTCGTACACGTAAACCTGCCCGCCACGGCGGACTGCAAGCAGCCTGACGCCGTCGATGTCGAAGCCCCGGCTTTTACCCTCGGCCAGATCAACGCTGTTACACATGTACTTCAGCTGAAACTCCTTCGCGCTTGACGCGCAAATGCAAATAATTATCAAATTGCCCGGCTGTCGGGAGCCGCCTAGTCTGACAGCTCTGCAAACGGCGCGTCGATTCCGTCGGTCTTCGGGCCTGCCCTGTCACGACGTGAACTGCCGTGTTCCCTCCCTTCAAAGGACTTTCCCCCATGCGCTTCGTTGCCAGGCTGACTGCCATTCTGACCGGGTTTCTCATCACTCATCTGGGACTGGCCGATTCGCAGCAGCCCCAGCGCTGGGTCAGTGCCGGCGGGGCGCTGACCGAGTGGGTCGTGACCCTCGGCGGGCAATCGCATCTGGTGGGCATCGACACCACCAGCCAGCATCCGGAATCCATCAAATCCTTGCCCAACATCGGCTATCAGCGGCAGTTGTCGTCGGAAGGCATCCTGAGCCTACGTCCGAATGTTCTGATTGGCACCGAAGAAATGGGGCCGCCGCCTGTGCTCGAACAACTGCGCGCTGCCGGTGTGAAGGTCGAAGTGTTTTCTGCAGCCGCCGAGCTGAGCGCGCTGCAGGACAATCTGCAAAAGCTCGGTAAATTGCTGGGTGACGAGGGTCAGGCGCGTCAGGTTGCCGATCAATACGTGCGCCAACTGGACAGCCAGCATGACTGGGTAGCCCGCGCACAACAGCACCAGACGGCGCCGGGCGTTCTGTTGCTGGTCAGCCATGCGGGTGCGGCGCCGATGGTCGCCGGTGCCGGGACGGTGGGGGACTGGCTGATCAAACAGGCCGGTGGCCGCAATCTGGCGACCCATAATGGTTACAAGATTTTTTCTGCCGAGGCGATGGCAGGGCTCAATCCTGAGGTGCTGGTGTTCACCGATCGCGCACAGAACGGCGCCTCGTCACGCGATGCCTTGATGCGCGAAAACCCGTTGCTCGCCGCGACCCAGGCAGTGCGCAACAAGCGCGTGCTGGAAGTCGACCCGACGCTGCTGGTCGGCGGCCTGGGCCCGCGGCTGCCCGAGGCCATGCAGGCGCTGTCCAGGGCCTTCTACCCGGCTGACTCATCGCTCAACGCCAAGGTAACGCCAGCTCAATGAGGCTCATGCTCAAGCCACGCACCTTGTTCGTATTGCTGGCCCTGGCCTGCCTGCTGGCAGTCTGGTTGTCGCTGGCCCTTGGCCCGGTCAGCCTGCCGTTGATGGACACCCTGCGCGCCGGCTTGCGCCTGCTGGGCGTGCCGGTGTCCGGGGATGATCTGCAACAGGCCGAACTGATTCTCGGGCAGATCCGTGTGCCTCGGACCTTGCTTGGCCTTGCGGTGGGTGCCGTACTGGCGCTGTCCGGTGTGGCGATGCAGGGCCTGTTTCGTAATCCGCTGGCCGATCCGGGGCTGGTCGGCGTGTCCAGCGGCGCGGCGCTGGGTGCTGCGATTGCGATTGTCACGGGTGCGTCACTGGGTGGCCTTTCCGAAGCATTCGCTCCTTATGTGTTATCGATTTTTGCCTTTGCCGGAGGCTTGACGGTGACCGGCATCGTTTATCGCCTGGGGCGTCGGGAAGGGCAGACCAGCGTCGGCATCATGCTGCTGGCCGGGGTGGCGATGACTGCGCTGGCCGGTTCGATCATCGGTTTGTTCTCCTATCTGGCTGACGACGCGGCATTGCGGACCCTGACCTTCTGGAACCTGGGCACGCTCAACGGCGCCAGTTACGCAAGGCTCTGGCCGCTGCTGCTGGTGTGCGCGGCGGTGATCGTCTGGCTGCCGAGGCGGGCCAAGGCGCTGAATGCCTTGCTGCTGGGGGAATCCGAAGCCCGTCACCTGGGGATCGAAGTCGAGCGGCTCAAGCGCGAACTGGTGGTGTGTATCGCCCTGGGCGTCGGCGCGGCAGTGGCGGCGGCGGGACTGATCGGCTTCGTCGGCCTGATCGTGCCGCACCTGGTTCGCCTGATCGTCGGCCCCGACCATCGCGTGCTGTTGCCGGCCTCGGCACTGGCGGGCGCGAGCCTGTTGCTGTTTGCCGACGTTTTCGCGCGCCTGGTGCTTGCGCCTGCCGAGCTTCCCATCGGTATTGTCACTGCGTTTATCGGTGCGCCGGTTTTCCTGTTCATGCTGGTGCGGGGGCGTACGTGATGTTGAAGGTCCAGAACCTGTCGGTTCATCGCGATGGCAAGCCGGTGCTCGCCGATGTCGACCTGACCCTGCACCCCGGCCAGATGCTCGGGGTGTTGGGGCCAAATGGTGCTGGCAAGAGCACGCTGCTGGGCGCATTGTGTGGGGAGTTGAAAACCACCGGCGGGGAGGTCTGGCTCGATGAGCAGCCGCTGGCGCACTGGACGGGGCAACAACGGGCCCGGCGCCTGGCGGTGTTGCCGCAGACCTCCACATTGAGCTTCGCCTTCAGCGTGCGTGATGTGGTGGCGATGGGGCGCCTGCCTCACGACAGCGGCCAGCAGCGCGATGGCGAAATCATCGAGCAGGCGCTCAAGGCCGCCGATGCTGCACATCTGCAGGATCGCAGTTACCTCGCGCTGTCGGGCGGCGAGCGCCAGCGGGTGCATCTGGCCAGGGTGCTGGCGCAGTTGTGGCCGGGCGAGGGCGGACAGACTTTGCTGCTGGACGAGCCAACGTCGATGCTTGACCCGCTGCATCAACACACGACGTTGCAGGCCGTGCGTGAATTTGCCAGTCGTGGTGGCGCGGTGCTGGTGATCCTCCACGACCTCAACCTGGCGGCGCGTTATTGTGACCGCCTGATGCTGCTCCAGGCGGGTCGCCCGTATGCGCTGGGCACGCCCGAGGCGGTGCTGGTGCCCGATGCACTCAAGAGTGTCTTCGGGCTGGAGGTTCTGGTGCAGCCTCATCCGGAGCGGGGCCATCCGTTGATCATCGCGCGCTGATTGGCGCGCAAGGTGCGTGGAACAAGGAGGTCCTGTGCGTCGTTACCTGTTGCTGCTGGTGCTGTCCTTGGCGAGCGCATGCCAGTCGTCGCCAACGTTGCCACCCCTACCTTCCTGGCAGAGCCCCGAGGGGCGCGAGCATGCGGAGCTGGGTGTGATAAAGGATCTGAACAACGGGCAGGTACTGACGCCGCAGCAACTGGTCCATCGACTGGCCGGCGCCACGCGGGTGCTGGTCGGTGAGCAGCACGACAACCCCGATCATCACGCGCTGCAACTGTGGCTGCTGCAAGCCCTTGGCGACCAGCGCCCGCAAGGCAGCCTGTTGCTGGAAATGCTCACCCCGGACCAGCAAGGCCGTGTGGACTTCGCGCAGCGTGACCTTCGCCAGGGCAAGCCCCCTGCAGATTTGCCTGCGGCACTGGGCTGGCAGAAAGGCTGGGACTGGACCCTTTACGGCCCTGTGATGCGCTTCGCCCTGATGCAGCCGTATCCAATCCTTTCAGCCAACCTTTCTGCGGTGGAGGTCGGCGCGATCTACCATCAACGCCCTGTGTTGAGCGGCGTTCATTCCACCACCAAGGGCGTGCGCAATACTTTGCTTGCCCAGGTGCGCGAATCCCATTGCGGCATGTTGCCGGAAGACGCCTTGCCCGCCATGCTCGCCGTTCAACAGCAGCGCGACAGGCGCATGGCGCAGCGCCTGATGGACGCCCCCGCTCCGGCGTTGTTGTTCGCTGGCGGCTACCACGTGCGCAAGGACCTCGGCATCCCGTTGCACATGGCTGATCTGGGCAGTGACGAACACCCGGTGGTGCTCATGCTTGCCCAGGTCGGCAGTGAGGTTCAGCCGACGAGCGCGGACTACGTCTGGTTCACCGCTGCGCTGCCCGATCAGGATTACTGCGCCCAGATGCGGCCGCCTTCGCGCTGAGCAGTTACGTTTTTTTGAAGGCAATGTCCTTAAGACCTTTCTGATAGTTGCGTAGGCGCGTTCTTTAGCGTTCCCACGGCCATCCACTGACCCTCCCGCTGGATTATCGTCGCTCCCCCCAAACGCAGGAGAGCGAAATGAAACAGCAGGATGACTTCGAAGAAGCAGTGGCGCAGACGGCAATCAGGCTGATGGAGTTGACCTCACTCAACACCGATGACACCGCAGAGCGCATCGTCGCGCTGTGTCACCGGGCACTGACGCCCCTTGGCAATGTCGCTGCGGTCTGCGTGCTGCCCAGGTTCGCGGGAATTGCGCGGCGCACGCTCGATACCTTGCAGGCACGGGAGGTGAAAGTCGTCGCCGCGGTGAATTTTCCCAACGGACGCGCGCCGATTTCCACCGTGGAGTCAGAGACCCACGCCGCGATGCTGATGGGGGCTGATGAAATCGATCTGGTCTATCCCTTCAATGCCCATCTGATGGGCGACAGGCTGATGGGTGCCAGGATGATCGCGGCGTGCAAGGCCAAGTGCGGCAGCCGCGGGCAGTTGACGGTTTCCCTGGAAACCGGGGTGCTGGCTGATCCGCAGATCATTCATAGCGTCTGCCGGACCGCGATTGCCGAAGGGGCGTCGTTTCTCAAGCCTGGCACGGGAAGGCAGGTCGAAGGCGCGACCGCACAGGCCGTACGCATCCTGCTCGAGGCCATTTCCGAGCGCAGTTACCTGGTGGGTATCAAGGCACCGGGGAATGTTCGGACCCTGGAGCAGGCCAAAACCTACATAGACATGGCGTGTAACCGTTTCGGGCCGCAATGGATCGAGCCTGGAAGGATGCGCCTGGGCACTTCAAGCCTGCTGGACGACGCCTTGATGCGCCTGGGTGTGTGCCCCTGATCGCAGTGAAAAATCGCGGGCAAAAAAAGACCCGGCAAAAAGCCGGGTCAAAAACCGTGATTAGCCTGATGAGGAGATAATCTGAGAGTCCGAACCAAGGAGCCTTTCAGGTTACCAGCCAGTCTCGCGACTGGATGTGATAATCATAGTGATTCTCATTTGTAAGTCAACAGGCAATTTCAAACTATTTTCCTGACCCGGTTTTGCTGCACTCCAGTGCCTCCACATCGAGCTTGATGAGCTGTCGATTCAGCGAATCCTTGAGCTCCGTGGACAAGTCATACCAGTGCTGGTCGAGCAAGGCGCCTTCGATGGCGTAGAGCAGCACCTTGGATGTGCGAAAGCCGCGGGTCTTGACTGCGCGATAGGCGTGGATGGCGCCGATGCGGCGCAGGTCGGCGGCATTGTGGATGCCGGAAGCATGTAGCCATTGGGCGGATGTCTTGCCCAGATTTCTCATCGACAGCAGTTCGTCTTCCATGATGACGCCTCCTTGCAGCATGTTGCTCCGTATGTAGTGACCTCCCTGGACTTGGACAAACTGCGGGCGCAAGCCATGGAGTGAGTGTAGTTGGCTGCGAGGAGGGGTTGGGCAAGCGGAGGTGGGCAGGCGCCGGACGGTAGTTCGCGCAAGGAAAAGCCGACAGACGACGCGGCCGCGGCCTGTCCGTGCATGCAGGGCGGCGGCGCTGTGGGCAGATTGAAACCCTTGGTATGGATTGAACACGTTCCCTGTAGGAGCGCGCTTGCCCGCGATTGCGATCTGGCCGGGGCGATTTTCCGCCTGACCCAGCGCCATCGCGGGCAAGCGCGCTCCTAGGGTACGGGGCTTTGAACCTGTTATCGGGTGCGGTAACGCAGGCGGGTGCCGAAATTGACCGACATCAGGATCTCGTCGGCGCTCAGCTCAGGCGGGAAGTAGGCGCCCGAGATCTGCGCATGGGCAATGCTCGCGCCTTCCAGGGAGGCCGTGCGGAAGTCCACGCCGCGCAGATCGGCGGAGCGGAAGTAGGCGTCGGTGAAGTCGATATCCTCAGCGTTCAGCTCCCGCAGGTCCAGACCACGGAAATCTCCGCCGGCGAGGTCGATAGGGCCGGTTCTCGGGCGCTGGAGATTGAACGCGTTGACGTCATCTTTTCGCAGCAAGGCGAAGAGCGGCGAGTCGAGCTGCTTGGGCTGGGTCATCTTGGCGTCACCTTGTTGGAATTCTGACGCCATTATAATGCCACTACCATCGAGCCGTGAAGGGGCACGCTTCACGTCTCGATGATTGGTTCGCCGAAGCTGTTTACAGGCCTGGCAGGCACTGGCGGATGTCAGTGACCAGCTTGTCCAGATCGCCGCTGATATTGGTTTCCACGCGGCGGCTGCGCAGTGTTTCGTCTGCGGTCAGCGGCTCGCGGTTGGCCAGTTGGGCTTCGATCACTTCCATCGTGGCGTCGGAGGGGTCTTCGTTGGTGGCCTGGCGCTGGGCCAGCCAGCCCTGGATGACTGCCTTGGGCGCTGCGCAGTCGAGAATCAGGAACGGCGCGCCGGTCGCCTCGGCCACCTGCGCCGTCGCAAGGCGCTGCTCGTGCTTGAGGTAGGTGGCATCGATGACCACCGGCAGGCCTGCATGCAGGACCACTGCCGCCAGTTCGTTCAGGCGCTTGTAGGTCGCCGCGCTGACATCGGCCGCGTAGAGGTCTTTGCTGTCACCGAACAGACGCTTGCGTTCGACGTCCGAGCGCAGGCGAACGGCGCCGAGCGCCTCGACCAGGCGCATCGCGACGTGGCTTTTGCCAACGGCGGATACGCCATGGGTGATGGCCAGGAAGCTGGAAGGGATGGCGCTGTAGCTTTCGGCCAGGTTGGCGTAGTTGCGGTACTGACGCAGGGTGGCGGCGCGCTGGATGTTGTCGGTGTCCGGTTGCAGGCTGAACAGTGCGACCTTGGCACGTACCAGGGCGCGGTAGGCCTTGTAGAAATTCAGCAGTTCCAGGCCTGCGTAATCACCGGTGCGCTCCAGATACTGGCTGACCAGGCGTCGCGACAGGCTCTTGAGGCCGCGGTCTTCAAGGTCCATGGCCAGGAAGCCGAGGTCGGCGTAGACGTCGGTCATGCGGAACGGTTCGTTGAACTCGATGCAGTCGAAGATCACCACCTTGCCGTCGATCAGGGTGATGTTGCCCAGGTGGATGTCGCCGTGGCATTCGCGGATGAAACCGTCGGCCTTGCGCTGTGCCAGCAGGGGCTTGAGGCGTTCGAAGCTGGCGTTGGCCCAGGCTTCCAGCGCCTGGAGCTGGATCAGGTCAGACTTTTCGCTGAGGAATGGCAGAATCTGTTCGAAGTTCTGCGTCACCGGCGCCATCACGCTTTCTGGCGAGCCCAGCACGTTCTCGGCCAGGACCCGGGGCGCGCTCAGGTGAAACTCGGCGATTTGCCGGGCCATGTCGTCGATGTGCGCGGTGGTCAGTTCGCCCTTCGCCTGCAGGGCGCTGAGCAGGCCGTCCTGTGGGAACTGACGCATTTTCAGCACGTATTCGATGGCCTCGCCGGTGCCGCCCAATTGAGGTGCTTCGGCGGTGCCGGTGACAGGCAACACTTCAAGATATAAATTCTCGGTCAGGCGCTGATTGAGGATCAGTTCCTGCTGGCAGAAGTGCGCGCGGGACTCGAGCGTGGTGAAATCCAGGAAGCCGAAGTTCATCGGTTTCTTGATCTTGTACACATAGGGGCCAGTGAGCAAAACCCAGGAAATATGGGTCTCGATGACCTGGAACTGCTCCACGGGATGGGGAAACAGGGCAGGGTTTTGCAGAGCTGCAATCAGTGTCTGGCTCACGGACGGTCCTTGAAAGTGACAAGTCGATATTTTGAGTGTCTAAAGGTGGCCATTATGGCCGCTCGGCGCCGCGCTGCAAACCGCTGTGAGGGTGGTCTGCCGATGACCTTGAAAGTGCGTATAATCCGCCGCCATGACTCGATCCCGTACCTCGAAAAAATCCCCCAAACCCGCCAATAGCCGCCTTCGCAGCCTGTTGGGCTGGGCCCTGAAGCTCAGTCTCGTGGGGCTGGTGATCCTGGCCTGCTTCGCCGTTTACCTGGACTCCATCGTCCAGGAAAAATTTTCCGGCAAGCGCTGGACCATTCCGGCCAAGGTGTATGCGCGGCCGCTGGAGCTGTTCGTCGGCCAGAAGCTTTCGCGCGATGACTTTCTGATCGAGCTCGACGCCCTGGGCTACCGCCGCGAAAGCGTGGCCAACGGCCCCGGCGCAGCTTCGGTGAACGGCAATAACGTCGATCTGAATACACGCGGTTTTCAGTTTTATGAAGGCGCGGACCCTGCGCAGCAGATCCATGTGCGTTTCTCCGGCGACTACGTGGCCGACCTGACCGCCGCCAACGGCTCCAAGCTGGCCGTGGCGCGGCTTGAACCGCTGATGATCGGCGGCCTGTATCCGAAGAACCTCGAAGACCGCATCCTGATCAAGCTCGATCAGGCGCCGCCGTACCTGCTCGACACCTTGGTCACCGTTGAAGACCGCGACTTCTACCATCACTTCGGCGTATCGCCCAAGTCGATTGCCCGCGCCTTCTGGGTCAACGCTTCGGCGGGCCAGATGCGCCAGGGCGGTTCGACGCTGACGCAACAGCTGGTCAAGAACTTCTACCTGACCAACGAGCGCAGCCTGTCGCGCAAACTGACCGAAGCCATGATGGCGATCCTGCTGGAGATCCACTACAGCAAGCAGGAAATCCTCGAGGCGTACCTCAACGAAGTGTTCGTCGGTCAGGACGGTCAGCGTGCGGTGCACGGTTTTGGCCTGGCCAGTCAGTATTTCTTCAGCCAGCCGCTGTCGGAATTGAAGCTGCATCAAGTGGCGTTGCTGGTGGGGCTGGTCAAGGGGCCGTCCTATTACAACCCGCGTCGCAACCCGGAGCGTGCCCTTGAGCGTCGCAACCTGGTGCTCGATCTGCTGGAACAGCAGGGCGTGGCTTCGGCGGAAGCGGTGGCCGCGGCGAAGAAAATGCCACTGGGCGTTACCAAAATGGGTTCGCTGGCCGACAGCTCCTTCCCCGACTTCCTGGACCTGGTCAAACGCCAGCTGCGTCAGGACTACCGCGACGAAGACTTGACCGAAGAAGGCCTGCGCATCTTCACCAGTTTCGACCCGATCCTGCAGATGAAGTCCGAAGCAGCGGTGCGTGAAAGCTTTGCCAAGATGGCCGGTCGCAAGGGCTCAGACGAGATGGAAACGGCGATGGTCGTGACCAACCCGGAGACCGGTGAAGTGCAGGCGCTGATCGGCAGTCGTCAGGCCGGTTTCGCCGGCTTCAACCGCGCGCTGGATGCCGTGCGGCCGATCGGCTCGCTGGTCAAGCCGGCCATCTACCTGACTGCCCTGGAGCGTCCGCAGCAATATACGCTGACCAGTTGGGTGCCGGACGAGCCGTTCCAGGTCAAAGGCGCCGATGGCCAGATCTGGAAGCCACAGAACTTCGATCACAAGGCCCACGGCAACATTTTCCTGTATCAAGGCCTGGCGCATTCCTACAACCTTTCCAGCGCCAAGCTGGGGCTGGACCTGGGCGTGCCGAATGTCTTCAAGACCCTGACCAAGCTGGGCGTGACCCGTGACTGGCCAGCGTTTCCGTCGATGTTGCTGGGTGCTGGCGCACTGACCCCGATTGAAGTGGCCACCATGTACCAGACCATTGCCAGTGGCGGGTTCAACACGCCACTGCGCGGGATCCGCAGCGTGCTGACCGCCGAGGGCGAACCGCTCAAGCGTTATCCGTTCCAGATCCAGCAGCGCTTCGATCCAGGCTCCATCTATCTGCTGCAGAACGCCATGCAGCGCGTGATGCGCGAAGGTACGGGCAAATCGGTGTACAACGTATTGCCAAGCTCCCTGAATCTGGCGGGTAAATCGGGCACCACCAACGATTCCCGTGACAGCTGGTTCGCCGGTTTCAGCCAGGACCTGCTGGCGGTTGTCTGGATGGGCCGCGACGACAACGGCAAGACGCCATTCACTGGCGCGACCGGTTCGCTGCAGATCTGGACCAGTTTCATGAAAAAGGCCGACCCGCTGCCGCTGGACATGGCCATGCCTGACAATGTCGTGCAGGCGTGGGTCAATGCGTCAACAGGGCAGGGCTCCGATGCCAACTGCCCGAATGCCGTGCAGATGCCGTATATTCGCGGCAGTGAGCCACAACCAGGGCCAACGTGCGGTGGGCCGACAGCGCCTGCCGAGTCGGTCATGGATTGGGTCAAGGGCTGGTTGAATTAAGCGAAGAGGGTGTGAAGTGAACAAGTGGTTGATTCCGGCTTTAGCGGCTCTGGCTTTGCTCAATGGCTGCGCGACACAGACGCGTGGCAACATTCCGGTGGTGGATTCAGGTTCTCGCGTCTCCAACGGCGAGCGGGTGTCGGCCAATCGCAGCAACACCTACCGGGCGCCGGTGCAGGCCCAGACGCCTGCCCAGGCTCAGTCGATTCAGGAAGACTCCGGCGTGACGGTCATGGTGCCGGGCGGGGCCAACGCCAGCGCCGCGCCTATTTCGACCTTTACCCCGCCGATCAGTACCTCGCAGGCACCGATCAGCACCGCGCCGGTCAATCAGGCGCCGATCAACAACACCTACACGCCGCCCGCGGCAACCGGTAGCACCTACAACATGCCGTCATCGGCGCCGACCGGCATCCCGTCGGCCTCCAGCGGCGGTCTGTCGGCCGATGAGCAGCTCGATGGCCCTGTGCTGGCGCTGCTGACCACCGCTCAGCAACAGCAGAGCAGCGGTGACCTCAACGGCGCATCGTCGAGCCTGGAACGCGCACAGCGTGTGGCTCCTCGCGAACCTCAGGTGCTGTACAAACTGGCCCAGGTGCGTCTGGCCCAGGGCGATGCGCCACAGGCCGAGCAACTGGCCCGTCGCGGCCTGACCTACGCCAACGGTCGTGCCAGCCTTCAGGCAAGCCTGTGGGGGCTGATCGCCCAGGCACGGGAAAAGCAGGGTGATGCGGCCGGTGCGGCGCTGGCCCGGCAGAAGGCCAATGGATAAGCGTTTTCCACAGATCGCCGATCAACTGCTGCTGATCGAGCGTGAACTGCGCACCTTGGGCTGGTGGAAGGCTGTGCCACCCAGCGATGACGACCTGGCCAGCCGTGAACCTTTCTGCGTCGATACGCTGGATTTCGATCAGTGGCTGCAATGGATATTCCTGCCCCGGATGAAAACCATCCTGGAGCAGGATCTGGAGTTGCCCAACGCATCGGGCATTCTGGAAATGGCGCAGATGGTCTATGTCGACCGCGCCGTGCAAACTCGTCGCTTGCAGGAACTGCTGGCGCAATTCGACCGGCTGATCACCGAGTCGGTCTGAAAGTCAGTTGCACGTGTCGTCGATGGACTTCTTGACCTCGGCGATACGCGCCTGGCGCTCCTCTTCAGTGAAGCGCCTGAACTCTCCGTTCACCTCTTCCCGAACCCGCGGGTTGTTCTGCAACTGCGCAAGATTGGTGCGCTGAGTCTCGCAGTACTCCTTGCGCTTGGCCTCCTGCGCCGCCACTTGCCGTTTCACTTTCGCGTCAACGGCCTGCTGTGCCGAATCCTCTGAGGGTTTGGCGGGCGCGGGCGCAGGCGGCGCAACCGGCTTTTGCACGTCGATTTCCTGCGCCGATTGCCCGGCAGGCGGCTGGGCATCGAAGTGAGTGATCCCCTGAGCGTCAACCCACTTGTAGATCTGGGCGGCCTGGGTGGCGACCGAACCTGTAGCCAGCGTCAGCGTGGCGGCAAGCATCATCCAGCGCATACTGCTTCCTTAACTTCGTTTGCTGTACAGGTGCAACCTATCACAAGCATGCAGTCACGACCTCATTCGGTGCTTTTTCGTCCGGGATGGGTGAAGAAAGCGCATCGATGACTTGACTTGAGAGGGTTGAATCAGAACAATCCAAAGTCCGCTGTAGAGGGACTGCCAGAAGCAGACCGTCTCGGCAGATCATGAGGCGCACACCCGCGCCGACCTGTTACACCCGCAACGCGTTACCTCGCGCTGGGTGGGAAGACCCCGAAACATTAATGGGGAGACTCCCAATACTTGCTCAGTCAGTGCTGACGTAGTCGGCGACCACCGTCGCTCATGCTCTGCTTGGCAGTAAACCTATTAGACCCGTCCCGCTTGGAGCGGACGGTTTTCTGGCGTTTTAGAGGTGGACAACGTGGAGCTTTTATCTGGCGGGGAAATGATCGTCCGCTTTTTGCGCGACGAAGGCGTCAAGTATATCTATGGGTACCCAGGTGGTGCCGCACTGCATATCTACGACGCGCTTTTCAAAGAAACGACTGTTCAACATATTCTTGTCCGTCATGAGCAGGCTGCCACCCACATGGCCGACGGCTATGCGCGTGCGACCGGCAAGGCCGGTGTCGTACTGGTGACTTCGGGTCCCGGCGCGACCAACGTCATTACCGGTATCGCTACCGCGTACATGGACTCCATTCCGATGGTCATCCTGACCGCCCAGGTCCCGAGCTTCATGGTCGGTACCGATGCGTTCCAGGAAACCGACATGATCGGGATCTCGCGTCCGATCGTGAAGCACAGCTTCATGGTCAAGCACGCATCGGAAATCCCTGAAGTCCTGAAAAAGGCCTTCTACCTGGCAGAGTCCGGCCGTCCTGGTCCGGTTGTCGTCGATATCCCGAAAGATATGACCAACCCGGCCGAAAAGTTCGAATACATCTATCCGAAAAAAGCCAAGCTGCGTTCCTACAGCCCGGCGGTCCGTGGCCACTCCGGCCAGATCCGCAAGGCCGTGGAAATGCTGCTGGCGGCCAAGCGTCCGGTCATCTACGCCGGTGGTGGCGTCATCCTGGGTCACGGTTCGGCGCAACTGACTGAACTGGCCCGCTTGCTCAACGCTCCGGTGACCAACACGCTGATGGGCCTGGGTGCCTACCCTGGCACTGATCGTCAGTTCGTCGGCATGCTGGGCATGCACGGCGCCTACACCGCCAACATGACCATGCACCATTCGGACGTGATCCTGTGCGTCGGTGCCCGTTTCGACGACCGCGTGATCAACGGCGCTTCGCGTTTCTGCCCTGGCGCCAAGATCATTCACGTCGACATCGACCCTGCGTCCATTTCCAAGACCATCAAGGCCGACGTGCCAATCGTCGGGCCTGTGGAAAGCGTGCTGACCGAAATGGTCGCGACCTTCAAGGAAATCGGCCAGACGCCTGACAAGGCGGCGGTCGCTACCTGGTGGAAGCAGATCGAAGAGTGGCGCGGCGATCGCAAGATGTACCCGTACAACGAAGGCGATGGCAGCGTCATCAAGCCTCAGACCGTGATCGAGACCCTGAGCGAAGTCACCAAGGGCGATGCCTATGTCGCCTCCGACGTCGGTCAGCACCAGATGTTCGCGGCGCAGTACTACCGTTTCGACAAACCCAACCGCTGGATCAACTCCGGTGGCCTGGGCACCATGGGCTTCGGTTTCCCGGCGGCCATGGGCGTCAAGCTGAGCTTCCCGGATGCGGACGTTGCCTGCGTGACGGGCGAAGGCAGCATCCAGATGAACATTCAGGAGCTGTCGACCTGCCTGCAGCACAACCTGCCGGTGAAGATCGTTCTGCTCAACAACGGCGTACTGGGCATGGTCCGTCAGTGGCAGGACATGAGCTATGGCTCGCGTCATGCCCATTCGTACATGGAATCGCTGCCTGACTTCGTCAAGCTGGCCGAAGCCTATGGTCACGTCGGCATGCGCATCACTGACCTCAAAGATCTGAAACCGATGATGGAGCAGGCCTTCGCCATGAAGGACCGCCTGGTGCTGATCGACATTCAGGTCGACGCCAGCGAGCACGTCTACCCGATGCAGATCAAAGACGGCGCGATGCGCGACATGTGGCTGAGCAAGACGGAGCGTACCTAATATGCGGCACATCATTTCCTTGTTGCTGGAAAACGAACCAGGTGCTCTTTCTCGCGTCGTCGGTCTGTTCTCGCAGCGTAACTACAACATCGAAAGCCTGACCGTGGCGCCGACCGAAGACCCGACCCTGTCGCGTCTGACGTTGACCACCGTCGGTCATGATGAGGTGATCGAGCAGATCACCAAGAACCTCAACAAGCTGGTTGAAGTGGTCAAGCTGGTCGATCTGTCGGAAAGTGCTCACATCGAGCGCGAACTGATGCTGATCAAGGTCAAGGCCACTGGCGCCCAGCGCGCCGAAATCAAGCGTACCACGGACATTTTCCGCGGCCAGATCGTTGATGTTTCCAGCAGTGTCTACACCGTGCAGCTGACAGGGACGAGCGACAAACTGGATAGCTTTATCCAGGCCATCGGCACCACCGCCATCCTGGAAACCGTACGCAGCGGCGTCACGGGCATTGCCCGCGGCGACAAAGTGCTGAGCATCTAACCTTACACATTTAGCGAATGGCCTTGCGGCCGAGATAACAGGGGAATTTCATGAAAGTTTATTACGACAAAGACTGCGACCTTTCCATCATCCAGGGCAAGAAAGTTGCCATCATCGGTTACGGTTCCCAAGGCCACGCTCAAGCGTGCAACCTGAAAGACTCCGGCGTTGATGTCACCGTTGGCCTGCGTAAAGGTTCGGCTACTGTCGCCAAGGCTGAAGCCCATGGCCTGAAAGTGACTGACGTCGCTTCCGCCGTTGCCGCTGCCGACCTGGTCATGATCCTGACCCCGGACGAGTTCCAGTCCCAGCTGTACAAGAACGAAATCGAGCCGAACATCAAGAAAGGCGCCACCCTGGCCTTCTCCCACGGCTTCGCGATTCACTACAACCAGGTCGTGCCACGCGCTGACCTGGACGTGATCATGATCGCGCCAAAAGCGCCAGGTCACACCGTACGTACCGAATTCGTCAAAGGCGGCGGTATCCCTGACCTGATCGCTGTCTACCAGGACGCTTCGGGCAACGCCAAGAACGTCGCACTGTCCTACGCTTCGGGCGTTGGCGGCGGCCGTACCGGCATCATCGAAACCACCTTCAAGGACGAGACTGAAACCGACCTGTTCGGCGAGCAGGCCGTTCTGTGCGGCGGTACCGTCGAGCTGGTCAAAGCCGGTTTCGAAACTCTGGTCGAAGCTGGCTACGCGCCAGAAATGGCCTACTTCGAGTGCCTGCACGAACTGAAGCTGATCGTTGACCTCATGTACGAAGGCGGTATCGCCAACATGAACTACTCGATCTCCAACAACGCCGAATACGGTGAGTACGTGACTGGTCCTGAAGTCATCAACGCCGAATCCCGTCAGGCCATGCGCAACGCTCTGAAGCGCATCCAGGACGGCGAATACGCGAAGATGTTCATCGCCGAAGGCGCGAGCAACTACCCATCGATGACCGCCAAGCGCCGCAACAACAAGGCTCACGGCATCGAAATCATCGGCGAGCAACTGCGCTCGATGATGCCTTGGATCGCCAAGAACAAAATCGTTGACCAAACCAAGAACTAAACTTTTCTAAAGCGCGTTCAGGTTTACGAAAAACGCGGCCCTCGGGTCGCGTTTTTTCGTTCTGGGGGGCTCATCTGGTATAAAGCTGCATCGTTTGCCGGCGCGAAGCCGCCGCGAGCATTATCGAAAATTCCCAGCTGCAAGGTATTGTCCATGAGCGAACGTCCCGACGAGCCGAACAAGGCCTCTGACGCCGAAAGCCTGCTACCGATCGACGAACATATAGAAGAGGGCCACGACGCCGAAGGGCGCAAGGTCCGTCATCGCGGCATCTATCTGCTGCCGAACCTCTTCACCACCGCCAACCTGTTTGCCGGTTTCTACTCGATCATCAGCTCCATGAGCGCGCAAAGTGCGATGAGTGCCGGTGACCTGGTGGGTGCCAGCAAATACTTCGGGTTTGCCGCAGCCGCCATTTTCATCGCCATGGTGCTCGACGGCCTGGACGGGCGCGTGGCCCGCATGACCAATACGCAAAGCGCGTTCGGCGCCGAGTACGATTCCCTGTCCGACATGGTCGCCTTTGGTGTGGCACCTGCGTTGCTGGCCTTTGGCTGGGCCTTGGGTGGTCTGGGCAAGGTGGGCTGGATGGTCGCCTTCATCTATGTGGCAGGGGCTGCACTGCGCCTGGCCCGCTTCAATACCCAGGTGGGCACCGCTGACAAACGCTACTTCATCGGTCTGGCAAGTCCTGCCGCGGCGGGTGTGATCGCCGGCACGGTGTGGGCATTCAGTGACCACGGCATCGACGGCTCGGGTTGGGCCTTCCTGGTCGCGTTGCTGGTGGCCGCCGCTGGCATGCTGATGGTCAGCAACATCAAGTACAACAGCTTCAAGGAACTGGACCTCAAGGGGCGCGTGCCTTTTGTGGCAATCCTGGCCGTGGTGCTGGTCTTCGCCGTGGTATTCAGCGATCCGCCGCGTGTCCTGCTGCTGATCTTCCTCGGTTACGCAGCCTCGGGCCCGATTCAGTACCTGTTGGGCCCGCGTCGTCGTAAATAGCCATACAGATTCATTTCACATGGCGCTGCGCAGCCTATAAGGTTGATTCATACACCTTGGCTGCGGAGGCGCCATGCTCATCAAGATCCCTTGCGCATCCGCTTGCAACGAGTCGGATGTCACGCCCGAATCCATCTACCTCTCACGCCGTGCGGTGCTGGGCGCCTCATTGGCCGGCCTGGCTGTCAGCGCCTTGCCTTCCTGGGCGCAGGCTGGCGATGCTTCGCAATATGACGGCGTCGAAGCCGCAGAGGCACCTGCCTGGTTCAAGGACAAGCTGCCTTCGACCAAGTGGCAGGCGGTGACGGTCCAGAACGAGTCCGTCACGCCGTTCAAGGACGCCACGCACTACAACAACTTCTATGAGTTCGGCACTGACAAGGGCGACCCTGCGCAGAATGCAGGCTCCTTGAAGACCGAGCCCTGGAGTGTGGTGATCGATGGCGAAGTGGCCAAGCCCGGCCGCTACGCGCTGGAAGACTTCATGAAGCCTTATCAGCTGGAGGAGCGGATCTACCGTTTGCGCTGCGTAGAGGCGTGGTCGATGGTCATTCCCTGGATGGGCTTCCCGATTTCCGAACTGCTCAAGCAGGTCGAGCCGACTTCCAAAGCGAAATACATTCGTTTCGAAACCCTGCAGGATCCCAAGGTCATGCCGGGACAGCGTTCCGGCTTTGCATTGATTGACTGGCCCTATGTCGAGGGGCTGCGGCTGGACGAGGCGATGAATCCTCTGGCCATCCTGGCGGTGGGCATGTACGGGCGAGCGTTGCCGAATCAGAATGGCGCGCCGCTACGCCTGGTGGTGCCGTGGAAGTACGGCTTCAAGAGCGTAAAGTCCATCGTGCGGATCAGCCTGGTCAGTGAGCAACCCAAAACGACCTGGCAGAGCATCGCGGCGAACGAGTATGGCTTTTATGCCAACGTGAACCCGACGGTGGATCACCCGCGCTGGACCCAGGCTCATGAGCGGCGCTTGCCCAGCGGCTTGTTCAGCCCGAACATCCGCCAGACTGAAATGTTCAATGGGTATGGGGAGCAGGTGGCGGCTCTCTATACGGGTATGGATCTGCGGAAAAACTATTGATGCGATATCTGTGGTGGCGCCTGGCGGTTTTCCTGGCGATCTGTGCCGTGCCGGTGGCCTGGCTGCATCAGGCGTGGATTCTCGATCTGGGGCCGGACCCTGGCAAGACGCTGGTCGACCGATTCGGCTTGGGCACGCTGGTGCTTTTACTGGTCACCCTGGCGATGACGCCGTTTCAGCGGGTGACCGGTTGGGCAGGGTGGATCGCCGTTCGCAGGCAGTTGGGGCTATGGTGCTTTGCCAGCGTGGTGGTGCACATGCTCGCCTATGGCTTCTTCATTCTGGGGTTTGACTGGGCGCAATTGGGTGTCGAACTGGTCAAGCGCCCTTACATCATTGTGGGCAGCCTTGGTTTTCTCTGTCTTCTTGCAATGGCGGTGACGTCGAATCGTTACAGTCAGCGTCGCTTGGGTACGCGTTGGAGGAAGTTGCACAAGTTGATCTACGTGGTTCTTGGGCTTGGTTTGCTACATATGTTGTGGATTGTGCGGGCCGACCTTAAAGAGTGGGCTATCTATGCAGGGGTAGGGTGCTTTCTTCTGGCGCTCAGGATTCCAGCAATTGCTGGGCGAATCCCTCGCCGCAAAGCCAGGAAAACAGTAGCTGTAACAAAACTTTAAATAAGTGCTTGACGCCCCCTCGAATCTCTCTATAATTCGCCCCACTTCCGGCGCAGTCGGAACTGAAAACTCCTTGATAATCAATGAGTTAGACGTTAAAGATAGCGAGGAAGTGCTTCGGTTCAGGTCACTGAGTCGGCAGCGGTGAAAAAGGTGGTTGACAGCAGGTTGTAACGCTGTAGAATTCGCCTCCCGCTGACGTGAGACGCCAAGTCGAACGAAGCGCAAGT
>NZ_JBIVCX010000008.1:0-195134 GCF_044746825.1 Pseudomonas sp. NPDC090201
GATGGGCCGTCCCTGGCCCGCACGGCTTTCGCGGCTTCCTGCCGCTCATCCCCCTCCACGACACCTGCGCTCGGCCTGGCGCCTTGACGTCGCGTTCTGCGGCGCCTGCACCTTCGCGCACAAGATCAAAAGCAAGATCAAAATCTTTGGTTGAATCCCATCCCGTAGCAGCACGGCTTGCCGGCGGGAGCGATCTCAAAGGCGCCATCGCGAGCAAGCTCACTCCTACAGGTTGAGGTGACCACACCCGTAGCAGTCCGGCTTGTCGGCGTCGGCGGTCTTCCGGACGCCATCGCGGGCAAGCGCGCTCCTACAAGGTTAAGGTGACCACACCCGTAGCAGTCCGGCTTGCCGGCGTCGGCGGTCTTCCGGACGCCATCGCGGGCAAGCGCGCTCCTACAAGGTTGAGGTGACGACATCCGTAGCAGTCCGGCTTGCCGGCGTCGACGGCCCAGAAATCGCCCCGCCGGCAAGCCGTGCTGCTACGGGAGGTGGCGCCGATGCGATTGGCTAAACCCATGCCCCCTATCGCGGCGATAGCAAACCTCCATTCGCCGCGATGGGCTGGCGGGCCTATTCTGAATCCATCGAAAACAGTTCTTATTCAGTGTCCATGGAGGCCTGCATCATGCCCAAGTTCATCACCAACCTGCACCTCGACGATTTCTTCTCGGCCGTGAACAAATCCGGCCTGTCATCCAATCTGGTGCTGTCGTCGATGGCGTTCCCGTTGTCCATCGTCTCGGGTCTGCTGTTGCTCGACGGCGCGTTGAACGCCAGCGTGACGTCAGCGGGGATCGGCGTGTTGGGTCTGATCGCGGCGCAGGCCATCAAAGCCCGGGGCCAGTAAGGTATCGGGGCGGCCCAAAAACAGCGTTGATACGCCCTTCTTCAGCACATCGTACCTATCCGAACACCGTCACCGTCTGGCGGCTGATCGCCACCAACTCTCCTTTCGGCGTCCACAACGCGGCGGCCACATGGCCGTAACCGTCTCGCGCGTGTTCGATCACCGCACGATATTGCGTCCAGTCATGGGTAGTCATGGCCGGCAAGGGTTGAACGAATTCGATGGTCCAGGTCAGCGAGCTGCCCGGCGCCGGTTTGCTCAGGTGCGGCAAGGTCGCTGGCGGCCAGGTATCTACCAGGGCCAACAGATGCGCCTCGGTCAGCGGTTCTTCTTCCACGTCGCGCAGGCGCGCGTAGCCGCCAATGGCGGGCGATGGCGTGTTCGAATAGGGAAAGCCGCCCAGCGCCCAGCGCATTACGATGAAGCGCAGGTATTCGGGCATGACACCGGGGATGAACGGAAAGGCCGGTACGTCCTGCACCGGTTTGAACGACGGCGCGGGCTCGGCCTGTACCGCGATCATCGATTCACGCGGCGCGCCGAAGCTGCCCTGGATCAAGGTCACGGTCTGGCCGTTCTGCACCGCCCGGCCCAGCACCTGGCTGACCGCCTTGCCCTCACGCAGAATCTCCACCTCGAAGGAAATCGGCACATCGACCGCAGGCGGCCCGACAAAGCAGATCGCCAGGGAACGCACGGGCCGGTCAGCCGCAACCCTGGCGCGCATGGCTTCGAACTGCAGCGCCGCCATCAGGCCACCGAAACAGGAACGGCCCTGGCCCCAGGCAGCGGGGATGGAAACGTTACCCGGGTTATCCCGCACGGCATCGAGTAATTCGGAAAATTTCATGCGCACTCCTGGAGGCGGACGACAGGGTTTTCCGGATGTTAGCGAGGCCGATGGCGCAGGACAGGGTTCATAACTGCCAATCCTGCGGCCTGATCGGGATCAGTGGGCGGGCTTTTCGCCAAAGCAGGCATGAAACAGGCGATCCAGCGCCTTGTCGGATTTCTCCTCGGCACGCAGAATCCCCAATTCCCATCCGGCCAAACAAGGCGCAAGGTCCTTCTGTTCTTCGGCCTGGGCCAGCCACTGCAAGTGATCGTGCCAGTCGCCCAGCGCGCCCTGGGCCGCCTTGAGGCGCTTCTGCATCCCGTCAGGCTGATGGCTCAGCTCAGGGTAGGCCTCGGCGGCGTAGCGCACCCGCTTGATCAGCAGGCGCAGGCGATGGCGGTCATGGGCAGGGTCGGCCATCGCCTCGCGCAGCTTCTTCCACTGTTTGTCCATGCGCTTCTCGATCCGCTGACGCAGCTTCTTGAGCAGGCCATGGCGTTGCTGGGCACGCAGGAACGACGGCAACTGGTCCAGCACGCCGAGCAGGCGATTGAGTTCAGCGCTGGTGGCCACTTGCGGGCAGGCCGTGTCCAGATAGTGCGTGCGTTTGCGGGCAGGCTCGTGCATGCCTTGCTTGTGCAGGAAGGCCGCCAGCACCTGCATGTCACGCAGCGGCGTGGTCAGGTCACCGACGCCCTTGGCCGCCTCTTCGACCTGATCCATCCCCGGCAGACCGCGCAGCGGGCGCAGAACGCTGCGCAGACGCCTGACGGTGGTGCGCAGATCGTGCAGCGCTTCGCTGTCCGTCGACGCGGCCAGCCGTGCGTGACAGGCCAGCAACTTGACGTTGAGACTGAGAATCTCGGCGACCAGATGATCGACCATTGAGGACATCGAACCACTCCTTTATTCATTCATGACCGCGGCTTGTCTCTGACCGCCGACAGGCGCCAGGGCAGGCTACGGCGTAGATATTTCAAACGTCGGCGTAAATGCCCGACCGAGCCTGCAACTCCGGCGTACCGCTGGGCTTCGAATTCCCGGGCGAACGCTTCGATGGCCTCGGCCTGCGCGGGAAAATGCTGGGCCGCGCGTCGGGCGAACGCCTGCGCACCTTCGCCCTGCTGTCGTTTAAGACCATGACGGGCCAGCAGTCGTTCGAATGCGTTGAACAGCCGCAACTGCGAATCGCTTTCCCGCCGCCAGGGCTTGAACACCCACAGCGCCAGCAAGCCGAGGATCGCCACGGCGCCGCCCGCGAACACCGGCGCGTGAAACCCGGAGAACCAGCGCCCCAGCACCTGCAACTGCTGCTGCCCCTGATAGCCAAGTACCCAGCGCTGCCAGCCGTAGTTGAGGTTATCCCAGCTCATGCGGATCGCGTTGAGCCAGGCCAGATGGCGGTAGCGCAGGGCCGACATCGGCGAGTCACCGAGAAATTCCTCGTCAGCGGCCAGTGCCTGTTCCAGTCCCTGTTCGATTCGCGCCGGTGCCACCGCCGCCGTCGGGTCGACGCTGCGCCAGCCCACACCCGTCTGCCAGTATTCGACCCAGGCGTGGGCATCGAACTGACGCACACTGATGTAATTTCCGTCAGGGTTCAGCTCCCCGCCCTGATAGCCCGCCACCACTCGTGCCGGAATGCCGGCAGCCCGCAGCACGAAGGTCATCGCCCCCGCGTAGTGCGCGCAGAACCCCGAGCGGCTGCCGAACAGGAAGTCATCGATGCTGTTGGGGCCCAGCGCCGGCGGCTTGAGGGTGTAGTGAAACGGCTGTTCGGCGAAATTCGACAGCACGGCGTCAACCAGCCTGTCGGGCTGAGGGTAGCGCCGGTGCAGGTCGGCCGCCCATTCCCGGGCCTCGGGGTTGACCTTCGCCGGCAGCTGCAGGTCCTGGGAACGGGCGCCGTCGCTGAGGGTGGTTTCCCGCACGGCGTCAGGCCAGGAGTTGACCGTGTAGAGGATCGACTGGTCGATGGGCCGCCTGCGCTGCCAGCGGAAATCGCTCATCTGGCGCACCCCGGCAAGGTCCGTCTCACCCACATCCAGGGTCATCAACCAGGGTTTGCCGGTCGGCTCCATGACCACGCTGTAGCTGACCTTTTCGCCATCGCGGCGCCAGTCCGGCGCATCGGGCACCTGGGCCCGGGATGACTGGGACCAGCGGCGTCCGTCGAACTGTTCAAGGGTCAGGCCGCGCCAGTATTGCTGATCGCGTGGTGGCACCGGCCCCTCGAAACTGGCTCGGAACACCAGCGCAGCCGACTTGCTCAATTCGGTGACATCGGCCGGCGCCATGCTGTCGGACAGACCGGTCAGGGCCTTGTTGCTGGGCTGGGGCAGCGACCACAGCGGGTCCAGGCGCGGAAAGAACAGAAACAGCAGCAACATCAGCGGCACAGCCTGCAAAACCAGCTTGCCCGACAGCATCAGGGTGTCCGCCGGCTTGCTGGCAAAACCGGACTGCTGCAAGCCGATCAGCGCCGCCAGCAGGGTGACGATGGGCAGAATCGTGAACAGTCCCCAGAGCAGGGCATCCTCGAACAGATACCCCACCGACACGCAGAAGAACCCCAGGAAAATCAGCACCAGGGCATCGCGGCGGGTCTGCATTTCCAGCATCTTCAGGATGAACGCCGCGATCAGCAACGCCGCCCCCGCGTCCAGCCCCACCAGGCTGCCTCGGGCCAGGAAGATGCCGCCCGCCGTGCCCACCAGCAACCCGGACTTGACCCAGTTGCCGGGCATGCGCACGCGCATGCGAAAGATCTGGATGCGCCAGAAGGTGCAGGCCAGCCACAGCACGATCAAGGAAACGGGAACGTGCAGGGAAAACGGCACGATGACCAGTGCCTGGGCAATCAGCAGCCAGTTCAGGCTGGCCCTGGGGATGGGCTTGGCAAGATTGCCCAGGGTCATGGCCGCGCGCCCCTCATGCCCGCACGCCGTACAGCGCCAACTGGCGCAGGCAGGCTTCACGATGGGCATCGCCGCTGTCCACCGCCGACAGGAAGCCCGGCAGGCGCAGGGCGAACGGCTGCTGGCGTTGCGACAGCTCCAGCACCCAGTAGCACAAGCGCGACAGGCGCTCTTCGATGTCGCCGCCCAGCGCCATGAAATCCAGGCACAAATCGTGGCCCGACAGGTCCGTGAACTCCTTGACCATCAGCCCCTGCCCCCGGGACCACGCCTTCCAGTGCATGCGCCGCAGCGAATCGCCGGCCTGCCACGGGCGCAGGCCCTGATAATCGTCGACGCCTTCCCCGCGCGTGGCCTGGCCGTCGTCCTCGGCATGAGGTTGCACCCCTTGCAGCAACGGCATGCTGCCGGGCACCGGGCGCGGGTAGATCAACACCGTCTGCTCCAGGTCCAGCCAGCTCCAGGCGCGGAAGATGCCCAGCGGAAACACACTTTCGACCCGCAGGCGCGGCGCCCGCAGCCAGCCACGGTTGATCGCAGGCAGGGTCAGCGCCACTTCCTGCTGGCTATGGGCAGCGACGTCGGCCTGTTCGAGCTGTTCGGTGTCCCAGCCCAGGGCGATGGCATGATGGCCGCTGCCGGCGCTCTCCAGACGCAGGCGCAGTTGCACCGGCTCGCCGACGAACACCGAGCGGGCGTTGCTGGCACTGAGCACCAGCCCGGTGAAATTGCGGTAGGTGTGCAGAATCGCCAGGATGCCCACCGACAGCATCAGGAATGTCAGGCCGTAGGCCAGGCTGTTCTGGTAGTTGATCGACACCAGCAACAGCAACACCAGCACGAACGCGTAGGTGCCACCGACCCGGGTCGGCAGTATGAAGATTCGACGGTGATTCAGCTCGATCCGCGAGGCCGGGGGGATACGGCGTCCCACCCAGCGCTGCCAGAGCGGCTTGAACTGTTCGATCAAAGCACCGGCACCTCGCGCAGCAGCCACTGGACCAACGCCCCGCCTCCATGCCCGGTGGGGTCGGTACGATCGCGCAAGCGATGGCCGATCACCGCAGGCAGGATCGCCTGGACGTCTTCAGGTATCACGTAATCACGACCGATCAACAACGCCCAGGCCCGCGCCGCCGACAGAATCGCAAGGCTGGCCCTGGGCGACAGCCCGTACGCAAACTGCGGCTGGCTGCGAGTGGCGTCCACCAGGCGCAGGACATAGTCGATCAGCGCATCGCTGGCCCGCACCCGCCGGGCCTCTTCCTGCAAGGCGGCCAGTTGCCCGTGATCGATGATCGGCTCGATGCGCGGCAGCAGCTCGCGGCGGGATTCGCTCTGCAACAGCGCCTTTTCCGCCGAGCGCGCCGGGTAGCCCAGCGACAGGCGCATCAGGAAACGGTCCAGTTGCGACTCGGGCAAGGCAAAGGTGCCGCCCTGGCTGAACGGGTTCTGCGTCGCGATGACAAAAAACGGATCAGGCAGCAGCCGGGTTGCGCCCTCGATGGTCACCTGCCCTTCCTCCATGGCTTCGAGCAACGCGCTCTGGCTCTTGGGGGTGGCCCGGTTGATCTCGTCGGCCAGCACCAGTTCGGCGAAGATAGGCCCCGGATGAAAGGTGAACTGCCCGGTTTCGCGGTTGAAGATCGAGGTACCGAGGATGTCGCCCGGCAGCAGGTCGGAGGTGAACTGGATGCGCTGGAAGCTCAGGCCCAGGACCCGGGCCAGGGTGTGGCTCAAGGTGGTCTTGCCCATGCCGGGCAAATCCTCGATCAGCAGATGGCCCCCGCCGAGCAGGCAGGTCAGGGCCAATCGCACTTGAGGCTCCTTGCCCAGTACCACCTCGTTGATCGCGTTCAGACACAGATCGAGTTTTCTGCCCATTGGAAAGCCTCCCCAGGCGACTGCTCACGGCTCAAGGACCGCAGAAAAGACCTAGCGTACAGCCACTTTAAAATCAGCGTAGGCCTTTTCGCCAGAGCGGGATGGGATTGGGGATGGATTTATTGCACATGGGCGAGGCAGAGCGGCAAGAACGAAGCGTTCCATGGCATTGATCGTCCCCACGCTCTGCGTGGGGATGCCGCCGGGGACGCTCCGCGCCCCGTGACGCGGAGCGTCACATGATCGTTCCCACGCCGGAGCGTGGGAACGATCATTATCCGAACTCAGCGGCCGGCGCGGGATTCGCGAATGTAGAAGCGCGCTTTCTCGGCCTTCTCGTTGCAGCCTTCAAAGGCTTCGAACTGCTGTTGGGTCTTGGCGCCGGTCAGCAACGACAGGGCCTTGGAGTAACTGACGGTACCGGCAAAGCCTTCGGCCTTGGCCAGGTCCAGCTCGTGCCAGGCGGCGTCCAGATTGGTGGCGCAGCTGTCGCGGTAGGCGGTTTTACCGGCGCAGCCTGTGAGAACAAGGGCGAGCAATGGCAGGCAGATCCAGGCTTTCATCGGGTGTTACCTCAACAATGGAAATCGACAATGCGAGTTGGACGGTGCGTCGATGCAAAAGTGCCATAACGGCGCGTCGCAGAGTATCTGTTTTATGTCGCACGGGTTATACAAACACCTGATGATTCGCGGCAGGCTTGGGCGTAGGGTAGAAGCACTGCAACGGGGGACCTGCCAATGAAAAAAAGAATAGCGCTGGTGTTGGGGTCCGGCGGTGCCAGGGGGTATGCGCACATCGGGGTGATCGAGGAACTGGAGCGGCGCGGGTATGACATCGCCTGCATCGCCGGGTGTTCGATGGGGGCAGTGGTCGGCGGGATTTACGCCGCCGGAAAATTGCCGCAGTACCGGGCCTGGATCGAAAGCCTCGATTACCTGGACGTGCTGCGTCTGGTGGACGTGAGCTTTCGTCTGGGGGCGATTCGCGGGGAGAAGGTGTTCGGGCAGATTCGCGAGATCGTCGGCGAGGTGAATATCGAGGATTTGCGCATCCCCTACACCGCCGTCGCGACCGACCTGACCAACCAGCAGGAAATCTGGTTCCAGGAGGGCAATCTGCATGCGGCCATGCGCGCGTCGGCGGCGATCCCCACCCTTTTCACCCCGGTGGTCCAGGGCAACCGCACCCTGGTGGACGGCGGCCTGCTCAACCCTTTGCCGATCGTGCCGGTGGTCTCCAGCCACTGCGACCTGATCGTGGCGGTCAACCTCAACTCCACCAACCAGAAGCAGTATCAGCTCCCGGTGATCGAACGCCCGCCGGCGGTGAAGAAACGCTTCGACAGCCTGATCGCCTCCATCGGCTCGCACCTGCCATTCCGGCGCAAGCTGGAGGTCGGCGGTGGCGATGTGTTGCGGCTGCAGCAGGACAGCCTCAAGGCCACCGCCGCCGTGCTGCCGGATCCCTGGCCCAGCGCGGGAGGCGAGTCGGCCAACCCTCAGGGCCAGCAGCCGGCGGCGGCCCCCACCGAACCCGGCGCGCCGAAGTCGGCCAGCGGCGCGGTGATCATCGATAACGTCGGCCCCGCCTCACTGCTGGACCTGATCAACCAGAGCTTCGAGGTCATGCAGACGTCACTGGCGCAATACAAGATCGCCGGTTACCCGCCCGACATCCTGATCAACGTGCCCAAGCGGGTCTGCCGTTTCTTCGAGTTCTACAAGGCCCCGGAGCTGATCGCGCTGGGGCGTGAAATTGCCCGGGATACGCTGGATCGGTACGAGCGCGAGCACTAGGCCGAAATCAGCCGATACCCCACCCCCGCCTCGGTCACGATGAAGCGGGGCGCGGTCGGGTCATCGGCGAGTTTCTGGCGCAGGTGGCCGACGACGATGCGCAGGTAATGGGTATCCTCCACGTGGGTCGGCCCCCAGATGTCCTTGAGCAGTTGCTGCTGGGTGATGACCCGCCCCGGATGCCGCGCCAGTTGCGCAAGGACTGCGTATTCCTTGCGGGTCAGGGCGACTTCGTTGCCGTCGAGCATCACCCGCCGATAGGCAAGATCCACGGTCAGCGGACCGATCACCAGCGCCGACTCGGCTTGACCGGAGTCCGGCGCCTGGCGCAACAGGGCCCGGATGCGCGCCAGAAACTCCTGGATGCCGAACGGCTTGGTCACGTAGTCGTTGGCGCCTGAATCCAGCGCCCGTACCTTTTCCCCTTCACTGGCGCGCACCGACAACACCAGCACCGGCACTGCCGACCATTCGCGGAACTGGCTGAGCACGTCCTGGCCGTCCATGTCCGGCAGGCCCAGGTCGAGCACCAGCAGATCGGGCTTGTTCAGCGCCGCCTGGCTCAGCCCGTCGCTCCCGGTGCCGGCTTCCAGCACTTTGTAGCCCTGTGAGGCGAGACTGATGCGCAGGAACTTGCGAATCTGCGGTTCATCGTCGATCACCAGAATGGTTGCCGTCTGGCTCATGGTTTTCCTGTTAAATAGTCACTTGGGACCCGTAGCAGCACGGCTTGCCGGCGGGAGCGGTACATCCGTCAGTGATGCATCGCCTGACACGCCGCCCCCGCCGGCAAGCCGTGCTGCTACGGGTCCTCATTTTGTCAGCAGAAGCCTAACCCATTGCCGCCTCGGTTTCCCCCTGGGGCTGCGTCTGCAGCGGCAGGTGCAGGCTGATGCGGGTGCCGCGTCCGTCGATGCCGTCACCCACGCTGATCCGCCCGCCGTGGGCGCCGACCATGCCCTGACAGATCGCCAGCCCTAGCCCCGTGCCCTGCCCGCCGCGATCGCCGCGGGCGGCGGTGTAGAACATGTCGAAGATCTTCGCCCGTTCATCCTCGGGAATGCCCGGCCCCTCGTCGCTGACTGAAAAAACCAGCTCATCGGACGAGGCGTTCACTTCCATCTGCAAGCGGCCATGGAGCGGCGAAAAGCGCGCTGCGTTTTCCACCACGTTGATCAGCGCCTGCTCGATGAGCGCCGCATGCACGTACAGCAACGGCAGCTCGACGGGCAGCTCGGTATTGACCTGCAACGGCGCCAGCACCGCACGCAGGCGGTTCAGGGTGCTGCCGACGATATCTGCCGGGGCGACCCAGTCCCGGGCCAGTTTCAGCGCACCGTGGCCCAGGCGGGTCATGTCCAGCAGGTTCTGGATGTAGCGATCCAGGCGCTCGGCCTCGTCGCGAGTGCCTTCCAGCAATTCCTGACGATCCGCCAGCGGGATCGCCTCGCCCAGCGCCAGCAGGCTGTCGATGCTGCCACGCATGGCGGTCAGAGGCGTGCGCAAGTCATGGGACACCGAGGCCAGCAAGGCGCTGCGCAGTTGTTCGGTTTCGCCATGCAGGCGGGCGGCTTCCAGGTCTTCGGCCAGCCGCGCGCGCGCCAGCGCCTGACCCAATGGCTGGCTCAGGGCAGTCAGCAGACGTCGGCGCTGGGCTGTGAAACTCTGCCCGGCCCGTGGCCGGACGCCGAGCAACGCCAGCGGCGCATCATCGACCCACAACGGCAGGAACCACCAGGCACCCGACGGCAAGGTGCCGGTGCCCTTCCCCGCAGGTTGGCCGTGCTGCCAGGCCCAATCGGCGGCGGCCCGCTCGAACTCGGACAACTGCAGGGCGCCGCCGCTTTCCACTTTCCAGCCTTGCTGGTTCTGATTGTCGAGGATGCACACCTCCAGCTCCTGCCAGCCGGCCAGATGCTGCTCGGCGGCGCTGAGCACGGCCTGGCGGTCGGTCGCGGCGGTCAGGCGCCGGGACAGGTCAAGCAGTTCGCTGGTTTCTTCCTGCGTGTCGCGCAGCGCCTGCAATTGTCGCCGTTGCCGGGCCGCGAGGTTGCCGGTCAGGGCCGCCATCAGCAGGAAGAACAGCAAGGTCAGCACGTCTTCTTCGCGCTGGATGCTCAGGGAGAAATTCGGCGGGATGAACAGGAAGTCATAGGCCAGGAACGACAGCACCGAGCAGACCATCGCCGGGCCCACGCTGCTGCGCACCGCCACCAGCAGCACGGCGGCAAGGAACACCAGCGAGATATTTGGCAGTGCCAGCACGCTCGCTACTGCCCAGGCCAGGGCACTGGCGCAGATCGTCGCCAGCACCGCCAGCAGGTAGTCGAACCAGGGCGTCGCACGGGGCGTGTTCGAGCGAGGTTGATCAGGCCGCGCTTCGCTGTCCAGCACGTTGATCTCAAGGCCGTGGGCGTTGCGCAGCAACCGGGCCGCCAGGCCACCGCCGAACACACGGCGGCGCAACAGAGGCCGCGACTGGCCCACCAGCACCAGGCTGGCCCGACGTTCGGCGGCGTGCTGAATCAGGGTTTTCGCCACTTCCGGGGCACGCAACACCACGACCTCGCCACCCAGGCGTTCGGCCAGTTGCTGGGCGTTTTGCAGACGGCTGCGGGCGACTTCATCGAAGAACCGGCCGTTATCGACGTGCACCAGGGTCCACGGCAAATGCCGGCGCTGAGCCACGCGGCTGGCATGGCGCACCAGCCGTTCGGCCTGCGCATCGCCGTCCACGCCCACCAGCAATCGGCCGCGTACCGCAGGCGCGGCCTGGCCCAGTTGGCGATAGCCCAGCGCCAGATCGTTATCGACCTGGGCTGCGGCGGTCTGCATCGCCAGTTCGCGCAGGGCGGTGAGGTTGGTCTGGGTGAAGAACGCGTCGATGGCCGCCCGCGCCTGCTCGGGCACATAGACCTTGCCGTCGCGCAGACGCTCCAGCAACTCCCGGGGCGGCAGGTCGATCAGCACCAGTTCGAAGGCTTCCTGCAGCACCCAGTCCGGCAGGGTTTCGCGCACCTGCACGCCGGTGATGCCGCGCACCTGGTCGTTGAGGCTTTCCAGATGCTGCACGTTGACCGTGGTGTAGACGTCGATGCCCGCCGAGAGCAACTCCTGAATGTCCTGCCAGCGCTTGGCGTGGCGGCTGCCCGGCGCGTTGCTGTGGGCCAGTTCGTCCACCAGTGCCAGTTTCGGCCGGGCCTTGAGCAGGCCGTCCAGGTCCATTTCTTCGAGCATCACGCCACGGTATTCGCTGCGCAGCATCGGTTGCTGGGCCAGCCCGCCGAGCAAGGCTTCGGTCTCGCTGCGGCCGTGGGTTTCCACCACGCCCACCAGCACCGAAACGCCCTGGCGCAACTGGGTGTGCGCGGCCTGCAGCATGGCGTAGGTCTTGCCAACGCCTGGCGCGGCCCCCAGAAAGACCTTGAGCCGGCCACGGTCGTCCCGGGGAAGAGAGGCCAGCAAGGCGTCGGCGCGGCTGTCTGAATTCACGATGGTTGTCCTGATGAAAATTGCCTGTTCGATAATCCCGAGACACACCCTGTAGGAGCGCGCTTGCCCGCGACTGCGGTGTGTCATGCACCATATGTTTCACAGGGAGATCGCCGTCGCGGGCAAGCGCGCTCCTACAGGGTTGCCAGGTCAATTACCTTTTCCCTATCACCGCCCATCGTAGGAGCGCGGTGTGCCTGCTACTGCCGAATCTCACTCAAACCCTGATTCAACGCCAGCACATTCACCACCGGCGGGCCGATCAGCGAATGTTCGGTGTTGGCCGCCACCAGCCGCTGCACGGTTTCGCGCGGCAGGTGCCGGGCGACGGCCACGCGGGTTACCTGGTAATCGGCCGCAGCAGGCGACAGATGAGGGTCCAGGCCGCTGCCCGAGGTGGTCAACAGGTTCAGCGGCACCGGCCCCTGCCCTTCGACTTTCTCCTGCGCGGCATCATCGCCGATGCGCTTGGCCAACGCCGGGTTGCTCGGCGACAGGTTGCTCGCGCCGCTGGCCACCGTGGCGTAGGCCCCTGCGGACGGACGCGAATGAAACCACTCTTCCCCAGTGAAATTCTGCGCGATCAGTTCCGAGCCGCGCACCTTGTCCTGATCGTCGTACACCAGGCTGCCATTGGCCTGTTCCGGGAACGCCACCTGGGCGAGGCCGGTCACCACCAGCGGATATGCCACGCCGGTGATCAGGGTCATCAGCACAATCAGGCTCACGGCGGGACGCACTATAGTCGACATCTCTCAATCCTCGATCAATTCAGTGGCTGCGGCGGTCGCCCTCTGGCAATCCCGCCCGCAGCGCAGGTAACGGTTACACCAGGTGCAGCGCGGTCAGCAGCAGGTCGATGAGCTTGATCCCTACAAACGGCACCACGATCCCGCCCAGCCCGTAGATCAGCAGGTTGCGCCGCAGCAGATGCGCCGCGCTCGCCGCCTGCACCCGCACGCCGCGCAGGGCCAGGGGAATCAGCACCACGATGATCAGCGCATTGAAGACGATGGCCGAGAGAATCGCGCTCTGGGGGCTGGCCAGGTGCATGATGTTGAGCACGCCAAGCTGCGGGTAGATCGCCGCGAACAGCGCCGGCAGAATCGCGAAGTACTTGGCCACGTCGTTGGCAATCGAAAAGGTGGTCAGCGCGCCACGGGTCACCAGCAATTCCTTGCCGATCTGCACCACGTCCAGCAGTTTGGTCGGGTCGCTGTCCAGATCGACCATGTTCGCCGCTTCCCGCGCCGCCTGGGTACCGTCGTTCATCGCCATGCCGACGTCCGCCTGGGCCAGCGCCGGGGCATCGTTGGCGCCGTCGCCACACATCGCCACCAGACGCCCGTCGTTCTGCTCCTGACGAATGCGCTCCAGCTTTTTCTCAGGCGTGGCTTCAGCCAGCACGTCATCGACCCCCGCCTCGGCGGCAATCGCAGCGGCGGTGAGCGGGTTGTCGCCAGTCACCATCACGGTGCGAATCCCCAGCTTGCGCAGCTCGTCGAAACGCTCGCGGATACCGGGCTTGACCACGTCCTTGAGGTGAATGGCCCCCAAAAGCTTGCCGTCGCCACACACCAGCAGCGGCGTGCCACCGGTCTTGGCGATCTTGTCGATTTCCCGGGCCAGCGGCGCGGGCAGGTCGCTGCGATCACGGCCCAGGAACGCCAGCAGCGAATCCACTGCGCCCTTGCGGAACACGCGACCGTCGTAATCGACGCCGGACAAGCGGGTTTCGGCGCTGAAAGGTACGGCGGTCAACTGGCTCGCCGCTGGTTCGGCGAACTGATGCAGCCCGCGCAGGTATTCGACAATCGATTTGCCTTCGGCGGTGTCGTCCGCCAGCGAGGCCAGCAGCGTGCCTTCGCTCAGTTCCTTGCCGCTGACGCCGGGCGCCGCATACACCGCCGCGCAACGACGGTTGCCGAAAGTGATGGTGCCGGTCTTGTCCAGCAACAGGACGTGCACGTCCCCCGCCGCTTCCACAGCACGGCCGGATTTGGCGATCACGTTCAGGCGCACCAGGCGGTCCATGCCAGCAATGCCGATGGCCGACAGCAAGCCACCGATGGTGGTGGGAATCAGCGTGACCAGCAGCGCCACCAGGAACACCAGCGGCAGGTCGCCGCCGGCGAAATGGGCAAATGGCTGCAAGGTCACGACCACCAGCAGGAAGATCAGGGTCAGGCCGATCAGCAGGATGTCCAGCGCCACTTCGTTGGGGGTTTTCTGGCGCTTGGCGCCTTCGACCAGGGCGATCATGCGGTCCAGGGTCGACTCGCCGGGGTTGGCGCTGATGCGCACCAGCAGCCAGTCCGACACCAGCCGGGTATTGCCGGTGACCGCCGAACGATCACCGCCGGACTCACGAATCACCGGCGCAGACTCACCGGTAATCGCCGCCTCGTTGACCGCCGCGATGCCTTCGATGACCTCGCCGTCACCGGGAATCAGCTCCCCGGCTTCGACGCGCACCACATCGCCCTTGCGCAGGGTGCTGGCGTTGACCGTGATGTAGGCCCCGGTCGCCCCTTGCAGGCGCGCCTTGAGACCTTCGGTCCCGGCCTTGAGGCTGTCGGCCCGCGCCTTGCCACGGCCTTCGGCCAGTGCTTCGGCGAAGTTGGCGAACAGCACGGTGAACCACAGCCACAGGGCGATCTGCACGGCGACAAAGGTCGGCACGGCAGGATTGGGGATCACACACAGGATCGTCGTCAGGATCGCTGTCAGCTCAACCACCAGCATCACCGGCGCGCGTTGCAACTGGCGCGGGTCGAGCTTGACGAAGGCTTGAATCAACGCCGGGCGCCACAGCTGGGCGAAACCGGTTTTGGCCGACTCCGTCACCGGCTGTTGAGCATTTTTGATTACAGGTGCAGGCATGTTCATGATTCGGTCCTCAGAAACCCAGGCTCAAATGTTCGGCAATCGGCCCCAGCGCCAGGGTCGGCAGGAATGTCAGGCCGCCCACCAGCAAGATGGTCACGGTCAACAGGCTCACGAACAGCGGGCCGTGGGTCGGGAAACTGTTCAGGCCCAGCGGCGCGGTTTTCTTCGCCGCAAGGCTGCCCGCCAGTGCCAGCACCGGCAGGATGTAGCCGAAGCGGCCGATGAACATCGCAAGGCTGAGCATCAGGTTGTGGAACAGCGTGTTGGCACTGAAACCGCCGAATGCCGAACCGTTGTTGGCGGTGGCTGAGGTGTAGGTGTAAAGCAGCTGACTGAAGCCGTGGGGGCCGGGGTTGCTCACCGCACCGGCAGGCCCCGGCAGGGATGCCGCCAGCGCACCCAGCACCAGCACGCCGACCGGCATCACGATCAACGTCGCGACCAGCAGCTTCACTTCCCGCGCCTGTAGCTTCTTGCCCAGGTATTCCGGGGTGCGGCCGATCATCAGGCCGGCGAGGAACACGGCGATCAGCACGTTGAGCAACATCCCGTAGAGCCCCGCGCCCACACCGCCGAAGATCACCTCGCCGACCATCATGTTGGCCAGGGCGATCATGCCCGTCAGTGGGTTGAGGCTGTCGTGCATGCCGTTGACCGAGCCGTTGGATGCCGCAGTGGTGGTGGTCGCCCACAGTACGGTGGCGGTGGTGCCGAAGCGGGTTTCCTTGCCTTCCATCGGCGCGGTCTGCTCGACCGAGGCCAGGTTCAGCGTCGGGTTGGGCTGGTATTCGGCCCACAGCGCCGTCGCGCCGCCGATCAGGAACAGTGCCAGCATGCAGGCGATGATCGCGCGGCTCTGGCGCATGTCCTTGACGTAATGGCCGAAGGTGAACACCAGCGCCACCGGGATCAGGATGATCGACACCAGCTCAAAGAGGTTGCTCCAGGCGGTCGGGTTCTCGAACGGGTGCGCCGAGTTGACGCCGAAGAAGCCGCCGCCGTTGGTGCCCAGTTGCTTGATCGCGATCTGGCTGGCCGCCGGGCCCAGGGGAATGGTCTGGTCAGCGCCTTGCAGGGTCACGGCATCCACGTAATGGGCGAAGGTTTGTGGGACGCCCTGCCAGACCAGGAACAACGCCAGCACGATGCACAACGGCAGCAGGCCGTAGAGGGTGGCGCGGGTCATGTCGGCCCAGAAGTTGCCCAGGTGTTGTGTCGAGCGGCGACCGATCCCGCGACAGAACGCCACCAGCACCGCGATACCGGTGGCGGCGCTGACGAAGTTCTGCACGGTCAGGCCGGCCATCTGGCTCAGGTAGCTCAGGGACGACTCGCCGCTGTAGCTCTGCCAGTTGGTGTTGGTGACGAAACTCATTGCCGTGTTGAACGCCAGCGACCATTCCATCCCCGGCAAGCCCTGGGGATTGAGGGGCAGCGCGCCCTGAAACAGCAGAATCGCGAACAACGCGACAAAGCCCGCCAGGTTGAACGCCAGCAGGGCCAGGGTGTAGGTTTTCCAGTTCTGTTCGACCTTGGGGTCAACGCCGGACAGGCGATAGCAGATGCGCTCCACCGGCCCCATCACCGGGGTCAGGAAGGTACGTTCGCCCTCCATGACCTTGTAGTAGAAACGGCCCAGCAACGGCGCGGGCAGCAGCACCAATGCGAAGAAGGCCAGAATCAGCAGATAGTCATACCCGTGCATGGCCGTCACTCCTCGACCCGACCGGCGCGCAGCAGCGCCACCAGCAAGTACACGAACAACCCTGCCGCCAACAGCAGTGACACCCCATCCAGAACGCTCATGAAAAAACTCTCCGTCATACGGCGATTGCCGTGTGTAGGAATTGTCGTCATGACGGGTGTAAAGGAACGAGATCGAGGGTAGGCGCGGGGCATAAAGAAAGCGTAAAGAGTGCCGATTTCACCCCAGTCTATAGGAGCGCGCTTGCCCGCGACCGCGGTGTGTCAGGGCATCTGATGTTGAATGACACACCGCGGTCGCGGGCAAGCGCGCTCCTACAACAAACGTTATTAACCGCTTTGTACATTTCTTGATACATTCAAGACATCGCGCCGACACCCGACAGGCTCACCCTTCCGCCCCGCTCGCCTGCGCAGTAGCATGGCAGCGTCGTTCCTCACCCGCGGCCTTCCCGGCGGCATCACATGGCGGCAGCAACATGCAAACGACCCCTGACAGCAACACCGCCAACGCTCCGGCTGAAGAGCGGCGCTGGAACACTCGCGCGCTGATCGTCGATGACGACGTGCCGATCCGCGAACTGCTGTGCGACTACCTGGCCCGTTTCAACATCCAGAGCACCGGCGTCACCGATGGCAATGCCATGCGCCAGGCCCTGGCCGAGGAAACCTACGACGTGGTGGTGCTGGACCTGATGCTGCCGGGCGAAGACGGCCTGTCGTTGTGCCGATGGCTGCGCAGCACCTCTGACATTCCGATCCTGATGCTGACCGCCCGCTGCGAGCCGACCGACCGCATCATCGGCCTTGAACTCGGCGCCGACGACTACATGGCCAAGCCCTTCGAGCCTCGCGAGCTGGTGGCGCGCATCCAGACCATCCTGCGCCGGGTGCGCGACGACCGCACCGAGGAGCGTACCACCCTGCGCTTCGACAACTGGCGCCTGAACAGCGTGCTGCGCCAACTGACCGCGCCCGACGGTCTCGTAGTGCCGCTGTCCAACGCCGAATTCCGCCTGCTGCGCGTGTTCCTCGAACGCCCGCGCCGGGTATTGAACCGCGAACAACTGCTCGATGCCGCCCGTGGCCGCTCCATCGAGGCATTCGATCGCAGCATTGACCTGTTGGTCTCGCGCCTGCGCCAGAAACTGGGTGACGATCCCAAGTCCCCGCAACTGATCAAGACCGTACGTGGCGAAGGCTATATGTTCGACGCCAGGGACATTGGTTGATCCGCTCGGCCGACACCCTCTTCGCCCGCCTGTTCGGCGGCGCGCTGCTGGCCATCGTCCTGGCGCACCTGCTGGCGTTCATCTGGTTTCACCACTACGGCCCGGCGATGCCGCCACCGCCGCCCACCGGTCAGCAGAACGTTCATCCCATGCCGCCTGCAGGGGAACAGAGCGAGCTTTCGTCGGCCCTCGACGCCCTGCGCCCGCCCCCGCCGCCACCCGGACGCCCGCCGTTTCTCGGCATTCCGCTGATCCCGCTGTTCTTTCAACTGGTCACCCTGGTGATTGCCGCCTGGTTCGGGGCCAAGGCCTTGAGCCGACCGGTCCAGCGTATCAGTGACGCGGCCGAGCGCCTGAGCGAAAACCTCGACAGCCCGCCGTTGACCATCACCGGCCCCAGGGAAGCGCGTCAGGCGGCTGCGACGTTCAACCTGATGCAGGAGCGTATTCGCGAACAGGTGCAGCAACGCGGGCGCATGCTGGCCGCCGTTTCCCACGACCTGCGCACGCCCCTGGCGCGCTTGAAACTGCGCGTCGAACAGATTGAAGAGCCCAGGCTGCATGGCCAGATGACCCAGGATCTGAACGACATGATCGGCATGCTCGATGCGACCCTGACCTACCTGAACGAGCAGCGCACCAGCGAGGCCCTGCAGTATTTCGACGTGCAGGCGCTGATCGAATCGCTGACCGAGAACGCCCAGGACAATGGCGACGACGTGCAGGCCAGCGGCACTTGCAAACCGCTGAAGTCACAACCCATGGCCCTGCGCTCCTGCCTGCACAACCTGATCGACAACGCCCTGCGCTACGCCGGCCACGCGCGAGTGGTGATCGAGGATGCCAGCGACAGACTGCAGGTGCGCGTGATCGATCAGGGCCCGGGCATTGCGGAGAATTTGCGCGAAGCGGTGTTCGAGCCCTTCTACCGCGTCGAGGGTTCGCGCAACCGCAACTCCGGCGGCGTCGGCATCGGCATGACCATCGCCCGGGAGGCCGCCCGGCGCATGGGCGGTGATCTGCGCCTGGAGGAAACGCCGGGCGGCGGCCTGACCGCCGTGCTCGACCTGCCACGTATCTGAATGCTCTTTCCATGCTGGCCGTTCCAAAGGCACACCTGTAGGAGCGCGCTTGCCCGCGACCGCAGTGTGTCATTGACCTTCAGGTGCCCTGACACACTGCGGTCGCGGGCAAGCGCGCTCCTACGGTGCATGTACGCAGGCGCCGCGTAAGCCCCGCGTTACAAACCCCACACACCCCCGACACCCACACCCCCGACGCTGCATGAGCCGGTAAACCGAGCCGGCTCTATCCATTCGAAGGGAGGCAGTCCGATGATCTCAGGCATCAGCGGCAGCAGCAGTTATTCCGGGTACGCCAGCTCAAGCAGCACCACCAGCACCGACAAGAGCAAGAAATTCGCCGAGGATCTGCTGAAGAAACTCGACACCAATGGCGATGGCAGCATCGACAAGGATGAACTCAGCTCAGCCTTGTCTTCCGACTCCAAGGACGGCATCACGGTCAGTCTGAGCAAGGCGTTCGGCGATCTGGACAGCAATGACGATGACAGTCTGGATGTCGACGAGCTGGCCGCCATGACCCCGCCACCGCCACCGCCCATGCAGATGGACGCAGGCTCGGCCGCAGACCAGGCCCAGGACCTGCTCAGTGCACTGGATGCCGACGGTGATGGCAGCATCAGCGAGTCGGAGCTGACCGCTGCATTGCAAGGCGACGATTCAAGCAGCGACTCGAACACCAGCACCCAGGCCACCGAAGCACTGAATCGCATGGTCGCGGCCATCAGCCAAAGCTACAACCTCACAAGCAGCGCGACGGCGGGCAAGTACGTGAGTATTTCTGCCTGACAAAAAAGACCGCCGCCGGGTCAGTGCCCGACGGCGGTCGCGTGTTACGCCCGGTCTACTTGGGCAACTGCCTTGCGCGGCTGTCGGCCACCCAGTCCAGCAACAGGCTGTAGGCCACTGCCAGCAAGGTCGGGCCGATGAACAGGCCGATGAAACCAAAGGCCAGCAATCCGCCGAACACGCCCAGCAGCACGATCACCAGCGGCAGGTTGCCGCCACGGCTGATGAGGTATGGCTTGAGCACGTTGTCCACGCCACTGACGATGAACGTGCCCCACAGCCCCAGAAACACCGCCATCCCGTATTCGCCTTTCCAGGCCAGCCAAGCCGTGGCCGGAATCCAGATCAGCGGCGGGCCCATGGGCACCAGGCTGAGCAGGAAGGTACCGATGCCCAGCACCAGCGCGCCCGGCACGCCGGCAATCAGGAAGCCGATCAGCGCCAGGATGCCCTGGGCCGCCGCCGTGCCGATCACGCCGTTGACCACCCGCTGCACCGTGCCTGCCACCAGATCGACGTAGTATTGCGCACGATCACCGATCAGCCGCTCCAGCAGGCTGAGCACGAACGCCGCCAGTCGCGGGCCGTCGCGGTAGAAGAAGAACACGAAAACGATGCTCAGGGTCAGCTCGAGAATGCCACCGCCGATCTGCGCGCTGCGGGCCAGCAGCCAGTTGCCCACCTGGCCGAAATACGGCTTGATGCTGGCCAGCAATGCCGCGCCTTGCTGATCGATGGTGGTCCAGTAGCCCACCAGGCGCTCGCCCACCAGAGGAATGTTGCCAAGCCAGGTGGGAGGATCAGGCAGGCCATCGACCTGCACATCCTTGACGAACACCGTGGCGTCGCGCACGTGGTCCGCCAGGTTGAAGCCCAGCCACACCAGAGGCGCCGCCACCAGCAGCATCCAGCCCAGGGTCAGGATACCTGCGGCCAGGGATTCGCGGCCATTCAATGCGCGGGTCAGCAGACGCATCAGCGGCCAGCTGGCGAAGGCCAGCACCGCGCCCCAGAACAGCGCCGACCAGAACGGCGCCATCACCCACAGACAGGCGCCCAGCAAGGCGAGCAGAAGAATCTGCACCAACAGGCGGTCGTTATTGAGCATGGATCAGTCCGCTGAAAAGAAATCGAGAGTATTCAAGCATAGGGGCGAACGATGACGTTCACCGTTCCCCGTGATAACGCCAATGATAGAACCTGCATCAGCGAATGAGTTCGATGGCCAGCCCCCGGGTTTGTGCGGCGCCGATTTCAAGCCGCGCCGCGCGCACGCCTGCATCGGTCAGGGCTTGGCGCCAGGCCTCGCTTTGCGCGCCGGACAGGGTCACGCGCACCGTGCTGTCCAGGTTCAGGCCCCGTGACAACAGGGTGATCCAGGGCTGGGCGGGAGCACCACTGAGCATCGGCAAATCCAGATCCCCGGTGCTTTTGAGTTCGCGCAGCAAGGTTGCGGAGGTCGGCAGCAGCTCGCCCAGTGGCGCACTGGCCTGGAACTGCTCGACGTGCAGCAGTGCCCGGCGATTGCCCCGGGTGATGCTGTACAGCGCCACCAGCGTGTCGTTGGCAGGTTCGGCCAGACGCAGCAGCAGATAGGCCTGGCCGTTGTCGGCGCCGTACAGCCGGGCGTTGCCGAACACCTCGTTGGCCCACAGGCTGCTCTCGCCGCAATCGCGAGCCTGACACCAGAACAACAACTGCGCCCCCTGCTTCTGCAACGCTTCGCGGGCAGCGGTGAACGCTTCGTCGGCGGAACGCTCGGCGGGCAACTGGTAAGTCACGGAAGCCGCATTGCCCCGCGCGGCCACCTGGCCGTCGAAGCGCAACTGGCCGCTGATCTTGCGGATCGAGCCCATGGGGTAGATGCGTTCGAGTTCGACCGCAGGTTTGTAATCGACGATTTCAGCATCGGTGGGGCGCGGCACGATGGAAAAATCCTGACTGCCCGCCACGTCAGCCGCCTGGCTTGCGCTGGCAAAGCCGGTCAGGCACAGCAGCAACCCGAGCGCGTAGCCACGCCCCAGAGGGAAGTTCATAGGCCAGCCATCGGCGGGCACACAAAAACCGGCGCGTGGTGCCGGCGTTGTGAGGGATAACGGGTGGATGAATGGGTGAAGCGTGTGCAGTGGTCCATCGGGCAGTCTCCTGTTTCTACCCGCCCAGCGTCGGCAGTTGCGCCGCGCAAGTCAAGAAACGGCGAAGAACCGATTGAAACAGTCTGCAACAGCGTGTGTACCGGCCTCGTCGTTCAGGTGCAAATGGTGGCCGCCAGGCAAGACGCTGACGGCAAACGGCACGCTGGCCAGCAGCTCTTTGTTCTGTGCCAGCATGCCCTCCTCGGCCACCACCAGATGCGCCGGACAGCGCACCGCATTGACGAAGGACATCGCCTGGGCGCGGGTCAGCCGGGTCGGCGACGCCAGGGTCAGGCGGCTGTCGCTGCGCCAGGTGTAGCCGCCGGGCACCGGCATCAGGCCGCGTTGGGCCAACAGTCGGCCGCTTCGCGACTGACCGCGACCATGCCGCGCATGCGCGCCTCCACGGCGCGGTCCATGTCCTGATACACCGGCTTGCGCTTGTTGAACTGATTGAGTTGCGCCTGCAAGGCAGCACCCATTCGCTCGGCCGCCGCTTCCGGTTCGCCAAGGGGCGGGATCAGCCCGTCGATCAGCGCCAGGCGGTTGACCCGCTCCGGCACCGCGCCCGCCAGGATCACCGAAACGATGGCCCCCAGCGAATGCCCCAGCAGGGAAAACTTCTCCCAACCCATCTGCTGCGCCACCTGCAGCACGTCATGGGCGTAGTCGGGCAAGCCGTAACCGGCGCCCGGTGGGCGGTGATCGGAATGCCCATGCCCGGCCATGTCCAGCGCCAGGATGCGCAGGCCCTTGAGGCGCGGTGCCAGGCGGGCGAAGCTGTTGGCGTTGTCCAGCCAGCCATGCAAGGCAATTACCGGCAGGCCGTCCTGCGGGCCGAACAGGTGCGCCGCCAGTTCGATATGCGGCAGGCTCAGGCGTATCTCTTCGACCGAACAGCTCATGCGCGGGCTCGCTGGCTGCCCTGCGGGTTGCTGGCGTGCAGCGATCTGTCGGACCAGCGGGAAAACAGGTTCTTGAGCATCTGCGCGGTATCCTCGGGGTGTTCAAGCGGGAACATGTGCCCACCCGGTACCGAAAGATACTCGCCTTCGCGCATGCTTTTCACCGACATCGCGTGATGGCGCCGCACCACATCACTGTGCTCGCCGCGCACCATCGCCAGCGGAACCCGCAGATGCCGGGCCATGCCGGGGCTGGTGTGGGGCACGCTGCGGTAGATGCTGATTTCGGTGGCCGGGTCGAAGCGCAGGCGCAACTGTTCGCCATCGGGCTGCAGGCCGTGCAACAGATAGGCTTCGAAGCACTCGGGGTCGAACCGACGGAACAGGTTCTTGCCGGAGAAATACTGCCGGGCAGCGCTCAGGTCGCTGAATACTTCGCGCCGCCCCAGAGTGCGGCCCGCTGGCGTGATGCGGTCGATGAAACCGAAACGTTTGGCCGCACGAATCATCCACTGGTCAAAGCGGGTGAGCACTGGCGAATCGAGCATGACCACACCTCGGTACAACTCGGGATGGCGCAAGGCTGCGTGGTAATGCAGCACGCCACCCAGGGAATGCCCCACACCCCAGACCGGTTGCGGCTGCTGCGACAGATGGTGGATCAGCTCGTCAACCAGGTTGGGCCAGTTGTCGGTGACCGGGAAACGCGGGTCATGGGCGTGCTGGCCCAGATGGACGATTTCGTACTCGTCACCCAGCGCGGCGAACAACTTGCCATAGGTCGCCGAAGGAAAGCCGTTGGCGTGGGCGAAAAAAACCGGTTGGGTCATGCGGGCGTGTCCAGTGAACCTCGATCAGGACTCAATTGTGCGCACCGGCCCGCGGCAGCGGCAATGACCGGAACTGCCATCGGGGATGACACTCCGGTCATGCGAGCCAAGCGTGGCTCAGCGCGCCGGAGGCTGCTCGCCGTGGGGCACGACGGCAACGGTCAGGCGCGAGATGCAGCTGGCCTTGCCGTCGTCGCTGGTCAGGCGGATGTCCCAGACGTGGGTCGTGCGGCCGATATGCACCGGATGCGCCACCGCCGTCACCCGCCCGCTGCGCAGACCACGCAGATGGTTGGCGTTGACCTCGATGCCCACGCAGAAGTACTTGCTGGTGTCGATGGCCAGGTAACTGGCGCTGGAACCCACGGTTTCCGCCAGCACCACCGACGCACCGCCGTGCAACAGGCCGTAGGGCTGATGGGTACGATGATCGACGGCCATGCTGGCGGTCAGCGAGTTGTCGTCGAAGGCTTCGAAGCGGATGTCCAGCAGCTCACCGATGGTGTTTTTCTGCATGGCATTGAGGGCTTCAAGGTTGGGTGTGTCGCGCCATAGACTCATGATTTTTCCTTGTTGTTGATGAGTGACAGGTACACCTGCGCACTGTAGGAGCGTGGCTTGTCCCGCGATCGGCGACGAAGTCGTCGCAAATCCGGTTATCGCGGTGCGCCAGACCTGCCGCATGTGCAGGTTTTACGACTGCTGCGCAGCCGATCGCGGGACAAGCCACGCTCCTACAGGTCAGGCGCCGGAAGCAGGATGCCGAACGCTCACCAGGTTCATCGCCCCCGCCAGCGGGAAGTCCGCCTCGAGTTCGGCAAGGCTTGCGGTGTGCATGGCCTGGGCCTGTTGCAGGTTGCCGTGCACTGCCAGGCCGATCAGCGTGCCTACCAGCGGTTGGTGGCTGACCAGCAGCACTTCATCCGCGGCATACAGATCCAGGTTGTCCAGCACCTTGCGCGGGTCGCTGTCCGGGGTCAGCCAGGGCACGGTCACCACCGATTCGGCGAAACCCAGCGCCTGGCGCACCAGCTCCGCCGTCTGCTGCGCACGCACGTAGGGGCTGGCGAGGATGAAGCGCAGCGGCTGGCCCAGCAGGTGCGCGGCGCTTGCGAGCACCTCTTCCCGGCCGTTGGCGGTCAGTTCCCGTTCGGCGTCGGTGCGCGCCCGGTACTGGGCTTCGCCGTGACGCAGAATCCACAATTTCATAGCTTGGGTTCCTCGTCGCGCACCGGGTGTGCGGCGGCAGGCACCTTGTGCGGCGCCTCGCCTTCCGGTGGGCGTGGCGCTGGCCAGTCAGCGAACGGCCAGGGCTTCTGGTCGGTATGGAAGGTGCCGAAACGGCCGATCTGCGCCAGGAACTGGCTCAGGCTGTCACCAAACGACAGCAGGCTCAGGCTTGGCGCGCCATAGAACAGGCGATAGGCAAGCTGCACCAGCACCACGACGGCCAGGACGATCTCCGCGACGTGCCAGACCACCAGAAACACCAGCATCCAGAGGACGCGCAGCAGGATCGATTCGTGTTGCTTGATTTTGGACTCGTTCAAGTGTTTCTCCCGGACAAGGAATCAGTTGAAATCGCTGGTGGAAATGAAGTCGACGTCGGTCTTGGGCTCGGCGCGCATCAGCAGTTCGATGACCTGTTCCAGCGTACGCCCTTCGAACAGGATGGCATGCAGACCGGCCACCAGCGGCATGTAGACCTGCGCTTCCTGCGCGCGGGCCTTGAGCACCTTGAGCGTATTGACGCCTTCGGCCACCTCGCCCAGGCGGGTAACGGCCTCATCCAGGCTCAGGCCCTGGCCCAGGGCAAAACCGACCTGGTAGTTGCGGCTCTTGGGAGAGGAGCAGGTCACGATCAGGTCGCCGACGCCGGCCAGCCCCAGGAAGGTCATCGGGTTGGCGCCCTGACTCACCGCAAAGCGGGTCATTTCAGCCAGTGCCCGGGTGATCAGCATGCTCTTGGTGTTCTCGCCCATGCCCAGCGCGACCGCCATGCCGGAGATGATCGCATAGACGTTTTTCAGCGCGCCGCCCAGCTCCACGCCAAAACGGTCGGCACTGGCGTACACGCGGAAGGTGCGGCCATGCAGCACGGCCTGCACCTGCTGGCACAGTTCTTCGTCTTCACTGGCGACCACGGTGGCCGTCAGCGCATGTTCGGCGATCTCGCGGGCGAGGTTGGGCCCCGACAACACGCCGATGCGGGCCTTGGGCGCGATGTCCTGGAGGATCTCGCTCATGAGCTTGAAGGTCTGCGCCTCGATGCCCTTGGTCAGGCTGACCAGCATCTTGCCGGTGAGCAGTTCGACATGGGGCGTCAGCACGCCGCGCAGGGCGCTGGAAGGCAAGGCGACGAACACCAGTTGGCTGGCGCTCAGGGCCTGTTGCAGGTCCGTCACCGGCTCCACCCCGTCGAGCACCTTGATGCCCTTGAGGTAACGCGGGTTTTCACGGTTGACGCGAATCGCCTCGGCCTGCTCGGGATCGCGCATCCACTGCAGCACGCGGTGGCCATTGCCGGCCAGCAGGTTCGCCACTGCCGTTCCGAAGCTGCCGCCACCCAGAACTGCGATCGGTTGCTGTTGGGTCATAAAACAATCCATCTAGAGCCATCAGAACTGGCGATGGCAGCATTATACGGAGCGCCGTGCTCGCCACCAGCGGCAAAACACGGCCGTGGATACATATAAGCCAAACCCTACCTTTCACAAGGAAATGCCTGACAACTCGGTTAAGATGCGCGCCCCGGATGAAAATTCCGCGATGCCTCTGATGCGCTATCTTTAGCACGCGCGCCGATGAAATTCCGTTCGATGAGACCGACCTTGCACCCACGATGGCGAATCAAGCACCCATGACGACCGGGATCCTGGCATGACGGCACAACGGGGCTGGAATATCAGCACTCGCACGCAGATCCTCAGCCTTGGCCCCGCCTTGCTGCTGACCCTGCTGCTGATCAGTTTCTTTACCGTGGTGCGCATCCAGGATCTGCGCCAGGAGCTGACCCACACCGGCCAGCTGATCGCCAACCAGTTGGCCCCGGCCTCGGAATACGGGGTGATCGTCGGCAACGATGACGTGCTCGAACGGCTGATGAAAGCCACCATGAGCACGCCCCACGTGCGTTTTCTCGAAGTCCAGGACAGCAACGGCAGCGTGCTGGTGCATGTCGAGCAGCCCGTCGAGGCCGGCCATGCGCGGCAGATCGAGGTGTTCCAGGCACCGATCCGCCTGCAGCAGGTCAGCCCCAAGGACGGACCGCTGAATGACATCGACGATTTCACCAGCGTCCCGGTCGAGGACTACCTGGGTCGGGTGCTGGTGGGGATGTCCAGTGAAGCCTTCAACCTGCGCGAGCAGGAAATCCTGCTCAAGGCCGGCATCCTCGCCCTCTTCGCCCTGCTGTTTACCTATATTCTCGCGCGGCGCCTGTCCCTGAGCCTGTCGCAGCCGATCAGCGCCATGAGCGATGCAGTCAAGGCCATCCAGCACGGCGACTACACCGTTCCGTTGCCGGTGGCCGACGATGCGGAACTGGGCGACCTGGCCCGCCACATCAACAACCTGGCGCTGGGCCTGGAGAAAGCCAGCCGCGAGCAGAAAAAGGCCATGGACGAGCTGATCCGCACCCGGGAAGAAGCCGAGCGCGCCAACAGTGCCAAGTCCGAATTCCTGGCGATGATGAGCCACGAATTGCGCACGCCGATGAATGGCGTGCTGGGCATGCTGCAATTGCTGGAAACCACCCGCATGACCGAAGAGCAGGCCGAATACGCTGCGCTGGCCAGTGAGTCCACCGGGCATCTGCTGCGGGTCATCAACGACATCCTCGACTTTTCCCGCTTCGAACGCGACGCCATGGAGCTGGAGAACATTTCCTTCAACCTGGCAGAGTTGATTTCCACCTCAGTGCAGGCTTTTGCCCACAACGCCCAACAGCGGGGTCTGGCGCTGGAAGTCGATCTGTCGCCGGGGCTGGATTCGCTGCGGGTCAAGGGCGACCCGACGCGGATTCGGCAGATCCTGGTCAACCTGATAGGCAATGCCCTCAAGTTCACCGAATTTGGCAGCGTGCGCGTGGAAACCACCTGGCAGCACACCGACGCCCAGCAGATCCTGTTCACTTGCGCGGTGCGTGACAGCGGCATCGGCATCTCGCCGGATCTTGTGGAATCGATGTTCGATGCGTTTCAGCAGGCCGACAATTCCATTTCAAGACGTTACGGCGGCACGGGCCTTGGCCTGCCGATCGCCCGCAACCTGGCCGAGCGCATGGGCGGCACGCTCATGGCCCAGAGCAGCGAAGGCCTGGGTTCGGTGTTTACCCTGGAAATTCCGTTGCAGGTGGTCCAGCAGGAAGATCCCCAACCGGCCCCCGGCGCGGTGGGCGAATTGCCACAGGAGCGCGAAGGCTGTGTGCTGCTGGTAGAGGACAACCCGGTCAACCGCACGGTGGTGGACGCCATGCTGCGCAGCCTCGGATTGCAGGTCAGCATGGCCGGCGATGGCGCCGAAGCGGTCAGCATGGCCAGCAAGGAAAAATTCGCACTGGTGCTGATGGACTGCCGCCTGCCGGTCATGGACGGCTATGAAGCGACCCGCCGGATCCGTCAGCTCCCGGGCCTGGACACCCTGCCCATCGTGGCGCTGACCGCCAATGCGCGGCACGGAGACCGGGAGATTTGCCTGCAGGCGGGCATGAACGACTACCTGGCCAAACCCTTCAAACGAGCTGATCTCGCGCAGGTTTTGCAACGCTGGCTGACCTTTAAGCCATCTGCGACTGGCGATAAATGATAAATTGCGGCAGTCTTGTGTGCCGTGATCGATCCGCAGATGCGTGCGAACGGACAATTTCAGTGCACAGGTGTGCATTCATTTCACCTGTGCTGTGACTTTCATTACAACGCAATAGTCTATGAGTAGGCTGCCAGCCGAGGGATGACCCGCTGGTCAGATGTACGTATGCCGCACAGGATTATCGAGGAGCTCGCATGACCAAACAAAACGCCTTTACCCGGGAAGATCTGTTGCGCTGCAGCCGCGGCGAGCTGTTCGGCCCAGGTAACGCGCAACTGCCCGCCCCCAACATGCTGATGATCGACCGGATCACTCACATCAGCGAAGAAGGCGGCAAGTACGGCAAAGGTGAATTGGTCGCCGAACTGGATATCACTCCCGACCTGTGGTTCTTCGGCTGCCATTTCGAAGGCGATCCGGTCATGCCGGGCTGCCTGGGCCTGGATGCCATGTGGCAACTGGTCGGTTTCTTCCTGGGCTGGCAAGGCCTGCCGGGCCGCGGCCGTGCGCTGGGTTCGGGCGAAGTGAAATTCTTCGGCCAGGTCCTGCCGACCGCCAAGAAGGTCACCTACAACATTCAAATCAAGCGCGTCCTCAAGGGCAAGCTGAACCTGGCCATCGCCGACGGTTCGGTGACCGTGGACGGCCGCGAAATCTACACCGCCGAAGGCCTCCGGGTCGGCGTGTTCACCTCCACTGACAATTTCTAAGGGTATTCGCATGCGCCGCGTCGTTATCACTGGTCTGGGCATTGTTTCCTGCTTGGGCAATGACAAAGACACCGTTTCCGCCAATCTGCGTGCAAGCCGCCCTGGCATCCGATTCAACCCGGAATATGCCGAAATGGGTCTGCGCAGCCAGGTTTCCGGCTCCATCGACCTGAACCTCGAAGAGCTGATCGACCGCAAGATCTACCGTTTCGTCGGCCACGCTGCTGCCTACGCCTACCTGGCCATGCAGGACGCGGTCAAGGACTCGGGTCTGACCGAAGAGCAGGTGTCCAACCCGCGCACCGGCCTGATCGCAGGTTCCGGCGGCGCGTCGACCCTGAACCAGATGGAAGCGCTGGACATCCTGCGCGAAAAAGGCGTCAAGCGTGTAGGTCCGTACCGCGTGACCCGCACCATGAGCAGCACCGTCTCGGCTTGCCTGGCGACGCCATTCAAGATCAAGGGCCTGAACTACTCCATCGCCTCTGCCTGCGCCACCAGTGCTCACTGCATCGGTACCGCCATGGAACAGATCCAGATGGGCAAGCAGGACATCGTGTTCGCCGGCGGCGGTGAAGAAGAGCATTGGAGCCAGTCGTTCCTGTTCGACGCCATGGGCGCACTGTCCAGCAAGCGTAACGAAACCCCTGAGCAGGCTTCCCGTGCGTATGACGCCGACCGTGACGGCTTCGTCATCGCCGGCGGTGGCGGCATGGTCGTGGTCGAGGAGCTGGAACACGCTCTGGCTCGCGGCGCGAAGATCTACGCCGAACTGGTGGGCTACGGCGCCACCTCCGACGGCTACGACATGGTCGCCCCGAGCGGCGAAGGCGCGATCCGCTGCATGCAGCAGGCGCTGTCCACCGTTGATGGCAAGATCGACTACCTGAACACCCACGGCACCTCGACCCCGGTCGGCGACGTCGCGGAAATGAAAGGCGTGCGTGAAGTGTTCGGCACCGACGCTCCGGCCATCAGCTCCACCAAGAGCCTGTCGGGTCACTCCCTGGGCGCCGCCGGCGTTCACGAAGCGATCTACTGCATGCTGATGATGGAAGGCAACTTCATGGCAGGTTCGGCGAACATCGACGAACTGGACCCTGCGGTGGCTGATCTGCCGATCCTGACCAAGACTCGCGAAAACGCCGAGATCAACCTGGTCATGAGCAACAGCTTCGGCTTCGGCGGCACCAACGCCACGCTGGTGATGAAGCGCTGGACCGGCAAGTAATACGGTCTTTCGCAGCATCCAGAAAAGCGCCCTTCGGGGCGCTTTTTTTATGCCTGTCGCGGCACGATCTGATGGCGGCGGTGAACATGCGGGCCTCCCCGCGGGCAAGCCCGGCTGCTACGGGATTGCGGGCGGTCACCGGTTCTGGGCACCCCTCGGTACCGTAGCAGCACGGCTTGCCGGCGGGAACGGTCTTGAGGGCCCCGGCGCCGGCAAGCCGGACTGCTACGGGATCGGAATGATCACAAAATCCCGGGGCTGGACCTGTAACCTGTGGGAGCGGGCTCGCCCGCGAAGACGGCAGGCCTGACAGTTCGATGGTGGTTGCCACAACGCCTTCGCGGGCAAGCCCGCTCCCACAGTTTTGAGCCAGGCAATAGTCACAGGTTCGCATTGAACCCGTAGCAGCACGGTTTGCCGGCGGGGCGGGCTTGAGGGCGGGGCGAGCTTGAGGGCGAGGACGCCGGCAAGCCGGACTGCTACGGGGATATGGTGAGCGCCGTAGGACCTGCGGCATGAAAAAACGCCCTTTCGGGCGTTTTTTGTCTTTCGGTGCGCATCAGAACCCGAGGCTGAAACTCACGGTCATGGCGTGGTCCTTGGCTTCGTTTGACAGTTGCCCCGAGTAGCCAATCCCCAGTTTGCCGGTCGGGCTGATCTGGAAGTCCACGCCGGCCTCGACGATGGCGCTGTCCTTGGCGATCGGCACGCCCTGGGTCTTGAACGAGCCGCCGCCGTCGATGAAGGTCAGGTCTGCGTCGGGCTTGGTGTCACCAAACGCATGCCGCCAGCCGATGGCCGCGCGCGGGGTGAACTGGCCGCCGTTGTTCAGGGTAATCACCTTGCCAGCGCGCAGGCCGAGGGTCGAGAAAGTGATGTCCTGGTCAGCCTCGGCCGTCAGGCGCCCTACCCCACCCTTTTCCTTTGCTTTGTCCGAGTCGTAGTTGACGTAGGCCAGCCCGGCGAACGGCTCGAGTGCAACACCTGCCGCTTCAAGGGTGTAGCCCACTTCACCGAAGACCTGAGCGGTGCGTGCGTCATAGTCGGCCTTGAGGCGATCATTGTAGTTGCCGACGCTGACATCGCGCTTGGTCTCGATGTCATGCCAGCTGTACGCCGTACCCAGGCGCACCGCCAGGGCATCGAACTGCGAGTTGAGGTACGCCGCCACATGGTAGCTTTCCACCGTCGCATCGGAACGACGGTCATGGGCATCCAGGTCGCTGCGGGTGTACCCGGCTGCCATGCCCACGCGCCAGGCGTCATCGAGCTGCTTGTCGGTACCGAGCATGAAGCCGCTCAGGTTGCGATCCAGGCTGGCCGTGTTGCTGTTGCCATCCGATTTCCCCCAGGCGCCGAGTGCACGGGCCCAACCGACCATCTCGCCATGGCAGCCATTGCTGCTCAGCTGATTGTCGCTTGGCGCCAGCGCCAGACGTGGATCTCCAACTGCACCGCACGACGGCTGGCGCATCCTGTCGTTGACGGCGTTACGCACGTGACCCGAATCCTCAAGGATCGCGCTGGCGGCGCTGGCGTGGATTTCCCCGGACAGGCTGTCGAAGGCATTGCGCGCACTGCCCACCGTAAGGTTGACGATTTCATTCTGCAACGCATCCCCGGCCGCACCGTTGGCCGCCAGCGCCGAAGCGGTGTTGCGCTGGTTGCGGGTGGCCGCCACGTCGGCGAATGCACTGCTGTTACGGCTGACCGCCAAGGTCACCGAGTCCGGGTTGTAGGCGAGCAAGGTATTCAGGAAAGCGTACTGCGGCAGGTCGGTGCTGCTGAAGGTGCCGACCACCCCGCCGCTGGCGGTGATCAGCGAGTAGGTGGTATTGCCGGTGAACGGCGTGATGCCCGTGACGCGCAAGCCGCCGTCCAGGTTGGCCGTGCCGTTCACCACCAGGGAAGTGCCGGTCGCTGGCGCGACGGCCAGGGCCAGCACCCTGCTTCTGGCCAGGCTTGCGAACCTGGCGACAGGCGCCGCTTCTACCGTGGTGGTTGGGGCAACGGCGGTCAGGTCCAGGATCCCGCTTGAGGTGTTGGTCAGGTTGCCGGCCACGCTCAAGGTTCCGTCCGTCCCGCCGGACGCGACCACGCCCTTGTTGATCACCCCGCCGACGCTGCCGTTACCGCTGAGGCCGGCACCACTGGCGACCGTCACTTCAGCGCCCAGCGATGCTGGCGCCTCGCGATTGCCGACCTGCAGCACCCCTTGATCCAGCGACAACGGTCCACTGAACGACTGGTTGCCCGTCAGCAGAAGCCGCGCGAAACCTCGTTTGAACAGCTGCCCGGTGCCGCTGAGTGCGCCGTTGAACTGCCCGTCGGCGTTTTGCTGGAACACCAGTTGCGCGTCGTTGGTGATGTCGCCTTGCAGGCTGGTGGTATCGCCGATCAAGGTACCGCCGCTGACGATGGTGCCACCGCTGTAGGTGTTGGCGCCGCTGAGGATCAAGGTGCCTGAATCCATTTTCTCGATACCGCCCTCGCCCACCAGCGCTACGGAAAGCTGCGCAGTGCCGCCGGCATTGACCCGCACCGGCGCCAGGCTGCCGTCGTCGCCGTTGACGGGGGTCAGACTGCCATCGGTGCCCGCAGTCAGGTTGTAGCCGCTGGCGAGAAATTGCAGCCCGGTGAAGCGCCGGTTGCCAAGCACGGTGACCGTACCGGCCCGACCGCCAAACACCGCGAACTGCCCATTCGATGCCAGGGCCTGGGTACCGGTCGAATCGGTCCAGTTGGTGGCTGGGCCCCACACGCCATCGCCGCCGCCGATGCTGCCGTCAGGATTGGTGGTGCCGCCGTTCCAGAACTGCACCTCGCCTGGCGAGCCTTGCACCAGCAGGTTGACCTGATTGGCGATGGCGGTTTGCAGGGTCAGGCTGGCTGCCGAAACCGGCAGGCTGCCGTACACCAGGCCGTTGTCGGTCAGGTTGCCACCGTAGCTGAACAGCTGGTACACCCCGGCGCCGAAGCCGCCGGCATTGCTGATGTTCAGCGTGCCGTCCAGAGTCAGGTCGCCGGCCACGTTGACCACCGTGGTGGAACTGGCGGCCGAACCCAGGCTGAAGTCCAGGTTGGTGCCCGAGGACAACGCAAGCGAGCCCACCGACAGCGGCGATGCACTGCCACCGCCCGCAAGCGTCGCGCCGTCAGCCAGTTGCAGCGTCCCGCCAAACTGACCGCTGCCGCCGATCTTCGCGCCACTGGCGACGTTGATGCTGGCGCTGTCCAGCACACCGTTGACGGTCAGGGTACCGGCCTGCACCGAGGTGTTGCCGGTGAAGCTGTTGTTGCCGGTCAGGAGCAGTTGGCCGGTGCCGGTCTTGTTCAGCGTACCGGTACCGGTGAGATTGCCCGAATAGGTGCCGTCCGCGTTCTGTTCGAAGGTCAAGGCCGCGTTGTTGACGATGGCGCCTTGCAGGCTGCTGGTGTCGCCGCGAGTCGTACCGCCGTTCAGCGTGGTGCCGCCGCTGTAGGTGTTGGCACCGCTGAGCAACAGCTCGCCGCTGCCATTTTTCACCAAGCTGCCGGTACCGGTGACAGCGCCGATCAGCGTGGTGCTCTGGTTCCCGGCCAGGGTCAGTTGCGCGCCCAGGTTGATGGCGTTGGCCAGTTGCAGGGCCGAGGTGCTGTCCAGGCTCGAGTCGGCCAGCACGCTCACTGCGCCGCTGCCCAGGGCGCTGTTGTTGCCCAGCAGCAAGGTGCCGCCGCCCAGACGGGTGCCGCCGCTGTAGGTGTTGTTGCCGTTGAGGGTCAGCGTCGAGGCGCCGGCCTTGATCAGGCTGCCGCTGCCGCTGACCACGCCGCCCAGGGTCAGGGCATTGGAGCCGGCGACGGTGAGGCCGCCATCGAGCACCACGTCGTTGGCCAGGCTGATGGCGCGATTGCTGTCCAGGGCGGTGCCGTCGGCTGCGGTCAGCACACCGGTACCCAGTGCCGCGTCATTGCCCACGACGATCTTACCGCCATTGAGTGCGGTGCCTCCGGAGTAACCGTTGGCAGCGTCGAGTACCAGGGTGCCGCTGTCGTACTTGCCCAAAGTACCTGCGCCGTTGAGCGCAACACCGACGGTAGCGGTGGCGCCTGGATCGACGCGCACCGAAGCGTTGCCCAAGGAACCGTTGACCAGGTTCAGAGACCCCGCGGTGCCGTCCTGCAGGCTGTAGCCGTCGGTGACGAACTGCATGCCGGTGATGGTCTGCGCGCCATCGACGGTCACGGTGCCCGCAGTGCCCTGGAACACCGCGAAGTTGCCGGTCCAGGCCTGGTTGAAGGTGCCGTTGACGTCGGTCCAGTTGGCACTGCCAGTGGCCCAGGTGCCGTTGCCGCCGTCCACCGAGCCGTTGGCGGCCAGCTGGCTGCCGTCCCAGAACTGCACGGTGACACCTGGCGCAGTGACCAGCAGATTGATCTGGTTGGCCAGCGCGGTCTGCAGGCTCAGGTCACCCGGAGTGACGCTGCCGGGTACGGCGCCGATCAGCATGCCGTTGTCGGTCAGACCGCCCGTGTAGTTGATCAGGCGGTACACACCACTGCCGAAGCCGCCGATGTCACTGACATTGAGGGTGCCGTCCAGGGTCAGGTCGCCGCCGACATTCACCAGCGCGTTGCCACCACCGGAAACCGGGGCGCCGAGGCCGACATCAAAGATCGAGTTGCCGTTGAAGACCAGCGAGTTCACCGACAGGGTGCTGCCTGTGACGCCCGCCAGATGACCGCCATCGGCCACGGTCACTGCCCCGCCCAGCGAACCGCTGCCGGCCAGGGTGCCACCGCTGTTGACCAGCACGCTGGCGCTGTCCAGCGATCCGTTGACGCTCAAGGTGCCGCCGTTGACCGTGGTGTTGCCGGTCAGGCTGTTGATGCCCGTCAGGGTCAGAGTACCGGTGCCGAGCTTGTTCAATTCGCCGGTGCCGGTGAGCACACCGTCGAAAATGCTGCTGGCACCGTTACCACCGATGCTCAGGGTGTTGCCGCCGCCGATCAGCGCGGTGCCGCTGCCGGTGAGGCTGGCGAGGCTGCCCGAGCCGCCGAGGTTGAGGGTCGCGGCATTGCCGAGATTGACCCCGGCGTCGTTGCCCAGCGCCGAGTTGCCCAGGGTGGTGAGGCTACCGGACTGCACGTCGAAGGTGCCGCTGAAGGTGTTGACGCCGCTCAGCGTCAGGTCGGCCAGACCGTTTTTGGTCAGCGTGCCTGCCCCGCCGATCACGCCGCCCAGAGTCAGGTTGTTGTTGCCGGCTACGCTGAGGTTGGCATTGATGTCGAGGTCATTGGCCAGCACCAGCGGCGCGGTGGTGTCCAGGGTCGAGCTGCCAGCCACGGTCACCGCGCCGGAGCCCAGGCCCGCAGAGGTGCCGAGGGTCAGGGTGCCGGCATTCAGCGTGGTGCCGCCGGAGTAGGTGTTGATGCCGTTGAGGGTCAGGTTGGACGCGCCGTTCTTGATCAGTGCGCCGCTGCCGCTGACCACGCCGCTGAGGGCCACGTCGCTGTTGCCGGTGTTGGTCAGATTGGCGTTGAGCACCACGTTGTTGCCCAGCGACACCGAAGTGTTGCTGTCCAGCGCCGAGGCGCCTGCCACGGTCAGGTTGCCCAGACCAAGGGCGCCGTTGCTGCCCGCAGTCAGCGAGCCGGCGTTGAGGGTGATGCCACCCAGGAAGTTGTTGGCGCCGCTAAGGATCAGGTTGGCCGCGCCGTTCTTGGTCAGGCTGCCGGCGCCGTTGATGGCTCCGCTGAGTGTCAAATCGTTGCTGCCGACGATGCCAAGGTTGCCTGCCAGGTTGATCGCGTTGCCCGCACTGACGCTGGCGCTGGAATCCAGGGTGGTGCCGTTCGCCGCGTTCAGGGTGGCCGAGCCCAGCGCACTGTTAGACGCCAGAATCAGACCGCCAGCGTTTAGTGCAACCGGCCCGAGGAAGGCGTTGTTGCCACCGAGAGTCAGGCTGGCCGTACCGTTCTTGATCAAGCCGCCAGTGCCGGAAATGACACCGTTGAGGGTCAGCGCATTGCTGCCGAGCACGGTGAGATTGCCGTTCAGCGTGGCAGCGTTGGCCAGGGTCACGGCGGTGTTGCTGTCCAGTTGCGTGCCGGCATTGGCGATCAGCGCACCAGTGCCCAGTGCGGTGTTGCTGCCGACCACCAAGGTGCCGCCGTCCAGTTGCGTGCCACCTGTGTAGCTGTTGGCGCCGTTGAGCACCAGGGTGCCGCTGTCGAGTTTGTTGAGGGTACCGCTGCCCTCGATGTCCACGCCGACCGTGGCGGTCACGCCCGGATCGACCCGCATCGCCGTGGTGCCGCCGGTACCGTTGGCGGCGGTCAGCAGCCCCGCCGTGCCATTGACCAGGTTGTAGCCATCGGTGAGGAACTGCATCCCGGTGAACAGCTGCGTGCCATTGACCGTCACTGTACCCGCCGTGCCCTGGAACACCGCGAAGTCATCCGCCCAGGTCTGGTTCAGCGTGCCGTTGGAATTGGTCCAGTTGGTGCCGCCGGCATTCCAGGTGCCGCTGCCGCCATCCACTGTGCCGTTGGGAATGGTCTGGCTGCCGTCCCAGAAACGCAGGGTGGCGTTCGGCGCCGAGACGATCAGGTTGACCTGATTGCCGAGGGTCTGCACCAGCATGTCGCCCAGGCTATACCCCACCGGCACGCCAGCAACGGTCAGGCCGTTGTCAGTCAGTGCGCCAATATAGTTGAAGAGGCGATAGACACCCACACCGAACCCGCCGGCATCGGTGACGTTGAGGTTACCGTCCAGGGTCAGGTTGCCGCCGACGTTCATCAGCGAGCTGGTGGATGGCGTGGAGAGGCTCGCATCGACGTTGCTGTTGGCGTCAAGCACCAGCGACGAGGCCGACAAGGTATTGCCCGAAGACAACGCCAGGTGGCCGCCGTTGTTGATGGTGATGAAACCAAGCGCTGAACCGGTGCCCGTCAGCGTGCCGCCATTGTTGACATTGAGCTGGGTGCTGGCCAGGGAACCTGTGAGGTTCAGCGTACCGCTATTGACGGTGGTGTTGCCGGTGATGCCATTGGTGCCGGTCAGGTTCAGGGTGCCGGTGCCGACCTTGGTCAGCGCGCCGCTGCCACCGAGGTCGCCGTCGAAGGTGCTGGTGGTGCTCACGCCGCCCACTGACAGGGTGTTGCCACCGCCGATCTGCACGCTACCACTGCCGCTGAGCGCCGCCAGGCTCGCATCGCTGCCCAGGTTCAAGCCTGCACCGGCGCTGATATTGGCACCGGACGTGTTGCCCAGCGCCCCGCTGCTCAGGGTGGTCACGCTGCCGGACTGGATATTCAGCGGACCGGTGAAGGTGTTGTTGCCACTGAGTGTCAGATCGCTGAAGCCGTCCTTGTTCAGGGCGGCCGCACCATCGATCACGCCACTGAGGTTCAGGTCATTGTTGCCTGCCAGCGTCAGGTCGGCATTGAGCGTGATGTTGTTGCCGACGTTCATGGCGGTGCTGTTGTCCAGCGTCGAGGCGCCACCGACGTTCAGCCCGCCGCTGCCCAATGCAGCAGCCGAACCGAGGGTCAGCGTGCCCGCATTGAGGGTGGTGCCGCCGCTGTAGGTGTTGGTGCCGTTGAGGGTCAGGTTGGCCGCACCATTCTTGATCAGCTCGCCCGCGCCGCTGATGACGCCGCCCAGGGTCAGGTCCTGGGTGCCGCCGTTGCTCAGTGCCGCATTGAGCACCACCGAGTTGCCGAGGTTCACCAGCGGTGAACTGCTGTCCAGCGTCGACGCACCGCCAACGGTCAAGGCTCCCAGGCCCAGCGCCGAACTGTTGCCGGCGGTCAGGGTCCCGGCGTTCAGGGTGGTGCCGCCGAGGTAGGTATTGATGCCGTTGAGGTTAAGGTTGGCCGCACCGTTTTTCACCAGGCTGCCGGCACCGGCGACAGTGCCGCTCAGGGTCAGGTCAGAGCTGCCGTCCACATTGAGCGCACCGGCGAGGTTGACCTGATTGCCCAGGGTGACTGCGGTATTGGTGTCCAGCGTGGTGCCGGCCGCTGCATTCAGCGCGCCGCTGCCGATCGCGGTGTTGCTGCCGAGGACCAGTTTGCCGGCGTTCAGCGCGGTGTTGCCGAAATAGGTGTTGGGGCCATTGAGAATCAGATCGGCGGGGCCGTTTTTGGTCAGGCCGCCGACACCGGAGACCACGCCGGCTAGGGTCAGCGCGTTGCTGCCGCCGATGGCGACGTTACCGCCGAGGTTGACGTTGTTGGCCAGGCTGGTCGCGGTGCTGGCGTCCAGCGTGGTGTTGTTGCCTGCGTTGAGCACGCCGGTGCCCAGGGCTGTGTTGGAGCCGACCACCAGTGTTCCGGCATTCAGCGACGTGGCACCGGTGTAGGTGTTGTTGCCGGTCAGGGTCAGTGTCGAAGAGCCGGTCTTGATCAGGTTGCTGGCGCCACTGATGACGCCGCCGAGGGTCAAGGGGTTGGCCCCGCCAGTGGTGAGGTTGGAGTTGAGCGCGATCGCGTTGTTCAGCGTCACGTTGGCGCTGCTGTTGAGCGTGGCGCCCGCGCCGCCCACGGTGAGGGTGCCGGAACCCAGCGCTGCACCATTGCCGACGGTCAGGCTCCCGGCATTGATGGCGGTGCCGCCGGTGAAGGTGTTGGCGCCGTTGAGCGTCAGGTTGGCGGTGCCGTTCTTGATCAACTGGTTGGCACCGCTGAGCACGCCGCCCAGGATCAGGCCGTTGCTGCCGCCGACGGCCAGGTTGCCGTTGAGTGCAACGTTGTTGTTCAGCATGACAGATGTGTTGCTGTCCAGCGTCGCCGCGTTGACGACGTTCAGATCGCCGCTGCCCAGTGCCGCGCTGTTGCCGACGGTCAGCGTACCGGCATTGAGGTTGGTGCCGCCTGTGAAGGTGTTGGCACCGTTGAGAATCAGATTGGCGGCGCCGTTCTTGGTCAGCCCGCCGCTGCCACTGACGACGCCGCCCAGGGTCGTGTTGGCGTTGCCGGCCACGTTGAGATTCCCGCCAAGATTGACGGCGTTGGCCAGCGATACCGAGGTGCTGGCATCCAGGGTGGTGCCCGCCGCGGTGTTCAGCGCACCGGTGCCCAGCGCGGTGTTGGAGCCGACGATCAGCGTCCCGGCATTCAGCGTCGTGCCGCCGGAGAAAGTGTTGTTGCCGCTCAGGGTCAGGTTCGCGGTGCCGTTCTTGATCAGGTTGCCGGCGCCGCTGACGACACCGCTCAGGCCCAGCGCCTGGGTCCCTCCGAGGCTCAGCCCTCCGGCCAGCGCAACGGCGTTCGCCAGCGTGACTGCCGTGGTCGTATCCAGCGTGGTGCCCGCCGCTGCGTTCAATGCGCCCGTGCCCAGCGCGGTATTGCTGCCGACGAACAAGCTACCGCCGTTGAGCGCGGTGGTACCGCTGTTGGTGTTGTTGCCGGTCAGGGTCAGGCTGGCAGCACCGCTCTTGGTGATCGCGCCGGTGCCCGAGACGATGCCGGCCAGGGTCAGGGCATTGCTGCCCAGCACGTTGAGCGTGCCGGTGATGCCCACGTTGTTGGCCAGGGTCACATTGCCCGTGCTGTCCAGGCTGGTGCCGTTACTGGTGTTGAGCACCCCGGTGCCCAGGGCGCTGTTGTTGCCCACGCGCAGGGTGCCGGCGCTGAGGCTGGTGATCCCGGTGTAATTGTTGATGCCGTTGAGGGTCAGGCTGCCGCTGCCGGTCTTGGTCAGGTTGGCCGCGCCGCTGATCACTCCGCCCAGGGTCAACGCACCGGTGCCGGTCGCGGTCAGGGTGCTGTTGAGCGTGATCGCGTTGGCCAGCGAAATCGGCGCCGTCGCCGAAATGCTCGACGAGCCGCCGACGGTGATGCCACCGCTGCTGAACGCCTGATTGTTGCCCACCAGTACCACGCCACCGTTGAGTGTGGTGTTGCCGGAGTAAGTGTTGATGCCATTGAGGTTGAGCTGGCCGCTACCGATCTTGGTCAGGCCGCCGGTGCCGGAAATCACACCGTTGAGGGTTGTACCGTTGATACCCTGCAGGGTCAGGCCACCCGCGCCAAGGTTGATCTGGTTGGCCAGGGTCAAACCGGCGTTGCTGGCCTGGAGAATCCCGCCATTGGAGGTCAGCACGCCGCTGCCGAAGGTGCCATTGTCATTGAACTGCGCCACACCGCCATTGAGCGTTGTCGAACCGCTGACCAGCGGCCCCTGCAAGGTCCAGGTACCGCTGTTGAGGGTCAGGTTGTTGAAGTTGACGTAGGTGGCACTGGACGCCGTGCCGGTCCCGGTGGTCCCGCCACCCAGTCCGATGGGATTTTGCAAGATCAGCGTGTTGCTGCCGGCCGCACCGCCATCGACAGTCCCGGTGGGGGCGAAAGTCAGGTTGACCCCGATCAGGCCACCCAGGCCCGTGGTGACTTGCACGCCGTCACCGACGTTCACGCTCGAACCGGTGATCCCGTAGAAGGTGTTGGTGCTGCCCACCCCCAGGGACACACTGCCGGTGATGTTGCCGGCGTTGGTGAAGGTGTTGCCCGCAGCCGAGGTCTCGAACGCCACGCGGCCGAGGATCGTCCCGCTGGCGCTGTTGGTCATGTTGACCTGCGAGCCGCCATAGATACCGACCACGGGAGTATCGGCCTGGGTGATACCGCCGACCGACAGACCGGTGGAGGTGATGGTGCCATTGTTGGCGACGGTGGTGGTGCCGGACGCGGCGTTGTTCACCGCAAGCGCCAGGCCGTCGATGCTGGTGAGGTTCAGGCCCAGCATCATGCCGGTGCCACGAATGATCCCTGTGGTGTTGTTGAGCACATTGACGACACTGCTGCCTCCGGTGCCGATGAACGCGCCGCCGCTCAATATGGACACCAGACCCAGCAAGGCAGGGTCGATGGTGCCGGAGTTGTTGAGGGTGATGTTCACCCCGGTCAGGTTGAGCACCTTGCCACCCAGGGTCGCGTTCATCTGCGCCCCGGAGTTGACGTTGACCGTCAGGCCGTTCGTGGCGCTGGAGTAGTCATTTAGAAACAGCGGCAGGGTCGGCACACCGGTGCAGGTGATGGTGGAGCCAGCCGCCGAGCACGTCGCGTTGGCCTGGGGCACCGGTGCCCAGAACAACAGTCCGGCAATGCTCAGTTTTACGGCGAGAGAAAGGGGGGAAATGTTCCAAGCGGGGGCGACGCCAAACCGTGATTCCACGTCCTACTCCTTGCGTGGCTGAACATCATCCTTGAAGGGCGTACGACACGACGATCTCGTTCGACACGCGAATCAAGACTGTATCGGTCCTGACAAAAACCGATAGATTTCAGAGACACGCTAGTTCAAAGCGGCGGGACGGCGTTGAATAAATAGTGTTAATACTTTGGTGATAAGGACATGCAGAAAGCTATGTAACAAACACCACCCCCGTAGGAGCGCGCTTGCCCGCGACGGCGCCCGGTCAGGCACTGCATCATCGCCTGACACACCGCCATCGCGGGCAAGCGCGCTCCTACGGGGTGATGAGGCCTAGACCGAGAACGCCGCTACCATCCCGTTCAGATCCGTCGCCAGACGCGACAGGTCCTGGCTGGCGGCGCTGGTCTGGTTGGCGCCTGCCGAACTTTGCAGCGCCAGGTCACGGATGTTGGTGAGGTTGCGGTCCACTTCCCGGGCGACTTGCGCCTGCTCTTCCGAGGCGCTGGCGATCACGGTGTTGCGCTCGGTGATCAACGTGATGGCCGAAGCGATTTCATCCAGTGCCACCCCCGCCGATTGCGCCATCTCCAGCGTCGCGCGGGCACGGTCATTGCTGCCCTGCATCGCCGCCACTGCCTGATCGGTGCCCTGACGGATATCGCCCACCAGCAATTCGATTTCCTGGGTCGATGACTGGGTACGATGGGCCAGCGCACGCACCTCGTCAGCCACCACCGCGAAACCACGTCCCGCCTCTCCCGCCCGCGCCGCCTCGATGGCAGCGTTGAGCGCCAGCAGGTTGGTCTGCTCGGCCACCGAACGAATCACGTCCAGCACCTTGCTGATGCCGTAGACCTTCTGCGCCAGGGTTTCCACCTGATCGCCCGTGCGGGTGACGTCCTGCGCCAGGTGATTGATCGAGGCCACGGTTTCCTGCACCTGATGGCGGCCGCGCTGGGCAACCCTCTCAGATTCGTCGGATGCCTGCGACGTCGCCACTGCGTTGCGCGCCACCTCCTCCACTGCCGCTGTCATCTGGTTCACGGCGGTGGCGGCCTGGTCGATTTCCAGGCTCTGCTGATGCAGGCCACGGGTGGAATCTTCGGTCACCGTGCTCAATTCCTCCGAGGCCGACGCCAACTGGTTCGAAGAGTCGGAAATCCGCAAGATGGTATTGCGCAGGCTCAACTGCATGGCCTTGAGCGCTTCGAGCAGGCGTGCCGGCTCATCGCGCCCTTGCACCTCGATCCGCGCGGTCAGGTCACCCGAGGCAATCACCTGAGCGATGCCCAGCGCCTGGGCCAGCGGTTGCAGGATGCTGCGAATCAGCGCCCAGGCCAGCAGCAGGGTAATCACGGCGGTGAGCACGATCATGCCCATCACCCAGCCCTTGGCACTGCCGAACACCTGCAACGCCAGTTCACCGGCCTGGCTGGCACCCTGGCGGTTGAGGGCGGTCAGGTCGTTGAGCGCCTGGGTCATGGTGTCGGCGTACTGGTTCATTTCGCTGTTGATGACCACCAGCGCCTCGTCGAGCTGGTTCTGCCGAGACAATTCCATCACCCGGCTCTGGCGCTGCATGTAGGCCTGCTTGGCCACGGTGAAGCCATCGTAGAGCTGCCGCTCCCGGGGTGATTCGATCAATGCCTGATAGCGCTGCTCGGTGCTCTGCAGGCCAGCCTTGAGCTGGTCGATCTTGTTGTAGTTCTGCTGCAGCGACGACGCATTGCGATCGAGCATCAGGCGCAGTGTCAGGGTTCTGATCCGCATCAGGTCCTGGCCCATGGTGCCCAGCTCCATCACGCTGGGGAGCCACTTGTTCTCCACCAGATCCGACTGTTTGCGCATGTTCGACATCTGCAACAAGGCAAATGCCCCCAACGCGAATACCAACAGCGCCAGCACCCCGAAGCCCAATGCAGCACGGGGTGCAATATTCATGTTTCTGACGCTCATAATGGGTCCCTTCCCAGATAAAACCCTGCACCGAAAATGTGCAGCCGGTTGTCGCCCCTGATATCGGCGGATATCTGAAAAACCTGTAGGACAATTCGACGACTGCGTGAGGAATTTGCAAGCAGATGCGACAGCGCAGCACAGACCATCCAGACACCGCAGCCTATGCTTTGTATTCTGTCGCCATGTTCACCGAGAGCCCTGCCATGTTGACCATCAAACCCCGCGCCGAAGACGTCGAAGGCCAGCCGATCCTGCGCCCCCTGCCCTCGGCCCAGTGCCGCAGCGTCGGACCCTTCGTGTTCTTCGACCACATGCTGGAAACCACTTACGCCCCCGGGACCGGGATGGACATTCGCCAGCACCCGCACATCGGTCTGTCGACCCTGACCTACCTGTTCGCAGGCCAGATCCAGCACAAGGACAGCCTGGGCAGCGATCAGCATGTAATGCCCGGCGAAGTCAGCTGGATGACGGCCGGCAGCGCCATCGCCCATATCGAGCGCACGCCCCAGGAGGTCCACGATGCGGGCTCGCGGCTGCATGGGCTGCAAGTCTGGCTGGCGTCGCCCAAAAGCCATGAACAAGGGCCGGGGCATTACAGCCATCACCTTGCGGCGACCCTGCCGGTCAGCGATGCCATGGGTATCTGCATCCGGATGATTGCCGGCAACGGTTTTTGCCTGGAGTCGCCGGTGCCGGTGCTGTCCCCCACGCTGTACGCCGAAATCCGGATGCAGACTGCGACCACGCTGCTGATCCCCGCCGAGCATGAGCAACGTGCTTTGTATGTGATCGAGGGTGAGGTGTTGCTGGATGGCGAGCCGGTGGAAGCGCGTTCGCTGGTGGTACTGGAGCCCGGGGAAGAGCCGACGCTGTGCGCCGAAAGCGAATGCCACGCCGTGCTGATTGGCGGCGCGCCGCTGGATGGGCCCAGGAGAATGAACTGGAATTTCGTGGCCAGCGACCCGGCGCTGATCGATCAGGCCCGGGCGAAGTGGGCAGCGGGCGATTGGCCGACGGTGCCGGGGGAAGTGGCGCGCATCGAATTGCCGGTGGGCAGGAAATAACGCCCGCTCTTCACGTCGAGCGCAGAACCTGTGGGAGCGGGCTCGCCCGCGAAGGCGGTTGCCTGTTCACCCTGATGGTGACGACAAGGACGCTATCGCGAGCAAGCTCACTCCTACAGGGTTCAGCGGTGTGCCACGGGTACGGTGTTAACCGGCGAACACTTCATCCAGCAGGTTATGCATGGCGGTGAACGCACGCTTGGACACAATCGGGTTGTACATCTGCACGCCAGGATTGTTCGCATGCGGGTCGGTGAACGAGTGGAACGCGCCGCCGTAGCTCAGCAGTTGCCAGTCGACATTGGCCGCGTTCATTTCGGCTTCGAAGGCTGGCAGTTGCTCTTTGGGCACCAATGGATCGGACGCCCCGTGCAGCACCAGCACCTTGCCCTGGATGTTTTTCGCGTCGGCCGGGTTGGTGGTGTCCAGTGTGCCGTGGAACGACACTGCGGCTTTCAGAGGCGCGCCAGTGCGGGCCAGTTCCAGCGCGCAGCATCCGCCGAAGCAGAAACCGAATGCAGCCAGACGCCCCGTATCCACTGCCGCCAGCGATTGCGACTTCAGTTGATCCAGCGCTGCCAGCATGCGCTTGTTCAGCAGGCCACGGTCGTTCTTCAGCGGCATCATGGCAGCCAGCGCCTGATCGGCGTTGGTCGGACGCACGCCCTGCCCGTACAGGTCAGCCAGGAACACCACATAACCCTTGCTCGCCACTTCCCTGGCGATCTGCTCGGCGTCTTCGCTGATGCCCATCCAGTTCGGCGCCATCACCAGGCCCGGAGCGGCTTTCGCGCCTTCGCCGAACACCAGGCGGCTCTCGTAGCTCTGGCCATCAACCTGATAAACCACGGACTGCACAGTAATGTTGCTCATTGCTGACTCCTGCTTTTGAGAATGGGGGGAGATCAAATGACAAAACCCGCCGAAGCGGGTTTTGACAGGGTTCGATCTTAAACCGAGAGCTCGACCAACAACTTGTTCAAACGGCGCACGTATGCGGCCGGATCTTTCAAGCTGTCGCCAGCCGCCAGGGCCGCCTGGTCGAACAGGATGTGCGACAGTTCGCCGAAGCGCTCCTCGCTCTGTTCGTTGTCCAGTTTGCCGATCAGCGGGTGAGTCGGGTTGAATTCGAAGATCGGCTTGGAATCCGGAACCTTCTGGCCGCTGGCTTCCAGGATCTGACGCATCTGCAGGCCCAGGTCCTGCTCACCGATGGCCAGGATCGCTGGCGAGTCGGTCAGGCGGTGCGAGACCCGCACTTCGCTGACGGCATCACCCAGGGCGGCTTTCAGGCGCTCGATCAGGCCTTCCTTGTCCTTGGCAACTTCTTCCTGAGCCTTCTTGTCCTCTTCGGAGTCCAGTTTGCCCAGGTCCAGGTCACCACGGGCCACGTCGACGAAGCCCTTGCCGTCGAAGTCGCTCAGGTAGCTCATCAGCCACTCGTCGATGCGGTCGGTCAGCAGCAGCACTTCGATGCCTTTCTTGCGGAAGACTTCCAGATGCGGGCTGTTCTTGACCTGCGCGTAGCTTTCGCCGGTGAGGTAGTAGATCTTGTCCTGACCTTCCTTGGCGCGCGCCAGGTAGTCGGCCAGGGAAACGCTCTGCTCGCCGCTCTCGTCGGAGGTCGAGGCGAAACGCAGCAGGCCTGCGATCTTCTCCTTGTTGGCGAAGTCTTCTGCCGGGCCTTCTTTCATCACCTGACCGAAGTTCTTCCAGAAGCCCTTGTATTCCTCAGGCTGGTTCTTCGCCAGTTTTTCCAGCATATCCAGCACGCGCTTGGTCAGCGCCGATTTCATCGAGTCGATGATCGGGTCTTTCTGCAGGATCTCGCGGGAAACGTTCAGCGACAGGTCGTTGGAATCGACCACACCCTTGATGAAACGCAGGTACAGCGGCAGGAACGATTCGGCCTGGTCCATGACGAACACGCGCTGGACGTACAGCTTCAGGCCGCGCGGCGCTTCACGCTGGTACAGGTCGAACGGGGCGCGGGCCGGTACGTACAGCAGCGAGTTGTACTCCAGCTTGCCTTCGACCTTGTTGTGGCTCCAGCTCAGAGGGTTCTCGAAATCGTGGGCGATGTGCTTGTAGAACTCCTGGTATTCCTCGTCCTTCACTTCTGTGCGAGGACGGGTCCACAGGGCGCTGGCACGGTTGACGGTTTCCCATTCCTGCACCGGCGCAGGCTCGCCTTCGACAGCGATCTGCTCTTTGGGCAGTTCGATCGGCAGGGCGATGTGGTCGGAGTACTTCTTGATGATGTTGCGCAGACGGTAGCCGTCGGCGAATTCGTCTTCGCCTTTTTTCAGGTGCAGGACGATACGGGTGCCGCGGTCAGCCTTCTCGACGGTAGCAACTTCGAAGTCGCCCTCGCCTTTCGAGGACCAATGCACGCCTTCGCTGGCGGGCAGGCTGGCACGACGGCTGAACACGTCCACTTTGTCGGCGACGATGAACGCCGAGTAGAAGCCCACGCCGAACTGACCGATCAGGTGCGAATCCTTCTTCTGGTCGCCCGTCAGGTTCTTCATGAAATCGGCCGTACCGGACTTGGCGATGGTGCCAAGGTGGGTAATGACGTCTTCGCGGCTCATGCCGATGCCGTTGTCTTCGAGGGTGACGGTTTGCGCGTCCTTGTCGAAGCTCACACGGATTTTCAGTTCGGCGCCGCCTTCAAGCAGCTCAGGCCGGGACAGCGCTTCGAAGCGCAGCTTGTCCACGGCGTCGGAGGCGTTGGAAATCAGCTCACGCAGGAAGATTTCCTTGTTCGAATACAGCGAATGGATCATGAGGTGCAGCAGCTGCTTTACCTCGGTCTGGAAGCCCAGGGTTTCCTTTTGAGTTTCCACACTCATGGTCATCAAACTCCAATCAGTCCACACAAACAGGGATAGCCGCCAAGCCGTGCGATAGAGAGGCTGGACGGCGGGTTGTCATCAAGGTGGGGGCTCGGCGATGGATTTCAAGGGCACACTGAACCTGAGGGCCGCATCTTCATGAACAATAAAGTCAGACTGTTTGTCAGAGCGTGCACATCTGTCACAGCGTAAACGTTTAACCTGCGACGACCATCGAACAGGCGTAACAGCTGCGAAACAACTATTTAAATATCTGCTGCGAAAATGGAACTAACACAATAACGGGGCGTTCGAAGGCACGTAGATGTTCAATAAGGAGAAACACCCCATGCGTAAGACTTTAGCCATTGCCCTCATGCTTTCTGCCACTTTGGGTCTCGCTGCGTGCGACAAGAAATCCGAGGATAAACAGCAGGATGCCAACAAGGCTGCCCAGCAGTCCCAAGAGTCGATGCAAAAGGCTCAAGACAAAGTGAACGACGCCGCCAAGGAAAGTCAGGAAGCTGCCCAGAAGAACGCCGAAGCCGCTCAAGAGCGCGCCAAAGAGGCCAACGAACAAGCGCCTGCGCCAACTAAGCAGTAAGTTCCAGAGTTTCAAAAAAATAAAGCCCGCATTAGCGGGCTTTATTTTTGTTCGGCGAAAAGATCAGGCCAGCGCTTCGCTGCGCTTGCCGATCACGCGGTCAATCACGAACGCGCCAAACAGGGTAATCAGCGACGGGATCAGCCACGCCAGGCCCTGATCGCTCAGCGGCAGATGCGCCAGCACGTCAGGCAGATAGCCTTCCAGCCCTGCCCCCTTCACCGCATCGACCATGCCGAACACGAACGACACCAGCATCACAGGCGCGACGATGCGGCCCTGAACGTGCCAGAAGTCCTTGCAGAAGCTCAACGCCACCAGCGCGATGCACGGCGGGTAGATGGCAGTCAGCACCGGGATGGAGAAGTGGATCAGGTTGGTCAGGCCCAGGTTCGACACCAGCAGCGAGAAGCCAGCCAGAATCACCACCAGCGCCTTGTAGGACAGCGGCAGCAGACGGCTGAAGTATTCGGCGCAGGCGCAGGTCAGGCCCACTGCCGTCACCAGGCACGCCAGGGAAATCAGGATGGCCAGGAAGCCGCTGCCCAGGGTGCCAAAGGTGTGCTGCACGTAGGCATGCAGAACCGCCGCGCCGTTGCTGGCGTCTGCGGCGATCGCATGGCTGCCCGAACCCAGGCGGAACAGGCTGACATACACCAGCGCCAGGCCCACGCCCGCGATCAGGCCGGCAATGACGGCGTAACGGGTGATCAGCCGTGGCGACTCGACCCCACGGGAACGGATGGCGTTGACGATGACGATGCCAAACACCAGCGCACCGAGGGTGTCCATGGTCAGGTAGCCGTTGATGAAGCCCTGGGAGAACGGCGCCGCCACATAGGCAGGCTGCGCAGCGCCGATATCACCGGCTGGCAGGGCGAACGCGGCGATGCCCAGCACGGCCAGGGCGATGATCTTCAGCGGCGCAAGGAAACGGCCCACGGTGTCGAGCAGACGCCCCGGATACAGCGAGATCCAGAACACCAGCAGGAAATACACCAGGCTATAGAGGAACAGCGCCATCGGGCTTTCGCCGGTGATCGGCGCAAGCCCTACTTCGAAGGACACGGTGGCGGTACGCGGCGTCGCGAACAGCGGGCCCACCGACAGGTAGCAGACGGCGGCCAGAACGGTGCCGGCGATCTTGCCGATGGGGCTGCTCAGGGCGTCCATGGCGCCACCGACCTTGGCCAGGGCCACTACCGTCACCACGGGCAGGCCGACCGCAGTCACTAGAAAGCCAAGCGCTGCCATCCACACATGCGGACCGGCCTGCAGGCCTACGATTGGGGGGAAGATGATATTGCCAGCACCAACGAACAACGCGAACGTCATGAAACCAAGCGCCAGGATGTCCTGGCCTTTCAACACTTTCATCAAGGAAACCACACTGCTGAACCGGAATTAAGAAGAGGATTTCCCAATGGGTGAGGGAAATGCTGCCCGTCCTTTTAGAACAGGCCCTGGGTGCGAAGTGGCCCCTTGTGGGGGTCGACGTCGCAAAATGGCGGGTAGCCTACCCTATTTGGCGCTCCAATACAGGGCGCCCCGACCGATGTCTGCACTTTCGTGTCGCATATCGGAAAGGTCTTACACCTCTCTGGCTCAACACACCCTGTGGGAGCGGGCTTGCCCGCGAAAGCGACCTGTCAATCAACCTCGAGCCGTCTGATCTGACGCCTTCGCGGGCAAGCCCGCTCCCACAGGGTGGGTGACGCCTGGCCTGACGCCGTCGCGGGCAAGCGCGCTCCTACGCATCAGAATGTGCTTCTCCGGAAAACACAAAGGCCACCCGAAGGTGGCCTTTGTCGATCAGACAATGATCAGCAAGCGATGCTTACTTCTTCATTTCCCAACCGGTCAGCTCGGCCAGGGCCTTGCCGATGTCTGCCAGCGAACGCACGGTCTTCACGCCAGCGTCTTGCAGAGCAGCGAATTTCTCGTCTGCAGTGCCTTTGCCGCCGGAGATGATCGCGCCAGCATGGCCCATGCGCTTGCCCGGAGGAGCAGTCACACCAGCGATGTAGGAAACGACCGGCTTGGTCACGTTAGCCTTGATGTAGGCAGCAGCCTCTTCTTCGGCCGAACCACCGATCTCACCGATCATGACGATCGCTTCGGTCTGTGGGTCTTCCTGGAACAGCTTCAGGATGTCGATGAAGTTGGAGCCCGGGATCGGGTCACCACCGATACCGACGCAGGTGGACTGACCGAAACCGGCGTCAGTGGTCTGCTTCACAGCTTCGTAGGTCAGGGTGCCGGAACGCGACACGATACCGACCTTGCCTGGCAAGTGAATGTGACCTGGCATGATGCCGATCTTGCACTCGCCCGGAGTGATGACGCCTGGGCAGTTAGGGCCGATCAGGGTAACACCCAGCTCGTCGCACTTGACCTTGGCATCCAGCATGTCGAGGGTAGGAATACCTTCGGTGATGCAGATGATCAGCTTGATGCCGCCGAAAGCAGCTTCCAGGATCGAGTCTTTGCAGAAAGGAGCCGGAACGTAGATCACGCTGGCGGTAGCGCCGGTTTGCTCTACTGCTTCGCGAACGGTGTTGAACACCGGCAGGTTCAGGTGAGTGGTGCCACCCTTGCCTGGAGTCACGCCGCCAACCATCTTGGTGCCGTAGGCGATGGCTTGTTCGGAGTGGAAAGTACCTTGCGAGCCGGTGAAGCCCTGGCAGATAACTTTGGTGTCTTTATTGATCAGGACGCTCATTATTTGCCCTCCGCAGCTTTGACAACTTGTTGAGCAGCGTCGGTCAAGCTGGTTGCAGCGATGATGTTCAAGCCGCTTTCCGCCAGTACTTTAGCGCCCAGGTCAGCGTTGTTGCCTTCCAGACGAACAACGACCGGGATTTTCACGCCGACTTCTTTCACGGCGCCGATGATGCCTTCGGCAATCATGTCGCAACGAACGATGCCGCCGAAGATGTTGACCAGTACTGCTGCGACGTTGCTGTCGGACAGGATGATCTTGAACGCTTCGGTCACGCGCTCTTTGGTAGCGCCACCACCTACGTCGAGGAAGTTGGCTGGCTTGCCGCCGTGCAGGTTGACGATGTCCATGGTACCCATGGCCAGGCCAGCACCGTTGACCATGCAGCCGATGTTGCCTTCCAGTGCCACGTAGTTCAGTTCGAACTTGGCAGCGTGGGCTTCACGTGGGTCATCTTGCGATGGGTCGTGGAAAGCCTTCAGCTTAGGCTGACGGTACATGGCGTTGGCGTCGATGTTGATCTTGGCGTCCAGGCAGTGCAGATCGCCGTCAGCCTTGATTACCAGCGGGTTCACTTCCAGCAGGGCCAGGTCGTGGTCCTGGAACAGCTTGCCCAGGCCAACGAAGATCTTGGCGAACTGAGCAACCTGCTTGCCTTCCAGACCCAGCTGGAATGCCAGGTCGCGACCCTGGAATGGCTGAGCGCCAACCAGTGGGTCGATAGTGGCCTTGAGAATCTTCTCAGGAGTTTCGTGAGCGATCTTCTCGATGTCCACGCCACCTTCGGTGGAGGCCATGAACACGATGCGACGGCTCGAGCGATCGACTACAGCGCCCAGATACAGCTCTTTGGCGATGTCAGTGCAGGATTCAACCAGGATCTTGGTAACCGGTTGACCGTTGGCATCAGTCTGGTAAGTGACCAGACGCTTGCCCAGCCACTGAGCGGCGAACGCAGCTGCGTCTTCCTTGCTCTTGACCAGTTTGACGCCGCCCGCTTTACCGCGACCACCTGCGTGAACCTGGGCTTTGACGACCCACTCGGTTCCGCCGATCTTGTCGCACGCTTCTGCTGCTGCTTCGGGGGTGTCTACTGCAAAGCCCTTGGATACTGGCAGGCCGTATTCAGCAAACAGCTGTTTACCCTGATACTCGTGAAGATTCATGCTTTTTACCGTCTTCGTTAGGTACTGCGCTTCGGTGCTGCTCGCTAGAGCGTGCCGCACCACCTGTGACCGCTTCCCCCGGAAGGCCCCGCCCCTGCACTCGGGGTGCCTGGGCGAAATCCGCCGGGAGTTCGAGTCCGACGGACCTTCCGCGGTAAGCCATGCGAGCAGGGCTTACGACGGGCGGTCCGCCGTGGTTTTTTTCTTAGCGTTTTTTCTTGTTCTGGATGTGGATGGCGCCGCCATTCACAGCCAGAGCAGCTTCGTGCAGTGCTTCGGACAGGGTCGGGTGGGAGAAGACCATCATGCCGATGTCTTCGGCACTGGTGCCGAACTCCATGCCGATTGCACCCTGCTGAACCAGTTCTGCAGCGCCTGGGCCGATGACGTGTACACCCAGTACACGGTCGGTCTTGGCGTCAGCGATGACCTTGACGAAACCGCCGGTGTCGTTCGCCGCCATGGCACGGCCGCTGGCCGCGAACGGGAACTGACCCACGTTGACTTCAACGCCTTCGGCCTTCAGGGTCTGCTCGGTTTTACCAACCCACGCGATTTCCGGGTGAGTGTAGATAACCGATGGGATCAGGTCATAGTTCATCTGGGTCTTGTGACCCTTGATGCGCTCGACCACCATGATGCCTTCTTCCGAGGCTTTGTGTGCCAGCATCAGACCACGGACCACGTCACCGATCGCATAGACACCAGGAACGCTGGTCTCGCACTGATCGTTGACGAAGATGAAGCCGCGCTCGTCGATATCGACGCCGCTGTCGGAGGCCAGCAGATCGGTCGTCACCGGACGGCGGCCTACGGCCACGATCAGGCGATCGAAGGTGATGTTCTGCTCACCGTCCTTGTCGGTGTAGTTCACGACAACTTCGTTGCCGTTGACTTTCGAGCCGGTGACGCGAGCGCCCAGCTTGATGTCCAGACCCTGCTTGGTGAAGGTCTTCTGAGCTTCTTTGGCAACGCCTTCGTCGGCGGCTGGCAGGAACTTCTCCAGCGCTTCCAGAACGGTGACCTTGGAGCCCAGGCGCGACCATACCGAACCCAGTTCCAGGCCGATGACGCCAGCGCCGATGACGCCCAGACGCTCAGGCACGGTCTGGAATTCCAGGGCGCCGGTAGAGTCGACGATGACGTTCTGATCGACCGGAGCCGGCGGAATGTCGATCGGACGCGAGCCCGAAGCCAGGATGATGTTGTCGGCTTCGATGACTTCGGTGGTGCCGTCAGGCTTGGTCAGCTCGACTTTCTTGCCGGCCAGCAGCTTGCCGTGGCCTTGCAGGGAGGTCACGCCGTTGGCCTTGAACAGGCTGGCAACGCCGCCGGTCAGGCCTTTGACGATCTGGGACTTGCGACCGACCATGGCCGGTACGTCCATTTTCACGTCGCCGGAAATGGAGATGCCATGAACGTTGAACTGGTTCTTGGCTTCATAGAATTTCCAGGAGCTGTCCAGCAGCGCCTTGGACGGGATGCAGCCTACGTTCAGGCAGGTACCGCCGAGAGCCAGCTTGCCCTCTTTATCCTGATACTTCTCGATGCAGGCAGTCTTGAGACCAAGTTGCGCAGCCTTGATGGCGGCAACATAACCGCCAGGGCCTGCGCCAATCACTACCACGTCGAATTTCTGGGACATAACTAAGAGTTCCTCTCTAGCTGCAAGCATTAAGCTGCAAGCTGATCTGCGGTGATCTGCAGTTCAGACTCACGACTTATTCATTGGATGCGAATTACTGGCCGCAAGCTGCACACCGGGCCGCTTCTGGCTTGAAGCTTGTGGCTTGCAACTTGCGGCTGCTTCATCAGATGTCCAGCAACAGACGAGCCGGATCTTCCAGCAGGTTCTTGATGGTCACCAGGAACGTCACAGCTTCTTTGCCGTCGATCAGGCGGTGATCGTAGGACAGCGCCAGGTACATCATCGGGCGGATGACAACCTGACCATTGATCGCCATCGGGCGCTGAATGATGTTGTGCATGCCCAGGATAGCGGCTTGTGGCGGGTTGACGATCGGGGTCGACATCATCGAACCGAAGGTACCACCGTTGGTGATGGTGAAGGTACCGCCAGTCATCTCGTCGATGGACAGTTTGCCGTCACGGGCTTTCTTGCCGAAGGTGGCGATGCCGCCTTCGATTTCAGCCAGGCTCATCTGCTCGGCGTTACGCAGCACCGGAACCACCAGGCCACGGTCGCTGGAGACGGCAACGCCGACGTCCGCATAGCCGTGGTAGACGATGTCGGAACCGTCGATCGACGCGTTGACAGCCGGGAAGCGTTTCAGCGCTTCGGTGGCAGCCTTGACGAAGAACGACATGAAGCCCAGGCGTACGCCGTTGTGGGACTTCTCGAACAGATCCTTGTACTTCGAACGTAGGGCCATGACTTCGGTCATGTCGACTTCGTTGAACGTGGTCAGCATCGCCATGTTCGACTGGGCTTCGACCAGACGCTTGGCAACGGTGGCACGAACGCGAGTCATCGGTACGCGCTTCTCCGTGCGATCGCCAGCGGCGAACACAGGAGCAGCGGCAGCCGGTGCAGCGGCAGGCTTGGCAGCAGGTGCGGCAGCCGGAGCGGATTTCTTCGCTTCGATGGCAGCAACGACGTCTTCCTTGGTGACGCGACCGTCTTTGCCAGTGCCTTTGACGCTGGACAGGTTGATGCCGTTCTCTTCAGCCAGCTTGCGAGCAGCTGGAGCGCCGATGGCGTCTTCGTCAGCAGCCGACGGAGCGGCAGCTGGCGCGGCAGCAGGTGCAGCGGCCGGAGCAGCAGCGGCAGCCGGTGCAGCCGACGCGGTAGCGCCTGCGTCCAGGGTGGCGATCAGTTCGTTGGACAGGACGGTGTCGCCCTCGCCTTTCACGATGGATGCCAGCACGCCGTCAGCTTCGGCCAGAACTTCGAGCACGACCTTGTCGGTTTCGATGTCGACCAGCAGCTCGTCACGCTTGACCGCTTCGCCCGGCTGTTTGTGCCATTTGGAAATGGTGCCGTCGGCAACGGATTCCGGGAAAGAGGGGGCTTTGATCTCAATAGCCATTATCTGTAATTCCTTAATTCGGTTTCTAGTGCGCGAAGGCGTTAAACAGTGAACGCGTCTTGCAGCAGTTTTTCCTGCTGTTCGGCGTGCATCGAAGCGTAGCCACAAGCAGGCGCTGCGGAGGCATCACGGCCGGCATACTCGAGAACGAGGTTGCGGTTGTGATTGCCAATGCTGCGGCGCAAGTGATGCTGGCTGCTGTACCAGGCGCCCTGGTTCATCGGCTCTTCCTGACACCAGACCACGTTGGTCAGGTTGGTGTAAGGCGCGATGGCCTCCATCAGGTCGTCTTCCGGGAACGGATAGAGCTGCTCGATACGCACGATGGCAATATCTTCGCGGCCTTCGGCACGGCGTTTTTCCAGCAGGTCGTAGTAGACCTTGCCACTGCAGAGCACCAGACGGGTCACCTTGGCGGCATCGAGGGTATCGATTTCCGGGATGACAGTCTGGAACGAGCCTTCGGCCAGATCTTCCAGGGTCGAGATCGCCAGCTTGTGACGCAGCAGCGACTTGGGCGTCAGCACGACCAGCGGCTTGCGCAGCGGACGAATCACCTGACGGCGCAACAGATGGTAGATCTGGGCCGGGGTGGTCGGCATGCACACCTGGATGTTGTGCTCGGCGCACAGCTGCAGGTAACGCTCAAGACGAGCCGAGGAGTGCTCCGGACCCTGACCTTCGTAGCCGTGAGGCAACAGCATGGTCAGACCGCACAGACGGCCCCACTTGTGCTCGCCGCTGGTGATGAACTGGTCGATCACGACCTGTGCACCGTTGGCGAAGTCACCGAACTGGGCTTCCCAGATCACCAGCGCGTTTGGCGAGGTGGTCGAGTAGCCGTATTCGAATGCCAGTACCGCTTCTTCCGACAGGAACGAGTCGTACAGGTCAAAGCGAGGCTGACCGGCATACAGGTTCTGCAGAGGCACGTAGGTGGTGGCATCTTTCTGGTTGTGCAGGACGGCGTGACGGTGCGAGAACGTACCGCGACCGACGTCTTGCCCGGTGATACGCACCGGATGACCTTCGAACGCCAGAGTGGCGTAGGCCATGGTCTCGGCGTAACCCCAGTTGATCGGCAGGCCACCGGCTTGCATCTTCTGGCGGTCTTCGTAGATCTTCTGGACCTGACGCTGAACCACGAAGCCTTCCGGCAGTTCCATCAGCTTGGCCGACAGTTCCTGCAGGGTCTTCAGATCGAAACGGGTGTCGTGACGCGCGGTCCAGGCGTGGCCCAGGTATGGACGCCAGTCGACGAACAGTTCCTTGTTGGGCTCTTTGACCAGGCTCTTCACAACGTGCATGCCGTTGTCGAGTGCGTTGCGGTACTCGTCGACCTTGGCCTGAGCGCCAGCGGCGTCGAGCACGCCCGATGCAGCCAGTGCGTCGGCATACAGCTCACGGGTGGTGCGCTGCTTGGCGATCTGCTGGTACATCAGCGGCTGGGTGCCACTTGGTTCGTCAGCTTCGTTGTGGCCGCGACGACGGTAGCAGACCAGGTCGATCACCACGTCACGCTTGAACTGCATGCGGTAGTCGATGGCCAGCTGGGTCACGAACATGACCGCTTCAGGGTCATCGCCGTTCACGTGCAGGATCGGCGCCTGGATCATCTTGGCAACGTCGGTGGCGTACTCGGTAGAACGCGAGTCCAGCGGGTTGCTGATGGTGAAGCCGACCTGGTTGTTGATCACGATGTGGATCGTGCCGCCAGTCTTGAAGCCGCGGGTCTGCGACATCTGGAAGGTTTCCAAGACCACGCCCTGACCTGCGAACGCAGCGTCACCGTGGATGGAAATCGGCAGTACTTTTTCGCCAGTGGCGTCGTTGCGGCGGTCTTGACGAGCGCGCACGGAACCTTCGACCACCGGGGAGACGATCTCGAGGTGCGACGGGTTGAACGCCATCGCCAGGTGAACTTCGCCACCTGCGGTCATCACGTTGGACGAGAAGCCCTGGTGGTACTTCACGTCACCGGAGCCCAGCTCGACCTTCTTCTTGCCTTCGAACTCGTCGAACAGCTCGCGCGGGTTCTTGCCGAAGGTGTTGACCAGGACGTTCAGACGGCCACGGTGGGCCATGCCGATCACGACTTCCTTGGTCCCGTAGGAACCGGAGCGCTGGATCAGCTCGTCGAGCATCGGGATCAGGCTTTCGCCGCCTTCCAGACCGAAACGCTTGGTGCCCGGGTACTTGGTGCCCAGGTACTTCTCCAGACCTTCTGCCGCGGTGACGCGCTCGAGCAGGTGGCTCTGAATCTCGGCAGGGTAAGCTGGACGGCCACGCACGCTTTCGAGGCGCTGCATGAACCAGTTGCGCTGGTTGGAATCGACGATGTGCGTGAACTCGGCGCCGATGGTGCGGCAATATGTCTTCTGCAAAGCGTCGACGATTTCGCGTAGGCTCGCCTCCTCCTTGCCGATGAACAGGTCGCCGGCACGGAATGTGGTATCGAGGTCAGCGTTGGTCAAACCGTAATGGTTGATCGACAGGTCAGCTGGCGCAGTACGCTTCCACAAGCCCAGAGGATCGAGTTGCGCACCCTGATGGCCGCGCATACGGAATGCCTGGATCAGTCGCAGCACTTCGACTTGCTTCTTCTCGTGTTCGCTGCTCACGCTACCGGCGGAGACCGGTTGAGCGCGGCGCTGGTTTTTGCCCAGCAACACGAAATGATCGCGAACCGTAGAGTGCGATACATCGGTGGCAGCGCCGCCATCGGCTGGCAGCGTCTGAAAGTAGGTGCGCCATTCTTCTGGCACAGCGTTAGGGTCGTGCAGGTAGAGCTCATAGAGCTCTTCCACATAGGCAGCGTTACCACCTGAAAGGTGGGCGCTGTTCCACATGCGCTGCATCACGCTTTCTTGCATGCTTGGTCACCCTCGGTTAGGGGACACCACCGGCGTGCACACCGTCGCAGGCTTGAACAGTCCATGCAGCGAATGTATCGAATCGCTGACTGTAGCAAGTCGCCAAGGATCACGCTGATAGCCCGGGTACCAGCCCGGATGCCCCTGCTGGTCTCATTTCTTCAAAATAAGAGCCGAAGCCGTACGGCCACTGCTCAGGTTAAAACTACGGCGCCGGTTGAAGCCTGCGCCGCAGCGTTTACGGGTGCAACATTTACAGATACATCGGTGCTACAGGTGCAACGAACTCAGACACCACTGGTCAGCAGCATGTGTCGAACGTGACCGATGGCCTTGGTCGGGTTAAGGCCTTTCGGGCAAACGTTGACGCAGTTCATGATCCCGCGGCAGCGGAACACGCTGAACGGATCATCCAGCGCAGCCAGACGCTCCTGAGTCTTGTTGTCGCGACTGTCAGCCAGGAAACGATAGGCTTGCAGGATCGCGGCCGGACCCAGGAACTTGTCAGGGTTCCACCAGAAGGACGGGCAGCTCGTGGAGCAGCAAGCGCACAGGATGCACTCGTACAGACCGTCCAGCTTCTCACGCTCTTCCGGCGACTGCAGACGCTCGATGGCCGGAGCCGGCGTGTCGTTCTGCAGGAATGGCTTCACCTTCTCGTACTGCTTGTAGAAGATGCTCATATCGACGACCAGGTCACGAATAACAGGCAGGCCAGGCAGCGGACGCACCACCAGCTTGTTGTTCTTGACCACGGCGGACAGCGGCGTGATGCACGCCAGGCCGTTCTTGCCGTTGATGTTCATGCCGTCGGAACCACAGACGCCTTCACGGCAGGAACGACGATAGGAGAAGCCCTCGTCCTGTTCCTTGATCAGCGCCAGTACGTCCAGGACCATCAGATCCTTGCCACCGGTATCAACGTCGAACACCTGGGTTTTAGGCGCCGAGTCGGTATCGGGGTTGTAACGATAAACTTCGACTTTCAACATAGCAGCCACCCTTAGTAAGTCCGTACTTTTGGTTCGAACGCCGGAACGGTCTTCGGCGCAAAGTTGACTGCACGCTTGGCAACCCGCTTTTCACCCGGGTAGTACAGGGTATGGCACAGCCAGTTGACGTCGTCGCGGTCTTCGAAGTCTTCACGGGCGTGGGCGCCGCGGGACTCGGTACGGGTATCGGCCGCGATGGCGGTCGCTTCAGCGACTTCCAGCAGGTTCTGCAGCTCCAGCGCTTCGATACGCGCGGTGTTGAAGGCCTGGGACTTGTCGTTGATCTTCACGTTGGCGATACGTGCACGCAGTTGGGCCAGTTGCTCGATGCCCTTCTTCATGTATTCGCCGGTACGGAACACACCGAAGTAGTTCTGCATGCAGCTCTGCAGCTCGCGGCGCAGGGTGGCGACGTCTTCGCCATCGGCACGGGAGTTCAGGCTGTTCAGGCGGTTGAGTGCAACTTCGATGTCGGTGTCGCTGGCGTCGGCGTATTCGATACCGTCGGTCAGCGCTTTTTCCAGGTGCAGGCCGGCAGCGCGACCGAATACCACCAGGTCGAGCAGCGAGTTGCCGCCCAGGCGGTTGGCACCGTGAACCGAGACGCACGCCACTTCACCGACTGCGAACAGGCCAGGAATGACCTGGTCGTTGCCTTCGGCGTCCATGGTCATGGCCTGGCCGTGAATGTTGGTGGCAACGCCGCCCATCATGTAGTGGCAGGTTGGAACCACAGGAACCGGAGCAACCACCGGGTCAACGTGTGCGAAGGTCTTGGACAGCTCGCAGATGCCTGGCAGGCGGCTGTGCAGCACTTCCTCGCCCAGGTGGTCGAGCTTGAGCATCACGTGGTCGCCGTTAGGGCCACAGCCGTTGCCGGCGATGATCTCTTTGACCATGGAACGTGCAACGACGTCACGACCTGCAAGGTCCTTGGCGTTCGGAGCATAACGCTCCATGAAACGCTCGCCGTGCTTGTTGATCAGGTAACCGCCTTCACCGCGGCAACCTTCGGTGACCAGTACACCTGCGCCGGCGATGCCGGTCGGGTGGAACTGCCACATTTCGATGTCCTGGACCGGAACGCCTGCACGCAGCGCCATGCCGATACCGTCACCGGTGTTGATCAGGGCGTTGGTGGTCGAGGCGTAGATACGGCCAGCACCGCCGGTGGCCAGTACAGTCGCCTTGGACTTGATGTACATGGTCTCGCCGGTTTCGATGCAGATCGCGATGACACCGACGAAGGCGCCTTCCGAGTTCTTCACCAGGTCGACAGCGTAGTACTCGTTCAGGAACGTGGTGCCCGCTTTCAGGTTGCCCTGATAAAGGGTGTGCAGCAGTGCGTGACCGGTACGGTCGGAGGCCGCGCAGGTACGTGCAGCCTGACCGCCTTTGCCGAAGTCCTTGGACTGGCCACCGAACGGACGCTGGTAGATACGGCCGGTTTCGGTACGCGAGAACGGCAGACCCATGTGGTCCAGTTCGAAGACCGCGGCAGGACCTTCCTGACACATGTATTCGATAGCGTCCTGGTCACCGATGTAGTCGGAACCCTTGACGGTATCGTACATGTGCCAGCGCCAGTCGTCGTTCGGGTCGGCCGAAGCGATGGCGCAGGTGATGCCGCCCTGGGCGGATACGGTGTGGGAGCGAGTCGGGAAGACCTTGGTGACTACGGCGGTCTTGTGGCCGCCCTGAGCCAGCTGCAAGGCAGCGCGCATGCCCGCACCGCCGCCACCGATGATGATGGCGTCGAAGGAGATTGTATTAATGCTAGCCATGAATCAGATACCCCAAAGAATCTGCACACCCCAGACGAAGTACGCGAACATCGCAACGCCGCATACAGCCTGGAACAGGAAACGCACAGTCAGCGCGGACTTGCCGAAACTCATCGGAGTCAGGTAGTCGGTCGCGATGGTCCACATGCCGACCCAGGCGTGAGCGCCGAGGGCAACGAGGGCCAGCAGACTGAAGATGCGCATCCCTACGTGGGAGAACAGAGCGTGCCACGTGGCATAGTCGATGCCAGGGTGCACGACCAGGTACCCGATCAGGAAAATGAAATAAGCCGCGAGCACTACTGCGGAGACGCGCTGCGCCATCCAGTCGTAGAGGCCCGAACGAGACAGGTTCGTAACGCTGGTTACCATATCCAAACTCCCGCCAGAATGATCAGCACCACGGAGATGGCGATGATGATTTTCGAGCCCAGCTTTCCGCCTTCCAGCGTCTCACCGACACCCGTATCCATGATCAGGTGACGAACACCTGCCACAAGGTGATACAACAGGGCAGACAGAAGCCCCCATGCGATGAACTTGGCCAGCGGACTGGTCAAGGTCGCCTTCACATCGGCGAAGCCCTCTTCAGAACCCAGCGACTTGCTCAATGCCAGAAGCATGAAGAAGACGCCGACAAAGAGAATGATGCCGGAGATGCGATGAAGGATCGACGTGATCGCTGTGATGGGGAGTTTGATGGTCCTTAGGTCTAGGTTTACAGGTCGTTGGCTTTTCACGGCTTTTTTTCACACTGAAGAGCCCCTAACAATCAGGGCAAGTTGTTGGGAAGTGCACTGGTCAGGTACCCACTACCCAGGAAGTGACCAACCCCAGAAAACCGGGCCTGAAAGCCCCTGGCGGTCGGACGCCGAGTATAGACAGTTAGCCGCCTAATGACAACGCACCAGCCCTCCCCTAATGGCGGATTGCATTAGTGGAATAAAAGGCGTAAATGGCAGGTAATTTCGCGGAAAACCTCGGCTTAAAGCCTTCTGCCACAAGACTTTTGGCAAATTGACTTTAGAATTTATCTCACTATAGTGATGCGGGCCCTGCGTGGGGGGCCTGTCTGATGATTTGAAGCATAATTAGGAGGCCACATGGCTGACAAAAAAGCGCAGTTGATCATCGAGGGCGCTGCCCCCGTCGAGCTGCCCATTCTGACCGGCACAGTTGGTCCCGATGTAATCGACGTACGCGGCCTGACCGCCACCGGACGCTTCACATTCGACCCAGGCTTCATGTCGACCGCCTCTTGCGAATCCAAGATCACCTACATCGACGGTGATAACGGCATTCTGCTGCACCGTGGCTACCCGATCGAGCAACTGGCCGAGCAGTCCGACTACCTCGAAACCTGCTACCTGCTGCTCAACGGCGAACTGCCGACTGCCGAGCAGAAAGCCCAATTCGTCGTCACCGTGAAGAACCACACCATGGTGCACGAGCAGTTGAAGACCTTCTTCAACGGCTTCCGTCGTGATGCCCACCCGATGGCCGTCATGTGCGGCGTCGTCGGCGCCCTGTCGGCGTTCTACCACGACTCGCTGGACATCAATAACCCGCAGCACCGCGAAATCTCCGCGATCCGCCTGGTCGCCAAGATGCCGACCCTGGCCGCGATGGTCTACAAGTACTCCATGGGCCAGCCCATGATGTACCCGCGCAACGACCTGAGCTATGCGGAAAACTTCCTGCACATGATGTTCAACACGCCGTGCGAGATCAAACCGATCAGCCCGACGCTGGCCAAGGCCATGGACCGGATCTTCATCCTCCACGCCGACCACGAACAGAACGCCTCGACGTCCACCGTGCGCATGGCGGGCTCCTCGGGTGCCAACCCGTTCGCCTGTATCGCCGCCGGCATCGCTGCACTGTGGGGCCCTGCCCACGGCGGTGCGAACGAAGCCGTACTGACCATGCTCGATGAAATCGGCGATGTCTCGAACATCGACAAGTTCATCGCCAAGGCCAAGGACAAGAACGATCCGTTCAAGCTCATGGGCTTCGGTCACCGCGTCTACAAGAACCGCGACCCGCGCGCCACCGTGATGAAGCAGACCTGCGACGAAGTCCTGCGCGAGCTGGGCATCACCAACGACCCGCAGCTGGAACTGGCGATGCGCCTGGAAGAGATCGCCCTGACCGATCCGTACTTCATCGAGCGCTCGCTGTACCCGAACGTCGACTTCTACTCGGGCATCATCCTGAAGGCGATCGGCATTCCGACCAGCATGTTCACCGTGATCTTCGCCCTGGCGCGTACCGTCGGCTGGATCTCGCACTGGAAGGAAATGCTCTCCAGCCCGTACAAGATCGGCCGTCCGCGCCAACTGTACACCGGCGAAAAAGCTCGCGACATCGTGCCACTGGCCGAACGCAAGTAAGTTTCGAGCGACGCAAAAAAGGCTGCCAGTGGCAGCCTTTTTTCATTCCCGCAGAAATTGTATCGGTCACCCGATCATTTCATCGCACGCTCCCTGAGCGCCTTGAGGGTGTTGAACGGCGCATCGACCACGAACTTGTTGGCCAGCCACGACGGCACGCTGCCACCTGGCTCGGTGTGCACCTGATAGGTCACTTCAGTCTCGTTCGGGCCCTTGGGCACCAGCTTCCAGAAACCCTCCACCTGGGCGACGCGCACGAAGCCTTTCTCTTCAGGGATGTAGGTCGGCTGGCCCAGCAGGTTACGAGTCAGGCTACCATCAGCGCCTTCGACCGTGGTGATCTGCAGCACCGAATCACGCGGCGTCACCGGCCACGGGGTGTTGAACTGGGTGTAGGTCCAGGTCTTGTCGCCCTCATGCTTGAGCACCTTCTGCGACTTGCACTCGTGAACCCAGGCGCAGGCACCCGCCACATCCTCCTGCAGGCCGCGCAGTTTGGCGACACTGGCCTTGATGGTGGTCACGCCCTGATAGGCCTTGTACTGGGAGCCCGCGACGTCACTGAGAGAAACCTTGATGCCGTCCTCGTTCTTGGCGACCTTCCAGTCATCGGCCTGTGCAGCCCCGGCGACCAGTACAGTCAAGCCAACTCCAAACGCAATCCGGTACAGCGAACCCATTGTCTTATTCCTTATTGTCTGCAGTTCAGGTGTCGTTTCAGATGCCTCGATCGGCTCCCCTCCTCGCCCATCAGGCGACGGAAGTGGCCTGCTCCCACCACCCGATCAAGCGAATCGCTTCCTCGGAACTGCTGCCACAGACTTCCGGATCGGCGGCGAACCCGCCGCACACCGCTGGCCGGTCAGGCTGCCCGAAGATCAGGCAATACCTGTCATCCGAGAGCTGCACGCAGCGCACGCCGGCCGGCTTGCCCAACAGCATGCCGGGAATCGGCGAGGATATCGAAGGCGCAATGCAGCATGCGCCACAGCCCGGACGGCAATCCATGGAAACATCCTCTTGAGAGGCAGTGAAAGTTGACAGGATCTTACCCGCTAAAACGCGCGTTTGAAAATGAAGGATTAAGGACCAGCCGACGCCAGGTCACTGCTTGAATTTGAAGTCCAGCGCTGCGCCGTCCACTTCCTTGCGCGCCTCGTTGCGAAGCTGCAACTCCATTTCATTGCTCAACAACCGACCCTGCAACTGGAAGTCCGAATCACTGCCAGCATCGGGGAACATCTTCGGCAACAGCGGTTTGCCCCCGCCAGGCGTGGACTTGGCCTTGTTGCCCGCAGTGATCACGTTAGGCGGCGGCGTCAGCTGCTTGACCATGTCAGGCGGCAAGCTCAGGTCCAGAGCAGCCTTGGGCAGCCTGGTTTCCTTGACCACCTGGGAGGCAGGCTTGGTCTTGCTGGCAACCGGCGCACGGTTAGCCACGGCGGCATTATCCGCTTTGACCTTGGCGGATTTGGCATTCGCACTTGGGGTTTTCTGCTCCACGGCCGCAGCCTTGGCCGGCGTGGTGATCTTCTTCGCAGGGTTGGGCTTGACCGGATCCGGCTTGCTCGCCGCGACCACAGGCACGACCCCGACATTGGGCGCAAGGTGATGGACCACGTCCGCCGGCTTCTCCGGGGCGGCAGGCTGCGGCGCAACAGCCGCGGCAGGCTCAGGCTTGACCTCAGGCGTGACAACGGGCGCTGCAGCAGGCGCGACAGGCGCGGCAGCGGTGACTTTGGGCGGTGGCGCAGGCGGTTTGTCAGCGTCACAGGCACTGAGCAATACCACCAACATCAATCCGGCACAGCGTAGTGAATTCATAAATCAAACGGCAGAAAAAAGGCAGGAGCCGATATGCTGGCTCTTTGCATGGCCGGTGACAAGTGAAGGACCTGTCAGCCGGCCTCTTGAGGGTGTGAAAAACGTTCAGCCCGCAGAGTTCACCAGGATTGACCGGCGTCCTGGCACAGCTGCTTGGCGAGCATGCCCAGGGTCATCAGCGCCCTCTCCGCTTCGCGGTTCCACGGCAACCCACAGTTTAGACGAATGCAGTGGTTGAACTGCTCTGTGTTGCTGAAAATCAGGCCCGGCGCCACGCTGATGCCCTGCTCCAGTGCGCGCACATGCAGTTCCTGGGTGTTCACCCGCCCCGGCAGACTGATCCAGAGGATGAAACCACCGGCAGGCCGGCTGATCTGCGTGCCTTCAGGGAACATCTGCTGCACCCCCAACTGGAACGCACTGACGTTCTTGCGGTGCTCCTGGCGGATGTAGCGCAGATGCCGGTCATAGCCACCGTTCTCCAGGTAGGACGCCACCGCCATCTGCGTCACGCTGCACGCCGAATGGGTGCTGAAGGTCTGCAAACGCTGGATTTCCGCCTGATATTTGCCGGCAATCATCCAGCCAATGCGCACACCCGGGGACAGCGTCTTGGAAAAGCTCGAACAGTAGATGACCCGCCCCAGGCGATCGAAAGCCTTCAGCGCCTTGGTCTTGTTCTGCTCATACATCAATTCGCCGTAGATATCGTCTTCGATCACCTGAATGTCGAAGTCAGACGCCAGGCGCAGCAGTTGTTTCTGGCGCTCCTCGGGCATGGTGCTGCCCAGCGGATTACTCAGGCGCGAGGTCATCACCAGCGCCTTGATCGACCACTGGTTGGCAGCCAATTGGAGTGCCTCAAGGCTGATGCCGGTGTTCGGATCGCTCGGGATCTCGATCACTTTCAGGCCCAGCAGGTCGGCCAACTGTAGCAAGCCGTAATACGTCGGCGATTCGGCGGCAATCAGGTCACCCGGGCTGGTCAGCACCCGCAGCGACATCTGCAAGGCATCGACACAACCGTGAGTGATCACCACTTCAGAGGGATCAACCACCACGCCTGCGTCGCGCATGCGGATCGCGACCTGGCGGCGCAGCGGCTCGAAACCGGGGCTGAACATGTAGTTGAACGCCCGCGGGCTCTGGAATCGCGTGACCTTGGCCAACTGCTGATGCAGCGCGCGCAGCGGCAGGTAGTCGATGTGCGGGACGGCTGCGCCAAAGGCGAACACCCCTTCACGACGCGCTTCGACCAGCACCTGCTGGATGATGCTGGCGCGAGTGACCAGGCCGGGCCGCTCGACCCGAGCGATATCCGGGGTTGGCGCCGTCAGCGCGGGGGTCTGGTGAACGTAATAGCCGGACTGCGGACGTGCACGAATCAGCCCCTGGTCTTCGAGATTGGCGTAGGCCTGAAGCACCGTCGCATGGCTGACATTGAGCTGGGAGCTCATTTTTCGCACCGAAGGCACGCGCTCGCCTGGCTGGTACACACCCCGACGAATATCCTCAGCCAACTGCTGGGCGATACGTTGATACAGCAGAAGATTGGTCATTTCGCGTCCCTCGATTCCACTCTTTCACGGCCATTCTGAGCACAGGGCGGTGATCGACAGGAAAAGATCACCAGAACAGTTGATAAGTGTACGGGGACAGTTGATTCATCGGCTAGTCATACTTCAGTTTGATGAAAAATTTCATACGGCATATACGCCAAACAACCGGCCTTTCGCGCACAAAAAAGCCCGGCTTTTCGAAAAAAGCCGGGCTCGGTGAAAAATAAATGTCAGCGAGCGGCGCTCAGCTTGCCTTTTTCATCCGAAAACACGATTTCGACCCGACGATTTTGCGCCCGGCCACGCTCCGAGGTGTTCACATCCACCGGAAACTGATCGCCGTAACCCTCGACCTGAATGCGTTCGTCCTCGATGCCCAGATCGGACAGCACGTCGGCCACCGATTGCGCGCGATCGCGAGACAGTTGCAGGTTCTCCTGGCTGTCGCCGGTGCTGTCGGTGTAACCCTCGATGCGCACCACGCGCTTGGGGTTGAACTGCAGGAACTGCACGACCTTGAGCACCGTGCGATTGGCCGAGCTTTTCAGTTCGGCACGACCGGTGTCGAACAGCATGTCACCCAGGGTCATGACCAGGCCCCGCTCGTTCTGCTGGGTCGACAGGCTGATGACCTGATCCTCCGCCCATTTGCCCTGCTGCTGGGCGCCGGCCAGCTTGGCTTCGCGCAATGCCAGTTGCAGGCGCTGGCGTTCAAGCTCAAGGCGGGCAAGCTTTTCCTGGTTGAGCAGCAACTGACTGTGCTCGGTGGCAATCGCACTGTAGCGACTGCTCAGATACGCGTAGTGACTCACATCATCACCACTGCCAATGTAGCTGGACAGCCGTTCGGCACGGCCCAGCAATTCACCGGCACGGATCACGTCCTTGGGCGCGCTGCGCAAGACGTTGGTGTCGTTCTTCACTTTCTGGAAATCGGCGCTGGCACCCTGCAACGCCTTCTCGCTGTTCTGATGGCCGGCGCAGCCGTACAGCCCGGCGCTGGTCAGCAACAGGCACACACTCAAGACCCGTGGAATACGATTCATTGTGCCGCCCCCAACTGCTTGCGCAGGCGTTCGAGGCGAGCGTTCACCTGGGCAAGTTGCTCGGCACTTTTTTCGGTCAGCACGCGAGCTTCTGCCAGACGCGCGTCCAGTTCGGCCTGCTCAGCCTGCATGCGGGCGTCCTTGTAGGATTTGTCGGCCATGTCGGCCTGCGCCTGGGTCAGCTTGGACTGCGCGGTGGCCATGTCCGGCTGATCGTCGGTGGCGCCGACCGCCGTAGCCTGGGCCACGGCCTGCTCGGTCAGTTTCAGTTGTTCGTTGGGAGCCGGATCGTTGGCGCAACCGAACAACGAAGCGAGCGCCATGGCGGCGAGTAAAGGTCTGGTTCTGAAAAGAAAGCTCAAAAAAACATTCCTACTGATGTGTGGCGCTGGTCGGCTGTTGCAGCTGGGCCTTCCATAGCTCCAGATTGCGGGTGACGGCTTCGTTCGAGCGACCGGAAGCTGCCAATTCTGTCATTTTTTTCGCCAGCTGTCCGCGCAACCAGGGGTCATTGCACGCCGAGTTGAACGACAGCGCCAGGTACAGCCCCGGCCTGTCCAGCGGCAGCGGTTGCGCCAGCAAATCCCTGGACATCCCCAAGGTCTGGGTCAACGCCATGCCGGCATATCGACCGGCCAGTACAAATTCGACCTGCCCCAGCATCAGCTTCTGAAAGGCCTGGGTCAGGTTCGGCTGCTTCTCAAGGGTCAGGTGATCCTTGATGGCGTTTTCAAACGCCGACGTCACCCGGGTTTTCTCGGAAATGGCGCCAGGATGGCCTTGCAGATCGGCCAGGGAATTGAACGGCTGTGGCCGCCCGGCCCGGGTCCAGACCATGATCTCGTTTTGCGCGATGGGCGGATGAATGAAATCCAGAGACTCCAGCTCCGACGATTTCAACGGCGTGTCGGCGAGCAGGTCCATTCGCCCGGTGCGCACCTCTTCCAGGGCCTGGCTGCGCTTGCCGGCGAACAGGAATTCCAGCTTGATGCCCATCTGCCCCGCCGCTTCCTTGAGCAGGTCGGCGTTGGCGCCCATCAGATGCGCGGGGTCTTGCGGATCGCGCCACATGTAGGGTGGCGCATCGGGGCTGCCGGTCACGACCAGGCGATCACATTTGCCTGCCGCTACGACCGCCATCGATGGCAACAAGAACAGACCGGCAAGCAGCGATGTCAGCGTGTGCCTGAGCGGCAACATGGTCACGTCCTTTTTCCAATTCAATAAAAAACCCGTTCAATTCAAGACTGAAGCGAATGCGGGTCATCAACAGCTTGCCGATGATCAACGCTTTCGATCAGCCCGAAACGAACGGGTTCTCTTTATAAGTCAGGTGGCTGGATTAGACCAGCTTCTCCAACTCAGGCACTGCTTCGAACAGATCCGCTACCAGGCCGTAATCGGCCACCTGGAAGATCGGCGCTTCTTCGTCCTTGTTGATCGCAACGATCACTTTGGAGTCCTTCATGCCAGCCAGATGCTGGATCGCGCCGGAGATACCGACGGCGATGTACAGCTGCGGCGCAACGATCTTGCCGGTCTGGCCGACCTGCATGTCGTTGGGCACGAAGCCTGCGTCCACCGCAGCGCGGGAGGCGCCGACGGCTGCGCCCAGCTTGTCGGCCAGGGCGTACAGGTGCTTGAAGTTGTCGCCGTTCTGCATGCCGCGACCGCCGGAGACGACGATCTTGGCAGCGGTCAGCTCAGGACGGTCGGACTTGGCCAGCTCTTCGCTGACGAAGGACGACTTGCCTGCATCGTGGGCCGCCGATACAGCTTCGACAGCAGCCGAACCGCCTTCAGCAGCAACAGGATCGAAGCCGGTGGCGCGAACGGTGATGACCTTGACGGCGGCCGACGACTGTACAGTCGCGATGGCGTTACCGGCGTAGATCGGACGCTTGAAGGTGTCAGCCGATTCAACCGAAATGATTTCGGAGATCTGGTCAACGTCCAGTTGGGCTGCAACGCGCGGCAGGATGTTCTTGCCGTTGGAGGTGGCAGCGGCCATTACGTGGCTGTAGCCCGAGGCCAGCTCGGCCACCAGTGGCGCTACGTTTTCCGGCAGTTGGTGCGCATAGGCCGCATTGTCGGCGACCAGTACCTTGGCGACGCCTGCGATTTTCGCGGCGGCTTCACCGACAGCGCCCACGTTCTGGCCTGCGACCAGCACGTGAATGTCACCACCGATCTTGGCGGCAGCGGCAACGGTGTTCAGGGTGGCGGGTGCGATCACGCCATTTTCGTGTTCAGCGATTACCAGGGTAGTCATCAGATCACCTTCGCTTCGTTTTTCAGTTTCTCGACCAGTTCTGCAACCGACTTGACCTTGATGCCAGCGCTGCGAGCAGCCGGGGCTTCGACTTTCAGGGTCTTGTTGGTGGAGGACGTGGACACACCCAAAGCGTCAGGCGTCAGCACTTCGAGGGGCTTCTTCTTGGCTTTCATGATGTTGGGCAGCGACGCGTAGCGTGGCTCGTTCAGGCGCAGGTCGGTGGTGACGATGGCCGGCAGGTTCAACGAAACGGTTTGCAGGCCGCCGTCGATTTCGCGGGTCACGGCAACCTTGTCGCCCGAGACTTCGACCTTGGAGGCGAAGGTGCCTTGAGCGTAACCGCTCAGGGCCGCCAGCATCTGGCCGGTCTGGTTGTTGTCGCTGTCGATCGCCTGCTTGCCGAGGATGACCAGCTGAGGCTGCTCTTTATCGACAACGGCCTTGAGCGCCTTGGCCACGGCCAGGGAAGTCAGCTCTTCAGCGGATTCGACGAGGATGGCGCGGTCGGCACCCAGTGCCAGTGCGGTACGCAGTTGCTCCTGAGCGGTGGCCGGGCCGATGGTAACGACGACGATCTCGGTCGCAACGCCTTTCTCTTTCAGGCGAACGGCCTCTTCCACGGCGATTTCGCAGAAAGGGTTCATCGACATTTTGACGTTAGCGAGATCGACGCCGGAGTTGTCCGCTTTGACGCGAACCTTGACGTTGTAGTCGACCACTCGTTTGACAGCTACAAGAACCTTCATGGATTCCTCGTTACTCTCCGGTGAAAAGAAAATCGCCCGGCCCTGCCCGGCGATGGGTACACGTCAGTGTAAAGAACACCTTTGAAAACAGCGTATTCGTCGTTGCTTAAGGGTGAGTTCGGCAAAAAACAACCGCTCGACCCGCGCAATCCAAGCCAGCGCCCGACCATGCGTGTAAACTGCACACCGCCTGCATCGCCCCTGTAAACGGGTGATCGGGCGGGGTTGCAACACGGCACCCGCGCAGCTTTCAGAGGTATTCCATTGGCCAACGGCCAGCCTACGGCGAGCGCAAAACCGCCCGTATCTTGACCGGAACACCTATTCGGGTCAATACGACAAAAACGCCAGTCACAAGTCGTGTCCCTATGTTTTATCAGGGTTTCAGCCATTTCAAACAAACGTTTGTATTGGACCTGCAAGGTGGTGTAGATATAATGGCCCCCTTTGAGATGACACTTGGGTGACAACGCCCCCAGGTGCCAGTTTTTAGCTACCTATAAAAAAATACCGTTGAGCCTTGATCAGGAGAGAGTCAGTGGAACGCGAATTTATGGAGTTCGACGTCGTCATCGTCGGCGCCGGCCCTGCCGGTCTGTCCGCCGCATGCCGTCTGAAACAGAAGGCCGCCGAAGCTGGCCAGGAAATCAGCGTCTGCGTGGTGGAAAAAGGCTCCGAAGTCGGCGCCCACATCCTCTCCGGCGCAGTGTTCGAACCTCGCGCGCTGAACGAGCTGTTCCCTGACTGGAAAGAACTGGGCGCACCGCTCAACACGCCTGTCAAAGGCGACGACATCTATGTGCTGACCAGCAGCGAAGCCGGTACCAAGGTGCCGGGCATGTTCGTGCCCAAGACCATGCACAACGAAGGCAACTACATCATTTCCCTGGGCAACCTGTGCCGCTGGCTGGCACAGCAGGCCGAGAACCTGGGCGTCGAGATCTACCCGGGCTTCGCCGCCCAGGAAGCGCTGATCGACGAGAATGGCGTGGTGCGCGGGATCGTCACCGGTGACATGGGCGTGGATCGCGAAGGCAATCCCAAAGACGGCATGTACACCCCGGGCATGGAACTGCGCGGCAAGTACACCCTGTTCGCTGAAGGCTGCCGTGGCCATATCGGCAAGCAGCTGATCAAGCGCTTCAACCTGGACAGCGAAGCCGACGCCCAGCATTACGGCATTGGCCTGAAGGAAATCTGGGAAATCGACCCGGCCAAGCATCAGCAAGGTCTGGTGGTGCACACCGCCGGCTGGCCGCTGGACGTGATGGGCACCGAGAACACCGGGGGCTCGTTCCTTTATCACCTGGAAAACAACCAGGTGGTGGTCGGCCTGATCGTCGACCTGTCCTACGCCAACCCGTACCTGTCGCCGTTCGACGAGTTCCAGCGCCTCAAGCATCACCCGATCCTCAAGCAGTACCTGGAAGGCGGCAAGCGCGTCAGCTACGGCGCCCGTGCCATCTGCAAAGGCGGCCTGAACTCGCTGCCGAAGATGGTCTTCCCCGGCGGCGCGCTGATCGGCTGCGATTTGGGCACCCTGAACTTCGCCAAGATCAAGGGCAGCCATACCGCGATGAAATCCGGCATGCTGGCCGCTGACTCGGTGGCCGATGCGTTGCTGGCCGGCAGTGAAGGTGGCGACGCGCTGAGCACCTACGTCGAGGCCTTCAAGGGCAGTTGGCTGCACGAAGAACTGTTCGCCAGCCGCAACTTTGGCGCGGCGATCCACAAGTTCGGCCCGGTACTGGGCGGTGCGTTCAACTTCATCGACCAGAACCTGTTCGGCGGCAAGATTCCGTTCACCCTGCACGACAACAAGCCTGACTACGCGTGCATGAAGCTGGCAGCGGACTCGAAAAAGATCGACTACCCCAAACCGGACGGCAAGCTGAGCTTCGACAAACTGAGTTCGGTGTTCATCTCGGGCACCAACCACGAAGAAGAGCAGCCGTGTCACCTCAAGCTCAAGGACCCGAGCATTCCGATCAACGTCAACCTGCCCAAGTACGACGAACCGGCGCAGCGCTACTGCCCGGCCGGCGTGTATGAGGTGGTGACCCAGGAAGACGGCGCCAAGCGCTTCCAGATCAACGCCCAGAACTGCGTGCACTGCAAGACCTGTGACATCAAGGACCCTTCGCAGAACATCACCTGGGTGACCCCGGAAGGTGCGGGCGGGCCGACGTATCCAAACATGTAAACCACATCCCTTGTAGGAGCGCGCTTGCCCGCGACGGCGTTCGGTCTGCAACCCCTGCGTTGCCTGACACGACGCCATCGCGGGCAAGCGCGCTCCTACGGGAATGGTGGAATCCGGATGTGGCGTACACCCCGCATCACGAATGGCGGTGTTACGCAGAAATCCTCAGCAACACTCCCTCCTCCCCCGGGCTTCGGTCGAAGTACCGCTTGTACTCGCGGCTGAACTGCGACGTGCTCTGATACCCCACCCGGTGCGCCACCTGCCCCACCGCCATGCCCTCGCCGATCAGCATCTGCTGCGCCTTCAACAGACGTAGACGCTTGAGGTACTGCACCGGCGATAGCAAGGTGGTGCGCTTGAAATGCTCGTGGAAGGTCGAGGCGCTCATGTTGGCGCAGCCGGCCAGTTCGTCCACGCTCAACGCCTCGTGGTAGTGATCACGCAGATGCTGCAGCGCCGCGGCGATCCTGGCGAAATGGCCCTGCTGCTCGACCAGCGCCCGCAACACCCCCGCCTGCGGGCCACGCAGGGCGGCGTACAGCACCTCGCGCACCAGCGAAGGCCCCATGACCTGACGGTCCATCGGGTCGTGCAGGCAGCGCAGCAGGCGCTCGACACTCTCACGCATCTGCGCATCCAGCTCGGCAGAGGTCATGGATTCTGGTGTCTGCGCCTTGACCGACGCATCCGCCGGCAACCCCATGGCTTGCACCAGGTCACCCAGCACGATCCGGTCAATCGACACCGACACGCCGTACAGCGGCTCCTCGGGGGTGGCGAAGGTTTCGCACATGAACGGCACCGACAGCGCCTGCACCAGGTAATGCCCGGCGCCGTATTCAAAGGTGCGCGGTCCCAGGCGCGCGAGCTTGCTGCCCTGGGCCAGGATAATCAGGCTGGGTTCGTAGATCTGCGGGCTGCTGGCCACGTAGTAGCTCCACGAGAGCGTCTGCACGCCCGGCAATCCGGTGTCGAGAAAGCCCGGGGTGTGGGACAGCGGCTTGATGAGCGACACCAGGGTTTGGTTGGCATCGGAGCGGGAAGTCAAAAGCATGGGCAACCGGACAGAGGATTAGACACTGACATGATCGCAGATCTACGGCCATGCGCATCCCTCGATCAGCAACCTTCGGAGGATTAGGCATGACTCACGTAGGAACCGACATGGCCGCACCCCGCCCTGCTGCGCAAAATGCATCGCCTCACCACTCAGCATTTTGCGAGGCTTCACATGTACACAGCTATCGGTTACGCCGCCCAGTCGGCCACGGCTCCCCTCGCCCCCATGACTTTCAACCGTCGCAGCCCGCGCCCGGACGACGTGGCCATCGAGATTCTGTACTGCGGCGTGTGCCACTCCGACATCCACCAGGCACGCAACGAGTGGGGCATTGCGGTCTACCCACTGATGCCGGGCCACGAAATCGTCGGCAAGGTCACTGAAGTCGGCGCCAACGTCAGCAAGCACAAAGTCGGCGATCTGGTCGGCGTCGGCTGCATGGTCGACTCCTGCCGCCATTGCGAAGCCTGCGCGGCGGACCTTGAGCAGTACTGCCTGGAAGGCCCGACCCTGACCTACGCCACCCCGGACCGCGTCGACGGTAGCAACACCATGGGCGGCTACTCCAACAGCATCGTGGTCAGCGAGCACTTCGTCGTGCGCATCCCCGAGAAACTCGACCTGGCCGCCGCTGCGCCGATTCTCTGCGCCGGCATCACTACCTACTCGCCACTCAAGCACTACGGCGTCAAGGCCGGTGACAAGGTCGGCGTGCTGGGCATGGGCGGCCTGGGCCACATGGGCATCAAGTTCGCCAAGGCCATGGGCGCGGAAGTGACGCTGTTCACCCGTTCGGCGAGCAAGGCTGAAGAAGCCCGCCGCCAGGGCGCTGACCACGTGATCGTGTCCACCGATGCCGAACAGATGAAAGCTGCCGCCGGGCACTTCGACTTCCTGCTCGACACCATCCCGGTGCAGCACGACCTGAACCCTTACCTGGAAACCCTGCGCTTCGATGGCGTGCACATCCTGGTGGGCCTGATCGAGCCGATCGACCCGGCCGTCCACGCCGCCAACCTTGTGATGAAACGCCGGGTGCTGGCAGGTTCGTTGATCGGTGGCATCGCCGAGACTCAGGAAGTGCTGGATTTCTGTGCCGAACACGACATCAGCTGCGACATCGAAATGCTCGACATCAAGAACATCAACCAGGCGTACGAGCGCATGATTGCCGGTGATGTGAAGTACCGTTTCGTGATCGACATGGCGACGTTGAAGGCGTAAGCCTTCCTCTCGGTCGGGAACCCGGCCTGTAGGAGCGCGCTTGCCCGCGATTGCGGTGTGTCAGTCGATTTACATTTCGCAGACACGCCGCAGTCGCGGGCAAGCGCGCTCCTACAGAGCCATGATGGTCATGTTTACCCGCCCAACTCCGCCGACAACCGCGCCGCCACCTCCTTGATCACCGGCACCAGATCGTCCATCTTCTCAAGCGGCATGTAAGGCACGGTACTGGCGATACTGATCCCCGCCACAATCTGCCTCCCGGCATCGCGAATCGGCGCCGCCACGCAGCGAATCGACGGTTCGTTGTCTTCCAGATCGAACGCATACCCGCCCTTCACGTACTCGTGCATCCGCGCGCGCACCTGCTCCCAGGTCTGTTCCTGATGCGCCGGCCACTGAGGCTGCCTGGCCACCTCAGGCACGCTGATGTCGTACAGCCTTTGCCATTCGCTCTCCGGACTGTCGAGCAACAGCGCCTTGCCGATTCCGGTCCGCGCCAGCGGCATGCGGTGCCCGACCCGGGAGCGCATTTCCGGGCCGTTGCGGCCTGGGTTCTTGTGCAGGTACAACACCTCGTCACCGTCCCGGATCGCCAGGTGCACGGTGTCGCCGGTCAACGCCGACAACTCATCTAGAAATGGCTGCGCCAGCATGGCCAGGGGCAATTCTTCGCGGGCCTGGAAGCCCAGTTCGATCAGCTTGGGGCCCAGCAGATAACCCACCTGCGGCAGCACCCGCAGATAGCGCTCCTCCACCAGGCAACTGGCCAGGCGATGGGTCGTGCTGCGCGTGGTGCCGATCAGCCGGGCAATCTCCTTGAGATCCCGGGCGCCGCTGGCCACGGCCTGAACCACACCCAAACCGCGCAGCAGGGTCTGCGTGCCGGTGGGTGCGGCCTCTTTGCCGGTCGTGGTGTCTGAAGACTGTTGCATATCACGCCTTATCGAATCGGGAAGCTGGCGGCATTATCAATGCCCGCCAGGGTCCATGTCAGCCGTTACAGCTCGATGCGCTCGACCTTGCCCACCAGCAGGATGTAGGAAAGCGCCCCAAGCAGTGCCAGAACAGCGATATAGGTGATGGCCGGTGCAAACGACGCACCGGACGCCAGAAAGCCGATGACGATGGGCGTGGCAATCGCCGCCAGGTTGCCGATCAGGTTGAAGGTGCCGCCTGTCAACCCCAGCAAGCGAGCCGGCGCCAAGGTCGAAACCAGCGACCAGGTGATCGACGCCAGGCCATTGCCGAAGAACGCCAGGGCCAGGAACATGATTACCAGCGGCGTGGATTCAACGTAGTTGGCGCCGATGATCGAGGTGGAAATCAGCAGCCCGGCAATGATCGGCAGCTTGCGGGCAAAACCGACCGTGTGGCCGCGACGGATCAGCCAGTCGGAGAAGAATCCCGAACACAACACGCCGACGAAGGCCGCCAGAAACGGCAGCGAGGCCAGCAGACCGGACTTGATGAAATCCATGCCCCGGTATTTCACCAGATAGGTCGGGAACCAGGTCAGGAAGAACCACAGCGTCGAGTTCAGGCAGAACTGACCCAGGTAGATCCCCCACAGCTTGCGCTTGCTCAGGACGATGCCCAGGTCGCTCCAGTTGAACCCGGCTTTCTGCTTCGCGGTATCGGTCTGGATATCCACCAGGCCGCCGCCCTCCTTGATCAGGTCGATCTCGCCCTGGTTCACGCCTTTGAAATCCCGGGGCTCGCGATAGACCATGTACCAGATCACCGCCCATAGCACGCCCACCGCGCCCGTGGCGACGAATACCATGTGCCAGCCGAACGCGGTTTGCAGCCAGGCCAGCACCGGGGTCAGAAAGGCCAGGCCGACGAACTGGCCGGAGGTGTAGAAGCCCACCGCCGTTGCCCGTTCTTTTTCGGGGAACCAGGCGGTGACCACCCGGCTGTTGATCGGGTACGCCGGAGCTTCCAGCGCACCGACTGCCATGCGCAACACGAACAGGCCGATGAAACTGCCGACGAAGCCCAGGAAGATGGTCGCGACCGACCACAGGGCCAGGGCGACGGTGTAGAGAATGCGCGGCGGCACGCGATCCACCAGCCAGCCGCCGGGCAACTGCATGGCGGCGTAGGTCCATCCGAAGGCCGAGAAGATCAGGCCGACGTGCACCGGGTCGATGCCCAATTCGCTGGTCAGTGCGGGCGCGGCGATGGACAGGTTGCTGCGGTCCAGGTAGTTGATGACCACCGTGATGAACAGCAGGACCATGATGAAATAGCGTTTGCGGGTCGGCGTGGCGGTGATCGCCCGCGCCTCTTGCAGCGTCTGTGTGCGCATGGGGAACGTGCCTCTTTTTATGTTTATTTGAGGTCAGGAAGATTCGTGGTGCCTATACGTACGCCTTCGCGAGCAAGCTCGCTCCCACAGTAGATCTGAGGTGTCGCGCAGATCGAAGGCACACGCACACCCTGTGGGAGCAAGCTTGTTCCCACCCAGGATCTGAGGCGCAGCGCAGATCGAAAGCACACGCACACCCTGTGGGAGCAAGCTTGCTCCCACGCAAGATTTGAGGTGCAGCGCAGATCGAAAGCACACGCACACCCTGTGGGAGCGAGCTTGCTCGCGAATGGGGTCGACGCAGGATTTGCGTCAACCCCTGATTCGACTCACCACTCGGCAAAACTGCCATCGGCATGGCGCCAGATCGGGTTGCGCCAGCGATGGCCGACCGCGGCGCGCTCCTTGACGTATTCCTCGTTGATCTCGATCCCCAGGCCCGGGCCGTTCGGGATCTTGACCATGCCCTTGTCGTAGTCGAACACCGCCGGATCCTTCACGTAGTCGAGCAGGTCATTGCTCTCGTTGTAATGGATGCCCAGGCTCTGCTCCTGAATGAAGGCGTTGTAACAGGCCGCATCCAGTTGCAGGCACGCGGCCAGGGCAATCGGGCCCAGCGGGCAATGCAGCGCCAGCGCCACGTCATAGGCCTCGGCCATGTTGGCGATCTTGCGGGTTTCGGTGATGCCGCCGGCGTGGGAGGCGTCCGGCTGGATGATGTCGACGTAGCCTTCGCTCAACACGCGCTTGAAGTCCCAGCGCGAGAACAGCCGCTCGCCCAGGGCAATCGGCGTGCTGGTCAGCGGCGCCAGCTCCTTGAGGGCTTCGTAGTTCTCGCTGAGCACCGGCTCCTCGATGAACATCAGCTTGTACGGGTCCAGCTCCTTCATCAGCACCTTGGCCATGGGTTTGTGGACGCGCCCGTGGAAGTCCACGCCGATGCCCACGTTCGGCCCGACCGCATCACGCACGGCAGCGACGTTGGCCAGGGCAAGATCGACCTTCTCGAAGGTGTCGAGGAATTGCAGCTCTTCGGTGCCGTTCATCTTCACCGCCGTGAAGCCACGGCCCACTGCTTCCTTGGCAGCGCGCGCGGTGTCGGCCGGGCGATCGCCGCCGATCCACGAGTACACACGAATCTTGTCCCGCACCTGGCCGCCGAGCAGGTCGCTGACCGACACACCCAGCGCCTTGCCCTTGATGTCCCACAGCGCCTGGTCGATACCGGCCAGCGCACTCATGTGGATCGCGCCGCCACGGTAGAAACCGCCTCGATAGAGCACGGTCCAGATGTCTTCGATATTGCGCGGATCCTTGCCGATCAGGTAATCGGACAATTCCTCAACAGCGGCCGCCACAGTGTGCGCACGCCCTTCCACCACAGGCTCGCCCCAGCCGCTGACGCCCTGGTCGGTTTCCACTTTCAAAAAGCACCAGCGCGGCGGAACGATGAAGGTCGTGAGTTTGGTGATTTTCATGTCAGTTCTCTCTTATTCGAAGACGGCAGTTCAAGACGCCCGTGGACGCCTGTGCAATTCATTGAGGGTTCGCGGGGCGGTTGCGGTTCCAGGCGGCCACGTAATCGCGGGCGCGCTCGGCGACGTCGTCGGCACTCATGCCCGGCTTGAACAGCCCCGAGCCAAGACCGAAACCGCGCACACCGGCATCCAGGAACACCTTCATGTTGTCCGGGGTGATGCCGCCGACCGGCAGCAGCACGGTGCCCGCAGGCAGCACCGCCAGCCAGGCCTTGACCACGGCGGGGCCCATCTGCTCGGCAGGGAACATCTTCAGCACATCGGCGCCTTCGGCAAGGGCGGCGAAGGCTTCGGTCGGCGTGGCCACGCCCGGCGACAGAAACAGGCCTTCGGCCTTGGCGGCGCGCAGCACTTCCGGATCGCTGTGGGGCATGACGATGACCTGGCCGCCCGCTTCCTTCACCTGACGCACCTGTTCAGGGGTGAGTACTGTGCCCGCGCCGATCAGGCAATCGGCGGGCAGGTTCTGACGCAGCAGACGGATGCTGTCGTACGGCTGCGGGGAATTGAGCGGCACTTCGATGACGCGAAATCCTGCCGTATACAGGACTTCGCCGATGGCAATCGCTTCTTCGGGGCGCAGGCCACGCAGGATCGCGACCAGACCGTTTTGCGCCAGGGCTTGTTTGAGCATCTCAGTTCTCGACAGAAAGGGGCTGGCTCGGGGCCGCCGAATGGGAAGGAATAAGGCCTGCCTGCACCGCGACCTGCCACAGGCCACGCTCGGTAGCCTGCTCAGCCAGGGTCACCTGGGGGAAGCCGTTGGCCTTGAGCGCGCGCTGGTAGCGTTCCAGCAGCGCACCGCTGCCAATCAGGATCACGCCTGGCAGGCTTGCGCCATCGCTGTTCAGCATCTGCGCCAGGGCGGCGATTTCATGGCCTATCAGCAGGCCCGACAGATAATCGGGCTGCGCCGTGCCAGCGAGCTCGCCAGTCAGGCCCAGGGTCCGGCAGCTGAAGATGGTCGACAAGGGGCCGGCGCTGCCGCTGGCCGATTGCGCCACGCTGACGCCACGGTCGAACGCAGCCGCATCGAAGCCTTCGCGGCGCTGCATGGTTCGCCCCAGGATGGTGTGGCTGGACAGCGCGGCATACACCTCGCCGGTCATGAAGGTATCGAAATGCACGATGCGCCCATCCACCGCCCTCACCCACTTCGAGTGGCTGCCGGGCAGGCCGATCAGCAGGGGGCGACGCGCCTCGTCGGCGGACAACGCGCTGAGGATGCCGAGCACCTGGGTTTCTTCGCCGCGCATCACGTTGGGCAGCTCGGAGCGCTGGATCACCCCGGGAATGATATGCACATCGGCATGGCGCAGGCTGCGCACCTGCACAAGACCCGCACTCAGGGCCGCAACGCTGGCTGGCGTCTGTTGGTAGGGGGCTTCGCGCCAGCCCTGGGCACTGCCGACCATGCCGCAGGCGATCACCGGCACGCCCGGCTGGGCGTCGAGCCAGTCGCCGCAGGCTTCGTCGAACGCCAGCTCAAAACCGTCGCTGCACATCTGCCCGGCCACCCAGCGTGGCGCCGACGGCAGCTGCATGATGCCCGCACTGAGCGAGCGTTGTTCCAGCACCCGGCCACTCTCGCCGAGCCGATACGCGCGAAGGGACGTCGTGCCCCAATCGAGCGCGATCAATTGCGCCTGCATGGCTTCACCTGATTGTTATTGAAGTGTGAATGCAGGGAGGACTATAAACCCGAAAAGCGGATTATCTCAATATGTAATTATCAATCCCATATTGTGGGATTTTACGTTTTGCGACAAACGTACGAGCGTAACGGGCGCCGTGACTGGTGCGCCGACAAATCCCTGGGGCATACTCGGCTCGTTGGTCCTCCCTGCACTGCCAACCCGCTGTCTGCCACCGTCTACACTCATCTACAAAAGGACCCGTCAGATGAAGCGATTCCTCGTGCTCGACAGCTTTCGCGGCCTCTGTGCAGTCGCATTGATCATTCATCACTCGCACATTGAGCGCAGCATCACCGAACTGACGTTCTTCCGAAACGCCAGCCAGTTCGTGGGGTTTTTCTTCGCCCTGAGCGGGTTTCTGATCTATCGCCGCTACGTGGGCAACCTCGGCACACCCAGGCTGCTGGGCGAATTCGCGGTAACCCGGGCCTGCCGGGTGATGCCGCTGCACATCGCGGTGCTGCTGTTTTTCATCGGCTTCGAATGCCTGAAACTGGTGCTTGAACGCTATGGCCTGTCGCTCAACTATCCGGCCTTCAGCGGTGACCGCGCGCCGAGCGAGATTCTGCCCAATCTGCTGCTGATACAGGCCTGGTGGCCGACATTCAACGCACTTTCCTTCAATTACCCCTCGTGGTTCATCAGCGTCGAGTTCTGGATCTGGATGATCTTCGGGCTCCTGGTGTTCTGCGTGCCACAGATCGCCCGCAAGCTGTTTTCACTGCTATGCGTGCTGGCTTTTGTGGCGCTCTACAAGGATTTCAACCTGATCCCGCGCAATGTGCTGTGGGGTGTTTCCTGTTTCTTCGCAGGAGCGATTACCTATCGCCTGTACGTGAGATTGCACGACTCGGTGCCCAACGTGGGCCTGGCCAGCCTGCTGGAGGTGGGAGTACTGGCGGCGATCTATTGGGTCATGACCGAGGGCGAGCAGCCCCTGACGATCGAGCTGGGACTGCTGTTCTGTGCGGCCATCCTGATCTTCTCGTTCGAGTCCGGGCTGATCTCGCGGCTGCTGCGGCTGCGGCTGTTTCCGGCGCTGGGCAAGCTGTGGCTGTCGATTTACCTGACACACGCCGCAGTGATCTTCGTACTCGCCACCGGCCTTGCAGTGGCCGCCAAGTTCACCGGCTACAGCCTGCTGGTGGACCGCCCCGGCGAAACAACCGGCACCATGCTGCGCTACCTGAGCACCGGCAGCACGCTCAACGACAACCTGCTGATGGTGCTGGTGGTGGTGGCCGTGGTGGTGATTTCGATGCTCACCCACTGCTACATCGAAGCGCCGGGGATTCGGTTCGGCAAACACTGGAAACACGGCACCCTGTTCCGCCGCCGCAAGGACGATCCACCGCAGGAGCAGACGTGAGGGGATGGGCCAGGCGTGGGGCAGTGCCGGTTTCAAGGACACCCCCGCCGGCAAGCCGTGCGCTAAGCCGTAAATTTTCAAATACCCCCAACACCCAAATTGGCCTCCTGGTCAATCATATGATTGGACGCTGGAAATTGCGTTGATGCCCACTACTATGGCAACCGTTGAAAGACGATCTCATCGCCACGGAGACATCAGCATGACCCAGCACGCCAATAACACGGTTCGTATTCATGCCGCCCATGGCCGCTCCGAGGAGCTGGGCGAATATCTGGCCACTGTCGTCAAGAATCTTCCGCTGCTGCCAGGTTGCGAAAGCAGTGTGCTCAACCGCGACGAGGATGATCGCGACCTGTGGATCATCGATGTGCGTTGGGAATCCTGCCAGGCAATGGGCGAGCACTTCTCGCAGCCCAGCAACGAGGTGTTGAACGGCCTGCTGAACAATCTGTTCATCCGCCATATCGACTTCCAGAGTGATTCAGAGCGCTGCAACCTGCCGGGCAACCGCTGACAGAGTTCATTTGGCGGTGATTCTTGAACATCCACTTTAAGCAGACCCCTTAATTGGCTGTTAACTAAACCAATCGTCAGAAAATCGGCCATCGGACGGCTGATTTCGCCCTTGAAGTGGCGAAGTCCAGAACCGCGATTATCCTTTGCGTCTTGCGGGCAAGTTTGTGCTATTTCCCCTCCAGATAGTAGCCAATTGCCTCAAAGACCCAAGAGGTAATGCAATCATGAGAATGATAAGTCTGAGTCTGATCGCTCTGGCGGTATCGGCAGGATATGTTCAATCCGTAGAAGCAGAACCCTTCGTCAGCAGTCAGGCCGATGCAAAAGGCTTCGTCGAAGATGCCAAGCTCGATGTGCTGTTGCGCAACTATTACTTCAACCGGGATGGTAAAAGCGGCGCCGGCGATCGACGTGACTGGTCTCAGGGCGCCTTGGCCAACTTCAGTTCCGGGTTCACGCCGGGCACCGTCGGTTTTGGTGTCGATGCCTATGGCTGGTACGGCCTGAAACTGGATGGCGGCGCCGGGCATTCGGGCACCGGTAATATTCCCGTGGACAGCAGCGGCAGTCCGGAAGATGAATTCGCAACAGCCGGCGGCGCAGTGAAGATGCGCATTTCCAAGACCGAACTCAAGTGGGGCACGATGCAGCCCACCGCACCGGTCTTTGCAGCGGGCGGCACGCGCCTGTTCCCGCAAACCGCCACCGGCTTCAGCCTGCAAAGCAGTGAAATCAAGGACCTGGACCTCGAAGCCGGACACTTCACCGCGGGTAACGGGCCGCAACACACCAGCTCAAGCGGTGAACTCTTTGCCAGTTACGCCAATGTCACCGCCAACAGTGTCGACTTTGTCGGCGGTAAATACGCCGTCAATGATGCGCTGACATTCTCGTTGTACGGTTCGGAGTTTGAAGACATCTGGCGTCAGTACTACGGCAATGCCAACTATGCGTGGGCCATGCCACACGACCAGTCGATGACATTCGACTTCAATATCTATCGCACCAATGACGAAGGCCAGGCCAAGGCCGGCAATATCGATAACACCACTTGGTCGCTGGCCGCAGCCTATAACTTCATGGCCGGCCATACCTTTACCCTGGCCTATCAGAAAGTGCATGGCGACACGCCGTTCGATTATGTCGCGTTTGGCGATAACGGGCCGGGCACTACCGGTGATTCGATCTTCCTGGCCAACTCCATTCAATATTCGGACTTCAACGGACCGGGGGAAAAATCCTGGCAGGCGCGCTATGACCTGGCAATGAGCGCCTATGGCATTCCCGGGCTCAGTTTCATGGCGCGTTATGCCAATGGCCGGGATATCGACGGGACCAAAATGGCCCTGGACAGCCCCTACCGCGCCTACGGTTATGGCGAGGACGGCAAGCACCACGAAACCAACCTGGAAGCCAAGTACGTGATCCAGAATGGCCCGGCCAAGAACCTGTCGTTCAGGATTCGTCAGGCGTGGCACCGCGGCAATGCCGATCAGGCCGAAGGGGATCAGGATGAGTTTCGCCTGATCGTCGACTACCCGATTTCGGTGCTATGAGGTAATTGGCCCCCTGATCTTTCCCCGGATTGGGAGTGTGACCACCGCAGCCCCAGGCATAGCGTGTAGGTCATCACTCCCAACGAACAGGATCGATCATGAAACCGATGAAACTGCTGGCCGCCGGTGTCGCTTGCGTGGCGTTCTCCCTGACTTTGACTGTGCCTGTCACGGCGATGGCACACGATGGCGAGCACGAAAAAGTCACCGTGCTGGAAACCCATCCGATGCTCAACGCACCGGGCAAGAAAGCGATGATGCTGACGGTCGATTACAAGCCGGGCCAAGTGTCCATTCCCCACAGCCACAGCGGCAGCGCCCTGGCCTATGTGCTGGAAGGCGAAGTGGTGTCGCGGGTCAATGACGGCAAGGCGATCACCTACAAGGCAGGCCAGAGCTGGTACGAGCCGGCCGGCTCCAAGCACTACGAGTCGCGCAACGCCAGCAAGACCAAGCCTGCAAAACTGCTGGTGTTCATCCTGCTGGACGACAATGGCGAGATCCTCACGCCGCTGCCTAAATAAGCCGTTGACCGGGCCGGTGCCGCTCTAGCGCGCGGCGCCATCGGTCTGGTTCCCCTGCTCGTGCACTCAATTTTTCCTGCCAAGTGTCGATAAGCCATCAGTAGAGCCCGAATAGCGGGCCGGACTCGATGAGCGAAAGGCACAGACATGTACAACATTTTCCTGCTGGTGGAACATGGCCGCGATCACGGCGAAGTGAGCGTTCTTGGCTGGTTCGATGATGAACGCGCGGCACAGGAAACCGCAGAAGCGATGGAGTGGAAAGCCTATCGCCAGGAAGTCAAACAGCAGCATCGCTGGTCCAGCCAGCCATTGCTGCCACCGGACCAGACGTCGCACCGACGTTACTGGGTCAAGGGCATCGCCAAATTCACCCACACCCCGGCGCCGAGATCGTGGGCGTTGCATTGATCGTTCATCCATGCAGCCCCTGCGCCGCAGGCAGCAACCCGCGAAACTTCGCGTAGCGCGCCCGCAGCGCAGGCTGCACATCGGGATTGGGCCGGTAGCGCGCCTTGACCGGCAACCCGGCCTCGACATCCACCCCCTGCCCGATCGCCAGAAAGCCCAGCTTCGCTGCGCCGATGCACGCGCTCGATTCGCTGCCATGCAGGGTGTACACCTCGCGATCCAGGATATTGGCCAGCAGTTGCGCCCAATATTCGCTGCGCGCCCCACCGCCCACCAAGGCGCAGGCGTTCACCGCAGCGCCGGCAGACAGCGCCGCATTCATCGCGTCCAGCAGCCCGAACCCGACCCCTTCAAGCACTGCATAACCCAGCATCGCAGGGGTGCTGTCGTGGCCCAGGCCCATGAAGCCGCCGCGCAAAGAGGGATCATTGTGCGGTGTGCGCTCGCCTGCCAGATACGGCAGGAACATCGGAGCGCTGACCGCCACCGGCTGCTCGATGGGCACGGCGCTGTGCACCAGGTCCAGTAGCGTCTGCTCATCGGGCTGCCCGAGCAGGCGCGTCACCCAGCGCAGGCAACTGGCACCGGCGAGCATCGCACCCATGGTGTACCAACGCCCCGGCAGCGCATGGCAGAAACTGTGCACCGCGCTTGGCGGATTGCCCGCCGCGTGATCGGTGATCGCCACGATGGCAGCGCTGGTGCCCAGGGTGACGAAGGCATCCCCTGCGTTGACCGCGCCGATGCCCACCGCCGACACCGGGTTGTCACCACCGCCCGCCGCCACCGGCAAACCCTTGGGTAAGCCCAGCGCCTGCGCAGCCTCGGTATTCAGGCGAGCGGACAACTGATCGGCCTCCAGCAGCCGAGGCGTCTGTTTGAGGGTCAGGCCGCAGGCATGCAGCATCGGCTCGTGCCAGCGGCGTCGTGCCACGTCCAGCCACAGCGTACCGGCGGCATCGGACATGTCGCTGACGCGCTCGCCGGTCAGCAGCAGGCGCAGATAATCCTTAGGCGAGAGCACGCAGTCGATCCGCGCGAAGACCTCGGGCTCGTGCTGCTGCAACCACAGCAGCTTCGGCGCGGTCAGCCCGGCCATGGCCAGGCTGCCGGTGACCTGGGCATAGCCCGGAAAATCCCGGTTCAGGCGATCGGCTTCGGCCACGGCTCGCGAATCGTCCCAGAGCACCGCCGGATACAGCACCTGATCGCGGGCATCGACCAGCACCGCGCCGTGCATCTGCCCCGACAACCCCACGCAGGCAATGCGCGCCCAGGCCTGAGGCTGGCTGGCACGCAAGGCCGCCAGGGCTTCCACGCACGCCTGCCACCAATGCTCGGGGTTCTGTTCGGACCAGCCCGGCTGCCGACGCGAAACGTTCAGCCGTGCCCCTGCCCGCCCCAGCACCTGACCTTTGGCATCGAGCAGAATGGCCTTGAGTTCCGAGGTGCCCAGGTCGATGCCCAGCGAGACAACTTGACTCATCTACGTTCAGTTCCTGTCAGCGCGAATGCTCAATGGCACCCGCATGAATTGCGAATTTTCAGGCTGGCAGGCAAGTGTTCCGACTGCCGCGGCCCATCAGGATGAGCGATGCGCTGCAACAGCAACTGCACCGCACGCTCACCCAGGGCCTGCACCGGCTGGGCGATGACGCTCAGGCGCGGCTGGAAGAAATCGGCCCAGTCGAAGTCATCGAAGCCCACCAGCGCCATCTGTTCAGGGACGTGGATCCTGGCGTCCCGCAGCGCATGCATGGCGCCGATGGTCATCAGGTTATTGGCGGCCATGATCGCAGTCGGTGGCGTGGCCAATGCCAGCAGCGACGAGGCTGCCCGGCGCGCCGACTCACTGTTGGATTCGCCGTTGACCAGCAGCGCCTGATCGAAGGCGATCCCGGCATCCGCCAGCGCCAGCCGATACCCCTCGATGCGCTCCTCGGTGGTGCTCAGGCCGCGATGCCCGGCGATCATGCCGATGCGTCGGTGGCCGTGACCGATCAGGTGGCCCACCAGCTCCCGTGTCGAGTGCCGGTTCTCCACCCCGACCTGATCGAAGCCTTGCGGCGCCAGCCGGTCCACCAGCACCGCAGGAATCGCATTGGCCTGCAGGTAGGCCAGTGCCGCCTGCTGTGGATCGCTGGACGGCGCCAGCAGAATCCCGTCCACGCGCCGATGATGCAGCGCCTCGACCACGCGCAGTTCCTGGGCCGGATCATCGTGGGTGTCGACAAACAGCATCATGATGCCGTGGCGCGCGCACTCGGTTTCGATGGCGTGCACCGTCTCGCTGAAGTAGTGGTTGGACAGCGCCGAAATCGCCACGCCAATGGTATTGGTGCGCGAACGGGCCAGCGAGCGGGCCAGGGTGTTGGGAATGTAGCCCAGCTCCCTGACCGCCTGCTGCACCGCCACGACCGTTTCCGGGCTGACCTTGCGCGTACCGTTGAGCACATGGGACACCGTCGAAGTCGACACCCGCGCCCGCCGCGCCACGTCCTCCATCTTGACCACGGACGTCCCCTTTCTTAATGCTTGCTCGACCAGCCGCTGTAGGTGCCCACGTTGTCGCGGGTGATCAGTTTTGGCGTGAGTTGAGTCACCGCTTCAGCCGGCTTCTTGTCGTTGAGCAGGTCGTTGCCGATCACCACAGCCTGCTGGGCCATGGCCCAGGGGTCCTGGCTGGCCGAGGCCTGGATCTGGGTGTCGGACTTGAGCGCGTGCTCGATGTCCGGCGCACCGTCCACCGAGGTGATGACGATGCCGCTGCGCTTGAGCTGCTTGGCCGCCAGATCGCTGCCGATGGCTTGCGGGTCGTTGATCGCGAACAGGCCGTCGATTTTCGGGAAGCGCGTCAGGTAGCCCTGCATGGCATTCAGGCCGCCGTCGCGGGAACCTTTGGCGTCCTGGTCGTCTGAGAGAATCTTGATGTCAGGCGCGGCGGCGAAGGCGGCCTTGCAACCGGTGACGCGGTCAGTCACGGCGGTCACCTGCGGGCCGTTCTCGATGATGACGTTGCCCTTGCCTGAGAGCTTGTCGACGATGAACTGGCAGGCCAGCTTGCCAGCCTCGACGTTGTCGGTCTGCACGGTAGCATCGACCTTGGCGGCGTTGACGTCCACGGCCACCACCTTGATGCCGGCCTTCTGCGCTTTCATCACCGCCGAGGCAATGGCGTTCGGGTCCACGGCGTTGATCAGGATCAGATCGACGCCGGCAGCGATGAAGTTGTCGATCTGCGAGAACTGCTTGCTCAGGTCATAGTCGGCAGACACCGAGGTGACCTTGACGTTGGGGTTGATCTCCTGGGCCTTGGCCTTGGCGCCGTCGGCCAGGGTGACGAAGTACGGATTGCCCAGCGACCCTAGGGTAATGCCCACCGATTTCAGCTCGCGGGCCTCGACGCCCTGGGCCAGGAACGCGGCCAGGCACAGGGAAACGACAGCAGGAAATTTGCGTTTGAAGTTCATGTTTTCTCTCTTGTGATTGTTGTTGAAACGCATTTTTTGAACCCTGGGACACGCTGAATTACGTCCGCGCCCCCGACTGGCGATAACGGTCCAGCGCCACCGCCCCGATGATCACGATGCCCTTGATGATGTACTGCCAGATATCCGAGACGCCCAGCAACACCAGGCCGTTGGTGAGCACCGCGATAATCAGCGCGCCGATCAGCGTGCCGCCGATAGTGCCGACGCCACCGGTGAAACTGGTACCGCCCAGGATCACCGCCGCGATGGCGTCCAGCTCGTAGGACTGCCCCAGTTGCAGGCCGTTGGCAGCGAACAGCCGCGATGCACTCATCACCGCTCCCAGGCCTGCCAGTGCGCCGGACAGCGCGTAGACGAACAGCAGCACCTTCCACACCTTGATCCCGGAAAGCCGCGCCGCTTCAGGGTTGCCGCCCACCGAGTAGATCTGCACGCCCATCACCGTGCGGCGCAGGATGAACCAGGAGATCACGATCACAGCAACGGCGATAATCACCAGCCACGGCACGCCCAGCAGCGAATCGTTGCCAATGAAGGCGAACGGCAGGTCAGGGTTGAACACGGTCTTGTCGTCGGCCAGCAAACGGGCCAGGCCCCGCATGGCGGTCAGCGCACCCAGGGTCACGATGAACGGCGGCAGGCGCATGAAGGCGATCAGGCCGCCATTGACCAGGCCCAGCAGCAGGCCGAAACCGACGCCTGCGACGATGCCCAGCATGCCGAACTGCGGCGACAGCGAGACCTGCAACGCGACCACCGCAGAGGCGGCCAGAATCGCGCCTACCGACAGGTCGATGCCGGCTGTGAGAATCACGAAGGTCATACCCGCGGCGAGCACCACGTTGACCGACGCCTGCTGGGTGATGATCGACAGGTTCTGCCAGGTCATGAAGCTGTCGGTCATCAGGGCAAAGCCGATCAGCAGCAACAGCAGGACCGGCAGCATCCCTAAGGTGCGCATCAGTTCACGGGCCCGTTCGCGCTTGCTGATGGCGGCCACGCTTGGCGAGTTTTCCAGGGTCAGACTCATGGGCTGGCCTCCTTTGTTTTTGTTATCGAGGGTTAAGAATTTTGTAGGAGCGCGCTTGCCCGCGACCGCGGTGTGTCAGGGCACGGGGTGTTCGATGACACACCGCCATCGCGGGCAAGCGCGCTCCTACAGGTGTTCGGCGAACAATCATGGGCGTTCGGGGTGGACATGCCGGGCTGTTCAAACATGTACGGCCACCTGCTCACCCCCAGTCGCCAGATCAATGATCCGCTCCTGGGAAATCACCTGCCCTGACGCCCCGCCCACCTCCGCCACCAACTGGCCCTCGCGCATGACCAGCACCCGATCGCAGGTGCCGATGATTTCCGGCAGTTCGCTGGAGATCACCACGATCCCCACACCGGCCTTGGCCAGCTCGTTGATGATGCGGTAGATCTCGGACTTGGAGCCGATGTCCACGCCGCGAGTCGGCTCATCGAGGATCAGCACATGGGGTTTGACCTCCAGCAGCCGCGCCAGCAGCACCTTCTGCTGGTTGCCCCCGGACAGCGCACCGACATTGACCTTGCCCGACGCCACGCGAATCGACAGCGAGCGGATCGCCTCCACCGCCCGTTGCGCGCCTCGCCCGCGATCCAGCACGCCGCCGGCATGGGCGTCGGGCACGCAGGCACAGACGTTGATGTTGTCGCGCACGCTCATGTCCAGAAACAGACCCTGAGCCTTGCGGTCCTCGGTGAGATAGACCACGCCGGCCTTGATCGCATCGGTGGGCGTACGCAGATTGCCGACCGGTTTGCCGGCGATTTCCAGCGTGCCTGAGGTGCGCGGATCGGCGGCAAAGATCAGCCGCGCCAGTTCCGTGCGACCGGCCCCGACCAACCCGGCGATGCCCAGCACCTCGCCGGCATGCAGGTCGAAACTGCACGGCTTCACGCGCTTGCCATCGGCCATGTCACGCACCCGCATCACCACCTCGCCGGGGTCATACGGGGCGTGCTCCTTCTTGTAGAAACCGGAAAGATCGCGGCCCACCATCATCTTCACCAGCGTCTCGGCGGAAAGCCCGTCGCGCTGCAACATGCCGACGTACTCACCGTCGCGCAGCACCGACACCCGGTCCGACAACTCGTAGATTTCCGCCATGCGATGGCTGATGTAGATGATCGCCAGGCCCTGGTCGCGCAGTTGTTTGATGAGCGCGAACAAGCGGTCGGTCTCGCGGGAAGACAGGGGCGTGGTCGGCTCGTCCATCACCAGGATCTTGGCCCTGGCGTGCAGTGCCCGGGCGATTTCCACCAGTTGCCGCTCGGCAATGGACAGCACGCTGACCTTGGTCGATGGCTTGAAATCGGCGCCGAGGCGAGCGAGCACTTCAACGCAACCCTCCTCCATGGCCTTGCGGTCGATGCTCCAGCCGCGCCGCAGCTCACGGCCCAGGTAAATGTTCTCCGCGACGCTGAGGTTCGGGCACAGGCTCAGCTCCTGATAGATCACCGCGATGCCGCGCTCTTTGGCGGTCAACGGGTCGAAGGCGGCCAGCGGTTGACCGTCGATGCGAATCTCGCTACCGGCATCGGCCTGATAGGCGCCGGAAAGGATTTTCATCAAGGTCGATTTGCCCGCGCCGTTTTCGCCCATCAACGCATGGACTTCGCCGGCATAGACCTTCAGCGCCACGTTTTTCAGCACGCGCAGGCCATTGAAGGTCTTGGAAATGGCTGACATTTCCAGTACGGGTACGGGATTTTCCTGGAGGACGGCGCTCATGGTCGAGCACCCGGAATGAGGGAATTGGCGGCAGCGCGCACAGCAAAAACACGCGGCGACAGAGCAGGCAAGCTGTTCATGCGAATCTCCGAGGTTTCTTGTTCTTGTTTTTTTCGTGTCGCTGGCTGGCCACTTCGTTGTAGGCGGCCCAGCAGACTTGATTTGAAACACTCTAGACTAGCTGAAACGATTCACGCAAGCGCTTGCTTTTCACCCCTGAAAAAAAACGCCTTGCTCACGGATCGATCACCCGCGAGCAAGGCGTTTTCAGGGATAACGGCGAATCAGGGTTTGACGACGTGCCAGACGTCCTTGACGCCATCACCGGTGGCATCGCCGGCTTTCTTGTCCTTGACCCAGGTGTACAGCGGCTTGCCTTTGTAGGCCCACTGCTTGCTGCCGTCGTCACGGGTCACGACGGTATAGCCGCCTTCGTCCTTGGCGCCTGCACCCGCCATCAGCGGCGGCCAGTTGGTGGCGCAATCGCCGTTACACATCGACTTGCCGCCGCTGTCTTTGTCGAAGGTGTAGAGGGTCATGCCCTTGTGGTCGGTGAGCACTTCGCCTTTGTCGGTCTTGCCGGTCATGGCAGGCGCCGCGGCGAACGCCAGGCTCGATGCGCAGGTCAGGGCAACGGCGGCGGTGAGGATGAATTTCTTCAGCATGGTGAACTCCTTGATGTTGTTCTTGATTGGGGGAGCAATGCCAGAAACCTCCCAGGCTCCCGCTGCCGATTGATGCGGCAGTCCTAGGTAAACGTTTGGGCGGGGTGTTTATTCCACCCTGCTGAAGAATATTTTTTCAGGCCCGCATCCTGTGTCTACGCCTTGGCAATCTCGGGCGTCAGGATCCACTCCGCGCTGTCGTTCCACACATCCATGCGGGTGATCTTGCCGTCACGCACTTCGAAGCGATCCAGGTAGCGATTACCGGAGAAACTGCGGCCGTCCGGCCACTCGCCGTACAGCGTGCCGTTGGAATACACCACGGTGTGGTCGCCCCGGTCCATCCAGTCGAAGTTGCCCAGGGCTTTTTTCACCCAGGCATAACGCGCGCCGTTGAAGCCGGTAATGGTTTGCGGGTCGGGCATGGCGCGGCCACCAGTGAAGGTGATCTTCACGTCATCGCTCATGAAGGTCGCGGCGCGGACCGGATCCGGGGCCATGGACGCTTCCAGAAAATTGCTAACAATCTGAACATCTTTGTTTGCTTCCGACATCTTCCACTCTCCTGCTTCATCGATGGACGTTGATAGGCCGAATGCCTCCACGTGGTGCAAGGCGCCTTGTTTTGGAGCGTGTAACCAGGGCAAAGCCCGCGCCAGACAAGGATTTCAGGCGGCCTTGGACTGGCATCCTACTTGCTAGCAATAAATTTACAAGTGCTAGCAATCAGGAGAATCACCCATGTCCTTCCGGCTTCCAAACGTGCAGCGTCTGTTGTTCCCCGTGGCTGCGGCTTTCTCCCTGCAACTGGCCCTTTCGGCCAGCGTCCAGGCTGCCGAGCCACCGATCAAGGTCGGGCTGGTGGCGGCGCTTTCGGGTCAGTCGGCCAAATCCGGTGAAGCCTTGACCCGCGGCCTGACCATGGCCATCGACGAGGTCAATGCCAAGGGTGGCGTGCTGGGGCGGCCGCTGGAACTGGTGCGCCGGGACGATGAAAGCAACCCGTCCAAAGGCATGCTGGCGGCCCGTGAGCTGATCCAGCGCGAGAAGGTCACGGTGCTGTTCGGTGGCCTGGACACTCCGGTGTCGCTGGCCATCGTGCCGCTGGCCAACCAGATGAAAGTGCCGTTCATGGGCATCTGGGCAGCCGGCACCAAGATCACCGAGAACGGCGCGGCGGACAACTACGTGTTTCGCGTCTCGGCGGTCGATGAGCTGGTGGACGAAGCACTGGTCAAGTACGGCGCGAGCCAGGGCATGAAGAAGCCAGGCATGATCCTGATCAACAACCCCTGGGGCGAATCCAACGAGGCGGGCTTCAAGCGTGCCCTGGAAAAACGCGGCCTGGAGAACGCCGGGGTCGAGCGCATTCAGGACAGTGACCTGGACGTGGTGCCGCAACTGACGCGCCTGAAGAATGCCGGTGCCGACACCCTGTTGATGGTCGGTAACGTCGGCCCGTCGGCGCAGGTGGTCAAATCCCTCGACCGCATGGGCTGGGACGTCCCGGTGGTTTCGCACTGGGGCCCGGCGGGCGGACGTTTCGGCGAGCTGGCAGGTCCTGGCGCGTCGCGCGTGCACTTCATCCAGACCTACGTGTTCACCGATCACAACAACCCCAAAGGCGACGCCCTGCTCGCTTCGCTGAAGACCGCCTACCCGCAGATCAAGACCCTGGCCGATGTCACCCCTGCAGTGGGTATCGCCAACGCCTACGACGCCTTGCACCTGAGCGCGCTGGCCATCGCCAAGGCCGGCAACACCGAGGGCCGCGCGGTGCGTGACGGCTTCTACGGGATCACCGACTACGACGGCCTGATCAAAGACTACAAACAGCCCTTCACGGCGCAGAAACACGATGCCCTGGGGCCTGACGACTACGTGTTCACCCAGTTCGTCGGCGATCAGATCGTGCCGCTGAACGCCAAACCCTGACCCGCCTGACCGAGCTGTTTTCACGCCTTAAGGAATCACGCCATGTTCACCGCCGCCATCGTTACCGGCCTCGGACTGGGCAGCATGTACGCGCTGCTGGCCCTGGGATTTCACCTGACTTACGTGGTCTCGCGCACCGTCAATTTCGCCCAGGGCAGTGCCATGATGGTCGGCGCGGTACTGGGCTACACGCTGTGCATCACCTGGGGCCTGCCGCTCTGGCTGGCGCTGCCCCTGACGCTGCTGCTCAGCGCGATCTACGGCCTGGCCATCGAACGCTGGCTGGTGCGGCCCTTTCACAGCCGCGGCTCCCAGGCCTGGCTGATGGCGACGGTGGCGGGCGGGATTCTGGTGGACAACCTGGCGCTGTTCACCTTCGGCAAGGAGCCACGGCAGTTCGAAAGCAGCCTGGTCAGCCTCAAGGTCGAGTTGTTCGGCAACGGCATCGGTGCCTTGCAACTGTTGATCCCGCTGGTGGGCGCGGCGATTGCCCTGGCCCTGCTGGTGGTGCGTCGCTACACCCGGCTGGGGAAGGTGCTGGAAGCCTGCGTGCAGAATCCCCGTGCGGCGATGCTGATGGGCATCAACGTCAACCGGGTGGTGGCCATCGCCTTCGCGATCTCTACCGTTTTCGCCGCCGTCGCGGGGCTGCTGATCGCGCCGCTGTTCAGCGTCAACGCCGAGATGGGCATGTTGTTCGGGCTCAAGGCCTTTGCGGTGGCGATTCTCGGCGGGATTTCCAGCGCGGGCGGCGTGTTCGGTGCAGGGCTGCTGTTCGGCCTGACCGAAGCGCTGATTACCCTGTACTTCGGCTCGGCCTTCACCCAGATCTTTACCTTCGCGCTGGTCATTCTGGCGCTGGCGATTCGTCCCAACGGGCTGTTCGGCAAACAGGCACTGGTGAAAGTATGAAAGACCCGAAAACCCTGCTCGCCCCCGCTTCCATCGCACTGCTGGCGATTGCCAGCGTGGTGGCCGTGTTCATGCTCGACAGCTATTCGCTGCTGGTCTTCACCCTCTGCGCACTGGCTGCAGTGGTGGGTGTCGGCCTCAACGTGCTGATCGGCCTCAGTGGCCAGATTTCCTTCGGTCACATCGCCTTCTACGCCATCGGTGCGTACATTTCGGCACTGATGACCCTAGCCGGCCTGCCGCTGTGGCTGGCAGTGCCCGCGGCCGGTGTGGTGGCGGGTGCCGTTGGCGCCTTGCTGGCGATTCCTGCGCTGCGCGTCTCGGGGCCGTATCTGGCGATGATCACCATCGCCTTTTCGTTCGTGGTGCATCACAGCCTGATCGAGTGGCGTGACGTCACTGGTGGCTCCAATGGCTTGATGGGCATTCCGCTGCCTGACTTCGCCGGGCTCGATCCCTCGATCCTGCTGGCGCTGATTGCCACGGCCCTGATGATCGGCGCGCTGGTGTTCTACCAGCGTCTGCATCACAGCGGCTGGGGCAAGGCGATGCGTGCGGTCAAGGCGTCGGAGATCGCCGCGCGTTCGCTGGGCTTCAACCCGGTGGTCAGCAAGACCCTGGCCTTCGCCCTCTCGGCACTGCTCACGGGCCTGGCCGGTGCTTTGCTCGCGCCATTGCTGATGTTCATCAACCCCGAGTCGTTTCCGTTTTCGCAGTCGATCCTGTTCGTGCTCGCGGTGATCGTCGGTGGCAGCGGCACGCTGTTCGGTCCGGTGCTGGGTGCGCTGCTGATCGTGCTGGTGCCCGAGTTGCTGTCGGACTTCGCCGAATATCGCCTGCTGATTTTCTCGGTACTGCTGCTGGTGGTGTTGTGGATTGCCCCCAACGGATTGCTCGGCGCCCTCGCCCGTCGCTGGGTCAAGCCGACGTCGCTGACGCCACCGGTCCGGATCGACCACGGTCGCATCGCCCGGCACCTTGGCCAGCGCAAGAACCGCGACGGCCTGCACATTCGCGATATCGGCATTCGCTTCGGCGGCGTGCAGGCCGCGCAACAGGTCAGCCTGCACGCACCGGCTGGCAGCATCACCAGCATCATCGGTCCCAACGGCGCGGGGAAAACCACCGTGCTGAACATGATCAGCGGCTTCTACGCCCCCGACAGCGGACAGATCGACCTCGATCAACCGCTGGCCGGGCTGCCCGCCTGGAAAACCGCCCGGGCCGGCATCGCCCGCACCTACCAGACCACCCAGTTGTTCGGCGAAATGTCAGTGCTGGATAACGTGCTGGTGGCGATGCAGCAAGGCCGGCTGGGCCCGATCTTCAGCCATCCGGCTGCTGCGCAACGGGCGCTGGCCCTCGACCTGCTGGCACTGGTCGGTTACCGGGGTGCGGTCAATATTCCCGCCGAAGACCTGCCCCACGTCGACCGCCGCCTGGTGGAAATCGCCCGGGCACTGGCCACCGCGCCCGCCGTATTGCTGCTCGATGAGCCGGCTGCGGGCCTGAGCCGCCGCGATACCGATGCACTGGCGATCCTGTTGCGACAACTGGCGCAGTTCGGCCTGACGGTGATTCTGGTGGAGCACGACATGGCGCTGGTCATGGCGGTATCCGAGCGCCTGCTGGTGCTCGACGCCGGCAAGCCGATCACTGTGGGCACACCGGCCCAGGTGCAGCAGGACGAACGCGTGATCGCAGCCTATCTGGGTGGCACCGAGTATCAGGCCACGCCAAGGGTTGAGGCCTGGAACGGCAGCCGCGATGCGCGCCTGTACGTGAAGGATCTGGTGATCGACTATGGCGCAGCGCCGGTGGTCAATAAGGTCAACCTGGTGGTCAATCCGGGCGAGCTGGTTGCGATCCTGGGTGCCAACGGCGCGGGCAAATCCAGCATCCTGCAATGTCTGGCCGGTCTGCATCGCGCCTCTGGCGGCAGCGTCCTGCTGGACAACGAAAACATCGAGCAGGCCAGCGCCAGCAGCATCGCCGCGCAAGGCCTGGCGCTGGTGCCCGAAGGCCGGCAGGTATTCCCTTACCTGAGCGTGCGCGACAACCTGTTGCTGGGCAGTTATTCACGGCGCGACGCGGTGGACCTGGACGCAGAAATCGAAGCGATCCTGCGCCGTTTCCCGCGCCTGCGGGACCGTATCGACAGCCCTGCCGGTCTGTTGTCCGGCGGCGAACAGCAAATGGTCGCGGTGGGTCGCGGTTTGATGGCCAAGCCGAAAATCCTGCTGCTGGACGAACCATCGCTGGGCCTCTCCCCTTCGATGATCGGCGAGTTGTACGACGCACTGGCCGCCCTGCGTGATGAAGGCGTGACCCTGTTGCTGGTGGACCAGATGGCCAACCTCGCGCTGCAGGTCGCCGACCGCGCCTACGTGCTGGAGACCGGCCAGGTGATCAAGTCCGGCACCGCCGCCGAGCTGCATGAGGATGGCGAACTGGCGGCGGCCTATCTGGGCGAAGGAGCCTGCGCATGAGCACCTTGATGATCAGCAACGCCCGAGTGGGCAATGACCCGACACCGACCACGCTGTACGTGGAAAACGGCCGCTTCGTGCATGCCTTGAGCCGGGACTCAAGCCTGGGTGAACACCTTGATCTTGAAGGCCGGCTGCTGCTGCCCGGCCTGATCGAAACCCATATTCATCTGGACAAGGCGTGCATCATGCAGCGCTGCCAGTTGCAGGCCGGAACTCTGGCCGAAGCCGTGCAACAGACCCGCGCCGCCAAGGCCGAATTCACCGAAGAAGACGTCTACCAGCGCGGCGCCGGGGTGCTGGACAAGGCCATCATGCAGGGCACCAGCTACATGCGAACCCACGTCGAACTCGACCCGCAGATCGGCCTGATCGGGTTCGCCGCCATCAAGCGCCTGCAAGCGGATTACGCGTGGGCCATCACCCTGGAAATCTGCGTGTTTCCCCAGGAGGGTCTGCTCAACAATCCGGGCACCGAGGCGCTGTTGCGCCACGGCCTGGAGAATGGCGCGACGGTATTGGGTGGCTGTCCTTACACCGACAGCGATCCGCTGGGGCAGATCGAGCGGCTGTTCGAGTTGGCGGTGGAATACGACTGTGACCTGGATTTGCACCTGGACTTCGACCTCAACCCCCAGGGCATGACTATCAACCACGTCGCCCTTTGTACCGACCGCCATGGCTGGGGTGGCCGTGTGACGGTCGGCCACGCTACCAAACTGTCGGCCTTGCCGATGGAGGCGCTGATGTCGCTGGGTGTGCGGCTGGCAGAGGTCGGGGTGCAGGTGACGTGCCTGCCCAGCACCGATCTGTTCCTGACCGGTCGCGAGCATTTCCACAACAAGCCCCGAGGGCTGGCGCCGCTGGCTCATCTGCATGGCTGTGGGGTGACCTGTTCGCTGTCGACCAATAACATCGGTAATCCGTTCACGCCGTACGGTGATGCTTCGCTGGTTCGGCAGGCTAATCTGTTTGCCAATGTCAGTCAGTTGGGGACGGGGCCTGAGTTACTGCAGTGTCTGGCCTGGGTGTCGAGTGAGTCGGCGCGGCTGTTGCGGCTGACGGACTATGGGTTGGATGCTGGGTGCCTGGCCGATTTCATCGTGTTCGATGCGCCCTCGCCTGCGGCGGTGATCGCTGAAATCAGCGCGCCGTTGATGGGGTACAAGCGGGGGATACGGACGTTTGAGCGGCCGCAGGGACGGTTGTTGAGGACGCGTTGAATGATCGTTCCCACGCTCCGCGTGGTAACGGGCGGGTCTGACGCTCCGCGTCTTTGGGTGACGCTGTTATTGTGCGTATACCCGTTTCAGCGGTGGTCCGAACTTAGGGTTTCGCCCCTTACGGGCGACCTACTTTCTTTCGGGAAAGTAGGCAAACCATTTGCTCCTGGCTGGGGTCCTCCTTCGTCGGACTTCCCTCGACTCCGGCGTCGTTCCGGGGGCACGCCATGATGGGCCATCCATGGCCCGCACGGCTTTCGCGGCATCCCTGCCGCTCATCCCCCTACACGACACCTGCGCTCGGCCTGGCGCCTTAACGTCGCGTTCGGCGGCGCCTGCACCATCGCGCACGAAGATCAAGATCAAAATCTAAAACACACCACCTTCCCGTAGCAGTCCGGCTTGCCGGCGTCGGCGCCCTCAAAATCGCCCCCGCCGGCAAGCCGTGCTGCTACGGGTTTGGGGTATGGCGAAAAAATGAAATTCACCCCAACCCTGTAGGAGCGCGCTTGCCCGCGATGGCGTTCTCACGATCGCCGACGCCGGCAAGCCGGACTGCTACGGGTTTGGGGTATGGCAAAAAAATGAAATTCTTCCCAACCTGTAGGAGCGCGCTTGGTCTGGGCCGCATTCGGACGATGGCGTCCTCAAAATCACCGACGCCGGCAAGCCGAACTGCTACGGTTCTTCAGTCGCTGAGCGCCTGTTTGAGGTTGAACTCGGCCGGTGGCTCGGCGCCCAGTGCCAGTTGGCCTTCCAGCTCGTCCAGGTGTTCGATCATCACGGCCACGGCTTTTTCGTGGTCGCCTTCTTCCAGCGCGGTGATGATCTGCTGGTGTTCGTCCGACGCGCAGGACGGCACGTCGTTGCGCTGGTACAACGCGACGATCAACGAACTGCGCACCATCAGGTTACCGAGAATATCGCTCAGCACGGTGTTGCCGCAGATCGCGCCGAGCATCAGGTGGAACTCGCTGAGTTCACGCACGATGGCGCGGCGGTCGGTGTCGTTGGTGGCCTTGCGCTCGTTGCTCATGTGGGTGGCGATGCGCTGGCGCTGCTTGCGCATGATGGCCGGCGTGATGGACTCCACGATCGCCCGCTCGATGGCCCGGCGTGCACTGAAAATGTCCCGCGCTTCCTTGGCCGTCGGTTGCGACACCATCGCCCCGCGATTGGCCTCGATGGTCACCACCTTCTGCAATGCCAGGCGCTGGATCGCCGCCTGGACGTGGTTGCGGTTGGCTTGCAGGGTTTCGACGATCTGCGCTTCGATCAGCCGCGTGCCGGGCGGCAGGCGGTGCTGGGCAATGGCCTTGTACAGCGCATCGACGATACGCTGCACCTCAAGCTGTTTGGCGGTGACAGTGCTCAAGCCCATCCATTCCTCGTTCGTGCAGAAGACCTTCTGCCACACGCGCAGCAGTGGCGAGCGGGCAACGGCCGGCATTATCCGCCAGCGCCCCGGACTCGGCAAACCCGGCGTGCATGGCGCCCGGCCTATCCGGCCAGACCAAGCGCCATACCTTCGCCGCGAGGATCGTGCATGGCATGACGAACACCGTCGGGCTCGATGCTGATGATCCCCGCATGCCCGGTCATGGGGCTATGTGACGCGATCATTTCCACCTCGTGCCCAAGCTCGGCAAGGCCAACCGCCGCATCAGGGCTGATGTCGCCTTCGAGCTTGAGGTTATCGGTGCTGTCGAAAAAGCTGCGGCCCAGGAGAAAGCGCGGCGTGCCCAAGGCGCGGTCGATGGGTTGGCGGTAGTCGATCAATTGAGTCGCCAGCACCATCTGCGTCTGCGGCTGCCCGTCGCCGCCCTGGGTGCCGAAGAAGAAGCGCCGACCGTCGTCCGCCAGATAGCAGGACGGGTTGAGCGTATGCGCGGGGCGCTTGCCCGGTGCCCAGCCATTGACGTGCCGGGGGTCGACGTTGAAACCGGCGGCGCGGTTCTGCCACAGCACACCGGTGTCGCCCAGAATGCAGCCCGACCCGAAATCATGGAACAGGCTCTGGATCAGACAGGCCGTACGCCCCTGCTCATCGGTCGCCGCCATCCAGATGGTATCGGCCGGACGGCCCGGCTCATTCCACGAAGCGGCGCGTTCATCATCGATCGCATCGGCATACTGTGCGAGGTTTTCATCGGACAGGCTGGCCGCGAAATCCCAGTCACTAAAACCCGGATCACACAGCTGTGCATTGCGTCGCAGCAACCCCTGCTTTATTGCTTCGACCAACAGGTGATAGTACGCGGCGCTGCCATTGGCGATATCGGCCAGGGGTTTGTGCAGCAGCGATCCCATGGCCTGCAAGGTGTACAGCCCTTGGCTGGGGGGCGCGACATTGAACAGTTGGCCCCGACGATAACGCACCGAAACCGGCGCCACTTCCGGCGCCTGCGTTGCCCGCAGATCGGCGGTGGTCAGCCCGCAACCCAAGCGAGCAAAGGCTTCGCCGAAGGCATTGGCCAGCTCGCCCTGGTAAAAATCCTCGACACCGTGGCGAGCCAGATGCCGCAGCGTGTTCGCCAGCGCAGGCTGGCGCAGCACATCCCCCTCGCGCATCCAGCGCCCGTCGGTGCGGCACAGCCGATGCAGATCGGGCAATTGCTCGATCAACGGCTGGCGCAGGGTCTGCCAGAACAGTTGGGATTGCGAGACAGGCACACCTTCGTCCGCCATCACGGCGGCGTCTGTCAACAAGTCCGCCCAGCCGAAACGCGAGCCCCACTCGTGACGACTGATATTGGCAGCCGTCTGCCAACTAGCCAGCGCCCCTGCAGTGCTAGCCACCGAACTTGGCCCGCGCAAGGTAATGCTGCCTGCCTCGGGCAAGCGCATTCCTGCCTGACCGATCCCCACGATGGTGCGCACCTGGCGATCATGGATCATCCACAGGGCATCGCCGCCGATCCCGGTCATGTGCGGAAAAACTGCGCTAAGCATCGCGCTGGCAGCCAGCATTGCATCGATGGCCGTTCCCCCAGCCTCCAGAACACGCCGCCCGGCAGCACTGGCTTCGGCATGGGGAGTGGCGATGACGGCACGGCGAGAAGTCGCGATCATGAGCGAGGGTCCTTTTGCATATTGCTAGCTATTTAGTTTTCTGTAGCTAGCAAAGCAAGAGGTGTGCCGTTGGGCTTTCGGATACCCTTGTTCCGCTGTTTGCCTAAAGCTTGCGCGCCACCTGCCGATAACCTTCTTTTCCCCGTCACGGATGATTTACATGTTCCGCCCTCTGCTTTCCGGTATTGGCCTGCTGGCCATTGCCTGCACCGCCCAGGCCCAGGCCGTCTCCACTCCCGAACAACTGCTGACCGAGTTCTCCCGCTGCGACGCGAGCTTCTTCGAGGGCCTGCGCGATGCGCGTTTGCCGGCCGGTACGATTCGTCTGGGCGATTACGGCAAGGTCAAGGCACCGACTGTGATGAACCCCTTGCAGGAAGGTGGCAACTACCAGGCGTTCGAGAACCCGCTGATGGTCAACGGCGTGCGCATGGTGGGTTATTACAATCAGGCACAGACCATCAAGGACGCCGGCAATTTCCTGTTCTGGGGGTTCGTGGCCGACGGCACGCCAACTGAAGTGGCCGCCAGACTCAAGCCGCTGATCGTCGACAACTCGCGCTTCGTGCCGATGGGCAAGACTTTCACCCGCGCCGAAATCCGCCGGATCGGCGACCCTATCAACCAATGGCGTACCGAAGGTCTGACCGGCCCGGGCGTGGCGACGCCGTTCGGATTCGTCGACCGGGTGTTGATGGTCGACAACGGCGACACCACCCCACCGCTGGGCGGGCACACCACCGTGTTCTGCTCGTTGCAGGGCACCGTCACCGCGCCGCTGTTGCAGGTGTATCGCCCTGACCTCAACGCCCATCTGCTGGACTGACAAGGATGTTTCTGATGAATGCTCGTTTCACCGCTCTGATCGCCTGCACGGCTCTTCTGGCAGGCTGCGCCGGGATGCAGAAACCGGTCAACCCGAACCTTGCGCACTGCCGCGCGCAGCTTCAGGCCTCCAAGGCCACCAACTACCCGCTGGTGTTGCAGGAAGGCGATCTGTGCCTTGAGAAAAACACCCTGTCCAACCCGATGCAGAGCCTGATCTACCTGGTGCAGGCCGATGCCTACGGCAATCTCAATCGCTACCCCGAGGCCATCGTGGCCAAGGAAAAGTCGATGCAACTGTCGGTCAAGCCCTCCCCTCGGGAATACCTTGACCTGAGCTACATGTATCGCAAGGCCGGCAACCCGAAAAAGGCGTTGCAACTGGTTCAGTACAACCTGGACAACAACCTGGGCGAAGCCGGCAAGGGCAATGGTTTCAACATGCCGACCTATTACCACCTGGGCCTGGCGCTGAACGACCTTGGCATGTATCGCGAAGCCGCCGAATCCTTCAGCACCGGGCTGCAACGCCAGCGGGATTTCGCCTGGGCGTACTATGCGCGTGGCGTTGCCTATGACCACCTGAATGACAAGGACGACGCCAGGGCCGACTTCACGACCTTCGCCAAGATCGTCGACAAGAAGTACGTAGAGGCAGAGCAGCGCACGAAGCTGGCCGAATACCAGATCGCACTGCCCTGAACGAAGGCGCAAGGCAGGCCCGGCGGGTCTGCCCTGCTGCTGTGGATTCGCCGGCCAATTCTGGGGCTAGGCACACTCTTTCGCGACTTTCCCCACCCCTGCGCCGAGCAGGCTGCGCTCATAGACGAACACCTTGCCGCCGCTGTTGGCCTTGTAGGCTTCGATCACATTGTCCGCCGTGACTGAACTCGACATCACGATCTTGTAATGCCGCTGGGCCTGCGACAGCACCGGGCTCAACGAACGGCTTTGCAGCTTGGGCACCACGCAGGCGGTGTACTGTTCGGGCGTCTTGCTGGTTTCCAGCGTCAGCGTCGGCTCGTTTGGCGCGGACGCGCAACCGGCAAGCACAAGGGCACAAACCGCAGAGAAGGCGGAGGAAGTCAAAAGTCGCATGGGCGATATCCTGTGGACGGCCTGCCGATGGGCAGTGGCCTTGATATCGCCATTTTCCGGTTCTACCCGCAAAACAGAACTTTTGATTGTTGATGCTCACTATTACCGGCCGCGATAGTAGCGGTTCATCACGCCGGACAGATCAGAGCTGTCGGCCACTGGATCTTGTCTTGGCGGGTGCTTCCCCTGCGTTAGCGAAAGACAATTGCGCTCTCATCTGCGCCACGAAACTGGATAACTCCCGGGACGATTCGAACCTCGAACGGGGAATGCCCCTGGCCGCCACGTTGAACCCGGTCGAGCGATCGAGCAGTTCGATGGAAACCTCACCACGCGAATCGATGGAGCACTTGCACTGGAGCGGCAGGAAGCTGCGCTCGATGATGTGGCGCAGCTCAAGTTCAGACAGGGCCATGGACAAAACTCCTTGTAATTATGGTTAACGGGTATCCAGGGGCACTGCTGTGCCGGGACACCCCCATTGGTTGTAGCAGAGGTTCGTTGAATCAGCCGTATTTACGATGTCCGAATGTAACAGGCGTTCGCTTCTGCCCGCAGGGCGTAGCAGCACGGCTTGCCGGCGGGCTGGCGCGCAGCGGCAGTAAACCCTGTGGACGCGGTCTGTCTGACACGACGCAGGTGTCTGATTCTACTGCTGCTACGCAGCAGCCCGCCGGCAAGCCGTGCTGCTACGGGTTCGGTGCTGGATGGAGTCTTCTCAGAAATCGAAACTCATCTGATCCAGGCTCTGCAGGTTGATCGTGCCGGGCAACACGAACGGCAGGATCGCGTCGGCAATCGGTTGCAGCTGGCGAGTGATGTAGTGGTCGTAGTCGATCGGGGCGCTACGGGCTTCCAGGGGTTCGGGACCAGCGACAGTGATGACGTAGCTGATCCAGCCGCGGTTCTGGTATTGCAGCGGGCGACCTTGCTGGCGGTTGTAATCGTCGGCGATGCGGGCAGCACGCACGTGGGGCGGGACGTTGTGTTCGTATTCGTCCAGCGAACGGCGCAGGCGCTTGCGGTAGATGAGCTGCTCATCCAGTTCCCCCGCCAGCGTGCGGCGCACATAATCGCGCAGGTATTCCTGAAACGGGCGACGCTGGAAGATGCGCAGGTACAGCTCTTTCTGGAACACCTGGGCCAGCGGCGACCAGTCGGTGCGTACGGTTTCCAGGCCCTTGTAGACCATCTCGTCTTCACCGTCGGCGCGGGTCACCAGGCCTGCGTAGCGCTTCTTGCTGCCCTCCTCTGCGCCACGGATGGTCGGCATCAGGAAGCGTTTGAAGTGGGTTTCGAATTGCAGTTCCAGCGCGCTTTCAAGGCCGAACTCGTTGTGCAGATGCTCGCGCCACCAGTCGTTCACGCCCTTGACTAGCGCCTTGCCGATCCGCGCCGCTTCCTCTTGCTCGTGGGGGCGCTTGAGCCATACGAAGGTGGAGTCGGTATCGCCATAGATCACCTCATAACCCTGGGCTTCGATCAGTTGGCGGGTCTGGCGCATGATCTGGTGGCCGCGCAGGGTGATCGACGACGCCAGGCGCGTATCGAAGAAGCGGCAACCGCTGGAACCGAGCACACCGTAGAAGGCGTTCATGATGATTTTCAGGGCCTGGGACAGCGGTGCGTTGCGTTCGCGCTTGGCGGCTTCGCGCCCCTCGGCGACGCGGGAAACGATGGACGGCAGGCAGTGCCGGGTGCGGGAAAAGCGCGCCCCGCGAAAGCCTTCGACCGAGTCCTGGTCGTCGGGGTGTTTCAGGCCTTCGATCAAGCCCACCGGGTCGATCAGGAAGCTGCGGATGATCGACGGGTAAAGGCTCTTGTAGTCAAGCACCAGCACCGATTCATACAGCCCCGGACGCGAGTCCATGACGAACCCGCCTGGGCTGGCCTCGGGCATGCGTTCACCAAGGTTGGGAGCCACGAAGCCCTGGCGGTGCATCAGCGGCATGTACAGATGCTCGAAAGCCGCCACCGAACCACCATTGCGATCAGCCGGCAGGCCGGTGACCGTGGCACGCTCGAGCAGAAAGGTAAGCAGCTCGGTCTTCTCGAAAATCCGCGTGACCAGTTCGCAGTCCTTGAGGTTATAGCGAGCCAGCGCCGGCTTGTCCTCGGCGAACATGCGGTTGATTTCGTCCATGCGCTGGTACGGGGTGCTGATGGCCTTGCCTTCGCCGAGCAGAGTCTGGGCGACGTTTTCCAGGCTGAACGAGGGGAAGCTCCAGGTGGCGGAGCGCAATGCCTCGATGCCATCGATGATCAGCCGTCCGGCCGCCGAGGCAAAGAAGTGATTGTTGCCCGCCCCGTGTTCGCGCCAGCCCATCACCTCGCCGTCGCGCCCCAGCCGCAACGGCACGTTCAGACGCCGGGAGTGTTCGTGCAAAACCCGCAGGTCGAACTGCACCAGGTTCCAGCCGATGATCGCGTCAGGGTCGTGGCGTGCCATCCAGGCATTCAAGCTTTCCAGCAGCGCTGCGCGGGTGTCGCAGTAATCGAAGGTGAAGTCCACCTGCGCAGCATCGCCATTGGCCGGGCCGAGCATGTACACCTGACGCTCGCCGCACCCTTCCAGGGCAATGGAGTACAACTCGCCGCGCTCGGTGGTTTCGATGTCCAGAGACACCAGTTTCAAGCGTGGGCGATAGTCGGGAGCGGGCCGCATCTGCGCATCCAGCAGCAGGCCGCTGGCATCGGGCGTGCCGCTGAACTCCACCGGCGCGGTGATGAAGCGCTCCATCAGGTAGCGCTCGGGCGGGCGCACGTCGGCTTCGTAGACATCGACGCTGGCCCGACGCAGCTCCTTCTCAAGGTTCATCAACTGGCGATGCTGGCCGGTGTAGAGCCCGAGCACCGGTCGATGGCGGAAGTCGCAGAGCTCCAGCGGCTTGAGCTGGACATTGCTTTCCTGGCGCAACACCACCTCGGCCCGCTCGCGATGCTGCGCAGGAATGAACGCCACGGACGTCTGCAACGGCAGGCGCACGCGGCGCGGGCCGCTGTCAGTCGCCAACCAGAATTCGACCTGGGTGCCCGCGTCGGTGTCGCGCCAATGCCGGGTCAGGACGAAGCCCTGCTCTAGTTCCACCTGTACAACCTCGAAAACCTGCTTTCAGGAAGTGGATTCTACGGGGATCGGCGGGCAAACGCGCGCCGGTTTGGCTTTCCCGGAGGCGGATGCGGTGGAACGATGCCCCGTCACAGGGTTCACAGCAAAAGCGTTCACACCTCTGAGGGATCCAGCATGCTCGTCCGACGCACCACCCTGGCGGCCGCCGTCGCCACTTCACTCTTCTGCTCACTGGCCCTTGCGGCCGACCTGCCCGCCGACCAGCTCATGAACAAGGCCCAGGCGGAACAGAAAGCCTATCTGGCCACGGTCAAACAACTGGTGGACATCGACACCGGCACCGGCCAGGCCCCCGGCCTTAAAACGGTCAGCGCGGTGTTGGTCGATCGCCTCAAGGCGCTGGGCGCAAGCGTTCAGACCACACCGGCCACGCCCTCGGCGGGCGACAACATTGTCGGCACCCTTAAAGGCAGCGGCTCGAAAAGCTTTCTGCTGATGATTCACTACGACACCGTGTTCGGCCCGGGGACCGCTGCCAAACGGCCGTTCCGGGTGGACGCCGAACGCGCCTACGGCCCTGGCGTGGCCGATGCCAAGGGCGGCGTGGCCATGGTTCTGCATTCGCTGAAACTGCTCAAGGATCAGAACTTCAAGGACTTCGGCACCATCACCGTGCTGTTCAACCCGGATGAAGAAACCGGCTCGGCAGGCTCGAAGAAACTCATCGCCGAGCTTGCGCGCGAGCATGACTATGTCTTCTCCTACGAGCCACCGGACAAGGATGCGGTGACCGTCGCCACCAACGGCATCAATGGCGTGTTCGTCGACGTCAAGGGCAAGTCGTCCCATGCGGGCTCGGCGCCTGAAGCGGGTCGCAACGCGGCGATGGAACTGGCCCATCAACTGGTCCAGCTCAAGGACCTGGGCGATCCGGCGAAGGGCACGACCGTCAACTGGACCCTGATAAAGGGCGGAGAAAAACGCAACATCATTCCTGCCAGCGCGGCAGCGGAAGGTGACATGCGCTATTCGGACCCGAGCGAGTCGGACCGGGTGTTGGCCGATGGGCAGCGGATCATCAAGGACAAGCTGATCGACGGCACCGATGTGACCTTCCGGTTGGACAAGGGCCGGCCGCCATTGGTCAAGAACCCGGGCAGCGAAGACCTGGCGAAAACCGCCCAGGCGCTGTACGGCAAGATCGGCCGCACCATCGAACCGATCGCCATGCGCTTCGGCACCGACGCCGGTTACGCCTACGTCCCCGACAGTCAGAAACCAGCGGTGCTTGAAACCATGGGCGTGGTCGGCGCCGGCTTGCACGCCGATGACGAATATTCCGAGCTTTCCAGCATCGCACCCCGCCTTTACCTGACCGTGGCAATGATCATGCAGTTGTCCAGCGCAAAATGACCCCGCCGGGGTGATACACAGATCCCGTGAATACCCCAAATCCCGTAGCAGCCGGGCTTGCCCGCGGGGGCGTACTCAAGACCGCTATCGCCGACAAGCCGGACTGCTACGGGTTGTGTGGCGAGCAGAATTCCGGTCAATAACACACCCCAACACCCCCGCCACGGCGGCGAGGATCTGCTCGACGTCCGACTCTTCGATGATCAACGGCGGCAGCAGGCGGATGGTCTGGCCGCGGGTGACGTTCAGCAGCACGCCGTATTCATGGGCGGCGATGTGGGTCAGGTCGCGGATGGGGCGGGCCAGTTCGATGCCGATCATCAGGCCCAGGCCGCGAATCTGCATCACGTCCGGATGCCCCGCCAGAGTTTCGCGCAGACGCGCCAACAGTCGCTCTCCCTGGATTGCGGCATTCTCAAGCAAGCTTTGCTGCTCGACGATGTCCAGCACCGTGCAGCCAACGCGACAGGCCAGCGGGTTGCCGCCGAAAGTGCTGCCGTGGCTGCCCGGGGTGAACAAGCGCGCCACCGCGGTCGTGGCCAGGCACGCGCCAATGGGAATGCCGTTGCCCAGCGCCTTGGCCAGGGTGACGACGTCCGGCACGATGCCTTCGTGCTGAAAGGCGAACCAGTGTCCGGTGCGGCCTATGCCGGTCTGGATTTCGTCGAGGATCATCAGCCAGGCGTTATTGCTGCAATGAGCACGCAGCGCCTTGAGATACCCCGGCGGTGGCAGCATCACACCGCCCTCCCCCTGAATCGGCTCCAGCATCACCGCGACGATGCGTTCGCCGTACACCCGGCTCGCCTGGCGCACCGCTTCGATATCACCGAAAGGCACTTTGACGAATTCCCCGGAGAACGGCTGAAACCCCAAGCGCACCGAACCGCTGTCACTGGCCGACAGCGTGCCCAGCGTGCGGCCATGAAAGGCGTTTTCCATGACCAGTATCAGCGGCTGTTCGATGCCTTTGGCCCAGCCATGCAAACGCGCCAGCTTGAGTGCGGTTTCGTTGGCCTCGGCCCCGGAATTGTTGAAGAACACCTGCTCCAGCCCCGCCAGGCGGGTCAGCTTCGCAGCCAGGCGCTGTTGCCAGTCGATCCGGTAATGGTTGGAAGTGTGCAGGAGCAACCCGGCCTGCTCGCTGATTGCCGTCACCAGCTGCGGATGGCTGTGCCCGACGTTGGTCACGGCCACGCCCGCCATGGCGTCGAGGTACTGGCGACCGGTCTCGTCCCAGAGGCGCGCGCCTTCTCCTCTGACAAAGCTCAGGGGCAGCGGTTTGTAGGTGTTCATCAGGCAGGCGGCGGTCATCTCGATTGCTCCATCACAGTGGGTGACGTCAGTATCGTTAGCCCGATATGCTGTATAAAGATGGCATTTCTTGAGTGACTTTAAAGCTGGAGTGGCTAATGGATGTGTTCCAGGCAATGACGGTATTCGTGAAGGTGGTGGAAAGCGGCAGCCTGACCGCCGCCGCTCGGCAGTGCGAAATGTCGACGACCATGGTCGGCAATCACCTCAAGGCACTGGAGCAGCGACTGGGCGTGAGCCTTTTGCAGCGTACGACCCGTCGCCAGAACCTGACGGAATTCGGCACGCAGTACTACCGCCGCTGCCTCGACGTACTGGCGCTGGTCAACGATTCCGAGCGCATGGCCGAACACATCCAGACCCGGCCCAGCGGCACGTTGCGCATCACTGCTCCTCCAGCTTTTGGTGCCGAGCGCCTGTCACCGATGCTCAAGGATTTCATGGACCAGTACCCGCAGATCAAAGTCGAGGTGGTGCTGAGCAACCAGTTGATGGACCTGATCGAGCACGGCTTCGACGCCGCGATTCGCTTGGGGATGCCCGAATCTTCTGCGCTGATCGCCCGCCCCTTGCGGGATTACACCCTGACCATCTGCGCCTCGCGCGATTACCTGGAGCGCCGTGGCACGCCACTGAAGGCTGCGCACTTGTGCGAGCACAATTGCCTGGCGTTCGCCTATCCGGCCGGGGACGACTGGCGGGCCACCGACAAGCTGTGGAAACTCACGGGGCCTGAAGGGGTGATCGAGATTCCGGTGGCAGGCTCGATGATCGTCAACAGCTCGCCCGCCTTGCGTCAGGCGGCGCTGGCGGGCATGGGCATCGCGATGTTGCCGGACGTGCTGATCAGCGAGGACTTGCAGGCGGGCAAGCTGATACCGTTGCTGCAGGCTTATCGTCCGCCGAGCCGGCCCATGTGGCTGATGTACGCCCAGGATCGCTATCGGCTGCCCAAGGTCCGGCATTTCGTGGACAGCGTGCTGGCGACATGGGGCAAATAATGCTCAATCCCGCTCAGCCACCGCGATCAGATCCATCTCGACCGTCGCATTCTTGGGCAACTGATACACCCCCACCGAACTGCGGGTATGGGCGCCCGCCTCGCCGAACACGAAAAACAGCACCTCGGACGCGCCGTCGGCCACTTCGCTGTGCTGGGTGAAACTGTCGGTGCACTGCACGTACATCGTCATGCGCAGCACCCGTACGATCCGATCCAGGCTGCCGACGCCGCGCTGCAACAGTGCAATGGCCCGCAGCGCGCTGATCCTGGCGCCCTGTTGCGCAGCTTCCAGCGTCACATCACCACCGGCGCGCCCGGTCACCACCACCCTGTCGCCGACCCGGGGGATCTGCCCGCTGATGTAGATCTGATCCTCATGGCGCACCAGCGGCACGTAGTTGCCACCGATCTTGATCTCGCCGTCGAAGTCATGACCGGACTGGGCGCACAGCTGTTTGAAGCGAGCATCACACGACATTGTCAGCCTCTGTTGTTCGAAGAATGGGTGAGCTGGATCATAAACCCTGATCGCACCGTTTGAGAGTTCCGCGATTCTCAATTGATAACAGACATGTCGGGTATCGACAGACAGAAATGGTCCCCGAGCCCCCTGCCCCGTAGAGTCATTCCAACGCTAATCAAATGAGTCGAGGTTGGAAATGTCACGCGCCATCAAATTTCATCGCTTCGGCAAAGCCGATGTGCTCAGTTGCGAGGAGCAGCCTGACCGTTTGCCCGGTCCACAGGAAGTGCTGGTTCGTGCCGAAGCCATCGGCATCAGCTGGGACGATGTGTTGTGGCGCCAGAACCTGGCCCTGGCCAAGGTGCAATTGCCAGCCGGTATCGGCAGCGAAATGGCTGGGATCGTCGAGGCCGTGGGCGCCGACGTCACCGATCTGAAAGTAGGTGACAAGGTCGCCAGCTTCAAGGCCATGAGCGCCAACGACTACCCGGTGTGCGGCGACCATGTGCTGGTGCCGCGCAACGCCCTGACCCGCTATCCCGATGCATTGACGCCGGTCGAAGCCAGCGTTCATTACACGCCGATGCTGCTGGCCTACTTCGCCCTCGTCGATCTGGCGCGGGTGCAGGCCGGGCAGACGGTGCTGGTCACCGACGCGGCCTACAGCCCAGGTATCGCTTTCGTACAACTGGGCAAGGCGCTGCGCCTAAGGGTTATCGCGGCGACTGAACATGCCGAGGACCGCGAATACCTGCTGGCCAATGGTGCCGAGCGGGTGATCGTGACCGAAGAGGACGACATTTGCCTGCGCATCGACGCATTGACCAAGGGCAAGGGCATCGAAGCGGTATTCGACGGCTACGGTGGCATGCACATGTCGCGGCTCGGTGACGTGCTGGCGCCCCGTGGCAGCCTGGTGCTGTATGGCCTGCGCGGCGGCAACACCACTCCCTTCCCGGCGATGCAGGCCTTCCGCAAGAACATGCGCTTCTTCGTGCACTGCCTGGAGAACTTCACCGGCAAACCGGAACTGGGCATCGCCCAGGACAGCGAGGCCATGAAGCGCGCCCTGGACACGATCAACGATCTGACCGTCAAAGGCCTGCTCAAGCCGGACATCCATCGCACCTGGCCCTTCGAGCAGTTCGGCAAGGCCCACAACCACCTGGACGAAGATCCGGTGCGCGGTCGCGTGGTGCTGCGGGTAAGCTGAGGCGGGCTACGCAGGCTGCGCCCTCCCAACATCCTGCAACAGTTCGCGCCCGGTGCCTTCATTGACCGGGCGTTTTCGTTCGGTAACGTGATCCCTGGACTTTTCACGCGGCCGTGCTCTCCGCGCGCCGCCATTACGTCAAGGAATGACGACATGGCCAGCACCTCAAGCAATCCCCCTCTGCACCTGAACTGGATGGCGCGCACCCCTGGGCTGGAAAGCCTGCGGGTCGATGAGCTGATTCTGCCAGGCACCCACAACTCAGGCAGCGACAAGCAATCACCCAACCTGGGCGTCCTTCAGGAGTTCGCGCAGGACGTCTCGCCACACCAACAATTGCGCAACGGCATCAGGGCGCTCGACCTGCGCATCAGGTTCTACTCCTCTTATCCCGAGGGCGACGCCAGGCGCTTCCAGGTCTTTCACCTGACCTCATCGGGCAGGACGGTGGCTGTCGATATCCTGCAGCGTACGCGGGAGTATTTCGCCGAACTGGAACAGGACGGGAGCAAGGCTCGGGAAATCGTCATTCTGGATTTTCATCAGTTCGACAAGTTCACAGCGCAAGCCCATGAAGAGCTGCAAGCCTTGATCTATACCGGGCTGGGCTCCAGGCGGCTGCCCTACGCCTTGCGCGGACAGACCCTTGCACAGCTCTGGAACGAACACCCGGGCAAGAACGTGGTCGTGGCCTATAACCACGGATCGGCCAGTCATGAATTGTGGCCGGGCGTCGAGCAGTGCTGGCCGGGGGAAAACCTGTTCAACACCAACACACTCAAAGCGTTTGTCGACAGGATTGGCAAGGAGAGCAAGCGCGACTTCGAGCTCAAGGCCGTGCAGTGCGCCAAGTACTCGCTGCCCTTCCACGCCCCTACGGACTTGAGCAACAAGATCGATGAGTGGTTCAAGTCGGTGGATGAAAACAGCTACATCCAGAACTTTTTCATCATCAACACTGACTGGTCGTTGCGCAGCAATATCGTCGCCAACTGCCGGCACGCCAACCAGATCCGCAGCGCGCTCAAAAAGACTGACCCGGACGGCCGACTGCAACCCAGCCGCCGCCCGATCAGCAGCGTGTGATCAAACCCTGCCGGGCGATGCGCGTCAGGTGTCCAATCACCGACTCGGCGCGCTCGGCGCTGGGTGCCTGAATGACGGCCAGGTCGAACTGGTCGTTTGCGAACCGGTCGAGGGGCGCGTTGGCTTCGATGAATTTGATGAGAAATGCGTGGGGGCCGTTCTGACGACGGGGCCAGCCGTCCAGATAACGCAAGAGCGTCGGCTGGTGGGAACCGCCCAGGAGAATCTTCGGATTGCGACGAACGAATTGGCCGGCGATAGGTGCCAGACGAATGAGAGGGCGCGGGTTGGCGTGGCTGCTCATGGTGTAGTTTCTCTGCCTCAATGTTCCGCCGGGCAGGTGAGAGGCAACACCGAACCAGCGCTTTAGCGGTATTTCGATGGCGTTTTCACGACATCAGGCGCCCCGCAAGTAGCTGTTTAAATCGGCGCATGAGCGGCATCCTAGAGAAGCCGCAGGGGAATTGTCAATTCTGCGTGTAGCCATTTTTCTGCTAGCGCCAGGACAGCACCTGTGGGAGCGGGCTTGCCCGCGAATGCATTGGCCCTGATGCCTTGATGCTGGCTGGCCCGCCGCTTTCGCGGGCAAGCCCGCTCCCACAGAAATCCTCTGATCGATAATCGTCGATCCTTTCACGCCCCGTAGCAGCACGGCTTGCCGGCGGGGGCGATCTCAATGACGCCCCCGCCGGCAAGCCGTGCTGCTACAGGTGGAACTTGCTGCTTACTTCGCGGCAATCAACCGATCCAGCGAAACCCGGCCTGCCCCTTCGAACAGCACCGCAACCGCCGCACCCAGGAGTGCCAGGCCGAACTCGTAACCGTTGTTGGCCATGAACAGACCGTTATGGATGTGCACCGAGAGGATCGCCACCACCAGCATCACGATCAGCACCACCGCCGCAGGGCGCACCAGAAGGCCCAGGAACAACGCCAGGCCACCGAAGAACTCGGCACTGCCCGACAGCAACGCCATCAGGTAACCCGGATTCAGACCCAGGCTCGCCATGTACTGGCCGGTGCCTTCCAGGCCGTAACCGCCAAACATGCCGAACAGTTTCTGGCTGCCGTGAGCCATGAAGATGATGCCCACAAGAATGCGCAGGACAGTGATGCCGTAGCCGGCGTTGGTGTTGAACAGCGATTTGATTTGAGCGTTCATGGCGTTTAATTCCATTTGGTAAGAAGAAGTGGCGCCATCATAATCGAATCATCAAATATGAAAATCGCAAAAATCCCGCCATAAACATCGAATTAATCGATCAGTCTCTGGAAGCCACTTTACGTTGTGAAGGACTCTCCAGCGAACTGCGCTCCTGGTCATACGCCAGATAGTATTTGTTCACACTATTAACGTAGCTCACCACGCCCATCCCCACCTGTTCCATCGCCACGCGCTCGACCTGGAAGAACCACTGGTTGGGATTCAGCCCCTGGCGCTTGGCCTGGGTGCGCATCGCCTGCACCCGCTCCGGGCCCAGGTTGTAGGCCGCGAGGGTGAACGCCATGCGCTCGCGTTCGTTGATCCTGGGGCTTGAAAAGAACTTGCGGCGAATCATTGCCAGGTATTTGCTGGCCGCCTGCACGTTGCCGTCCACATCACGGATGTTGCCCACCCCAACCCGCTGGGCTGCCGATGGCGTGATCTGCAACAGGCCCGTGGCACCGCTGCCGCCCTTGGCGCCCGGGTTGAGCTGGGACTCCTTGAACGCCAGGGCGGCCAGGTCCAGCCAGTCCATCTTCTGTGCGTCGGCATGGCGTTGCAGGGTCGGGCGAAGTTTCTCCAGGCGCTGGCGATCCTCCCGAGCCAAGGGGTAGTGCACGCGATACAGGTCCTTGTAGGCCTTCTGAAACGCGACGTCCTGGTTGGCCGGCGCTTGCCAGGTTTCAAGGAAGCGGTCCACCGTGGCGTGCAGCATCACGGCGTCCTTGCGCACGAACCACTGCATGTCGCCGTTGCTCAGGGCCACCGAACGGTCGACCCGCAGCTTGGGCATCACCTTGGCCCAGCGCTCGGCAATCGGTTGTTCGACCACCGTCAGGTGATAGATACCGGCCTGAACCATTTCCAGCACATCCTCCACCGCCAGGCTCGGATCGACCCATTCGACCTTCACCGGCGCCAGCTTGTGCAATGCCAGTTTCTGGTTCAATTGCACCACCGCCTGGTTGGCAGCGCTGCCGGAGGTCAGCATCAGGGTGCGCCCGGACAATTGCTCGGGGCGCTTGAAACTGCGCTCGCCGCGCACGCCCACCAGCACCAGCGGCACACCGCTGACCACCGCATTGGTGGGGTCGACATACTTGGCCGCGCTGGCGTCGAGCAACTCGCCGGGGGCAACCAGATCGCCTTCGCCACGCTGCAGGGCGGCGAGCAACTGGTCCTTGGCCTTGGGGATCAGCTTGAGGGAGACCTTCTGGCCATCGCGGGCGTGGCCATTGAGATACTTTTCGAAGGCTTGCAGGCGACGGTATTCGACACCGATGGCCTCGCCCTGCACTTCGCCGGAACTGTTGCGGCTCTGATTGACCAGCACCCTCAGCACCTTGCTGCTGCGGATCGCGGACAGGTCACGAACCTGCGATTTCTTGATGACCACCGGCGGCCCGGCAGTGTGTTGCGTCGCATCGGCGAGAGACGGCACCGAAAACAGGCACAGCAACGTGAGCATGGGGGCTCGAATCATTGAAGCTCCGGAAAAATGCCGAAAAACGGACTTGAAGCCTGTGCCGGACAGCCGCGCGAGCTGCGCAAGGCGCAACGGCCTGCGACGTCACAGGGAATTAAAATTGTTAAGCAGTTGAACCCGCTTGTTTTTTTATCGCTTCAAACGCTCTGGTATTCTTCTGGGCCTAGGCCAAGGGTGAAACCATGCAATTAATCGACATCGGCGTCAATCTGACCAACTCAAGCTTCGCTTCAAAGGAACGGGAAGTACTCGACCGCGCCTACGCCGCTGGCGTGGGTCAATTGATCCTCACGGGAACCGATGTCGAAGGCAGCGAACAAGCCTTGCAAATGTGCCGCCAACTGGATGAAAGCGGTGTGCGATTGTTCAGCACCGCCGGGGTGCACCCCCACTCGGCGAGCGCTTGGACAAGCGAAACCGAGAAAGAGTTGCATGCCCTGCTCAAAGAAAATGCCGTGCGTGCGGTGGGCGAATGCGGGCTGGACTTCAACCGCGACTTCTCCCCTCGTCCACAGCAGGAAAAGGCCCTGCACGCCCAACTGGCCATGGCGGTTGCCCTGAAAATGCCGGTGTTCCTCCACGAGCGGGAAGCCGACGAACGGCTGCTGGCCATCCTGCGCGAATACCGCGACCACCTGCCCGCTGCGGTGGTGCATTGCTTCACCGGCGAGAAACGCGCGCTGTTCAGTTATCTGGACATGGACCTGCACATCGGCATCACCGGCTGGATCTGCGACGAGCGCCGTGGCACGCACCTGCACCCGCTGGTGCGAGAAATCCCCCGTGGCCGGCTGATGCTGGAAAGTGACGCGCCGTACCTGTTGCCGCGCAGCCTCCGGCCCAAGCCGAAGAACGGCCGTAACGAGCCGGCGTACCTTCCGGAAGTGTTGCGGGAAGTGGCGTTGCACCGGGGTGAAACCGCGCAGGATGTTGCAGCCCACACCACCGCGTGCGCCCAGGCGTTCTTTGGATTGCCGCAGCTCGCAGGCTGATGCCTCACCGATGCCAGTGACTTGCAGCTTCCTCTGTGGGAGCGGGCTTGCCCGCGAAAGCGTTCGTCCCGACAACGCCGTATCGGCGCGCCACCGCTTTCGCGAGCAAGCTCGCTCCCACAGGTACGGTGGCGTGACAGGCAACGTGCCTCATCTCGCTCATTGATCCAGATCAACCTCTGACCCCAGCCGATTGCACACACTAATGGCACCTTGCCTTACCCCGTGCAATCACAGAAGAGCTTCTCATGAGCCGCTGGCTGAGCAACATTTCGCTGAAATACAAATTCTGGGCGGTGAACGCGGTCGCCTTCTTCACCACTCTGCTGCTGGTGCTGTACGCCGTGAACCTGGAGCAACACAGCCGCGCCGAGGATGCCCGGCAGGCGGTGCAGGTCCAGGCACAATGGCAGGCTGCATGGCCCGCCGGACAAGCGCTTGCGGACATCCACCCGATTGCCGCCCCTCCCTCCTTCAATCAGGTCCTGACCGAGCACCTCGGCCAGTACGCCCTTGCGGTGTTCGTGCTGATGCTGGCCATGCTCGGTGCCTCCCAACTGTTGATCCGTTTCCTGCTGACACATCTCAACACCCTCAAGGACGTGATGCTGCACGTCGAACACAGCGGCGACCTGTGCGCCCGGGTGCCGCTGGCCGGTGATGACGAAGTCGGGCAGATGGCCAAGGCGTTCAACGCCATGCAGGCCGGGTATCAGCGCGTGGTCGGCACCGTCGCGCAATCGGCAGCGCGGCTGGACCAGGGTGCCGTGCACCTGGCTTCAGGCATGAGCGATGTGCGCGAAGGCATGCTCGGCCAGCAGAGCGAGACCGATCAGGTCGCCACGGCCATCAACCAAATGACCGCTACCGTCTACCACATCGCCCAACACGCCAGCGCCACCCGCGATCAGTCGCAAAGCGCGGATGCGCTGGCCGGCAGCGGCAAGGCGGTGGTGGACCGGGTGCAACTGTCCATCGCCGGGCTGTCCAGTGGCGTGCAGCAGACCGCCGGTATGATCCAGCGCCTGGCCGAGGACAGCCAGAAGATCAACGGCGTGGTCAACGTGATCCACAGCATCGCCGAGCAGACCAACCTGCTGGCCCTGAACGCCGCCATCGAAGCGGCCCGCGCCGGGGAGATGGGGCGCGGCTTTGCGGTGGTCGCCGACGAGGTGCGCAACCTGGCCAGGCGCGTGCAGACCTCAACCGACGAGATCACCACCATGGTCTCGGTGCTGCAGGCCGGTACCCGCGATGCGGTGGACTTCATGCAGGAAAGCTCGCACAAGGCCGACGATTGCGTGGCCCACGCCCGAGAAGCTGGACAAGCACTGACGGCCATTACCGAAGCCGTGGCGCAGATGCGCGAAAGCAACACCCAGATCGCCGTCGCCGCCCAGCAGCAGAGCCAAGTGGCCGAAGAAATGAACCGCGCGGTGGTGAGCATCCGCGACGTGACCGAGCGTACCGTGCGCCAGACAGTGGATTCGGCCAGCACCAGTGATGAACTGGCGACATTGGCGGGTGAGTTGAATACGGTGATTGGGACCCTCAGGTGCAATTGACCCAATGACGGATCTGCACCCTATCTCAGCGTCGTTCAATCGGCCCGTAGCAGTCCGGCTTGCCGGCGTCGGCGATTTTGGGGGCGCCGACGCCGGCAAGCCGGACTGCTACGGGATGGTGGTGTGTTCTAGATTTTGATTTTGCTTTTCATGCGCGGTGGTGCAGGCGACACAGGGCGCGACGTCAAGGCGCCAGGCCGAGCGTAGGTGTCGTGGAGGGGGATGAGCGGCAGGAAGCCGCGAAAGCCGTGCGGGCCATGGATGGCCCATCATGGCGTGCCCCCGGAACGGCGCCGGAGTCGAGGGAAGTCCGAAGGACCCCAGCCAGGAGCAAATGGTTTGCCTACTTTCCCGAAAGAAAGTAGGTCGCCCGTAAGGGGCGAAACCCTAAAGTCCAACCACCGCGATAACGGATATACACACAACCCCAGCGTCGCCGAAAGACGCGGAGCGTCAAACAAGCCGTTACCACGCAAAGCGTGGGAACGATCAAACACGATCAAAAATCCCCGTAGCAGCACGGCTTGCCGGCGGGAGCGATCTTGAAAACGCCCCGCCGGCAAGCCGGACTGCTACGGTCGGTGGTCAATCAACCCTTACCAACGGAAGGCAACGGTCCCCATGACGGTACGCTCTTCACCCCAATAGCAGCGACCGGCGTTGTTACACCCGCTGACGTATTCCTTGTCGAACAGGTTCTTGGCGTTCACGTCCACCGACCAGTGCTTGTCGATGTCGTACCCGACCAGCGCATCGACCAGCGTCACATCGCCCGTCTTCAACTTGCCGTACAGCGTCGGCGAGGTGTACGCGAAGGTGTTGTCGAAATAACGCACACCACCGCCCAGACGGAACCCGCTCAGCGGACCATCGAGGAAGCGATAGGTCGCCCAGCCCGACGCCTGGTTACGCGGGATGCCGGTCAGTTGGTGATCTTCGAACAGCGAACCCGGTGCATCCTTGGTCACCCGTGCATCGGTGTAGGTGTACGACGCCATCAGGCTGAGGTTCTTGGTGATGTCGCTGTTGGCCTCAAGCTCGATCCCCTTGGACTCGCTCTCCCCGACCTGCTGGCTGAAACCGTTGGAGCCGGCCACCACATCGTGGGTCTTGGTCAACTGGAAGACCGCCGCGCTGAACGTGGTGTTCCAGCCTTTAGGCTCGTACTTCACACCCGCTTCGTACTGATGGCTCAGGATCGGATCGAGCAATTCACCGTTCGGCTGCGACGACTGCTGCACCGGAGTGAACGCAGTCGAGTAGCTGATGTAAGGCGAGATGCCGTTGTCGAACTGGTACATCAGGCCGGTCTGCCAACTGAAACGATGATCCCAGCCATCCAGATCGGTGGCCGCCACTGCTGCGCTGCCTGCGCGAGCGGCGCTCGCACGGTTGCGGTATTCGCTGTGGACCCAGTCCTGACGACCGCCCAAGAGGAAGATCCAGTTGTCGTACTTGCTCTGCAACTGGCCGTAGGCACCGTACATGTGCTGGTCGAGCTGGGAGTTCTGCACGTACTGCGTGGTGCGCGGCTGAACCGGCGAGAACACCGGATTGAACACGTTGTAGGTGCCGCCCAGGCCTGCGTTCCAGTCCTGATTGAAGGAGGTGCGGTCGTAGCTGGCGCCCAGCAGCACGGTGTTTTCCAGTGCGCCGCTGGTGAAGTGGCCTTCGAACTGGTTGTCCACCGAGTAGGTCACGGACTTGTTGTCGCGGTCGTATGCGGTGCTGCTCAGCGTGGTGCCAAAACCTGCGTTGTTCAGGTTGTTCGGCCAGGTTTCGTGACGGTTCAGACGCGATTCCATGTAGCGCGAGTTCTGGCGGAACTGCCAGTTCTCGTTCAACTGATGGCTGAACTCGTAACCCAGGGTCCAGGTTTCACGCTCGAAGTCATCCCAGTTCGGGTTGCCGTTGAACTGCGACTTGCCGATCTTGCCGTTGGGGTTGTTCAGCAGCGTGCCCGCCGCCGGATAGCCCAGCAGCAGTTTGGTGCGGTCGCGCTGGTAGGACGACAGCAACGTAAGGGCAGTGTCTTCGTCGAAGTTGAAGGTCATCGACGGAGCGATGTACAGGCGATCGTCCGGCACCGAGTCGACCTGGGTGTCGGCGTTGCGGCCGAGCATCACGATGCGGCCCAGGATGCGGTTGTCGTCGGTCAGCGGGCCGGACACGTCCAGGCCCAGCTGGCGGCGATTGTTGCTGCCATAGCTGAACTTGGCCTCGCCCTGTGCGGTTTCGGTCGGGCGTTTGCTGACCAGGTTGACCAGGCCGCCCGGGGCGTTTTCGCCGTACAGGATCGAGCTTGGGCCGCGGAACACTTCGGTGCGTTCCAGGCCATAAGGCTCGGTGGTGGTGTCGTAACGGTTGCCTTGCAGACGCAGGCCGTCCTTGAGCAGGCCGTAACCGTAGTCGGTGGCGTTGAAGCCGCGAATGGAGAACAGGTCGCCCGCCAGACCGTCACCCACGGCGAACGGCGGCGCGAAAATACCCGGCACGTAACCGAGCACGTCGGTGAGGGTCTGCGAGGCCTGATCCTGCATGCGCTGACGTGTCACGACGGATACAGAGCGCGGTGTTTCCGATAATGGAGTGCTGGTCTTGGTGCCTGCGGTGCTGTTCTTGGCCTGGTAGCCGGTTTCATTCTCTACCGCTATGGCTTCCCCGGAAACGAGCGAATTCTGCAGTTGAATGGTGTTGCCTTTTGCCGGCTTGACCGGGGCATCCTCGGCCCAGGCCACACCGTGGCAGGCGACCGTTGCAACCAGCGCCGCCAAGGCTTTCACCTTGAATTGATTGTTGTTGTAGCTACCCATCCTTACTCCCCCTCCCTTTGATTATCGCGGGCCCCAAGCCCCTGAATCTTGACCGGAAATGTCAAAAAAGCGTGAAAATGTAGCAAAGAATTATTCTCATTACCATTAGTATTACGTGTAACAGCGAAATGCCATCTCTGCCCCGCGGGGCTGACACATCGCTGATACATTCGGGAGGGGTTCTAGCGAGTTGCAGCAGCGACCGCAGCGCCGAAGATCTCGGCAATCTGGTCGATCTGGGCAGCAGTGACGATCAGGGGCGGCAGGAACCGGATGACGCTGGAATGGCGGCCACCCACTTCGATGATCAAGCCGCGCTTGAGGCACTCACGCTGGATTTTCGAAGCCAGTTCACCGTTCTGCGGGAAGCGGCCCAAGGCATCGGTGCGCCCTTCGAGGTTGACCATCTCCACTCCGAGCATCAGGCCCATGCCGCGCACATCGCCCATCTGCGGATAGTCCTTCTGCAACCCCCGCAGATGCCCGGTCAGGCGCTCGCCCATCGCCGCAGCATGCTGATCCAGTTGCTGCTCGCGCACGATACGCAAGGTGGTGGAGCCGGCGACCATCGCCAGCTGGTTGCCACGGAAGGTCCCGGCGTGGGAGCCCGGTTTCCAGACGTCCAGCGACTTGTTGTAGACCACCACCGCCATCGGCTGGCTGCCACCGATGGCCTTGGACAGCACCAGCACGTCGGGGATGATGTCGGCGTGCTGGAAGGCGAATGGCTTGCCGGTTCGGGCGACGCCACACTGGATTTCGTCGAGGATCATCGGCACCCCGGCCTCGCGGGTGATGCGCCGCACCTCACGCAACCAGTTGGCCGAGGCTGGCACCACGCCGCCCTCGCCCTGCAGGGTTTCCAGAATCATCCCGGCCGGTTTCAACACGCCGCTTTCCGGGTCCGTCAGCTGGTTTTCGATGTAATGCAGGCCAATGCGTTCGCCCGCCTCGCCACCCACGCCGAACGGGCAACGGTAGTCGTACGGGAACGGCAGAAACTGCGCGTTCGAAGCCATGCCGTCCAGATACGCCTTGGGCCCCAGATTGCCCATCAACCCCAGTGCGCCCTGGGTCATGCCGTGGTAGGCGCCGTGGAACGCCATCAGGTTGCTGCGGCCGGTGGCGGTGCGCACCAGTTTCAGCGCCGCCTCTACCGCGTCGGTGCCCGCCGGGCCGCAGAACTGGATGCGCGCATCCCTGGCGAACTCCGCCGGCAACAGGGCGAACAGTTCATTGATGAAGTCGTCCTTGGCCTCGGTCATCAGGTCCAGGGTGTGCAGCGGGCGTTGACCATCGAGGGTGCTGCGCATTGCCTGCACCACCTCCGGGTGGTTGTGCCCCAGCGCCAGGGTGCCGGCACCGGCCAGGCAATCGATGAACCAGCGCCCTTCGCTGTCCTGCACGTGAATGCCCTGGGCGCGCTTGAGTTCCAGCGGAATGCGCCGCGGATAGCTGCGGGCGTTGGACTCCACCGCTGCCTGACGCTCCAGCCGCGGGGTCGGCGCGAACTGGTAGTTCGCATTGACCAGCGCTGCGTCTGGCCCGCTTTCAGCGTTGATCGGCGTCACGTTGTGTTGGCTATGCATATTCCTGCTCCTGGAAATCATGTGATTGAGGACGCTCGTTGACCTGCGCGAGGGCCTCGGCAAGCTGGGTGATGAACTGCTGATCACGGACAATCGAAAGGTGGTCGGCGTCGATCCAGGCCGAAACCTGCATGCGAGCACCCATGCCCTGCTCCAGAAGAGCCGGTGCGTTATCGTTATTTTCCGGGGAACGCTCGGCCCACCAGGCGTACACCGGCACGCTCTGGTGGTGGATTTCCCGGCATTGATTGGCCAGCGTGCGCATGTGCCGCTCGACGCCCAGCAACTGTTGCCAGTGCTCGTCGCCTTCGCTGTCGGGATCGCTGTCCAGCGCTCTGTTTTCCGGCACAGGTGGCCGCGGCTGCCCTGCCCCCGGCACGTAGCCGTCGATCAGGCCGACGAACTCCACACGCTTGCCCAGACGGGTCAACAGGCGGGCCATTTCCAGCACCATGGTGCCGCCCATCGACCAGCCGACCAGGCGATAGGTCCCGCCCGGTTGCTGCTCCAGCAGCGCCTTGACGTAATCCCGGGCCATCTGCTCGATGGAGGAATCGCGCCAGTTGCCGTCCAGCACCTGACGGTTCTGGATGCCCCACACGTCCCACTGCGCGGACAGCCGACGAGCCAGGGCGTAATAGCCCACCACCGTGCCGCTGACCGGGTGCACGCAGAACACCGGCGGCTTGTCGCTGGGGCCGCTGGTCAGGCGGATCAGCGGGTTGGGCGCGCCGTTGTTGCTCGATGGCTTGGCGCTTGCCGGCGACTCTGGCTGTGCCACCGGCAGTGATTCCAGCAGTTGAACCAACGCCTGGCGATAAGCGTTTTGCAGGCGTTCGATGGTCTGGCGCTGGTAGCGCTGGCCGCTGAAACGGAAAGTCAGCCCCAACTGCCCGGCGTACACCTGGCCGTTGATTTCCAGCTCGCGATTGAGCGCCGTGGCCGGATCGATCAAGGCGCCGACAGACACTTTCGACGGCGCAAAACGACCGTCGCCCAGATCCTGATCGAACTGCCCCAGGTAGTTGAACACCACCTTGGGCTCCGGCAGCGCGGCCAGTTGTTCACGCACCCGCTCATTGCCCAGATAACGCAGCAGGCCGAAGCCCAGGCCCTTGTCCGGCAAGCCACGCACCAGGGCGCGAACCTGTTCCAGCGTCTGGCGAATGCTGCTGGCGGCCTTGACCCGTACCGGGAACAGGCTGGTGAACCAGCCCAGGGTTCGGCCCACATCCAGCGCCTCGGACAGCGCCTCGCGGCCATGACCTTCCAGGGCAACGAGGTTGTCGCTGCGACCGGTCCAGCCTTCGAGCGTGTGGGCCAATGCCGCCAGCAGGATTTCATCGATTCGCGCATCCAGCGCCGCCGGAGCTTCGCGCAACAGGCGGCGGGTCGAGTCGGCATCGAGCAGCAATTCACACTGTTCGAGATCCTGCTGAGTCGCACGCCCCTGAGCGTTGTCCACCGGCCACAGGGTATCGTCCTGACCGACCTGCGCGAGCCACTGCCCAGCCTCGGCTTCACGTTCAGGACTCAGTGCTGCCTGCTGCAAGTGGCGCGCCCAGCGCTGGTAGCTGCTGGCTTTCGGGCCCAGATTGACGACGCTGTTCGACGCCAGTTGCGCGTAGGCACGGGCCAGGTCCTCCAGCAACACACGCCAGGACACACCGTCCACCACCAGGTGGTGCGCGACCAGCAGCAGGCGCTGCTCACTGGCATCCGGCATCTGCGCCAGTACCAGCCGCAGCAAAGGGCCGTCCTGCAGGTCGAGGCTGCGCTGGGCCTGCTCGCACAGGGCGGTCAGCTCGTTGTCATCGGCGACGTCACGCACCCACAGGCTGTCGCTGACCGGTGTTTCCCGGTAAGCCTGCTGCCAGCGGTTGTCGGTCAACTGCCGGAAGCTCAGGTTGAGGCCATCGTGATGACGCAGCACCGCCTCCAGCGCACGGGCCAACAGAGGCGCCTCGACCGGGCGCTTAACCTCCAGCAGCAGCGCCTGGTTGAAGTGCGCACGGTTGACCATCGGCTGCTCGAAGAAATGCGCCTGGATCGGCGTCAACGGCAGCTCGCCGGTTGGTGTTTCATCGACCAGCACTTTACCAGTGGCCTCGACCAGGGTCAGGCGCAGGGCCAGGTCCTTGAGCCGTGGGTGGCTGAACACGTCCTTGGGCAGCAGTTTCAAGCCAACCTGACGCAGACGGGTAATCACCGCCAGCGACTGGATCGAGTCACCGCCCAGCTCGAAGAAACTGTCCTGACGGCTGACGCTTTCGACACCCAACAGCTGCTGCCAGACTTTTGCCAAGTGCTCTTCGCGCTCGCCCTGAGGCGCTTCGAAGCTGTGGCTGCTGACGTGCGGATTGGGCAGCGCGTTGCGGTCGAGCTTGCCGTTGGGCAACTGCGGCAGGCGCTCCATGCAGACGATGTAGTGCGGCACCATGTATTCCGGCAGCGTAAGGCTCAGTTCCTGCTTGATCTGTTCTTCGTTGAGATCGTTGCCGCCGACGTACCCAAGAAGCTGCTTGCCGTTCGCCCCGTCACGCACGATGACCAAGGCTTCTCGCACGCCTTCACAACCCTTGAGGGCCGCCTCGATTTCACCGGCCTCGATGCGGAAGCCGCGAATCTTGATCTGGTGGTCGATGCGGCCCAGGTATTCCAGCAGGCCCTGGCTGTTCAGGCGCACGCGGTCGCCACTGCGATAGATGCGCTCGCCGGCCCGGAACGGGTGCGGCAGGAAGCGTTCGGCGGTGGCGCCGGGACGGTCCAGATAACCCCGCGCCACGGCGCCACCCAGGTACAGTTCGCCAGCGATGCCTTGAGGCAGCGGGTTCAGATCCGCGTCCATCACGTAGCCCTGGCGGTCCCCCACCAGGTCACCGATTGGCGCATAGGCCGTGGTGAAATCCGCCGTCTGCGCAGACGCCAGCCACAGGGTCGGCGTGACCACAGTTTCAGTCGGGCCGTAGCCGTTGATGATCCACAGCGGCTGCAGGTTGCGGATGACGTCATGCAGCATTTCGCGGCTGAAGGCTTCACCGGCAAAGCAGTAGGTTTTCACCCCCGGCCCCTTGCCCTGCAAACCCGCCCAGTCGGACAACTGGCGCAGGTAGCTCGGCGGGAACGACGCCACGGTGATGCCTTCGCGAATCAGCGTGTCGTAAGTCTGCTCGACGCTCCACAGTTCCTGATCCCGCAGTACGACGCGGGCGCCGTAACACATCGGCATCATCCAGCCTTCGTGGGCACCGTCGAAGCTGATCGACAGGAAATGGAACTTGCGGTCCTCGGCGGTGAAGCGATAACGCTCGCCGATGGTCTGGATATGCATCGAGATATCGCCATGGGCAATCGCTGCGCCCTTCGGCTTGCCGGTCGAACCCGAGGTGTAGATCAGGTACGCCAGTTGTTGCGGGTGAATCGTCACCTCTGGCGCGGTTTCGGGCTCATCCGAGACATCCAGTTGATCCAGATTGAGCAACGGCACATCACCCACCGGCACCCGATCCAGCGCCGCATCGTGGGAGATCAGCAGCTTTACGCCGCCGTCTTCGAGCATGTAGCGCAAGCGTTCGGTCGGGTAATCAGGGTCCAGTGGAATGTAGGCGCCACCGGCTTTCAACACCGCCATGAACGACAACCACAAATCCACACCGCGCTCCATGGCAATCGCCACTCGCACTTCAGTGCCGATGCCACGAGCCCGCAAGGCATGGGCCAACTGGTTGGCGCGACGGTCGAACTCGGCGAAGGTCAGGCGCTGCTGGCCATGGACCAGAGCGATGGCATCGGGACGCAAGCGTGCGTGGTCGGCAATCAGCTCGTGAATCGGGCGGTCAGCGTAGGGCGAGAACGGCGGCGTGTTCCACCGATCCAGCGCCACCAGGTCCGCCTCACCCAGCAACGGCAGGTCGCCGATGGCGGTGTGCGGTTGCGCGCAAACGGCGTTCAACACCGTCAGCAGCTGGCCGTACAGGCGCTCGACGGTCGAGGCGTCGAACAGGTCAGTGGCGTAATCCAGGTAGCCGCTGATGCGCCCGTCCTGATGTTCGAAGGTGCCGAGCACCAGGTCGAACTGCGCACCCTTGATGTCCCACTGCTGCGCTTCGATGCTCAGGCCATCGAACTGCAGCAGCGACATGTCCGGTTGCTGCTGGTGGTTGTAGCTGACCTGGAACAGCGGGTTGACGCTCAGGCTGCGCGCCGGCTGCAAGGCTTCCACCAGTTGCTCGAACGGCAGGTCCTGGTGGGCATGGGCGCCGAGCAGGTTGTCCTTCACCTGCGCCAGCAACCGGGTAAACGGCAGATCGCCGCTGACCTAGGCACGCAACACCAGAGTGTTGACGAAGAAGCCGATCAGCCCCTGGGTCTGCACCTCGGCACGGCCCGCCACCGGTACGCCGATGCGCAGGTCGCGCTGGCCGCTGAGGCGATACAGCAAGGTGTCGAACGAGGCCAGGAACAGCATGAACAGCGTGGCATCCTGGGCCCGGGCCGTGTGTCGCAGTCTGTCGGCCAGATCCTGGGGCAATACGAAGGCATGCCGCCCGCCCTTGCCATCGCGCTCGGCAGGCCGCGAGCGGTCAGCCGGCAGCTCCAGCACCGGATGCTCGTTGCCCAGCGCTTCACGCCACCAATTCAACTGCCGTTCGCGCTCGGGCCCGCTGAGCACCTCGCGCTGCCAGCTGGCGTAGTCGGCGTACTGCACGCTCAGGTCAGGCAGTTGGGATTGCTGGCCTTCAGCAAAACTGCGGTACAGACGGGCGAAATCTTCGAGCATGACCTGCACCGACCAGCCATCGGAGATGATGTGGTGCATGCACAGCAGCAGGCGCCACTGATCCTGGCCGACTCGCACCAGCGCCACGCGCCACGGCGCCTGAGGGGCATCGAGATCGAACGGCTGGTTCATGAAGGCGTGGGCCAGTTCGGCGAAGTCGTCCTCCATCGAGGCGCTGTCGCGCAGGTCATGCCGGGCAATGTTCACGCCGGCCACCGGCAGGATGCGCTGCAACGGCACGCCCGCCTCGCCGGGCTGGAAGCAGGTGCGCAGGCTTTCATGGCGGGCTTCCAGGGCGTCGAAGCTGTGCTGCAGCGCATCGATGTCCAGCGCACCGCTCAGGTTCAGCACACAGGGCAAGTTGTAAGCGGCGCTTTCCGGCTCCAGTTGCGCGAGGAACCACAGGCGCTGCTGGGCGAAGGATTGCGGGGCGAAGGCAGCTTCACCCCGAGGCAACAAGGCTGGCAATGCTGCCCGTTCGGCGCGGGTGCTCAGGTAGTGCGCAAGGTCTGCCAGCACCGCCGAATCGAACAGCGCGCGCAGCGGCAGTTCCAGCTTGAGCTCGCGACGAATCTGCGCCACCAGTTGAATGCCCAGCAGCGAATGCCCGCCCAGTTCGAAGAAATTGTCCTGTCGGCCAACCTGCTTCACGCCCAGCAGATCCTGCCAGAGTTCAGCCAGCGTACTTTCCACACCGGCCAGCGGCGCTTCGAACGCCCGCTGCTGCACCTGCGGCTCTGGCAGGGCCTTGCGGTCCAGTTTGCCGTTGGCCGACAGCGGGAATTTCTCCAGCGTCACCAGGTGCGCCGGGACCATGTAGTCCGGCAGGCGTTGCTTGAGCTGGGTGCGCAGTTGCTCTTCGTCGAAAGCCTGTGCGACGACGTAGCCCACCAGTTGCATGCCAGTGGACAGTTGACGTGCAACCACCACCGCTTCGCTGATCGCTGGATGATCCAGCAGCGCCGATTCGATCTCGCCGATTTCCACCCGCAGGCCGCGCAGCTTGATCTGGTGATCGAGACGGCCCAGATATTCCACCGCGCCGTCGGCACGCCAGCGCGCCAGGTCACCGGTGCGGTACAGGCGCTCGCCCTTGCCGAATGGGCTGGCGACGAAGCGCTCGGCCGTCAGGCCCGGCCGCAAATGGTAACCACGAGCCAGACCGTCGCCGCCGATGTACAGCTCACCGGGTACGCCGATGGGTTGTGGGTTGAGGCGGCTGTCTAGGATGTGGACTTGCAGGTTGGCAATCGGACGGCCTATGGGCACCGAAACGCCCGGTTCGTTGCGGCAGGTCCAGTGGGTGACGTCGATGGCGGCTTCGGTGGGGCCGTAGAGGTTGAACAGCCCGGCATTCGGCAGGCGCTGTAGGGTGTCCCGGGCCAAGTCCGCAGGCAAGGCTTCGCCGGAGCAAACGATGCGTTTCAGGGGCGTGCAACCGGACAGATCGTCCTGGGCCATGAACGCGGCCAGCATCGACGGCACGAAGTGAAGCGTGGTGATCTGATGCAGATCGATCAGAGCGTTCAACAAGGCAGGATCGCGATGATCGCCGGGCTGCGCCATGACCAGCCGGGCGCCGACCATCAGAGGCCAGAAGAACTCCCAGACCGAGACGTCGAAGCTGAATGGAGTTTTCTGCAGAACGGCATCGGTTGCGTCAAGTTGATAAGCCTCCTGCATCCACGCCAGGCGGTTGAACAGCGCTGCGTGGGTGTTGCCTGCGCCCTTCGGCTTACCAGTCGAGCCGGAGGTGTAGATCATGTAGGCCAGTTGCTCGGGGTGAATCTCAACCACCGGCGCCATCACAGGCTGACCAGTGACATCCAGACGATCCAGATTCAAGACCTGCACGCCTTCCACGGCAGGCAAGTCATCGATGACCGCGTCATGGCTCAACACCAGACCAACGCCTGCGTCTTCCAGCATGTAGCGCAGACGGTCAGCCGGGTACTCAGGGTCTAGCGGTACATAGGCAGCGCCGGCCTTCACCACCGCATACAGCGCGACCACCATTTCCACAGAGCGCAATGCAGCAACACCCACCAGCGACTCACGCCCCACGCCTTCAGCACGCAGGTAATGAGCGAGCTGGTTGGCCCGCTGATCCAGTTCCAGATAGGTCAGCGCCTGTTCGCCAAAGCGCAAGGCTTCCCGATCCGGATGCATCTGCGCAAGACGCTCGAATGGGCGATGGACGATGAGATTATCAACAGCCCAATCCCGCGCCGTATCATTGACCAACGCCAACTGCGCCCGATCCTGCAAGTCCAGCAACTCAAAATCACCAATCGCCGCATCCGGCTGCTCCAGCAACTGCGCAAACAACTGCACGAAACGCTGGTGCAAGCGCTCGACCGTGCCGTGATCGAACAGGTCCGTGGCGTAATTCCACGACCCACCCAAACCACCATCGGCGTCTTCATGGGTGTTGAGCGCCAGGTCGAACTGGCTGCTGCCGTCGTCCAGCGGCAGCACGTCGGCCACCAGCCCCGGCAAGCCGGACAGCGGTTCGAAATCGCGCTGCTGGTGGTCGTAGGCCACCTGGAACAATGGGTTGTGGCTGAGACTGCGCTGCGGCTGCAAGGCTTCCACCAGTTGCTCGAACGGCAGGTCCTGATGGGCCTGTGCGCCCAGGGTCGCGGCGTTGGCCTGCTCCAGCACCTCACGGAACGTCAGCTCGGCAGACACCTGGGCACGCAGCACCTGGGTGCTGACGAAGAAGCCGATCAGGCCTTCGACCTCCAGACGGGAACGCCCGGCAATCGGTACCCCAACCCGCAGATCGCTCTGCCCGCTGAGGCGATGCAACAGCACCTGATACGCCGACAGGATCGCCATGAATGGCGTCACGCCCTGTTGCCTGGCAAAAGTGCGCAGGCGCTGACTGAAGGTCTCGTCGAAGTCGAACAGCAGGCGGTCGCCCTGATAGCTCTGCTGCGCAGGACGCGGCCGGTCGCTCGGCAATTCCAGCACCGGATGCTCGTCGCCCAGTTGTTCGCGCCAGTAATCGAGCTGCCGCTCGCCCTCGCCCGCCGCCAGCCATTCACGCTGCCAGGCGGCGAAATCGGCGTACTGCAACGGCAACGGCGCCAACAACGGCGCGCGATTTTCCACGGCAGCGCGATACAGCTCGCTGAACTCCTGCAACAACACCCGCACCGACCAACCGTCGGAGATCATGTGGTGCAGGCACAGCAGCAGGCGCTGCTCATCGGCCGCCACCCGCACCAGCGCCACGCGCCAGACCGGGCTTTGCGAGAGGTCGAACGGACGCTTGACGAACTCCTGCGCGAGCGCCTTGAACGCCGCTTCGGCGTCGGCTTCGCCGCTGATGTCCAGCCGTTCGATCTGCACCGCGCCCGCCGCATCGATCTGCTGCAACGGCACGCCTTCGCCCGCCATGAATCGCGTGCGCAACACCTCGTGCCGTGCCGTCAGGCCGTCGAAGGCCGATTGCAGGGCCGCTTCATTCACCTCGCCGCGCAGATGCACCGCGCCCGGCAGGTTGTAGGTGTGGCCGCCCGGCTGCAACTGGTCGAGGAACCACAACCGCTGTTGCGAGAACGACTGCACCGCCTGGCTGGCGTTGCGCTTGATGAGTTCCAGCTGCTTGCCCGGCTGCTCCAGTTGCTCGATGCGCAGGGCGAAATCCGCCAGCCGCGGTGCTTCGAACAACAGCCGCAATGGCACGCTCAGTTCATGTTCATGACGCAGGCGCGAGATCAGTTGCATCGCCAGCAGCGAATGGCCGCCCAGCTCGAAGAAGTGATCATTACGCCCTACCGCATCAATGCCCAGCAGTGGCTGCCAGAGGGCCGCCAGATGCTGTTCGATCTGGCTTTGCGGCGCCTGGTAATCGCTGGACGCGAGCTGCGGCGCCGGCAATGCGTTGCGGTCCAGCTTGCCGTTGGGCAGTTGTGGCAGGCGCGCCATGCAGATGATGTGAGCCGGGACCATGTACTCGGGCAGGGTCACCTTGAGTTGCTGCTTGATCTGCTCTTCGTTCAGATCGTTGCCGCCGACATAGCCCAGCAGTTGTTTGCCGTTCACCCCGTCACGCACGATGACCAGCGCTTCGCGCACGCCTTCGCAACCCTTGAGTGCCGCCTCGATTTCACCGGCCTCGATGCGAAAGCCACGAATCTTGATCTGGTGGTCGATACGGCCCAGGTATTCCAGCAGGCCCTGACTATTCAGGCGCACACGGTCGCCACTGCGATAGATGCGCTCGCCGGCCCGGAATGGATGCGGCAGGAAGCGCTCGGCAGTCGCACCCGGACGGTCCAGATAACCCCGCGCCACGGCGCCACCCAGATAGAGTTCGCCGGCGATTCCCTGAGGCAGCGGGTTGAGGTCCGCGTCCATCACATAGCCCTGACGATCCCCCACCAGATCACCGATTGGCGCATAGGCCGTGGTGAAATCTGCCGTCTCCGCAGACGCCAGCCACAGAGTCGGGGTGACCACGGTTTCAGTCGGGCCGTAGCCGTTGATGATCCACAGCGGCTGCAGGTTGCGGATCACGTCGTGCAGCATTTCGCGGCTGAAGGCCTCGCCGGCGAAGCAGTAGGTTTTCACTCCGGGACCCTTGCCCTGCAAGCCGGCCCAGTCGGACAACTGGCGCAGGTAGCTCGGCGGGAACGATGCCACGGTAATGCCTTCGCGAATCAGCGTGTCGTAGGTCTGTTCGACGCTCCACAGCTCCTGGTCGCGCAGCACCACGCGAGCGCCGTAACACATCGGCATCATCCAGCCTTCGTGGGCGCCGTCGAAGCTGATCGACAGGAAGTGGAACTTGCGATCCTCGGCGGTGAAGCGATAGCGCTCGCCGATGGTCTGGATGTGCATCGAGATGTCGCCATGGGCGATGGCTGCACCTTTTGGCTTGCCGGTCGAACCTGAGGTGTAGATCAGGTACGCCAGTTGGTGCGGATGGATCGTCACCTCGGGCGCAGTTTCGGGCTCATCCGAGACATCCAGCTGATCCAGATTAAGCAGCGGCACATCCCCCACCGGCACCCTATCCAGCGCCGCATCGTGGGAAATCAGCAGCTTCACGCCGCCGTCCTCGAGCATGTAGCGCAGGCGCTCGGTCGGGTAGTCCGGGTCCAGCGGGATGTAGGCGCCGCCAGCTTTTAGCACCGCCATGAACGACAGCCACAAATCCACACCGCGCTCCATGGCAATCGCCACCCGCACCTCAGTGCCGATGCCGCGAGCGCGCAGGGCGTGGGCCAACTGGTTGGCGCGACGGTCGAACTCGGCGAAGGTCAGGCGCTGCTCGCCATGGACCAAGGCGATGGAATCGGGGCGCAAACGGGCGTGATCGGCGATCAGTTCGTGAATCGGGCAATCAACGTACGGCGAGAATGGTGGCTGGTTCCAGCCGTGCATCTCATCCACGTCATTCTGGGTGAGCATCGACAGATCGCCGATGCGCGCTTCAGGGAAGCGGCAAATGCCGTCGAGCAGGGTCTGGAAATGCCCGCACAGGCGTTCGATTTGTTCGGCGCTGAACACATTGCTGTGGTAGTTCACATGGATATGCGCGCGCTCGCCCGCCACCACCGCCAGGCTCAGCGGGTAGTGGGTCTTGTCGCTGAGTTCGACCGCGCCGAGTTCGATGCCGCCGGCTTGCTTGTCGCGCAGCACGGCGTCCACCGGGTAGTTCTCGAACACCACCAGGCTGTCGAACAGATCGCGGCCCGCATGCCCGGCGTAGCGCTGGGCCTCAAACAGCGGCGTGTGTTCGTGCTCACGCAGTTCGAGGTTGTGCTGTTGCAGCTCATTGAGCCAGTCACCGACCGTCTGCTGCGCCTGGGGTGCCTGCACCAGCGGCAAGGTGTTGATGAACAGCCCGAGCATGCGCTCGATGCCCGGCACCTGGGCCGAGCGGCCAGACACCGTGGCGCCGAAGGCCACGCGCTGCTGACCGGTGTAGCGCTGCAACAGCAGCACCCAGACCGCTTGAATCAGGGTATTGGCGGTCACGCGCTGGCGGCGGGCGGCCGTGCCTAGCAGCTCGCTGTCCAGATGCATAGTCTTGACCAGCACCTGGGTCGGCAGCGGCTCGCCATTGCTCGAAGTCGGTGCGGTCAGGGCCGTGGCCATCAGCGTCGGTTGTTCGAAACCGGCCAGATGGGTCTGCCAGAACCGCGCGCTGTGTTCGGCGTCGCGGCTGTTGAGCCACTGCACGTAATCGCCGTAGTGCCCGGCAGGCTGAGGCGCGGCATCGGACATCGCCGCCTGGATCACCTCGCCCAGCACAGCCGCGCTGCTCCAGCCATCGAGCAGGATGTGGTGGAAGGTCCAGACCAGTTTCCACAGGGTCTCGCTCTGGCGCACCAGCAACACACGCATCAGCGGCGCTTGCTGCAAGTTGAAGGGGGTTTCCCGTTCGGCCGCCAGCACTTCGCCGAGTGCTTCGGTGCGCCCGCGCAGGTCCAGTTCGCGGACCTCAAGCTGCGCATCGCGACGGATCAGTTGCACCGGTTGCTGGCTGCCGCTCAAGCGCAGGAACGAGGCGCGCAGAATCGGATGACGCTGCACCGCTGCCGCCCAGGCCGACTTGAATCGCGCCAGAGGCAGGTGATCGACATCCAGCGCCACCTGGTTGATGTACAGGTCGCGGGCATCGTCAGCGGACTGCACGTCGCTCAGTTCGCTGTGGAACAACAGGCCCTGCTGCATCGGCGTCAGCGGGTACAGTTGCTCGACGTCGCGGGCGGCGACCGGCAGTGCGTCCAGTTGCGCCTGGGTCAATTCAAGCGCCGGGAAGTCCGAGGGCGTGACCGCCGAGTGGCTGCGGCAATGCTCGATGACCTCGTCCAACGCTGTCGAGTAGGCGTCGAGCAGGTGTTGGATCGACGCTGCTTCGTGACGTTCGCCGCTGTAGCTGCAGGTTAGGCTGAACTGGCCGTCGCGCACCTGGGCATCGATGGACAATTCGCAGCCCAGCGGCGCATCGGCGGCACGTTGGGCACCGCTGCCTTCAGCGGACAGGCTGAACAGCCCGCTGCTGTCCTGCACGCGACCCATGTAGTTGAACAGCACGCAGCCTTCCAGCGACGGCAACGCCTCGCCGCGCAGATGGCGCAGCAGGCCGTAGCCCAAGCCGCCATTGGGCACGGCGCGCAGGGTTTGCTTGGTGTGCTTGAGCGCTGCATCGAGGCTGTCGTGAGCCTGCAGGCTGACCGGGTACAGGCTGGTGAACCAGCCCAGGGTACGGGCCGGGTCGATACCGTCGAACAGGTCTTCACGACCATGACCTTCCAGCGCGATCAAGGCACGGGGCTGGCCACTCCACCGGGCAAGGGCGCGGGTCAGCGCGGTCAACAGCAGGTCGTTGATCTGGGTGCGATAGGCCGCAGGGGCCTGGTTGAGCAGCGCCTGGGTGCGAGCGGCATCCAGTTGCAGGTGCTGATGTTGCACCACGCTTTGCTGCGCCTTGCCCTGAGGGTTGGCACACGGCAGTTGTGGCGCAGGCGGCAGGTTGCGCCAGTAGTCGGCTTCGGCCAGCAGCGCATCGCTGTAGGCGAAATCCAGCAGGCGATTGGCCCAGCGCTGGAACGACAGGCCCTTCTCGCCCAGATCGATGGTCAAGTCCGCCTGGGCCTGGACGTAGGCGTTGTGCAGGTCTTCGAGCAGCAGGCGCCACGACACGCCGTCCACCACCAGGTGATGCACCACCAGCAGCAGACGCTCGCCGCCTTCTGCCAGTTTGAACTGCACGGCGCGCAGCAGCGGGCCGTCGCTCAAGCGCAGGCTGGCCTGGGCTTCATCGCAGATTTCAGCGAGCTGCCGGGCCCCGACCTCACGCTGCCAGAGCAGGCGTGCGGCGTCTTCCTCGGCGCGATAACGCTGTTGCCAGTGGCCGTTGTCCTGCTGGACGAAGCTCATGCGCAGCGCGTCGTGATGATTGACCAGCGCCTGTAGCGCCTGGCCCAAAGCTACAGGGTCCAAAGCCTCGGATGGCGTGAGGAGCAGCGACTGGTTCCAGTGGCTGCGGTTGCCCATGGGCTGCTCGAAGAACCAGTGCTGGATCGGCGTCAGCGGGATGTCGCGGTTGAATTCGATGCGCGAGAGCGCAGCGGCTTCGCTGTGGTTGACCACTTGGGCCACTTGCGTCAGCTCGGCAATGGTCTGCCGTTCGAACATCTGCCGTGGCGACAGCCCGATCCCGCGTTTCTTGGCGCGGGAAACGATTTGCAGGCTGAGAATCGAATCGCCGCCCAGTTCGAAGAAATTGTCCTGCCGGCCAACCTGCTTCACGCCCAGCAGATCCTGCCAGAGTTCGGCCAGTGTACTTTCCACACCGGCCAGCGGCGCTTCGAACGCCCGCTGCTGCACCTGCGGCTCTGGCAGGGCCTTGCGGTCCAGTTTGCCGTTGGCCGACAGCGGGAATTTCTCCAGCGTCACCAGGTGCGCCGGGACCATGTAGTCCGGCAGGCGTTGTTTGAGCTGGGTGCGTAGTTGCTCCTCGTCGAAAGCTTCGGCGACGACATAACCCACCAGTTGGATGCCGTTGGCCAGTTGCCGGGCCACGACCACCGCTTCGCTGATCGCAGGATGATCCAGCAGTGCCGATTCGATCTCGCCGATTTCCACACGCAGGCCGCGCAGCTTGATCTGGTGATCGAGACGACCCAGATATTCCACCGCGCCATCGGCACGCCAGCGCGCCAGGTCACCGGTGCGGTACAGGCGCTGGCCCTTGCCGAACGGGCTGGCGACGAAGCGCTCAGCCGTCAGGCCAGGACGTAGATGGTAACCACGGGCCAGACCGTCGCCGCCGATGTACAACTCGCCCGGTACGCCGATAGGTTGCGGGTTGAGGCGGCTGTCGAGGATGTGGACTTGCAGGTTGGCAATCGGACGACCGATGGGCACCGAGGCGCCCGGTTCGCTGCGGCAGGTCCAGTGGGTGACGTCGATGGCGGCTTCGGTGGGGCCGTAGAGGTTGAACAGGCCTGCGTTGGGTAGACGCTGTAGGGTGTCCCGGGCCAAGTCCGCAGGCAAGGCTTCGCCGGAGCAGACGATGCGTTTCAGCGAAGTGCAGTTGGACAGATCGTCCTGGGCCATGAACGCGGCGAGCATCGACGGGACGAAATGCAGCGTGGTGATTTGATGATCTGCAATCAAGGCAGTCAGCAACACAGGGTCGCGATGATCCCCTGGCTGCGCCATGACCAGCCTTGCACCGACCATCAGAGGCCAGAAGAACTCCCAGACCGAGACGTCGAAGCTGAATGGGGTCTTTTGCAGGACGGCGTCGGTTGCGTCGAGCTGATAAGCCTCCTGCATCCACGCCAGGCGGTTGAACAATGCAGCATGGGTGTTGCCCGCGCCCTTCGGCTTACCAGTCGAGCCGGAGGTGTAGATCATGTAGGCCAGTTGCTCAGGGTGAATCTCAACCACAGGCGAGGTAACAGGCTGACCACTGACATCCAGACGATCCAGATTCAGCACCTGCACGCCTTCAACAACCGGCAAGTCATCGATGACCGCGGCATGGCTCAGCACCAGACCAACGCCAGCGTCTTCCAGCATGTAGCGCAGACGGTCTGCGGGGTATTCCGGGTCCAGCGGCACATAGGCAGCGCCGGCCTTCACCACGGCATATAGCGCGACCACCATTTCAGTCGAACGCAGCGCAGCAACGCCCACCAACGACTCACGTCCCACACCTTGAATGCGCAGGTAATGAGCGAGCTGGTTGGCCCGCTGATCCAGTTCCCGATAGGTCAGCGCCTGCTCGCCGAAGCGCAAAGCTTCACGATCAGGATGCAACTGAGCCAAGCGCTCAAACTGCCGATGTACAACTAAATCGTCAGTCGCCCATCCCCGCGCGGTGTCATTGACCACAGCCAGTTGCGCCCGATCCTGCAAATCCAGCAGTTCAAAATCACCAATCGCCGCATCCGGCTGCTCCAGCAACTGGGCGAACAACTGCACGAAACGCTGATGCAGGCGCTCGACCGTGCCGTGATCGAACAGATCCGTGGCGTAATTCCAGTTGCCCGCCAGTTCACCCGCCGCGTTCTCCCAGGTGTGCAACGCCAGGTCGAACTGGGCGCTGCCGCTGTCCAGCGGCATCAGGGTCGCGCTCAGGCCAGGCATCAGTTGCAGCGCCTCGTCCTGGCGCTGCTGATGGTTGTACAGCACCTGGAACAGAGGGTTGTGACTCAGGCTGCGCTCGGGCGCCAGGGCATCGACCAGCTGTTCGAACGGCAGGTCCTGATTGGCCTGGGCGCCTTGGGAGGCGTGGCGAACGTTATCGATGATGCGGTTGAAACTGGCGTCGGCCGTGACGTCGCCGCGCAGGATCTGAGTGTTGACGAAGAAGCCGATCAGCCCTTCGGTTTCCGCCCGCTGACGTCCGGCGATGGGTACGCCGATGCGCAGGTCATTCTGGCCACTCAGGCGCTGCAGCAGCACCTGATAGGCCGCCAGCATCACGGTAAACAGGGTCACACCGCGCTGCCTGGCCAGCTCGCGCATGCGGGTTGCAAGCGTTGCGTCGAAGCTGAACGGCAGGCGCGCACCGCGGAAGCTCTGGCGTGCCGGGCGCGGACGGTCGGCGGGCAGTTCCAGCACCGGCGGTTCATCGCCCAGTTGCTGTTTCCAGTACTCCAGCTGACGATCAGCCTCACCCGCTTCCAGGCAAGCGCGCTGCCACAGGGCGACATCGGCGTAGCTTAGCGGGAGCTGCGGCAAGGCTTGATCCTCGCCTTCAAGGGCTGCGCGGTAGGCCTGGACGAAATCCAGCAAAAGCACCTGGATCGACCAGCCGTCGGCGATGATGTGGTGCAGGCAGACCAGCAATACATGCTCGTCTGCCGCGCGCTCAACCAGCGCCACGCGCCACAGCGGGCCCTGCGCCAAATCGAACGGACGACGGGCGAATTCGTCGGACAGCGCCTTGAGGTCGTCTTCGCTGACCGCGCTCAGGCGCTCGAACGGCAACGCCTGCTGCGCCAGCACCACCTGTTGCGGCGTGCCGTCCTCGGCGGTGTCGAACACCGTGCGCAGGCTGGCGTGACGCTGGGCCACGCGTTCGAAGGCCGATTGCACGGCTGCAATGTTCAACGCGCCCTTCAGGCGCAGAGCACCCGGCAGGTAATACGTGCTGTTGCCAGGTTCCAGTTGCTCCAGGAACCACAGGCGCTGCTGGGAAAAGGACGTCGGACTGCGCTCGCCCGCCACGCCGGACGGGATCGGCAGCGCCGACGCATCCAGCCCCTGTTCGCGCAGCTTGCCCAGAAACACCCGGCGCTGTGCCGCACCCAGGCTGAGAAAGCGCGTGGCCAGGGCCAGCAGCTTGCTTTGCGAAGTCATGCTCGGTTGCGACATCAGTTGCTTTCCTCCAGCTCATTCATGAACTCGTCCAGGGCATCGAGCCCCTCGAGCGTCAGGGTCTGCCCCTGCAAGGTGTCGATCAGGGCCGCCTGTGCGGCGACGGTGGTGGCTTCGAAGGCCTGCGCCAGCGGAATGCTCACCCCCAGGCGCTCGCGAATGCGCGACAACAGCCGTGTCGCCAGCAGCGAGTGCCCACCCAGTTCAAAGAAGTTGTCGTCGCGCCCTACCCGCTCGATTTTCAGCAGGCCCTGCCAGAGTTCGGCGAGCACCTGCTCGCGCTCGCCCCGGGGCGCTTCGAAGTGGCGTTCCTGCAACGTCAGCGCCGGCAAGGCCTTGCGGTCCAGCTTGCCGTTGGCGTTGCGCGGAAGGCGGTCGAGCAGCATCACGTGGGCCGGCACCATGAACGCCGGAAGCTCCAGGGCGAGCGCAGTTTTCAGGACATCCACGGACAAGCTGTGCGAAGCCTGCGCGACCACGTACGCCACCAGTTGCGGGCCATGGGCCGTCGGTTGCGCACTGACCACCGCGTCATGCACGGCGGGCTGAGCCAGCAGCACGCTTTCGATTTCACCCAGCTCGATGCGCTGGCCGCGGATCTTCACCTGGAAGTCCGCCCGGCCGACGTACTCCAGCGCGCCTTCAGCGTTCCAGCGCACCAGGTCACCGCTGCGGTACAGGCGCGCACCGGGCTCGCCGAACGGATCGGGCAGGAAGCGCTCGGCGGTCAGGCCTGGGCGCGCCGCATAACCGCGACCGACCCCGACGCCGCCGATGTACAGCTCGCCCACCACGCCCGGCGCTGCCAGTTGCAGGCTGGAATCGAGCACGTACAGCCGGTTGTTGTCGGTCGCGCGGCCAATCGGCATGTTCGACCTGGCTGCCGGTGCCGCCGTCAGCGTGTGCAGCGCCACGTCATCGGCGCACTCGGCCGGGCCATAGGCGTTGACCAGCGGCACGTTGGGGTAGCGTGCGAACCAGCGCGAGGCCAGGTCCACGGTCAGCGCTTCGCCGGTCGGCAGCAACCAGCGCAGGGCATCGAGCTTGTGCGGGGCCACCGCGAGCATGCCGTCAATCACCGCAGGCACGCACTCCAGAACGCTGACCTGATTGGCAACCACTTCCTCCAGCAAACGCTGGGGATCGTGCACCACTGCATCCGGCAGAATTTCCACTCGCCCACCGAACAGTGGTGCGGTGAGGAACTGCCATACCGAGATATCGAAGCCGGTGGCGGCGGTCTGGGCGATCACATCGCCCTCGGCCAGGCGCAGGTACGGCAGCTTGGACATCTGGTTGTTGAGCATGCCGCGCTGGTTGACCATCACCCCTTTTGGCTCGCCGGTGGAGCCCGAGGTGTAGATCACGTAGGCCAGTTGTTCGGCGCTGGCGTAGCGACCGGGGTTGCTCTCGACGGTGCCTGCCAGCAGGTCCTCAAGAATCAGCAGCTGTGGCTTGACCTCGGCCAGCTCGACAATGGCCCGGACCAGCGCCAGGCAGTCGCGGGGCGTGATCAACACCTGCGCCCGGCTGCTCACCAGCATCCGCGCACTGCGCCCGGCCGGATGACGATCGTCCATTGCCAGGTAGGCAGCACCGGCCTTGAACGCGCCGATGATCATGCTCAGCAACGCCAGGCCACGGGGTGCGTACAGCGCCACCACGTCGTCCCCCTGAACATTCGCAGCGATCAGGCCGTGGCCGATGCGGTTGGCCTGGCGGTTGAGTTCGCTGTAGCTCAGGCTCTGGCCTTGGCAACGCGCAACTTCCAGCGATGGATGGGCCTGCACCCGGGACTCGAAACGCTCCAGGTAACTGATGCCGTACCAGTGTTTTTCCACCGGCCCCTGCCCCTGTTGCAGCAGTTGCTCGCGCTCGGCCTGCTCCAGCAATTGCAAGTGGCTGAGGGTCTGCTGGGGGTTGTCGATCAGTTGCGTCAGCAGGCGACGGAAATGCCCCACCAGGGTGGTCATGTCGTGGTCGTGGAAGTGACGGCTGTCGTAGGTCAGTTGCAGTTGCAGCGATTCGCCCGGCAGTAGCACCACGGTCAACGGGTAGTTGGTGTGGGTGCGGTTGGCCAGGGGGTTGATCCGGTATTCGTTCACGGCCTGCTGAACCTCTGCGCCCAACGGAACGTTTTCAAAGACGAACAGGCTGTCGAACAGCGGCTGGCCACGCGGGATGTCGGCCAGCAGCTGGATGTCAGCCAGGGACAGGTGCTCGTGCTGACGCATTTCGGCGTTCTGCGCCTGCAAGGCGTTGAGCAGCTCCAGCGCCGGCGCGCCCGCACCCGGACGCTTGAGGCGCAGGGGCAAGGTATTGATGAACAGGCCCAGTGCGCCTTCGATGCCTTCCAGCTCGGTGGGACGACCGGCGACGGTGACGCCGAACAGCACCTCGTCACGGTCAGCGTGCTGCATCAGCAACAGCGCCCAGGCGGCCTGCACGAAAGTGTTGGCGGTCAGGCGATGCTGGCGGGCCTGATCGGCGAGCTTCGCGGTTTGCTCGACGCCCAACGCCAGCGTGACGTCGCGCATCTGCGGCTCACCTTGCGGGCTGTGGCGGTACGGCAGCGGCGTGACATCGGTGAAACCGGCCAGCGTCTGGCGCCAGTAGTCACGGCTGATCGCTTCGTCCTGCTCGGCCAGCCAGGCGAGGAAGTCGCGGTACGGCCGCGCGGCCGGCAGGCTGACGTGGCGGCCTTGCAGGTGCGCACGATAATGAGCGAAGAATTCGGTGAGCATCAGGCCGCGGCACCAGGCATCGATCAGCGCATGGTGGTGGCTCTGGACGATGCGGAAATCCGCCTCGCCAAACTTCACCAGGCGCAAACGCAAGAGCGGCGCGCGGGCGAAGTCGAACCCCTGTTCGCGCTCGGCGGCGAGCACCTCCTCAAGCTCCGCTTCGGCCGCCTCGCGGGACAGGTGACTGAGATCGATCAACTGCGCAGGCGACGGCACGCGGCGCATCACCACCTGGCGCTGTACGCCGCTCTCCAGGCCATGGAACGCCGTGCGCAGGGCCGGATGGCGCTGCACCACTTGCTGCCAGGCGAACTTGAAGGCGTCGAAATCGACGTGACTGCCGACTTCGTACTGGTCCTGCATCAGGTAGATGCCGTTGCCCTGCTCCAGCAGGCTGTGCAGCAGAATCCCCTGTTGCATGGGTGCCAGCGGCAGGATGTCCTCAATGTCCCGCGCCGGGATGTCGAGGGCGTCCAGTTGGGCTTGATTGAGGCCCGCCAGCGGGAAGTCCGACGGGGTGAGCCCGGCGTTGTGCTCGTCGCTGCAATGGGCGATCAGGTGCAGCAGTTGCTCGCGGTACAGCGCCACCAAATGCTCGATGGTCTCGCGGCTGAAGCGCTGACGGCTGAAGGTCCAGTCCAGGTGCAACTGGCCGTCGCGTACCTGGCCATCCACCGCCAGGGCATTGGCCAGTGGACCCTTGGGGTCACGCAGGTTGCCTGGCGCCTGGCCCGACAGGGAGAACAACGCGCCCTCGGTATCATCGAAGCGGCCGAGGTAGTTGAAGGTCACGCCCTGCCCCACCAGTTCGGGCAAGTCCGCCTTGGACAAGTACCGCAGCACGCCGTAGCCCAGGCCCTTTTCCGGCACGGTGCGGATCCTTTCCTTGACCGCCTTGAGCGTGGCGATGGCGTCATCGCAGGCGTCCAGCGCCACTGGATAGAGGCTGGTGAACCAGCCCACGCTGCGGCTCAGGTCCAAGGCACCGCTTGAGTCTTCACGACCGTGGCCTTCCAGACTGATGACATGCCGACGGCGCCCGCTCCATAGCCACAAGGCCTGGGACAGCGCCGCCAGCAGCAGGTCGTCGATACGCGTGCGATAGGCCGCCGGAGCTTCGCTGAGCAAACGGCGGGTGTCCTGTGCATCGAGGGTCAGGCTGAGGGTTTCGCCATCGCCGACCAGGCTTTGAATGGAGCTATCCCCCGGCAGACAAGCGTCATCGACCTGTAGCGCCTGCCAATAAGGCAGTTGCGCGGCCAGCTCGGCGCTCTGGGCCAGGTTCTGCAGTGACTGCGACCAGGCCTGGAAACTGGCGGTCTTTTCCGCCAATGCCACCGGTTGCCCCGCGACCAGACGGCTGTAGGCGTGCTGCAGGTCTTCGAGCAGGACCCGCCACGACACGCCGTCCACGGCCAGGTGATGGATCGCCAGCAACAGGCGACCTTCGCCAGAAGGCAGGCGCGCATGCACCACCCGCAGCAACGGGCCGGTTTCGATGTTCAGGCTGCGCTGGGCTTCATCGCTGAGGGAGGCCAGGTCTTGTTCGCGAGTGAGTTCGCAGGTCCAGAGCACGCGCTCGGCGCTTTCGCTGTCGCGATAGCGCTGCAACCACTGCCCGTCACTGCCCTGATGGAAGCTCAGGCGCAAGCTGTCGTGCTGGGCCAGCATCATGCCCAGCGCCTGCTGCAAGAGCGCGACGTCCATCGCTTGCGGCAGATTCAGCAACAGCGACTGGTTCCAGTGCGCCCGCTCACTGACCGGCAGCGCAAAGAAGCGCGCCTGAATCGGCGTCAGGGCGAAGTCACGGGGGGCCACAGGCGCGGCAGCCGGGATTGCGGCAGGCTTGGCCTCGGACACCACGGCCACTTGCGCAAGTTCTGCGATGGTCTGCTTTTCGAACAGTTGCTTGGGCGTCAGGCGAATGCCCTGACGACGGGCCCGGGCGATGATCTGCAAGCTCAGGATCGAGTCACCACCGAGGGTGAAGAAGTTGTCGTGACGCCCCACGGCCTCGACGTTCAGCGCTTTTTGCCAAAGCTCGGCCAAGGTCGCTTCGACGCCGTCATGGGGCGCTTCAAAGCTTTGCGAAACCAGCTGCGGCGTCGGCAAGGCCGCGTGATCGAGCTTACCGTTGGCGGTGACCGGGAAGGCCTCAAGGGTCAACACGTGGCTGGGGACCATGTAGTCCGGCAGGCTCTCGGCCAACTGCGCACGCAGCGCCTCGCCATCGACCTGCTCGCCCTTGCCGACCAACGCATAGGCGATCAACTGGCCGCGATCATCCACCCGCACATGGGCGTCACGCAGGCCATCGAGGGTGCGCAGGCGCTGGGCGATTTCACCCAAGGCCACGCGATAGCCGCGGACCTTGACCTGATCGTCGGCGCGGCCGAGGAACTGGATCTGCCCGTTGGCCAGCAGGCGCGCGCGGTCACCGCTGCGATACAGGCGAGCGCCCGAACCATTTGGATCGGGAATGAACACCGCAGCCGTCAGCGCCGGGCGGTCATGATAGCCACGGCCCAGGCCTGGCCCGCCGATGTACAGCTCGCCGACGTCGCCCTGCACCACTGGTTCAAGCTGGTCGTTTAGCACCAATGCCACGGCGTTTGGCAGCGGACGGCCGATGGGCGCGGACTGCGCGATGGGCGTGGCGTCAGGCAGTTCATTGCTGAGCACGCCGACGGTGGTTTCAGTCGGGCCGTAGTGGTTGATCACCCGGCAGGCGGGCTTGAGGCGCTTGACCTGGGCCACCAGCTCCCAGGGCAGTGCATCCCCACCCAGAATCAACACCTGCTCCGGCAACACGTCCGCGGCGTTGGCGGCTTGCAGCAGGCCGCTCAGGTGAGTCGGCACTATCTTCAGCACGCCCACCTTGTGCTCGCTCATGTAGGCGGCGAAGCGGTCGGCGTCGTTGGTCCGTTCGGGGCTGATGAGGTGCAGCGTGCGCGCCGAACACAGGGCGCCGAACAGCACGGTGTGGCCCAGGTCGGCGCCGACTGTGGAGACCATCGCCATGCTGGCCTGGGCGTCGAATTCAACGCGCTTGAGCAGGCCCTGCACGTAGTCGGCCAGGGCGCCGTGGCTGATGACCACGCCTTTTGGCGTGCCACTGGTGCCCGAGGTGTAGATCAGGTACGCGGCCTGGTCGGGATGGATTTGCACCTGCGGCGCCACGTCCGGCTGACCGCGCCAGGCCGCGTGCGCGTCCACCGCGATCACTTCACCCTGGTACTCGGCTGGGGCTTGCGCATCGCTCACCAACCAGCGCGCACCGCTGTCGGCCAGCACGAACGCTTGGCGCTCGGCGGGCCATTTCGGGTCCAGCGGCACGTAGGCAGCGCCGGCCTTGACGATGGCCAGCAGACCAACAACGAACTCCACCGAGCGCTCCAGAAGCACCCCGACGCGGCTCTCGGCAGCGACACCCGCCTCACGCAGGTACTGCGCCAGGCGGTTGGCCTGAGCGTCGACCTCGGCAAAATCAACCCGTTGCGTTTCATGCTGCAGGGCAGTCGTGTTCGGCTGTGCCTTGACGCTGGCGTTCCACAGTTGCAGCACGTCAGTGGCGGGGAACGATACGGCTTCGGCGTCCAGCCGTGACGGCACGGCCGACACCTGCAGATCGCTCAGGCGCCCCTCGGGGCGAGCCACCACTTGCGTGCAGATGCGCAGCAGGTCGGCAGCGAAACCGGCGATGCGCGGCTCGTCGAACAGGTCGCAGGCATAGGTGAACACCGCCTGGATGCCGTCGGCGCTGTCGGTGATGTCCAGGCCCAGGTCGAAGTGCGCCGAGAAGTCGTCGAGTTGGTTGACGTCCATGCGCACGTCGCCCAAGTCCACGTTCTGCGGCAGCACGAACTGCTGGGTGAATTTCACCTGGCACAGCGGGTTGTGGCTGAGGTTGCGGCTCACGCCCAGCGCCTCCACCAGTTGTTCGAACGGCAGTTCCTGATGATTCTGCGCGCCCAGTGCGCTGTGCTTGACCGCTTCGACCAGCGCGCTGAACGACTGCTGTGGCAGGACTTCGGTGCGCAGCACCAGGGTGTTGACGAACAGGCCGATCAGACCCTCGGCTTCGGTGCAGGTACGCCCGGCCACCGGCACGCCGACGCGCAGGTCGGTCTGACTGCTGTAGCGCTGAAGCAAGGTCTTGTAGGCCGCCAGCATGACCATGAACAGTGTGGCGCCGTGACCCGCCGCCAGATCCCGCAGCCCTTGGCTCAGCGTGCTGTCGAAGGCAATGGCATAACGTGCGCCGCGATGGCTTTGCTGCGCTGCACGCGGGCGGTCTGCAGGCAGGTCGAGCACCGGCTGAGTGTCGCCCAGGCGCTCGCGCCAGTATTTGAGTTGACGCTCGCGCTCGCCAGCGGCCAGCCGTTCACGCTGCCAGGCGGCGAAGTCGGCGTACTGGATCGGTAGCTCCGGCAGCGCGGGCGTGCGGTTTTGCCCATGGGCGCGGTACAGCGCGGCGAAGTCCTTGAGGATGACCTGCACCGACCAGCCGTCAGCGATGATGTGGTGCAGCACCAGCACCAGTTGTTGCTGGTCGGCAGCCAGACGCACGTTGAGCACGCGCCACAGGGGACCGGTCTGCAGGTCCATCGGTTGCTCGACCGCAGCCTTGGCCAGCTCGCCCAGGGCCTCGACCGGCTGGGCATGCAGACTCAAATCATGACGTTCGATGATGACCGGTTGCGGTGCATGAATGCGCTGCACCAGCATTTCTTTGGCGTCGATGGCAAAGGTGGTGCGCAGGCTCTCATGTCGCGCCGCCAGATCGTCGAAGCTGCGTTGCAGGGCGAGGTCATCCACCGCGCCATTCAGGCTCAATTGCCCGCACAGGTGATAGGCGCTGCTGTCCGGTTCCAGTTGCGCGAGGAACCACAGCCGTTGCTGGGCGAAGGACTGCTCCGGCGCAGGATCACGCGGGATACGGGCTACGGCCTGCGGGCGTTCGCCACTGCGGGTCTGGCTTGCGACATGGGCGCTGAACTGGCCCAGGGTCGGGTGCTCGAACAGGTGCGCGGGTTCCAGCTTCAGGACCAGCTCGCGGTTGAGCCGCGAAAGCACCTGGACCACGCCCACCGAGTCGCCGCCACGGGCGAAGAAGTGGTCGTGTGGGGCGAGGTCCTGCTTGCCCAGCACTTCACGCCAGGCGGCCAGCACTTCGGGCAGAACCGGCTGGGCGTCGGCAGGGCCTTGCTCGCCGGCGGTGTCGAGCAGACGGCCATCCTGCCAGAGGGCGAAGCTGTCCAGGCTGCCGTTCTGCCAACCGGCCCGGCAGGCCGAACGCTGCAACTTGCCGCTGGTGGTGCGCGGCAAGGCACCCGGTTCCAGCAGCACAATGACTTTCGGCGCCACCAAAAAGAGTTCGGACACCGCATCGCGCACCGCTTCGCAGATCATCTGCGGCTTCATCAGGCGGCGCACGTTGCGGCTGATTTCCAGGGCCAGCCCCACCCCTTCGGCGCCCTGCTCGTCGGTCACCGGGAAGGCGGCGATGCGCCCGCGACGCAGCAGCTCGACGCTTTTTTCCAGCGACTGTTCGATGTCCTGCGGGTAGAGGTTCTGGCCGTTGAGGATAATCAGGTCCTTCAAACGGCCACTGATGAACAGCTCGCCGGCACTGGCAATCCCCAGGTCACCGCTGCGCAGCCAGCGCTGGCCGTCGTGCTGAACGAAGGTCTGGGCAGTGGCCTCGGGGTTCTGCCAATAGCCTTCGGCAACGCTTGGGCCGGCGATCCAGATTTCACCCACCTGCCCTTGCGGCAGCACCTGTTGGGTGGCCGGATCGACGATGCGCAGCTCATGATCGTCACGGCACCAGCCGCAACCTGGCAGGCGGCTAGTGGCGTTCCCGTTGGCGAACAGCGCTTCGGCAGAGTCCCCCGGCGCCAATTGATTGCCGTCGAAACGCTTGATGCCGAACGGCTTGTCGCGCATGGCGGCAGCGACGAACAGCGTGGCTTCGGCCAGGCCATAGCTGGGGGTCAAGGCGCGGCGGTCGAAACCGGCGGCGGCGAAGTGCTCGCTGAAGGCGTCCAGGGTCGCGATGCGGATTGGCTCGGAACCGGAAAACGCCAGGCTCCAGTTGTCGAGTTTTAGGTTCTTCACGGCGCTCGGCTTGATCCGCTCGACGCACAGGCGATAGGCGAAATCCGGGCCGCCGGAGAAGGTGCCGCCGTACTGGCTCATGACTTCCAGCCAGCGCGCCGGGCGACCGAGGAAGTAGTTGGGCGACATCAGGTTCAGGGTGCCACCGTAGTACAGCGGCAGCAGCAGGCCGCACATCAGGCCCATGTCGTGGTAGAGCGGCAGCCAGCTGACCCAGCTTTCGGTGGCGGCATCGGTGACGAAGTGCCGGGCCATGGCCACTTCGTTGGCCATCAGGTTGTTGTGCGAGACCATCACGCCCTTCGGCGCGCTGGTGGAACCGGAGGTGTATTGCAGGAACGCCAGCGACGAGGTGTCGATCAGCGAAGGCTGGAACGATGCCTGCCAGCCGTGGACCTCTTCGATGGCGACAAAGCGCCCGCCCGCCGGCATGAAGGGTTGCAGCAGGTGCTGGAATTTATCCAGGTCTTCGCGGCGACCCAGCACCATACCAGGGGCGGCGTCCTGCAGGATACCGGTCAGGCGATCCAGATGCGTCTGGCGGTTGTACTCGGGCGCGAATGCCGGAACCGCGATGACCCCGGCATGCAGGCAGCCCAGGAACGCTGCCGCGTAGTCGGCACCGGTGGGCAGGATCAGCACGCAGCGCTCGCCACCCTGGACGCCCAGGTGATGCTGCAACAATCCGGCAATGGATCGCGCCTGCAGGTCCAGCTCGGCGTAGCTGGTCAGCAGCGGTTCATGGTCTTCGGAAACGATGTGTCGAAGGGCAATCCGGTCCGGCTGGCTCTGCGCATAAAGGCCCACCAGTTCGGGAAAATGCGCGGCCTGATCTCGTATGGATTTCATTCTTTCACCTATTTGTTTCGGCAAGGCTCAACCCACAGACAGCCTCTCGGGCCGCCCGCAACGTTGTGAGAAAAGAGTGGGTGGCCGACCAGCAGCCACCGTGATGACGGGTGTGGCGGGCGCGAATCAGCGCGCCAGTTTCAACGCCACGCGCTCGTGGGCGCTGGCCGGTCGGCTGGCGCAGGACTGTTCGTGCCCGTCGAAAATCGACTCGACCACTTCCTGGGAACGCACCGCCAGCACCGACAGCAGCGTGTCACTCAGGCCGTGGCTGTCTTCGCAGCAGCCCTGCAGGAAAATGCCTGCGTCGCTGCCGGCGGCCAGTGGCAGGCGATAGTTGCGGTCAACGCCTGCGCCCTGAATGTGGTCCTGCACGCCTGCCAGCAACTCCAGGTGGTAGTCACGGCGGTAACCGGTGGCCAGCACCACGATGTCGAAGGACTCGCTGTGCATCTGGTCATGGGGGGCGTCGCGCAGGAACAGCTCGATGCCGGCGGCGCTGACTTCGGCGTGAGCCACTTCGCGGTTGGTCAGCAGGCGATGACGCTGCTCGCCGCGCACCTTCTGGTGATAGAGGCGCTGGAAGATGGTCTCGATCAGGTCGTTGTCGACCACCGAATAGTTGGTGTTGCGAAACTCTGCAAACAGCGCGTCACGGCGCTCCTCACTGTGGTTGAAGATGGTGTCGGTGAACGACGGGTTGAAGATCTGGTTGACGAAGGGGCTGTCATCGGACGGCTTGAGCGCGCTGCCGCGAATCACCAGGCTGGCCTCGACGTTGTCGAAGCGGCTGGCCAGGTCTTCGAAGATTTCCGCCGCGCTCTGGCCGCCGCCCACTACCGCCACCCGCACCGGGCCGGGGCGGTTGGTCAGCAGTTTTTCGATGCCGCCACGGTAGCCTGCCGAATGCAGCACGCGCGGATCGCTCAGGCCGTCGAATGCCGCTGGCGCCTGGGGAATGCCACCGATCCCGAACACCAGATTGCGCGCCCGGCGCCGGGATATACCACCGCTCGGCCCACGGGACAGCACGTCCACTGCGACAAATCGGCCGTCCTGGAAATGCGGTTCGACCGAGATCACTTCCTCACCGTAGTGCGCCTGCTCGGCAAAGTGCGAGGCGGCCCAGCTCAGGTAGTCGGTGTATTCCTCGCGGGTCGGGAAGAAGGTCTTGAGGTTGATGAAGTCCTGCAGGCGCCCGCGCTCCTTCAGGTAATTGACGAAGGTGAAGCGGCTGGCCGGGTTGCGCTGGGTGACCAAGTCCTTGAGGAAGGAAATCTGCATGGTGGAGCCGTCGATCAGCATGCCTTCGTGCCAGTTGAACGCTGGCTTCTTCTCCAGGAAACACACCTTGGGCGCGAGACCGGTGCGCAGCGCATGCTCCTGGGTGGCGATGGCCAGTGCCAAATTGGACGGGCCGAATCCTATGCCGATGTAGTCGTAGACGAGTTCCATGCTTCCCTCTCGTTTGGAGCGATGCGCCCTCAGGTGGAGCCTTGCGTGACCCAGGTCACAGCGGCATTCGGGCAGTGAGAGCGCATCGAGAATGAGTAAGACTGATTATCATTACAAAGACGCCTGAGCCTTCAGGCTGTTTAGTCTCTTGCGATGAAAAACTTACAAAGCCTTTACGTTTTGCATCCGGTACGCGCCGCCGATCTCATGCACCGCATCGCGGCTGGCGTTTTCCCGGCGATCGCCCTGCAATTCGCTGAGCTGGCCGGACTCCATCTTCACCAGCCGGTCGGCCAGGTCGAAGTACTGGTCGTCGTGGCTGATCGCGAATACTGTAATGCCTGCCTGTTTGAACATCGGCAGCAGCTCGCGGTAGAAGAAGCGGCGAAACAGCGGATCCTGGTCGGCGGCCCACTCGTCCAGCAGCAGGATGTCGCGCTTCTCCAGCAGCGCCAGCAACAGCGCCAGACGCTTGCGCTGGCCTTGGGAGAAACGGGTGTCGAGCAGGTGCCCGTCGCCGATCTGCACCTTGTGCTTCATGTGCAGTTGTTCAAGCCAATGCTCGATGTGCGGCGCGTCGGCGTTCTCGCCCTTCTCCCCCAGCAACTGCGAGAACAGGTGAAAGTCGGTGAACACGCTGGCGAACAGGTGACGGTAGGCGAGCCAGTCGTCGGCGCCGATCGCCTGGCCATCGATCAGGATCACCCCGGCCGAGGGGCGATACAGCCCGCTGAGCAGGCGCGCCAGGCTGGACTTGCCGCTGCCGTTGCCGCCCATCAGGAACACCGTTTCGCCACGGCGCAGGGTCAGGTTGACCGGCCCGACGTCGAAGCCAGGCTCGTCGCCCTGGGGCGGGTAGTGATATTCCACGTCACGCAATTCCAGGGTCTGCCAATGGCCGGCGATGTGACTCGGGGCGACTTCGAAGCTGTCGTGGTGCTCGGCCAGGGCCAGGGATTCGACCTTGTCCAGCGCCACGCGCCCGGAGACCTGGGCCGGAATTGCCGCCACCGCCAGCACCAGCGGCGTGCGCATGAACAGCACGGTCAGCGCGTAGGTCGCTGCCACTTCCGTCGGCGCCCAGCCCAGGCCGTTGGCCAGGTAGAACGCCAGGCCAATGGTGCCCAGCACCATGATGTTCGCCCAGTTGCTGGCCAGGCCGTGGTAGCGGTCGGCCAGGGTGAAATGCTCGCGGTAGCGCAGTGCGGCGGCGTCGAAGGTTTCTTCGTACAGGCGGCGGGCGCGGTCGCGGTTGAGGGTCAGTTCCTTGCGCCCGTCGATCACGCCCTGATAGCTCTGGTACAGCTTGTCTTCGGACTCACGCAGCGCCCGGATGTGCGCGTTGAGCTTGCCCACCAGCAGCCAGCCGACACCCAGGGTGAAGGCCATCCAGCACAGGGTGGTGACGAACAGCGAAGGCGAAAGCCAGGCCAGGTAACTGAACGCCGCGACGCTCAACACCGTGCCGTAGATCAGGTCCGGCAACTGCACGAAGGCCATGGTCACGGCGCGGATATCGCTGGACAGGCTGGCGAAGATCTTCGCCCCGCCGATGGCTTCGATGCGTTCGATATTGGTGTCCAGCAGGCGCTTGACCATCACCCGGCGCAGGCCGTAGACGAAACGATGCCCCAGCGCCGTCAGTGACAGCGAGGCACCGGATGCCAGCGCCAGCAACACCACCAGCATTAGGCCGAACTGCCACAGCGCGGTGCCCAGACCGTCGTGGGTGCTGATCATGCGCTGGTTCACGAAGGCAATCACGCCCACGCTCAGCAGGCCACTGCTGATGCTCAGCAACAGCACCATCGCAAGGGGCCAGCGGTATTGCTGGAAGACCAGACGAACTAATTTCATGGATGACTCCGGGCAGTAAAGGCAAAGGCAGAAAAAGTGAAACCCACGCTCAGATCTCGCCCAGCCGCGAACGGCAATGGGACAGCGTGTCACGCAGGAGGAAATTGACCATGGTGGGCGAAGTGCCGATGACCTTGGCCACGTCGCGCTGGGTGTAACCCTGGATCTGGCTGAGGTTGAAAACGATGCGCATGCGCTTGGGCAGCTCGTTGAGGGCACCGACCAGTTGGCTGACCGACTCGCGGCCCGCCAGCACCCGCTCCGGCGAGACCTCGAAGCGTTGCTGCTCGTCGAGTTCGGCTTCGACACCGTGGTTGCGCTCGAGACGCTGACGGCGCAGGCGGTCGATGGCCAGGTTGCGCACCACACGGAACATGTAGCGCGCAGGCTCGATGGACGCCAGGTCGCTTTCGAGCATTTTCACGAAGGCATCCTGCACCACGTCTTCGGCGCGGGCACGACAGCCGAGGAATTTTGCAGCCAGGCGCAAGAGACCTTCCCGATGGGTGTTGTAGGTGCCCATCAAGGCATCGAGATGAGGATCGATCGCCACACAGCCCCCGCCAGGTCCGGTTGCGCGAAGCCTGACTGGCTGGCTCATTGCAGGACGAAATTCCATGTTTTTCGACATCCCCGGATACAAAGGAACGCGAAGAATAACGCAAACGATTCTCATTGCAATGTAAGAAAATTTACCGTCTTGTGAAACTTTCGTTATAACGGCGTGGTCGTTTTGTTGTCCGACGAGTGGCGGCCAGATGATGGCCGAATAGACTTAAATTACTGATTATTAAGCATTTTTGCGATTATTGAAGATTGTCGGACGAAGGGATTATTCAGGCTAGACGAGGATTTTTGCCTGTCAAAAAAATGTTTCATGGACGATACATTTCGATTTGAAGCTGAGACTTGCGTCGCAGATTTTGGTCAGGCCAGTCTGACCTTTTCGCGTTAAACCCCGTGAAGTCGATGAGTCCCTATCTGTAGGAAATGGACTAGTGATCTGAAAGAAAAGCCCTCACCACAGCCTACCTTTCCCTCCTCCCCCGCGCTGCCTGCCTCACGCCATCCTGATCCCGATCACGCTTTTTCCACGCACGGAGAAGCACGACGTCGTCACGGAAATGGATACCGATATGAAGCCTCTTACCCCCTCGCCCTATACCAACGAAGCCACACCTGAGTTACTGCTCCGAATGGATAAAGCAGTCTTTACCGACGAACAGATCGCCGAATTTGACGTCGAGTCCCAAGCAATGATTCGTCAGCAACAGGAGTACTGCAAGGCCCACCCAGTGACCGGTATTTACCGACTGGCGACGGAGGGCAGCCAGACGCGCGACGGCGGTGTAATCGAGAGAACCCGTTCAATTGCCGCGTTCACGCTCGATGATGGCCAGCAGGTTCGGGGCGCGCACAAAGGGGATCTGGTGATCTATCCCGATGGCAGTAGCGCCAGAATCATTACCGGTGCAGGTAGCAAGTATTCCGACATCGCACTGGTCGGCAGTCGCCTCGACAACGGCGACGAAATCATCAACACATTGCAGCACATGGGAGTGATCGTGGCGCGTAAAGACGTGCCCCTGCCTGAAGACTTCCTGCCAACGATCGACGGCTGACTGGCCGCCGTCCATCTACGGGGCAGCGCATGTCTGCGCCTCCCCGATCACTTTCGAAAATCGCATGGATGCGGTACGTGGACAGGGGTTACAACCACATGCCCAAAGGCTATTTCATTCGCAAATTCGACAAAACCAGCTGTGGCGGGATGGTCCTGGATGCTACCTCCGGAATGGGTTGGGACGATCAGGACCACGCGTGCGAGTTCGATCCGGTCAGTTGCGGCGTCGACGGCAAGACCTACTGGATTGCTGGCGGCATCCCCTTCATGAGAAGTGACGACAGATGCGTAGCCGGCACACTGCACAGCTATAGCGCCTGTCCTTGCCAGGCCCAGCTTTACCATTCTCTGGATGCGGCGAGTTATAGCGATGACGGCGATGATGAGGTTGCTGTGGCCGCTTCCCCCTCAAGCAGATCAGCCGTGCCGGTTGCTGTCCCCACTTTCACGGCGACTGCGACGTATGCTGCCCCGCCTGCCGAAGATGAAATCGAGGAGGAAGAGGAAGAAGTCGAGGTCGAACAGCTCATCACCCTGCGCATCGGGATGTTCTTCGATGGTACTGGGAACAATCGGGATAACAGCGAAAAAGTTCTGAATTGCTTTGCTCGGGACGTAAACCTTGCAGATGCGGGCGAAGACATACGCCGGTTTTGTCTTGCGAACGGGTATGACGAGAACGGCGGTGCACCGGACGACAGCCATGGGAATGACAGCAGTAATGTGGCGCGGTTGTATCAGCTGTATACGGATGATGCTCAGCGAGTACTGCCGGAGGATTCTGAGCAAGCGTTCCTCCGCGTCTACGTCGAAGGTATTGGTACCAGCAGTACCGGGAGCGATTCGTGGTTTTCACAGGGTACAGGACGTGGCGCCCAAGGCGTCAGGGCTCGGGTAGAGGCAAGTCCGGCATTGTTGACTGAAACGTTATCGACCTTTCAGGACAACAACCCGGAAAAACTCATACAACGCGTCGAATTCGACATTTTCGGATTCAGTCGCGGCGCTGCCGCTGCCCGTGACTTCGTCAATGAGGTGCTCAAGGGCCACGACGGCGTCCTTGCCAAAGCCTTGCCGACAGGATCACCGGGCTTCGCGGACACTTTCGCGTGGCGGCACCGTTACGATTTCAGCATCAACTACCTGGGCATCTATGACACCGTGGCGTCGATCTCAGCCCCACTCAGGTGGGACTGGAGCGGCAACAATGCCGATAACGCCGGCATCGACATTCGCATCCCGAGGGGCGCTGCCAAAAAGGTCGTCCATCTCGTTGCAGGCGACGAGCATCGCTTCAACTTCGCACTGAACAAGGCCGATGGTGCCGACATCGTTCTGCCTGGCGCACACTCTGACCTCGGTGGCGGATACCGTCCCGACGTCACGGAACGCGTGCTACTGAGCAAGCCTCATCACAGCGATGTACACGGATTGACACCTTCTACATCTGCTCCGAGTTACAAGCTCGCCCAAGCCGATCTGCTACGGCTGCAGCGAAAATACGCCAAATACGATTTGTCCCTCAGCCTGCTTACCTGGGAGGTCGACACCAGCACCCGAGCCAAAGGCGACTTGGTCCAGAGCAAGCGCGTGTACGCCGTCGTCAGCAGCGAACGCAAAGTGCAGAGTGATCTGTCGCTGGTGTATCTGCGCATCATGCGTGAACTGGCTGTGAAACATGGCGTGCCATTCGAGGAAATCGACCCTGACAATGCCCGCCTTGCGCTTCCAAACGCCTTAGTGCCTGTCTACAGCAAGCTGCTTGCCTATACCCAAGACAAGACCAGGACTTACGGCCTGACCCGCGACGAGGAACTGCTGATGTATCGCCGCTACGTCCATCTATCCGCTCACTGGAACCCGGTCAAGGACTGGAAACACAGTGATCTGGACGTGGTGTTCATCAATCGGCCTGATGCAGACGACATGCGTACGGAACATCCCAATGAGTAAGTTGGCCTTCTGTGCGTTGTTGGCCCTGCTGTTGACCGGTTGTGTGTCAGGCAAACACTCATTGCCCTACGATGCGTGGAGATTGGGATTTTCAGCACCTGACTACATGGAAGCCTGGATTGAAACGGCCGACGTCTATGACATGTCCGGCTGGGGATATCCGCAGGCTGGGAGCGGGCTGCCTTCAATGGTTTATCCAAGACCACTGAGCAAGGGAATTCCCGAAGTGTTCAAAGGTGATCCCAAAGGCTGGCCCGAGCGCCCCGGCTGGGGCGCAGGCAAATATGTAAAGCGAGCAGACCTGCCTAAGCAGATCTATGTGCGCTGGCAATCGCTGGTCGAGCCGCAGACCTATCATGGACGAGTGGATGTACCCGAATGGGTACGACAAACCATGGTTAAAAAAGAGCAACCCTATTGCCGGTTCACGGGAAAAAAGGAAGTGCAGTACCGCAAAGCCATCGTCATAGGTCTAGCCCCAGGCGGCATCGCCAAAGCTTGGGTCATGGGGCCCTGCCTACCACCTATCGAGTTCGCACGGGTGCAGATGAAGGTCGATCCCGTCGGGCCGTACGACGGCAAATCCGAGGGCAGGCACCGACCACTCACACCGACGTCCAAAGCCTATGTCGAGAAGTTCGGTGTGCCGTATGGATCGTGGTGATGACCGTGACCACTGGAACCCGGTCAAGGACTGGAAACACAGTGAGCTGGATGCGGTATTCATCAATCGGCCCGATACAGACGACCTGCGTATGGAACATCCCAATGAGTAAGTTGGCCTTCTGTGCGTTGTTGGCCCTGCTGTTGACTGGTTGTGCGTCGGGTAAACACTCGTTGCCCTACGACGCTTGGCGACTGGGTTTCTTTGCTCCGGACTACATGGAAGTGTGGATAGAGACAGCCGATGTGATTGACAACTCTGGCTGGGTGTTTCAGCGCGCTGGCAGCGGCATACCGGCCATCGCCTACCCAAGGGCCCTCTCCAAAGATGCTCCTGATGTGTTCAAAGGCGATCCTAAAGGCTGGCCAGATCGTCCCGGCTGGGGGAAAGGCAAATACGTCAGACATGCAGATCTCCCCAAGCAGATCTACGTACGCTGGCAATCCCTGGTCGAACCTCAGACTTACCATGGCCGAGTGGATGTAACCGAATGGGTACGACAAACCATGGTTGAAAAAGAACAACCCTATTGCCGGTTCACGGGAAAAAAGGAAGTGCAGTACCGCAAAGCCATCGTCATCGGCCTGGCCCCCGGTGGTATCGCCAAGGCCTGGGTAATGGGCCCCTGCCTGCCTGCCATCGAGTTCGCACGGGTGCAGATGAAGGTCGATCCGGTCGGGCCGTACGACGGCAAGTCCGAGGGGAGACACCGACCACTGACACCAGCATCCAAAGCCTACGTCGAAAAGTTCGGTGTGCCGTTTGGATCGTGGTGAGTGACCGGGTGTGAATAGCTCTTTTTGTCGACCATATAACTCAAGCACGCAAACCCAGAAATATGTTGGGCATTTTAAATAGTGACAGTTGGAGAATCATCCATGCGATACAGCTTTTTGTTTCTCGCGGTCCTCTTATCGACGAGGGCATCCGCTCATTGCGATTTCATTTGTAGCGGCAATACAGAATTTGAACAGACTTCATTCTCAGGCGTGCTGAAATTTTCTATCAACATTAGCCCGTTTGGAAGCAACATTCGAGCCGTCTCAGTCCTCCTCAAATAACCACCTGACGTTTTCGGCGCATGAAATAGAGTCAGCACGTTATTACCTCGCAAGCCGGGGCAATATCGAGAATTTCTATTTTTTGCGGCAACCGAAAAATACAAAAACACCTACCCTAACAATCAGTTATCAAACCTCGCCATTGCGGCACTCATCAGTGGTAATGGATAAACACGTCAAAAGCGAAATGCGCAATAACACCGCAGCGCCGCCTGAATGGAGACAGATTTCTACCCCGTAGGAAAGGGACTACAGATTTGACCGAAAACCCTGACAACAGCAGTCTCCTCACACCTCTGTCACTGCGCTTCTGCCTCAGTCAAAATCGTCATCTGATCCCCTCTCACGCCTCTTTCATGCAAGTCCATGCAGGGGAAATTTCACCCCAGAGATATATTTTGGCTTTTTTTAAATAGTGACAGTTGGAGAATCATCCATGCGATACAGCTTTTTATTTCTCGCGGTCCTCTTATCGACGAGGGCATCCGCTCATTGCGATTTCATTTGTAGCGGCAATACTGAATTTGAACAGACTTCATTCTCAGGAGCGCTGATATTTTTATCAACATTAGCCAGTTTGGGAGCAACATTCGAGCCGTCTCAGTCTTCCTCAAATAATGACTTGACGTTTTCGGCGCATGAAATAGAGTCAGCACGTTATTACCTCGCAAGCCAGGGCAAAATCGAGGATTCCTATTTTTTTGCGGCAACCGAAAAATACAAAAACACCTACCCTAACAATCAGTTGTCTAACCTCTCCATTGCGGCACTCATCAGTGGTAATGGATAAACACGTCAAGAGCGAAATGCGCAATAACACCGCAGCACCGCTTGAATGGAGACAAATTTCTACCCCGTAGGAAAGGGACTACAGATTTGACCGAAAACCCTGACAACAGCCGTCCCCTCATACCTCTGTCACCGCGCCTCTGCCTCAATTAAAATCGTCATCCTGATCCCCTCTCGCGCCTCTTCCATGCGAGGGGAAATTACACACTCGACGTCGTCACGCAAATGGATATATCAACGGCTGATGAAAAACATTGCATCTTTAAGACCAAAAACAATTTACCTAGCTTTGGCACTCATCCTTGGGCTGACGAGCAATGCGGCCAATGCAAACGCTGACCGAGTTGACGGCATATATAATCTTGAAGGCGTCATGGAGATGGGCGCCAACCTGGTCCTGCGAGAGAACCAGACTTTTTCGGCTGAAGCCTACTACGGCAGTGCTCACGGATTCGCAAAAGGGACTTGGTATCTGGAAGACGGCCTGGTCCGCCTGGAAGACGATTCCCACGCTCAGCCAGCAAGAAAACTAGAATTCGACATGGCCTATACTCAATCGCAGGCGCGGCTTGAGGAAAAAACTCGCGACAACCCGGCGTTTACATCAACTGCATGGCGTACTCACTATATTCTTGAGATGAAGTTTCCCAAGCAACGAAATCCCCCGAAACTCAAGCCTGAGGCTGTTCACTTGGAGTTCGATGATGGAAGTACTGGCTCAGTTAAACTACCCGTTGAACAAGGGCTTTCCGTAGACGTCGTTTATCCTTATGACGCCAAGAAAATCTTAAAAAGATTCAGCATCGCGTCGCCTTCAGGCTCGAATAAAACGCCACTACAGTGGTTCAACGTGTCCGATCAAAGCCGTATGTTCCTCGTCGATTGGAAAAAGCCAAAACAGCAACCCATCATATTTGGAGAACCAGAAGAGCCAGATCTAGCGAAGGCACAGCGCTGGACTCAATATGATGTCGATACGCCGGTGGATACTCACTATGTATTCAGCGTTTATCATGACGATCCCGTCCCTGCACCCCGTATCAGTCCGGTTAATTTTTACTGGCAGTTTGATGACGGTGCCATCCAGCAAACAACATGGTCTGACTCGACTGCAAATCAACTGACCCTGCCTTACACACCGGACCGAGTGTTACAGAAAATCGGTATGCGCATGAAAGAAACGGCGAGCGAGATCGAATGGTTTGAGGTAAATCCGGATGCCCGTTGGTTAAGCGTGGAATGGAAGGCTCACCCCGCTCCTGAACAGGGTGACCTGTCGGTACTCTTCGATGATCTGCGACTGGAGGTCGAGCCTGGATGTCTGGTTATGCAGTTTGGAACCGACAAAGGCTGCTTCATACGCCAGAGTTGATGATCCCCCCAGCATGCTTGAGAAATGTCGACCGATTTCGCCGCAGCCTCCGAGCCTGTCACCCCATCAACCGCAACTCCAGATACTGCAACAGCATGATGGTCTTGCCATCGGCGATCTCACCGCTTTCGACCATGGCGATGGCCTGGTCGAAGCCCAGCTCCAGCACTTCGATGTCTTCGCCCTCCTCTTCCAGTCCACCACCGTCGCCGGTTCGGTCATCGGGGGCGTACTCGCCAATGAAAAAGTGGATGCGCTCGGTGACGGAACCGGGGCTCATGAACGCTTCGAAAATCTTACGCACTGATCGGACCACGTAACCGGTTTCCTCTTCAGCCTCCAGACGGATGCGCTGTTCGGGGCTCGCGTTGTCCAGCAGTCCCGCAGCCGCTTCGATCAGATAACCGCTGTGATCGTTGACGAACGCAGGCATACGGAACTGTCGGGTCAATACCACAGTGCGTCGTTCCAGGTTGTAAAGCAGGATCGTCGCGCCGTTGCCCCGGTCATAGACCTCGCGGGTCTGCGATTGCCAGCTGCCATCACGGCGTTGCAGGTCGAAGCTGTATTTCTTGAGCACGTACCAGTTATCGGAGAGGGTGTGTTCAGCGGTGATGCGTATCGGCATTCGGCACTCCTTGGACGAACTGAGGCTGGAAGCATTTCAGGACATGGATTTATATCGCGGATTTGCCCGTCACGGGGGAATGACTCGGTACCAGCCCGGACCGTTCACTGCCTTACGCTCGCTGGCGCGGGTGGCGCGACGCTGAACCTTCCGAAACGACGACACTCACTTGTTCAAGTCCGGATCCGATCGGCAGAACAGGATTGTCCATGGGTTCAACCGCCAGCATGCCCCCTTCGACGACACGCATCGAGCGCGAACTAAGCCCGCGCGCGGTACTCACCGGCGCCGTGCTGGGTATCCTGCTGACCCCCTCGAACGTGTACGCGGGCTTGAAGATCGGCTGGTCGTTCAACATGTCGATCATCGCGCTGCTGGTGGGCTTTGGCCTGTGGCAGAGCCTGGCGCGGCGCAACGGCAAGCTGCCGGCCTGGACGCTGCATGAAAGCAACATCAACCAGACCGTGGCTTCGGCTGCCGCGTCGATCATTTCCGGGGGATTGGTGGCGCCGATTCCCGCCTACACCTTGCTTACCGGCCAGCAACTGGACCCGGTGCCGATGATGGCCTGGGTGTTTTCCGTGAGTTTTCTGGGCATCTGGATCGCCTGGTACCTGCGCCCTTCCCTGCTCAACGATCACGGCCTGAAATTTCCCGAGGGCATGGCAACGCTGGAAACCCTGCAGCACATCTACCGCCATGGCCAGGAGGCAGTAGTGCGGATCAAGGTGTTGTTCGGCGCGGCGTTGTTGTCGGGGTTGGTGAAGTGGGTGGATGGCTTCATCTGGGCCATCCCGCGCTGGGCGCCGACGGCGCAACTGGAACGGCTGACCTTCACCCTCGATCCGTCGCTGTTGCTGGTGGGTTTTGGCGGGATCATCGGCATTCGCGTCGGGCTGACGCTGCTGTTCGGCGCGCTGCTGGCCTGGGGTGGATTGGCGCCCTGGCTGATCGCTCACGGCTGGGTGCTGCTTGCGCCTGATGCCAGCGGGCCGCAGTTCGCCAAACTGGTGGAGTGGTTGTTGTGGCCCGGTGTGAGCCTGATGGTGTGTTCGACGCTCACCGCTCTGGCGGTGCGGTTGTTCAAGGCACCGAGGCGTGAGTCGGCCAGCAACACGCCTAAGGCCAAGGCGCCTTTCTCGGCTGGTCCCGCGCTGGGGCTGCTGCTGTCGATTGCGCTGGTGGTGGGCTTGCAAGCGGCGCTGTTCGGAATCGATCTGTGGATGGCCTTGCTGAGCATTCCGCTGGCGATCTGTCTTGCGGTGGTGGCGGCGCGGGTGGTGGGTGCCACTGGAATTGCGCCCATTGGCGCCATCGGCAAGCTGTCGCAACTGACCTTCGGGCTGATCGCCCCCGGTCAGGTGCCGATCAACCTGATGAGCGCCAACACCGCAGGCGGCGCGGCCGGTCAGTCCACTGACCTGATGAACGATTTCAAGGTGGGCCTGGCGATTGGCGCAACGCCGAAGAAACAGGTAGTGGCGCAGTGCATCGGGATCTTCATCGGCAGCGTGGTGGGGGTGCTGGTGTACCTGGCGCTGATTCCCGATCCGCAGCACATGCTGCTGACCGAGCAATGGCCGGCCCCAGCCGTTGCCACCTGGAAGGCCGTGGCGCAAACCCTGACCCATGGGCTGGAATCGCTGTCGCCAGAGATTCGTTGGGCGATTTTCCTGGGCGCCGTGTCCGGGGTGCTGTTGGGTGCGCTGGACAGCTTGCTGCCGCAACGTTTGGCGCGCTGGCTGCCGAGCACGGCGGCACTGGGGCTGGCGTTCGTGTTGCCAGCGTCTACCTCGCTGATGATGGGGCTTGGCGCCGTGCTGACCTGGATCGTCAGCCGCCGCTGGCCCAGCCTCACCGAACGCTTCGCAATCACCGCCGCCGCCGGGTTGATTGCCGGGGAAAGCATCGTCGGGGTGGGTGCGTCGTTCTGGGAGATGTTCAGGAGTTTTTGAGGGATTCGCAATCGCCACAGCGTCGTAGCAGTCCGGCCGGGCGCCGTCGCGGGCAAGCGCGCTCCTACAGGTTGGGGGTGTCTGAGGGATCTGGAATCGCCTCGAAACCGTAGCAGCACGGCTTGCCGGCGCCAGCGATTTTGCGGGCGCCGTCGCGGGCAAGCGCGCTCCTACAGGTTGGGGGTGTCTGAGGGATCTGGAATCGCCTCGAAACCGTAGCAGCACGGCTTGCCGGCGGGGGCGCCCGCAAGATCGCCGACGCCGGGCCGCTTGAAAGCGTGGAACTATCGATTGTATCGATAACCAACATACGCAAGATCGCCGTTCATTTTGCCGGCGCAGTTCAGGATCATGGCAACCTCGAAAACCCGAACAAGGATTGCCCCCGATGTCCATCAACATGACCATTCTGCTGATGCTGATTGTTTCCTTCTCCATTGCATTGGCAGGTGTCGGGCAGTTCTGAAATCGTGTCCCTCAGCGCAGCGGCATCAGCCCGCCTCGTTCCACGGCCTTGCTCGAGGCGCCGGAGCGCAACCAGGCGAGCAGCGCCGCGGCCTCGGCCGGGTGCGGACTGCCTTTGACAAGGCCTGCCGAGTAGAGCTTCATCTGCTGGAGCGCGTCGGGAATCAGGCCGACGACCTCGATGCCGCTCACCGATTTCAACTCGCTCATCTGCTGCAGCCCAATCTGCGCCTCTCCCCTGGCCACGGTTTCACCGGCCGAATTCCCCTCCACCAGTCTGTTCTTGAAATCCTCGGGCAACTGCATGTGCGGGAACAGCCAGTGGGTCAGGTACATGCCGCTGGCATTGTTCGAATACGCCACTGACGGCGCACTCACCAGGGTTTCGCGAAACGCTGCCTGGCTGCCGATATCCGGCCTGGCGCTGCCTGCGCGCACGGCTACGGCAATGAAGGATTTGCCGAAATCGATCCGCGACGCGCTGTCCACTCGCCCCTGGGCCACCAGGGTGTCCATGGTCGAACGGGCGCTGAGCACCACATCCGCCGCCTGGGCCGCCGCCAGTTCGGCACCGGTGGATTGACGCGACGCCTCGGAGAACTGCACCACCGCAAGCTTCGTCCCGCTGACGGTTTCATATTCGGTGACCAGGCTCTGCACGGCGGCGGTGATGGCATCGGCACTGAACAGCGTCAGGGTGACGGACGGTGTTTTTGCAGCTGACTTTACAGATGTCTTTGCAGGCGCTGCGGCTGGAGTCTGGCTGCAGCACAGCAACGAAAGGCCCAGCACCAGGGCCGTCAATGAACGTCTCACAGAGGGTGCTTCCTCGGGGGTAAAGGGTCGAACGCTAACCCAGAGCTGCCCCATCGAGCATTAACCCAGGTTAAGAAAAGTTTAGTTTGCCCTATGGCGGTCCAGTTTTGGGTACCGATGACCGTACAATGGCCGGTCATCCCAACCGGAGCACCCCATGAACCGAGCGTTGGTCATCGAGGATGACGAGGTCACCGCCCAGGGCATCATCGCCGAACTCGCCGCCCACGGCTTCACCACCCAGTGGGCCGACAACGGCCGCGAGGGCCTGTCGCTGGCCATTGCCGGCGGTCATGACGTCATTACCCTGGACCGTATGCTGCCGGACTTCGACGGCCTGACCATCGTCAGCACCCTGCGCCAGCTCAATATCCAGACACCGGTGCTGATGATCAGTGCGCTGTCCGACGTGGACGAACGCGTGCGCGGGCTGCGTTCCGGTGGTGACGATTATCTGACCAAACCGTTTTCCATGGTCGAGATGGTGGCGCGCCTCGAAGTGCTGTTGCGCAACCCCGCCGCCACCGGCGCCGATCATTGCCTGTGCCTGGGCAATCTCAAGCTTGAGCTGATCGACCAGCGCCTGACCTGCGACGGCACCCCCATCGCCCTGCTGCCCACCGAATTCAAGCTGTTGACCTACCTGCTGCGCAACGCCGGGCAACTGGTCACCCGCACCATGCTGTTCCAGGAAGTCTGGGGCTATCACTTCGATCCGGGCACCAACATCATCGAGGTGCACATCGGGCGCTTGCGCAAGAAGATCGAAGGCCTTGCCACGCCAGTGATCCAGACCGTACGGGGAGCGGGCTATGTTCTGGTCGAAAAGGCCTGACCGCTGGCGCTCCAGCAACAGCCGGCTGATCGGCCTGTACGCGCTGTTTTTCGTGGCCTGGGGGGCGATGTTCACCGGCGTGCTGTATTGGGAAATCTCCCAGTACCTGGGCAAGGTTGCCGAACGCACGCTGATGCAACGGGCCCATTACTACCAGAAGATCGACGACGCCTCGCTGGTCGGTGAACTGGCGGCCAGCGAAGCCTACGCCGTGACCGGCATCGACGCCTACGGCTTGTTCGAGGCGGACGGCACGCACATCGCCGGCGACCTGCTAAAGCTGCGCTCCAGCCTGCCCGACGATGGGCGGGTGCACTATCTGGAGCGCGGCCTGAGCATTGCCCAGCCCGATGAACAGACCCGCAGCAGCCATGCCTTGCGGGTGAATCGACCGGACGGTCGGATCCTGATTCTGGCCCGCGACGGCGGCTCGATTTCAGCCGTTGGCGGGATCATCGGCCAGGCGTTGTTCTGGGGTCTGTCGCTGACGCTGATTCCCGGTCTGATCGGCTGGCGACTGTTGCGCCGCAGGCCCTTGCGCCGGGTCGAACGCTTGCAGCGCAGTACCGAACGCATCGTCTCGGGCAACCTGCGCGAACGCCTGCCGCTGTCGACCCGCCGCGACGAACTGGACATGCTCGCCAACGCAGTGAACATCATGCTCGAACACATCGAGCAACTGATGCATGAGGTCAAAAGCGTGTGCGACGGCATCGCCCATGACTTGCGCACCCCGCTCACGCGCCTGCGCACGCGGCTGTACCAACTCCAGCAACTGCCTCTGGAAACCGGCCACAGCCACACGTTGAACCTGGCACTGGAAGAAAGCGAGTCGATCATGCTGCGTTTCCAGGGCCTGCTGCGCATCTCGGAGCTGGAGGACACTCGTCGCCGGGGCGCCTTCCAGACGCTCGCCGCCGATGAACTGCTGCGTCAGGCCCATGAGTTCTACGAGCCCATGGCCCATGACAAGGGCCAGGTCCTGCTGCTGCAATTGGCGGCTGATGTCGCGCCGTTGCAAGGCGACGCGGCGCTACTGTTCGAAGCCCTGGTGAACCTGCTGGATAACGCGATCAAGTTCACGCCCCAGGGCGGGACCATCCTGCTGGGATGCCGTCAGGAGGCAGACCGGGTGCTGATCGAGGTCAGCGACAACGGGCCCGGCATTGCGCCCAGCGAGCGCAGCAGCGTGACCCGCAGGCTTTACCGGGGCGACACTTCGCGCCAGACACCGGGGCATGGCCTTGGCCTGTCGCTGGTCACGGCCGTGGCCCGGCTGCATGGCTTCAACCTGAGCATCGAGGATGGCGAAGGCGGCCGCGGCACTCGGGTGCTGATCGATTGCCCGCTGCATGGCACTGCGGGGGCGCCAACATAAACATTTCTTAACTTCGCTTCATTTGAGGCCTTGGCGCGCTGCCACTAGTTTGGCGGCCCTTCTGTCCAGCCAAGGCCCCTATTCCGTGAAGCATCCGATCCTGCGGCTCAGCCTGTTTCTCGTCTGTTCGCACCTGACCTGCGCCTTTGCGGCGCCCATTCCGGCAGGCCCGTCCGGCGCGATGATCCCGGCGCCGCCGCAACTCACCGCCAAGGCCTGGGTGCTGATGGACGCCGCCAGCGGCAATGTGATCGCCAGCGAAGAGCCGGACGAACGCCTGCCGCCTGCGAGCCTGACCAAGCTGATGACGGTGTACGTCGCCACCCGGCAGATGCAGGCCGGCGGGCTCAAGGCCGATGACCTGGTGACCGTCAGCGAGAACGCCTGGCACACCGGAGGCTCGCGCATGTTCCTGGTTCCCGGCAGCCAGGTCTCGGTCCACGACCTGCTCAAGGGCGTGGTCATCGACTCGGGCAATGACGCGGCGGTGGCGCTCTCGGAGCACATCGCCGGCAGCGAAGACAGCTTCGCCGGGCTGATGAACAATACCGCGCAGAAACTGGGCCTGAACAACACTCACTTCATGAACCCTACGGGCCTGCCCGCCGAGGGGCATTATTCGTCAGCCGATGACATGGCCAGACTGGCCCGGGCAATCATCAACGACGAGACCGCCTACTACGAGCTGTACGCCCACAAGCACTTCACCTGGAACGGCATCAAGCAGCCCAACCGCAACCTGCTGCTGTGGCGCGACAACACGGTCGATGGCTTGAAAACCGGGCACACCGAGGCGGCCGGCTACTGCATGGTGACCTCCGCGATACGCGACGGCCGACGCCTGATCACCGCCACCTTCGGCTCCACCAGCATCGCCAACCGGGCGGCCGATGCGGAAAAACTGCTGACCTACGGCTACCGCTTCTACGACACCCAGACCTACCAGAAAGCCGGGCAGACGCTGACCACGCCCATGGTCTGGAAAGCCGACAGCCGCATCCTGCAGGTCGGCCTGCTGGATGACGTCAGCCTGACGCTGCCCAAGAACCCGCACCGCAAGACCGAAACCCGGCTGCACATCGACACACCGCTGGTGGCGCCCATCGCCGTGGGTGACGTGGTGGGCAGCTACGCGCTGTACGAAGGCGACACCAAACTCGCCGAACGGCCGCTCATCGCACTGCAAGCCACCGAACCCGGCTCGCTGCTGAGCCGGGCGTGGGACACGCTGCGGCTGTTCGTGGGGAATCTGTTCGGGGAGTGGTCCGAGGCTGCGTAAGCATGACGCCCGAATGTTGAATGTCGGGCTCGCCTCGGACCCGTAGCAGCACGGCTTGCCGGCGGGAGCGTCGTGTCAGGCGATACATCGGTGGCTGATCCACCGCCCCCGCCGGCAAGCCGTGCTGCTACGGGATTTGCGTCAGGTTTTGTCACTCATGAAACGCCGCCACCGTCTGCTTGCTGCCGACAAAAAAACTGTCCGCCACGATGCGCAGCGGTTGCAGGTCCAGATCACTCTGGCGATCCGCGATCAACTGCGCAAAATACCGGTACATCGCCGGGTACTCGCCCTCCTCCGACACCCGCTGCGCAACACCGTCGAGGCTGACCTGAGCACCGCCCGAGTCCAGCCTCAGCGTGCCTTCCTCGCAGTGGAGCTCGATGCGCCACAGTTCGTTGTCGCTGTGATCGAAATCGAATTCGGCGAGGACCTCCACCGGCCCGGCGCCACGAATCTTCAGGTCCGCCGCAATGGGCGACTGGCAATTGTCCGGCACGCTCAGCGCAGCGGATTCGACGAACAGCGAACCCGGCAGCAAATCCGTGACGATGGACAGCGCATTGATGCCCGGATCGAACACCCCCAGCCCGCCCGCCTGCCAGATCCAGGTCTGTCCGGGGTGCCACTTGCGCACCTGCTCTTTCCACTCCACGCGCACCTGCTTGAGGGTCTTGCCCACGAGCCAGTCTTTGGCAGTCTGCACCCCCGGCGCGAAACGCGAATGCCAGGCGAACAGGCCCGTCACACCGGCGGTTTCCACGTCATCGACCAACGCCATGGCTTCGCCCAGGGTCGAGCACGGCGGTTTCTCCACCAGCACGTGCTTGCCGGCATCCAGCGCCTGCTGCACCAGGGCAAAGCGCCCTTGTGGCGGGGTGCAGAAGGCAATCGCATCCACCTGCGGCCCTGTGCCGAGCAACTCGGCCAGCGAGCTGAAATTGGCAACGTCCGGGCACGGCTGGCCCAACGTGGCAACCGCCACCAGCTCGAACTGCGGGTTGGCGAGGATCGCCGGAACGTGCTGGTCCTGCGCGATCTTGCCGTAGCCCACCAGCCCTAAACGAATCGGATGCATCGATGACTCCTGTGATGTTGTCGTTGTTTTGTACAGAACCCGCTTCTAAGCGAATCAGTGAACTGGCGCCGTGACGTCCTGCTGGTATTCCCGTGGCGTGCAGCCGAACTCCCGGCGAAAAACCGTGTGCAGGTATTGCGCGGACTTGAAGCCGCAGTGCTGCGCGATGTCGGCGATGGCCGAGTCGGTTTTCTCAAGCCGGGCCGCCGCTGCCGCCAGTTTGAAGCGCAGGATTTCATCGTGCACGCTGCAACCGCGCGCCTTGCGAAAGTGCGACTCCAGCGATGACCGTGAAATGCCGACGTACCCCGCCACCTGCGCGGTCTTGATGCCCTGGCACGCGTACTGGCGAATGAAGTGCAGCGCCTGCATCACGTAAGGGTTGCCCAGCGGTTGGTGCAGACTGGACGCCTGCACGTTGATCGCCTCGGGCGGCACCAGGATCTGGCTGGTGGTCGAGGGCACGCCGTGCAGCATCTGATGCAGCAACCGCGCGGCGGTGCGGCCCATGCTCTGGGTGCCCTGGATCACCGAGCTGAGAGGCACGCGGGTCAGGGTGCGGGTCAAGGGATCGTTGTCGATACCGATCAGCGCCACTTGCTCGGGCACCGCGATCCCGGCGGTCAGGCAAGCCTGCAACAACTGTCGGGCGCGGGCGTCGCTGACCGCGATGATGCCGATCGGCTTGGGCAGGCTGCGCAGCCAGGCGATCTGCTGCTCCACGGCGCTGTCCCAGAGCGGCGCGCTGGTGCCCAGGCCGCGATAGATTTCACCGTGCAAACCGTCGCGCTTGAGCAGGCGGCGAAAGGCCCGCTCGCGCTCCTGGGCCCAGCGGTTGCTGTGGGATTCGGGCAGGCTGAAACAGGCGAAACGGGTCAAACCGGCTTCGATCAGATGCTCGTACGCCAGCTTGATCAGGGCGAAGTTGTCCGTCGCCACGTAGGGAATGTTCTTCGGGTAGGCGTCCGGGTCTTCATAAGAGCCGCCCACCGCCACCACCGGCAGTTTGCTCGCAGCCAGCGCTTCACCGATCAGCGGGTCGTCGAAGTCGGCAATGATGCCGTCGCCCTGCCAGCGCTCGATGCCCTTGAGGCGGCAGAGAAAGTCCTCCTCCAGGAACAGGTCCCAGGACGCGCGTGTGCTGCTCAGGTAATTGCCGATGCCGGTGATGATGCCGCGGTCGTAGATTTTGCCGCCATTGAACAACAAGGCGATGCGGTGAACGGGCGGGACGGTTTTCATTGTTTTCCCCGGGCCTGTCTCGAACAGATGGCACAGACTAGGCCTGCGCAGGCGGAATCTCAATACTCAAAATCGAACACCGGGTTGGTGATTTTCGTAATCGGAAGGCCTGGGGCCGTTGCTAGTATCGGGTCAATCGCAGCTCGAACCAGAACAACAAGGAACCTGATGATGCCCTGCTTCCCCCAGATTGACCGCATTCGCTACGAAGGCCCGGACAGCGAATCGCCCCTCGCCTTCCGCCACTACGACGCCGACAGAAAAGTGCTTGGCAAACCGATGCGCGAGCACCTGCGCATGGCCGCCTGCTACTGGCACACCTTCGTCTGGCCGGGTGCCGACATGTTCGGCGTCGGCACCTTCAAGCGGCCCTGGAGCAAACCCGGTGATGCGATGGAGCTGGCGCGGTTCAAGGCAGAGGCCGCATTCGAGTTCTTCTCCAAGCTGGGCATCGACTATTACAGCTTCCACGACACCGACGTCGCCCCCGAAGGCGCAAGCCTGAAAGAGTACAGCCGCAACTTCGCGCAGATGGTCGATGAACTGGAGCGGCATCAGGAACAGAGCGGCATCCGCCTGTTGTGGGGCACCGCCAACTGCTTCAGCAATCCGCGTTTCGCGGCAGGTGCGGCGAGCAACCCCGATCCGGAAATCTTCGCCTGCGCCGCCACCCAGGTGTTCAGCGCGATGAACGCCACCCAACGGCTCAAAGGTGCTAACTATGTGTTGTGGGGCGGTCGCGAAGGCTATGAAACCCTGCTCAACACCGACCTCAAGCGTGAGCGTGAACAACTGGGGCGCTTCATGCGCATGGTGGTCGAGCACAAGCACAAGATCGGCTTCAAGGGTGACCTGCTGATCGAACCCAAGCCGCAGGAGCCCACCAAGCACCAGTACGATTACGACAGCGCCACGGTGTTTGGCTTCCTGCATCAGTTCGGGCTGGAGAAGGAGATCAAGGTCAATATCGAGGCCAACCACGCGACCCTCGCTGGCCACAGTTTCCATCACGAAATCGCCACGGCGGCGTCGCTGGGCATCTTCGGCAGCATCGACGCCAACCGCGGCGATCCGCAGAACGGCTGGGACACCGACCAGTTCCCCAACAGCGTCGAAGAGCTGACCCTGGCCACCTACGAAATCCTCAAGGCAGGCGGCTTCAAGAGCGGCGGCTTCAACTTCGACTCCAAGGTACGTCGCCAGAGCCTGGACGAAATCGACCTGTTCTACGGCCACGTGGCTGCCATGGATGTGCTCGCGCTGGCCCTGGAACGCGCCGCCGCGATGATCGAGCACGACGTGCTGCAACAGTTCAAGACCCAGCGCTATGCCGGGTGGGACAAGCCCTTCGGCCAGGCCGTGCTGTCCGGTGATTACAGCCTCGAATCCCTGGCCCAGCACGCGCTGGCCCATGACCTCGACCCGCAGGCGGTCAGTGGGCGGCAGGAGATGCTGGAGGGGGTGGTGAACCGGTTTATTTTCCCTCGATAAACGAGGCCCGTAGGAGCGCGCTTGCCCGCGAATGCGATCTGCCTGTGACATTCAGCGTGGCCGACACCACGCTGTCGCGGGCAAGCGCGCTCCTACAGCATGTGCAGCGAGGTGACGGTGACAATCTCGCGACAATTCTCTGCACCGCATCGCCAGCGAACTCTCTACAGTTTTACCGGCAATACGTTTCACGCTCAGGAAGTGCCTCTAAACAAAAATAAAAGGACGCACCACAATGAAAAACCTGAAACTCACCCTCCTGGCCAGTGCTCTGGCGCTTTTCAGCCTGCCGGTCATGGCCGACTCGGCCCATCCGAAAATCGGCTTCTCCATCGATGACCTGCGCCTTGAACGCTGGTCCCGCGACCGCGATTACTTCGTCGCCGCCGCTGAAAAGATGGACGCCAAGGTATTCGTGCAGTCGGCCGACGCCAACGAGCAGAAGCAGATTTCCCAGATCGAAAACCTGATTTCCCGTGGCGTGGACGTGATCGTCATCGTGCCCTTCAACGCCACCGTGCTGACCAACGCCGTGGCCGAGGCCAAGAAGGCCGGGATCAAAGTGGTGTCCTATGACCGACTGATTCTCAACGCCGACATCGACGCCTACATCTCCTTCGATAACGAGAAGGTCGGCGAAATGCAGGCCGCTGGCGTGTTGAAGGCCCAGCCAAAAGGCAACTTCTTCCTGCTCGGCGGCGCGCCGACCGACAACAACGCCAAGGTGCTGCGCGAGGGGCAGATGAAAGTGCTGCAGCCGGCCATCGACAAGGGTGACGTGAAGATCGTCGGCCAGCAGTGGGTCAAGGAATGGAACCCGACCGAGGCGCTGAGCATCGTCGAGAACGCCCTGACCAAGAACAACAACAAGATCGACGGCATCGTTGCCTCCAACGACGCAACCGCCGGTGGCGCGATCCAGGCCCTGGCTGCGCAGAAGCTCGCCGGCAAGGTGCCGATCTCGGGCCAGGACGCCGACCTTGCCGCAGTCAAGCGCGTGCTCGACGGCACTCAGACCATGACCGTCTACAAGCCGCTGAAACTCATCGCCTCCGAAGCCGCCAAGCTCTCGGTGCAACTGGCGCGCAACGAGAAACCGGCATTCAGCTCGCAGTACGACAACGGCACGAAAAAGGTCGACACCATCCTCCTGACCCCAACGCCGTTGACCAAGGACAATATCGATCTGCTGGAGAAGGACGGGTTCTACACCAAGGCGCAACTGGCCGGGCAATAGTCACAGGCTCAATCACGTCCCGTAGCAGCACGGCTTGCCGGCGGGAGCGGTGTGTCAGTGACGTAAAAGTCCATTGATCCACCGCGCCCGCCGGCAAGCGGAGCGCCGCCCGGCCGGGCTGCTACGCACCTGCGTACTCTGGAACCTGCGCCATGTCCGACTACCTGCTGCAAATGAATGGCATCGTCAAAACCTTTGGCGGTGTCAAAGCCCTCAACGGCATCGACATCAAGGTCCGCCCCGGTGAATGCGTCGGCCTGTGCGGCGAGAACGGTGCGGGCAAATCGACGCTGATGAAAGTCCTGTCAGCGGTTTACCCCCACGGCACCTGGGAAGGCGAAATTCTCTGGGACGGCCAGCCGCTCAGGGCCCAGTCCATCAGCGAAACCGAAGCGGCCGGCATCGTCATCATTCACCAGGAACTGACCCTGGTGCCTGACCTGTCGGTGGCTGAAAACATCTTCATGGGCCACGAGCTGACCCTGCCCGGCGGGCGCATGAACTACCCGGCCATGATCCACCGCGCCGAAGCCCTGATGCGCGAGCTCAAGGTGCCGGACATGAACGTCTCGCTGCCGGTCTCGCAGTACGGCGGCGGTTATCAGCAGTTGGTGGAAATCGCCAAGGCGCTGAACAAACAGGCCCGCTTGTTGATCCTCGACGAGCCCTCCTCGGCCCTGACCCGCTCGGAAATCGAGGTCCTGCTGGACATCATCAAAGGCCTCAAAGCCAAGGGCGTGGCCTGCGTCTACATCTCGCACAAACTCGATGAAGTGGCGGCGGTCTGCGACACCATTTCAGTGATCCGCGACGGCAAGCACATCGCGACCACGGCCATGGCCGACATGGACATCCCGAAAATCATCACCCAGATGGTCGGCCGCGAGATGAGCAACCTCTACCCCACAGAGCCCCATGCCGTTGGCGAGGTGATGTTCGAGGCGCGCAACGTCACCTGCTACGACGTCGACAACCCGGCCCGCAAGCGCGTGGACCGCATCTCGTTCTCGCTCAAGCGCGGGGAAATCCTCGGCATCGCCGGGCTGGTCGGCGCCGGGCGCACGGAGCTGGTGTCGGCACTGTTCGGCTCCTATCCGGGCCGCTACCAGGCCGAAGTGCTGCTGGAGGGCAAGCTCATCGACAGCCGCACGCCGCTCAAATCCATTCGTGCCGGGCTGTGCATGGTCCCCGAGGACCGCAAGCGCCAGGGAATCATTCCGGATCTGGGGGTCGGCCAGAACATCACCCTCGCCGTGCTCGACAGTTTCTCGCACATGACGCGCATCGATGCCGAAGCCGAGCTTGGCAGCATCGACAAGGAAATCGCCCGCATGCACCTGAAAACCGCCAGCCCCTTCCTGCCGATTACCAGCCTTTCGGGGGGCAACCAGCAAAAAGCGGTGCTGGCGAAAATGCTCCTGACCAAACCCCGGGTGCTGATCCTCGACGAGCCCACCCGCGGCGTGGACGTGGGGGCCAAGTACGAGATCTACAAACTGATGGGCGCGCTGGCCGCCAACGGCGTGTCGATCATCATGGTGTCCTCGGAGCTGGCCGAAGTGCTGGGCGTCTCCGACCGGGTGCTGGTGATCGGCGAAGGCCAGTTGCGTGGCGACTTCATCAACAAGGACCTGACCCAGGAGCAGATCCTCGCCGCTGCGCTCACCGCCCCTGCGGGCCATAACAATAACGAACGGCCAACTGCCGAGAGAACGCTGTAAATGAATCAGGTCAAACAATTGTTCACCCGCTACAAGATGCTCGCGCTGGTCATCGCCATCGCCCTGATCTGGCTGTTCTTCAGCTGGCAGACCGAAGGCGGCTTCCTCACCCCGCGCAACCTGTCCAACCTGCTGCGGCAGATGTCCATCACCGGGATTCTGGCCTGCGGCATGGTGCTGGTCATCATCAGTGGCGAGATCGATCTGTCGGTGGGTTCACTGCTCGGGTTGCTGGGTGGGCTGGCGGCGATTCTCGACGTGGTCTATCACCTGTCACTGCCCCTGAACCTGGCCATCGTGGCGCTGTGCGGGCTGTTGATCGGCCTGGCCAACGGCAGCATGACCGCCTACCTGCGGATCCCCTCCTTCATCGTCGGCCTGGGCGGCATGCTGGCGTTTCGCGGAATCCTGCTGGGCATCACCGGCGGCACCACCATTGCGCCGGTTTCGCCGCAACTGGTGTACATCGGCCAGGGCTACCTGCCGCCGCTGGTGGGCGTGTCCCTGGGTGTTCTGCTGTTCGCCCTGACGCTGTTCCTCACCTGGCGCCAGCGCCGTAACCGGGCGTTGCACGGCCTGGCGGCACATTCTCTGGTGCGGGACGTCTTGCGCGTGGTGGCAATCGGCGCGGTGCTGGCCGGTTTCGTCTACACCCTCAACAGCTACGATGGCATTCCGGTGCCGGTGCTGTTGCTGCTGGTGCTGCTGGGCGTGTTCAGCTACATCACCAGCCAGACCGTGTTCGGCCGCCGCATCTATTCGGTGGGCAGCAACATGGAAGCCACGCGGCTGTCCGGGATCAACGTGCAGGCGGTGAAACTGTGGATCTTCGGCATCATGGGCGTGATGTGCGCCCTGGCCGGGCTGGTCAACACCGCCCGCCTGGCCGCCGGCTCGCCGTCGGCGGGCAACATGGGCGAACTCGACGCCATCGCCGCCTGCTTCATCGGCGGCACCTCCATGCGCGGCGGCTCGGGCACCGTCTACGGCGCACTGCTCGGCGCGCTGGTCATCACCAGCCTGGACAACGGCATGTCGATGCTCGACGTCGACAGCTACTGGCAGATGATCGTCAAGGGCAGCATCCTGGTGCTGGCGGTGTGGGTCGATGTGAGTACGCGAGCCGGACGCCGGTAAGAGCCCGCCCCCACCAACCCGGCTTGCCTGCACACCACGCCCTCGTAGCAGCACGGCTTGCCGGCGGGGGCGTCGTGTCAGGCAACACATCGCTGACTGATCCACCGCCCCCGCCGGCAAGCCGTGCTGCTACGGAAATCGCGTGCAACCAGCTAGGCTATGCAGCAATCCCCCGCCGGAACCGTCCATGCACCGCCACCTGCTCGCCCTGCTCCTGACCTGCCTCACCGCGAGCGCCCACGCCGACCCGACCTCCTGCCCCACCGGCGAAAAACTCATCTGCCTCAACGGCTGCTTCTGCCTGCCGGACATCGGCCAGGTGCTGGGCAGCGGCATGCCCACCGACGTCACCCAGATCGCCGGCCCGGCCCTTGCCCTGTGGCTGACCCAGTCCCGCGCCGAAGCCGCCAACGGCCTGACCCAGCCGATCCCCGAAGGCATTCGCGAAAAACTGCTGCGCTGGTACCCGCCCAGCGTACTCGACGCCGCGCTCTACAAGGTCGGCGACGACGGCGAACTCAGCGCCGCTCGCACCATGCTGCAAAACCCCGACATCGGCGCCGTCACCCTGATCGACATCATCGTCTTCCGCACCGCCCAGGATGCCGAAAACAACGTCTCCCTCTGGGCCCACGAACTCAAGCACGTGCAGCAATACCAGGAATGGGGCGTCAACGGGTTCGCCCAGCGCTATACCCAGGACTTCAACGAGGTCGAAGCACCGGCGTATGAGATACAGACCAAAGTGGGGCGGGTGATGCGGGGGCTTGATCCTTGATGACTGTCGAACGTTGCTCTCGACACAGAACGCGACAACCTGCCCGCTCCACTAGGTATCGGTGGGTGTAAGATAGGTGCCGTCCCAGCCCCACCAACCGAGGTGCCCATGACCGAGATATCCTTGAACCTGCCGGAAGATCTGTCTGACTCCCTCACTGCGTTGGCCAAGAACCACGGACAGAGTGCGAGCTACCTCGCCCTGGATATCCTGCGCGAATACATCGAGTACGAAACGACGCTGGCCGGTCAGATCGAACTGGCAGTTAAAGAGGCCGATGACGGAAAGTTCGCCACCTATGAACAGGTAGCCGCTGTCCGCGCACGACGCAGGAACAAGGATGCAGGTTGAGTGGCTTGAAAAAGCCCTTAAAAATCTGGAGGACGAATCCGATTACCTGGCCCTTGAAAGTCCTCAGGCAGCTGACGACTTTTCAGACGCGATCTTCGCAAGCGTCGACCGGCTGGCCATCTTCCCGGCCTTGGGACGGGTCGGCAGGGTAAAGAACACACGAGAATGGGTTGTCCCCGATTGGCCTTACCTGATTCCGTATCGTGTACACAACAACCGCCTGCAGATCCTGGGCGTTTTCCATACCCGGCAAAGGCCACGGCACAAATGGTGAGCAATGTGGCCGAAGGTGACGCCGTCAGCCCAATGATGGATCGGACCGACCGTCAGGAGTGACCGCAGGCTCCCTCCGCCCTCACCGCCCCTCCAGCAACTCCCCTGCCTTGTCCAGCAAGCCCAGCGGATCGTCGGTCTTGTGGATGTCCACCGAGAGCAACTGGCGGAATTTGCGGGCGCCGGGGAAGCCGGTGCCCAGGCCCAGGACGTGGCGGGTGATGTGGTGCATGGCGCCGCCGTCGCGCAGGTGGGCTTCGACGTAGGGGCGTAGCTGCGCCAGGGCTTGGGCGCGGGTGATCTGGGGGGCGGTGCTGCCGAACAGTTCGCGGTCGACTTCGGCCAGCACGTAGGGGTTGTGGTACGCCTCGCGGCCAAGCATCACGCCGTCGAAGGTTTGCAAGTGCTCACAGCATTGTTCAAGGGTCTTGATGCCGCCGTTGAGGATGAATTCCAGATCGGGGAAATCCTGTTTCAGGCGTGCAGCGACGTCGTAGCGCAGCGGCGGGATCTCGCGGTTTTCCTTGGGCGACAGGCCTTCGAGGATGGCGATGCGGGCGTGCACTGTGAAGCTGGTGCAGCCCGCTTCGCGCACGGTGCCGACGAATTCGCAGAGCTGCTCGTAGCTGTCGCGGCCATTGATGCCGATGCGGTGCTTGACCGTGACCGGGATCGACACGGCGTCGCGCATGGCCTTGACGCAGTCGGCCACCAGTTGCGGATGGCCCATCAATACCGCGCCGATCATGTTGTTCTGCACCCGGTCGCTTGGGCAGCCGACGTTGAGGTTGACCTCGTCATACCCCGCCGCCTCTGCCAGCCGCGCGCTGGCGGCCAGGTCCGCCGGGTTGCTGCCGCCCAGCTGCAGCGCCAGCGGATGTTCGCTCTGGTCATGGCGCAGGAACCGCTCGCTGTCACCGTGCAGCAAGGCGCCGGTGGTGACCATTTCCGTGTACAGCAAGGCATTTTTCGACAGCAGGCGCAGGAAGAACCGGCAATGGCGGTCAGTCCAGTCCATCATCGGGGCAACGGAAAAACGCCGGGAAGGCTCAAAGGTCTGGCTTGCAGCAACAGAGGTGGTGGTCGGCAACATGGGGGCGATCGGACAAGCGTAATGGCCGCACAGTTTACCAGTTCGCAGGGCCTGGCGGGCGGGCATAAAAAAACCCGCCGAAGCGGGTCGTTTTTCAGTTCAACACCATTCCAACATCCTGTCGGTAGCGCTCCGCGCCATGGCTGATCGTCCTGATCGTCGAAGCGCATCCTTGGCTTCAGTTGATGGATCCAATGTACCGCTCCATTGTTACAGTTCATAGAGCGAGTTCGCGTCAGCGCGTGTAAGCCATTGACTACGGCGTTGGTACACCAGTGACGCGAGAGTCCGGTTCCAGCCGCCGGGAACCACTGGCCGGATACAGGCTCCAACCTGTCTGGATCGAGTATCCGCCCTCCTCGGCAATCAAAACTCATCAACCCTGGCTGATCCGTTCACGATCGTGTTTCGCAGGGCGCGTGACTGAACGGGCAAGTCTGCTGTTTGCGCAAACGCAGGCCTCTGAATCAGCCTCCTTGATGCGGTTTATACCCTTGAGTGACTGGCGGTGCTCGGGTAATGTCATCAGACCCACAGGACAGAGCACGCTCATGACTTCCAAGCTGGAACAACTCAAAAAGATCACCACCGTCGTTGCCGATACCGGCGATTTCGCTGCCATCGAAAAGCTCAAGCCGGTCGATGCCACCACCAACCCTTCCCTGCTGCTCAAGGCTGCGTCCAGCGACAGCAATGCCGAGCGCCTGAAGGAAGCCTTCAGCGGCGCCAAGGGTGACATCGGCCTTGCCAGCGACCGTTTCGCCGTGGCCATCGGCCAGGAAATTCTCAAGGTGGTGCCGGGCCGTGTTTCCACCGAAGTGGACGCGCGTATTTCCTTCGACACCAACGCCTGCATCGAACGCGCCGAGCGTCTGGTTGACCTGTACGACAAGGCCGGCATCGGCCGCGACCGCATCCTGATCAAGCTGGCCTCCACCTGGGAAGGCATCCGTGCCGCCGAGCAGCTGGAAAAGAAAGGCATCCAGTGCAACCTGACCCTGCTGTTCTCCTTCGCCCAGGCGCAGGCCTGTGCCGACGCGGGCGTGTTCCTGATCTCGCCGTTCGTGGGCCGGATCTATGACTGGTACAAGAAAGCCGAGGGCAAGGATTACGTCGGTGCTGAAGATCCGGGCGTGAAGTCCGTGACCCGCATCTACAACTACTACAAGGCCAATGACTACAAGACCGTGGTCATGGGTGCCAGCTTCCGCAACCTGAGCCAGATCGAAGAACTGGCCGGTTGCGATCGCCTGACCATCAGCCCTGACCTGCTGCAGAAGCTGTCCGAAGACACCGGCACCCTGGTGCAGAAGCTCAAGCCAGGCAATCCGGGCGAGCCACGCCAGACGCTGAACGAAGCCCAGTTCCGCTGGGCCTCGAACGAAGACGCGATGGCGACCGAAAAACTGGCCGAAGGTATTCGTCAGTTCGCACGCGACCAGGAAAAGCTTGAGGCATTGCTGCGCGCCAAGGCGTGATCGGCAGGCCCTGAAGCACAAAGAGGGCAGCTCCTTCGGGGGCTGCCCTTTTTTATGGCTTGCTGGTCTGTCTGAGGGCTTGCTACGTCCCTGTGGGAGCGGGCTTGCCCGCGAAGGCGGTGGGTCAGGAAACTCCGATGCGTCAGACAGGACGCATTCGCGGGCGAGCCCGCTCCCACAGGAATAACTTTGTGGCCGGGATCGTCGTTACTGCCGGATTCGGTTCAGGCTTCGGGCTTACTGGTGTTCCAACGCATTGACCAGATCGCGGAATGCCTCGCGATTGGAATCGTTGAGCCCCATCAGGATCTTGTGGGCTTCCAGCACCTTGGCCTTGACCACGTCCTCGCACTGGTCCTGCGATGGCAGGTCACACAGCGACTCGGGACGGGGAATCGGTCGGCCAACGATGTTGAACACCTGATCGAAGCCCATCGACTGCAACAGGCGCGTGATGTCTTCGTGGGTGGTCACGACGGTCGGCAACAGCCCCGCCTTCTGACGGGACAGAATGGAAAGCTTGGCCAGCAGGCCAAGGGTTGTGCTGTCAATGCTGCGGGTCTCGGTCAGATCGATCACCACGGTCGAAAAATTCATCGAGGTGAAGATCCGCTCAATCGTCGCATCCAACGCCGAGCATAGCGTCAGGCGCACTTCACCCACGAATTTCAGGACAAAGGTGCCATCTTGCTCGGCAAACTGGATTCTACCGGTACTCATCAAAGGTTCCTGCTCAACACCAACAAGGCGATATCATCCGGCATCTCCCCGAGTGTGGCCAATCCAAATTTATCACGCAGGCCATCCAGGCTGCCGCCCGCCGACTTGACCAGTTCGGGCAAGTTGGCTTCTTTCTCTTTGAGTGTATCACCTGGCAACAGGTCCAGAATGCCATCAGACAATAACGTCAGACTAAAGGACTCAGGCAGGTCCAGCACGTGGTCCGTGTACGTTGCCTCGTTGAACAGCCCGACCGGCAGGCCGCGGCCTTCCAGATAGCGGGTTTCGGCCGGGGTGTACAGCACCGGCAACGGCAGGTGCCCGCCCACGCTGTAGGTCAGCTTGCCGGATTGTTCGTCGATCACGCCGCCGACCATCGTCACGTGCTTGCCCAGCTTGCAGCTGATGAGGCCACGGTTGATGTGGCCCAGCACGTCCGAAGGCTTGAATTCGGGCAACATGCCGCCACGCTTGGACTCGAACAGCAGCCGTGTGGTCATGAACTTGAGCAGCACGGTGATGAACGCCGACGACGCACCATGGCCCGACACATCCGCCAGATAGAACGCCACGCGGCGCTCATCGACGCGGAAGTAGTCGACGAAATCCCCCGACAGGTAAAGCGAGGGGATGATCTCGTGTTCGAACTCGAACGAGTCGATGGCCCAGGGGCTGGTGGGCAGCATGTTCATCTGCACCTGACGACCGGCGTCCTGGTCTTCCTGAAGAAGATGCAGGCTGGCTTCGAGTTCGCGGTTGGCGGTCTCGAGTTTCTGCCGGTACAGCTTGTTCTCCTGCAGCAGCCGCGCACGGTCCAGCGCACGGCGAACCGAGTGCTCGAGCACTGCCAGGTCTTCGAGGGGCTTGATCAGATAGTCGGCCGCACCCAGGCGCAACGCCTCGACGGCATCGCTCATGACGCCTGCGCCGGACACCACGATTACCGGGGTTTCCGGGGCAAGGCTGGTCACCTGACGTATCAGCTCCAGACCGCCCACCTGAGGCATGCGCAGGTCGCAGATCAGCAGATCAGGCTTTTTTTGCTCGAAGGTCTGTAGACCCTGCAGCGCATTGCTGGCTTGCAGGACGCTGAACCCACTGTCTTCCAAATAGGCCGCGAGACTCGCGCGCACTACTTCGTCGTCATCGATAATCAGCAGCGTGGCACTGGTTTTTTGCATGTGGGCAAACGGCGCCAGATCAGGTTGGCGTACGCGGTCGGAGGTTGTCAGGCCGTGTACTGGATTCGCTTCTAGCCTCTCTGGAAACGGTAGCGGACTTTTGGTCAAACGCTTCACTTGTCAGAGGTGCCCTTCAAGGCGCAGACGGTACTCCCATCCGCCGGGCGTTTCAAGCGTGCTCCAGTGGTCGGTGGGCGTCTTTACATCGCAAATCGCCCGGAGTTATAAGAACCGCTAAATCAGCAACAAAAACGAAGGATGAGCCCATGGGCCAGATTGATCGTGACTATGCCGAGAAACGAGACTACATCCGCATGCGCGTCGACGCGGACATCAGCCTGATCTACGCCGGCCAGATCATCCCCGCCGTTTGCGTGGATTTATCCAGCACTGGCATGCAGATACAGGCGCCGCGCTCGTTTCGGGTGGGTGACCGGATCAGCGTGCGAATCGAATCCGACCACGCTGCGCTCAAGGGCCTGGAAGCCGATACCGAGGTGGTGTGGGTGGCCGATGTCGAAGGTGACGAACAGAAACTGGGGCTGACCATCCTCACCATGAAGTGATGGCACATCGGAACCAGATCACAGTTTCAGCAAATTCCCAGAAGAAAAAAGGCGGCCCGAAGGTCGCCTTTTTTTTGTATCGCAATGATGCGTGGACCAATCAGAAGTCGTCGACGACGTGGCCGTCCTTGACCTTGAATTCGCGGTTCTGCAGGTAGGCATTGCGGATGAAGATGTACTTGTCGCCGTTGATCAGCTTCTCGGCGGACAACAGGCTTGCACGGGTATCGACCACACTCACGCCAAATGCAGTGTTACGGGTCGGCACGTGATCGATGTAGCGGTACGGCTGGGTGTAGGTGTCCGGGTACTTGGCGAGCCCGTCACGCACAGTGCTTGGGCCCAGCAGCGGCAGCATCACGAACGGGCCGCTCGGCACGCCCCACTTGCCCAGGGTCTGGCCGAAGTCTTCGTCGTTGCGTTGCAGGCCCATCTTGGTGCCCACGTCGAAGAAGCCCAGCAGGCCGAAGGTGGTGTTGAGGATCAGGCGCGCGGTATCGACACCCGCCGCCTCAGGCTTGGCCTGCAGCACGTCGTTGGCGAAGTTGGTCACCTCGCCGACGTTGCGGAACATGTTGTGGATGCCGTCCTGCAGAAACTGCGGGGTGATGAACTGGTAGCCCTGGGCGATCGGCTTGAGCGCGTAGGTATCGACGGTGTCGTTGAAGCGGAAGATCGGGCGGTTGACGCTTTCCCATGGATCTTCGTCGGCTGCCTGAGCGGCCATCGGCACCACGGCCAGGCCGGTCCACAAACAGGTTAACGCCAGACGATTGATAAAGCCTGCACCGGTCACGGGCATAGCTGAGACTCCCAGTCAAAAGTGATGAAGCGGGCGCTACGCCCCCGAACCAAAGGCGAGAGTATAAAGCCTTCTGTAACGTTTTACGTCGCTGAAAACCGACACATTTGCACAGGCGTCAAAACATCCGCTGACAAAGTCACGATCCCGTCATCTCTCTGTCATGCAAATCCCTTAGCGTCATTGCCATTTGAGAGGGAATTCCATGCTCGCCCCGGTCGCCGCGCCCGCCCCATCGTTCACCGCCGTGCTGTTCGGCCTGAGTGGTTGCCTCGTCGATTTCGGCGCACAGGCGCGGACATTGCGCGACCAGGACGGCACCACCCTGCTCTCCCACGACGCCAAGGCTTTTGCCGCGCCGACACCGGGGGCCCTCAGCGCCCTGAAGAACCTCAAGCTGCAAGGCGTGCCCTGCGCCTGGATCGAAGAGTACCCCGCCAGCATCGCCGAACAACTGGCCGCGCCCCTCAAGGATCTGATCCAGCCGACTCCAGGCCCGAACAATCACTGGCCAGCGCCGGACGCCTGCTGGCAGGCGCTGATGAGCCTCAACGTGGCGCAGATCGACGGCTGCGTGATGGTCAGCGGCGATCCGCGCCTGGTCATGTCCGGGCTCAACGCAGGGTTGTGGACAGTGGGCATTGCCTCCACCGGCCCGTTGTGCGGGCTGTCACCGGCGCAATGGGAGGCGTTGAGCGATCTGGAACGCGAGCGCCTGCGCGGCCGGGCAACGCTGGAGTTGTATGCCGCCGGCGCGCATTCGGTGATCGATCACTTGGGCGAGCTGGATTCGTGCCTGGCCGACATCACGCTGCGCCGGCAGAAGTCGGAAAAGCCCTGAGTCGCGTGCGACCGCCACCATGCAAGGTGGCGCCGACTGGATTAGTCTTAAGACGTCAAGGACCTTTGCCAAGGCATCGTTGTCCATGCTGAGACTATTCGAGAAGGAAGCACGCTATGCCCGCCCGCGAACTGCAAGAACAACTGGACACCCTGCGCGAGCAACTGGATCAGAACCCGCCGCTGACTGAAGCAGAACGCGAAGACCTGCACGCCTTGATGGCCCAGATCCAGGCCGAGATCGCCGTGGAAACCGCCACCCAGGACAACAGCCTGGCCGACGGCGTGAACCTGGCCGTGGAACGATTCGAAGTCGATCACCCGACCATCGCCGGGACGTTGCGTAACATTGTGCAAACGTTGGGCAATATCGGGATTTGATCCGTAACTACCGCCCCACCACCCTGCCCTGATCGTTCCCACGTTTCGCGTGGGAATGATCATCCTGTCGGGCCGGATCCGCGACCCTTGCCCCACCACCCCGTAGGAGCGCGCTTGCCCGCGATTGCGCAGGGTCATTCAACCCTGCGTCGCATGACACACCGCCATCGCGGGCAAGCGCGCTCCTACGCGATCATGGGCAAATTCTACTGGCGCGCCAGGCGCCCATTCTCAAGCGTCAGCTTCTCGGTGCTGCGGTACGGGTTGATGTCCAGCCCGCCGCGGCGCACATAACGCGCATACACGGTCAGTTTTTCCGGCTTCAACAGGCGTTGCAGATCCATGAAGATCCGCTCCACGCACTGCTCGTGGAAATCCGAGTGCTGGCGGAAACTGACGATGTAGGCCAGAAAGCTTGCATGATCCAGCGCTGCACCACGGTATTCCACCGCCACGGTGCCCCAGTCAGGCTGGCTGGTGACCGGGCAGTTGGACTTGAGCAGATGGCTGTGCAGCGCTTCTTCGACCACGCGCGACTCGTCACAACGCAACAGCTCCGGCTGTGGCCGGTCGTAGCTGGAAATGCTCACGTCCAGCTCGTCGACGCACACGCCCGGCACCGCCACGATGCCGTCCGCCTCGATGTCCCTGAGCGAACGAACCCGCACGCCCACCGGCTTGCCCGCCGCTGCCGACAGATCTTTCTCCAGCACAGCGACCAGTTCCTCACTGGAAGCGAACGGCGTCTGGTTCAACGAGTTCAGGTACAGCTTGAACGACTTGGATTCGATGATATTCGGCGAATCGGCGGGGATGCAGAACTCGCCAATGGCCACCACAGGCTTGCCCGACGGCAGCAGCCAGGACAGCTCGTAGCAATTCCAGAAATCGACGCCCTGATACGGCAGCGTCTCTGCGGTCAGCCCCAGTTCAGCCCACTTGGCAGTGCGCGGGATCGGGAACAGCAGAGACGGCGTGTAGGTGGAAATGTATTCACTGGACTTGCCCAGCGGCGAGTGTTCGGCTGCGGGATGCATGGCGGGACCTGAAAACGGATATGAATGGCTGATCGAAAAATCCTGACCGCCAAGTCTATAGGTTTTGTCCCGCGCTTTCAGCGCCTGATTGTCGCTGACTCATTTATCGATGGCGATCTTGCCGACCATTCCGGCCTGATAGTGGCCGGGAATGTTGCAGGCGAACTCAAGGTCGGTGGCTTTGGTAAAGGTCCAGGTCAGCTCGGCGGTCTTGCCCGGTTCCACCAGCACGCTGTTGGGATCGTCATGTTTCATGCCGTGCTCGCCGTGATCCATGCCCGGCATCGCGTCATGCTTCATGCCGGTGGACGTCAGCATGCCACTGGCGACCATCTTGAGCATTTCCTGCTGGTGGGCCGCGTGCATCGCGGCATCGCCCAGGTTGAACTCGTGCAGCAGGTTGCCCTTGTTGACCAGCACGAAATGCACGGTTTCGCCTTCCTTGACGGTCAGCGCCTTGGGTTCGAAATACATGTCGCCCAGGGTCAGCTCGACCGTGCGGGTGGCCTGGTCGGCCTTCGCGGCATGGCCGAAATCGAAATGCGCCCCGGGGGAGGCCAGCGACGACAGGCTCACACCCAACAACACGGCTGCAGCGGTCAAACGAGCGAACATGAATCTCTCCAGTCAACGACAATCGATGACCTTAAGATAGGCCCGGGCCACTGGCAATCAGCTGACCGCAAGATTACAACTTTGTAAGCTTCGCCGCGGCCTGCCCCGCTCGCGCTATAAAGCGCCCTTGCCCCACGTGATCACGAACCTTGAGCCACCCATGAAACTACTGATCGTCGAAGATCAAGCCAAGACCGGCCAGTACCTGCGCCAGGGGCTGTGCGAAGCCGGCTTCAACACCGAACTGGTCGCCGATGGCACCACCGGCCAGCACCTGGCGCTGAGCGGCGACTACGCCCTGCTGATCCTGGACGTGATGCTGCCCGGTCGCGATGGCTGGCAGATCCTGCAAGCGGTGCGCAGCGCAGGGCTGGACACCCCGGTGCTGTTTCTCACCGCCCGCGACGCCGTCGAAGACCGCGTGCGCGGGCTGGAACTGGGCGCCGACGATTACCTGATCAAGCCCTTCGCCTTCTCCGAACTGCTGGCCCGGGTGCGCAGCCTGTTGCGGCGCGGCAGCAGCACCAGCCAGGAAACCCACCTGCAACTGGCCGACCTGCGTCTGGACCTGCTGCGGCGCAGGGTCGAGCGCAATGGCCAGCGCATCGACCTCACCGCCAAGGAGTTCGCCCTGCTGGAACTGATGCTGCGCCGTCAGGGCGAAGTGCTGCCCAAGTCGCTGATTGCCTCGCAGGTCTGGGACATGAATTTCGACAGCGACACCAACGTGATCGAGGTCGCCATTCGCCGCCTACGCCTGAAAGTCGACGATGAATACCCCAACAAACTGATCCACACCGTGCGCGGCATGGGGTATGTGCTTGAAGAGCGCAGTCTCTGATGTTCAGGCGCATCTCACTGGGCAACCGTCTGGCATTGCTGTTCGCCGCCTGCACCGCCGTGGTCTCGCTGACCGCCGGCGTGCTGTTCAGCCAGGCCAGCAAAAGCCACTTCATCGAACTGGATCAGCAGTTGCTCGACAGCAAGTTGCCGGGCTTGCGCGCTGCCATGGCCGGGGCCAGCAGCCTCGATCAACTGAATGAGCACAAGCCCGCGCTGCTCGGCGAACTCGCTCATTCGCCGGATCTGGCGTTGCGGGTGCGCGGCCCCAACGGCGACGTCTGGTTCGACAGCCTGCCGCAGACCATCACCAGCCACAGCCTTGGCACAGGGCTGCACACCCTGAGCGACAACGGCGTTTCCTACCGCGCCTACAGCCTTGACCTGCAGCCCGGGCATCCCGATTCGCCGCAGCTGACATTGTTGCTGGACATTACCCATCACCAGCATTTTCTTGAGCGCATGCAACGGCTGATCTGGCTCACGGTCGGGCTCTCGGCGCTGGCCACCGCGCTATTGGGCGCCTGGGCGGCACGCAGCGGTTTGCGCCCCTTGCGGCAGATGACCGAAGTGGCCGCCAGCGTGTCCGCCAGCTCCCTGACCACTCGCCTGCCCCAGACCGACATGCCGCCGGAACTGGCCGAGTTGAGCCAGGCGTTCAACGCCATGCTGATCCGCCTCGACGATGCCTTTCAACGGCTGTCGGCGTTTTCGGCTGACATCGCCCACGAACTGCGCACGCCCCTGTCGAACCTGTTGACCCACACCCAGGTGACCCTCACCCGTCCGCGCGATCTTGAGCAGTACCGCGAGGCGCTGCTGGGCAATCTGGAGGAGTTGCAAGGGATGGCGCAGATGGTCAACGACATGCTGTACCTGGCCAAGGCCGAACACGGATTGTTGAACCCCCGTCGCGAACGCCTGCAACTGGCGGAGGAAATCGACGCACTGCTGGAATTCTTTTTGCCCTTGGCCGAAGACGCGCAGGTGCACCTGAGCCGCGAGGGCGAGGCCAGCCTGCTGGGTGACCGCCCCATGCTGCGGCGCGCCCTGTCCAACCTGCTGGACAACGCGCTGCGCTTCGCCCCGCCCCAGGGCCGGGTGTCGGTGCGGCTGGATTCGGACGCTGCCCAAGTGCGGATCAGCATCGCAAACACCGGCCCGACGATTCCCGCCGAGACCCTGCCGCGCCTGTTCGACCGCTTCTACCGGGCCGACCCCGTGCGCCACGAGAGCACCGAACACGCGGGCCTGGGGCTGGCCATCACCCAGTCGATCATCAAGGCCCATGGCGGCACAATCCGCTGCGAGTCGGGCGAGGGGCTGACGCGATTTTCAATTGATCTGCCCAACGGCGTCGTTTGACCGGGCATCCGCCGGACATTGATCCAGATCAATAAAGCCCGCCCGGGCACTCCCTAAACTGCCGGCACCGCCAGCCTTTTCGGGAATGCCCGCATGCTCGACGACCTTCGTTGGGATTCTGAACTCCTCCGCCGCTATGACCTGACAGGGCCGCGTTACACGTCCTACCCCACTGCGGTGCAATTCCATAACCAGATCGGCGGTTTCGACCTGCTTCACGCACTGCGCGAAAGCCGCAAGCAATCGCGGCCATTGTCGCTCTATGTGCACGTGCCGTTCTGCGCCAACATTTGTTACTACTGCGCCTGCAACAAGGTCATCACCAAGGACCGCGGCCGCTCCCAGCAATACCTGCAACGGTTACGGCAGGAGATCCGCATGATCGCCTGCCACCTCGACGGCCAGCAGAAGGTCGAGCAACTGCACCTGGGCGGCGGCACGCCGACCTTCCTCAGCCATGTGGAACTGCGCCAGTTGATGGCCCACCTGCGCCAGCACTTCAATTTGCTCGATGACCACTCTGGCGACTATGGCATCGAGATCGACCCACGCGAGGCGGACTGGTCGACCATGGGCCTGTTGCGCGAACTGGGCTTCAACCGCGTAAGCCTCGGCGTGCAGGACCTCGACCCGCTGGTGCAGCGGGCGATCAACCGCCTGCAAAGCCTGTCCGAGACCCGCGCCATTGTCGAAGCCGCACGCACGCTGCAATTTCGTTCGGTGAACATTGACCTGATCTATGGCCTCCCGCTGCAAACCCCGGAAGGTTTCGCCCGCACCGTGGACGAGGTGATCGCCCTGCAACCGGATCGCCTGTCGGTTTTCAACTACGCGCACCTACCCGAACGCTTCATGCCCCAGCGGCGTATCGACACCGCGCAATTGCCCAGCGCCGAACACAAGCTGGACATGCTGCAGCGCACCATCGACCAACTGACGTCAGCCGGCTACCGCTACATCGGCATGGACCACTTCGCCCTGCCCGACGATGACCTGGCCATCGCCCAGGAGGAAGGTACGCTGCAACGCAACTTCCAGGGCTACACCACCCATGGCCACTGCGACCTGATTGGCCTCGGGGTGTCGGCCATCAGCCAGATCGGCGAGCTGTACGCGCAGAACACCAGTGACCTGGCCGAGTACCAGAACCTGCTCGCTGGCGATCAACTGGCAATCCACCGGGGCCTGGTGTGCAACGCCGACGATCACATTCGCCGCGCAGTGATTGCCCAGTTGATCTGCCACTTCAATCTGGACTTCGCCTCCATCGAGCAGGCCTTCGGTATCGACTTTCGTCACTACTTCAATGCTGTGTGGCCACAACTGCTGGGCATGGCCAGCGACGGGCTGATCCATCTGGACGCCCGGGGCATCCAGGTGAAACCCGCAGGTCGCTTGCTGGTGCGCTCTGTCTGCATGGTGTTCGATGCCTACCTGAGCCAGCAAAACCGTCAGAGATTTTCGAGAGTGATATAGGAAATTTCTGTATCCGCAGTGGGAACCACGTTCGCGCCATGGAGGGCATGTGCTAGCCGGGGGATTGGCACGTGGGATACCCTTACGATTCAAGTGTGTTTCTTCACAAGGAATTTTTCCGATGTCTGAGCCAGTCAAAACCCGCGCTCATACCCAGGCTCACTGCAAGGATTGCAGTCTGGCGCCATTGTGCCTCCCGCTATCGCTGAACCTTGAGGACATGGATGCGCTGGACGAAATCGTCAAACGCGGCCGCCCGTTGAAAAAAGGCGAGTTCCTGTTCCGCCAGGGCGACGGCTTCGATTCGGTCTATGCGGTGCGCTCCGGCGCCCTGAAAACCTTCAGCCTGAGCGACAGTGGCGAAGAGCAACTCACAGGCTTTCATCTGCCCAGCGAACTGGTCGGTTTGTCCGGAATGGACGCCGAGGCGTATCCGGTGTCGGCCCAGGCGCTGGAGACGACATCGGTCTGCGAAATCCCCTTTGATCATCTGGACGAACTCTCGGTGCAATTGCCGCAGTTGCGCCGCCAGTTGATGCGGGTCATGAGCCGGGAGATCCGCGACGATCAGCAAATGATGCTGCTGTTGTCGAAAAAGACTGCCGACGAGCGCATCGCGACCTTTCTGGTCAACCTCTCGGCGCGCTTCCGGGCCCGGGGTTTCTCGGCCAATCAGTTCCGCTTGAGCATGTCGCGCAATGAAATCGGCAACTATCTGGGCCTGGCGGTGGAAACGGTTTCCCGGGTGTTCACCCGCTTCCAGCAGAACCAGTTGATCGCCGCCGAGGGCAAGGAAATCCACATTCTTGACCCTATTGCGCTGTGCGCGCTAGCGGGCGGCTCGCTGGAAAGCTGATGGCGATTCATCCCGGGCGGGCTTAAACTGGTACCTTTGTGCCAACCGTCTGCCCGGGACTTTTATGATTTACGACGAATTCAGCTTCAAATCCCTGATCCGCCCTGTGGTGGACTTCCCCAAGCCCGGCGTCATCTTTCGTGACATTACCCCGCTGTTCCAGTCGCCAAAAGCCCTGCGCCTGGTGATCGACAGCTTCGTGCAACGCTATATCGACTCGGACTTCACCCACGTCGGCGCCATGGACGCGCGGGGCTTTCTGGTGGGTTCCATTGTGGCCTATGAGCTGAACAAGCCACTGGTGCTGTTCCGCAAACAAGGCAAGCTGCCAGCGGACGTGCTGGCCGAAGGTTATCAGACCGAATACGGCGAAGCCTTTCTGGAAGTGCACGCCGACAGCCTGTGCGACGGCGACTCGGTGGTGATGTTCGATGACCTGATCGCCACCGGCGGCACGCTGATCGCTGCGGCCAGCCTGATCCGCCGCATGGGCGCCAAGGTTCACGAAGCAGCCGCGATCATCGACCTGCCGGAACTGGGCGGCTCGCAACGCCTGCAAGACATGGAAATCCCGACCTTCTGCCTGACGCAGTTTGCGTTGACCGATAAGTAACAACGCCGAGCCCGAACCACGCCCGTATTGTGTCATCCGTCCCGTAGCAGCACGGCTTGCCGGCAGGAGCGCCCTCAAGATCGCTCCCGCCGGCAAGCCGTGCTGCTACGGGTGCATCGCCTCTGTAGGAGCGCGCTTGCCCGCGACGGCGGTGTATCTGTCAGAGCTGGATCGGTTTGCGCCCCGCAAACGAATGCGCCAGCGTCCCGCCGTCCACCAACTCAAGCTCGCCACCCAGCGGCACGCCGTGGGCGATGCGGGAGGTGACCATGCCTTTGTTGGACAGCAACTGGGCGATGTAATGGGCGGTGGCCTCGCCTTCGACCGTCGGGTTGGTGGCCAGGATCACTTCGCTGAACGTGCCCTGCTCTTCGATGCGCGCCACAAGTTGCGGAATGCCGATGGCTTCCGGGCCCAGGCCGTCGAGGGGCGACAGGTGCCCCTTGAGCACGAAGTAACGTCCGCGAAAGCCCGTCTGCTCGACGGCGTACACATCCATCGGCCCTTCCACCACGCACAGCAGCGTGTCATCGCGGCGCGGGTCCGAGCATTGCGGGCAGAGTTCGTCTTCGGTGAGCGTGCGGCACTGCTTGCAGTGCCCGACCCCTTCCATCGCCTGCTTCAACGCCTGCGCCAGGCGCGAACCGCCACTGCGATCACGCTCGAGCAGCTGCAAGGCCATGCGCTGGGCGGTTTTCTGACCCACGCCCGGCAGAATGCGCAGGGAATCGATCAACTGGCGAATCAGAGGGCTGAAGCTCATTGAAGAAAAATCTCACAAAAACACGAGACGCGGTTTATACCCGCGCCTCCGGACAGCGTCAAATCACTTAGGACACCTTGACCACCAGCTTGCCGAAGTTCTTCCCTTCCAGCAGACCGATGAACGCATCAGGTGCGTGTTCCAGGCCTTCGACCACGTCTTCACGGAACTTGACCTTGCCGTCCTTCACCAGCGGCACCATGGCCTGCATGAATTCGTCCAGGCGATGGTAGTACTCCTCATAGACGATAAAGCCCTGGATCCGCGCACGTTTGGTCAGCAAAGTGCGCATCAGCAGCGGTAGCTGGTTCGGGCCATCGGACTGACCTTGAGCGTTGTACTGGGCGATCACGCCGCACAGGGGAATCCGCGCATGCTGGTTGAGCAGCGGGATCACCGCCTCGAAAACCTTGCCGCCCACCAGCTCGAAATAGATGTCGATGCCACTAGGACAGGCTTCACCCAATTGCTCGGCGAAATGTGGGCTGCGGTGGTCGATGCAGTCGTCGAAACCCAGCTCATCGATCACGTAGCGGCACTTGTCGATCCCGCCTGCGATGCCCACCACCCGCAGGCCATGCAGCTTGGCGACCTGGCCGACCACCGAACCCACCGCGCCGGACGCTGCGGCCACCACCAGGGTTTCACCGGCCTTGGGCTGGCCGATGTGCATCAGGCCCATGTAGGCGGTGATGCCCGGCATGCCCAGCACACCTACGGCCATCGACGGGCTGGGCAGGTCCTTGGGTACCGGCAGCAGTTGCTTGCCGTCGGAGATGCTGTGGGTCTGCCAGCCGGTCTGCCCGACCACCAGGTCGCCCACCTTGAATGCCGGGTTGAGCGACTGCTCGACCACACTCACCGCTCCGCCTTCCATGACCGCGTTGAGCTCCACGGGCGCGGCATAGGATGGCGCATCGCTCATTCGCCCGCGCATGTAGGGGTCGAGGGACAGGTAGAGGGTGCGCAGTTGAATCTGGCCGTCCTGCAGGTCAGGCAATGCCTCGCGCTCAAGACGAAAATTCTCGGGCACCGGCGCCCCCTGCGGGCGGGAGGCCAGGACGATGCGTTGGTTGAGGATCATTTCTTGCGACATGAGGCGCGGCTCCTTGAATGGCTATAGAAAGCAGACCGTGGCGGTCAGGAGGGGTTCGGTTGGATCTGCAGGCCGATATGACACATATCATAAACCCTGCGCCCGCCTGTAGGAGCGCGCTTGCCCGCGACGGCGGTGTGTCAGCCATCCATGTGTCTCTGACCTGACGCCGTCGCGGGCAAGCGCGCTCCTACAGGTAATGGGAACGCCACGAAATCGGTAATTACCACAAACAAAAATGCCAGGCACTGGGCCTGGCATTGGGTGACGCACTTGTCGCAGGATCAGAACGGCAGCTTCATGCCTGGCGGCAGTTGCATGCCGGCGGTCATGCTGGCGGTCTTTTCCTGGCTGGCGGCTTCGATCTTGCGCACGGCGTCGTTGACGGCGGCGGCGATCAGATCTTCCAGGATTTCCTTGTCTTCCTGCATCAGGCTGTCGTCCAGGCTCACGCGCTTGACGTCATGACGACCGGTCATCACCACGCTCACCAGACCTGCGCCCGACTGGCCGGTCACTTCGGCATTGGCCAGCTCTTCCTGCATCTTGGCCATTTTTTCCTGCATTTGCTGGGCCTGCTTCATCAGGCCAGCCATGCCACCTTTCATCATGGGAGTTCTCCTCGAAAGTCGTTGGGGTCTTTGCGTGGCGCCAAATCAGCTTAGCGCCTCGCGGTCGTTAAAGGGCTCAGGCCGCCGGACTGTCCACCGGGACAATCGTATCCTCACGGATGCTGGCACCGAACTGTTGCAAAATCTGCTGGATGAACGGATCGCCATGAATCGACGCCTCGGCGTCACGCTGACGATCGGCACGCCTGCGCGCAGCCGCCTGGGCCGGGGTTTCCTGCAATGGCTTGATCAGCTCGATACTCAGGTTGATCGTGCGCTGGTGATACTGGTTCAACGCATCGTTCAGGCGGCGCTGTTGCGTGGAGTTGAACAAGGCGCTGTGGGCCGGGTCCAGGTGCAGCAGCCAGTTGTCGCCATCGACGGAGATCAGCGTGCAGTTGGCGGCGATACTGCCAGTCATGCCCGATACCGGCAGTTTCGGGAACAGCTCCAGCCACTCGGCAGCCAGGCCGGTCGCGGGCTCCGCCGCTGGCAGCAACTCCGGCTCCTTCTCCACCGCTTCGACGGTGTCATGGGCCAGGTCATCCAGATAGGCGAACGAGGCGGGGTCGATGTCCACGTCCGGCTCGTAATAGTCGTCGTCCGGTGGCGGCTCATCATCGCGCTCCATGGGCGCAGGCACGTAGGCCACGGCGTCGGGCACGTGTTCGAGCATGGCCGGCGTCACCACTTCGGCGGCGGCCTGCACCTGCTCGGGCGACTCCACTTCCGGCGCGTCCGGCACGGGGCTGGCCGGTGCGGGGGCAGGCATCGGCGTCAGGTCAGGCTGCTCGGCCACGGTGTCGAGCACCGGCTCCGGGATGTCTTCGGCGACCTGCGCCGCAACCGGCTCGGGCTCGGGCTCAGCAGCAGGCGCGCGCTCATTCCAGGGCAGGTCGAGGTCTTCGACAGGCTTGGCGGCGGGCGCAGGCACAGGCGCGGGGGGTTCGATGACCGTCGCAGGCTGCTCGGCAACCGGCGCCGGCATGTAAGCCGGTGCAGGCGCGGGCGTGGACGAGACCGGTGCAGCAGGGGCCACCGCTGCCTGGGAATCAGCCGTGGCCGGGCTGATCCCCACTGGCTTTAACGGCTGTCGCGGCGCGTTCTCGGCATCGGCCGGGCGGAACGCCAGCATCCGCAGCAGGACCATTTCGAAACCGCCGCGAGGGTCCGGCGCCAAGGGCAGGTCACGACGACCGATCAGGCCCATCTGGTAATAGAACTGCACATCTTCGGCAGGCAGCGCCTGGGCCAGGGCCAGCACTCGCTCGCGGTCGCCATGGCCGTTGTCGACGCCATCCGGCAGCGCCTGGGCGATGGCCACGCGGTGCAGCACGTTGAGGATTTCCGACAGCACGCCGCTCCAGTCCGGGCCCTGCTCGGCCAGGTGACGCACGGCTTCGAGCAGGCTGCGGGCGTCGCCATCGATCAGCGCGGTGAGTACGTCATACACCTGCCCGTGATCGAGGGTGCCGAGCATGGCGCGCACGTCGGCGGCCAGCACCCGGCCCTCACCGAAGGCAATCGCCTGGTCGGTCAGGCTCATGGCATCGCGCATCGAGCCGTCGGCTGCACGGCCCAGCAGCCACAGGGCGTCGTCTTCGAACGGAATGTTTTCGGCGCCCAGGACGTGGGTCAGGTGCTCGACCACACGCTCCGGCGTCATGTTTTTCAGGGAGAACTGCAGGCAGCGCGACAGGATGGTCGCGGGCAGCTTCTGCGGGTCGGTGGTCGCCAGGATGAACTTGACGTACGGCGGCGGCTCTTCCAGCGTCTTGAGCAAGGCGTTGAAGGAGTGGCTGGAGAGCATGTGCACTTCGTCGATCAGGTAGACCTTGAAGCGACCGCGGCTTGGCGCGTACTGCACGTTGTCCAGCAGCTCGCGGGTGTCTTCGACCTTGGTGCGGCTGGCGGCGTCGATTTCGATCAGGTCGACGAAACGCCCCTCGTCGATCTCCCGGCACACCGAACATTCGCCGCACGGCGAGGAGGTGATGCCGGTTTCGCAGTTCAGGCACTTGGCGATGATCCGCGCGATGGTGGTCTTGCCGACCCCGCGCGTGCCGGTGAACAGATAGGCATGGTGCAGGCGCTGGCTGTCCAGCGCGTTGATCAAGGCCTTGAGCACATGGGTCTGGCCGACCATTTCGCGGAACGAGCGCGGACGCCATTTACGTGCAAGAACCTGATAACTCATTGAAAACCGTCGCGACTGGGTTGCGGAAGACCGCTAATGCTAGCGGAGCGGGGGCAAAATTGCATCCGGGACGATTTGCCCGCGCGCATTTAAATCATCTGGCGCTAAACTGCCACCGATGCCAAACCGCCATGTCATGGACACACTGAGGGATGCTATGCGTCTGTTGGCACTGAGCGCCTTGCTGTTGATGAGCGGGCCCCTTCGCGCGGAACCTGTGCCGCTGCGGTTCGCCGTCGCCGATTCCTGGTCGATGCCCATGGCGCAGGTGGTGAACCATCAGGCGACAGGCGGGATCATGGTCGACATCATGCGCAGCCTCGCCAGCCACGCCGGGCAGCCTGCGCAGTTTCGGGTGCTGTCGATCAACCGCGTGCAGCGGGCGCTGGAGCAGGGCCAGATCGATGTGCGCTGCTACACCGCGCAATCCTGGATGCCGACCCTTTCCGGGGACGTGACCTGGAGCCTGCCGCTGCTGGTGCAGCGCGACCTCTTGATCAGCACTCCTGACAACGCCTCGCCGGTGGACCCCGCCCAACTGCACAATGAAGTGGTCGGGACCGTGCTGGGCTACGCCTACCCTACCCTGCAACCGGCGTTCGACACTCGCAGACTGCTGCGCGAAGACGCACGCAGCGAAGACCAGGTGCTGCAAAAGCTGCTGATCGGCCGCTATCACTACGCGGTCGCCAACCAGTGGTCACTGGACTGGTTCAACCGCAACCTGCCCCAGGAGCAGAAGCTGCGCAGCGTCGCGGTCATCGACGAGCAGCCGGTGGGCTGTATCGTACGCAATGACAGCAACGTCCCGGCGCAGCTTTTGATGAGGGTATTGTTGCGCATGCGCATGTCCGGAGAAATCGACCGCATCACGGCGCGCTACAACACCGTGACCGGCTTGCCCCCCGATACGCCTCGCCACTGTGGGAGCGGGCTCGCCCGCGAAAGCGGTGTGTCATGTACCGCTGGCGGCGACTGACAGTACGCCTTCGCTGGCAAGCCAGCTTGTATGGTAGGACTCGAAGGGGTGGGTGGGACCAAAAGCCAGCTTCTGACTGTTAGCCGCAGTACAGACCG
>NZ_JBIVCX010000009.1:0-190613 GCF_044746825.1 Pseudomonas sp. NPDC090201
TCCGAGACGCGGCGCTTGCTGCATAACGCCTCGATGTCAGCCAGTCGCTCGACCGCTTGGAAAGATGTGTATGAACATTATCGGAGCGAGGGTAAGGCTACGACTGAATCACTGGTGATTCTGGCTCGCAAGCTCGCCCGCGTCGCATTTTCCCTGATGCAGAACAAGGACGCATACCAGGCAGGAAAGAGGGCTAAAAAACTTTGCCCTCAACCATAGAATCTCCCACAGGTTCGACTCAAGTCAGCCAGAGGCGTCAGAGCCCCTGACCCAACACCACATTCAGCGCATTGCGCGCGTCGTCCAGTTGCACCAGTGTCGCGTGGTGCGCGCCCAGGGCGTCGCGGTTTTCGATGGCAGTGAGAATTGCCCGGTGCCGTGGCAGGGCGAGCTCGTGCAGGTTGGGGCGTTTGTTCGAATGTTTGAGCGCTTCGCGCAGCGCCAGCGACAGCATGTTGCACAGGTGCGCCAGCAGATCGTTGTGGGTCGCGTCGGCGATGCGGCTGTGAAAATCCAGGTCCGGTTGCAGCACGTCTTCCACCGTCGGCGCGGCGGCCATGCGTTCGTAGGCCTCGCCGATGGAGGCGATTTCTTCGGAGGTGGCGTGCTGCGCGGCGAGGGCCGCCGCGGCAGGTTCGATGATGCTGCGCACGCTGGTGAGCAGGGCGAAGAACTCGTTCTGCGGCGAGCTCTGCATCAGCCAGTGCAACACGTCAGGATCGAGGATGTGCCACTCGCGACGCGGCTTGACCACCGTGCCGACCCTTGGCCGCGAATAGACCAGCCCCTTGGCCACCAACACCCGCGTCGCCTCGCGCAGCACCGGGCGACTGACCGCGTATTCTTCGCAGAGCAGGGCTTCGGCGGGGAGCTTGTCGTCCGGCTTGAAACGCCCTGAAACGATCTGCATGCCGATGTCCTGGACGATGCGTGAATGCATGCTTTTGCGGTCGGAGGGCTTACGGTAATCCATGGGGCGCGAGACGATCCTGAGCGGTGGGTGCGGCGCATCATAGCATTGACCTCACAAGGCCGGCGTGGCGAAGTCTCTGTAGGAGCGCGCTTGCCCGCGACAGCGATTGGCCTGTGACAGATGGGTTGCCTGACACACCGCCATCGCGGGCAAGCGCGCTCCTACAGTGCGCAGGCGTGCACGGGTTGTAGTGCCAAACCCGAAACCCGTAGCAGCACGGCTTGCCGGCGGGGCGGTGTGTCAGACGACCCTTGCGTGCCTGACACACCGCGATCGCGAGCAAGCTCACTCCTACAGGGTTGCGGCGTGCACCTGACTGTATTGCGCCACCACACCTTGTAGGAGCGCGCTTGCCCGCGACCGCGATTGGCCTGTGACAGATGTGTTGCCTGACACACCGCCATCGCGGGCAAGCGCGCTCCTACAGTGCGGCGGGGACACGGGTTGTGGTTTCAAGCCCGGGCCCGTGAGGGCGTCAATGGGAATGCCGAGGCACTTCCGATCCGCGCATGCCCACCAGGAAGTCGAAATCACACCCTTGGTCGGCCTGCATCACATGGTCGATGTACAACTGGCGATAGCCACCGATCAACAACTGCTGCGGCGCCTGCCAGTCGGCCAGGCGGGCGTCGAGTTCTTGCTGGGGGATGTCCAGGTGCAGGCGTCCGGTCGCGCAGTCCAGCTCGATGTAATCGCCTTCCTGCACTACCGCCAGCGGTCCACCGGCTGCCGCTTCCGGCGCTACGTGCAGCACCACCGTGCCGTAGGCCGTGCCACTCATGCGCGCATCGGAAATGCGCACCATGTCGGTCACGCCCTGTGCCAGCAGCTTGGCGGGCAGGCCCATGTTGCCGACCTCGGCCATGCCCGGGTAACCCTTCGGCCCGCAGTTCTTCATTACCAGAATGCTGCTGGCATCTACGTCGAGATCCGGATCATTGATCCGCGCCTTGTACATGTCGAAGTTCTCGAACACCACCGCGCGCCCACGGTGCTTCATCAGGGCGGGGGTGGCAGCGGACGGCTTGAGCACAGCGCCCAGCGGCGCGAGGTTGCCGCGCAACACGCAGATACCGCCGTCGGCCACCAACGGGTTGTCGATGGCGCGAATCACTTCGTCGTCGCCGTAGATCGGCGAGTTCTTCACGTTTTCCCACAGCGACTTGCCATTGACAGTCAAGGCTTCGGGGTTGGGGATCAGGTTGTTCTCGCCCAGGCGACGCAGCACCGCAGGCAGGCCGCCGGCGTAGTAGAACTCTTCCATCAAAAAGCGCCCCGAAGGCTGCAGGTCCACCAGGGTCGGAGTGCCACGGCCGATGCGGGTCCAGTCGTCCAGTTCCAGATCGACGCCGATACGCCCGGCGATGGCCTTCAAGTGAATCACCGCGTTGGTCGATCCGCCGATGGCGGCGTTGACACGAATGGCGTTCTCGAACGCTTCCCGGGTCAGGATCTTCGACAGGCGCAGGTCTTCGTTGACCATCTGCACGGCACGCATGCCGGACATGTGCGCCAGCACGTAGCGGCGTGAATCCACCGCGGGAATCGCCGCGTTGTGCGGCAGGGACGTGCCCAGCGCTTCGGCCATGCAGGCCATGGTCGAGGCCGTGCCCATGGTGTTGCAGGTGCCGGCCGAGCGTGACATGCCGGCCTCGGCGGAGAGAAATTCGTCGAGGCTGATCTGGCCTGCCTTATAGGACTCGTGCATCTGCCAGACGATGGTCCCGGCGCCGATGTCCTTGCCCTTGTGCTTGCCGTTGAGCATCGGCCCGCCGGTCACGACGATGGCCGGCACATCGCAACTGGCCGCGCCCATCAGCAGGGCCGGGGTGGTCTTGTCGCAACCGGTCAGCAGCACGACGCCGTCGATGGGGTTGCCGCGAATCGCCTCTTCCACGTCCATGCTCGCCAGGTTGCGCGTGAGCATTGCGGTGGGGCGCAGGTTCGATTCGCCGTTGGAGAAGACCGGAAATTCCACCGGAAAACCACCGGCTTCGATGACGCCGCGCTTGACGTGTTCGGCGATGGTGCGGAAGTGGGCGTTGCACGGGGTAAGTTCGGACCAGGTGTTGCAGATGCCGATGATCGGCTTGCCCTGAAACTGATGGTCGGCGATGCCCTGATTCTTCATCCAGCTGCGGTACATGAAGCCGTTCTTGTCGGCGGTACCGAACCATTGGGCCGAACGCAGGGTGGGTTTCTTGTTGGTATTGGATGGGGAGTCAGACATAAATCAGCACTCTTATTGTAAGACTAAAGGCTTTGCGTGCTGACTAAAGTAGGCCGAAAAAGCCTCGATTGGAAGAGTTGTCACATTAAATAGTATTACTATATAGTCGGTACCCATCGATGACCGACCCTGTCATGCCTGCTCGCGCGGCGCACACGAAGGCAGAGGCGATCACGCAAGCAGTCAATAACAATAACAACCTGGAGACCGCCAACATGAGCCAGGAACTCAGGCTTATACGTCGCATCACCCTCAAGCTGATCCCGTTTCTGATCCTGCTGTACCTGATCGCCTACGTGGACCGTTCCGCCGTGGGGTTCGCCAAGCTGCACATGGGCGCGGATGTCGGCATCGGTGACGCCGCCTACGGACTGGGCGCGGGCCTGTTTTTCATTGGTTACTTTCTGTTGGAAATCCCCAGCAACCTGATGCTCGAACGCTTCGGCGCGAGGCGCTGGTTCGCGCGGATCATGGTCACCTGGGGCGCGATCACCATGGGCATGGCCTTCGTGCAGGGGCCGACCAGTTTCTATGTGATGCGCTTTCTGCTGGGCGCGGCCGAGGCGGGCTTCTTCCCCGGCGTGCTTTACTACATCACCCAGTGGTTCCCGGTGCGCCATCGCGGCAAGATCCTCGGCCTGTTCATCCTGTCGCAACCCATCGCCATGCTGATCACCGGCCCCATCTCCGGTGGCCTGCTGGGCATGGAAGGCATCGGCGGCCTGCACGGCTGGCAGTGGCTGTTCCTGTGCATCGGCGCGCCGGCGATCCTGCTGACCTGGCCGGTGCTGCGCTGGCTGCCGGACGGCCCGGACGATGTGAAGTGGATCGATCCGGTTGAAAAGCGCTGGCTGGCCGGCGAGCTGCAAAAGGATCTGCAGGAATACGGCCAGACCCGCCACGGCAATCCGCTGCACGCGCTCAAGGACAAACGCGTTCTGTTGCTGGCGCTGTTCTATCTGCCTGTGACCCTGAGCATCTACGGCCTGGGCCTGTGGCTGCCGACGTTGATCAAGCAATTCGGCGGCAGCGATCTGGTGACCGGATTCGTGTCATCGGTGCCCTACATTTTCGGGATCATTGGCCTTCTGATTGTGCCGCGCAGCTCCGACCGCCTCAATGACCGCTATGGTCACCTGGCCGTGCTCTATGTGATCGGCGCGCTGGGTCTGTTTCTCAGCGCCTTTCTCAGCGTGCCGGTGCTGCAACTGGCGGCGCTGTGTCTGGTGGCGTTCTCGCTGTTTTCCTGCACCGCGGTGTTCTGGACGTTGCCGGGCCGCTTCTTTGCCGGTGCCAGCGCTGCGGCCGGTATCGCGCTGATCAACTCGGTGGGCAACCTGGGCGGCTACATCGGCCCATTCGTGATCGGCTGGCTGAAAGAAATCACCGGCAATCTGGCCTCGGGCCTGTATTTCCTGTCGGGGGTGATGGTTTTCGGCTTGATCCTCACCGGCATCGTCTATCGCGTGCTTGAGCGCAAACACATGCTGCCCGAATCCGAATTCGCGGCCAGCGCCCGTCGTTCACAAGCCCAGTAGGAGCGCGCTTGCCCGCGATAGGGCCGTGTCAGACACCTTAAACGTCTCAGACACACCGCCATCGCGGGCAAGCGCGCTCCTACAGCGGTCGTGCTCATCATCTGGAAAGGAGAAACTCATGCATCTGGTTCAATTCGAATTGGGTAACGGCCAGCGTCGCGTAGGCCTGGTGGACGGCGCGCTGGTGCGCGAAGTGCAGGGCGCGACCAGCACCCGTGACCTGGCGCTGGCGGCCATCGACAAGAAGATTTCCCTGGCCGAACAGGTCGACAGCCTCGGGCTTGGCGACAGTCACGACTATTCGCAACTGCGCGCCGACCTGCGCATCCTGCCGCCGCTGGATCACCCGGACCCTGCGCATCTGCTGGTCAGCGGTACGGGCCTCACTCACCTGGGCAGCGCCTCGGCCCGGGACAAGATGCACCAGCACGGCAACGACGAGTCGGCCATGACCGACACCATGCGCATCTTCAAATGGGGCATCGAAGGCGGCAAACCGGCGGCGGGGCAGGCGGGCGTGCAACCCGAGTGGTTCTACAAGGGCGATGGCAGCATCGTCATTCGCCCCGGCGAGGCCTTCCCGCAGCCGCCGTTCTCTGAAGACGCAGGCGAAGAGCCTGAGCTGAGCGGCCTGTACGTGATCGGCCACGACGGCAAGCCTTACCGCTTGGGATTTGCCATCGGCAACGAGTTCTCTGACCACGTCATGGAGCGCAAGAATTACCTGTACCTGGCCCATTCCAAACTGCGCGCCTGCTCGTTCGGCCCGGAACTGCGCGTCGGCGACCTGCCGCAAAACCTGGCGGGCACCAGCCGCATCCTGCGCAATGGCCAGGTGCTGTGGGAAAAGGAATTCCTGAGCGGCGAGGCCAACATGTGCCACAGCCTGGAAAACCTCGAGTACCACCACTTCAAATACCGTCAGTTCCTGCGCCCGGGCGATGTGCACGTGCACTTCTTCGGCACCGCAACGCTGTCTTTTGCCGACGGCATCAAGACCCGGCCGGGTGATCGCTTCGAGATCAGCCAGAGCGAGTTCGGCGCGCCACTGGTCAACGGCATTGCGCAGGAGGAGGCGGTGTTTGAACCGGGGGCCGTCACCCAGCTCTGAAAGCGCTGTCGTGCTTCTGTGGGAGCGAGCTTGCTCGCGAAGACGGCATTCCAGACACCGCATGTGCGGCGGAAGTTCTACCGCCTTCGCGAGCAAGCTCGCTCCCACAGGCTAATGCGCAGACCTTCCTGCCGACACCCAACAAGAACAATCAAGGTGCGCCCCATGACCGCCAACGCCATCCCGCTGGAACAGCTCGACACCGATGCCCTCGAAGACCGCATCTACCGCAAGGTGAGCTGGCGCATCGTGCCGCTGTTCATCTGCTGCTTCCTGTTTGCCTATCTGGACCGGGTCAACATCAGCTTCGCCAAGCTACAGATGGCCAGCGACCTGGGTTTCAGCGAGACCATTTACGGTCTTGGTGCGAGCCTGTTTTTCGTCGGCTACTTCCTGTTCGAAGTGCCGAGCAACGTCTTGCTGCACCGGATCGGCGCGCGGATCTGGATCGCGCGGATCATGGTGTCCTGGGGCATCGCCTCGGCCTGCATGATGTTCGTGCAGACGGAGTTCTGGTTCTACACCCTGCGGTTCCTGATCGGCGTGATGGAAGCGGGATTCGTGCCCGGCGTACTGTACTTCTTCACCCAGTGGTACCCGGGGACACGGCGGGCGCGGGTCAATTCCTACTTCAAAAGCTCCATTTGTGTGTGCGGTATCGTCGGCGGTCCGCTGGCCGGGCTGATCCTCGGCCACTTCGACGGGGCCATGGGCATGGCCGGCTGGCGCTGGCTGTTCCTGCTGGAAGGCATCCCTTCGGTGCTGTTGGGCGGTGTGGTGTTCTGGCTGGTCAAGGACCGCATCGAAGACGCGCCGTGGCTCACGGCTCACGAGAAGCAAGTGATGCTCACGCGCATGGCAAAAGAGGTGCGGCCCAACAGGTCGCAGAAGGTCAGGGACATCTGGAAACACCCGACCACTTACGTGATGTCGGCTATCTACCTGTGCCTGGTCATGGCCCTGACCGGATTGCTGTTCTGGATGCCGCAACTCATCAAGACAGCCGGGGTGACCGACACCATGGACATCGGCCTGCTCACGGTCATTCCCTACGTGGGCGCCGTGATCGGTAACCTGCTGATCGGTGCCAGCTCCGACCGTCACGGCGAGCGTCGCTGGCACATGGCAGGTTGCGCCACCCTGACAGCGTTAGGGTATCTGGTCTGCGCGCTGTTCCCTGGCCAGTTGTTACCGCTGATGATCGGCATGACCCTGATCATGACCGGCATCATTGCCTGGATGCCGATCTTCTGGACCGTCCCGCCACGTTTTCTCAGTGGTATCGCCGCAGCGGCAGGGATCGCCCTCATCAACTCGCTGGGGCAACTGGGCGGCGTCATCGCGCCGTTCATGGTCGGCCGCATCAAAGACCTCACCGGCACCGCAACGCCGGCCCTGTTTGCCTTGTTCGCCGTGAGCGTGCTGGCCATCGGGCTGATCGTCTGGGGCATTCCTGCGCGGTATTACGCCCGGGAAACCCTGCAGGATTGATCGAACGGACAGGTTTCAAGGTGTCGACACCTCCATGTCGGCACCTTTTGACCTATCATTCGCGCTTTCACTTATGCGAAGCACTGCCATGACCACCACCCCTGAAAACCTGCGCGCCCTCCTGCAAACCGCACTGACCTCCCAGAGCATGCTGGAAATCGACGGCCTGCACGCCTTCGAATTCACCCTGGACGAGATGCTGCAGATCGAAAGCATGGACGGCCGCGAGCGCAAGGTCTGGCGCTTCTCCCTGGCCCAGGTCGACTCCGCCGAATTCGACACCGCGCTGCAAAGCTGGGTCATCAACGACGGCAACGCCGACCACCGCCTCGTTGTTCTGGATGCGTTTGCCGGTAGCGATGAAGACGAAGACGACGCTGAGTAAACACCTGCTCTTGTAGGAGCGCGCTTGCCCGCGACAGGGGTGTGTCAAATACACATTGGTTGACTGACACACCGCCGTCGTCCGAATGCGGCCCAGAGCAAGCGCGCTCCTACAGATTCATCCGAGCAACCAATCCCCGCCAAACGCTGTCATAGCCCCTGAATCACCGCGTTTGCGGCGCGCCAACAACTCCAACAAGAGAACAGCCCAATGACTCCCAGACTTCTGCCCTGGCTGGTGCTCGCCAGCAGCCTTACCGCCCTTTCTGTCCAGGCCAAATCCATGACCGACTACGACGTACTGGTCGGTGCCTATACCGCAGGCAAAAGCGAAGGCATCTACCGTTACGGCTTCAACACCCAGACCGGCCAGCTCGACGCCACGCCGCGCCAGGTCATCAAGAGCGAAAACCCCTCGTGGCTCACGCTCTCCAAAGACCAGCGCCACCTGTTCGCGGTCAACGAGAACGGCCCGGGCCAGACCGACGTCGTCGGCAAGGTCTCGAGTTTCGCCATCGATCCCAAGACCCACGCCGTGTCGTTCATCAACCAGATCGACAGCAAGGGCGAGGAGCCGACCCACTCGAACCTGAGCAAGGACGGGCGCTTCCTGTTCGTTGCCAATTACGCCGTGCACCCGGATCCGGGCGGCTCGCTGGCGGTGGTGCCGGTCGGCAAGGACGGCAGACTCTCGCCGGTGGTGCAGACCGCGACCCACGAAGCGAGCAAGGTCAACCCCGAGCGCCAGGCCTCATCCCACGTACACGCTGCCGTGCCGACGCCCGATGACAAGTACCTGGTCGCCATGGACCTGGGCGCAGACAAGATGTTTGTCTTCAGCTACGACCACAACCAGGCCCAGCCGCTGAAACCGGCGAAAACCCCGGCAGTAGACCTGCCACCGGGCAGCGGCCCGCGCCATCTGCTGTTCAGCAAGGACGGCAAGCACGCCTGGCTGACGATGGAAATGAGCGCACAGGTGGCGGTGTTCGACTACCGCGATGGCGAATTCAAGCGCACGCAACTGGTTGAACTGGCCAACAAGGAAGGCCAGCAGAACCGCGCAGCCGGCGGCCTGCATACCTCACCGGACGGCAAGTTCCTCTACGTCGCCAATCGCGGCGAGGTCAATGAACTGCTGGTGTTCAGCATCAACGGCAACGGCCAACTCAAGGAAATCCAGCGTCGCTCGGTGGAAGGCAAGGAGCCCCGCGAGTTCAGCTTCGACCCCAGCGGGCACTTCATGCTGATCGCCAACCAGAAGAGCAACCAGATCGTCACCGTGCGAGTCGACCCGAAAACCGGGCTTTTGGGCGAGACCGTGCAGAAAATCGACTTCGATTCCCCCTCCGACTTCCGCTTCCTCTCCGCCAAGTGACACATTGACGCACCCCGCAGCCCTTGATTTCAAAGGGCTGCGGCCATGTATTAATTGAAGTGATATGGGCTAGTGCCAGAAAAGATTTTTTCTGAACGCGCCTCGGGCGTACTTTTAATTCCACGGCCACGACGGTCAAGACTTGAAACGAAACATCGACACCGAGGTACACATCATGAACTTCAATATCTTCTCCATCATCGCCGCGTCCGCCATCTCCGCCACTGTTGCATTGCCTGCCAGCGCCAGTGTCGAAGTGACCGATAAAAAAGTCAGCGCGACTCAGACCTACACCCCTAAATACCTGCAACAAAGCGCCAACTTCTACGCTGCACTGGATCACAAGACTCAGTAATGAATAGAACCCTGGACGTGAATCCATTCCCCGTCAACGCTGCCCTCGTTCCCGGGGAATGGATTCTCAAAGCACCACAAGTAACGCTGTAACTGCTCGACATTGAAAGAACGCTTTCGCGAGCAACTTCGCCTTTAACAGGTTGATGCGACCCACTGACCACTGCGTGTCAGGCCATGTATCAAATGTAGGCGAGCTTGCTCGCGAAAGCGTTGAATTCCTCCCTTTGGTCCCCGTCTACTGAATAAGTGATGGGGATTTTTTTGTGCCCGAATATTGGTGGGCAGACCCGAAAGTTGCCTCGATCAGTCAGCGTCTCTATCGGGCTGATTGAGCCTGTAAATAATCAACGGAACTGATCTTCAGAATCGCTGCACATCGTTTTTCATTAATAGTGTCGTCCTTCATTCTTCGCTCCAGAAATCAGCAACATCTGGAGCTACTGTCATGGCCACTGCCATTCTCAATTCACTCAAACACGGCGCTTACACCGCCATCGCGTTGTATGTCGTATTCATCGCAGTGGTCACTGTTGTCAGCCTTAATCCACAACTGGGCGCACCTGGCTCGGTGTCCGTTCAATCGTCTGTCGTTGCGCTGGATGGTGCGGCTGGGCAGGCGAAGGGGCGTGCGTCGTGAGAGGGGCGAATTTCTGGGTGATTGTGTTCTTTGCACTTATCAACAATGGCTGCACCTTGCTCGGTCACGGCGAGGGCTCGGTGGGCGGTGTGGCGCGCAGCATGGAGTTTCGCGCCGAAATGGCCGATGCGGTGGAGATACTCCGGGCGCAGAAGATCAACAGCGGAAACCCGCCGCCGAAGTCTGGCGAGGCTTTTTCCGGGATATTCAGGCTGGGCGCGATTGCCTGAGCACCACATGCCTCGTAGCAGCACGGCTTGCCGGCGGGGGCGGCCTTGAGATCGCCCCCGCCGGCAAGCCGTGCTGCTACGGGTGTAGGTCATCCAGAAGCTCTGCGTAGGGAGTTTCCGAAAACTTCGTAGTCATGCCGTTTTTAACAACTTGCTGAGTGACATCGCCAAACCCTGAAATTACTGTCCGGCTTCCAATGGCCCGGAAAGGACACCGCGCCGCGGCAATCCTTTCAAAGCAGGGAGCTCGAGATGTCACAACCCTACGCATTCGTGAACGACCAACCCCGGCACTACATCCACCTTCGAGATCATCATCTCGCCCTCTCCATGAGCGCTCGCTCGAAACTCGATCAGCTCAATCCCTTCCTTCGTAATGGCATGGTGAGGCCCGGAGACGTCGTGGTCGTCGGTGACGGTTCGACCAGCATGTGCACACCCGAAGAGACCCGGTTGATGGAACTGGCCTCGCAGGTTCGCGGGGCAATGATCGGCATGTCCGCACGGGAAAGTTCTGTGATGACGCATAACTTCGACCTGCTGCAAAGTTTCATGTCGTACGGCTCGATCGGGATTGGAGCGAGCACGGCGGCGTGGAGCAGGCATCTCAAGGATCTGGAAGACCTGCTCAAGCAAACTGAGGCACTGCATCAGCGCTGGCGTGCGGGCGCAATGACAAACGATCAGTTCTTTGCCCAGCGGCGTGCGCTGTTTACCCGGATGGAGACGAGCCTTAAAGGCATCGGTCGTTATGGGTCGGGTTTGAGTAACCAGGGCAAGATGAAGCAGATCCTGGGGATTTCCAGCAAAAGCTACCTGTATACAGGCGACATCAGGGGCTATGCCGGCAAGGTCAGGGGCGTGTCGAAAATGGCGAGTGCGATGAGTAAGGGTGCTTACGTCGGGATTGCTCTGGATGTTGGTGTGGGTGCGCTGGAGATCCAGAAAGCTTGTTCAACTGGGCGGGAAGAGGAATGTACCAGGGCGAAGTATGTGGAAACCGGTAAAACGGTGGGTGGAATAGGGCTTGCTTGGGCTGGTGGAGGTGCTGGAGCAGGAGCTGGCACATCGATCTGCGTCGGGCTTGGCGCGGCGACCGGTGGCACAGCCGTAATTGGCTGCGCTCTCGTAGCTGGCGCAGTGATGGCATGGGGAGGCGGAAAAGCGGGGGCGATGATCGGGGAGGGCGCAACAACTCTACTGTATGAAAACATCCATGGACGTTAAATTCATTCTGGATTGGAGCGTGGTGCTCTGCTTTCTTCTCATTCTGATTGATGCGGCGGTGCTTTTGTGGGTAGTCCTCTTCAGACTTGAGCAAATTGAAAGCGCACTTGGAAATAGCAAAATCAATATGAAAGTGAAGCGATTGGGGACTAATGTCGGCTTGCTAGGGCGCCAGTACAGGCTGGGAATAGCAACAAGTGTGTTGCTATTCCCAAACATGTATATCCGGAAGGGTCTGGTTGATCCCGACGATGTGAAGAATATGCCCACCCACTTGAAACGCTGGGCCGTAATCCCCAATGTGGCAGCGGCGGTGTTGCTCATGTTGTCGTTTATTTGGGCACTCATGGCTGGAAAACTTTAGCGAGGCCGATCTCATGGAGGCCCGGCTGGCATCGGAACGCCGCCCGGCCGTGCTGCTACAGGTTTGGGTGTTTCACCATGGCCTGTTTGAACAGCTCTGAATCCAGAAACCGTCGCAGCCACGCCTGCAGACGTGGATAGGGCGCCTGCCAGAACCACTCGGGGTCGACCCCGCAGAACTGTCGCACGAACGGCGCCAGGGCGGTGTCGGCCAGGGTCAGGTGGTCGGTGACCAGATAATCCTGCGTGGCCAGCAAGCCTTCGAGCCTTGCGAGAAATACCTCACCCTGTGCGCGGTAGTGTTCCTGGCTGAACTCGGGGTAGCGCACGGCGTATTTGTAGCGGTCCAGATCGGTCTTGAACGGGCCGTCGTTGAGTTCGATCAGTTCGGCTATCTGCCGCTGTCCGTCGATGTCGCCGGCTAAGGACCAATCCTGCGGGTCGTTCTGGGCCAAGGCCCAGCGCATGATGTCCAGGCTCTGTTCCAGCACTTGGTCGTCCAGCACCAGGACCGGCACCGTGCCCTTGGGCGAGCGCGCCAGCATCTCGGCCGGTTTGGCTTTGAGGCTGACTTCCACTGTTTCCACCGCCACGCCCGAGTAGGCCACGGCCATGCGCGCTCGCATGGCGTAAGGGCAGCGGCGGAAGGAGTAGAGCAGGGCGCTCATCAGCTGACCTCCAGGGTGCTGAGGCCATTGCCCTGGCGTTTGACCTGGATCTGCACCGGGATGCGCTCGTGCATTTCCTGCACGTGGGAGATCACCCCGACCTTGCGCCCTTGGGCCTGCAGGCCGTCCAGCGCGTCCATCGCCAGTTGCAGGGACTCGGGGTCGAGGCTGCCGAAGCCTTCGTCGATGAACAGCGATTCGATCTTCAGCGTGCTCGACGCCATGGACGCAAGGCCCAGGGCCAATGCCAGGGAAACCAGGAAGGTTTCGCCGCCGGACAGCGAATGCACCGAGCGCAGTTCGTCGCCCATTTCGGTGTCCATCACCAGCAGCCCCAACATGCTGCCGCCGCGTTTGAGGCGGTAGCGGCGAACCAGTTGCCGCAGTTGTGCGTTGGCGTGATGCACCAGCAGGTCGAGGTTGTAGGCCTGGGCGATCTTGCGGAACTTGTCGCCTTCGGCCGAGCCGATCAGCGTGGCCAGGCGCGCCCAGCGCAGGTATTCGCCATGGGCGGCCTTGATGCGTTCCTGCAACTCGCTGTTGGCGGTGCGCCGCCGTTCATCCTCGCTGATCTGCGCACGCAAGTCGGCGCACAGTTGGTCATGGGTCGCTGATTGCGACTGAGCCTCGTTGAGCGCCGAGGCCAGTTGTTCGGCATCGTTGATGTCGCTGTGCTGCGCCTGATGTTGCTGCATTTGTGCATCACGTTCCTGCACCAGCACCTTGGCCTGTTCCAGTGATTTTTCACTGTGTTGCAGGCGTTGGCGCAACTGGCCGACATCGTCGTCGCTAAAGGCCAGCAGCGCCTCGAGCGCCGCGTCGTCCAGTTCGCCGTGCTGGCTGCGCCAGTCACTGATCTGACGATCCAGATCGGCGACTTCCTGCTGCAATGCGTCCAGCCGTTGACGTTCGCCGTCCAGTTCGGTGGTCAGCTTGATCAGGGCGCTGTGTGCCTGTTGCAGGGCATCGGAGGTGTTCGCCTGCGCCTGACGCGCCTGTTCCACGGCCTGTTCCAGTTGCTGTTGCCAGGCGTGCGCGCTGGGTTGCTCCCCGAGGATTTCCCGCAGGCGCTGTTGCACGGCCTGCTGTTGTTGCTGGCAAGCCTGCACACGTTGTTGCAATTGTTGATGCTGTTGCTGACGGCCCTGTTGGGCGAACTGCTCGCGTTCGATTTTCTGCGCGCGTTCGCTGTGTTCCAGTTGTTCGTCCTTTTGCTGATCGAGTTGCTGGGTGCGCAGGGCGATGTCGTTGTCCAGTTGCAGGAAGCTCTCGGTGGCCGATTCGCGCCACAGCGCCAGGCTTTCAGCGGGCAGCAGCGGTTCGAACTCCTGCAGCGCGGTCTCGAAGCTCTGGTTGTCCAGCGAGATGTTGCGCTGCTGGTCATCGAGCAACTTCATCGCCTGCTGGCTCGCTTCGCGTGCGTCCTGTACCTGGCGTTGCAGGGCTTCGGCGTCGCGCTGCACCTTGAGCAGACGCGTCTGGCGCTGCTCGGCGTTGAGCACGTCCTGGGCCAGTTGATGCAGGCGCTCGCTGAGCCAGTCGCTGCGCAGGTGCTCGGGCTGTTCCAGCAGGCGCGGGTACAGCGGGTGGGCTTCGAGGTCCGGTGTCAGTTTCTGCAACTGTTCGCCCAGTTGCTCCAACTGCGGTTTGGATTGCTTGAGCTGGTTGTTCAGTTCGGCGACTTCGGCGCGCAGTTCGGCAAGGGTTTCACTGAGCTGGGCGACCTTCAGGCGCGCTGCGCTTTCTTCGCCGTCGTCGTGGCCGGACAGCGCCTGCAACAAGGCGTCGGCTTGGTGATACGGGTGCTCTTCGCTGCCGCACACCGGGCAAGGCTGGTGATCGACCAATTGCTCGCGCAGTTGCTCAACGCTGGCGCTGCGGGCCAGACGCTGACGTTGCAGCAACTCGACGGTGACTTTCAGCGCCTGCTCGGCGGCCTCGTGTTCACCCTTGAGTTGCAGGCCTTTGGCGATGCTCTGGGCACGGCGTTCGGTGGCCTGTTGCTGCTGGGCCTGCACCTGTTGCAGGCGTGTGGCGATGTCCTGATGGCGCTGCCACAGGCGGTCCAGTGAGTCGCTGGCGCTGTGTTGCTGGCGGTTGTCCTGCAACAGTTGCCCGAGGCGTTCGATTTCCTGGCTGACCGCGTCGGCCTTGACCTCGGCGTCGTCGTACAGCGCCTGCAGCGCGGTGCGACGTTCACTGAGGGCCTGCTCGGCGCGGGTGGACGCCTGCTCCAGCGCGGGCAATTCTTCGCGGCCTTTGTTCAGGCGCGAACTGACCAGCACGATCTGTTGCAGGCGCGGGCGATAGGCCGTCCACGACTGACTGAGGGCATCCAGCGCGGCACTGCCTTGCAGCTGTTCGGCAATGGATTGCAGGCGGGTTTCGACCAGACGCTGCTGCTCGCTCAATTGATCGAGTGCCGCTTGGCCCTCTTGGCTCGCCTGTTCGGCGATGCGCGCCTGCTCGCTGATCGGTTGCAGTTCGTTGTTCAGGTGATTGAGCTGGGCGTGCTGCTCAAATGCTTCGCTCAACGCAGGTTTGGCCGCCTGCTGCTGTTCCTGCGCCTGTTGCAGGGCGCCTTGCGCCGAGGCCAGTTGCGCTTGCAGATCGGTCAGGGTCGCCTGGGTCTGTGCCTGCTGCTCGACCTGCGCCTGGATGCGCGCCGCCAACGGCGTCAGTTGCGCATCGAGTCGGGTGCGTTGGCCGAACAGGTGGCGCTGCGGAGCCAGCCGTTCCAGTTGCACGAGTTGCTGGCGCTCGCTGGCTTGCTGATCCCACGTCTGCTGCGCGCTGGTCAGCTGCTCGTTGGCGGCCTGGTGGCTGTCGCGCAGGCGGGTCAATTCGCTGAGCCATTGCTGCTTGAGTTCAAGCTGACGCAATTGCGCCTGGGCCAGTTTCAGTTGCTGCTGTGCATCGGCAAAGCGCTGCTCCAGCTCGGCGCGCTGCGCAGGCTCCAGCGGTGTCAGGTTGCCGGCCTGGGCGTTGAGGGTTTTCAGCGCCTCCTCGGCCTCCTTGCTCTTGCTGTAGGCGCGACGGCCCAACTGGCTGTAGATGGCCGTGTCGGTGAGCTTTTCCAGCAGTTCGCTGCGCTCTTTGTCATCGGCCTTGAGGAAGGCGCTGAACTCGCTCTGGGCCAGCATCACGGCGCGGGTGAACTGCTCGAAATTCAGCCCCAGCCGGGCTTCGAGCAGGTTTTTGTATTCGGTCTTGTTCTGGCTGCTGAGGATCTGTTCGCTGTCCAGGTCCGTCAGGGTCTGGCGGCTGGCTTGCAACTTCTTGGTGGCGTTGTCGCGGGCGCGGTTGGTTTCCCAGCGGGCGCGGTAACGGCGCTTGTCGATGCCGACGAAATCCACTTCGGCGTAACCGCTGCCGGTGCCACGGCGCAGCAGGTTGCGCGGATCGTTGGTACTGATGTCACCGTCGATCTCCGGCACCTTCGACTGGCCGACGTTGTTCAGCCGCGGAATGGCACCGAACAGCGCCAGGCACAGGGCGTCCAGCAACGTGCTCTTGCCCGCGCCGGTGGGGCCGGTGATGGCGAACAGGCCGGCGCTGGCCAGGGGCTCGGCGGTAAAGTCCAGCTCGAAGGGGCCGGCGAGGGACGCGAGGTTTTTCAAGCGAATGGCAAGAATCTTCATGGCTGTTCGCTCTCCAGTTGCACGTCCTGAAGCAGGGTGGCGAAGTCCTGCAATGTCTGGTCATCGACCTCGCTGCCGTAGCTGTCCAGCCAGGCGCGGCTGAACAGTTCCTGTGGGCTCAACTGGTCGAGTTCGATCAGTTCGCGGTCGTCTTCGTCATCGCGATTGCCTTTGCCTGCGTATTCCGCGGCGATGCGCACCAGGCGCACGGCCTTGTTTTCCAGCGCGGCCTCGATCTGGTTGCGCAGGTCCGGTTGCGGTTCGTCCAGCTTGACCCGCACTTCCAGCCACGGCTGGCGGTCGATGTCGGCCAGCAGGTCGATGTCCGGCAGGTCCTTGAGCTGCAACAGCAACTCGGCCAGAGGCGCCGGGCCGATGCGTTGCAGGTTGACGGCACGAGGGATCAGCAGCGGGGTGACGCTGGCCAGTTTGCCGTTCTCGCAGTCGATTTCGAGGATCTGGTGCTGGTAGCCGATCTCGGAAAACGACAGCGGGATCGGCGAGCCGCTGTAGCGGATGCGGTTTTCGCCGTTGACCTTCTGCGGTTTGTGCAGGTGGCCCAGGGCGACGTAGGTGATGGTCTCGCCGAACAGGCTGGCGGGCAGCGCCTCGGCGTTGCCGATGATCAGGCTGCGTTCCGAGTCTTCGGACACCGAGCCGCCGGCCATGTGGGCGTGGCTGATGGCGATCAGCGCCTGGCCTTTCTTGCGTTTCTGGTTGGCGGCGGCGATCAGCATTTCATGGACCTGGCCGATGCCGCGCAGATAGTTTTCGCCCAATGCGGGGCCGGTCACTTCGGCCGGGCGCAGGAATGGCAAGGCCAGGCACCAGCCCAGCACCTTGCCCTTGGGGTTGGTTAGCGGCAGCAACAGGCGCTCGACGTCGAGCACGCCGTCGTCCAGCCATAGCACCCGGCCCAGGGCGTGGGTGCGCAAACGACGCATCAGCGGGGCGGGCAGTTCGATGCGCGAGCCGGAATCGTGGTTGCCGGCGATCATCACGATGGTCAGTTGCGGGTTCTGTTCGTGGGCGCTGACGATGAAGTCGTAGAGGCGCTCTTGGGCTTTGACTGGCGGGTTGACCGTGTCGAAGATGTCGCCGGCGATCAGCAGTACATCGGGTTTGCGTTCGACGAGCCTTGCCAGCAGCCATTTGAGGAAACTCTCGTGTTCGAAATCCCGCTCCTGGCCGTGAAGGTTCTGGCCCAGGTGCCAGTCGGAGGTGTGGAACAGACGCATTGGGGTACCTTGGTTCTAAAGAGGTGTTGTCTGCTCTGGCCCCTTCGCGAGCAAGCTCGCTCCCACAGGGAATGAGGTCAACTGTGGGAGCGAGCTTGCTCGCGAAGAGGCCGGATCAGCCAACGGAAAATCATCATGTGTGCCCGCTTCGGCGCAAGCCTCATTTCGGATAAAGCGGCGGCAGGCTGTCTGCGCTGTTGGCTTCTACCGGTTTTTCGACGGCAGGCAATGCCTTGACCGCTTTCCATAAATCTTCGCCCAGCCACAGCTTGCCGGTTTCGCTGTAGAGCGCGCCGTTGAGGCCGTCCAGTGCGTCGGACAGCGGCACGAAGCGCGCGGCCATGTCGGCCAGGGTTTCCGGCTGCTGGCGGGCCCAGGCGTCGAGGGCCTGGCGGGTTGCTTGTGGATCGTTGGCAAGGCTTGCGCGCTTGAGATCGTCCAGCACGGTACGCGGGCTGGGGCCGGTCTGCGCGGCGCGGGCGACGGCCGGTTGCGAACGGGCGCGCCACCATAATGAGAAACCCAACAGCGTGGTGAATGCCAGCAGCACGGTGCTCAACTGCCACGGCCACACCGGCGGCCCGATCAGGCTGCCAGCGGCGCTGTCGCTCACCGGCATGTCCACCGCCAACGCCGGGTTGGTGCTGACTTGCAGGGTGCGGGCGGGCAGGGCGCTGTGCTCCAGATGATCTTCCAGGGTGTTCCACCACACCAGGTCCACCGCCGGAATGTCGATGGCGCCGGGACGGTTCGGCACCAGCGCCACGCGTTCTTCACGGGTGCCCACCAGCCCGCGCTCGCTGGCCTGGTTACTCAACTGCGGTTGATCCGGATACCGCCGCAGCGCGCTGACTTCCGACGCAGGCAGGGGCGGCAACTGCGCGCTGGACAGGCCCTCGGCAGTGATGACGAGCGTGCGGGTCAGCGAATCGCCAATCTGCACATGGGCAGGGTCCGGGTTCCAGTCTTCGCTCAGGCTGATGCTGCGCGCAGGAAGCCATGGCGTGTTGGCCGGGTAATGGGCCGGCTGCGGCTTGACCTTAAGCGCCAGTGGCAGGGAGGTCACGCGCATCAGCTTGCCGGGCTTCGGACTGGTGGCCATCGCAGGCTGGCTGGTGGCGGCGGCCTGGGTTTCCGGAATGTCCTGGACCATGGTGGCGCTGAATTCCTGGGCCGGAATGGTCATGTCGCCGCTCTGTTGTGGGTAGAGCGCATAACGCATTTCGATCACACCATGGCGAACGCCGTTGATCTGCTTCTCGTAGGTGCGAGTGTCGCCGAGTTTCTCGATGCGCGCGTCAGGCACCTGCAGCGGCGTCAGGTTGCTGTCGTCGAACAGCGACACCGAGTGATAGATGCGCACCGTCAGCACGGCCTGGGCCTGCACGTAGACGGTGTCCTGATCCAGGCTGGCTTCCATGAACACCGGCGCCAGTTTCTGTTCCTGCGCCTGCGACTGTTCGACCTCCACCACCTGCAGGGCGATGGGCTGGCTGACCAGCTCGCCGAGCTTGAGCGATGGAATCTCGATGGAGCCGCTGTGGCGCGGCATCAGGGTGATCAGCCAGCGGGTGGTGGCGTGAACGTTGCCTTCCAGGGTGGTCAGGCTATTGAGCTGGCGCGTGTCGCGCACCTCGAAATCGGTATCCAGCGCGCTCATGTCCGGCTTGCCGAACAGGGTCGCGTCGTCGGATTCCAGGGTCAGTTCCACTGTTTCACCGGTGTTGACCCGGGTGCGGTCGACACTGGCCTGCAAGGTTGCCGCTGGCTCGTCGGCCCACGCCACGAGGGCGAACAGGCACAGCAGCCAGACGATTACCACCCTGTACACACGACTCATTTGGCCTTTTCCTGATGTTGCTGCTGTTCGTACCAGAATTTGCGTCGCAGCAGCTCGCCGGGTTCGTCCGGGATCTGCCGCAACCATTGTTCGAGCGCTTGCCGCTGTTCGGCGTTGATCTGGGTATCGGCCGGACGGCTGGGGGCCCGGGTGGGCTCGTCGGCGTCGGGTGATGCGTCCGCCGCCTGGGCGTTGCCCGAAAACTGCGGGGCGTTGTTTGCGTTGTTGTCTTCGCTGGCCGGGCTCTGGGCCTGCTGGTTGCTCTGCTGTTGCTCGGCCTCGCCGGTCTGCGACTTGCCGGCGTCGTCCTCGCTTTCGGTCTTGCCTTCGCTGGCGTCTTCCAGCGCGGCCTGCCTGTTCTGCTCGATGAGCTGCTCGACCAGCGCCTTGTTGGTGGCTGCTGCCGTGAAATCCGCTTGACGCTCCAACGCCTGTTCATAGGCATCGACGGCCGCTTCCAGTTCGCCGCTCCTGGCCAGCGCATTGCCCCGATTGTAATGGTCGGTCGCGGTGTTGCCCTGGGCGAAGCGCTGGGCGGCGCCGGCGTAATCCCCGGCCTCATAGAGGGCAATGCCTTGCCACTGGATGTTCTCGAAATGCCGGGCGGCCTCAGCGGGGCGATGACGTTGCAGCAGGTGCTGGCCCTGTTGGTCCGGGCGCCGCCACAGGTCATCGAAGTCGAAAGCATAGCTGTGTTGCGGAATCGCCATGAGCAGCGGCAGGCACAACACCCAGCCACGGCGCCCGGCGCAGGCGGCCAGCAGCAACAGCGGCAACAACAGCCAGTAACCCTGATCGGCCCAAGTGTCGAGCTGAACGGTGCGGCCCATGCTGCGCAGCTCGGTCGGCGTCTGGAGCAGGCCCAGGTCGCGCAGGTCGGCATCGACCAGTTGCAACTGGGTGTACTGGCCGCCCAGGCTTTCGGCGAAATCCTTGAGGCTGGTGCTTTCCAGGCGTGGCACCAGAATTCCGCCCTGGGCATCCTTGAGGAACCCGCCTTTTTCCTGAGCCACCGGCGCGCCCTCTGCGGTGCCGACGCCCAGCATCAGCCATTGCGGTGGGTGGTCGGTCATGGCCTGGCGAATGCCCTGACGCTCGGTCTCGGTCAGCGACGAGCCGATCCACAGCAACCGGCCCTGGCCCAGATCGCCCTGCTTGAGCAGGTCACGGGCCTTGAGTACCGCAAGGTCGGCGCGCTGGCCGCTCTCGGGCATGATCGACGGCTTGATCGCGTCAAGCAGGTTCTTGCTGGTGGTCAGGTCGTCGGACAGCGGCACCAGCGTGTGGGCGCTGCCGGCGTAGACGATGATCGCGGTTTGCGAATCGCTGCGCAGTTGCAGCAGGTCCAGCAGCTTGCGACGTGCCTGTTCAAGGCGAGTGGGCGGGCTGTCGGCGGCGAGCATTTCCGGGGTCAATTCCATCAGCACGACCAACGGGTCCACCGGTTTCTGGCTGGTCTGCTCGACGCGCTGCCAGCTCGGCCCGATCAGGGCGAGCAGGGCCAGCAGCCAGCCGAACGCCAGCGCGACCCACGGCAACTTGCTCTCCCGACCGCTGCCGCCGCTGAGCAATACCGAGTGGAAGGCGCTGGGCAGGATCATCTGCCAGCGTCCCACGCGTTTTTGCCGGTGCCACAGGCGCCAGATCAGCCAGCCCAGCAGCGGCAGCAACAACAGCCACCAGGGGCGCAGAACGTGGGGCCAGAAGGCAAAGAAGGTCGGGCTCATCGACGCCTCCGCAAGCGCTTGAAACGCTGGCGCCATTGCGGGCCCTGATGCAGCACCGGCTGGCGGGCGAGGAAGCGATAGAGCGGGTTGTGCGGCCAGCGCTCGTGGATCACCAAGAGGACGCTCAGCAGCAGGGCCATCGCCAGCGGCCAGTCGTAGAGCGCCACGGCCGGCCGGGCCTGGGTCGGTTGCTGGGCCACAGGTTCCAGGGTGTCGAGGGCCTTGCCGATGTTTTTCAGCTGCTCGCCGTCCCGGGCGCGAAAGTACTGGCCACCTGTGATCTCGGCGATTTCCTTGAGCGCGGGTTCGTCCAGGTCCAGGCTCGGGTTCAGGCCCAGGATGCTGGTAGCGCCCTTGTCAGGGTCGGCGCCGATGCCGATCGGGTAGATTTTCACGCCTTCACCGGCGGCCAGCCGCGCCGCCGTGGCGGGGTCGATCTGGCCGGCGTTGTTGGCACCGTCGGTGACCAGGATCAGCACGCGACTCTGGGCCGGGCGCGAACGCAGGCGTTTGAGCGCAAGGCCGATGGCGTCGCCGATGGCGGTGTTTTTGCCGGCGATGCCGATGCGCGCCTCATCCAGCCAGACGCGCACGGTCTTGCGGTCGAAGGTCAGCGGTGCTTGCAGGTAAGCCTGGCTGCCGAACAGGATCAAGCCCACGCGGTCGCCTTGGCGATGTTCGAGGAAGTCGCCCAGCAACTGTTTGACCAGGGTCAGGCGGCTGACCTCGTCGCTCTGCCAGACCATGTCCGGGTAGTCCATCGAGCCGGATACGTCCACCGCCACCAGCAGGTCGCGACCGCTGGCGGCCACCGGCAGCGGCTCCCCCAGCCATTGCGGGCGAGCCGCAGCCACCAGCAGCAACAGCCACAGGGTGACGAAAGGCAACTGCCGCCGCCAGCCCGGCAGGTGGGCGCGGGCGCGACGCCCGGCCAGGCCTTCCAACTCGTTGAGAAAGCTGACCTTGAGGGCGGCTTCGCCACTGTCGGCCACCGGCAACACGAAGCGCAGCAGCCACGGCAGCGGCAGCAGGGCGAAGACCCACGGCCAGCCGAACTCAAACATGTTTGCGAATCCAGGTTTCGACCGATTGCGTCAGGCCGGTGATGGCCTTGTCGTCGAGTTTGCATTCGGGCTTGTAGGCGCCTTCCACAAGGATCATCCAGCGTGTCAGGCCGGCGGCCGGGCAGCGGTTGTCGAGAAACGCCAGCCATTTTCGGCCATTGAGGGTGTGGCTTTGGCTGTAGGGGTAGTGGTTGCGGCACAGGCGTTTGAGCAGACCGTTGATCTGTTGCAGCCAGGCGCCGGCGGGCGCGCCGTCGTAGGGTTTGGGCAGTTGCGCCAGCTCCAGCAGCGCGGCCTGGCGCAACGGGTCCAGCGGCGGCTCGGCGCTTTCGGCGCGGGCCTTTTTCGGCAGCAGCACCCGCGCCCGCCACAGGCCGTAACCCAGCACCGGCAGCAGAATCAGCAGCAGCCACCAGCCGGGCGCTGGCGGCCAGAAGCCCACAGGCTCGGGGCGGATCATCGGCTGCAACTGGTCCAGCAGGCTCATTTGGGTTTTACCGGGCGCTGTTCGTTCAGGTAGTCGCGCAACTGCTCGACCATCTCCTGCTGGGTGCTCAGGGGAATCATCAGCACCCGCAGTTTCTGCGACAGCAACTCCCAGCGCGCCTGACGGGCTTCGCTTTGAGCGCGGTAGGTCTGGCGCAGGTCCGGGTTGAGGGTGTCCAGTTCCAGTTGCGCGCCACGGTCGGCGAAGCGCAGCAGGCCGGCGGCGGGCAGGGCGTGATCCAGCGGGTCTGACAGCGGCAACAGCAACAGGTCGCAATGCCGGGAGAGCAGAGCCAGTTGTTGCTCGGCGGAGTCGGACAGCGTGCGCTCATCGCACAGGATGAACACCAGGCTGCCGGGCCGCAGCACTTCCCGGGCGCGTCGCAGGGCCACGCCGAAGGAGTCGCGATCGTCCACCGCCTCGGTGTGCAAGGACTGGTTGACCCGCACCAGGCGGTTGAGCAGTTGCAACAGGCTCTGCTTGCTGCGCCGCGGCTTGATTTCGTAGTGCTGGTTGTCACCGAACACCAGCCCGCCGACCCGGTCGTTGTGGCCCAGCGCGGCCCAGCCGATCAGCGCGGCGGCCTGGGCGGCCAGCACCGACTTGAACATCAGCCCCGAGCCGAAGAACAGGCGGCGGCTCTGCTCGACCATGATGAAGATGGGCCGTTCGCGTTCTTCGTGAAACAGTTTGGTGTGGGGCTCCTGGGTACGGGCCGTGACGCGCCAGTCGATGGTGCGCACGTCGTCGCCGGCCTGGTACACCCGCACCTGGTCGAAGTCCACGCCACGTCCGCGCAGCTTGGAGTGGTGCAGGCCGATCAGCGGGCTGCGCCGGCCGGGGGACGAAAACAGTTGCACTTCCCGCACGCGGTGGCGCATCTCGATCAGCTCGGCGAGGCTGATGCGGATGCCCGGTTGGGAAATCAGATAGGGTTGCATGGGGTCAGGCGACGGCAACGACGTCGAGAATGCGCTGGATCACGCGGTCCTGGTCGATGCCTGCCGCTTCCGCTTCGAAGGACAGGATGATGCGATGGCGCAACACGTCGAAGACCATCGCCTGGATGTCTTCGGGGCTGACGAAGTCGCGGCCGGCGAGCCAGGCGTGGGCCCGGGCGCAGCGGTCCAGGGAGATCGAGCCACGGGGACTGGCGCCATAGCCGATCCACTCGGCCAGTTCGGCGTCGAACTTGGCCGGGGTGCGGGTGGCCATGACCAGTTGCACCAGGTATTCCTCCACCGCATCGGCCATGTACAGGCCGAGGATTTCCTTGCGTGCGGCGAAGATCGCCTGCTGGCTGACACGACGCTCGGGCTTGGTTTCGCCGTTCAGCGCTTCGCCGCGGGCCTGTTGCAGGATCTTGCGTTCGACGGTGGCGTCGGGGAAGCCGATCTTGACGTGCATCAGGAAGCGGTCGAGCTGGGCTTCGGGCAGCGGGTAGGTGCCTTCCTGCTCGATGGGGTTCTGCGTGGCCATCACCAGGAACAGCGGCGACAGGTCATAGGTGCTGCGGCCCACGCTGACCTGGCGCTCGGCCATGGCTTCCAGCAGCGCCGACTGCACCTTGGCCGGTGCCCGGTTGATTTCGTCCGCCAGCACCAGGTTATGGAAGATCGGCCCCTGCTGGAACACGAAGCTGCCGGTTTCCGGGCGGTAGATCTCGGTACCGGTGATGTCGGCGGGCAGCAGGTCAGGGGTGAACTGGATGCGGTGGAACTGCGCCTCGATGCCCTCGGCCAGTTCCTTGATCGCCTTGGTCTTGGCCAGGCCCGGAGCGCCCTCGACCAGCATGTGGCCATCGGCAAGCAGCGCGATCAACAGGCGCTCGACCAGTTTCTCCTGCCCCAGAATCTGAGTGGAGAGAAAGGTTCGCAGCGCGATCAACGCTTCACGATGTTCCATCGATGACGGTTCCTGACAGGTACGCAGCGGCGCCAAGACGGCACCGAAGCTGGGGGCGTTACTTTAATCCATCCGAGGGTGCGGCGACTAATCGGCCAAGGGGTTTTTTCAGTGTTTGGCGCTGTTTACCGGGCAAAAACCAGAATTGTCTTACAGGTTACGGGTTTTCTCCCTGTGCCGGCATGGAGCCGCTGTCACAAGGCGCAGGGAATCAGCCGATTTCGCTGACGTAGGTGCCGACATCCTTGAGGATGATCCTTAGCGTGGCGTCCAGTTCGGCCAGCTCGCCCTCAGGGGTGGTGTGGTCGATGTCGAAGCTGTGCTCGCCGCCGAAAGGCTGGGCGTCGGCCGCATCGACCTGCACGCTGAGCCGGGTGGCAGAAAGGGTGACTTTCAGATTCGATTCGACATGAATGGTGTCATCGCGAAAGGTGATGTCCACTTCATCCTCATCCGGAAATCGCGCCAGCAGGAACAGGTCGCCGTTGTCGCCATGGCAGCAGACCAGCGCCATGTCGTCTTCTTCTTCATCGCAGGGGTTGTAGATGAAGCTGTCGGTGGTCATGTGCATGGTGTGCATCCTGTGGTTCGGTTCGGGACAAGCTTTGATTTTGCCAGCCCCGGATGAATTTAGCTCCCCATCTATAACTATTCCTGTTCGGCATGGGCCATGCCGGATGGCAACCCGATGTCCGAGTATGTCGCAGCCCTGCAAGCCACCCGGGGTTGCTCTCGTTAAGCTTCGCAGCAGATGAACGGACGTGCGGCCAGTTGCCGCACCCAGGTTCACTCGGGGGGCATTGTGACTACGCGCACACGACGAGCGTTACTACAAGGGCATGTGTGCATGAATTCATCGTTGTCACGATTTGCTGACTATCATCGATCAGACGCGAAACTGACACGCAGACACACATGAACGACCCCGAAACACGCATCTCTCCTATATAAAAGCCAAGCCAAGCGGAGTATCACAGATGGCGTTCTTCACCGCAGCCAGCAAGTCCGACTTCCAGCACCAACTGCGAGCGGCACTGGCCCAGCACATCAGCGAACAGGCACTGCCACAAGTGGCGCTGTTCGCCGATCAGTTCTTCGGCATCATCTCTCTGGACGAACTCACCCAGCGCAGGCTTTCCGACCTTGCCGGTTGCACCCTGTCTGCCTGGCGCCTGCTCGAGCGTTTCGAGCACGGCACCCCGCAGGTACGCGTGTACAACCCTGATTACGAGCGTCACGGCTGGCAATCCACCCATACCGCCGTTGAAGTGCTGCACCACGACCTGCCGTTCCTGGTGGACTCGGTGCGTACCGAGCTGAACCGCCGCGGCTACAGCATCCACACCCTGCAGACCACCGTGCTGAGCGTGCGTCGCGATGCCAAGGGCCAACTGCTCGAAGTGCTGCCAAAAGGCACCCTGGGCGAGGGCGTGCTGCAAGAATCGCTGATGTATCTGGAAATCGACCGTTGCGCCAACGCTGCCGAACTCAATGTGCTGGCACGCGAACTGGAGCAGGTGCTGGGCGAGGTGCGGGTTGCGGTAGAAGACTTCCTGCCGATGAAAGCCAAGGTCAATGACCTGCTGGCGAGCATCGATGCCACTGAATATGCCGTCGATCCGGACGAGAAGGCCGAGGTCAAGGTGTTCCTCGAGTGGCTGGTGAACAACCATTTCACCTTCCTGGGCTACGAAGAATTCACCGTCGATGGCGACGGCGAAGGTGGCCAGCTGACCTACGATCCGGCCTCGTTCCTGGGCCTGACCAAACTGCTGCGCGCAGGCCTCACCCCTGAAGACCTGCACATCGAAGGCTATGCGGTGAACTACCTGCATGAGCCGACCCTGCTGTCCTTTGCCAAGGCCGCGCACCCAAGCCGCGTGCACCGTCCGGCGTACCCTGACTACGTGTCGATCCGCATGATCGACGCCAGCGGCAAGGTCATCAAGGAATGCCGTTTCATGGGTCTGTACACCTCCTCGGTGTATGGCGAAAGCGTGCGCAACATCCCGTACATTCGCCGCAAGGTCGCCGAAGTCGAGCGCCGTTCCGGTTTCGACGCCAAGGCGCACCTGGGCAAGGAACTGGCTCAGGTCGTTGAAGTGCTGCCCCGTGACGACCTGTTCCAGACCCCGGTGGACGAGCTGTTCACCACCGTCATGTCCATCGTGCAGATCCAGGAGCGCAACAAGATCCGCGTGTTCCTGCGCAAGGATCCGTACGGGCGTTTCTGCTACTGCCTGGCCTATGTGCCGCGTGACATCTACTCCACCGAAGTGCGCCAGAAGATCCAGCAGGTCCTGATGGAGCGCCTGAAGGCCAGCGACTGCGAGTTCTGGACCTTCTTCTCCGAGTCGGTGCTGGCGCGCGTGCAGTTGATCCTTCGCGTTGACCCGAAAGTCACCCTGGACATCGACCCGCAACAACTGGAAAACGAAGTCATCCAGGCCTGCCGTTCGTGGAACGACGACTACGCAAGCCTGGTTGTCGAAAGCTTCGGCGAAGCCCAGGGCACCAACGTGCTGGCCGACTTCCCGAAAGGCTTCCCGGCAGGCTACCGCGAGCGTTTCGCCGCGCACTCGGCCGTGGTCGACATGCAGCATGTGCTGAATCTGTCCGAAGCCAAGCCGCTGGTCATGAGCTTTTATCAGCCGCTGTCGGGCGACAAGGCGCAGTTGCACTGCAAGCTGTACCACGCCGACACCCCGCTGGCGCTGTCCGACGTGCTGCCGATCCTGGAAAACCTCGGCCTGCGCGTGCTGGGCGAATTCCCGTATCGCCTGCGTCACACCAACGGTCGCGAGTTCTGGATTCATGACTTCGCCTTCACCTACGCCGAAGGCCTGAACCTGGATCTGCAGCAGCTCAACGACACCTTCCAGGACGCGTTCGTGCACATCGTGCGCGGCGACGCCGAGAACGATGCGTTCAACCGCCTGGTGCTGACTGCCGGCCTGCCGTGGCGCGACGTGGCGCTGCTGCGTGCCTACGCCCGTTACCTCAAGCAGATTCGTCTGGGCTTCGACCTGGGCTACATCGCCAGCACCCTGAACAACCACGCCGACATCGCCCGCGAGCTGACCCGTCTGTTCAAGACCCGCTTCTACCTGGCGCGCAAGCTGTCCGGTGGCGATCTGGACGACATGCAACAGCGTCTGGAAACCGCGATTCTCTCGGCGCTGGACGATGTCCAGGTGCTCAACGAAGACCGCATCCTGCGTCGTTACCTTGACCTGATCAAGGCGACCATGCGCACCAACTTCTACCAGACCGACGCCAACGGCCAGAACAAGAGCTACTTCAGCTTCAAGTTCAACCCGCGCCTGATCCCCGAGCTGCCCAAGCCGGTGCCGAAGTTCGAAATCTTCGTCTATTCGCCGCGCGTCGAAGGCGTGCACCTGCGTTTCGGCAATGTCGCCCGCGGTGGCCTGCGCTGGTCGGACCGCGAAGAAGACTTCCGTACCGAAGTGCTGGGCCTGGTAAAAGCCCAGCAGGTGAAGAACTCGGTCATCGTGCCTGTGGGTGCCAAAGGTGGCTTCCTGCCACGTCGCCTGCCGACCACCGGCACCCGCGACGAGATTCAGGCCGAAGCGATCGCCTGCTACCGCATCTTCATTTCCGGCCTGCTGGACATCACCGACAACCTGAAAGAAGGCGCGCTGGTACCGCCGGCCAACGTCGTACGTCATGACGACGATGACCCGTACCTGGTGGTGGCAGCGGACAAGGGCACCGCGACCTTCTCCGACATCGCCAACGGCATCGCCATCGACTATGGCTTCTGGCTGGGCGACGCGTTCGCCTCCGGTGGCTCGGCCGGTTACGACCACAAGAAGATGGGCATCACCGCCAAGGGCGCGTGGGTCGGCGTGCAGCGCCACTTCCGCGAGCGCGGCATCAATGTCCAGCAGGACAGCATCAGCGTGATCGGCGTCGGCGACATGGCCGGTGACGTATTCGGTAACGGCCTGTTGATGTCCGACAAGCTGCAACTGGTGGCCGCGTTCAACCACCTGCACATCTTCATCGATCCGAATCCGGACCCGGCGACCAGCTTCGCCGAGCGTCAGCGCCTGTTCGACCTGCCGCGTTCGGCCTGGACCGACTACGACACCAGCATCATGTCCGAAGGCGGCGGCATCTTCCCGCGCAGCCTGAAGAGCATCACCATCACCCCGCAGATGAAAGAGCGCTTTGACATCAGCGCTGACAAACTGACCCCGACCGAGCTGATGCACGCATTGCTCAAGGCGCCGGTGGATCTGCTGTGGAACGGCGGTATCGGCACCTACGTCAAGGCCAGCTCCGAGAGCCACGCCGACGTGGGCGACAAGGCCAACGACGCCCTGCGCGTCAATGGCAACCAGCTGCGCTGCAAGGTGGTGGGCGAGGGCGGCAACCTGGGCATGACCCAACTGGGTCGCGTCGAGTTCGGCCTGCTGGGCGGTGCCACCAACACCGACTTCATCGACAACGCCGGTGGCGTGGACTGCTCCGACCACGAAGTGAACATCAAGATCCTGCTCAACGAAGTGGTGCAGGCCGGTGACATGACCGAGAAGCAGCGTAATCTGCTGCTCGAAAGCATGACCGACGAAGTGGGCAATCTGGTACTCGGCAACAACTACAAGCAGACGCAAGCCCTGTCGCTGGCGGCCCGTCGTGCCTACGAGCGGATTGCCGAATACAAGCGCCTGATGAACGACCTGGAGTCCCGTGGCAAGCTGGACCGCGCCATCGAGTTCCTCCCGGCCGAAGACCAGCTGTCCGAGCGCATCGCCGAGCAGAAAGGCCTGTCCCGCGCCGAACTGTCGGTGCTGATCTCCTACAGCAAGATCGACCTCAAGGAAGCGCTGCTCGAATCCCGCGTGCCGGACGACGACTACCTGGCCCGCGACATGGAAACCGCCTTCCCGCCGTCCCTGGGCGCGAAGTTCTCCGAATCCATGCGTCGCCACCGTCTGAAGCGGGAAATCGTCAGCACCCAGATCGCCAACGACCTGGTCAACCACATGGGCATCACCTTCGTGCAGCGGCTCAAGGAATCGACCGGCATGAGCGCTGCCAACGTGGCCGGTGCCTACGTGATCGTGCGTGACATCTTCCACCTGCCGCACTGGTTCCGTCAGATCGAGGCTTTGGACTACAAGGTTTCGGCTGAAATCCAGTTGGCATTGATGGATGAGCTGATGCGCCTGGGTCGCCGTGCCACCCGCTGGTTCCTGCGCAGCCGTCGCAACGAACTGGACGCCGCCCGTGACGTCGCCCACTTCGGTCCGCACCTGGCGGCACTGGGGCTGAAGCTCGACGAACTGCTGGAAGGCCCGCCTCGCGATGTCTGGCAGGCGCGTTATCAGGAATACGTCGAGGCTGGCGTACCTGAGCTGCTGGCGCGCATGGTTGCCGGCACCACGCACCTGTACACGCTGCTGCCGATCATCGAGGCGTCCGACGTGACTGGCCAGAATGCCGCCGACGTGGCCAAGGTCTACTTCGCCTTGGGCAGCTCGCTGGACATCACCTGGTATCTGCAACAGATCAGCGCGCTGCCGGTGGAAAACAACTGGCAGGCCCTGGCCCGCGAAGCCTTCCGCGACGATGTCGACTGGCAACAGCGCGCCATCACCGTGTCCGTCCTGCAAATGCCGAACGGTCCGGAAAACGTGGAAGAGCGCCTGAGCCTGTGGCTGGAGCAGCATTCGGCGATGGTCGAGCGCTGGCACGCGATGCTGGTTGAACTGCGTGCAGCGAGTGGTAATGACTACGCGATGTATGCGGTTGCGAACCGGGAGCTGCTGGATCTGGCCATGAGTGGGCAGACTGCGGTGGTTTGATGGTTTAGTGGTTGATTGAACGAAAAGCCCCGCATTGAGAGATGCGGGGTTTTTTTTGCCTGGCTTGAGGGCGCTACGTGGATGCCCTTCGGGCCTATCGCGGGCAAGCGCGCTCCTACATTTTTTGCAACGTGCTATGGCCTGTGGGACCGAGTGGATAGCCTTGGTGCATGGCTCTGGATTTCGAGCGAAAGCACAAGGCGGACAACGGGGTCTGTCAGACTGCGGCACGTTGCAAAAAATGTAGGAGCGCGCTTGCCCGCGATGCGCCCGAAGGGCATCCGTGTAGGGGCCTCGAGCGAACCCGACAAACCCTCACACCCAATTCCAACCCATAAAAAAACCCCGCCAGAAGCGGGGTTTTTTTTGACGCCTTACTACGATCTTACGCTTGAACAACCGGGATGTTGGCGTTCGCTGCGGATTCACGGAACTCGGCGATCTGGTCGAAGCTCAGGTAGCGGTAGACATCGGCAGACATGCTGTCGATCTTGCTCGCGTATTCCATGTACTCCTCGACGGTCGGCAGGCGACCCAGGATCGATGCCACGGACGCCAGCTCGGCCGAAGCCAGGTAGACGTTCGCGCCGTCGCCCAGACGGTTCGGGAAGTTACGGGTCGAGGTCGATACCACGGTCGCGTTCGGGTTCACACGTGCCTGGTTACCCATGCACAGCGAGCAGCCCGGCATTTCCATGCGTGCGCCAGCCTTGCCGTAGATGCCGTAGTAGCCTTCTTCGGTCAGTTGGTGCGCGTCCATCTTGGTCGGCGGCGACAGCCACAGACGGGTTGGCAGCTGGCCCTTGACCTGATCGAGCAACTTGCCGGCAGCGCGGAAGTGACCGATGTTGGTCATGCACGAGCCGATGAACACTTCGTCGATCTTCTCGCCAGCAACGCTGGACAGCAGACGGGCGTCGTCCGGGTCGTTCGGCGCGCAGAGCACAGGCTCCTTGACGTCGGCCAGGTCGATCTCGATGACTTCGGCGTACTCTGCGTCCTTGTCGGCTTCCAGCAGCTCGGGATTGGCAATCCAGGCTTCCATCGCCTTGGCGCGACGCTCCAGGGTGCGTGGGTCGCCGTAGCCTTCCGCGATCATCCAGCGCAGCAGGGTGATGTTGGAGTTCAGGTATTCGGCGATCGACTCTTTGGACAGCTTGATGGTGCAACCGGCGGCCGAACGTTCTGCCGAGGCGTCGGACAGTTCGAAGGCTTGTTCGACGGTCAGGCTTTCCAGACCTTCGATCTCCAGGATGCGACCCGAGAAGGCGTTTTTCTTGCCTTTCTTCTCGACGGTCAGCAGGCCTTTCTGGATCGCGTAGTAAGGGATGGCGTGAACCAGGTCACGCAGGGTGACGCCCGGTTGCAGCTTGCCCTTGAAACGGACCAGGATCGATTCCGGCATGTCCAGCGGCATGACGCCGGTGGCAGCGGCGAACGCGACCAGACCGGAACCGGCCGGGAACGAGATGCCGATCGGGAAACGGGTGTGCGAGTCACCACCGGTACCGACGGTGTCCGGCAGCAGCATGCGGTTCAGCCAGCTGTGGATGATGCCGTCGCCCGGACGCAGCGAAACGCCGCCACGGGTCATGATGAAGTCAGGCAGGGTGTGGTGGGTCTTGACGTCGATCGGCTTCGGATAAGCGGCGGTGTGGCAGAAGGACTGCATTACCAGATCAGCGGAGAAGCCCAGGCACGCCAGGTCTTTCAGTTCGTCACGGGTCATGGGACCTGTGGTGTCCTGGGAGCCGACGGTGGTCATCTTCGGTTCGCAGTAGGTGCCCGGACGGATGCCGTCGGTGCCGCAGGCCTTGCCGACCATTTTCTGCGCGAGGGTGAAACCCTTGGTGCTGGCAGCAGGGACTTCAGGCAGCTTGAACAGGGTCGAAGGCGGCAGGCCCAGTTCGGCACGTGCCTTGCTGGTCAGGCCACGGCCAACGATCAGCGGGATACGGCCACCGGCGCGGACTTCGTCCAGCAGCACAGGGGTCTTCAGTTCGAAAGTGGTGATCACTTCGTCGCTGTCGTGCTTGGTGACTTTGCCTTCGTATGGGTAAACGTCGATCACGTCGCCCATGTTGATGTTCGAGACATCGAATTCGATTGGCAGGGCGCCGGCGTCTTCCATGGTGTTGTAGAAGATCGGGGCGATCTTGCTGCCGAAGCAGAAACCACCTGCGCGCTTGTTCGGCACGTAAGGGATGTCGTCGCCGAAGAACCACAGCACCGAGTTGGTGGCCGATTTACGCGAGGAACCGGTACCGACCACGTCACCGACGTAGGCGATAGGGAAACCCTGGCCGCGCATTTCTTCGATCTGCTTCATCGGGCCGATGGAGCCTTGCACGTCAGGCACGATACCGTCGCGGGCCATTTTCAGCATGGCCAGGGCGTGCAGCGGGATGTCAGGGCGCGACCATGCGTCCGGCGCAGGGGACAGGTCGTCGGTGTTGGTTTCGCCGGTGACCTTGAACACGCGCAGGCTGATCTTGTCGGCCAGGGTCGGACGCTTCTGGAACCATTCGCCGTCAGCCCAGGACTGCAGCACGCCTTGGGCGTGAGCGTTGCCGTTCTTGGCTTTTTCTGCGACGTCGTGGAAGGCGTCGAACATCAGCAGGGTGTGCTTCAGTTGTTCGGCGGCAACCGGTGCCAGCTCGGCATCGTCCAGCAGGTCGACCATGGTCACGATGTTGTAGCCGCCCTGCATGGTGCCGAGCAGTTCTACAGCGCGTTTGCGATCCAGCAGAGGGGAAGAGACTTCGCCCTTGGCCAGAGCGGAAAGGAAACCGGCCTTGACGTAAGCAGCTTCGTCAACTCCCGGTGGAACGCGATTGGTGATCAGGTCAAGCAGGACAGCTTCTTCGCCAGCCGGTGGGTTTTTCAGCAGCTCGACCAGGCCTGCGGTTTGTTCGGCGTTAAGCGGCTGGGGCACGATACCCTGGGCGGCACGCTCTTCGATGTGTTTACGGTAGGCTTCAAGCACAGTATTACCCTCATCAGTGGTCCCAAATGGGTGTCCGGGACGCTCATCCAGAAAAGGTCCGCAGCCGTGCATGTCAAAACTTTTTGAGTTTTTCGGCAGGCAGCTGACGATTTCCAACAGAAGCTGTTTTCAAAGTTTTACGCCTGCATGAGCGGTTCTGAGGAGGGGACGCAGGCGTGGCCTGCGTCGTGAACCGTACTGCCGGGTAGACTTACTGTGCTCGTGACGCTTTGAAAACAGCTTCCAACGGACATTGGCGCCTTAAAAGGCCCGATGATTCTACGGCAAAAAATGGCAGAAGGTAAGTTAGCCCCTACATCTTCAGGGGTGTACCCCGTTAGACAAAGGGCTAACATGCAGGCCTGTTTCGTCCGCTGCCGTGTTTTTCCGCCATGCCCAATCACATCATCAAGACGCCCTGCGTAGGGCTTTGCTCCACCGTCTACGGCGACCTGGTGTGCCGGGGCTGCAAGCGCTTCCATCACGAAGTCATTCACTGGAATGGCTATAACGAGGACGAAAAGCGCGCGGTCTGGCTGCGTCTTGAGCAATTGCTGGTGCAGGTGATGACCGCCAAGGTCGAGGTGTTCGATGCGATCAAGCTGCGCCAGCAACTGGAGCAGCGCAAGATCCGCTTCGTGCCGCAGCAGTCGGAATATTGCTGGGCCTATCAGTTGATCGCCCGTGGCGCGCGGATGATCAACGATCTGGAGGCGTACGGCATGGTGCTGATGCCGGAGTTTCGCGATTGGGGGCTGCCGGAATTGCGCGATGCCATCGATCGGGAATTCTTCCTGCTGTCCGAAGCCCATTACGAGCGCTACATCGCACCGGGGTTTCTCAAGGACGCCATCGGCGGAGCTTGATCCGCCATGTTCTCGTAGCAGCACGGCTTGCCGGCGTCGGCGTCCTGGAGATCGCTCCCGCCGGCAAGCCGTGCTGCTACGGGTACGATGCGGGGCAAGTTGTGTTCAGGCGCGGGCCAGGTGCTCTTCCAGGTGCGCCAGCGATTCTTCGCTCTTGAGCACCAGCACATCACTTTCCAGCGAATCGAGGACTACTTCGGCGGTGTTGCCGATCAGCGCGCCGGAAATCCCGGTGCGGCCAACGGTGCCGATCACCGTCACAGCCGCCTGCAAATGATGGGCAGTGAACGGAATCAGCACATCGGCCGGCCCCTCGGCTATGTGCAGGTGAGCGTCGTCGATGCTGAATTCGGTCTGGAAGGCCTTGCACTGCTCGCGGTACTTGCCCTCGATGGTTGAAGACAACTGATACACAGGGTCCGCCGCCGAGAGCATGGGGGAGGGGTGGGCCGTGATGACGTGCAGCTCGCCCTTGGCCACGTCGGCGATGCTGTAGCCGTGCTTGATGATGCTGTAGTGCAGGGCAGTGTGCTCGCCATCGGGATTGCCGACGTCCACCGCCGCCAGGATAGCGCCGCCTTTCCAGGGGCGGTCGGTCTTGACCATCAGCACCGGGCAGGGGCAATAGCGCAACAGTTTCCAGTCGGCAGGCGTCAACAGGGCGCGTTTGAGGGTGCTGTCGGGGAAGTGCTGTTTGATGACCAGGTCCGAGCCTTCCGCTTGCTGGACCTTGACGATGGTCTGGTGAACGCTTTCGTGCCAGTCCTGCTCGGCGGTGACGTTGAAGTCCTCGGCCTGCAGGTCGTGCTTGAGGGTGGTCAGCAACTCGCTGTGGTCACTTTTCTTGTCACAAATCAACAGATGCAGACTGGCCCCGGTTGCGTGGGCGATCAGGCAGGCGCGTCGCATGGCCAGGCTTTCGACCTTGTCGGTTTCGGCACTGGGTTCGATGGCCACCAGAATCCTGCGAATCGATTGCATGAGCTGATCTCCCTTGAATGACGGCACGCTTGTTTCGACCTGACGGGGCGCTGACTGTTCGCTGTATTGACTATAGTTGCCCGCCGCCAATCGAGCTGCACGGCTTTTGCCGCAACTGAGGCTGGTTCTGGGCGTTCAGCCCCGTATAATGCTGCGCCTTGCCCATACCGCCAGTTGTGACCTTATGCAGATGTATCCAGAAATCGACGCTTTCCTGCTGTGCCCCACCCCGGATAGCTGGGTGCAGGCGGCCATGCGCAATCTGGATATCCTGCTGATCGACCATGCGAACAACGAGAAGAAGGCCGCAGGCGCGGCATTCCAGTTCATGTTCCAGTACAACGACAAGTTCGAGCTGCAGGCCAAGATGTCGCGTCTGGCCCGTGAAGAGCTGCGCCATTTCGAGCAGGTCATCAGCATCATCAAGAAGCGTGGCATTCCCATGGCCAACATCAGTTCGGCCCGCTATGCAGGTTCGTTGCGCAAACTGGTGCGCAATCACAACCCCTACCGCCTGACCGATGCGCTGATCGTCGGCGCCATCGTCGAGGCGCGCTCCTGCGAACGGTTCAGGGCGCTGGTTCCACACCTGGACGAGGACCTGGCCAAGTTCTACGCCAGCTTGCTCAAGTCCGAGGCGCGGCATTTCCAGGATTACCTCAAGCTCGCCTATCTCTATGGCGATGAAGCGGATGTCGACGCCAAGATCGAAGAAGTCCGCCTGGCCGAGCGCGAGCTGATCGAAAGCCCCGATGAGGATTTCCGCTTTCATAGCGGTGTGCCTGCCTGAGGTTTCCTTTTTCTGTAGCAGCACGGCTTGCCGGCGGGAGCGGTGTGTCTGTGACGAAATAATCGTCTGACACACCGCCCCCGCCGGCAAGCCGTGCTGCTACGGGCGCACATCTCTCCCTTCCTTGCATCTGGCGAACCACGTTCGTCCGGAACTCTGCATCTTAAAAATTGTTTCATTGTGTGTTTGCTGCCTAGGCAGTAATATCTGATCCATTCACTGCCTAGGCAGATAATTGGTGACTATCAATGGCTCATTTCACTCCCGAGACGTTCCAGACCAGCCTGCTTGGCATGCTGATCGGCCGCGCTGACTTGTTGAAGAACCGCATTCTGGACAAGCACCTCGAACCCCACGGCCTGACTGCGCAGCAGTTCAAGGTGCTGGTGATCGTGGCGCTGTATGACGCAGAAACCCCGGCCGACCTGTGCCGGGCGTTGTGTCTGGACAGCGGTTCGATGACGCGCATGCTCGACAGGCTGGAACAGAAAGACCTGCTGGTGCGCACCCGTTCCGAGGCGGACCGCCGCCAGGTGCGGTTGGTGCTGACCGACTCGGGCAAGGAAATTGCCGATCTGCTGTCCGAGATAGGTGCCAAGGCGATGAACGAGATGGTCGGTGTCCTGGAAGACAGCGAGCTGGCCATGCTGGAGAAGCTGCTCACCAAGGTACTGGTGGCTGCAGCCGATCCGATCACTATTGCCCGGATTGCCGCACGATGAACATTGCCCTCAAGCAAGGCACGGCGTTGCGAACGTCGTTGAGCCTGGTATTTGTCGCACTGGTACTGGCCGGTTGCGCCAACTCCAAAGGCCTGAACACCGAAGGCGTCGGGATCGATGCCAACAGCCTGCAGGCTTCGCAAAGCCTCAAAGGCGTCACCCTGTCGCCGGCCGCCTGGCCACGACGCGACTGGTGGACCAGCCTGGGCGATCCGCAACTCGACGGCATGATTGTCGAGGCCCTGCGCGACAGCCCGGACATGCAGATCGCCGCCGCCCGCACCCACCAGGCCACGGCTGCGGCCTATGGCGCCGACGCCGCGCGCATGCCAACCGTCGATGCCAGCGCCAGCGTAAGCCGCTCGCGCCTGGCCAAGGATCAGGATCCGCTGGGGCAGGGCGGTCGCTACAGCACCCTGCGTAGCCTGGGCGCCAGCTTTAATTACACCTTCGACCTGTGGGGTGGGCAGCGTGCTGCCTGGGAAGCCGCGTTGGGCCAGGCCCGCGCCAGCGAAATCGACCAGCGCGCCGCGCAGTTGACCCTCGCCGCCGATGTCGCCCGCGCCTACAGTGATCTGGGCCAGGCCTACATCGTCCGCGATCTGGCCGCCGAAGACCTCAAGCGTACCCGTCAGTTGCTGGAACTGGGCGCCCGCCGCTTCAAGTCCGGCATCGACAGCGAATACCAGTACCAGCAGACCCAGAGCCTGGAAGCGGGCTCCCGTGAGTCGCTGGTGGATGCGGAAAAACGCCTGCGTTCGGCCAAGATCACCCTGGCCGTGCTGATGGGCAAAGGCCCGGACCGCGGCGAAGAACTGGCAAGACCTTCGGTGCTGAGACCCGCGGTGGTGCAATTGCCATCCGTGGTGCCTGCCGAGTTGCTCGGTCGTCGCCCGGATCTGGTGGCTGCGCGCTGGCGAGTCGAGGCGGCCAGCAAGGACATCGTCGCCAGCAAGACCAACTTCTATCCGAACCTGAACCTCAGTGCATCGGCGGGAGTCGAGTCTCTGCTGGGCGATGCGATGTTCGGTTCGGCCAGCCGCTTCTTCAATGTAGCGCCGACCGTCTCGTTGCCGATCTTCGATGGCGGCCGTCGTCGCGCCGACCTGGATGCGCGGAATGCCGACTACGACCTGGCGGTCGCGCAGTACAACAAGAGTCTGGTGCGTGCCCTGGGCGATGTCAGCGACAACATCGGCCAGCTGCATTCGATCAGCGGTCAGATCGACGCGCGCCAGCAAGCCACCGACGTGATTCAGAAGTCCTACGACACGGTGGTCACGCGCTATTCATCGGGAATCGGCAACTACCTCGATGTGCTGAGCGTCGAGCAGCAACTGCTGCAATCGCAACGCCAACTGGCTGATCTCAACGCGGAACGAATCGATCTTTCGATCCAGTTGATGCAGGCCCTGGGGGGAGGCTTCGAAGAGAGCAAGCCCGGCGAAAACGCCGCCCCAGCTGTCCCGTCAACTGCTTCGCTGACTCATTAAGGTACTCGTCATGGCCACTGCCACTAGCGAAAACAACGCAACAAACGAAGCTTCGGCGCAAAAGGCTGCGCCAGGCCAGCCGCAGAAGAACCCGCGCAAGCGCAAGATCCTGATGTTCGGTCTGCTGATCGTCGTGATTCTGGGCGGTCTTGGCGTCTGGGGCTGGTACGAGGTCTACGGCCAATGGAACGAAAGCACGGACGATGCCTACGTCAACGGCAACGTGGTGGAAATCACCCCGCAAGTGACCGGCACCGTGGTGAGCATTGGCGCCGATGATGGCGATCTGGTCCGTGAAGGCCAGGTGCTGGTGCAGTTCGACCCCAACGACGCCGAAGTCGCGCTGCAAAGCGCCGAGGCCAATCTGGGCAAGGTGGTGCGTCAGGTTCGCGGTCTGTACAGCAGCGTGGACGGCATCAAGGCACAACTGGCGGCCCAGCGCGCCGAAGTGCAGAAGGCTCAGGACAACTACAACCGTCGGCGCAACCTCGCGGCGGGCGGGGCGATTTCCCAGGAAGAGCTGTCCCACGCCAAGGATGACCTGACCAGCGCGCAGAACGCCCTGAACAACATCCAGCAGCAATTGGTCACCAGCACGGCATTGATCGATGACACTCAGGTGTCGTCGCACCCGGATGTGAAGGCCGCCGCCGCGCAACTGCGCCAGGCCTACCTGAACAGCGCGCGCAGCACCCTGATCGCGCCGGTCACCGGCTATGTCGCCAAGCGCACCGTGCAACTGGGCCAGCGCGTTCAGCCAGGCACTGCGCTGATGGCGGTGATTCCGCTGGATCAGTTGTGGATCGACGCCAACTTCAAGGAAACCCAGTTGGGCAAGATGCGCATCGGCCAGCCGGTGGACATCGAGGCTGACCTGTATGGCAGCGACGTGAAGTTCAGCGGCACCGTCGACAGCGTCGGCGCCGGCACCGGCAGCGCGTTCGCCCTGCTGCCTGCGCAGAACGCCACGGGTAACTGGATCAAGATCGTGCAGCGGGTGCCGGTGCGGATTCATATCAACCCTGAGGAGTTGGCGAAGAATCCGCTGCGAATCGGCCTGTCCACCGTGGTCGATGTGAATCTGCACGACCAGAGCGGCCCGGTGCTGGCGCAACAGCCACCCAAGCAGGCGTCGTTCACCACTGACGTCTACACCAGGCAACTGGCCGATGCCGACACGCTGATTGCGCGCCTGATCCACGAGAACAGCGCCCAGGCCGCGGGCAAGACCGTACAGCGTTAAGTCGCCTGTCCCCCTGCGCCGGCCTTCGGGCTGGCGCATCTTTCGAGTGTCAAAGGATTCGCGATGAGTAACAACGCTCCCGCTTCTTTTACGCCGCCAAGCCTGTTGTTGACCACCATCGGCCTGTCGCTGGCGACTTTCATGCAGGTGCTCGACACCACCATTGCCAACGTCGCGCTGCCGACGATTTCCGGCAACCTGGGCGTGAGTTCCGAGCAGGGCACCTGGGTCATCACCTCGTTTGCGGTGAGTAACGCCATCGCCTTGCCGCTGACCGGCTGGCTGAGCCGCCGCTTTGGTGAGGTGAAGCTGTTCATATGGGCCACGGTGCTGTTCGTGCTGGCCTCGTTCCTCTGTGGTATCTCGACCTCGATGCCGGAACTGGTGGGCTTTCGTGTGCTGCAGGGCGTGGTCGCCGGCCCCTTGTACCCGATGACCCAGACGCTGCTGATTGCCGTCTATCCCCCGGCGAAAAGGGGGATGGCACTGGCACTGCTGGCGATGGTGACGGTTGTGGCGCCGATTGCGGGGCCGATTCTCGGCGGCTGGATCACCGACAGTTACACCTGGCCGTGGATTTTCTTCATCAACGTGCCGATCGGTCTGTTCGCAGCCTTCGTGGTGCGCACGCAAATGGCCGCAAGGCCGGTGACCACCAGCCGCCAACCGATGGACTACGTGGGGCTGATAACGCTGATCATTGGCGTGGGCGCCTTGCAGATCGTGCTCGACAAGGGCAACGACCTGGACTGGTTCTCGTCGAACTTCATCATCATCGGCACGGTGATTTCGGTGATTGGCCTGGCGGCGTTCATCATCTGGGAGATGACCGACGAGCATCCGGTGGTCAACCTGCGCCTGTTCAGCTTCCGTAACTTCAGGGTCGGGACGATCTGTCTGGTGCTGGGCTACGCCGGGTTCTTCGGCATCAACCTGATCCTGCCGCAGTGGTTGCAGACGCAGATGGGCTATACGCCGACCTACGCGGGGCTTGCGGTGGCGCCAATCGGGATCTTGCCGGTGCTGATGTCGCCGTTTGTCGGTAAATATGCCAACAAGGTCGATCTGCGGCTGCTTGCTGGGCTTGCGTTTCTGGCCATCGGCACGAGTTGTTTCATGCGTTCGAATTTCACCAGTCAGGTGGATTTCGAGCACATCGCGCTGGTGCAGCTGTTCATGGGGGCAGGGGTTGCGCTGTTCTTCATGCCGACCTTGAGCATCCTGCTGTCGGACCTGCCGCCGTCGCAAATCGCCGACGGCTCGGGACTGGCGACCTTCCTGCGTAACCTCGGGGGTAGTTTCGCGGCCTCGTTGACCACCTGGATCTGGATCCGCCGGGCCAACGTGCACCACGCGTACCTGAGCGAAAACGTGAACACCTATGAGTCCACGACGCGCCAGGCCCTGGACACTCTGGGCGGGGCGAGTACCCAGGCCTATGCCCGGCTCGACAGCATGGTGACCAGCCAGGCCTACATGATGTCCACGGTGGATTATTTCTACATGCTGGGGTGGATGTTTCTGGTGCTGATCCTGATCGTCTGGCTGGCCAAACCGCCGTTTGCCGCCAAGGCAGGGCCCGGGGCAGGGCATTGATGAACCAGCCATTGTAGGAGAGCGTATACCGCACAATATTCGCCAGCCGCCGACCTTCTGTAGGAGTGAGCTTGCTCGCGATAGCGTTTCGTCACTCACCCTCGATGCGACAGATCCACCGCCATCGCGAGCAAGCTCACTCCTACAGGTGCTGTGGACGCTGCGAAAGGGTGGTCTGGCCCTGACCCGCTGTAGGAGCGCGCTTGCCCGCGACGGCGGCGTGTCAGACACATCTTTGTTGCAGGTGACGCTGTCGCGGGCAAGCGCGCTCCTACAGTGGCGTGTGGTCAGTCGGGTGTATGTCCGATTGCCACCGGTTGCTCGGGCACAAACCCGAACGAGCCGAGTTGGAAGCCGTGCTCATCGATTTGCAACGCCCAGCCTTCGCGGTCCCAGTCCCCCAATACAATTCGTTGCGCAGTGTCGTCGCCGATCTGCAGCTTGTGAATCGCCGGGCGGTGGGTGTGGCCGTGGATCAGGGTTTTCACGCCATGCTCGGACATGATCCGTGGCACTTCTTCAGGCGTGACATCCACGATGTCGTTGGCTTTCATGCGGGTCTGCGCGCGGCTTTCGCTGCGCAGCTTGCGCGCCAGCTTGTGCCGGGTGCTCAAGGGCAGGTGGCGCAGTACCCATAAAGTCAGTGGATTGCGCAGGTAACGGCGCAAACGCATGTAGGCTTCGTCGCGGGTGCACAGGCTGTCGCCGTGCATCAACAACACCGGCTCACCGTTGAACTCGACCACGCTCGGGTCTTTCAACAGGGTGACGCCTGCGGCCTTGCAAAAGGCCTTGCCGATCAGAAAATCGCGATTGCCGTGCATCAGGAACACCTGCGTGCCGCTGTCGCTCAAGGCGCGCAGGGCTTCGCAGATCGAGCGCTGGAAGGGCGACATCGCGTCATCGCCGATCCAGGCTTCGAAAAAATCCCCGAGGATATACAGCGACTGGGCGGCGCGCGCCCGGTCACTCAGCAGATCCAGAAACGCCCGGGTAATGTCCGGGCGTCCTTCTTCCAGATGCAGATCGGAGATCAGCAGTATCACTCAACGATCTCTGCTTTCTCGATGACGACGTCTTCAGCCGGTACGTCCTGGTGGCCAGCCTTGGAGGTGGTGGCAACGCCCTTGATCTTGTCGACCACGTCCGAGCCTTCGACCACTTCACCGAACACGGCGTAGCCCCAGCCCTGGACGGTCTTGCCGCTGTGGTTCAGGAAGCTGTTGTCGGCGACGTTGATGAAGAATTGCGCGGAGGCCGAATGCGGCTCCATGGTGCGGGCCATGGCAACCGAGTACTTCTTGTTCGGCAGGCCGTTGTCGGCTTCGTTCTGGATGCTTGGGCGCTTGTCTTTCTTCTCTTTCATGCCTGGCTCGAAACCGCCGCCCTGGATCATGAAGTTGCCGATGACGCGGTGGAATACGGTGTTGCTGTAGTGGCCAGCGTTAACGTATTCGATGAAGTTGGCGACAGTGATCGGCGCTTTTTCTGCGTTCAGTTGCAGGACGATGTCACCGTGGTTGGTGGAAAGTTTTACTTTGGACATGTTCAAGGTCACTCTTTTGGAATTCGTGGTTTGACGTGCCAATCGCCGCATGCAGCACAAAAAGTGCCGGCGATTTCACCCGGACGCGCAGTCTACAGAGGCTAGCGGAACAAGCAAAAGCTGCCATTGCCTGTAACACTCGCTCACCAATGGGTATCGCGCAGTGCAGTTTTCTCACAGCACGCTGTCAGGGGCTTGACAGGTTCGGCTATGATAAGCGCTTTGATTTATTCGGCCTACCCTGGCCGCGACTGTCAGGTTTTCAAGGATCCTATGAGCAAGCCCACTCAAGACGCTGCTGCCAACACCAAGGCAGGCCCTGCTATCCCTACCAACTTCCTGCGCCCGATCGTGCAGGCAGACCTGGATTCGGGCAAGCACACCAAGATCGTGACCCGTTTCCCGCCGGAGCCCAACGGCTACCTGCACATCGGTCATGCCAAGTCGATCTGCGTCAACTTTGGTCTGGCTCAGGAATTCGGTGGCGTCACGCACCTGCGTTTCGACGACACCAACCCGGCCAAGGAAGACCAGGAATACATCGACGCCATCGAAAGCGACGTCAAATGGCTGGGCTTCGAGTGGTCCGGCGAAGTGCGTTACGCGTCGCAGTATTTCGACCAGCTGTTCGACTGGGCTGTCGAGCTGATCAAGTCCGGCAAGGCCTACGTTGACGACCTGACCCCGGAACAGGCCCGCGAATACCGCGGCACACTGACCGAGCCTGGCAAGAACAGCCCGTTCCGTGACCGTTCGGTCGAGGAAAACCTGGACCTGTTCAACCGCATGAAGGCCGGCGAGTACGAAGACGGCGCCCGCGTGCTGCGCGCCAAGATCGACATGGCCTCGCCGAACATGAACCTGCGCGACCCGATCCTGTACCGCATTCGCCACGCCCATCACCACCAGACCGGCGACAAGTGGTGCATCTACCCGATCTACGACTTCACCCACGGTCAGTCGGACGCCATCGAAGGCATCACCCACTCGATCTGCACCCTGGAATTCGAAAGCCACCGTCCGCTGTACGACTGGTTCCTCGATAACCTGCCGGTGCCGTGCAAGCCGCGCCAGTACGAGTTCTCGCGCCTGAACCTGAACTACACCATCACCAGCAAGCGCAAGCTCAAGCAACTGGTCGATGAAAAGCACGTCAACGGCTGGGACGATCCGCGCATGTCGACGCTGTCGGGCTTCCGCCGTCGCGGCTACACCCCGGCCTCGATCCGCAACTTCTGCGAAATGATCGGCACCAACCGTTCCGACGGCGTGGTCGATTTCGGCATGCTCGAGTTCAGCATCCGTCAGGACCTGGACGCCAACGCCCCGCGCGCCATGTGCGTGCTGCGTCCACTCAAGGTAGTGATCACCAACTACCCCGAAGACAAGGTCGACCACCTCGAACTGCCGCGTCATCCGCAGCACGAGCAACTGGGCGTGCGCAAGCTGCCGTTCTCCCGTGAAATCTACATCGACCGCGATGACTTCATGGAAGAGCCGCCAAAAGGCTACAAGCGTCTGGAGCCGGGTGGCGAAGTGCGCCTGCGTGGCAGCTACGTGATCCGTGCCGACGAAGCGATCAAAGACGCCGACGGCAATATCGTCGAATTGCGCTGCTCCTATGACCCGGACACCTTGGGCAAGAACCCTGAAGGCCGCAAGGTCAAGGGCGTTGTGCACTGGGTCCCGGCTGCTGAAAGCATCGAATGCGAAGTGCGTCTGTATGACCGCCTGTTCCTCTCCGCGAACCCGGAGAAGGCAGAAGAGGGCAAGACCTTCCTGGACAACATCAACCCGGGGTCCTTGCAGGTCCTGACCGGTTGTCGGGCCGAACCGTCGTTGGCTGAAGCTGCGCCGGAAGACCGTTTCCAGTTCGAACGCGAAGGTTATTTCTGCGCGGACATCAAGGACTCGAAACCAGGTCGCCCGGTGTTCAACCGGACTGTGACGCTCCGCGATTCGTGGAGCTAAGGTAAGTAACGTGCTCTCTATCTACAACACGCTCACCAAGAGCAAAGAAACCTTCAAGCCGCTGGATGGCAACAAGGTGCGCATGTACGTCTGCGGCATGACCGTGTACGACTACTGCCACCTGGGCCATGGCCGCAGCATGGTGGCCTTCGACCTGGTCACCCGTTGGCTGCGTTTCAGCGGCTACGACCTGACCTACGTGCGCAACATCACCGACATCGACGACAAGATCATCAATCGCGCCCGTGAAAACGGCGAAGCGTTCGATGCCCTGACCGCGCGCATGATCGACGCGATGCACGAGGACGAAGCGCGCCTGAACATCCTCAAGCCGGACCTTGAGCCGCGTGCCACGGATCACATCCCTGGCATGCTGAGCATGATCCAGACCCTGATCGACAAGGGCTTCGCCTACGCGCCGGGCAATGGCGACGTGTATTACCGCGTCGCCAGGTTCATGGGTTACGGCAAGCTGTCGCGCAAGAAGATCGAAGATTTGCGCATCGGTGCGCGGATCGAGGTCGACGAAGCGAAAGAAGATCCGCTGGATTTCGTACTGTGGAAAGGCGTCAAACCGGGCGAACCGAGCTGGGAATCCCCGTGGGGCGCTGGCCGTCCGGGCTGGCACATCGAGTGCTCGGTGATGTCTACCTGCTGCCTGGGCGAGACTTTCGACATTCACGGTGGCGGTTCCGACCTGGAATTCCCGCACCACGAAAACGAAATCGCCCAGAGCGAGGCGGCCACCGGCAAGACCTACGCCAATGCCTGGATGCATTGCGGCATGATTCGCATCAATGGCGAGAAGATGTCCAAGTCCTTGAACAACTTCTTCACCATTCGCGACGTGCTGGCTAAGTACCATCCGGAAGTGGTGCGTTACCTGCTGGTGTCGAGCCACTACCGCAGCGCAATCAACTATTCCGAAGACAGCCTGAAAGAGTCCAAGGGCGCGCTGGAGCGTTTCTACCACGCACTCAAGAGCCTGCCGTTGTCCGAGCCGGTTGGTGGCGAAGCTTATGTCGAGCGTTTCTCGGCGGCGATGGACGATGACTTCGGCACGCCCGAAGCCTGTGCGGTGCTGTTCGAGATGGTCCGTGAGATCAACCGCCTGCGTGACAGCGATGTCGATGCAGCGGCGGGGCTGGCGGCGCGTTTGAAGCAACTGGCCAGCGTGCTGGGTGTGTTGCAGCTCGAAGCCGATGACTTCTTGCGTGCTGGTGCCGAAGGTCGTGTGGATGCCGCAGAAGTGGAAGCGCTGATCGCGGCGCGTCTGCAGGCCCGCACCGACAAGAACTGGGCCGAATCGGACCGCATCCGCGACCAGCTCACCGCCATGGGCGTGGTGCTGGAAGACAGCAAGGGCGCAACGACCTGGCGTTTGGCGGATTGATCGCTAGCGCCTGGACGCTATCGCTGTAGGAGAGCGCTTGCCCGCGACGGCGGTGTGTCAGGCGCATCTTTATCGCAGGCCCGACGCCATCGCGGGCAAGCGCGCTCCTACAGGATTGATGGCCGACGCGAGATCGTCGTCCGCCACCGATCCGCTGTAGGAGCGCGCTTGCCCGCGACAGCGTCGGCTCCGGCAACACAAATCCACAATCAGAAACCCTGTTCGCGCAACCGCTTGTACAAGGTATTGCGACTCACCCCCAGCCTCTTGGCCAGCTGCGAAATATTCCCCCCGGCGGCCTGCAACAGTTCGTTCAACTCTTCCGGCGTATCCAGAACAGCCTTGCGATTGAAGGCCATCTCCGGTTCGCTGCCCGCACTTTCCATCTCCAGATCCGCAAGCTCCAGATCGGCAAAGAAGTCCTCCGGCAGATGCTCGGTGCCAATCGGCAAATCATCCGCCAGCGCCAGCGCCACCTGAATCACGTTGCTCAACTGCCTCAGGTTCCCCGGCCATGGATGACGCTCGAACAACGCCAGCACCCCAGCCTCGAAGCCGGCGTTCTGCTGCGGTTCACGGTGTTGCTCCCAGATCGCCCGCACCAACTGCGCCTTGTCCGTGCGTTCGCGCAGCGGTGGCAATTCCAGGTTCAAGCCGCTGATGCGGTAGTACAAATCCTGACGAAACAGCCCGCTCTGCACCTGTTCGCGCAACGAGCAGTGCGTGGCGGAGATGACCCGGATATCCACCGGATACTGCTCGCTGCTGCCCAATGGCTGCACGCAACGCTCTTGCAGCACCCGCAGCAGACGCGCCTGAACTGCAAGCGGCATGTCGCCGATTTCGTCGAGGAACAGCGTGCCTTTGTCGGCCTTGCGAATCAGGCCGACGCTGCCTTTATGGTGGGCGCCGGTGAACGCTCCCTTTTCGTAGCCGAACAATTCGGCTTCCACCAGCTCCGACGGGATCGCCGCACAGTTCACCGCGATCAGCGGCTGGTCGGCGCGGGAGCTGGCCTGGTGCAGGGTCTTGACGAACACTTCCTTGCCGGCGCCGGTCTCGCCAAGAATCAACAGCGGGACGTTCTTCTCCAACAGCCGCTGGGCCTGACGCGCAGCCTTGGCCACTTTCTCATCGCCGAAGCTCAGGGCGGCTAGACCTTGGGTGTCCGCAACCTCTGCCTTGGCAGGCGTCGGCACGCTGCGCAGCTTGAGCACCGGCGCTTTCGGCCGCCGCAACAGGCCGTGGAAACGGTTATGCCCGGCGGCCTGTAGCGCGAAGGGCTGGCCTTCCTGCTGGTCGAGCAAATGGGCAATCGGCGCCTTGAACAGGTCCTCGATATTTGCTCGCAGCAGGCTCACGCCCAACAGATTGTCGGCGCGGCGGTTGGCACACAGGATGCGCCCGCTCTCGTCAAACACGAGTAAACCGGCCCACTGGCTGTCGAGGTTGTTCAGGCCCGTGTTGAAGGTCAACTGGAAATAGCCGTGCTGGAACTGGTCGAGGATCAGCCGGTTCTCGATGGTCTGGCTCATCATCTTGACCATCCCCAAGGTGTGGGACGGCGGCAGGAAGCTGTCACTGGACACATCGAGCACCGCGATCATCCGCCGTGAGGCATCGAAGATCGGCGCTGCCGAGCCGGTCATGAAGCGGTTGGCCTTCAGGAAGTGTTCATCGTGCTCAATGTGAACAGCTTGTTCGCAGGCCAGCGCCGTGCCGATGGCATTGGTGCCCACCCCTTGCTCCAGCCAACTGGCCCCGGCGACGAAGCCACGTTGCTGATCGGGTTCGACGAAGCGCTTGGTGCCCCAGGAATCGAGCACCTGGCCTTGCTGATCGGCCAGCAGTATCAGGCAGTTGGAGTTGCTCAGGATGTTCTCGTAGAAGGGCAGGACCTGCTGGTGGGTGGTCTGCACCAGCGAGTGGTGGCGCGCCAGCAGTTGGGAGACCTGCTGTTCAGGCAGTCGGTCGAACGCCGGCCGGGACTGATGATCCAGGCCGAATTCGCGGCAGCGGGCCCAGGAGTCCCGAATGATGGTGTCGTGAGCGGTGGATGCGCCTGTAGCGGCCATGGTCGAGCTCCGTCCTGTTGCTTTTATTGTTTTTGGGGTACGGCTGGGGCCAAGCATCCGTGCTCGAAGCGTTCACCCATTGTTGTTCAGATGTGTTCAAAGTCAATGTTCATTTTGTTCAGGTGTTCAGTCTTTCCTGTTCACTTATGTTCATCAACGAATGTGCTATGACTCGCCAATTTGTCTCGATCGCTCTAGTTGGCGGGTTGTGGCGCAGGGTTCGCAAGCGAAGGCCGGTTGGCACGATTGTCGCTATCCAACAAACGGTCGCTGAACATTACGACCAACTGCAACACCCCGAACAAGACAAATAAAAAGGGCACGCCATGTCTCTCACGCTTGAGCACGTCAGCCGAGCCGTCGACGGTCAGAACTGGATCATTGATGCGTCGCTTAGCTTTGAACCCGGCTCATTCAACGTATTGCTGGGGCGCACCTTATCAGGCAAGACCAGCCTGATGCGCTTGATGGCCGGTCTGGACAAGCCAGACAGCGGCCGAGTACTGATGAATGGCAAAGATGTCACCCAGGTAGCGGTGCGCCATCGCAACGTCTCCATGGTTTACCAGCAGTTCATCAACTACCCGAGCATGACCGTTTTCGACAACATCGCCTCGCCGCTGCGCCAGGCCAAGATGTCCAAAGACGAAATCGACAGCCGTGTGCGGGAAACCGCGAAGATGCTGCGTATCGAGAAATTCCTCAGCCGCTACCCCCTCGAACTCTCCGGCGGCCAGCAGCAGCGCACGGCCATGGCCCGGGCGCTGGTCAAGGACGCCGAGCTGATCCTGTTCGACGAGCCGCTGGTCAACCTCGACTACAAATTGCGTGAAGAGCTGCGCCAGGAAATGCGCCAGCTGTTCGAGACCCGCAACACCATCGCGGTCTACGCCACCACCGAGCCCAACGAGGCACTGGCCCTGGGCGGGACCACGACGATTCTTCACGAAGGCCGGCTGATCCAGAGCGGCAGGACCCCCGAGGTCTATCACCAGCCGAAAACCGTGCTGGCCGCCGAGCTGTTCTCCGAGCCGCCGATCAACCTGATGCCGGGCCGCATCGACGGCAATGAAGTGAGCTTCGCCAACTTCGTGCATTTCCCGCTCAACGTCGATTTGCGCAACATCGGCGACGGTGAGTACAAGTTCGGCGTTCGCCCCAGCCACCTGAGCCTGGTGCCGTCCAATGACGACGATCTGGAACTGGCGGTGACCGTGGAGCTGGCGGAAATCAGCGGCTCGGAAACCTTCCTGCACGTGCGCAACGAGCATTTCTCGCTGGTGCTGCACCTGCCGGGCGTCCACGAATACGACGTCGATACGCCGATTCGCGTGTATATCCCCACTCACAAACTGTTCGTATTCGATCAGCAGGGCGGCCTAATCCAGGCGCCGGGCCTGCGCATGGCGAGGGTTGCCTGATGGCCGAGATCCGCTTGCAACAACTCGCGCACAGCTACAGCGCCAACCCCGCAGGGCCTGAAGACTATGCCATTCGCGAGATGACCCACATCTGGGAGCAGGGCGGGGCCTATGCCTTGCTCGGCCCGTCCGGCTGCGGCAAGTCGACCCTGCTCAATATCATTTCCGGCCTGCTCAGCCCGTCCGAAGGCAAGGTGATGTTCGACACCACGGTGGTCAACGACATGTCGCCGGAGCAGCGCAACATCGCCCAGGTGTTCCAGTTCCCGGTGGTCTACGACACCATGACGGTGTACGACAACCTCGCTTTTCCCCTGCGAAATCAGGGCATGGCCGAAGCGAAGATTCAGGCCAAGGTGCAGGAAATTGCCGACGTACTGGACCTGCAACCGCTGCTGAAAAAGAAAGCCAAGGGCCTCACCGCCGACGAGAAACAAAAGGTCTCCATGGGCCGCGGGCTGGTGCGTGACGATGTGTCGGCGATCCTGTTCGACGAGCCGCTGACCGTGATCGACCCGCACCTGAAGTGGAAACTGCGGCGCAAGCTCAAGCAGATCCACGAGCAATTCAATATCACCATGGTCTACGTCACCCACGATCAACTGGAGGCTTCGACCTTCGCCGACAAGATCGCGGTGATGTACGGCGGCCAGATCGTGCAGTTCGGCACCCCGCGCGAGCTGTTCGAAAAACCCCATCACACTTTTGTCGGCTACTTCATCGGCAGTCCGGGGATGAACCTGATCGAGGTCAAGCCCGAGGCAGGCGGTGTGGGCTTCGGCGGCATTCACCTGCCGCTGTCGCAAGCCTTGCAGCAACGTCTGGCTGAAACCAGATGGACCACGCTGAAAGTCGGCATCCGGCCCGAGTTCGTGCACGTCTGGGACGGTCCGTTCGACGATGCCATGTGCGCCGACGTGACCTACGTCGAGGACCTGGGCACCTACAAGATTCTTACCCTGAACCTGGCTGGCCAGTCATTGAAAGTCCGCCTGCAGGAAGACAAGCCGGTGCCGCAAGGCCAGGCCTGGATCAGCTTCCCGGCCCAGTGGCTGATGCTCTACGCCGATGAATTTCTGCTGGAAGCCGCCGAGCACGTGCCGGCCAGCGAGGTGCCCCATGAGTAAGGTGCAGAACAACAAGGCCTGGTGGCTGGTGCTGCCGGTGTTCCTGCTGGTGGCGTTCAGCGCCATCATCCCGATGATGACCGTGGTCAACTATTCGGTGCAGGACATTTTCGATCAGTCCAGCCGCTACTTCGTCGGCGCTGACTGGTTCAAGCAGGTGCTGCAGGACCCGCGTCTGCACGACTCGCTGCTGCGTCAGTTCATCTATTCGGCGTGCGTGCTGCTGATCGAGATCCCGCTGGGCATCGCCATCGCCCTGACCATGCCGACCAGGGGCCGCTGGTCCTCGGTGTGCCTGATCGTGATGACCATTCCGCTGCTGATCCCCTTCAACGTGGTCGGCACCATCTGGCAGATCTTCGGCCGTGGCGACATCGGCCTGCTGGGCTGGTTTCTCAACAACGTGCTGCACATCAGCTACAACTACGCGGCCAATGCCTCGGATGCCTGGGTGACGGTGCTGATCATCGACGTCTGGCACTGGACCTCACTGGTGGCGCTGCTGTGCTACTCGGGCCTGCGTGCCATTCCGGATGTGTACTACCAGGCGGCGCGTATTGATCGGGCCTCCAACTGGGCGGTTTTCCGACACATCCAGTTGCCGAAGATGAAGAGCGTGCTGCTGATCGCCGTCATGCTGCGCTTCATGGACAGCTTCATGATCTACACCGAGCCGTTCGTGCTCACCGGTGGCGGGCCGGGCAACTCCACGACTTTCCTCAGCCAGACCCTGACCACCATGGCCCTGGGGCAATTCGACCTGGGCCCGGCGGCGGCATTCTCGCTGGTGTACTTCCTGATCATTCTGTTGGTGTCGTGGGTGTTCTACACCGCCATGACCCACGGCGAAAAAGACTGAGGAGCGGCCCATGAATCTTCGTAAAGTCGTGCCGTTGTGGATCTACCTGCTGTTCCTGCTGGTGCCGATCTACTGGCTGGTGAACATGTCCTTCAAGACCAACACCGAAATCCTCGGCGGTCTGACGCTGTTTCCGCAGGACTTCACTCTCGCGAACTACAAGGTGATCTTCACCGACGAGAGCTGGTACAGCGGCTACATCAACTCGCTGTACTACGTTTGCCTGAATACCCTGATATCGCTGAGTGTGGCGCTGCCTGCCGCTTATGCGTTTTCACGCTATCGTTTCCTCGGTGACAAGCACCTGTTCTTCTGGTTGCTGACCAACCGCATGGCGCCGCCTGCGGTGTTCCTGCTGCCGTTTTTCCAGTTGTATTCGTCCATCGGCCTGTTCGACACCCACATTGCCGTCGCGTTGGCGCACTGCCTGTTCAACGTGCCATTGGCGGTGTGGATTCTGGAAGGCTTCATGTCCGGTGTTCCGAAGGAGATCGACGAAACGGCCTACATCGACGGGTATAGCTTTCCCAAGTTCTTCGGGAAGATTTTCATCCCGCTGATTGGCTCGGGAATCGGTGTGACGGCGTTTTTCTGCTTCATGTTCTCGTGGGTCGAACTGTTGCTGGCGCGGACCCTGACGTCGGTCAACGCCAAGCCGATTGCGGCGGTGATGACCCGCACGGTGTCGGCATCGGGGATCGACTGGGGCGTGCTGGCGGCAGCGGGGGTGTTGACCATCCTGCCGGGCATGCTGGTGATCTGGTTCGTTCGCAATCACGTGGTCAAGGGTTTTGCCCTTGGTCGTGTCTGAGGAGTCGAAAAAATGGAGTGGATGTCCTGGACACTGCCGACCGCAATCTTCTTCGGTTCCATCGCTGCCATCCTGGTGGCGATGACCGTCTGGGAGCTGCGCTCGGCGAGCATCGAACGTCGCGGTTTCCTGCCGATTGCCACCACCCGTGGCGACCGGCTGTTCATCGGTCTTCTCGGCAGCGCCTACCTGCATCTGCTGGTCATTGGCGCGACCGACTGGAGCATCTGGGTCGCCTCGGGGCTGTCCCTGGTCTGGCTGTTGGTGGTGATGCGTTGGGGTTGAAAGGAAATGAATGAACACTTGTAGGAGCGCGCTTGCCCGCGAATGCGGTGTGTCAGTCGACATATTGTTCGCAGGCAGATCGCATTCGCGGGCAAGCGCGCTCCTACAACGCAAAGGCAAAGCGGGAATACATAAGAATCAACACTGGAGGTGTCTATGTTCAATAAGAAAAACAAGCTGCGACATAGTGTGACGGTAGCGACGATGGTAATGCTCAGCGGCTTGAGCGTGTCGGCCTGGGCGGATCAGTACGAAGACGCGGCCAAGAAGTGGGCGGCCAGCGAGTTCAAGCCGACGACCCTGTCCGACGCTGACCAGCTCAAGGAACTGGAGTGGTTCATCAAGGCCGCCGAGCCGTTCCGTGGCATGGACATCAAGGTGGTTTCCGAAACCTTGACCACCCACGAATACGAGTCGAAAACCCTGGCCAAGGCCTTCACCGAAATCACCGGCATCAAAGTGACCCACGACCTGCTGCAGGAAGGTGACGTCATCGAGAAGCTGCAAACCGCAATGCAGTCGGACAAGAGCATCTACGACGGCTGGGTCAACGACTCCGACCTTATCGGTACCCATTTCCGCTACGGCAAGGCGCTGTCTCTGACAGACCTGATGGCAAGCCCGGAAGGCGCGAAAGTCACTTCTCCTACATTGGATATCAAGGACTTCATCGGCACCTCCTTCACCACCTCGCCTGAGGTGAAGGACGCATCGGGCAAGGTCATCACCCCGGCCAAGCTGTACCAGCTGCCTGACCAGCAGTTCGCCAACCTGTACTGGTTCCGCGCCGACTGGTTCGAACGCGCTGACCTCAAAGAGAAGTTCAAGGCCAAGTACGGCTACGAGCTGGGCGTTCCGGTGAACTGGTCGGCCTATGAAGACATCGCCAAGTTCTTCAGCGAAGACGTCAAGGAAATCGACGGCAAGAAAGTCTATGGCCACATGGACTACGGCAAGAAAGACCCGTCACTGGGCTGGCGCTTCACCGACGCCTGGTTCTCCATGGCCGGTAGCGGCGACAAGGGCCTGCCCAACGGCTTGCCAGTGGACGAGTGGGGTATTCGCGTTGAAGCCTGCCATCCGGTCGGCTCCAGCATCACCCGTGGTGGCGACACCAACGGCCCGGCTGCCGTTTACGCGACTCAGAAATACATCGACTGGCTGAAAGCCTACGCGCCACCAGAGGCGGCGGGCATGACCTTCTCCGAGTCCGGTCCGGTGCCTTCGCAGGGTAACGTTGCGCAACAGATTTTCTGGTACACCGCATTCACCGCTGACATGACCAAGCCTGGCCTGCCGGTGATGAACGCCGATGGCACGCCCAAATGGCGGATGGCGCCGTCGCCGAAAGGGCCGTACTGGAAAGAAGGCATGAAGCTGGGCTACCAGGACGTGGGTTCGTGGACCTTCCTCAAGTCTTCCGACGAGAAAAAACGTCTGGCGGCCTGGCTCTATGCTCAGTTCGTGACGTCCAAGTCGGTATCGCTGAAAAAAACCATCGTCGGCCTGACGCCGATTCGCGAGTCGGACATCAACTCCAAGGAAATGACCGCCCTGGCGCCGAAGCTCGGTGGCCTGGTGGAGTTCTATCGCAGCCCGGCCCGCGTGCAGTGGTCGCCGACTGGCACCAACGTTCCGGACTACCCGAAACTGGCGCAGCTGTGGTGGAGCCACGTGGCTGAGGCGGTCACCGGCGAGAAATCCGCGCAAGCGGCGCTGGACGGCCTGGCCAAGGATCAGGACGCGATCATGACCCGGATCGAGCGCTCCAAGGTTCAGGATGCCAGCGGTTGCGCACCGAAGATGAACCCGGAAACCTCGGCTGAAGAGTGGTACACCAAGGCCGAGAAGAGCAACGGCGCCTTCCTGGCACCACAACGCAAACTGGCCAACGAGAAACCGAAGGGCGAAACCATCGCCTACGCGGACCTGCTGAAAAGCTGGGAAGCTGCGAAGAAGTAACCTGTGATGGCATAAAAAACGGCACCTTCGGGTGCCGTTTTTTTATGCGCCGATACCACGTGCCACTCAGGCCCTGTAGGAGTGAGCTTGCTCGCGATCGCGGTGGCATATCCTGAATCACGTTTGGCTGACCCACCGCAATCGCGGGCAAGCGCGCTCCTACGTAGGATAAGTACGCCGCAGATCATTCGGCTGGGACAAATCGTTGTAGGAGCGCGCTTGCCCGCGACGGCGTCGTGTCAGTCGGCATTGGGGTGACTGATCACCCGCAATCGCGAGCAAGCTCACTCCTACAGGGGCGAGTTACGACTCAAAAAAAACGGCACCCGAAGGTGCCGTTTTTCATTGCCGTGCCGGTTCGATCAACCGTGCAGCGTTTCCGCCGCATACAAGGTGTTCTCCAGCAGGCACGCACGGGTCATCGGGCCGACGCCACCCGGAACCGGCGTGATCCAGCCGGCGCGGGGCAGGGCGGTCTCGTAGACCACGTCGCCTACCAGCTTGCCGTCGTCCTGGCGGTTGATGCCCACGTCGATGACGATGGCGCCTTCCTTGATCCACTCGCCCTTGACCAGTCCAGGCTTGCCGGCGGCGACCACCACCAGGTCCGCACGGCCGACGTGGCCGGCCAGATCCTGGGTGAAGCGATGGGTCACGGTCACGGTGCAACCGGCCAGCAGCAACTCCATGGCCATTGGACGACCGACGATGTTGGACGCACCCACCACCACCGCATCCTTGCCATACAGATCGACGCCGGTGCTTTCCAGCAGGGTCATTATGCCTTTCGGGGTGCAGGGACGCAGCAGCGGAATGCGCTGGGCCAGGCGGCCGACGTTATAAGGGTGGAAACCGTCGACGTCCTTGTCCGGACGAATGCGCTCCAGCAGTGGCGAGGAGTCCAGGTGCTCGGGCAGCGGCAGTTGCAGCAGGATGCCGTCGATGGCCGGATCGTCGTTCAGCCGGTCAATCAGATCGGTCAGTTCTGTCTGGGTGGTTTCGCTGGGCAGGTCGTAGGCTTGCGAAATGAAGCCGACCTCTTCGCAGTCTTTGCGTTTGTGCGAGACGTAAACCTGAGAGGCGGGGTCGCTGCCGACCAGAATCACCGCAAGCCCGGGCGTGCGCAGCCCTTGTTCGCGACGCTCGGCGACTCGTTGGGCGATCTGCTGGCGCAGGTTGGCTGCGATCGCTTTACCGTCTATTAGTTTTGCAGTCATTACGCGTGATTAACCATCGGAAGGGAGGGAAAAAGAGCGCGCATTCTCGCATGACCTGACGCATGGGCAAAGGCGGTTGGTCTGCTTAATAAGCTAAGCCCTTTAATTAACTGAATTTTTTTCAAAAAAGTGTTGACGACCTTCAGGGTCGTCTATAAGATTCGTCGCACTTGTCGGGCACAACCCCACACAGGACAAGCCGCTAGCGGTGAGTCAGGTCGAAAGGTTGATTAAGTCAGGTAGAGTTCAGATCTGCTCAGCGTGATTGAAGACTCTTTATTTGTAGTCGAAAGAGTACAAATAAACCAAGCGCCCGTAGCTCAGCTGGATAGAGCATCCGCCTTCTAAGCGGATGGTCGCAGGTTCGAGTCCTGCCGGGTGCGCCAATCAGGCAGCTTTGGCACAAGTAGGTTACAACGCAATATGGTGGGCGTAGCTCAGTTGGTAGAGCACAGGATTGTGACTCCTGTTGTCGTGGGTTCGATCCCCATCGTCCACCCCATATTCGAAAAGGCGCCAGATGCATAATCTGGCGCCTTTGCTTTAAGCGCTTCAAAACGCGGACGTGGTGGAATTGGTAGACACACTGGATTTAGGTTCCAGCGCCGCGAGGCGTAAGAGTTCGAGTCTCTTCGTCCGCACCAGCTACAAACCTTGAGAAGAGCCAAATGCCTTCCCGAGGCTCGAAAAGCCGCCTTAGTGCGGCTTTTTTTGTTTCAGCGTATTGGTTTCATGCCGATTCCCGCCGCTATCCCGGTCGGCGGCGGGCGTCTGCACAGTGTTTCCAGGGACTGGATCGATATTCGGTCGTGCCTCGCTTCCTTTATATAGAGGGCGCGCAAGGTGCGTTCCAGACCGCTTGCGACGCTGCAAGTCTTCGTCCATTCGTTCCTGGCAGCATTGCCCTGTGTTTACCCTCTTTGAGTAGGGTGACTTCTTGAGTTTGACCCACTAGAATGCTTGCCCTTGATTCTAGGGTCGGACAACGGCCGGCTAACGTCTGTGCAACGAGGAATATCCATGCAAGTTTCTGTTGAAAACACTACTGCTCTCGAGCGCCGCATGAGCATCACCGTGCCGGCTGAGCGTATCGAAAGCCAGGTCAACAAGCGTCTGCAGCAGACTGCCCAGAAGGCCAAGATCCCAGGCTTCCGCCCAGGCAAAGTGCCAATGAGCGTGATCCGTCAGCGTTACGAAGCTGACGCTCGTCAGGAAGCGGTAGGCGATGTCATCCAGTCTTCCTTCTACGAAGCCGTAGTCGAGCAGAAGCTGAACCCGGCTGGCGCACCTTCCGTCGAGCCAAAAACCATCGAGAAAGGCAAGGACCTCGAGTACGTCGCTACTTTCGAAGTGTTCCCTGAATTCTCCGTTGCCGGTTTCGAGTCCATTTCCGTCGAGCGCCTGTCCGCTGACGTCGCCGACTCGGACCTGGACAACATGCTGGAAATCCTGCGCAAGCAGAACGTTCGTTTCGAAGCCGCCGACCGCGCTGCTGCAAATGAAGACCAGCTGAACATCGACTTCGTCGGCAAGATCGACGGCGAAGCCTTCGCTGGCGGCTCGGCTACTGGCACTCAGCTGGTACTGGGCTCGGGCCGCATGATCCCTGGCTTCGAAGACGGCCTGGTTGGCGCCAAGGCTGGTGAAGAGCGCGTTCTGAACCTGACCTTCCCAGAGGACTATCAGAACCTGGAACTGGCTGGCAAGACCGCCGAGTTCACCGTCACCGTCAACACCGTGTCGGCACCGACCCTGCCTGAGCTGAACGAAGCGTTCTTCAACCAGTTCGGCATCAAGGAAGCGACCCTGGAAGGTTTCCGCACCGAAGTTCGCAAGAACATGGAGCGCGAGCTGCGTCAGGCCATCAAGTCCAAGGTCAAGAACCAGGTAATGGACGGCCTGCTGGCTGCCAACCCGATCGAAGTGCCAAAAGCCCTGCTGGAAAACGAAGTGAACCGTCTGCGCGTTCAGGCCGTTCAACAGTTCGGTGGCAACATCAAGCCTGACCAACTGCCGGCCGAGCTGTTCGAAGAACAAGCCAAGCGTCGCGTCGAGCTGGGCCTGATCGTTGCTGAAGTGGTCAAGCAGTTCGACCTCAAGCCTGACGAAGCTCGCGTTCGCGAACTGATCCAGGAAATGGCTTCCGCCTACCAGGAGCCTGAGCAGGTCGTGGCCTGGTACTACAAAAACGAACAGCAGATGAACGAAGTGCGTTCGGTTGTGCTGGAAGAGCAAGTTGTGGATACTGTTTTGCAGAAAGCGAGCGTGACCGACAAAGCGGTCTCGTACGAAGAAGCAGTCAAGCCGGTAGAAGCTCCAAAAGCCGACTGATTTCCTCTCTCGTTCGAAAACACCATAAGCCAGCCTTCGTGCTGGCTTATGCGTATTCAAGACATGACTATTTGGGAGTGAATGCGAGACATGTCCCGCAATTCTTATATTCAGCAGAACTCTGACATCCAGGCCGCTGGCGGCCTGGTCCCGATGGTTATCGAGCAGTCCGCCCGTGGCGAACGCGCCTATGACATCTACTCCCGCCTGCTCAAGGAACGCGTGATCTTCCTGGTAGGTCCGGTTGAAGACTACATGGCCAACCTGATCTCGGCGCAATTGCTGTTCCTGGAAGCCGAGAACCCGGACAAGGATATCCATCTCTACATCAACTCCCCAGGTGGTTCGGTGACCGCTGGCATGGCGATCTACGACACCATGCAGTTCATCAAGCCCGACGTGTCGACCACCGTCATGGGGCAGGCCTGCAGCATGGGCGCGTTCCTGCTGGCAGGTGGTGCGAAGGGCAAGCGTTTTGCCCTGCCCAATTCCCGCGTGATGATTCACCAGCCACTGGGCGGTTTCCAGGGCCAGGCGTCGGACATCGACATTCATGCCAAGGAAATTCTGTACATTCGCCAGCGCCTGAACGAACTGCTGGCGCACCACACCGGTCAATCGCTTGAAGCCATCGAGCGTGACACCAACCGCGACAATTTCATGAGCGCCGAGCGCGCTGCTGAATACGGTCTGGTGGACTCGGTGCTCGACAAGCGTCAAATGATCAAATGATTGCTTGATAGGCAGTAAATCCCGGGTGGCGTGCACGTGCGTGCCACCTGCGGACTTGAAAAAGCCCGCAATTGCCTTCATCTTGTGTTGCAAGCCTACCGGATTGGATCGATCGAATGACTGACACCCGCAACGGCGAGGACAACGGCAAACTGCTTTATTGCTCCTTCTGCGGCAAAAGCCAGCATGAAGTGCGCAAATTGATTGCCGGCCCCTCGGTATTTATCTGTGACGAGTGCGTCGACCTGTGCAATGACATCATCCGCGAGGAGGTGCAGGAAGCACAGGCAGAAAGCAGCGCGCATAAATTGCCATCGCCTAAAGAAATCAGCGGCATCCTTGACCAGTACGTCATCGGTCAGGAGCGTGCCAAGAAGGTTCTCGCAGTAGCGGTGTACAACCACTACAAGCGCCTGAACCAGCGCGACAAGAAAAATGACGACGTTGAACTGGGCAAGAGCAACATCCTCCTGATCGGGCCTACCGGCTCGGGCAAGACCCTGCTCGCGGAAACGCTGGCACGTTTGCTCAACGTACCGTTCACCATCGCCGACGCCACCACCCTGACCGAAGCCGGTTATGTGGGTGAGGACGTGGAAAACATCATCCAGAAGCTGTTGCAGAAATGCGATTACGATGTCGAGAAGGCCCAGATGGGTATTGTCTACATCGACGAAATCGACAAGATTTCGCGCAAATCCGACAACCCTTCGATTACCCGCGACGTGTCCGGCGAAGGCGTGCAACAGGCCTTGCTGAAACTGATCGAGGGTACCGTGGCTTCGGTTCCGCCCCAGGGCGGTCGCAAGCACCCACAGCAGGAATTTCTGCAAGTGGACACGCGCAACATCCTGTTCATCTGCGGCGGTGCGTTCTCGGGCCTTGAAAAGGTCATCCAGAACCGCTCCACCAAAGGCGGCATCGGTTTCAACGCCGAAGTGCGCAGCAAGGAAGAGGGCAAGAAGGTTGGCGAATCCCTGCGTGAAGTCGAGCCTGACGATCTGGTCAAGTTCGGTCTGATCCCGGAATTCGTGGGCCGTCTGCCAGTACTGGCAACGCTCGACGAGCTGGACGAAGCTGCGCTGATGCAGATTCTGACCGAGCCGAAGAACGCGCTGACCAAGCAGTACGCCAAGTTGTTCGAAATGGAAGGCGTGGACCTTGAGTTCCGCACCGATGCGCTGAAATCTGTTGCCCGTCGCGCGCTGGAGCGCAAGACCGGTGCCCGTGGCCTGCGTTCCATCCTCGAGGGCGTGTTGCTCGACACCATGTATGAAATCCCGTCGCAGACCGACGTGAGCAAAGTGGTGATCGACGAAAGCGTGATCGAAGGGACTTCCAAGCCGCTGTTGATCTACGAAAACAGCGAGCCACCTGCCAAGGCGGCTCCCGACGCGTAACCCTCTGGGCTGCGCACCGGGCGACTGGAACAGAAAAGGGGCCCTCGGGCCCCTTTATGCATTTGGGCCTCTCTTTCTCATTAACTAAAAGCGAAGCTTGTTTTTTTGGGGCAGTGCCCCCATCTTGGTTTTCAGCTTATTTCTATCTGTCCATGGCCTTATGGCCGCCGTAGAGGCGAAATCATGAAGACGACCATTGAATTGCCTCTTTTGCCATTGCGTGATGTCGTGGTGTATCCGCATATGGTTATCCCACTGTTCGTGGGGCGCGAGAAGTCCATCGAGGCCCTTGAGGCCGCGATGACCGGCGACAAGCAGATCCTGCTTCTGGCGCAAAGAAACCCCGCAGACGATGATCCCGGTGAGGACGCTCTTTATAGCGTGGGTACCGTTGCAACCGTATTGCAGCTGCTGAAACTGCCGGATGGCACCGTCAAGGTGCTGGTCGAAGGCGAGCAGCGTGGTTCCGTCGAGCGCTTCATGGAAGTGGACGGTCACTGCCGTGCCGAAGTCGCGCTGATCGACGAAGCCGATGCCCCTGACCGCGAATCCGAAGTGTTCGTGCGCAGCCTGCTGGCGCAGTTCGAACAATATGTACAGCTGGGCAAGAAGGTCCCGGCTGAAGTCCTGTCCTCGCTGAACAGCATCGATGAGCCTGGGCGCCTGGTCGACACCATGGCCGCGCACATGGCGCTGAAGATCGAGCAGAAGCAGGAAATCCTCGAGATCATCGATCTGCCAGCCCGTGTCGAGCACGTACTGGCGCTGCTGGATGCCGAAATCGACCTGCTGCAGGTGGAGAAGCGCATCCGTGGTCGCGTGAAGAAACAAATGGAGCGCAGCCAGCGCGAGTACTACCTGAATGAGCAGATGAAGGCCATTCAGAAAGAACTCGGCGACAGCGACGAAGGCCATAACGAAATCGAAGAGCTGAAAAAGCGCATCGATGCCGCTGGCCTGCCTAAGGACGCCATGACCAAGGCCACTGCCGAGCTGAACAAGCTCAAGCAGATGTCGCCAATGTCTGCCGAGGCAACCGTGGTGCGCTCGTACATCGACTGGCTGGTCCAGGTGCCGTGGAAGGCCCAGAGCAAGGTGCGTCTGGATCTGGCGCGCGCCGAAGACATCCTCGATGCCGACCACTACGGTCTGGAAGAAGTCAAAGAGCGGATCCTCGAATACCTCGCCGTGCAGAAGCGCGTGAAGAAGATTCGTGGCCCTGTGCTGTGCCTGGTCGGTCCTCCTGGTGTGGGTAAAACCTCGCTGGCCGAGTCGATTGCCCACGCCACCAACCGCAAATTCGTACGCATGGCCCTGGGCGGCGTGCGTGACGAGGCTGAAATCCGTGGTCACCGTCGCACCTACATCGGTTCGATGCCAGGTCGCCTGATCCAGAAGATGACCAAGGTGGGCGTACGCAACCCGCTGTTCCTGCTCGATGAAATCGACAAGATGGGCAGCGACATGCGCGGCGATCCGGCCTCGGCACTGCTTGAGGTGCTCGACCCCGAGCAGAACCACAACTTCAATGATCACTATCTGGAAGTCGACTACGACCTGTCCGATGTGATGTTCCTCTGCACCGCCAACTCGATGAACATTCCGGCGGCCCTGCTGGACCGTATGGAAGTGATCCGTCTGCCGGGCTACACCGAGGACGAGAAGATCAACATCGCCACCAAGTACCTCTCGCCCAAGCAGATCGCTGCCAACGGCCTGAAGAAAGGTGAAATCGAGTTCGAAGAAGAGGCCATACGCGACATTATCCGGTACTACACGCGTGAAGCGGGTGTGCGTAGCCTGGAGCGTCAGATTGCCAAGGTCTGCCGCAAGGCGGTCAAGGAGCACGCCGGCGAGAAGCGTTTCACCGTCGTGGTCACGGCCGCGATGCTGGAAAATTTCCTGGGCGTGCGCAAATTCCGCTACGGCCTGGCCGAACAGCAGGACCAGATCGGTCAGGTGACGGGCCTTGCGTGGACTCAGGTGGGTGGCGAATTGCTGACCATCGAAGCCGCCGTGGTACCGGGCAAGGGCCAGTTGATCAAGACCGGTTCCCTGGGTGACGTGATGGTCGAATCCATCACCGCCGCGTTGACCGTGGTGCGCAGCCGCGCCAAGAGCCTGGGCATTCCCCTGGACTTCCACGAGAAGCGCGACACCCACATCCATATGCCGGAAGGGGCAACGCCCAAAGACGGCCCCAGCGCGGGCGTAGGCATGTGCACGGCGCTGGTATCGGCGCTGACACAGATCCCGGTACGCGCCGATGTGGCAATGACCGGCGAAATTACCCTGCGCGGGCAAGTTCTGGCGATCGGCGGTTTGAAGGAAAAACTGCTGGCGGCTCACCGCGGCGGAATTAAAACGGTGATCATTCCGGAAGAAAACGTACGTGATCTGAAGGAAATCCCCGACAATATCAAGGCCGACCTGCAAATCAAACCTGTTAAATGGATTGACGAAGTCCTGCAAATTGCGCTGCAATACGCGCCGGAGCCCTTGCCGGATGTGGCTCCGGAGATGGTTGCAAAGGATGAAAAACGCGAGTCTGACTCTAAGGAAAGAATTAGCACGCATTAGTCTGGGGGGCTTCCTTGACAGCTTTTTAGAGCCCTTGTTATAAAGCGGCTCTTTGAAGCCCATGCAGTCAATGCAGCGGGGCCACACAGCGTTCGTTTAGTGACATCAAAAAACTTAGAAAATATACTCAATATAGATATAAGGGGACTTAGAGTGAACAAGTCGGAACTGATTGATGCTATCGCCGCATCCGCTGACATCCCGAAAGCTGCTGCTGGCCGTGCGCTGGACGCAGTAATCGAATCCGTCACTGGCGCTCTTAAGGCTGGCGACTCTGTTGTACTGGTTGGTTTCGGCACTTTCTCCGTAACTGATCGTCCTGCCCGTACTGGCCGCAACCCGCAGACCGGCAAGACTCTGGAAATCCCAGCGGCCAAGAAGCCAGGCTTCAAAGCCGGTAAAGCTCTGAAAGAAGCGGTCAACTAAGTTTCTTTTTTACCTTTGCCCAGCCAGGACAGCGTTACCTCTGTCCTGGTCGCGAAGCGGCAAGTGCGGTTGGTCAAGCGCTGGCCTGTCACCCCAGGGGACGCACATTCGAACCCTGTCCGCTTAGCACGTTACGGGAAGGCGCATCCTCGGATGCGCCTTTCTTCTATCCGGAATACACCCACGCTCCGCTCCGTGTGTCGCAGCTTGGTGAGTTGAGTACAACCCTCTGGGGGACGCATGCTGCAGAATATCAGGGACAATTCACAAGGCTGGATTGCCAAGACCATCATCGGCGTTGTCATGGCGCTGATGGCACTGACTGGCTTCGATGCCATTTTCAGGGCCACCAGCCACAGCCAGGATGCCGCCAAGGTCAATGGTGATGAAATCACCCAGACCGAACTGGGCCAGGCCGTAGAGATGCAACGCCGCCAGCTCATGCAACAGCTGGGCAAGGATTTCGATCCTGCCATGCTCAACGAGAAGATGCTGCGTGACTCGGCCCTCAAAGGCCTGATCGATCGCAAGCTGCTGCTGCAAGGCGCAGCCGACGCCAAGTTCAGCTTCTCGGAAGCCGCGCTGGACCAGCAGATCCTGCTCACGCCTGAATTCCAGGTCGACGGCAAGTTCAACGCCGACCGTTTCGACCAGGTGGTTCGTCAGCTCGGTTACAGCCGGATGCAATTTCGCCAGATCCTCGGTCAGGAAATGCTGATCGGCCAGATCCGTGCGGGCATTGCCGGCAGTGCCTTCATTACCGATGCCCAGGTTGATGCGTTCGCCCGTCTGGAAAAACAGACCCGCGACTTCGCCACCCTGACGCTGCCTGCCGATCCGTCCAACGTGAAAGTCACCGACGACGAAATCAAGGCCCACTACGATCAGCACGCCAAGGAATTCCTGAGCCCTGAGCAAGTGGTGCTGGACTACATCGAGCTGAAGAAATCCTCGTTCTTCGACAAGGTTTCGGTGAAGGATGCAGACCTGCAAGCCGCTTACCAGAAGGAAATCGCCAACCTGGCCGAGCAGCGTCGCGCTGCGCACATCCTGATCGAAGTCAACGACAAGACCACCGATGCCCAGGCCAAGGCGAAGATCGAAGAGATCCAGCAGCGCCTGGCCAAGGGCGAAGACTTCGCGGCGCTGGCCAAGGAGTTCTCCCAGGATCCGGGCTCGTCGGCCAAGGGTGGTGACCTGGGCTACGCAGGCAAGGGCGTTTACGACCCGGCCTTCGAAGACGCGCTGTATGCGTTGAACAAGGACCAGGTATCGACCCCGGTCAAGAGCCAGTTCGGCTGGCACCTGATCAAGCTGCTGGGCGTCGAGGCGCCGGTGGTACCGACCTTCGCCAGCCTGAAAGACAAGCTGACCCACGACCTCAAGTCGCAGCAGGTCGAGCAGAGCTACGTGGACGCCAGCAAGAAACTGCAGGACGCCGCATATGAAGCCTCCGACCTGGCTCAGCCTGCCCAGGACCTGGGCCTGAAGGTGCAGACCACCCCGGCGTTCGGTCGTGAAGGCGGCGAAGGCATCGCGGCCAACCGTGCCGTGATCCAGGCTGCGTTCAGCCCGGAAGTGATGGAAGAGGGCTCCAACAGCTCGGCCATCGAGCTGGATCCTGAAACCACCATCGTGGTGCGCGTCAAAGAGCATCGCCAGCCTGAGCAATTGCCTCTGGAAGCGGTCTCTGATGCGATTCGTGCGCAACTGACCAAGGACCATGCAAGCGAGGCCATCAAGGCCAAGGGCGACACGCTGCTGGCTGGTCTGCGCGATGGCAAGGTGCCGTACACCGCCATCCAGCAGGAAGGTCAGAACTGGAAAGTCGTGGAAGCGGCATCGCGCGGCCAGGAGGGTGTCGACCCTCAGGTGCTGCAGGCGCTGTTCCGCATGACCAAGCCGCAAGGCAAGGACAAACCGGTCTACGGCAGCCTCACCGCCGCCGACGGCAGCTTCGTGATCGTGCGCCTCAACGGCGTGAATCAGGCAGCCCCGGCGACCGACGCCGAGAAGACCCAGTACCGTCGCTTCCTGGCATCCCGCGAGGGCCGTCAGGACTTCGAATCGTTCCAGGCACAGCTGCAATCGGCAGCGAAGATCGAGAAATACTGATCCTCGCAACACGCTGAAACAAAAAGCCCCGGCTCGAAAGAGTCGGGGCTTTTTGTTGGGTGGCGTTTATTACGTAGCAGCACGGCTTGCTGGCGGGGGCGATCATGAGGACGCCGTCGCGGGCAAGCGCGCTCCTACAGGTAACAGCCCCTAGCCGTCCGGCCTGCCGGCGAAGGCACTCGGTCGGGTAACGCAGTGTCGTTTGCCCCGACGCTTTCGCGGGCGAGCCCGCTCCCAAACAAAAAGCCCCGGCTCGTGAGAGTCGGGGCTTCTTTTGGCAGCACGCTATCGCTGTAGGAGCGCGCTTGCCCGCGATGACGTCGTGTCAGGCACCACCAAGGTCACTGGCCGATGGCTGTCGCGGGCAAGCGCGCTCCTACAAAAAGCGCGTCAAGCCCTTGTGAATCAGTCCTGCAGATCACCCATCGCAGTGGTGTTGAAACCACCGTCAACGTACATGATCTCACCGCTCACACCCGACGCCAGGTCCGAGCACAGGAATGCGCCGGCGTTGCCGACTTCGTCGATGGTCACGTTGCGACGGAGCGGAGTCTGAGCCTCGTTGGCGTCCAGCATCTTGCGGAAGTTCTTGATACCCGAAGCTGCCAGGGTACGGATCGGACCTGCCGATACCGCGTTCACGCGGGTGCCGTCCGGGCCCAGGCTGCGGGCCAGGTAACGTACGCCGGCTTCAAGGCTGGCCTTGGCCATGCCCATCACGTTGTAGTTGGGCATGGTGCGCTCGGCGCCCAGGTACGACAGGGTCAGCAGGCTGCCGTTGCGGCCTTGCATCATTTCACGGCCAGCCTTGGCCAGGGCCACGAAGCTGTAGGCGCTGATGTCGTGAGCGATGCGGAAACCGTCACGGGTAGTGGCTTGAGTGAAGTCGCCGTCCAGTTGGTCACCCGGGGCGAAACCTACGGAGTGAACGATGCAGTCCAGGCCGTCCCACTTCTTGCTCAGCGCTTCGAAGACCTTGGCGATTTCTTCGTCGCTGGCCACGTCGCAAGGGAAGCACAGGTCGGCATTCGAACCCCAGCCAGCGGCGAATTCTTCGACGCGGCCTTTGAGTTTTTCGTTCTGGTAGGTGAAGGCAAGCTCAGCACCCTCGCGATGCATGGCGGCAGCGATACCGGATGCGATGGACAGTTTGCTGGCGACACCGACGATCAGGACGCGCTTACCGGCGAGAAAACCCATGGTTTTTTCCTCTTCAGGTTAATCGACAGTTGCTGGTGCCAGAAAAGCGGCTTCCAGCAACTGCTGTGTATAAGGATGTTGCGGTGCGGCGAAGATATCTTCTGCCACACCCTGTTCGACCACTTGGCCTTGCTTGACCACCATCAACTGGTGGCTCAGCGCTTTGACTACCGCCAGGTCATGGCTGATAAACAAATACGTCAGGTTGTACTTCGCTTGCAGGGAGCGCAGAAGCTCCACCACCTGGCGCTGAACGGTCCGGTCGAGGGCCGAAGTGGGCTCGTCCAGTAAAATCAGCGCAGGTTTTAACACTAATGCCCGTGCGATGGCGATCCTTTGCCGCTGTCCGCCGGAAAACTCATGGGGGTAGCGGTGCCGGGTTGCCGGGTCCAGGCCTACCTCCTTGAGCGCTTCGATCACCGCCGTTTCCTGCTCGGCGGGGGTTCCTATCTGGTGAATCCGCAGGCCCTCGCCAACGATGTCGCACACCGACATGCGCGGGCTGAGGCTGCCGAACGGGTCCTGAAACACCACCTGCATCTGCCGGCGCAGGGGCCTGACCTGATCCTGCTTGAGGCAGGCCAGCGACTGGCCCTGAAAGCGTATCTCGCCTTCGCTGCGAATCAACCTGAGAATCGCCAGGCCCAACGTCGATTTGCCCGAGCCGCTTTCGCCGACGATCCCCAGCGTCTGGCCCTTGGGCAGACTGAAGTGGATGCCGTCCACGGCCTTGACGTGATCGACGGTACGCTTGAACACACCTTTCTTGATCGGAAACCAGACTTTGAGGTCTTCTACTTCCAGCATCGGTGCGCCCGGAGCGTTGTCTGCCGGCCCCCCTTTGGGCTCGGCACTGAGCAATTCTTTGGTGTACGGATGCTGCGGCGCACGGAACAGTTCTTCGCACGATGCCTGTTCGACGATGCAACCGCGCTGCATGACACATACTCGGTTGGCTATTTGTCGAACCACGTTCAAATCATGGCTGATCAGCAGCAGCGCCATGCCCAGACGGGCCTGCAATTCCTTGAGCAGTTCGAGGATTTTCAGCTGCACCGTGACGTCCAGTGCGGTGGTCGGCTCGTCGGCGATCAGCAGTTCTGGCTCGTTGGCCAGGGCCATGGCGATCATCACCCGCTGACGCTGGCCGCCCGAGAGCTCGTGGGGCAGGGCCTTGAGGCGCTTGAGCGGTTCGGGGATGCCGACCAGCTCCAGCAACTCCAGGGTGCGGCGTGTGGCCGCCTTGCCGGTCAGACCCTTGTGCAGGCCGAGCACCTCGTTGATCTGCTTTTCCACCGATTGCAGCGGATTGAGCGAGGTCATCGGCTCCTGGAAGATCATGGCGATGCGGTTGCCACGGATGGCGCGCATGCGTTTTTCGCTGACCGTCAGCAGCTCGTTCCCGGCGTACTGGATGGTACCCGTCGGGTGGCGCGCCAGCGGGTAGGGCAGAAGGCGCAGGATCGAATGCGCAGTGACCGACTTGCCCGAGCCGCTTTCCCCGACCAGCGCCAGGGTCTCGCCCTTGCGGATGTCGAAGCTGATGCCCTCGACCACGCGCTGGGTTTTCTGGCCGGTGACGAACTCGACCGACAGGTTGCGGATTTCGATCAGATTGTCCTGATTCATCTCATTTCCTCGGGTCGAATGCGTCACGGGCGGATTCACCGATGAACACCAGCAAACTCAACATCAGTGCCAACACCGCAAAGGCACTGATGCCCAGCCACGGCGCCTGCAGGTTGGATTTGCCCTGCGCGACCAGTTCGCCCAGCGACGGCGAGCCTGCGGGCAGGCCGAAGCCCAGGAAGTCCAGCGCGGTCAGGGTGCCGATGGCGCCGGTGAGGATGAACGGCATGAAGGTCATGGTCGAGACCATGGCGTTGGGCAGGATGTGACGGAACATGATCCCGCCGTTCTGCATGCCCAGCGCCCGGGCGGCGCGCACGTATTCCAGGTTGCGGCCGCGCAGGAATTCGGCCCGCACCACGTCCACCAGGCTCATCCACGAGAACAGCAGCATGATGCCCAGCAGCCACCAGAAGTTGGGCTGCACGAAGCTGGCGAGGATGATCAGCAGGTACAGCACCGGCAGCCCCGACCAGATTTCCAGAAAGCGCTGGCCGACCAGATCGACCCACCCGCCATAGAAGCCCTGCAGGGCGCCGGCGATGACGCCGATGATCGAGCTGAGCACGGTCAGGGTCAGGGCGAACAGTACCGACACCCGGAAGCCGTAGATCACCCGGGCCAGCACATCGCGGCCCTGGTCATCGGTGCCCAGCAGGTTGTCCCGCGAGGGCGGGGCAGGGGCGGGGACCTTCAGGTCGTAGTTGATGCTCTGGTAGCTGAAGGGGATCGGCGCCCAAAGCGTCCAGCCATCCTTGCTGGCGATCAGCTCCTTGATGTAGGGGCTCTTGTAGTTGGCTTCCAGCGGGAATTCGCCGCCGAAGGTGGTCTCCGGGTAGCGCTCGAACACCGGGAAATACCACTGGCCGTCGTATTTGACGATCAGCGGCTTGTCATTGGCGATCAGTTCGGCGCCAAGGCTTGCAACGAACAGGATCAGGAACAGCCACAACGACCACCAGCCACGCTTGTTGGCCTTGAAGCGTTCGAAACGGCGTCGATTGAGAGGGGACAACGTCATGTCAATGATCCCTGCGGTCGAAGTCGATACGTGGGTCAACCAGCGTGTAGGTCAGGTCGCCGATCAGTTTCACCACCAGCCCCAGCAGGGTGAAGATGAACAGGGTGCCGAACACCACGGGGTAGTCGCGGTTGATCGCCGCCTCGAAACTCATCAGGCCCAGGCCGTCGAGGGAGAAGATCACTTCGACCAGCAGGGAACCTGTGAAGAAAATGCCAATGAATGCCGACGGGAAGCCCGCGATCACCAGCAGCATGGCGTTGCGGAACACGTGACCGTAGAGCACCCGGCGCTGGGTCAGACCCTTGGCCTTGGCGGTAATGACGTACTGCTTGCCGATTTCGTCCAGAAAGCTGTTCTTGGTGAGCAGGGTCATGGTGGCAAAGTTGCCGATGACCAGCGCGGTGATCGGCAACACCAGGTGCCAGAAGTAATCACCGACCTTGCCCAGCCAGCTCAATTCGTCGAAGTTGCTGGAGGTCAGGCCGCGAAGCGGGAACCAATCGAAATAGCTGCCGCCGGCGAACACCACGATCAGCAGGATGGCGAACAGGAACGCCGGGATGGCATAGCCGACGATGATCGCCGAACTGGTCCAGACGTCGAACTGGCTGCCGTGGCGCGTGGCCTTGGCGATCCCCAGCGGGATCGACACCAGGTACATGATGAGCGTGCTCCACAGCCCCAGCGAGATCGACACCGGCATCTTCTCGGCGATCAGGTCGATGACCTTGGCGTCGCGAAAGAAGCTGTCGCCGAAATCCAGCTTCGAGTAGTTCTTGACCATGATCCACAGGCGTTCCGGGGCCGACTTGTCGAACCCGTACATGTGCTCGATTTCCTTGATCAGGGCCGGGTCCAGGCCCTGGGCACCACGGTAGTTCGAGCCGGCCACCGAGACCTCGGCGCCGCCACCGGCGATGCGGCTGGTGGCGCCTTCGAAGCCTTCGAGCTTGGCGATCATCTGTTCCACCGGGCCGCCTGGTGCGGCCTGGATAATCACGAAGTTGATCAGCAGGATGCCGAACAGGGTCGGCACGATCAGCAGCAAGCGCCGCAGAATGTACGCCAGCATGTTATTGCTCGTCCTTGGATGGGGCCGCTTCAGGCTCGGCGCCGTCTTGCGCCGGTTGCACCGAAATGGCTGGCGTGGTGTCGGGCTTGACCCACCAGGTCATGGTGCCGATGTCGTACAGCGGCGATTTCTTCGGATGGCCCAGATGGTCCCAGTACGCCAGGCGCCAGGTCTTGATGTGCCAGTTGGGAATCACGTAGTAGCCCCACAGCAGCGCACGGTCCAGCGCACGAGTATGGTCGATCAGGCTCTGGCGCGAGTCGGCGTTGATCAGGCCGCTGACCAGTGCATCCACCGCCGGGTCCTTGAGGCCGATGAGGTTGTAGCTGCCCGGCTTGTCGGCGGCCGACGAGTCCCAGTATTCGCGCTGTTCGTTACCTGGCGAGCTGGACTGCGGGAAGCTGCCGACGATCATGTCGTAGTCCCGCGAGCGGCGCCGGGTGACGTACTGCGAGACATCGACCCGGCGAATCTCCAGGTTGATACCGATGTCGGCCAGATTGCGCTTGAACGGCAGCAATACCCGTTCGAACTCGGTCTGGGCCAGCAGGAATTCGATGCTCACAGGCTTGCCCTGGGTATCGACCATCTTGTCGCCGACGATCTTCCAGCCGGCTTCCTTGAGCAGGGCAAAGGCCTTGCGCTGCTGTTCGCGGATGATGCCGCTGCCATCGGTGATCGGCAGCTTGAACTCCTCGGTGAATACCTGCGGCGGCAGTTGTGCGCGCAGCGGTTCGAGGATTTTCAGCTCGGCTTCAGACGGCAGGCCGCGCGAGCCCATGTCCGAGTTGTCGAAGTAGCTCTTGGTGCGCGTGTAGCTGCTGAAGAACAGCTGCTTGTTGGTCCATTCGAAGTCCAGCAGCAGGCTGATCGCCTGGCGCACGCGGGCGTCCTGGAACATGGGCTTGCGCAGGTTGAAGATGAAACCCTGCATGCCTTGCGGGTTGCCGTTGGCGATTTCTTCCTTGACCAGCCGGCCCTGCCTGACAGCCGGGACGTCATAGGCGGTGGCCCAGTTCTTGGCGGTCATTTCCTGCCAGTAGTCGAACGCACCGGCCTTGAGGCCTTCCAGCGCAACCGTGTTGTCGCGGTAATAGTCGGTGGAGAGGCGGTCGAAGTTGTAGAAGCCCTTGTTCACCGGCAGATCCTTGCCCCAGTAATCCTTGACGCGCTCGTAGCGGATCGAGCGGCCGGCCTTGACCTCCGACACCTTGTACGGCCCGCTGCCCAGCGGGATTTCCAGGTTGCCCTTGTTGAAGTCCCGGGTGGCCCACCAATGCTTGGGCAGCACTGGCAGTTGCCCGATGATCAACGGCAACTCACGGTTGTTGGTGTGCTTGAACTTGAACAGCACCGTGAGCGGGTCTTCGGCCACCACCTGATCGACGTCGGCGTAGTAGCTGCGATACAGCGGCGAGCCGTCTTTTATCAGGGTGTCGAAGCTGAACACCACGTCTTCGGCGCGCACCGGATGGCCATCGTTGAATTTCGCCTCGGGGCGCAGGTAGAAGCGCACCCAGCTGTTGTCCGGGGCCTTTTCGATCTTGCCGGCGATCAGGCCGTACTCGGTGAACGGCTCGTCCAGGCCCTGGCGCATCAGGGTGTCGTAGATCAGGCCGATGTCATCGGCGGGCACGCCCTTGCTGATGAACGGGTTGAGGCTGTCGAAGCCGCCGAAACTGGCGCTGCGCAGGATCCCACCCTTGGGCGCGTCCGGGTTCACGTAATCGAAGTGCTTGTAGTCGGCAGGGTACTTGGGGGCTTCGCCGTACAGGGTAATGGCATGCTGCGGGGCGGCGTGCACGGAGCAGGCCAGCCCGAACAGGAACAGGCCGCCAGCCCGCGTCAGTGAGCGCAGTGCGGTCATTGGGTTTTCTCCGAAGGCTTGAGCCACCACGCACGCAGGCCCAGGGTGTAGGGCGGGGTGGTGACCATGGCGAAACGACTGCGGTACGCCAGACGATGATTGTTGAGGTACCAGTTGGGAATCATGTAGTGCTGCCAGAGCAGGACGCGGTCCAGGGCCTTGGTGGCCGCGACCTGGTCGTCACGGGTTTTCGCGGCCAGCAGCTGGTTCAGGAGGTTGTCCACCACCGGGCTTGCGACACCTGCATAGTTCTTGCTGCCCCGGATACCGGCCTGGCTTGAGTGGAAATACTGCCACTGTTCGAGGCCGGGGCTGAGCGTCTGGTTCAGGGTCATCAGAATCATGTCGAAATCGAACTGGTCCAGACGCTGTTTGTATTGGGCGCGATCCACCGTGCGCAGGCGCGCGTCGATGCCGATCCGCGTGAGGTCTTCGATGTACGGTTGCAGAATGCGTTCAAGGTTCGGGTTGACCAGCAGTATCTCGAATCGCAACGGCTGCCCGGCACTGTTGGCAAGGCCGCGGTCAGTGTATTTCCAGCCGGCCTCGGCGAGCAGCCCCAGAGCTTTACGAATCGTGTCGCGAGGCACGCCGCCACCGTCGGTTTTCGACACGGCGAAGGGCTGGGTGAAGAGTTTTGCCGGCAGTTGATCGCGGTACGGCGACAATGCCAGAAATTCACGCCCGGCCGGCAGGTCCGTCGCCGAGAACTCGCTGTTGGGGTAGTAGCTGACCGAACGGCTGTAGGCGTTGTTGAACAGCGTGCGGTTGGTCCACTCGAAATTGAACATCAACCCCAGCGCCTCGCGCACCTTGATGTCAGCGAAAGTGCTGCGGCGGGTGTTCATGAACAGGCCCTGGGTCTGGGTCGGGATCTGGTGCGGAATCTGCGCCTTGATCACGCTGCCGTTGGCCACGGCAGGGAAGTCGTAGCCGGTGAACCAGTTCTTGGCCTGATGCTCGATGTAGATGTCGAACTCGCCGGCCTTGAAGGCTTCGAAGGCCACATCGGCATCACGGTAGAACTCCACCTGCACGCGGTTGAAGTTGTACTTGCCGCGATTGACCGGCAAATCCTTGCCCCAGTAATCCTTGACCCGCTCGAACACCAGGCTGCGCCCCGGGCGCACCTGGGTGATGCGGTATGGGCCGCTGCCCAGCGGCGGTTCGAAGGTCGTGGCCTTGAAGTCGCGGTTCTTCCAGTAGTGCTGCGGCAGCACGGGCAATTCGCCGAGACGCAGAATCAGTAATGGGTTGCCGGACCGCTTGAGCACGAAGCGGATGCGATGACGGTTGAGGATGTCCACCCGCTGCACTTCCTGCAATGCGGTACGGTACTGCGGGTGGCCGTCACGCAGCAGCGTCCTGTAGGAAAACGCCACATCGTAGGCAGTAATCGGCTTGCCGTCGTGAAAGCGCGCTTCCGGGCGCAGGTTGAACACCACCCAGCTGCGGTCCTCGCTGTACTCCACCGACTTGGCAATCAGGCCATAGCTTGAGGTTGGTTCGTCACCGGAGGGGTCGTATTGCCCGGTGCCGACCATCAACGGCTCGTTCAGCTCGCTGACGCCGTACTGGCCGAAATTGGGCGTGGAAATCGGGCTGCTGCCCTTGAAGGTGTAGGGGTTGAGGGTGTCAAAGGTGCCGAATGCCATGATCCTCAAGGTGCCAGCCTTCGGCGCCTCGGGGTTGACCCAGTCGAAATGGGTGAAACTGGCCGGATACTTGAGGACACCGAACTGGGCGTAACCATGGCTTTCGCTGATGGTCGCGGCGGCTGTCGTGCTCAAGACCAGGCTGGAAAACAGCAGCAGAAGGCGTATCAAGTCGGCTTCGATCCAGGCAGCGGTCGGTCACAGTAACAGCTTGTATGGGCTGGAAAAAGGGTGGGGTGGAGGGCGCGTGAGCGTTGCATAGGTCTGTAGGAGCGCGCTTGCCCGCGATCGCGGTGTGTCAGCGAATAATACGGCGACAGGCAAAACGCAATCGCGGGCAAGCGCGCTCCTACAGGTGAAGCGGTGCTGGCTGGATCAATGCGGCAAATAAACCGTCAACGTCTGCCCCGGCTTGAGCGCCTGGCCGCTGCGCGGGTTCCAGCGCTTGAGGTGCTGCATCTCGACGTTGAAACGTTTGGCCACCAGGTACAGCGAGTCGCCTTTCTGGATCTTGTACTGCGTGGCCTTGCCTTCGGCGTCCTTCGCTTTGCTGTCGTTTTTGGCGACGGCGCGGGAACTGGTCTTGGCCGGCTTGCTGTTGTCCTGCATCACCAGGGTCTGGCCGACCTTGAGGTTGTAGCCGGACAGCTTGTTCCAGTGCTGCAGATCGTGCACTTCAACCTTGTTGATGCGGGCGATCTGGCCCAGGTTGTCGCCTTTCTTCACTTTGTAGGTGCGGGTGCGGGCCGGTTTCTCGTCGACTTCGGCCACTTCCTCGAACACCGGCATCGCGTATTTCATGCCGGGCTGTACCGGAATGGTCAGCGCCTGGCCGCGCTTGAGGTGGTTGCCCGACAGCTTGTTCAGATCCTTGAGCGTACTGGTCGACACCTTGTAGCGGCTGGCGATGCTGGCCAGGCTGTCACCCGGACGCACGCGGTATTGCTGCCAGTCCACCAGTTCCTCGGGTTTCATGTTCGAGAGGCTGGTGGTCAGCAGTTGCGATTTGGAAGTCGGCACCAGCAGGTGCTGCGGTCCGTCGATGGTCAGGCGCTTCTTGAAGGCCGGGTTGAGCTGGATCAACTCGTCCTCGTCGATGTTGGCCATCTGCGCGACCTTGGTCAGGTCCATGCGCTGGTTCAGCTCGACCACTTCGAAGTAGGGCTTGTTGTCGATGGGGTTCAGGTTCACGCCGTACGCTTGCGGCGACATGACCACCTGCGACAGGGCCAGCAGTTTCGGCACGTAGTCGCGGGTTTCCTGCGGCAGTGGCAGGTTCCAGTAGTCGGTCGGCAGGTTGAGCTTTTCGTTGCGCTCGATGGCGCGGCTGACCGTGCCTTCCCCGGCGTTATAGGCGGCAAGCGCCAGCAGCCAGTCGCCGTTGAACATGTCGTGCAGCTTGGTCAGGTAGTCCAGCGCCGCCGTGGTGGAGGCAGTGATGTCACGACGACCGTCATAGAAGCTGGTCTGACGCAGGTTGAAGTAGCGCCCCGTGGACGGGATGAACTGCCAGATGCCAGCAGCATCGCTGCGCGATAGGGCCATCGGGTTGTAGGCGCTTTCGATCACTGGCAGCAGCGCCAGCTCCAGCGGCATGTTGCGCTCTTCGAGGCGCTCGACGATGTAGTGCATATAAAGGCTGCCGCGCTCACCGGCTGTTTCCAGGAACGACGGGTTGTTGGCGAACCAGAGGCGCTGCTGGTCGATACGCGGGTTGAGGTCGTTGCCATCCTGCAACTGGAAGCCCTGGCGCATGCGCTCCCAGACATCATGGGGCGGGGCCAGTGGAACCGGCTTGCGGGCGATGAAAACCTGTTTTGGCTTGACGGAAGCGGGGGGATGAGCGGCACTCGTCGCGTTGCTGGATTCCAGGCTGCCGGTAGTCTGGCAGCCTGCCAACGTAGCGCTCGCGACCACCGCGATTGCCTGTGCCAACCGAGTCAATGCGTCGGAATTAAAGGTTTTACGTATAGATGACGACATTGGCTGGGAGATAGTTCCAGTCGAAAATGTCGGGCGATTCTAGAAAGCGTCTTGGGAACGGTCAACCTTTCAGAATTTTTGTACCAAAGCCATGCACCTTTAGAACGTGTCTTTCCACGCTCGCAACGCTGCAAAAACGGCCGCAGGCGAGCTGTTGTCTGTACCAGTCCGTTCGTCTGCTTTTTGTTTGACAGAACGTTGCGAAACCCGCAGAAACGGATTGGTCCGATGTTCCAGCTCGATACTCGACGGCAGGCTGATGCGGTTTTGCTCGCGCAGGCGGGTGACGTCCTCGAAGCGTGCGCGCACATCCTGATTTTCCGGCTCGACCGCCACGGCAAAGCGCAGGTTGCTCAGGGTGTATTCGTGGGCGCAGTAGACTTGCGTGTTGCCGGGCAGGGCAGCGAGGCGCGAGAGCGATGCGTGCATCTGTTGCGGCGTGCCTTCGAACAGGCGACCGCAACCGGCGGCGAACAGCGTGTCGCCACTGAACAGCAGGGGCCGTTGCGCATCCTCATGGTAAAAGGCGATGTGGCCCAGGGTGTGGCCGGCGACCGCATGCACGGTGAAGGTCAGGCCCAGGGCGGTGACCTCATCACCATCGGACAGGGCGACGTCCCGTGCCGGGATATTCTCGTTGGCCGGGCCGTAGACCCTGGCCTGCGTGATACTTTTAAGCTCTGCTACGCCACCGGTATGATCGGCATGATGGTGAGTGACCAGAATGTCGCTCAACTGCCAGCCAGGATTGCGTTCCAGCCAGGCCAGTACAGGCCTGGCATCGCCCGGATCGACCACCGCGCAGCGTTTGCTGGCATTGTCTTGTAACAACCAGATGTAGTTGTCAGAGAAAGCGGGCAGGGCATCGATCTGTATCATGGCGCGATTCGCTTTTTTGAAAACAAAGAAGCATCTTAGAGTCTGAACCGTTTCTGTGCGAGCCAGTCGCATGAGGGACCCCTCCAGGAGACCGGAAATGACCGATGAAGCGTTCGCCCAGGCCGACCCCGAATGGCTTGAGTTGATCAGCTCTGCCCGAGAGTGGTTGTCCGGGCCCTTGGGCCAGTTACTGCTGGAAGAGGAGCGCCGGGTACTCGAAGAGGAGCTGGAGCGCTTCTTTGGTGGCTATCTGGTGCACTACGGCCCGTCCGCGCAAACCCCGCCGGCGGCCAAGCAGGTGCAGCGCAATGTACGCCTCGGCGCGCCGCTGCCCGGCGTCGAGATCGTCTGCGAAGAGCAGGCCTGGCCCTTGAGCGAGCATGCCGCCGATGTGGTGGTGATGCAGCACGGCCTGGATTTCTGCCTGTCGCCCCACGGGCTGCTGCGCGAGGCGGCTAGCAGCGTGCGGCCTGGTGGCCATTTGCTGATTATCGGAATCAATCCCTGGAGCACTTGGGGCATTCGTCATTTCTTCACCAACGACGCCTTGCGCCGGGCCCGCTGCATCTCGCCGTCGCGGGTCGGGGACTGGCTCAACCTGCTGGGCTTCGCGCTGGAGAAACGCAGGTTCGGGTGCTATCGTCCGCCCCTTGCCTCACCTGTGTGGCAGCAACGCCTGTCGGGCCTTGAGCGTCTGGGCGACGGCTGGCAGAGCCCGGGTGGCGGCTTCTATTTATTGGTGGCGCGCAAACTGGTGGTCGGATTGCGGCCTGTGCGCATGCCGCGGCGCGAACCGATGGGCAAACTGTTGCCCCTGCCGATGGCCAAGGTCAACCGGCGTACCCCCGAGCCTTGATCGGCAATGGCCGAAACAAGCCTTCTGAATTCTGGAAAGAGTCGTAATGAGCGATACCGTAGAACTGTTCTCCGATGGCGCCTGCAAAGGCAACCCCGGCCCTGGCGGCTGGGGCGCGTTGCTGGTGTGCAAGGGCGTGGAAAAGGAACTCTGGGGCGGTGAAGCCAACACCACCAACAACCGCATGGAGCTTCTGGGCGCGATTCGCGGCCTGGAAGAGTTGAAGCGGCCGTGCGAGGTGATTCTGGTCACGGACTCGCAGTATGTGATGAAGGGCATCACCGAGTGGATGGTCAACTGGAAGAAGCGCGGCTGGAAGACGGCGGCCAAGGAGCCGGTCAAGAACGCTGACCTGTGGAAACAGCTCGACGAGCAGGTCAACCGCCACACCGTGACCTGGAAATGGGTACGCGGCCACATTGGTCATCCGGGCAACGAACGGGCGGACCAACTCGCCAACCGCGGCGTAGATGAAGTGCGCGGGATCAAGCACGGCTGAATGCCTTGGTTCGGTCACGTGGTGCGGCACGGTGGTAGAGAGATCGGTGGGTATATCCGTTGGCGAGGGTGACGCGGATTCACCGTTCCGCCCGTACGGCGGGTCACTTTTTCCAAGAGCTGAAAAAGTAACCAAAAAAGCCCTGCGACAGGCTGGGCCTCGACTTCGTCTCGGTTCCCTCACTCCGGCGCCGCTCCGTGGGTCCGCCGTGATGGGCCGTCCCTGGCCCGCACGGCTTTCGCGGCATCCTTGCCGCTCAACCCACTATGCAACGCCTGCGTTCGGCCTGGCGCCTTAACGTCGCGTTCGGCGGCGCCTGTGCCATCGCGCACCAAGATCAAGCTCAAAAGCACGCCACCGACCCGTAGCAGCACGGCTTGCCGGCGGGGGCGAACTTGAGGACGCCATCGTCCGAATGCGGCCCAGACCAAGCGCGCTCCTACAGGGGTGAGTCGATCCGCACGTAGCAGTCCGGCTTGCCGGCGTCGGCGATTTTGAGGGCGCCGACGCCGGCAAGCCGGACTGCTACGGGGCGGTGGTGTGTTTTAGATGTTGATTTTGATCTTCTTACGCGGTGGTGCAGGCGCCGCCGAACGCGACGTCAAGGCGCCAGGCCGAGCGCAGGCGTCGTGGAGGGGGATGAGCGGCAGGAAGCCGCGAAAGCCGTGCGGGCCAGGGACGGCCCATCATGGCGTGCCCCCGGAACGGCGCCGGAGCGAGGGAAGTCCGAAGGACCCCAGCCTGTCGCAATGGCTTTGCTTACTTTCCCCGTAAGGAAAGTCAGTCGCCCGTAAGGGGCGAAACCCAAAATCCGGACCACCGCAAAAACGGATCAACACCCGATCCCAAAGTCCGCCAGCGACGCGGAGCGTCGCACACTGCATTCCCACGCAGAGCGTGGGAACGATCAACATACACACGACCTCAGCGTCGCAAGAAAAAGCGAGGGAGCGCGAAGGGCGCACGCCCAAAACTCCCGTGTTAATATCCGCGCCTGAAGCTGAGGCGTAGGTTATGACTGCAGAAAACAACATCACAGAACGAAGAATCGTACTCGATACCGAAACCACCGGTATGCCCGTCACCGACGGCCACCGGGTGATCGAGATCGGTTGTGTGGAAGTGATCGGGCGCCGGTTGACCGGGCGGCACTTTCACGTCTACCTGCAACCGGACCGTTCCAGTGATGAAGGCGCGATTGGCGTCCACGGCATCACCGACCAGTTCCTGATCGGCAAGCCACGCTTTGCCGAAGTGGCCGATGAGTTCTACGAATTCATCAAGGGCGCCCAGCTCATCATCCACAACGCGGCGTTCGACGTCGGCTTCCTCAACAACGAGTTCGCCCTGATCGGCCAGACCGACCGCGCGGACATCGCCAGCTTCTGCACGGTGCTCGACACCCTGGCCATGGCCCGCGAGCGTCATCCGGGGCAGCGCAACAGCCTCGACGCGCTGTGCAAACGCTACGACGTCGACAACTCCAACCGCGAGCTGCATGGCGCCTTGCTCGACTCCGAGATTCTGGCGGACGTCTACCTGGCGATGACCGGCGGCCAGACGACCCTGTCCCTGGCCGGTAACAGCGACGGTGAAGGCGGGGCCGAGCGGCCGTCGGAAGTGCGCCGTATCGCCAACCGCACGCCGGGCCGGGTGATTGTCGCCAGCGAAGCGGAACTCGCCGACCACGCTGCCCGCCTGGCAGTGATCGCCAAGTCGGCCGGTGCGCCGGCGTTGTGGACGCAGTTATCAGAGAGCGAGGCCCAGGCCTGACGTCAGGGGGCGGTCCTGTGAACGATCCAGCGTGCCGAGACGAGTTGAACCTGAGCATTCGGGTCGCCGACGAGAGCTTCGAGGATTACATCCTCAACAGCGAATTCACCTTCACGGTCACTGGCTACGCCCAGGTGCAGATCGGCGTACCGGTTGCGCAATGGCCCATCGACGCGGTCGAGCCTTATCTGAAGAACTACGGGATCGATTCTGAAGAGTTCTGTCATTACCGCGATGCGGCCGATGGCACGGTGCTGGTGGCCTGGCTGGACGAAGATCCGGTGGGGCACATCGTCATCAGCAAGCACTGGAACGGTTTCGCCCATATCGACGAGTTGGCGGTGGACACAGCCATGCGGCGCAGCGGTGTGGCTCGCAAGCTGCTGGACGTGGCGCGCTTCTGGGCGCGCAAGCACGAGTTGCCGGGGATCATGCTGGAAACCCAGAACAACAACCTGGCGGCATGCCGGTTGTATGAACGCTACGGGTTCGTGGTGGGTGGGGTGGATCACCTGCGCTATCGCGCGATCGACCCGAGCACTCGGGAATCCGCGATTTTCTGGTATCTGCTGTTTGACGACACCATCCCGTAGCAGCACGGCTTGCCGGCGGGAGCGGTGTGTCATGCGACGCATGTGTCACAGGTCGGCCGCTCCCGCCGGCAAGCCGTGCTGCTACGGGGTTGCGGAGGTTCAGCTGACGCGGGTCAGCTTGATCCCCGACTGAATCAGTTCGAACTCGTCACCGCCCAGATGATTCACACGGTCGCCGATGACCAGGCGATAGGTGATGACCTGCTTCATCTCGCCCGTCTCGTCTGGCTTTAAATCATGGAATTCCCGCACGGGATAGATGCGACCCTCTGCATCTCGTGCATGAAATTGTGCGACATGATCGTTTGAAGCCATTTGCTTTGTAACCTCTGGAAATAACTGCTCGTTTCGCCTGCATCGTACCACCGCAGGCCGTGAATCCGTGTCCGCTTGTAAGACCGTTCCCTGGGTTGCGAAGGGGCTTTCCCCGCTCAAGGCTTTCAGACCGCCGTTTTACGGGGTAGTTTTCGAATGAGGAAAAAATAGTCGCGACCAACGGTAGGCTCACGGAGCGAAGTTTTGCGTTGCAGATCGGCTGGTTCGATCAAAGAGAACGAAAAAACTGCGCTGACCAATTCGTCGCCTTGATCTATAACTGTCACTCCTCCATCAGAAGAAGGTCAGGTTCATGAGCCAGGTTCATACGATTGCAGTGATCGTCGGCAGCTTGAGAAAAGAGTCCCTCAACCGCAAGGTCGCCAAGGCGCTGGCGGAGCTGGCACCTTCGAGCCTTGCGCTGAAAATCGTCGAAATCGGCGATCTGCCCCTGTACAACGAAGACATCGACCTCGATTCGCCACCTGCGGCCTACACCGCGTTTCGTCAGGCCCTGCAAGGCGCTGACGGTTTCCTGTTCGTCACCCCGGAATACAACCGCTCGGTGCCGGGTGTGCTGAAAAACGCCATCGACGTGGGTTCGCGCCCGTATGGCAAGAGCTCCTGGGGCAAGGCCAAGCCTGCGGCGGTGGTCAGTGTTTCGCCCGGCGCCATCGGCGGCTTCGGGGCCAACCAGCACTTGCGTCAGTCGTTCGTGTTCCTGGATGTGCTGTGCATGCAGCAGCCGGAGGCGTATCTGGGCGGTGCCGGGAGTTTCTTCGATGAGCAAGGCAAGCTGAACGAGAAGACCCGCCCGTTCCTGCAGAGCATCATCGATGCGTTTGCCGGGCATGTTGAGCGGACCCTCAAGGCCTGATTGGCAACGCTCTTCGTAGGAGCGCGCTTGCCCGCGATGGCGGTGTGTCAGCCCAATCAACGCCGGCTGACACACCGCGGTCGCGGGCAAGCGCGCTCCTGCGGTTCAGGCGCTTTGCGGCATCTCGCCCTTGGCCAGGCGCCGGTTGATATCGGCGATCACCTTGGGCAATTCGTTGATCGTGTCCACCAGGTAATGCGGGCGTGAGCCTTCGAACAGGGTGTGGATGCGTTTGCGTTCGGCGTCCAGCTTCTCCGGCGCCAGAGCCTGATACTGCTCGTAGGTCAGGCCCAGCGCGTTACCCGAGCAGACCAGCGCCACAGTCCACATCCCGGCGCGACGCCCTTCGAGAATCCCCGGCACGGTGTCATCGACCTTTACGCACGCCGCCACATCATCGATCCCCAGGGCAATCACGTTGGCCAGCGCTTGAGCAGGCCACGGGCGGCCATTGGGCACCTCATCGGTGGCCACCACGTGATCGGCGACATAGCCGTTTTTCGCCGCCAGTTCGACCACCTTCTTCATCACCACCGCCGGGTAGCCCGAGCATGAGCCGATCTTCAGCCCTTGCTGGCGCAGGCCGGTGAGGGTATCCAGCGCACCCGGAATCAACGCCGAGTGGGTGGCGATCTTCTCGATCTGCAGCGGCATGAAGCGCTCGTAGATGGCGGTGACATCATCGTCGGTCGGCGTGCGGCCGAAGGCCTTGCGATAGCGCTCGGCGATCTGCGGCTGGTCGCACAGCGTGCGGATGTGGTCCCACTTGCCCATGCCCATCGGGCCGCGGGCTTCTTCGATGGAAACCTGCACGTCGAACTCGCCAAAGGCTTCGACGAAGATCTGCGTCGGGGCGAAGGAGCCGAAATCGACGACGGTGCCAGCCCAGTCGAGAATCGCGGCTTGCAGTTGGGTCGGGTTGCTGTAGTTCATGGGTCAATCCTCAAATTCGTAGCGAAGTCAGGGTGTCAGATCAGGGTTTCAAACAGGTGGCGAGGTTCAGATGTCCAGCACTTCCATTTCCCGCAGCACTTCGCCGATGGCGTCCACGGCGGCCTGCATGCCCTTGGCGTCCACGTGGCCGATGCAGCCGACGCGGAAGGTTTCGACCTGGGTCAACTTGCCCGAATAGAGGATGAAACCCTTGGCCTTGACCCGCTCGTAGAAGTCCTTGAACTGGTAGCGCGCATCGCGCGGGGCGTGGAAGGTAACGATGATCGGCGCCTGGATCGCGGCAGGCAGGAAGCTGCGCAGGCCCAGTTCGGCCATGCCATCGAGCAGCGCCTTGCAGTTGTCGACATAACGGGCGTTGCGCGCAGGCAGGCCGCCTTCTTCCTTGTATTGCAGCAGCGCCTCGTGCAGCGCGGCGACCACGTGAGTCGGCGGGGTGAAACGCCACTGGCCGGTCTTGGCCATGTAGGTGTACTGGTCGTGCAGGTCCATGGCCAGCGAGTGCGAGTTGCCGGCAGCGGCGTCCAGCGCCTCTTTGCGGGCGAAGACGAAGCCCATGCCCGGCACGCCTTCCAGGCATTTGCCGGACGCTGCGATCAGGGCGTCGAACGGGACTTTCGCAGCGTCCACCGGCAGCGCGCCGAAGGAACTCATGGCATCGATGATCAGGCGCTTGCCGGCCCGGGCGATGACCTCGGCGATTTCCGGCAGCGGGTTGAGGATGCCGGTGCTGGTCTCGCAATGAATCAGCGCGACGTGGGTGATGCGCGGATCGGTCTGCAGCATCGTTTCGACGTCGGCAGCGGTGGTCGGCTGGTCTTCGGCAGTTTCAAACGTGCAGAAGTCGCGGCCCAGCACCTCGCAGATTTTCGCCAGGCGTTTGCCGTAGGCGCCGTTGATCAGCACCAGCACTTTGCCGTCGCGGGGCACCAGGGTGCCGATGGCCGCTTCCACGGCGAAGGTGCCGCTGCCTTGCAGGGGGACGCAACGGTGGGTTTCGTGGCCGTTGATAATGTCCAGCAACTGCCAGCACAGGCTGGCGGTCAGCTTGTTGAAACGGTCGTCCCATGAGCCCCAGTCGACCATCATCGCCTGACGGGTGCGGGCAGAAGTGGTCAACGGGCCGGGAGTCAGCAGGATCGGTTGCGCAATGCTCATGGGCGTGTCCTCGAAGCGTCAGGGGATCGGAAGCGACGGGCATACGTTGACCGCAGGCGAACTATCAATCAAATTGCTTGTTGTTATCCGAACTATAAGTCAGGCCGATTCATGAACCTCTTCCAATTGCGTGCCTTCGACGCCGTCGCCCGGGAAGGCAGCTTCACCCGCGCCGCAGCACGCCTGTTCATCAGCCAGCCAGCCGTCACCGGGCATGTGAAGGCCCTGGAGGATCACTACCAGATCACCCTGCTGCGGCGAACGGCGCGGCGGGTCGAGCTGACCGACGAGGGCATCAAGCTGGCAGCGATCACCCGGGCGATGTTCGGCATGGCCGAAGAGGCCCAGGCAATGCTCGAAGCCAACCGGCAACTGCTTACCGGGCGGCTGGAAGTCGCGGCGGACGGGCCGCACATGGTGATGCCGATGCTGGCAAGGCTGCGCGCGAAGTTTCCGGGGATCACGGTCAATCTGCGTCTGGGTAACGCTCAGGAAACCCTGGCAGCGCTGGTGTCGGAACATGCGGATGTCGCGGTGCTCACCGAGGTGGAGTCGCGCAAGGGCATGCATCTGCAGAGCCTGGCGCAGTCGCGAATCTGCGCCTTGGTGCCTGCGCGGCATGAGTGGGCAGGCGAGGGCGAGATTGCGCTTGAGCGGCTGGATCAGCAGATCATGGTGCTGCGCGAACCGACCTCGATCACCCGCCGCACCTTCGATGAGGCCTGCTTGCTGGCCGTGGTCGGGCCGCGGGTGCTGCTGGAGCTGGACAGTCGCGAGGCGGTGACCGAAGCGGTGGCGGCGGATCTGGGCATCGGTATCGTGTCATCGGTGGAGGTCAGCCACGATCCCAGGGTGGTGGCCGTGCCGCTTGCGGGGGAGGGACTGCTCAATCAGCATTTCATCGGCTGCCTGGAGCGGCGTCGGGAGTTGCGCTTGATCAAGGCGTTTTTCGATTTGGCGGTCATTTGAACAGCCCCGGTCCTGTAGGAGTGAGCTTGCTCGCAATGGCGTAGTGTCAGTCAGCGAGTCCGGGGCAGACGGATCGCAGTCGCGGGCAAGCGCGCTCCTACAGGGATGAGGATGCCAATCCTTCATTCACCATTTCCAGAAAAGTCGCCACCACCCGCCGCGAGCTCTGCTCGGGCAAACACACCAGCGTTTCGGTCATGCGCCGGGTGCAGTCCAGAATCGGCAGGGCGATCACCCGTGAATCGGCGCCGAACTCGGCGGCCGACACCACCCCCACGCCGATCCCCACCACCACTGCCTCGCGGGCCGCTTCACGCCCCTCGACCTGAATCGCCGGGCGGATTTTCAGGCCCAGGCGGTTCATTTCTTCTTCGACGATCTGCCGCGTGACCGAACCCGGCTCACGCAGCACCAACGGCGTGTCGTGCAAGTCCGCCAGGGTGATGGAGGCGCGGCTCGCCCACGGATGACTCAGCGCAACGAACGCCACGAACGGGTCGCTGCGCAGCGGAATCGACAGCAGCCGGTCATCGCTGACATCACGCCCGAGCAAGGCCAGGTCGGCCTGATAGTTGAACAGCCGGTGCAGCGATTCATCGGTGTTGCCGGTTTCGATCTTCACCGTGATGCCGGGGTAACGCTCGCAGAAGCGGGCGATCTGCGGCAGCACGTGCACGGGCGCGTCCACCGCCAGGGTCAGGCTGCCGGTTTGCAAGGCCTGGGAATCCTGTAGCAGTTCCTGCGCTTCCATTTCCACGGCGAACAAGCGTTGAGTGATGCCCAGTAGGCGTTCGCCCAGGTCGGTGAGCTTCACCGAGCGCTTGTTGCGATGAAACAGCATCACCCCGTAACGCTCTTCGAGTTTGCGCACCTGATCGGAAATCGCCGGCTGGGTCAGGAACAGCTTCTGCGCGGCAACGGTGAAGCTGCCGTGTTGGGCGACGGCGTGAAAGGCTTTCAACTGCGCGTGGGACACCGACATGCAACCACCTGTTACAAGCTGAGCTTATATTTGAAATACGATAAATCGATTTCACTTATTAGTCTGCACTTGCTTTGATCCCCTCCAGCCCGAACGACGGTCGTGACACGACTGGCCGGTCGAGGCCATGAGCGACCACCGGGTGCTGTGTGCACGCGGCACACCGTTGGCGACTCATCTGACCATTCGCAGCCCATCAAAAGGCGGCGGATGCCGTGCTTACACCAATAAGAACACAGGCGTTATTCCTTCAATTTCTGCCGGCACACTCAACCCCGAGGTCAGATCCAATGAACCATACCGTCGCAACGATAAAGCGCTGGCGCGTGCAGATTTTCGCCATCACCTGGCTTGCCTACGCTGCTTTCTATTTCACCCGCAAAGCCTTTTCGGTGGCCAAGCTGGGCATCGCCGAAGACCCGACTTTTCACCTGGACAAGATGGCCATGGCGAACATGGACGCCATCTACCTGGCTGCCTATGCCGTGGGCCAGTTCACCTGGGGCATGCTCGCCGACCGCTTCGGCCCGCGGGTGGTGGTGCTCGGCGGCTTGCTGATTTCCGCCGCAGCCGCGGTGGTCATGGGTAGCTTCGCAACGCTGCCGATCTTTGCTACCTGCATGCTGATCCAGGGCCTGGCGCAGTCCACCGGCTGGTCAGGGCTGTGCAAGAACATCGGCGCGTTTTTCCCGGCCATCCAGCGCGGGCGGGTGCTGGGGCTGTGGAGTTCCTGCTACGCCTTTGGCGGCCTGGTGGCCTCACCGTTTGCCGGCTGGTGGGCCTATGACCTGATCGGCACCTGGCACGCGGCGTTCTTTTCCAGCGCTGCGGTGGTGGCTTTTGTGGCGCTGCTGTTTTTCATCTTTCAGCGCAACACGCCCCAGGATGTCGGCCTGCCAGCCGTGGAGCCCGAACCCGAGTTGAGTGCGGCGCAACTCGATGCGCAGAAGGGCATGAGCGTGTGGACGCCGCTCAAGGAGATCCTGCGCAATCGCACGGTGCTGACGTTGGGCCTTGCGTACTTCCTGCTCAAGCCGGCGCGTTACGCGATTCTGCTGTGGGGCCCGGTGATCGTCTTCGAGCAGATGCCCAATGTCGGCAAGGTCGGCGCCGCCATCGTGCCGACTGCATTTGAACTGGCCGGGCTGCTGGGACCGATCATGATTGGCCTTGCCTCGGACAAACTGTTCGGCGCCCGGCGTATGCCGGCCTGTGTCTTGAGCCTGGTGGCGCTGACCGTTGCGCTGGGCCTGTTCATGGGTGCGATGCACACCGGCAGCGTGTTGTTGGTGGTGGCGCTGTTGTTCGTCATGGGCCTGACGCTGTACGGGCCGGACTCAATGATCAGCAGTACGGCGGCCATCGATTTCGGCACCGCCAGAGCCGCCGCGACCGCCTCGGGTTTCGTCAACGGTTGCGGCTCGGTGGGGGCGATTCTCGGTGGTTTGCTGCCAGGTTATTTCGACACCGTTACGGTTTTCATCGTCTTCGCCGCCTGCGCGCTGGTCTCGGCACTGGTGCTGATTCCGCACTGGAACAGCCGCCCGGCTCTGGTCGAACTGCCTGAAGCACAAGACCCCGCGCAGGAGTTGAAGGCACTGCGTACCTGATCCATTGAATCGCAAATGTCGACGCGCATGTACAGCATTATGTAGCGCAGGCGGTACGACGTTTCTCCATACGCTCCTGTCATGAATGCCCGCCCGCTCTGGGCGGGCACAATGACCAGGAGCAGACATGCCCGACATTACACCCGAGTTTTTCCAGCGCGAGGCGCTCAAGCGTCGCTATATCGATGAACTGGCCGCTGCGCGTCAGAAGAAACTGTTCAGCCCCACCGAACACACCTGGCTGCTGGGGCCGGCACGGCCTGCGGTCGAGAACGATCCAGACCCTGTGCGCGTCGACCGGCTGATGCGTGGCGACGGATCGGCCAACCCGTTCGAGCTCTCGGCGGCACTGTTGTTGAGCCACACCGATGCCGCCAGGCCTCAGGTCTATCTATTCAGCCTGAGCAGGGGAGTAGAGGCTTACGCCGATCGTCATGCCTTGCTGGCCATGTTGCGCGACCGGTTCGCCAAGGATGACCCCGACGCGCTCTTCGAGTTCGAACGGCTCGAGGGTGACCCGTTCAAGGCGCAGGCACTGACGTGTATCGATCATCAGGTCGAACAGATGGGGCGAATGAGCGCTGAACTGTGCAAGATGCCGAGCCTTTACGATGCCTCGACGGCTTCATTGAAGCGGCAATTGGAGGTGGCGTTCCCCAAGCTTGCGATCGACCCGCAGACGCACCTGCTGCGCATCGTCATCGAAAAGGGTTCCAACGCCGGCAAGATCATCATGACTCAGACCCTGGCCGAGGCGGTGTTTGACCAGTATCGCGGTGCCACTGTGGTCAAGGGCTGCAGACGGCAGTTTCTCGACCTGCAAGGGGCAATCGTCGGCACCGCCGATGCCTTGCTGTACACCCAGGCAATGGCTGATGCGGTTACAGGGGTCAACGAACACTACGCCAAGCTGCTCGACAACTACTGGTTGGCACCGGTGAGCGCCGAGCACGCCCACACGCGCAAGGACATGGCCAATGACTGCTTCAGCGCGAGCTTGCTCCGTCATCTGGACGTGCGCGCTCGCGATGCCAACCTGACACCGGCTACGTTGAGGGCACTGAGGTCGGTGTTGCGCTGGGCAATGGACAATACTACCGAGCAGGCCGCCACCCCGTGCTGGAAGTTGACGCTGCAGGCCGGAGAAGGCGCGCCGTTGCCTCTGGCGAGCACCTTTGTGGTTCAGCCACGTATGGACGGCGATCAATCGTTGATATGGTTCGCGCCGGATCAGCAATTGACGGTATTTGCCGATTGGGCGGCGCTTACTGCTCACCTTGCCTCGGCCCAGGGGTTGGAGCAGCTTCGTCCTGCCCTCGCGCTGGATGACCTGCGAGCCCTGCCGACAGAGGCAGTGATGCGGGTCGAGCAGCACGAGATCCTGACGCCCCTGATCGCCGAGCGGGTGGCTTCGATCATCGCAATGCAGGCGCGCAACCTCGAGTACGCGACGCAGTTGTCCACCACGGGTGATGCCTGGGTAGCGATGATCGATGATGCATTGGACGTCCGTCAGTTGCTTGATCCCGGACAGCAGGTCCTTGGAGCACGACGCTGGCATTCAGAAGCCCGTGACTTCCTGCGTACCTGGCACACGCCTGCGCCTGACCCGGTCCCACCACCTGGGCCGCTGCCACAGATCGACGAAGACGCTGAGCAGGCGGTGGATCCGGAGTCCGGGCTCGACGAGTTCCAGATGCCCACCTGGGTCGAGCAGACGCACCTGCTCGAAAGCCTGTCGATCTCCCTGCGCCAGACCAGTAACGTGCTGCTGGATTACGCCGCCCAGGTCTTGCAGCCCTACCTCTGCGTGCTGTTCGGGCCGCAGGCGCGGGCCGAGGACCTGTACGTGACCTGGAGCACCAAGGCCGCCGAGGGCGACTCGACGCAGTTGGTCGCCTTCGATGTGAGGACCTTGCTGCTGGATCGGGTGAGTGGGCATCGGAGCTCGCCATTGCCTGTCGATGCGCAGATCGTGCAGGGACGCGGGACCACGTTCCATAGTCCGCCCGCCGAGGTCATCGACCACATGCTGGGCAAGGTAGCGACAGGTTTCGCCTCGGCGTATATCCAGGCGTTCCAACAGTCCAGAAGCGGGTTGCTGCGCCATGAAGACCAGGCGATTCAGCCTGCGCGAACGGCGATCAACCTGCGCCAGGACTGCATGCGCCTGGACCTTGCACTGAGCAAGCGTCAGGGCTGGACGGACCCGCTGGCGTTCGACATGGTCACTCAGGTTCTGGATTATCCGGCCCTTTCGTTGCGCCCCCGCACGGCAATGATGGTGCAGGCGTTCACCCTGTCGCTGGCCTTCGCCAGGTCAAACGCCATGCTGACCGACACCCTGGTGGTGATGCGGCCGGACGATCCCGACAGCGCCGTGATGTTCTGGAGCGGCGCGGGCGGCTGGCAGCAATTCACCTCGATCCAGCGCTTGAAGGATGCGCTGTTGCGCAAATTGCGCAGTGAGGATCGGGATGGCTGGTTGCAACGCCTTGGCGACGGTGACAGCGCCGACCTCCGTCAGCACCTGAGCGCCTCCGCCACCAACGGGGCGCAGGTGCACCTGCATATGGTAACCCAGGACATCGCCCAGGCACTGACGCAGCATGCACTGGCTCGCCAGCAACAGGATCTGCGACAGCTTTGCCAGCGTGTCGAGCGCTGCACACTTGGGGCGCAAGTGTTTGCCCGGGTTGCCGGGGCGGCCGAAGTCGATGGGCAACTGATCGAAACCCTCGACGGTTTGTGGACGCGAGTCAGCACCACGCTGTTCGAAGAGATGCTCCCAGAGTGGCTGACCAAGGTGCCGCTGGACGAACTGAAAGTGTTTCGCGACATGGTCCGCCGCTATTACGCGGCAACCGACGGCGGCAAGAAGTTTCTGGTGGATCTTCCGACGGTGCACGATTACGCCGCGAACCAGTTGAAGGCTCAACTTGCGCTGGATTTCCCCGGCCACACCATCGACCCGGACTCGGTGATCGTGACTGCTCGCCATTATGTGAACGCATTGCCTCCGATAGGACAAATGCCTTCTCTGGTCCCTGCCGCGACCCTCAAGAAAAGCGAAACGCTGACCCGCTATGCGATCAATCGCTTCAAGCACGAACAGGATGCCGCGCTGAGTGTCGAGTCTGCCGATCCCGAGGTCGTGCGCCTGCTGACGCCTGACCATCTGCGCAACCTGGTCAGGACCCTGGATGTCGGCAGCGGATATCTGGCCCTGTTGCGCAAGTCGCTTGGCCCCGCTGACCCCGGCTACGACGAGCGCAAGCGAATGTTCACCGAGCAATTGCCCGCGATGCTGCTCTCGCTGGCACTGGAGGAAAAGTTCAGGGAGCAGCTTAGCGCAAAGGCCTATCAGTACATTTTCCAGGTATTCGAGATGCCCGACGGCATCGCCCGCGAACCGATCGACAAGGTCGATGTGATTGTCAGTCCGCTGCGGCTGGTGGCCGATCCGGACATCCCGCCCGACACTGTGCGCGGTGTATACCTTATTTCGTCGGCGGGGGCAGAGCAGGGGCCGGTGGTGCTGTTCGCCTTGCTTCATCCGCTGACGACGTTTCGTGAATTCAGCGATCAGGCTGCCCTTCTTGCTGCCATCCGCACTGACAAAGCCCTGCAACAGATTCTGCTGGACCGGGTGGCTCCAGACGTGAAACCGCGCTACGACCATGGCGGTTTCGTCGAGCCGCACCTGCCGTTCACCACTGAAACGAACGACGTGCCGTTCACCACCCCAGGGCCGGTTACCCTTGCGGTGGAGCCCGTCAAAGGCAACGCCCTGCAGTTGATGTTCGAAGACACTGTAAAACTGCTCGATTCCAACAGCGTGGCTGCTGTCGTGACCAATGCACAGGAAGACCAGGCGGGTCGGGAGTTTCTGGGATTGCTGGGGCTTGAGCAGCTGCTCATGCTGCTGCCCGGCAGGCTGGCCACACTGGTCGCACTGTGGCAGAGCACCGGCCTGTTTCAAGCCTCTGCCGCTTCGGTATCCGGACGACGCTGGGGCGAGGCGCTTTCGGAGTTCTGCGCAGCCCTGGGGATCATGGTTTCGGCCCGTGAGCAGAAGATCAAAGAGGATATCCTGCATGATCGACATGGCAACCGTCTGGAGTCGGTCGGTGAGGAGAGCGAAGGCAAACCTGAAGCGGGCTGGAGTCATGAAGCGCTGACGGTTGAGCAGCTTCGCCGGCTCGATTCGCTGCAAGCGAAAAACGTGGCGCTCAAGGACATGGATCACGACGCCCTGTTGAACCTGTACAAGAGCAGGAACGGCGAGGTGCCCTATGCCGTCGTGAACGGTCGGGTCTATCAAGTGGCTCGGGTGGCCGAGGATGGGCACTGGCGGATCGTGGGGGCCGACGGTTCTCCCGGACCCAGTCTCAAGTCCGATAGCCATCAGCGTTGGCAACTCGATTTGCAACTGCGCCTGCGTGGCGGTGGCGGGTTCGCCAGCCGGTTCCGTGAGTCACGGATCATCAGCAGTGTCGAGAGCACGATCATCATCGAAGCCAGCGGTATGCCTGAAATCAGGATGCTGTTCCGCGATCGCGCCAGGCGCATCGGTCAGGCGCATCTGCATGCCAAGCGCGTGCTGGAAAACTGTCTGGATAACCTGCGAACACCTCGAGCCGGGGAGCGGCAGAATGAAGAGGTCTTGCGGATCATCAGGGAGTTTTTCGGAGTCAGCGAAGCGCTGCCCAGCCTGCTCACCAAGACCCGAAACGCTATCAGCATCCTGTTCGATGCGGTGATGGATCCTACGCTTTCGCCCTTCTCATCGTCGCGGTACGTGGTGGGCACCGCGCGACCTGGATTCGAGCAGGTGACGGCATTCGTGATCAAGACCGATCCGCAGCGGCGTGTGTTCCTCACTGAAAAATTCTTCCACCCCCCGCTGTCTGCGCTTAATGCCGAGGCGGCCGCCCAAGGCTTCAACGAAGGCGTGCACCATAGGGCGGCGAACCTGATCCATGAGTTGAGCCATCTGGTGCTCGATACCGAGGACATCGCCTACCTGGATTCGATGCTGCCCTATCCGGATCTGCTGGCCCAGGACACCCCGACCCAGATCAGCTTTCATCGAAAAGTGAAGCATCTGCGCGAGCGGCGCCTGTCTTCCAGCACGGACAGGGACAGCCTGTTCATGATTTCCACAGGCGGTGTCAGGCGCGCCCTGGAGCCTGCCGATGGGGCAGCGTACAAAGGGGTGCTCAAGTTCAGTGGTGCTGCGGACCTGGCTGAGGCCCGCCGGTTGTTCCTCGCCGACGAGGATGTGCGGGTACGGGTAATGATGGGCAACGCCGACTCGGTAACATTGCTGGTGCTGCTGTTGGGGCGTAACAGACTGGTGCCGCCAAGCCCCTGACAGCGTCACCGACTAGAGGCTGTAATGACGCAGCTCGCGGGCGATCAGCAAGCGCTGGATTTCGCTGGAGCCTTCGTAGATCTGGGTGATGCGTGCATCCCGATAGTATTTTTCCACCGGGTAGTCTTCCAGATAGCCGTAGCCGCCGTGGATCTGCACCGCCTTGGAGCAGACCCACTCGGCCATCTCCGAGGCGAACAGCTTGGCCTGTGAAGCCTCCGACAGACAGGGCCTGCCCGCCGTGCGCAAGCGTGCGGCGTGCAGGACCATCAGCCGCGAGGCGTTGATCCGCGTGTGCATGTCGGCCAGCAGATTGGCGACGCTCTGGTGTTCGATGATCGGCTTGTCGAACTGCACACGCTCGCGGGCGTAAATCAGCGCTGCTTCAAACGCGGCGCGGGCGATGCCCAAGGCCTGCGCGGCAATGCCGATGCGCCCGCCTTCGAGGTTGGAGAGGGCAATCGCCAGGCCCTTGCCGCGCTCGCCCAACAGGTTTGCCGCCGGGATGCGGCAGTCGCTCAAGGTCACCGCGCAGGTGTCCGAGGCGCGAATGCCCATCTTGTGTTCCATGCGATCGACTTTGTAACCGGGGTTGTCGGTGGGCACCAGAAACGCCGACAGGCCCTTCTTGCCAAGTTCAGGGTCGGTCACCGCAAACACGATGGCCAGTTGCGCACGCTTGCCGTTGCTGACGAACTGCTTGGCGCCGTTGAGCACCCACTCCCCATCCTTGAGTTCGGCCCTGGTGCGCAGGTTATGAGCTTCGGAACCGGCCTGTGGCTCGGTCAGGCAGAAGCAGCCGATGGCCGCGCCTGTGGCGAGTTTCTCCAGCCACCGGGTTTTCTGCTCTTCACTGCCGTAATTGAGAATCGGCCCGCAGCCCACCGAACTGTGGACGCTCATCAGCGTGCCGGTGGCGGCGTCGCCTGCGGAGATTTCTTCGACTGCCAGCGCATAGGCCACGTAATCGATGTAGGTACCGCCCCATTGCTCGGGGACGATCATGCCCAAGAGGCCCAGCTCGCCGAGCTTGGCCACCACGGCATCGTCGATCCAGCCGGCGGTTTCCCAATCTCTGGCGTGAGGGGCGATTTCATGGCGGGCGAACTCACGCGCCATGTCGCGGATCATGATCTGTTCTTCGGTCAGTTCAAGGTCTTGCATGGTCAGGCCTCATGACCGCTGAAGAAACTCGCCACGTGTTCAGGGTTCAAGGCCTGGACTGAGGACGGGCTCCATTGCGGTTTCTTGTCTTTGTCTACGATCAGGGCGCGAACGCCTTCGATCAGGTCGCCTCGTTCGAACCACTGGCGGTCCAGGTGCAGTTCAAGGCTGAAACAGCTTTCGAGCGGCAGGTGGCGCCCGCGACGCAACAGCTCAAGCGTCACGGCCATGGCCAGCGGTGAACGGGTTTTCATCAGGTTGGCGGTGTCGACGGCCCAGCGGTGGGTGTCGACGACCGTGACTTCCAGCAGTTGCTCGATGATGCTCGGGATGTCCGGCAGGGCAAAGAAGTGGTCGATGGCCGGACGCAGCTTTTCCAGCGGCGGGTCCGGCAGTTGTTGCACCGCGACCTTGGCCAGCGCGCCTTGCAGGTCCTTGAGCGGGGTCAGGGCCCACTTCAGGTTGTCGAACTGACGGTCCAGGTCATCGAGCCGGGCGCTTTGCAGGTACCAGTCGGCCAGGCCGCAATACAGCGCGTCGGCGGCCTGGATCTGCACGCCGGTCACGCCCAGGTAGATCCCCAGCTCGCCCTGGACCCGAGGCAGGAAATAGCTGCCGCCGACGTCGGGGAAATAGCCGATAGCCACTTCCGGCATCGCCAGGCGGCTGCGTTCCGTGACCACCCGCAGATCCACGCCTTGCGCCAGCCCCATGCCACCGCCCAGCACGAAGCCGTCCATCAAGGCCACGACGGGTTTGCGGTACTGATGCAGGGTCAGGTCCAGGGCATATTCTTCGACGAAAAACTGTTGATGGTGGGGCAGGTTGTTCTTGTAGCTGTCGTACAGCGCACGGATGTCACCGCCCGCGCAAAAGGCCTTCTCGCCGGCACCGCGCAGGACTACGGCGTAGACCTTGTCATCGTTTGCCCAGTGGTCGAGTTGCTGCTGCAGCTGGCGGACCATGTCCAGATCGATGGCGTTGAGCCCTTGCGGGCGATTGAGGGTGATGTGCCCGATATGGTTGCGTACTTCGGACAGAACGGCGTCGCAGGCCGGTTCCTGACCTGAAGAGTGGGCCGATACTACCTGTGCCGTCATTGCAGACTCCCTGTTGCTTCTTGTTCTCGTTCAGGCGGCCAAAAACCAGCCGCGCTCCATGAAGTTCGTCAGGGATGCTAACAGTGCAAATTTGCATATGACAATGACGAATAGTTGCAGGGTGGGCGGGCAACTTTGCCTGTCAGGATGCTGGCGAAGAGACACACTTGTAGGAGCGCGCTTGCCCGCGACTACGGTTTGTCAGCCAGCATCAATGCCTTAGACCCACCGCCGTCGCGGGCAAGCGCGCTCCTACAGTTGTTCAGGCCTGCAGGCTGAACAGCGCCACCTCTGGCGCGTCGCTGACCCAGTGCTCGGTCACGGTCCAGCCCGCTTGCGCAGCAAGGGCGGTGAAGGATTGCACGGTGAACTTGTGCGAGTTTTCCGTGTGCAACCGCTCATCGGCGGCGAAATGGAAACGCTGCCCGGCGACTTCGACCACCTGATCCATCTGGCTGACCAGATGCATTTCCATGCACGCCTGGTCGGCATTCCACACCGCCAGATGGCGGAAAGCGTCGACGTTGAAGTTCGCCCCCAGCTCACGGTTGATCCGCGTCAGCAGATTCTTGTTGAAGCGTGCCGTCACACCTTCGGCATCGTCATAGGCCGCCACCAGCGTGTGCTCATCCTTGACCATGTCCACGCCAACGATGAAATGCGCGTTCCTGCCCAGTACATCGTGGGCCGAGTGCAGAAACTCCACGGCCTGTTCATGGGAGAAATTGCCGATGGTGGACCCGGGGAAAAATCCGACGCGAGTGTGGCCGTTGGCTTCCTTGGGCAAAGTCAGCACGCGGGTAAAATCGTCCACCTGAGGCGCCACCACCAGCGACGGATAGCGCTGGCGCAAGGCCTTGGCCGCCTTGTTCAACGCCGTGGCACTGATGTCGATCGGCACATACACCGCGATGTGCGGCGCGGCGTCGAGCAGCAGGCGGGTTTTCTCGCTGGCACCACTGCCGAACTCCACCAGTGCGGCACCTTCGGGGATGGTCGCGGCAATCTGCCCGACGACATCCGTCAACAGTCCGGTTTCGGCGCGGGTGGGGTAGTACTCGGCGGTTTCACAGATGGCCTCGAACAGGTCCGAACCCTTGGCGTCGTAGAAATACTTGGGCGACAGCGTCTTGACCGGCGCCGACAGACCGGCGACCACGTCGCGGGCAAATTCGCTGTCGTGGGGGTTGACCACACCGGGCTGGCGCGCATCACGGGCCAGGCGCAGGCCCGACACCATCCAGCGTTTTTCGGCATGGAAGAAATTGCGATAGGTCACTCGGCAATGCTCGGGCGAGGTCACGCTGGCGCCACCGCGCAAGACCATCTGGTTGACCATGAACTTGCCGTTGTACTCGCCCACCGCACCCACCGAAGGCTTGAAGCCGGGGTAGGCGCTGTAGGCGGTCTGGGTCCACTGCCAGGCCACGTCGTCAACCTGTTCGAGCAAGCCTGCCCGGGCGGCGGCTTCCCATTCAGCCTCGGTGGGCAGGCGTGCGCCGGCCCAGTTGGCGAAGGCCGCCGCTTCGTAATAGCTGATGTGGGTGACCGGGGCATTCGGATCGATGGCTTCAAGGCCGCGCAGGCTCATGCGTTTCCAGCCGTTGTCGTCATGTTGCCAATACAGTGGCGCGTTCCAGCCAGCTTCCTGCACCAGCGTCCAGCCTTCGGACAGCCACAATGCAGCGGTGTGATAGCCGCCATCGGCGATGAAACTCAGCCACTGGCCGTTGGTGACAAGCCGGTCGCTGATCTCGAACGCCTGCAGGTAGGTGGTGTGGCGCGGGCCTTCGTTATCGAAGGCAAAACCCTCGCCGCCATGGCCGATCTGCGTGAGACCGGCGTTGAGCGGCTTGAAACGCCCGCGGCGGCCGGAGGTATCTTTGGGCCAGCGCGGATCATAGGCGGGCTTGAGCGAGGACAGGCTGAACAGGTGCAGGATGTCCATCAGCAGCAGTTCCTGATGCTGCTCTTCATGGGCCAGGCCCAGTTCGATCAGGCTGCAGGTTTGGGTCGAAAGGCTGCCGGCAAAAAGCCGGGCCATCTGTTCGTCGACATGGGCGCGGTAGGCGCGCACCTGATCGACACCGGGGCGGGTCATCAGGCCCCGTTGCGGGCGCGGGTGGCGCGGGCCGACGGCTTCGTAATAGGAGTTGAAGAGGTAGCAGAAGGTGGGGTCGAACGGGGTGTAGTCGGGGATATTCGGAGCCAGCAGGAAGGTCTCGAAGAACCAGGTGGTGTGCGCCATGTGCCATTTGGCGGGGCTGGCGTCGGGCATCGATTGCACCACCATGTCTTCGGGGCTCAGCGGTGCGACCAGTTGTTCGGTACGGCTGCGAACGCTCTGATAACGCTTGTACAGTGCAGTGGCGGCAGGTGTTTCACGTAGCTGACGGGAGTGGCGCGTCATCGGGGCTTTCTCCGGTGTTTGCCTGCGCATTGCTGCGCCGGTTTGAGCATCAGTGGACTTCGATCGTCACCTTGTCTGGATAGAACGCGACGTGCCCGGCGATCTCCTTGACCGCAGGGAAGGGCTGCTCATAGCTCCAGACGGCATTTTCAGCGGACTCGCCATTGGCCTTGAGGCTGAAATAGCTGGCATCCCCTTTGTAGGGGCAATGTGTTCGATGGTCGGTTATTTCGTAATGTTCCATGGAAATATCCGAACGGGGCACATAGATGACCGCCGGGTACTGTGCTTCCTTCAATTCCAGCGCCTTGTCGCTTTGCGCGACACGCACGCCCTTGAATTGCACGGTGACCCGGCCTTTGAGCGGGGCGATGGTGATGGGGTGATCCGGACCTGGGGTTTTCATGGCGCGTCATCCTGTCTGATCGAGGGAGATGGCAAACCAGGCGTGAGGCAGTCGGGCCGCCAAGGGAGGAAGGGCAGTGTAGTTGCCCTCCCGGCAGGTGACCGTGGTTTTTGCTGGCAGGTTCCTTGTCGAGCCGATGAACGGGCGACCCCTCAGTGCTGGCTATCCACCGAGCCGTCGACAGGATCGGGCGGCACCGGGCCGTCCTGGCTGGTGTCGATGCTCACCACCACTGACATCCCCGGGCGCAGGCGCTCTACGCCGTCCTGATCGTCGTCCACGGTGATCCGCACCGGGATCCGCTGGGCAATCTTCACGAAGTTGCCCGTGGCGTTGTCCGCCGGCAAAAGACTGAATTCCGAACCCGCCGCTGGCGAGATCCGCTGCACCCGCCCGCGCATCTTGCGGCTTTCCAGGGCATCGACGGTGAAGGTTACCGGCTGTCCCAGGCGCACATTGGCCATCTGGGTTTCCTTCATGTTGGCGATGATCCAGCGCGGTTTTGGCACCAGCGCCATCAGTTGCGCGCCAGAGTTGACGTAGGCGCCCAGGCGGGTGCCGATCTGGCCGAGCTGACCGTCCCGAGGCGCGGTGATGCGGGTGTTGCTTAGATCGATGCGCGCCAGCTCGATGGAGGCTTCGGCGTTCTGCACCGAGGCTTCGAGGGAGCCGCGGTTGACGATCACCGTCTGCAAATCCTGACGGGCGATTTCCAGCGTGGCCTTGGCCTCGGCCAGGGCGGCACGGGCCTGGGCATCGGCGGCGCGGGTCACGTCCAGTTCGCTTTTCGAGATCGAGCCATCGGTCACCAGTGCCGTGCTGCGGCGCAGGTCGGCGGCGGCTTTCTCGCTCTGGGCCTGAGCGTTGGCGACCGTCGCCTGGCGCTGCACGATGGTCGCCTCGGCGCTGCGCCGCTGTTGCAGATTGTTGTCCAGCGCGGCTTTCTGAATGCCCAATTGCGCCAAGCCCTGATCCAGATGCTGCTGGTAAATGCGGTCATCGATGCGCACCAGCAGGTCGCCTGCCTTGACCCACTGAAAATCCTGCACCGGCACTTCATACACGTAACCGCTCAGCTGCGGCCCGATGATCGTGGTCTGCCCGCGCACCTGGGCGTTTTCGGTGCTTTCGATGGGGCTGCTGAATGGCGGCAGTTGCCAGGCGTACAGCACCACCAGCACCCCGGCCAGCGCGACACCGCCGAACAGGATCGACGACACCAGGCGAATCTTCGCCGAACGCGGCTGGCTGGTGGCGGGCATCGCTGCCGGTGCCGGGGCGGGGCTTGCCGAAGGTGCCGGGGCGGCCTGGGTGGGCGGTGGGGTGCCGGAAGGCTTGCTCGGTTCTGTCATGAAGGTTGTACGCCGCTGGGTTGAACGGAAGAGGGTGTCGAAGGGGATGGCGTGAACGGCGCGACCGGTTCGGTGGTGATCCACAGCCAGGTCGCACGGCTGGTGATCCAGATCATGGTCAGGATCGCGATCAGGGCGATCAGCATGAACACATCGTTATAGGCCAGGGTATTGGCCTCCCGGGTCGCGGCGGTGGCCAGGGCGCGAATGCCCTGGTTGGTGCGCGCCGAAGGGTCGGCGATGGCCGAGAGGTACGAGGCGCTGGAACTCTGCAAGCGCGCCTGCACCTGCGGGTCCAGCAGGGTCACGTGCTCGACGATGTGCGCCGAATGAAACTTCTCGCGCCAGACCTGAAAGGTGCCCAGCAACGCCGAGCCGATCAGGCTGCCGACGTTCTGTGCGATCCCGAACAGCACCGAAAAACTGACCATGTTGCGCGGGTTGCTCAACACGCCGCTCATGCCCAGCACCAGCGTTGGCCCCAGAAAGAACGTGCCACCGAACGCCAGCAGGAACTGGCTGAAATACATCTGCGGGCCACGGGTCAGGCTGGTGGAGAAGCTGTCCATGATCGAACCTGTGGCCATCAGCGCCAGGGAGATGATGAGCGGCTTGAACAGGTGCTGCGGGTGAATTGTCATCGCACTGACCACCAGCCCCGCGACACTGCCCAGCAGCATGAAGAAATACAGGGTGTGCAACTGTTCGGTGCCCTGATTCATGCCCTGCAGAAAACCCACGGCGCCGGTGGCCTGCTCCGACAGCACGATACGGGTGAGCAACACGCCCATGGCGAAGCGGATCATCCGCCCACTGCCCAGCCAGCGGGTGATCAGCAAGGGGCGAGTGCGGTTGTGCTCGATACAGATGCCCATCACGATCAAGGCGATGGAGGAGGCCAGGGCCACGCCAATCCACGGCTCCTCCAGCCACCATTCGATGCGCCCCAGCGACAGCGCCGCACACAGGGCAGCGAAGCCGGTGGCGAGCAGGATGAAGGTCAGGAAGTCGAGCTTTTCAAAGGCCTTGAAGCGATCACCTGGCGGCAGCTTGAGGATCAACACACAACCCAGGGACAGCAGGCACATTCCCAGCTCGAACAGGTACAACCCGCGCCATTCGGCGATCTGCAGCAGGTCTTCGGACACCAGTCGCGCCAGCGGTGTGGCCAGCTGTGCCGTGCCCAGGCCCAGCACCAGCGCTTTCATGCGCCACTTCTGCGGGAAGGCCTGGATCATGTAGTAAAGGCCCAGGGAGCTGAGCGCCGCGCCGACCATGCCGTGGGCGGCGCGCACGGCGATGGCCGATTCGATGTCGTTGACGAACAGATGGGCGAAGGTCACCAGCGCGTAGAGCACCAGAAACACTTCGGTAAACGCCCGCAGGCCGAACTGCTGGCGAAACTTCACCAGCAGCAGGTTGATCGAGACGTTGGTCATCACATAGGCGGCAGGCAGCCAGGCGATCTCAGCCTGGGTCGCACCCAGCGCGCCTTGCAGGTATTGCAGGTTGGCAACCACCAGCGCATTCCCCAGGCCGCCGGTGAGGGCAACGATCACCCCGACAATCGCAAACGCCCAGCGCTTGGGCGTGGAATGCAAAGGTGTAGACGGCGATCCGGGAATCGTCGGCCGCTCGTGGGGTGCCCAATTGTGGGGTGTGTACTTGTCGTTCATCGAGCAGACCTGAAGGATGCTGTCCTGAGACCGTGGCTGCAGCGATATTACTCACCAGATGCCCGTGGCGTATGACGATTGTGCGTGAGAGGAGTTTAGATGCTCTGGATTGGATTGGAGGTGGGTCAGGAATTTATGTCTACGGCAGCACGGCTTGCTGATGCGGGCGATCTTGAAGACGCCGTCGCGGGCAAGCGCGCTCCTACAGATGCGAACACCGACCCGTACCAGCACGGCTTGCCGGCGGAGCGATCTCAAGGGCGCCATCGCGAGCAAGCTCACTCCTACAGGGTTGAGTCAACCCGCACGTAGCAGCACGGCTTGCCGGCGGGGGCGATCTCAAGGGCGCCGACGCCGGCAAGCCGGACTGCTACGGGATGGTGGTGTGTTTTTGATTTTGATTTTGATCTTCTTACGCGATGGTGCAGACGACACCGAACGCGACGTTAAGGCGCCAGGCCGAGCGCAGGTGTCGTGTAGGGGGATGAGCGGCAGGAAGCCGCTAGCCGTGCGGGCCATGGACGGCGCTCATATGGACGGGACGGCATGCCCCCGGAGCGGCGCCGGAGTCGAGGGAAGTCCGAAGGACCCCAGCCTGTCGCAATGGCTTTGCTTACTTTCCCCGTAAGGAAAGTCAGTCGCCCGTAAGGGGCGAAACCCTAGGCCAAAACCACCACGAAAATGGATATTCACACGACCTAGAAGTCACCCGCAGACGCGGAGCGTCACACAAGCCGTTACCACGCGGAGCGTGGGAACGATCATTCAGCAGGGGAACGCCCACGCGGATTTGTATCCCACTGTATCCACACCCCCCATAGACACTTACCGATGAAATAGCCCCGCCCCCCCGACACATCCGCGATACCTCCAGACCGTTCAATAGGCTCCAACGAAACACACAACCTTGAACACACTGAAAACCTCTGGAGATCGCCATGAACTGGAAAAACCTCTCAATCGCCACCCTGTTCGCCGCCCTGAGCCTGGGCGCCCTGTCTGCCCAGGCCCAGGACCTGGCCAAACCACAGGCCTACAAATACGGCGACCACCTGGACATCCAGAAAGTCATCTCCTCCCACGAAGGCACCACCCCGGTCTGCGGCGTCGTCACCTCGCAACTGACCTACCTGGATTCGATGAACCAGACCCACGTGCTCGACTACAAGAGCTTCTCCGGCGGCTGCCACGACAACTGATCAGGCAGGTACTCCCTATGTTGCTCATCGCATTCCTGGGCGGGATCGTCACCGTTCTCAGCCCCTGCATCCTCCCCGTGGTGCCGTTTCTGTTCGCCCGCGCCGACCGCTCGGTGTCCTCGGTGCTGCTGACGCTGCTCGGCCTGAGCCTGACCTTCGCCCTGGTTTCAAGCCTTGCGGTGGTGAGCAGTGATTGGGTAGTGACCGCCAACGGCATTGGCCGGCAGGTGGCGCTGGTGATCCTGGTGCTGTTCGCGCTGTCGCTGTTATCGGCCAGGATCGGCCACTGGCTGACCTGGCCGCTGGTGACACTGGGCAATCGCCTGGACCCGGCCACCCGCCGGCTGTCCGGCCCTTCGGCCTCGTTGCTGATCGGCGTGGCCACCGGGCTGTTGTGGGCGCCCTGCGCCGGGCCGATCCTGGGGATCATCCTGACCGGCGCCATGCTGCAGGGCCCGAGTGCACAGACCAGCCTGCTGCTGCTGGCCTATGGCCTGGGCAGCGCGGTATCGCTGGGGGCGCTGATCTTCGCCGGGCGCGGCCTGGTGGCGAAGATGAAACTGTCGCTGCCGGTCACTTCCTGGTTGCGTCGCGGGGCGGGCCTTGCGGCGCTGGTGGTGGCGGTGACCATCGCCAGCGGTTCGCAGAATCAGTTGCTGGCCGGCACCTCATCCCAGGGCGCGGCGGCGGTGGAGCAGGGCCTGCTGAGCGGCGTGCCGAAGGTCATCGATTACCTGGTCAGCAGCGTCAAGGCAGCCTCGGCACCTGATGTCAGTGCCAAGGGTGAAATGCCGTCGCTGTCCGGTGCCGTGCAATGGCTGAACTCACCCGCGCTGAGCAAGGAGTCGCTGCGGGGCAAGGTGGTGCTGGTGGATTTCTGGACCTTCGACTGCATCAACTGCCAGCACAGCATTCCGTATGTGAACGAGTGGGCGAAGAAGTACGAGAAGGACGGCCTGGTGGTGATCGGCGTCCACACCCCTGAATACCCTTACGAGCGGGTGGTGGACAACGTGCGCAAGAACGTCGCCAAGCTGGGCCTGAATTACCCGATTGCCATCGACAATGACTACGCCATCTGGCGCGCATTCGGCAATCAGTACTGGCCTGCGCACTACATCATCGATGCCCAGGGCCAGATCCGCTACACCCACTTCGGCGAAGGCGGCTACGACACCCAGGAGCAGGTGATCCAGCAACTCCTCGCCGAAGCCCGCGCCAAGGGCTGATCGAGCGGGCTACACCATGCGGCGCACGGTATTGTCCTTGCGCACGAAGTGATGCCAAAGGGCTGCAATCACATGCAGCCCGATGACGTAGTAGAAGATCGTCCCCAGCAGCACGTGGTAATGCTCCAGCGTTTCGGCGGTGTCCTTGGCGATGGCGAACGGAGCGGGAATGCTCAGCGACGTCAGCGGAATCGGTAACGCACCGCGTTCCAGCAACACGGTGAACAGGCCCAGCAGCGGCTGCGCGAGCAGGAAGGCATACAGCGCGTAGTGCGACAGGGTCGCGGCCAGGCGCAGGGCACCTTCCAGTGGGGGGGTAATGCCCGGGGGCGTGTGGCGGTGACGCTCGGCGATGCGAAACCAAGCCATGATGAACACCACGATCCCCACCCAGAAATGACTCTGGACCACCAGCGCGCGCAGATCGGTGCCCTTGGCGAACTGGCTGCGGCTGAGAATCAGCGCGTAGGCCAGCACGATCAGCACGGCCATCACCCAGTGAAACCAGCGGGCCTTGTAGCTGTAGCGTTCGGTATTGATAGGTGTACTCACGGTCGGGTCCCTCGGTTCCTGGTTTTTTTTCGCAGGCAGTTTGCCTTGCCTTTATGAACGCTGTCAGCGCCACAGGTTTCGATCAAGCGCTGTGATGGCTTTCAAATGGCGTGCCGGTTTTACCAGCGCAGCCCATGCCTTGAAACGTTGCAAAACGCTGATCGGCAGAATGTTGCAGATCACGGTCCTTAGAATGTTTTGCATCCATAACCGTAAAAGTGTGTGGTTTATATTCATGTCCAACAAATAGGCGCCAAATAAATAACTTGTCAGTAATAAGTAATACTATTTGTTAAAGAGTTAATTCGAATGATGTTATTCAAATGAGGGTATGGCTCGATATTGAAGTTATTTTGTTTTTAAGATCTATCAATTGCTATGTTTATAATTATTCATAATTAGCAATCCATCGAAACGAGTTTGACAGGTAATCCACTTGGATCCATCTTTATCACCGACGGTTCAGCGTCCCTGACTATCGGTCTGACCAGACTGGCATTTTGCCCAGCTCCACTGGGGCCTTCACCACCATTCATGGATATTTGCACACAGGACTCTGCACATGGACGTCCCCGGATTCGCTCGCCTGTTGAAACAGCAAAACATGGACTCCGAAGTGTGGTGGGATTCGTCCCCCACAGAGTGCGCCCTCTTTAAAAGGCGCATGTTGTCGCTTTATCCCGATATGTCGGATTACATCGCTCATTTATTGCCCGAAGTCTTTTCGCGACAAGCTGGCGATATCAGCGGTGCCACCACTAATCCGAGCCTGATCAGCCGCACCGTCCTGGAAAACAGCGCTAAATGGCGCGACTACCTCGCCAGCCTGTCCCTGAGCCTGCCCAGTGCCGAAAAGGCCCGCAGGGTCTATGACCAGGCCATTGTCGAAGGTGCCAATGTGCTTTATCCCTCGTGGGTGGGTTCTGCCAGGCGCCATGGCTGGCTGTCGGCGCAGATCGATGGCGGCGAGCGCATGGGCGAGGGGATGCTGGTGGCCCGGGGGCTGCAACTGGCGAGCCTGGCGCCGAATATCATGGTCAAGGTGCCCGGCAGCGAGCAGGGCTATCGCGCCATCGAACAGTTGGTGGCCGAGGGCTGTTCGGTCAACAACACCTTCTGCTTTACGGTGTCGCAGGTGGCCGCCTGCCTCAAGGCCATCCACAACGGACGCCTGCGTGCACAGGTTCAGGGCGTGAATACCGATCATGCACGCTATGTCATCAGTTTCATGATCGGACGGCTGGGCGCCGAGCCCGAGTTCGAAGGCCAGGCCCGGCAACGCCGTCTGCACCTGACTGCAGCCGACCGGCGCTGGGCCGAGCTTGCGGTGTATCAGGCGATGCAGGCGCTGCTGCGCCGCTGGCAGACACCGGCGCGGCTATTGCTGTGCAGCCTGAAGATCGACACCGATGTGCGCGGCCGCGAGCACTGCTGGCACCTGCAGCGCACCGGGGCAGATGCCACGCTCTATACCATGACGCCGCAGATCCTCGAGTTTCTCATCCGCCGCCAGCAGCAAGGCCAGCCGATCGTGCCCGCCCGGGACTGGGTGCAGGTGCCCAAGCGGGTGCTGAACCGGCTGATGGCGATTCCCTATTTCAACCAGGCGTACTTCGAAGGCGATCTGGCGCCGTCCGAATTTTCCCGTCATCCGGCGTTCATCACCGCCAGCCGCGATGCACGCGATGGCCAGGAGCGCTTGCTGGCGTTCGTCAAGAATGCACACGGCGCGCCTGTGAATGGCATGCCCATGGAGCGTGCCTCATGAACCGCATGATCGCGCTGTGGGCGCACCCGCGTTCACGCTCTACGGTGCTTGAGCGGGTGTTCATCGAACGCGGCGATTTCGAGGTGTTCCATGAACCCTTCGCGCACATGGCGTTCGACGAGCAGTCCGCCATCCCCCACGACGATCTGGATTGCGGCTTGCCGCGCAGCTACGAAGCGATCAAGGCGTTGCTGCGCGACACCCGCCAGGCCCGCAACGTGTTTCACAAGGACATGTGCTACCACTGCCTGGACGAGCTCAAGGCCGACCCCGAGTTTCTGCTGGAGCAGCAGAACGTGTTCATCATTCGCGAGCCGGGCCGGGCCATCCTGTCCCACCACGCGATGTTCGCGCAGATGCCGCTGGCGGCCATCGGGCACAAGGCACTGTACGAAATCTTCTGCGAGGTGACGCGGCTCACCGGAAAGATTCCCTACGTGGTCAATGGCGATGACCTGGCCCGGCAGCCGGAGCAGACCCTGCACAGGCTCTGTGACCACTTGCAGCTGGACTTCCTGCCCGAGGCGCTCAGTTGGGAGGCCGGTTGCCCTGCGCAATGGATGGCCTGGCGCAGTTGGCACAAGGAGGCGGAGAGCAGCACCCGGATCGTCGCGCCGGAAACCGGATTCGACGAACGCCAGCTCACTGAATCCCCCCATCTGATGGCGTATTACCAGGTCCATCGGCCGTTCTACGAGCGCATGAATCACTTCGTGCAGCAGGGACATCCATGAAAAAGATCGTTATCACCGGCGCCGCCAACGGCATTGGCAGGGCCACCGCGATGGCCTGTGTGGAGGCGGGGTTCTTCGTGATCGCTGCCGACAAGGATCGCCTCGGCTTGCAGGCCCTGCAACGCGACCTGCCACCCCACAGGCTGGAAACCCACCTGGTCGATTTCGCCCAGGCATCGGTCTACCAGTCGTTCATCGGCAATCTCTACGAGGTTCACAAGCACCGCAGCCTGCACGGGCTGGTCAACAACGCAGGCGTCTACAACGGCAAGAGCGTGTACGACTACAGCGACGGGGACATGGAGGAGATGTGGGCGGTAAACCTCAAGTCGCTGGTCTACCTGTCCAAGGATTTCGCCCGGCACGAACCCCAGGCGCAGCATTCGCGAAGCATCATCAACATCACCTCGGTGGCCGGCGAGGTGGGCAGCATGGACGCTCTCTACGGCGCCACCAAGGCGGGCGTCATCGGCCTGACCAAGGCCAACGCCTGGAATTTCGCCCCTCGGGTGCGGGTCAACGCGGTGTCTCCGGCGCTGGTGCGCAACACCTCCATCCATGACCGCATCCCCGAGCATCGGCGCAAGGAGTACGAACGACAGGAAATCCTCGACGAGCCCATCGAACCCCAGGGCGTGGCCGATGTGATCATGTTTCTGCTGTCTGACCAGAGCCGCCACCTGACCGGGAAAGTCATCGCAGTCGACAACGGCGCCTACCCGCGCTGACGCGACCGGGCGAGGGACGCTAACAAGGAGAACACGACATGCAACGCAAAAAGTTGTTGATCGTTGGCGGCGGCAATCTGTGCCTGCAGATCCTGCAGATTCTGGCCGGACGCAATCAGTTCGAATTTCACGTGGCCAGCCGCAACCTGGAACAGGCCACGCGGCTGTGCAACCTGGTGCGGCTGGCGGCCTTGCAGCGGGACGTGCAGGTCAGTATCCAGCCCTGGGAGATGGACCTGACCGAGGCCACCATCGAGCGCAACGCCTACACCCTCGCCAAGATCAAGCCCGACATCATTCTCAACTGCGCTTCGCTGCAGTCCTGGCGCATCATCACCCAGCTTCCCAAGGTGACCTTCGACGCGCTGGACGAGGCGCAACTGGGGCCCTGGCTGCCGATGCACCTGGCGCCGGCCTATGCCTTGATGCGGGCGATCAAGCAGTCCTGCCCCAGAAGCCTGGTGGTCAACGCCGCGTACCCCGATGCGGTCAATGCGGTGCTGTTCAAGGCCGGCCTGGCGCCGGACGTGGTCGTGGGCAATATCGCCAATCTGGTGCCGGCCACCCGCTGCGCCATCGCCCGGCTGGCGCACTGCGAGCCGCTTCAGGTCGGGGTCAAGCTGATCGGCCAGCATTACTTCAGTCATTACGTGCCCCGCCGTGGCTTGCCGGCCCAGGCCCATTTCAACCTGAGTTACTGGATTGACGGCCGCGAACGCACCGACGAATTCCCTGCCCAGGCCATCTTTGCCAGCGTCGCTGAACACTTCCGCCGGCTGGGCGGCATCGATGGCCAGTACCTGACCGCGATGTCGGCGATCCGGGTGCTGGAAAACCTGTTCGCCGAAGACGAAGTGCACGTCCATGCCCCCGGCCCCCACGGCCTGCCGGGTGGGTATCCGGTCAAGGTCGGCATGGGCCAGGTGCTGCTCGGGCTGCCGTATGGCGTCACCCGCGAGGAGGCGATCACGCTCAACGAGGCCGGGCAGCGCCAGGACGGCATCGAGTCGATCCTGGCCGATGGCACGGTGGTGTTCGGCCGCGCGCAGATGGGCGTGATGGAACAGATGCTGGGTTATTTCATGCCGCAGATGAAGGTATCGGAAGCGGCGCATTGTGCAGAGGAGCTGGGGCGTAAATACCGGGCGTTCGCCAGCGACATTCATCAGCAGGGAGTCAGCAGCCATGTCAGTCAGCAACCCGCTATCACCCGCCGCGCCAGTTGATCTTGACGATCAGGATTACGCGCAACAGTACAGCGCCGATTTCGTCGCCCGCTGGGATGAACTGATCGACTGGGACAAACGCGCCGCGGGGGAGGGGTCGTTCTTCACCGATCAACTGCTCGCGGCCGGCGCCTGTCGAGTGCTCGACGCTTCCACCGGCACCGGCTTTCACGCGGTGCAACTGCGCCGGGCCGGGTTCGATGTGGTGGCCTGCGATGGCAGCCCGAGCATGTTCGAACGGGCCAAAGTCAACTTCGCCCGGCGCAGCCTCGACATTCCGTTGCTGTGCCTGGACTGGCATCGTCTTGATCCCAGGCTGCTCGGCACCTTCGATGCGGTGGTGTGCCTGGGCAGCTCGCTGTGCCACCTCTTCGAGCAGGACGAGCGGGTCGAAGTGCTCAAGCGCTTTCGTAGCGTGCTCAAGCCCGGCGGACTGCTGTTGATCGATCAGCGCAATTTCCAGGCGATCCTCAGTGGGCATTTTTCGTCGTCGGGGCGCTATTACTACTGTGGCAAGAGCGCGAAGGTCACGCTGGGGGAGCTCAACCGCTCCCTGTGCGAGTTCATCTACACCTTCAGCGATGGCGCCTGTTTCCGGCTGCGGGTTTATCCCGTATTGCCCGCGCAGCTGAGAGGCGAGCTGGCGCTGGCCGGGTTTGATGTCGGCAAGAGCGTGGGCGACTTCAAGCATGTCTATGACCCGATGCGCGCCGACTTCATCATCCATCAGGCCTTCGCCTGAAAACAAAGCCAGGGAGGCTTTAGCATGAACATCCAGAGTGCCCCTTCAGGCTCGACCCACAACCTGTTCGCCTATTCATTCACCCGCAAGGCCTCGGGCGAAGGGCAGCCTGCGCCCCATGTCATCTGGCTGACCGGGCTCTCGGCGGCCGGCAAGTCCACCATCGTCGACGGTCTCAACCCGGTATTGCAGGGGCGCGGGCTCAGGACCTGCATCCTCGACGGAGACTCGGTGCGCAGCGGCCTGTGTCGCGACCTCGGGTTCAGCGACCATGACCGCGAAGAAAACGTGCGCCGGGTGGCGGAGGTGGCGGCGTTGATGGCCGATGCCGGGCTGACCGTCATGGTGGCGCTGATTTCGCCGACCTATGCCTGCCGCCATTACGCGCGATCGATCATCGGCACCGAGCGGTTCGTCGAAGTCTTTGTCGATGCGCCGCTGGCGGTGGCCGAGGCGCGGGATCCCAAGGGGCTTTACCGGCGTGCCCGCCAGGGTGAAATTCGCGGCTTCACCGGCATCGATTCGGCGTATGAACCTCCGGTGTGCCCTGAGCTGCACATCCACAGCGACCGGACCAGCGTGGCCGAGGCGGTGGGCATGATCGACGACTGGCTGCGCCGTTCCAGAGGCGAATGACCGTTCATCCCCCTCGTTTGAAGGGGCAGTCGTCAGAAATTCCCTCGAATTCGCCCGTCTCTGCCATTATTCAGCAGTGAGCCACTGCTGGGGACGGGCGATGTCTATCGGTCAGTTGAAGGTCAATGCCATCCGCCTGGTGGGCGGCATGGGCGTGCTCGACTTCCTCAATACCTGCGATGGCCGCAGGCCCGGCACAGGGCTTGATGAGGTGATCGACAAGTTGTCGAATCTCGAAGACGTCGTGCACTGGTTTCATCACGCTGGCCTGATCGGTTCGGACGAGCATGAGCGGCTGGTGCAACTGGTGCATGATGCGTCCTGGCACAGCATCACGGCGTTCAGCCAACTGATTGCGTTGCGCGAGTCGCTGTACCGGCTGTTCCTGGCCGTGGCGCTGGGCGAGGCCGCGGATCCTGTGGCCATGGACGAGCTGAACGCGGCCCTGGCCCAGACCGCTGCGCAGCGTCAGGTGGTAGCGGTGCCGGGCGGGTTCATCTGGCGCTGGTTGCCGGCTGACTCCCTGGAAGCCATGACCGCAGGTTTCATCGGGCGCATGGCGGTACAGGCTGCGGCGCTGCTGACATCTCCCGACCTCTCCAGGCTCAAGGCCTGCGCGACACCTGACTGCGACTGGCTGTTCATCGACACCTCGAAAAACGGCCGGCGCCGCTGGTGTCAGATGAGTGTCTGTGGCGCACGCGAGAAGGCTCGCAGGGCGGTTGGGCACTTCTAGGCCAGCCAAGCCCTGCAAAAAACTACGGAACCTGGCCACCTCTCAAGCTTCATATCCTTTTGAAGGCGCTCACGGCACGGGCCGTGGCGGGAAGCACAGAGAGCACTTGCATGGGCGATATCCGTATCGGCATCTCGGGCTGGCGCTATGTGCCGTGGCGCGGTGATTTCTACCCGGAAGGCCTGGCTCAGAAAAACGAACTCAAATTTGCGTCCAGAGCGGTGAACAGCATTGAAATCAATGGCTCGTTCTACTCTCTGCAGTCGCCGGATCTCTACGCCCGCTGGTATGCAGACACGCCCAAGGGCTTCGTTTTCAGCCTCAAGGCGCCGCGTTACATCACCCACGTCAAGCGTCTGAAGGACATCGACGAAGCCCTGGCCAACTTCTTTGCCTCGGGGCTGTTTCAGTTGAAGGACAAGCTGGGGCCGATCCTCTGGCAATTCCCGCCAAGCTTCAAATTCGACGCTGAACGCTTCGAGCATTTCCTGCAGCAGTTGCCCCACGATGGCAAGGCCGCCAAAACCTGCGCCCAGGGCTGCGCGCCGCGCATGGAGAAACCGGGCTATCTCGACATTCCGGCCAGGGCGCGCCTGCGTCATGCCGTGGAAATTCGCCATGAAAGCTTTGCCGCCGCCGAATTCATCGCCCTGTTGCGCAAGTACAAGGTGGCGCTGGTAACCGCCGACACGGCCGGCAAGTGGCCGTATCTGGAAGACCTTACCTGCGACTTCATCTACCTGCGCCTGCACGGCGACGAAAAACTCTACGCCAGTGGCTACACAAAGCCTGCGCTCAAGCGCTGGCGCGACCGCATCGATGCGTGGCGCCAGGGCGAACAACCCGCTGACGCTCATCTTGCCTCTAGCAAAGCTATGCGGGCGCGCAAGTCGCGGGATGTCTTCTGTTACTTCGACAACGACATCAAGGTGCGCGCGCCCTATGACGCACGGGCCTTGCTTGCGCGTTTCAAGCTGACCGACGCGCTGCAAGTCGCGCCCGGCGATCTGCAAGGAGTTGAGTTTTGAGCAGCATTTCCAGTAGCGTCCTCGCCCCTCAGGACACCGGCCGCCGACGACCGCCGGCGTCCACCCGCATCACCCTGCACGTGCTGACCATGAACATGCACATGGGCTTCGGTTTCCTCAACCGGCGCTTCATCCTGCCCGAACTGCGCGATGCGGTGCGCAGCGTGTCGGCCGATGTGGTGTTCCTCCAAGAGGTGCACGGCGAGCATCAGAGCCATGCGCAGAAGGTCAAGAACTGGCCGACCATTTCGCAGTACGAATTCCTCGCCGACAGCATGTGGCAGGACTTCGCCTACGGTCGCAACGCGGTGTACCCCCACGGCCATCACGGCAACGCGCTGCTCTCCAAATACCCCATCGTGCGCCATGAGAACCTCGACATTTCGATCCTCGGCACCGAAGAGCGCGGCCTGCTGCATTGTGTGTTGCAGGTGCCGGACTGTGGCGAGGTCCACGCCGTGTGCGTGCACCTGGGTCTCAAGGAAATTCATCGTCAGCAGCAACTGGCGCTGATGGCCGACCTGGTCGCGCGGCTGCCGGCCGATGCACCGGTCATCATCGCCGGAGACTTCAACGACTGGCGCCAGAAGGCCGATGCGGCGCTGGCCTCGACCGGCTTGCGCGAGGTGTTCGTCGAAACCTTCGGCGCTCCGGCCAAGAGCTTTCCGGCGCGTTTTCCCCTGTTGCGGCTGGACCGCATCTACGTGCGCAACGTCAGCATCGCCAAACCCCAGGTCCTGTCCAACCGGCCCTGGTCACACCTGTCCGATCACGCGCCACTGGCCGTGGAGGTGATCCTGTGAAGACATTCAACGATCGATGCGGCATCTGGCAGGACGGCAACTCGGTGGAGTTGCTGATCAATGGCGAGGACTATTTCAGCAAGGTCTTCGCCTGTATTCGTGCGGCCCGGCAGGAGGTATTGCTGGAAACCTTCATCATCTTCGAAGACCGCATCGGCGAAGGCCTGCAACAGGCGGTGATCGAGGCGGCCAGCCGTGGCGTGCGGGTGGTGATCACCGTGGACGACTATGGCACCTGTGACCTGAGTTCGGCGTTCGTGGCGAAGATGATCGAGGCCGGTGTGCAGATCCAGCTGTTCGATCCGCAGCCGCGGCTCATGGGCATGCGCACCAACCTGTTCCGCCGCCTGCACCGCAAGGTGGTGGTGATCGATGGCGAGCTGGCGTTCATGGGCGGCATCAACTACAGCGTCGATCACATGGCGGACACCGGCATCACCGCCAAGCAGGATTATGCGGTGCTGGTGCGCGGCCCCATCGTGGCCGACATCCATCGCTCGACCCTGAACATGCTAAGCCCCGCGTTGCGCAAGACCTTTGCGCCGCTCAAACCTGTAACCCGCCAGGCGGGCCCTGCGCGCATGTTGCTGGCCGAGCGCGACAATCGCCAGCACACCACTGACATCGAAGAGCAATACCTGCTCGCCATGCGCAGCGCCCAACAGCGCATCACCATCGCCAATGCGTACTTCTTCCCCAGTTACCGCTTCCTGCGTGAACTGCGCAACGCCGCGCGTCGGGGGGTGAAGGTCACCCTGATCCTGCAAGGCAAGCCGGACATGCCGTTCGTGCGCATGTGTTCGCGCCTCACCTACACCTGGCTGCTGCGCGAAGGGGTGGTGATCCACGAATACAAGCAACGTGCGCTGCACGGCAAGGTGGCGCTGATTGACCACGAATGGTCGACCGTGGGCTCCAGCAACCTCGATCCGTTGAGCCTTGCGCTGAACCTTGAGGCCAATCTGTTCATCCGCGACCGGGCGCTGAACGAGCAGCTGCATCAGCACTTGCAGGACCTGGCGGCCGCCCACAGCAAGCAGGCCAACCTCAAAGGGCTGGCGAAAGGGCAGTGGTGGCGGGCGCCGATGATCTTCCTGAGCTTCCACTTTCTGCGGCATTTCCCTGCCATCGCCGGCCTGTTTCCGGTCCACGGTCCGCGGCTCAAGCCCATGCGCGCCGCCGACGGGCTGCCAGAGGCCCAGGTGCTCAAGCATGAATTGGCGCCCGAACAGGAGAAGTCGTCATGAGCGGTCTGTCGCGGACAACCGGGCACCCAGGCACGGAGCAGGCCACTGGCAAACAAGGCCCCTGGCTGAAGTGGGCCAAGCGCCTGTTCACACTGTTTTTTTTCGTCGCCGTGCCGGTGTTGCTGTTTCTGCTGGTGAGAAACCTGGACTGGAACGAGGTGACCCACGCGCTGGAATCCTACAAGGCCAGCACCCTGGCGCTGGGCTTTGTGGTGGCGGCGGGCAGTTACCTGACCTATTGCGGATTCGATGTGCTGGCGCGGCGCTACACCGAGCACAAGCTGTCGGTGAAGCAGATCGTGCCGGTGACCTTTGTCTGTTATGCCTTCAACCTGAACCTGAGTTCCTGGGTCGGCGGCATCGCCCTGCGTTACCGTTTGTATTCGCGACTGGGGCTGGATGTGCCGACCATCACACGCATTCTCAGCCTGAGCCTGGTGACCAACTGGCTGGGCTACATGCTGCTGGCCGGGTTCGTGTTCGCCGGGGATTTCATCGACCTGCCCGAAGGCTGGAAGATCGGCGACACGACGCTGCAGTTGATCGGCTTCGTGTTGCTGGCGGTGTGTTTCGGGTACTTTCTGGCGTGCCGCTTTTCTCATCGGCGCACCTGGACCATTCGCAAGCAGAAGCTGGTCTTGCCGTCGTTGAACCAGGCACTGCGCCAGGCCTGCCTGGGGGCGCTGAACTGGGGGCTGATGGCGCTGCTGATTTACATACTGCTGCCGGAAAAGGCCTTCTATCCGGCGGTGCTGGGGATTTTGCTGATCAGCAGCATCGCCGGGGTCATCGCTCATATCCCGGCGGGGCTTGGGGTGCTGGAAACGGTGTTCATTACGCTGATGCAGCATCAGTTCAGCAAGGGGCAGTTGCTGGCGGCGCTGATTGGCTATCGGGTGATTTATTTCCTGATTCCGCTGATGCTGGCGGTGGTGGTGTATCTGGTGTTGGAGAAACGGGCCAAGGGCATGCGCAGGCGTAACGAAGCGCGGGATCTCTGATTTTTGTATTGATGATCGTTCCCACGCTCTGCGTGGTAACGGCTCTATTGACGCTCCGCGTCTTCTTGCGACGCTGAAGTCGTGTGTATATCCGTTTTCGCGGTGGCTGGGCTTTAGGGTTTCGCCCCTTACGGGCGACCTACTTTCTTTCGGGAAAGTAGGCAAACCATTTGCTCCTGGCTGGGCCTCGACTTCGTCTCGGTTCCCTCCCTCCGGCGCCGTTCCGGGGGCACGCCATGATGGGCCATCCATGGCCCGCACGGCTTTCGCGGCTCCTGCCGCTCATCCCCCTACACGACGCCTGCGCTCGGCCTGGCGCCTTGACGTCGCGTTCGGCGGTGTCTGAACCACCGCGTAAGAAGATCAAAATCAAAATCTAAAACACACCCCCGACCCGTAGCAGCACGGCTTGCCGGCGGGGACGTCCGCAAGATCGCCCCCGCCGGCAAGCCGTGCTGCTACGGGGGGGAGTTGCATCTGTAGGAGCGCGCTTGCCCGCGACGGCGGTGGTGCATCCGACACCTCTCCATCGAATGTACCGCCCATTCGCGGGCAAGCGCGCTCCTACGATTTTGGATATGGCGAAGAACACGGAACTGATCCAAACCCTGTAGGAGTGAGCTCGCTCGCGATGGCGGACCTGGGATCGCCGACGCCGGCAAGCCGTGCTGCTACGGGTGGGGGTTGCATCTGTAGGAGCGCGCTTGCCCGCGACGGCGGTGGTGCATGCGACACCTCTCCATCGAATGTACCGCCCATTCGCGGGCAAGCGCGCTCCTACGGTTTGCCGCGTTCGGACGATGTCGTCCGCAAGATCGACCCCGCCGTAAGGGCGGGAGGGTGAATCCCCGTCACCACAGCTAACGGATCAGCCCATAATCAAAAGCCAAAAAAACCTCAATCCTCAAACCCCACCTGCTCCGAAATCTCATCCACCTTCAATTCCAACCGATACGCCACAGCGATAAACAACGCCTGACACAAACACAGCGTCGCACTCAATGAACGAAACGCAAACGAGCTCCCCTCATTGACCAACAACACCGCATTGGCCCGCTTGGCCAGCGGCGACAGGTTGCTGTCGGTAATGATCAACGTCTTGGCCTGATGATGCTGGGCAATGCGCAGGCAGTGCTGCGTCTCCTTGCCATAGGGCGTGAAGCTGATCGCGATCACCAGGTCATTGGCGCGCACGCTGCGCATCTGCTCGCGATAGCTGCCGCCAAGGCCCGACACCAGATGGATGCGCTTGTTGGTGTGCTGCAGGTTGTAGACCAGATAATCGGCCACCGCGAACGAGCGGCGCACGCCGACCACGTAGATGTTGTCGGCGTTGACCACCAGATCCACAGCCTTTTCGAACGACTCGTCGTCCAGTTCCAGCGCCAGCCGCTCGAGCCCCGACAGCGTAGCGTTCACGCATTCGCGCGCCAGGTCGCCGCCGCTGGCTTTCTGCGATTTGTTGGCGATCATGCTGCGGATGCGTTGCTGGTAGTTCTGCACCGGCGTGGCTTTGTGGGTGTAGGCCTCGCGAAACAGCGCCTGCATTTCACTGAAGCCACTGAAGCCAAAACGCTGGGAAAACCGCACGATGGCCGAAGGGTGCACTTCACACTCGCGGGCGATGTCGCTGATGCGGTCGACCATGATCCGGTCGCTCTGCTGGCTCATGTAGCTGGCGATGCGCTTGAGCTGGCGCGGCAGGCTTTCGTATTCGGAGGTGATCAGCTTGAGCAGGGCATCAGCGGTTTCCGGCGCGGTGATGGACGACGCGGGGCTGTCGTCGGTGTCGGGCAGGGACGGCTGATCAGTGCTGGACATACGTTCGGATCCTCAAGCTTTTCTTATCGCCCCAGTTTACAGGGCTTCACATTTATATCCTGCCTGTTTAGCACGATCTGCCAGCATTTGCGCAAAATAGAAAAAAAGTTCCACATGAAAATAATTTAGAAAAAATCATTGATCCGGACGCGATGCCGTTCTAGTCTGCATTCACGAACGCGGCCTGCACCTCTCACGCAGGCCTGGCTGATAACAATAAATATGAGGAGCCGGCATGGGCCAGACTCGTTTTGCCAGTGGACGTCAGTTGGATGTGGTGTGCCTTGGGCGTCTGGGCGTGGACCTGTACGCGCAGCAGATCGGCGCGCGGCTGGAAGATGTCTCAAGTTTCGCCAAGTACCTGGGCGGGTCCTCCGCCAACATCGCGTTTGGCACGGCGCGCCTCGGGGTGAAGTCGGCCATGCTGACCCGCGTCGGCGACGATCACATGGGGCGTTTCCTGGTGGAATCCCTGGCCCGCGAAGGCTGCGATGTCAGCGGCATAAAGGTCGATGCCGAACGCCTGACGGCCATGGTGCTGCTGGGCATCAAGGATCGCGAAACCTTCCCGCTGGTGTTCTACCGGGAAAACTGCGCCGACATGGCCCTGGCCGCCGAAGACATCGATGAGGCGCAGATCGCGTCGAGCAAGGCGCTGTTGATCACCGGCACCCATTTCTCCACCGACCAGGTGTTCAAGGCCAGCAGCCAGGCGCTCGATTACGCCGAGAAGCACAACGTCAAGCGCGTGCTGGACATCGACTATCGCCCGGTGCTCTGGGGCCTGACCGGCAAGGCCGATGGCCAGACCCGCTTCGTCGCCAACCAGAGTGTCAGCCAGCATGTGCAGCGCATCCTGCCGCGCTTCGACCTGATCGTCGGTACCGAAGAAGAATTTCTCATCGCCGGCGGCTCGACCGACCTGCTCGGCGCCCTGCGTAACGTGCGCGAGCTGACCGCCGCTACCCTCGTGGTCAAGCTCGGGCCACAAGGCTGCACGGTGATCCATGGAGCGATTCCTGCGCGGCTCGAAGACGGCGCGATCTACCCCGGCGTGCGCGTCGAGGTACTGAACGTGCTGGGCGCAGGCGACGCGTTCATGTCCGGTTTTCTGAAAGGCTGGCTCAACGACGAAAGCGACGAGCGCTGCTGCCAGTTGGCCAATGCCTGCGGCGGGCTGGTGGTGTCGCGCCATGCCTGCGCCCCGGCCATGCCGACGCTGGCGGAACTGGACTACCTGTTCGAGAGCCCGGTACCAATCACCCGCCCTGACCAGGACGTCACGCTGCAGCGCCTGCATCAGGTCAGCGTGCCGCGCCGGGAATGGAAGCAGCTGTTCATTTTCGCCTTCGATCATCGCGGGCAACTGGTGGAACTGGCGCAGAAGGCCGGGCGTGACCTGGCCTGCATCGGTCAGCTCAAGCAGTTGTTCATTCAGGCGGTGGAGCGGGTCGAGGCCGACTTGGCCCGGCGCGGAATCGCCGCCGATGTCGGGCTGCTGGCCGATCAACGCTTCGGCCAGGATTCGCTGAACGCTGCCACCGGCCGCGACTGGTGGATCGCCCGGCCGGTCGAAGTGCAGGGCTCGCGGCCGCTGGCGTTTGAGCATGGCCGTTCCATCGGCAGCAACCTGATGGCCTGGCCCAAGGAGCAGATCATCAAATGCCTGGTGCAATACCATCCCGATGACGAACCCATGCTGCGCCTGGAACAGGAAGCGCAACTGATGGGGCTGTATCAGGCGTCGCAGGCCAGCGGTCATGAATTGTTGCTGGAGGTCATTCCGCCCAAGGATCACCCCAGCACTCACCCCGAGGTGATCTATCGCTCCCTCAAACGCCTCTACAATCTGGGGATTTACCCTGCGTGGTGGAAGATCGAAACCCAGCCGGCGCACGTCTGGGAACAGCTCGATGCACTGATTCAGGAGCGCGACCCTTATTGCCGTGGCGTCGTGTTGCTGGGCCTGAACGCCCCGGCCGAAGCACTGGCTGCCGGCTTTCGCGAAGCGAGCCGCAGTTCGACCTGTCGCGGCTTTGCCGTGGGCCGCACGATTTTCCACGAGCCCAGCCGTGCCTGGCTGGAAGGGGAGATCGACGACGCCGGGCTCATCAGCCGGGTGCAGAGCACCTTCGGTTTCCTGATCGAATCCTGGCGCGAGGCGCGGGGCTGAGCACCTGACCTGATCCGCTGCAATCCCATGTTCAACGCGAAAAAAACAACAAAGGTCCAGCCATGCACGCTTCTGCAATCCGAATTGGCATCAACCCGATTTCCTGGAGCAACGACGACCTTCCGGCCCTGGGCGGCGAAACCCCACTGAGCACCGCCTTGAGCGAGGGCCGGGAGATAGGTTACGAAGGCTTCGAACTCAACGGCAAGTTCCCCAAGGACGCCAAGGGTGTTGCCGATGTGCTCAAGCCCTATGACCTGGCGCTGGTATCAGGCTGGTACTCCAGCCGCCTGGCCAGCCGCTCGGTGGCCGAAGAGATCGAAGCCATCGCCGGCCACGTCGAGCTGCTCAAGCACAACGGCGCGGGGGTGCTGGTCTACGGTGAGGTGGCCGACTCGATCCAGGGCCAGCGCATTCGTCTGGTGGAGCGTCCGCGCTTTCACAGTGACGCGGCGTGGCAGCAATACGCGGACAAACTCACGGAGCTTGCGCGTTTCACCTTGTCACAAGGCGTGCGCCTGGCGTATCACCACCACATGGGCGCCTATGTCGAATCCCCTGAAGACATCGACAAGCTGATGGCGCTGACCGGCAGTGAAGTGGGCCTGCTGTTCGATTCGGGCCATTGCTACATGGGCGGTGGCGAGCCGCTTGCGGTGCTGCGCAAACACATCGACCGGGTGTGCCATGTGCACTTCAAGGACGTGCGCAAACCGGTGGTGCAACTGGCACGCAACAATTTGTGGAGCTTTCCGGATTGCATCGTCAATGGCACTTTTACAGTGCCGGGCGATGGCGACATCGATTTCGCAGCCCTGCTCGATGTGCTGATAAAGGCGCGCTACGAGGGCTGGCTGGTGGTCGAGGCCGAGCAGGATCCTGCGGTCGCACCCAGCTATGTCTATGCGAAGAAAGGCTACGACACCCTGCGCAGCCTGCTGGCCGCTGCGCAAAAACAAGGGAGTTTGTGAACATGAATCTTCTGGTCAAGAGCAAGGCTGAGGGGCGCGATGTGGTGGCCCTGGGTGAGGGCGTGCTGGAGTACGTCGGGTTTGCTGCCCATCGCCTGACAGTGGGCGAGCGTCTGCCGGTCAGCGCGGGCGACAAGGAGCTGTGCCTGGTGCTGCTCAGCGGGCGCGTCAGTGTCAGCGGCGAAGCGCCGGGGCAGGGCAGCTTCAACTGGGAAAACATCGGCGACCGACAATCGGTGTTCGAAGACAAATCGCCCTTCGCCGTATACTTGCCGCCCGGCAGCCAGGCGCAGGTGGTGGCCTTGAGCGCTGTGCAGATCGCGGTGTGCGCGGCGCCCGGCAATCCCGAAGGGGATCTGCCTGCACGCTTGATCAAGCCTGACACCATGAAGCGCAGCGTGCGCGGCAAGGCGGCCAACACCCGTTATGTGTGCGACATCCTGCCGGATTCGGAGCCTGCCCATTCGCTGCTGGTGGTGGAAGTGCGCACGCCGTCGGGTCATTCATCCAGCTACCCGCCGCACAAGCACGACAAGGACGACCTGCCTCACGAGAGTTTTCTGGAGGAGACCTACTACCACCAGATCAACCCGCCACAGGGCTTCATCTTCCAGCGCGTCTACACCGACGATCGCAGCATCGACCAGGCCATGGCCGTGGAAAACAACGACCTGGTCACGGTGCCCAAGGGCTACCACCCGGTCAGCGTGCCCTACGGCTACGAGTCTTATTACCTGAACGTGATGGCCGGCCCCAAACGCGCCTGGCAATTTCACAATGATCCGCAGCATCAATGGCTGCTGGATCTCTAAACCTGACACATACCCCGTAGCAGCCCGGCCGGGCGGCGTTCCGCTTGCCGGCGGGAGCGGTGGATCAGCAACATCATGGTCGCCTGACACACCGCACCCGCCGGCAAGCCGTGCTGCTACGTAAGTGCACTCTTCAAGGAGCCCCGCAATGAGCAACGCCCCGATCATCGGCCACTGCATCAACGGCCAGGAACAGGACGCCAGCGAGCGATTCAGCGATGTGTTCAACCCCGCCACCGGCGAGGTCCAGGCCCGGGTGGCGCTGGCCGAACTTGCAACCGTCGACCAGGCGGTAGCCGCCGCCAAGGCCGCGTTCCCCGCCTGGGCTGACCAGTCGTCCCTGCGTCGCGCACGGGTGATGTTCAAGTTCAAGGAACTGCTCGACCAGCACCACGACGAATTGGCCGAAATCATCTGCCGGGAACACGGCAAGGTGTTTTCCGATGCCAAGGGCGAAGTGGTGCGCGGCATCGAGATCGTCGAGTTCGCCTGTGGCGCGCCGAGCCTGTTGAAAAGCGATTTCAGCGACAACATCGGCGGCGGCATCGACAACTGGAACCTGCGCCAGCCCCTGGGCGTGTGCGCGGGCATCACCCCGTTCAACTTCCCGGTCATGGTGCCGCTGTGGATGATTCCCATGGCCCTGGTGACCGGCAACTGCTTCATCCTCAAGCCTTCGGAGCGCGACCCTTCGGCCAGCCTGTTGATGGCCCGCCTGCTCAAGCAGGCCGGGTTGCCGGACGGCGTGTTCAACGTGGTCCAGGGCGACAAGCTGGCGGTCGATGCGCTGCTTCAGCACAAGGATGTCGAGGCGATTTCCTTCGTGGGCTCAACGCCCATTGCCGAATACATCTACCAGCAAGGCACTGCCAACGGCAAACGGGTGCAGGCGCTGGGCGGCGCCAAGAACCACATGATCGTGATGCCCGATGCCGACCTGGACCAGGCCGCCGACGCCCTGATTGGCGCCGCCTACGGTTCGGCGGGCGAGCGCTGCATGGCGATTTCCATCGCCGTGGTGGTCGGCGATGTAGGCCAGAAGCTGATCGACAAACTGCTGCCGCGCATCGACTCGCTCAAGGTCGGCAACGGCATGAACAAGGATTCGGACATGGGCCCGCTGGTCACGGCGGTGCACAAGGCCAAGGTCGAGGGCTACATCGAACAGGGCGTGAAGGAAGGCGCGAAACTGATTGTGGATGGCCGCAACTTCAAGGTGCCGGGCGCCGAGAAGGGCTTCTTCGTGGGTGCGACGCTGTTCGATGACGTCACCCCTGAGATGACCATCTATAAAGAAGAGATTTTCGGGCCGGTGCTGGGCATCGTTCACGTGGCGGATTTCGCCGCAGCGGTGGAGCTGATCAACGCCCATGAGTTTGGCAACGGTGTGTCGTGCTTCACCAGTGACGGCGGCATCGCCCGCGCGTTCGCCCGCAGCATCAAGGTGGGTATGGTCGGGATCAATGTGCCGATTCCGGTGCCGATGGCCTGGCATTCGTTCGGCGGCTGGAAGCGCTCGCTGTTCGGCGATCACCACGCCTACGGTGAAGAGGGCTTGCGTTTCTACAGCCGCTACAAGAGCGTGATGCAGCGCTGGCCGGACAGCATCGCCAAGGGCGCGGAGTTCAGCATGCCGACGGCGAAGTAACGCATACGCCGAACTCTGTAGGAGCGCGCTTGCCCGCGACGACGCAGGTACATCCAACGCATATCTTGCGTTCGAACGATTGCCGTCGCGGGCAAGCGCGCTCCTACAGGGTGTTTCATGTACCTCCAATGTAAAATAACAAGGTGCAAGCATGACCACGACACGATTGACCATGGCCCAGGCCCTGGTGAAGTTTCTCGATAACCAGTACGTCGAAGTCGACGGCGTGCAGAGCAAATTCGTCGCCGGGGTGTTCACCATTTTCGGCCACGGCAACGTGCTGGGCCTGGGCCAGGCCCTCGAGCAGGACAGCGGCGAGCTGGTGGTGCATCAGGGCCGCAACGAACAGGGCATGTGCCACGCAGCAATGGGCTTTGCCAAGCAACACCTGCGCCGCAAGATCTACGCCTGCACCTCATCGGTGGGGCCGGGCGCGGCGAACATGATCACGGCGGCGGCCACTGCGTCGGCCAACCGCATCCCGCTGTTGCTGCTGCCGGGGGATGTGTACGCCAGCCGTCAGCCCGACCCGGTGCTGCAACAGATCGAGCAATTCCACGACCTGAGCATCAGCACCAACGACGCCTTCAAGGCCGTGAGCAAATACTGGGACCGCATCAACCGCCCCGAGCAGTTGATGAGCGCCGCGCTCAATGCCATGCGCGTGCTCACCGACCCCGCCGAAACCGGCGCAGTGACCCTGGCCCTGCCTCAGGATGTGCAGGGTGAGGCCTACGACTACCCCGATGCCTTCCTGCAAAAACGCGTGCACCGCATCGACCGTCGCCCGCCGACCCAGGCCATGGTCAAGGACGCCCTGGCGTTGCTCAAGGGCAAGCGCAAACCGCTGCTGATCTGCGGCGGGGGCGTTCGGTATTCCGGTGCGGCGGCGCAGTTGCAGGCCTTCGCCGAGCGTTTCGACATTCCCTTCAGCGAGACCCAGGCCGGCAAGAGCGCCATCGTCTCGGCCCATCCGCTGAACATGGGCGGGATCGGCGAAACCGGCTCGCTGGCCGCCAACACCCTGGCCCGCGAGGCGGATCTGATCATCGGAGTCGGTACCCGCTACAGCGACTTCACCACCGGTTCCAAGTCGCTGTTCCAGAACCCGGATGTGCAGTTTCTCAACCTCAACGTCGGCGCCTTCGACGTGCAAAAGCTCGATGGCGTGCAGGTGCTGGCCGACGCGCAACTGGCGTTGCAGGAGCTGGCGAACGGGCTGGGTGACTACCGCGCGCAATGGGGTGACGCACCTCGCCAGGCCCGTGCGGCGCTGGATGCCGAAGTCGATCGCCTGTACGCGGTGCAATACCAGACCAAGGATTTCGAACCGGAAGTGGCCGGGCACCTCGATCCGCAGGTACTCCGGGATTTCATCGAGATGACCGGCTCGTGCCTCACCCAAAGTCGCGTCCTGGGGGTGCTGAATAAACAATTGCCGGAAGATGCGGTGATCGTCGCCGCAGCGGGCAGCCTGCCTGGGGATCTGCAACGGGCATGGCGCAGCACCAGTGTCGACAGCTACCACGTCGAGTATGGCTATTCGTGCATGGGCTACGAGGTGAACGCGGCACTGGGGGCGAAGATGGCCGCGCCCGAGCGCGAGGTGTATGCGCTGGTCGGTGACGGCTCGTACATGATGCTGCACTCGGAACTGGCGACCTCGATTCAGGAACGGCGCAAGATCAACGTGGTGCTGCTGGACAACATGGCCTTCGGTTGCATCAACAACCTGCAGATGGGCAACGGCATGGGCAGTTTTGGCACCGAATTTCGATATCGCAACCCCGAAACGGGGCAGCTCGATGGCGACTTCGTGCCGGTGGATTTCGCCATGAGCGCGGCGGCCTATGGCTGCAAGACCTACAAGGTGAAAACCGTCGAGGAGCTTGAAGCGGCGCTGGCCGATGCACGCAGGCAGACGGTGTCGACGCTGATCGATATCAAGGTGCTGCCCAAGACCATGATCCACGGCTACCTGTCGTGGTGGCGCGTGGGTGTGGCCGAGGTGTCGACCAGTGGCAAGACCGCCGAGGCGTACGAACGGCAGAAAACGATGCTGGCCAAGGCCCGCAAGTATTGATTCACACGATACCTGTAGGAGCGCGCTTGCCCGCGACGGCGTTGTGTCATTGAAACAATATTTGCCTGACACACCGCCGTCGCGGGCAAGCGCGCTCCTACAAGTCAAGGAGAAAACCATGAAAATCGGACTCATCGGCTACGGCAAGGGCGGGCGCTTTTTTCACGCGCCGCTTCTGGCCAGCCTGCACGGCGCAACCTTCGCCGGCGTGGTGACGCGCTCCCCGGAGCGACGCCAGGAACTGCAACAGGACCATCCAAAAGTACCGGCTTTCGACAGCCTGGCCGATCTGATCGCCTCGGGCGTCGATGCCGTGGTGATTTCCACGCCGCTGGCCTCGCGTCGGGCGCTGATTCTGGAAGCCATCGAACTGGGCGTGCCGGTGGTCAGCGACAAACCCTTCGCCCCTGATGCAACGCATGCTCAGGAACTGGTAGACGCCGCCGAGCGTCGCGGCGTGCTGCTGGGGGTTTACCAGAACCGGCGCTGGGATTCGGATTTTCTCACCGTGCGCAAACTCATCGACCAGGGCGTGCTGGGGCAGATCATCCGGTTCGAATCCCGGGTCGAGCGCTACTCGCCGTCGTCGGTGGGCAAGGAATCGGGCGGCGGCATCTTGCGCGATCTGGGCAGCCATCTGGTGGACCAGGCGCTGCTGCTGTTCGGACCGGTGAAGCGGGTCTACGCCGAGCTCGAATTCGCCACGCCTGAACAAAAGGTCGATCACGGGTTTTTCGTGTCGCTGATTCATGCCAGTGGCGTGACCTCGCATTTATGGGGCAACTGCCTGCAAAACGCTCAAGGACCACGTTTTCGCGTCAACGGCGCTCAGGGCTGCTATACCGTTGAAGGCCTGGACGGTCAGGAGGCCGCCGCTCTGGCCGGGCAGTCTCCCAAGTCCGAGGGCGAGCGCTGGGGCGTCGAGGAACACCGACGCTGGGGCTGGTTCGAGCAGGGCGAACACCGCGAGCGAGTGCCCTCCGAACGAGGCTGCTGGACCGAATTCTATCGCCAGTTGCAGGAAGCGGTGATGAACCAGGGCAAGAACCCGGTGGACGCACGCGATGCAGTGGCTTCGGCCAAGGTGCTGGATGCCGCGCGGATCAGCGCCCAGGAAGGGCGGGTGGTCACTCTGTAAGAGGTGGTCACTCGTAGGAGCGCGCTTGCCCGCGACGGCGGTGTGTCAGACAAAGGTTGTTTCAATGACACTCCGCAGTCGCGGGCAAGCGCGCTCCTACAGGGGGGAATCGTGGAAAACGCTGTAGAAAAATGAAATAGAAATAAATTCTAAAATCAGTTGAAGTAGAAATTATTTTCCAATAAAGTCATTTCCAGGTTGCCGAATCTCGACGTCCACCCCTGTATCGGACCTTTCCTACACAGGGCTGGGCGGACGAAACAAAAAACAAGAACGCCAAAAAAGACAGGTACCGTCGATGAATATCCTCAAACGCGCCGTTCAGGCCTGCAGGACCGTATCACGCTCTCTTGTTGCTTCCCGCGCTGTCTCTGCCCTCAAGCCATCCCTTGCCGCCGCGCTCGACAAAACCCTCGAAACCGCCGCCCGCGTGCTCTGTGTGCAAAGCCACGGGGTGATGGTCTGCGGCTCGTCGGCGGCGTCGGTGGCGCACTTCTGCAATCCACATTTTTCAAGCTCCAGCGGCACAGTCTGAACATCCGCAGTCGTTAGCCAATTCACTACAACAACAAGAATTTGGAGAAAGACCGTTCATGAACACCAAAGCCCGTTTTACCTCCCTGGCACTGGCCCTGATGCTCGGCAGCGGCGCAACCCTGGCAGCCGACCTGAAAATCGGCGTGGCCATGTCGCAGTTCGATGACACCTACCTGACCTACATGCGCGAAGACATGGGCAAGAAGGCCAAGGACATGGGCGGCGTCGACCTGCAATTCGTCGATGGCCGCAACGATGTGAACAAGCAACTCGACCAGGTGCAGGAGCTGATCGGCAAGAAAGTCGATGCACTGATCGTCAACCCGGTCGACACAGCCGCCACCGGTCGCATCACCAAGGCGGCCACCGCTGCCGGGATCCCGCTGGTCTACGTCAACCGTCGCCCGGATGATCCCAAGCTGCCGGCGGGCGTCGCCTCGGTCACCTCCGATGACAAGGAAGCGGGCCGCATGCAGATGGAATACCTGGCCAAGAAGATGGACGGCAAGGGCACCGTGGTGATCTTGCTGGGTGAACTGTCCAACAACTCGACCCGCGACCGTACCGAAGGGGTCAAGGAAGTCCTGAAGAAATACCCCGGCATCAAGATCGCCGAGGAACAGGAAGGGGCGTGGGGCCGGCAGAAAGGCATGGACATCACCAACAACTGGCTGACCCAGGGCCGCGATTTCAGCGCAGTGGTTTCCAACAATGACGAGATGGCCATCGGCGCCGCCATGGCCTTGAAACAGGCCGGCAAAAAGCAGGGCGATGTGCTGGTCGCAGGCGTCGATGGCACGCCCGACGGGCTGAGCGCGGTGAAGAAAGGCGATCTTACGGTCTCGGTGTTCCAGGACGCCAAGGGGCAGGGCGAAGGCTCCATCGACGCCGCAGTGAAACTGGCGAAAAAGGAATCGTTGCCTGAACAGGCGATCGTGATTCCGTTCAAGCTCATCACTCCGGAAAACGTCAGCACCTTCTAATAACGTTCACATCACGACAACTGACAGGGTCCGGTGGCTGAAGCCTCCGCCGCCCATGTCAGGTGAGGAGCCTGTGACCATGTTCGCTTCCGCTACTGCGACCCCTGTCCAACCCGAGCTTGCCGGCACTGGCGCCGAACACCCTTATCTTCTGGAAATCACCAACATCAGCAAGGGTTTTCCCGGTGTGGTGGCGCTGGACAACGTGGAACTGCGCGTGCGGCCCGGCAGTGTGTTGGCCCTGATGGGCGAGAACGGCGCAGGCAAGTCCACCCTGATGAAAATCATCGCCGGGATCTACCAGCCCGACACCGGCGAAATCCGCCTGCGCGGCAAGCCGGTGGTGTTCGAGACGCCGCTTGCGGCACTGCAATCGGGCATCGCGATGATTCACCAGGAACTCAACCTGATGCCGCACATGAGCATCGCCGAGAACATCTGGATCGGCCGCGAACAGCTAAACGGGCTGCACATGGTCGATCACCGCGCCATGCACCGTTGCACCCAGGACCTGCTGGACCGGCTGCGCATCAAACTTGACCCCGAAGAACACGTCGGCAACCTGAGCATCGCCGAACGGCAGATGGTCGAGATCGCCAAGGCGGTGTCCTACGACTCCGACGTGCTGATCATGGACGAACCCACCTCGGCCATCACCGAGAAGGAAGTGGCCCACCTGTTTTCGATCATTGCCGACCTGCGTGCCCAGGGTAAGGGCATCATCTACATCACCCACAAGATGAACGAAGTGTTCGCCATCGCCGATGAAGTGGCGGTGTTTCGTGACGGCGCCTACATCGGCCTGCAGCGCGCCGACAGCATGGACGGCGACAGCCTGATCTCGATGATGGTCGGCCGTGAACTGACACAGTTGTTCCCGGAACGGGAAAAACCGGTGGGCGATTTGCTGCTCTCGGTGCGCGACCTGGCGCTGGACGGTGTTTTCGAGGGCGTTTCCTTCGACCTTCACGCCGGCGAAGTGCTGGGCATCGCAGGGCTGATGGGGTCCGGGCGGACCAACGTCGCCGAAACCATCTTTGGCATCACGCCCTGCAGCCGAGGGGAGATTGTGCTCGACGGTGCTCCGATCAAGGTCACCGATCCGCATTTCGCCATCGAGAAGGGCTTTGCCCTGCTGACCGAGGACCGCAAGCTCAGCGGGCTGTTTCCTTGTCTGTCGGTGCTGGAAAACATGGAGATGGCGGTCCTGCCTCATTACGTGGGCAACGGCTTCGTGCATCAGAAGGCCCTGCGCGCCCTGTGCGAGGACATGTGCAAGAAGCTGCGGGTCAAGACGCCGTCGCTTGAGCAGTGCATCGACACCCTCTCGGGCGGCAACCAGCAGAAGGCCCTGATCGCCCGCTGGCTGATGACCAACCCGCGCATATTGATTCTCGACGAGCCGACACGCGGCATCGACGTCGGCGCCAAGGCCGAGATCTACCGGCTGATTTCCATGCTCGCCAGCGAAGGCATGGCGGTGATCATGATTTCTTCGGAACTGCCGGAAGTGCTGGGCATGAGCGACCGGGTCATGGTCATGCACGAAGGCGAAATGATGGGCACCCTGGATCGCGCCGAGGCAACTCAGGAGCGGGTCATGCATCTGGCGTCGGGCCATTCGGTCCATTGACGGCGGTTTGCCAAAGGCCCGTCTCGGGTCAGAACAAGAACAAGAGGCAGCTATGAAGATGAACGCGATACTGGACAACAAACCGGCGCTGGCCCCGAACAAGCACAAGCGCCGCCTGCCGACCGAACTGAGCATCTTTCTGGTGCTGATCGGCATCGGCCTGATTTTCGAGCTGTTTGGCTGGATCGTGCGCGACCAGAGCTTTCTGCTCAACTCCCAGCGCCTGGTGCTGATGATCCTGCAGGTCTCGATCATCGGTCTTCTGGCCATCGGCGTGACGCAGGTCATCATCACCACCGGCATCGACCTTTCGTCCGGCTCGGTGCTTGCGTTATCGGCGATGATCGCTGCCAGTCTCGCGCAATCGTCGGATTACACCCGGGCGGTATTTCCTTCGTTGACCGATTTGCCGGTCTGGGCGCCGGTCATCGCGGGCCTTGGGGTCGGGCTGCTGGCGGGTGCGATCAATGGCAGCATCATCGCCATCACCGGCATCCCGCCCTTCATCGCCACCCTGGGCATGATGGTGTCGGCCCGTGGCCTGGCGCGCTTCTACACCGGCGGCCAGCCTGTGAGCATGCTTAACGATTCCTACACGGCCATCGGCCAGGGCGCGATGCCGGTGCTGATCTTTCTGGTGGTCGCGGTGATCTTCCACATCGCCCTGCGCTACACCAAGTACGGCAAGTACACCTACGCCATCGGCGGCAACATGCAGGCGGCACGCACGTCGGGGATCAACGTCAAGCGCCACCTGGTGATCGTCTACAGCATCGCGGGCCTGCTGGCCGGGCTTGCCGGTGTGGTGGCCTCGGCGCGGGCTGCGACGGGGCAGGCGGGGATGGGCGTTTCCTACGAACTGGATGCCATTGCGGCGGCGGTGATCGGCGGCACCAGCCTTGCGGGCGGCGTCGGCCGGATCACCGGTACCGTGATCGGCGCGCTGATTCTCGGGGTGATGGCCAGCGGATTTACCTTCGTAGGCGTCGATGCCTATGTACAAGACATCATCAAAGGGTTGATTATTGTGGTGGCGGTGGTCATCGACCAGTACCGCAACAAACGCAAGCTCAAACGCTGATGTCTTGATGCCAGCTGTTTGATCAACGTTGAAAAGGGCCCGGAGAGGGGCCCTTTTCGTTTTTCTGCCGGTTTGAACCGAACGGCCGATGGCCTGTCAGACAGCGTCCATACGCATTTGCACTGCACTGTAGGAGCGCGCTTGCCCGCGACCGCGTTATGTCAGGCGGTGCAGTGGTGTCGGTCATGACGTCTTCGCGGGCAAGCGCGCTCCTACAGGCGATACGCGTACCTGCTGGAGTGAGCGTGTCACGGCAGACACAGGTTGAAACACCGGTTTGGCTCAACGCCACCGGGGTTTTGGGGGGTTGTTGGGCGATTCTTGTTCAATTATGTTGCCGAGTACGAAACCCGGCCTTAGACTGCCGCCCCTCGTAAATTGAGTGCCAGGTGGCGCTTGGAGACCATGGCGCTTTTACGATGACGCAGAGGCGCTTCACTAAATCGCCTTAATGCACGTTTTTTTATAGAGAAATCAATGACCAAGGACAAGTTGCTGGCGATGCCGGCCGATGACTACATGAACGCGGAGCAACACGCCTTCTTCATCGAGCTGCTGCAAGCCATGAAAGTGGAAATCCACGAGCGTATCGAGCAGAGCCGTATCGCGATCGAAAGCCTGGATACCCCGGCTGACCCCGCCGACGCCGCTTCCGTCGAAGAAGAGCGCCACTGGCTGGTCAACGTGATCGACCGCGACCAGCGCATGCTGCCCCAGCTGGAAATGGCGCTGACCCGTATCGCCGAAGACACCTTCGGCTGGTGCGATGACAGCGGTGAGCCTATCGGCCTCAAGCGCCTGCTCATCAGCCCGACGACCAAATACTGCATCGAAGCGCAAGAGCGCCACGAGCAGATCGATCGCCACCAGCGTCAGGCCTGATCGCCGTTCCTGACCGCCAGGCCATGGCGCAGGAACCCGTCGCCCGAGGCATTAGCCTCGGGCGATTTTCGTTGTGGGTAATATTTAATTATTGTTCTGTTGATTTAATTCTGTTTAAGTTTTCTGAATATTTTAGGAAATCTGCTGCCTGCTTGTAAGACGAAAGTGCGGGCGGTTTTTTATTGTCTGATTTTTAAGTGGGAAGTTTCTGAAGTCATATTTACCCCATTGACGCTGTCGTGGGGGTGAGCATTCTGTGAGGTATATGTCCGGATATGTAAATAACTGTTCCGGATTGTGTCGACACTTACAGGAGTTTGAATATGACGATGCTTCGCTGTTTCAAGGGATCGACGTCCACGCCCGCCTCGCTGGGCGTCACAGTGCGCATTGGTGTGTTCTTCGACGGCACGGGGAACAACCGAATCAACAGCCAGATCGGCGCGGACTGCCAGGCCATGGCGGGCGTGTACCACAATGCCCATATCAAGGAATGCGGGGGGCGGCATTCCGATCCCGCCAGCAGTTACAGTAACGATTTCACCAATATTGCCCGGCTGGCCGATCTTTACCGCCAACAGTTCGTGGCCACTAACGACGGTAATGGATTGCGGGTGACTCAGCCGATTTATATCAGTGGCGTGGGGACTACATCAGGCGGGCGCGATTCAATACCGGGGCAGGGGTTCGGACGAGGTCATACTGGCGTAGTTGCCAAAGTCTGCAAGTGCGTGGAAAAACTCAAGAGCGTTCTGCATACCTTTGGCAGGCATAACCCCGGCTGTGTCATCGCCGCGCTGGAACTTGATGTGTTCGGGTTCAGTCGCGGCGCTGCATCGGCCCGGCATTTCGCCAATGAGGTGCTCAAGCAGGAGCGGGGTGCATTAGGCCCGGTGCTCGATGGTCAGAAGTTGCCGCTGGCTGCCGACTTCAATTGGCGTAACGGCAGCGTGCGGCTGAAGGTGATCGGCCTGTTCGACACGGTTGCTGCCGTGGGAGGCATTTCCGACCTGGGAAGCGTGGGCGATGACGTCAATAGACGGGTCAACCTGTTCCTGCCGCCGGGTTGCGCACAGCAGGTGATCCATCTGGTGGCGGCTGACGAGCATCGACGCAATTTCTCGCTCAACAGCGTGGCGCCCGGTTGGCTGCGGGAGATTGTGCTGCCCGGCTCACACTCGGACATCGGTGGCGGCTATCACCCGTACATGGTCGAGAAAGTGGCGCTGACCCGGCCCCGCCGCAGCCTGGTCGGCATCCAGACGCCCTACGACGCGACCCCGGCCTGGCAGCAGACCCACCAGGAAATGGACACGCTGGATGTGCAGCGCTGGATCGACCCGCGAGACGACACTGCCCGCATCACGGTGGATTGCGTGGAGCGGGGGCGCAAGAAAGGCCAGGGTCTGAAAAGTGTCATCGCCAGTGTCATGCTTGAGCGCGGGGTATTCGGGCACCTGTCGCGGGTCTATCTGCGTGTCATGCACGGGCTGGCGTGTGACGAGGGCGTGCCGTTCATGCCGGTGCCGGACCTGCCGGATCTCGCGTTGCCACCTGAGTTGCGGGGTGTTGCGGGCAAGCTGCTGGCGCGCGCCCGGGGCGAAGAGCAGCCACTGACCGCGGCAGAAATGCAGATGTTGTACCGGCGGTATATCCACTGTTCCGCCCATTGGAACAGCACCTTGACCAGCAGTAACTCGCTGATCGACGGTTTGTTCGTCCATGCTCCGGCGAAAGAGGGACGCTCACGCTTCCCCAATCTGGGCCAGCCGGGCTACCCCTATTGACGGTGGCGGCCTCCAGGGGCCGCCACCTTTTCAGCGGCCTGCTGCTACTTTGCCGGATGCAGCAGTTCGTTGAGTTCGTCCACCACCGGTGCCCATTCGGCATCGGTCAGCAGTTCCTCTTTGAGAAAGCGCGCCTGCTGGGGCGTCCAGAACTCGGCGTCGACCAGTTTCACATCGTCGCCGAGCCGGTGCTGGCTGACAAAGGCGTCGATGCTGGCCTGATCCGACTCAAGCCCCAATTGTTCGAACAGTGTCGCAAGCGTCGGTGTGGTGAGTTCCATGTTGTTTCCCTCTGGGAAGTGGACGGTGATTGACCTTGTGATGCATGTGAGTGCAGAGCGGCCCCAAGAGTTTCCAGACAATAGCGTTATCGATTCAGCCATCGCCGAAGCGCTTTTCGGCTTCAATTGGACACAGGCCAATGGCCATATTCGTGTACAAAACAGTAAACAATGCGGACGAAAGGCATATATCCCGTATAGACTCTAAGCCGGTAGAATCCAGTTTTTTGCCAGCGTCCGGCATCCGCGGCGCACCGTTTTCTTGTCTTTTCCTTGCCTGGCCCTGCGGTCGGGCAAGTTCATATCAGGTTGGGAGTTTGTACATTGGCAGTAAGTAATCTGGATACCCACGCGTTATTCGTGCTTGGTGATTTGCGCGCGAAGTTGGTGAAGCTGTTCCAGGCGCGTTTCGTCTATGTCATCGAACAGTCCCCCGAAGGCATCTACATGTCTGAAATCGACACCGAATCCGCACTGGTGGTCGATGACAAGCCGCGTCTGGAGCTCAAGGTCGGCGATCATTTTCGCGCCGCCGTATTGCCCAGCCGCGAAGGTGGCAAGTTCGAACTCAAGTTCCGCGACATCAAGATGACGATCTACGGCCTGGGCGAATACGCCTTTGTCGAGGTGCCTGAAGGCCAGGGTATCGTGTTCAAGGAATCCCACACGGTGTTCATGGTGTTCGCTGCCCACGAACAGATCCAGTTGGGCCTTGGCAAAGTGCTCAAGGCCGCGACCGCCAAGGCTGCCAAGTGGCGCAAGGGCGAACTGGTGTTCAAGGCCAGCGAGTGATTCGCCGGCCCTGTGTTGCCTGCTTCTAGAAACGAGTCTGTATCGCCAGCTCGAATGTGCGGGGCTCACCCAGGTAGTAGGCCGGTGATACATGGGCGAAGCGCGCGTAGACCTCGTCGGTCAGGTTGCGCACTCGACCGGTGATCGATGTGTGCTGGTCCAGCTTGAAGGTCAGAAAACTGCCGTACAGCGTGTACGACGGCACCCTTTGCGTATTGGCATTGTCGGCATACACCGACGCCACGTAGCGGGCGTCCACCCCTGCTTGCCAGGCCGGCGTGAAGTCATAGGTCAGCCACAGATTGCCGACGCGGTCAGGTACGTTGGTCGGTGTGTTGCCCTTGCGCGAGACCACGATGCCCGCCGAATTCTTTTCACTGAATTCATCGTATTGCGCATCCACCCAGGCGACGTTGCCCTCCAGCAGCAAGTCGGGGGTGATGCGCAAGGCACTCGCCAGCTCGATCCCCTTCGATGACTGCTGGCCCACCGGAACCGTGTTGGTGGGGTCCTGCGGGTCGGTGATGGCGAAGTCCTTGCGCTCGATGGTGTAGGCGGCAACGGTGGCCGAACCCCGGCCTTGCAGGTAGTCGAACTTGCTGCCGATCTCCCACTGCTTGCCGGTCGAGACGTCGAAGTTCTGCGTGCCGCTTGGCTGCTCGGCGGCGGTGCTGTATTGCACGTAGACGTTGGCGTTGGGCAGGAACTGCCAGGTCAGGCCCGCGCGGCCGGTCACCGGCTGCCAGTCGCGGCGCAGGTGGCGGGGATTGCTGGCGGTGACGACGCGATGGTTGGTCACGTCCAGGTCGATGTCGTCGTAGCGCAGCCCGGTCACCAGCGACCACTGCTCGCTCAGCGCCAGATGGTTTTCCACGAACAGCGCCTTGGTGGTCACCTCATTGGTCTTGTCCTTGACGAAGCCTTGGCGGGTGCCGGGCAGTGCGTAGAAATGCCCTGGGTCGAAATGATCCGGATCCACCGTGTTGTTCGCCGGCACGTTCCACGGGTTGTTGGTGGTCGAGTTGACCTTGTACTCGAAGCCACCCGCCCAGGTAGTGGCCATCCCCAGCAGGCTGCTGTCGTGGCGCAATTCGAACTGGTTGCCCTGCTGCCAGCCCTGATGGCGCACCAGATAAGCAGTGGAGCGGTTGATGGCGCTGTTGCTCGCGTTGTACTGGTAGGTTTCCAGGTTGCGGTAGTCGCGCTGGCTGTCCAGGCGATACAGTGTGTTGCGCAGGCTGGTGGCGTCGTCCAGGCGGTAGTCGATGATCGAGCGCACCCAGCGCGTGCGCTGCTCATACAGGCCATCCTCGACGTTGTAGTTGCGAAAGCGGTTGTGCTTGTCGATCTTGAGCTCGCCCGCCTTGGGGTTGAGCACCGGGGTGCCCCAGTAGGGGCTGTCTTCGTGCTCGTCCTGATATTCCAGGGCCAGGGTGTGGGAAAGGTCCGGGGTGATGTCGCTCAACAGGGAAAACGCCGCGCTCCACGCGTCGTTCTCCTGACGATCGATATAGCCGTTGCTGCTGGTATGGCTCACGTCCAGCCGGGCGTAGTGCTGTACGTCTGCGGTGGGGTCGCTCAGGCGGTGGTTGACGCCAAAGGCGGTTTGCGTGGTGTCGAAGCTGCCGTAGCTGACCCGGCCTTCGGCGGCCTGATCTTCCCGGTTTGCCAGCTTGGTGACGTAGTTCAACGAGCCACCCACCGATCCTGCGCCATTCATCAGTGACGACGGACCGCCGAGCACTTCGACGCGATCATAGATCCAGCTGTTGACCGGCCGCGCCAGACCGGTGGCGACGTTGATGCCGTTGAACATCTGCGTGACTTGGCTGCTGGTGAAGCCCCGATAGGAAATGAACCCGCCAAAGCCCGGCGGGGCGCTGGCGTTGACGCCGGGCAAGGTGTTGGCGACGTCCTGAAAGTTCTGTGCACCTCGGCGCTCGATGTCTGCCCGGTTGGCGACGGCAATCGAGGCGGGCGTCTGGCGCAGGCTCAAGCCCAGGCGGGTGGCGCTGGCGGCCTGTTGTTCCAGGTCCAGGCCTTGGGTGGGTTGTTCATCGCCATTGACCGTGATCGGGGCCAGGTCGAGGGCGGTTTGTGCGTGGGCGAAAGCGGGCAGGCTGCCGATCAGGCCGGCGAGCAGGGGGATGCGTTTCATGGTGAAAACCTGAAATGAGGTCGAGCGCAAAACCGTTTTTCAGCACTGTTGCCGCCTATCCCGTAGCAGCACGGCTTGCCGGCGGGGGCGGTGTGTCAGTGACGCATTCATTGCCTGACACACCGTTCCCGCTGGCAAGCCATGCTGCTACGGGATCGAAGTCGCTCTGCCAGGCACGGGCTGGCCGCAGACAACAGCATCTGAAAAACAGGTCAGTGAGTTTTCGAAGTCAGATCAGGGCGAACGGCGGGGCGCGGGGGTTGGCCGTGGGCCAATGCAAAGCGGCGGGGATATCGTAGGAGGCGACGACGGCAGGTGGCGGGCTGTGCTGTTCCGGCAGGATCGCCAGGGTCAGGCTGGAGTTGAGCGCCGGGCCCATGCCGCCGGTGGAGCACAGGGGGCAGCCGAAGGCGGCGGACAGGGTGGGCAGCTTCTGCTCGCCTGGCTTGAATTGATCGACCGCGGTGAGCGCACGGCCATCGGTGGAGCAGAATTCGCCGCCAATGCCGTTGAGTTGCATGCCGACCATCTGGCCGTGACCGATGCTGCAGGCGAACACGTTGAACAGGACGCAGCAATAGAGCATCCATGCAATCAGGTGTCGGTCGGATCGGGCCAGTTTCATGGGCGGCAAAGGTATCAGAATTGGGGCGACGAGCGGGGTGCGGCAAAATGGCGCGGGGGTACGCCTGGCCTCACTTGCCCTCGTGCCGCCCCTCGCTGACCTCTGGCGGCACGTCGTCATCGCCTGCCATGCGCTTGCGGAACAACCCGGTGCGAGCCAGCAACAGCGTCGTCACGGGCACGGTGATCGCCAGCAGGATCGGGATCAGCCAGGCGTGCAGCACCGGCCCCTGCTTGAGCGCGGAAAAGTAGATGATCGAGGCCAGGGCGACGCACCACGCACCGAGGGTCGAGGCCAGGGCCGGTGGGTGCATGCGCTGGAAGAAGTCCTTCATGCGCAGCAGCCCCATCGCGCCGGTCAGGGCGAACAAGCCGCTCAAGACCAGCAAAACCGCGGTCAGGGTCTCAACCCACACCGGCAACTCCTGTAACGCATTCATTCGATCACCTCGCCACGCAGCAGGAACTTGGCCAGGGCGAAGGATCCGACAAAGCCGAACAGCGCGATCAGCAGCGCCGCCTCGAAATAGGTGTCGCTGGCGTAGCGAATACCCAGCACCAGCATCATCAGCATCGCCAGCAGGTACAGGTAGTCCAGCGCCAGAACCCGGTCCTGGGCCGACGGGCCTTTGAACAGGCGGATCAGGGTCATGACCATGGCGACGGTGAACAGCCCCAGGGTGAGCAGGATCGCGTTGGTGAGCAGCGGGCTCATTGGAAAATCTCCATCAGCGGGCGTTCATAGGTGCGCTTGAAATGCTCGATGAAGCGCACCTCGTCGTCCAGGTCGAACACGTGCATCAGCAGCACGCTGCGATCCAGGGCCAGCTCCGACCACACGGTGCCCGGCACCACGGTGCAGATCATCGACAGCGCCGCCAGGCCATGGGCGTCATGCAAATCCAGCGGCACCTTGACGAACGCCGAGCGCGGCGGATGCCGGCGAGCGCGCCAGACTTGCAGCGCCACTTGAACGTTGGATACCAGCACATCGCGGCCCACCGCAAAGAACAGCCTGAACGCCACGCCCGGCCTGCGGATGCGTGCAGGCAACGGGCGCAGCGGCGCGAACATGATTGGTGCAAGCAACCCCAGCAGCGCGCCGAACAGCAGGTTTCCGGCGCTCAGGGACAGGTTCAGCAGCAGCCACAATGCCCACAGCGACAGCGACAACAACGGCGCAGGGAACAGGCGCTTCATGGCTGCACCTCTGCCAGGTCAGTCGGGCTGGGAACGGGTTTGGCGGCCATCACCGACAGGATGTATTGCTGCGGATCGTGCAGCGCCTGTGCCGTGTCCTGGGTGTAGCGCAGCAGCGCCTGAGCCTTGAAGGTGAGGGCGATGCACAGCCCCAGCAGCAGGACGATGGGAATGCACTCATAACGGCGCAGCAGCGGGGACGGGCGCTCCTGTGGTGTCCAGAAGCGCTTGATACCGACCCGCACGAAAGCGAACAGCGAAGCCAGCCCCGAAACGATCAGCAGCGCCACCAGCGTCCAGCTGTCGGCGCGGATGGCTTCGTCCTTGGCCACGTCCAGGCCCAGCGGGTTGAGCAGGGCGCTGATCAGCGTGAGCTTGCCGAGAAAGCCCGACAGCGGCGGCATGCCGATGATCAGCAAGGCGCAGATGATGAAACTCAGGCCCAGGAACGCCATGGTCCAGGGAATCACCTGGCCGACCACCGCTTTCTGTTCATCGTCCAGGTTGGTGCCCGGCACCGGGTGCAAGGCTTCCAGCGGCTTGGGCAACTGATCGGCGTCGTCTTCCAGCGGGATTTCATTGGCCGAGCGCGAGCGCTCCACCAGTTCGGCCAGCAGGAACAATGCGCTCAAGGCCAGCGTGGAGCTGACCAGGTAGAACAGCGCGCCGGAGGTCAGACTCGGCTGGCCGAAGCCGATGGACGACAGCAGAATCCCCGCCGACACCAGAATGCACAGGCTGGCCATGCGCTCCAGACGCTGGGCGGCGACGATGGAAATGGCCGCCACCGCCAGCGTCGCCATGCCGCCCCAGATCATCCAGTCACCGCCGAAGAATGCCGAGTCACCGGCCTGGCCCGAGAACAGCAGCGTCCACAGGCGCAGCAGGGTGTAGGCACCGACCTTGGTCATCAGGGCGAAGATCGCGGCCACCGGCGCGCTGGCGGCCGAGTAGGCCGGCACCAGCCAGAAGTTCAGCGGCCACATGCCCGCCTTGGCCAGGAACGCCACCGCCAGGATCGCCGCGCCTGCATGCAACAGGCCGATGTCGGCTTCGGATACCTGTGGGATCTTGACCGCCAGATCCGCCAGATTCAGGGTGCCGGTGACGCCGTAGATCAGCGCAGCGCCAATCAGGAACAGCGAAGAAGCCAGCAGATTGATGGTGATGTAATGCAGGCCCGCCGAGACCCGCGCCCGCCCCGAGCCATGCAGCATCAGGCCATAGGACGCCGCCAGCAGCACCTCGAAGAACACGAACAGGTTGAACAGATCGGCCGTGAGGAAGGCGCCGTACAAGCCCATCAGTTGAATCTGGAACAGGGCGTGGAAGCTCGCACCGGCCCGGTCCCAGCGCGCCAGGGCGAACAGCAGGGCGCAGAAGGCGACGATACCGGTCAACACCAGCATCATCGCCGACAGGTGATCGACCACCAGCACGATGCCGAACGGCGATGACCAGTTGCCGGGCAGGTAGACGCCGATGGAGCCGGTGGTGCCGGTCTTCTGCACCCACATCATCAGGGTGATGGCGATCCCCAGGCCCAGCGCCGTGGACAGCAGGTTGATCCGCGCCTTCAACGGGCGATGGCGTTCACCCAGCCACAGCATCAGCGCGGCGGTCAGCACCGGCAGCAGGATCGGCGCGACGATCAGTTGGTTCATCAGACTCATTCACTGCTCTCCCGGCCGTCCACATGGTCGTTGCCAGTCAGGCCACGGGAGGCCAGCAGCACCACCAGGAACAGCGCGGTCATGGCGAAACTGATGACAATTGCAGTCAGCACCAGCGCCTGGGGCAAGGGGTCTGTGTAGTTGAGCAGGTCCTGCGGCACGCCGTCCTTGATGATCGGCTCCTTGCCGATGAACAGGCTGCCCATGCTGAAGATGAACAGGTTGACGCCGTAGGACAGCAGGCACAGGCCCATGACCACCTGGAAGGTCCGTGGGCGCAGGATCAGCCACACGCCGGAGGCTGCGAGCACGCCGATGGCAATGGCGATGACTTCTTCCATCACAAGGCTCCTTGGGTAGGGGTGGCCGAGGCCGGCTGGATCGGCTGCGGCAGCGACGTCGGACGATGGCTGCGCACCGACTGGTGAGCCAGGGCGGTCAGGATCAGCAGCGTCGAACCCACCACCACGGCGTACACGCCGATGTCGAAAAACAGCGCGCTGGCCAGGTGCACGTCACCGAGCAGTGGCAGATGCAGGTGCGCGGTGTGGGTGGTCATGAACGGATAGCCCAGCGCCATCGACCCCAGCCCCGTCGCCAGGGCGAAGAACAGGCCGGCGCCCATCCAGCGCAGGGGGCGCAGGCTCATGTGCGCCTCGACCCACTGGGTGCCGGCGACCATGTACTGCAGAATGAACGCCACCGACATCACCAGCCCGGCGACGAAACCGCCGCCGGGCTGGTTGTGGCCGCGCATGAACAGGTACATCGAGACCACGAAGGCCACCGGCAGCAGCAGACGCACCAGCACCGCTGGCACCATCATGAAGCCCAGCGCGGTGTCGGTGGCGTGGCGCGGGTTGACCAGATCGGTCACCACATCACGCGCCAGCAAGCGTTGCTGGGCGGGTAGGGCGATGCTTTCTTTGGGTGGGCGGAAACGGCGCAGCAGGGCGAACACGGTCAGGGCGACCACCGCCAGCACGGTGATTTCGCCGAAGGTGTCGAAGCCGCGGAAGTCCACCAGCATGACGTTGACCGCGTTGGTTCCGCCGCCCTGGCTCAGGGCACGGCCCAGGTAGAACTCGGAGATGGTGTTGGGCGTCGGGCGGGTCAGCATCGCATAGGACAGCAGCGCCATGCCGCCACCGACCGCCACGGACAGGATAAAGTCCCGTACCCGACGGGCCTTGGCGCGGTTGCGCGACCGGGACGGCGGGGCGACGTTTTCGTTACGCCGTGGCAGCCAGCGCAGGCCCAGCAGGATCAGCACGGTGGTCACCACTTCTACCGCCAGTTGGGTCAGGGCCAGGTCCGGCGCGGAGAACCAGACAAAGGTCACGCAGGTCATCAGGCCGCAGACGCCGACCATGGTGACGGCCGCAAGACGGTGATACTTGGCCTGCCACGCGGCACCGACGGCGCAGGCAATCGCGATCAGCCAGAGCATGACGAAGACCCCGGAGCCGGCGATCTTCGGCCGGTCGCCCCAAGTCAGGCCGCTCTCGTACATCGGCACGAAACCCACCACCAGCGAGACAAACACCATCAGGAACAACTGCGCCTGCAAGCGGCGCGTGGTCAGCAGGCCTTCAAGCTTGCGCGCGACGATCAGCTTGGTCACCAGCACCCGTTCGAACAGGCGCTTGCCGTTGAGGCGCCAGATCAACGGCGGCCCGACGAAGCGGTCATGCTTGAAAGAGCCGCGCAGCAGCAGGTACAGGAGGATGCCCGCGCCCATGGCGACCAGGCTCATGATCATTGGCGCATTCAAACCGTGCCAGATGGCCAGGCTGTACTCGGGCAAGGTCCCGCCTACTACAGGCTGTGCGGCAGCGGCCAGCAACGGACCGACCGATTGTGCCGGGAAAATCCCGACGATCAGGCAGGCCAGCACCAGCAGTTCGACCGGTACCCGCATCCAGCGTGGCGGCTCGTGGGGCGTGTGGGGCAGGTCGGTGGCTTTGGGGCCGAAGAACACATCCACCGTGAAGCGCAGCGAATAGGCAACGCTGAACGTCCCGGCCACCGTGGCGATCACCGGCAGCGCCATCTCGACCCAGGCCGTTGAGGTGATGAACACGGTTTCGGCGAAGAACATCTCTTTAGACAGAAAACCGTTGAGCAGGGGCACGCCGGCCATGGCGGCGCTGGCGACCATGGCCAGGGTGGCCGTGTACGGCATCAGCTTGACCAGGCCGCTGAGCTTGCGGATGTCGCGGGTGCCGCTTTCATGGTCGATGATGCCCGCCGCCATGAACAGCGAGGCTTTGAAGGTGGCGTGGTTGAGAATGTGGAACACCGCAGCGACGGCGGCCAGCGGGCTGTTCAGGCCCAGCAGCAGGGTGATCAGGCCCAGGTGGCTGATGGTGGAATAGGCCAGCAGGCCCTTCAGATCCGTCTGGAAAATCGCCGAATAGGCGCCGATCACCAGGGTGCAGGCCCCCGCGCCGCTGACGATCCAGAACCACTGTTCGCTGCCCGACAAGGCCGGCCACAGGCGCGCCAGCAGAAACACCCCGGCCTTGACCATGGTCGCCGAGTGCAGATAGGCCGACACCGGCGTCGGTGCGGCCATGGCGTGGGGCAGCCAGAAATGGAAGGGGAACTGCGCGCTTTTGCTCAGGGCGCCGATCAGGATCAGCGTCAACAAAACCGGGTACAGGGCATGGGCGCGGATCGCGTCACCTGCGGCCAGCACCCGGTCCAGATCGTAGCTGCCGACCACATGCCCCAGCAGCATGACGCCCACCAGCAAGGCCAGCCCGCCCGCGCCGGTGACCATCAACGCCATGTAGGCGCCGCGCCGGGCGTCTGCGCGATGGTGCCAGTAACCGATCAGCAGGAAGGAGAAAACGCTGGTCAGCTCCCAGAAGAACACGATCTGGATCAGGTTCCCGGACATCACCAGGCCCAGCATCGCCCCCATGAACGCCAGAAAGAACGAGAAAAACCGCGGCACCGGATCGTTCGGTGACATGTAGTAACGGGCGTACAGCGACACCAGTGTGCCGATCCCCAGGACCAGCATCGAGAACAGCCAGGCAAAGCCGTCCAGGCGCAACACGAAGTTGAGTCCCAAGCTCGGGACCCAGAAATATTCTTCGCGAATGACCCCGCCATGGGCGATCTGGGGGTACCAGAGAGCAACCTGCACCGCGCCGATCAGAGCGATCACGCCTGCAAGAAAAGATTCGGTGTTGCGCGCGTTGTGCGGCAAAAGGGCCGCCAGACAACTGCCGATGAAAGGCAGAAGAAGTAGAACTATCAGGGACATAGGCTTCTAATCTGCGAATGAATGTCAAGGATCATACGTGCCGGGTCGTGGATCACCAACCGCCAAGATGTCGCAGAATCCTACAAAGTCTGTAGGCAGCAGCGTAGTTGATACGTTTCCAAATACGATTTCAGAGTGATTTCGGCATGGCTTGTGTATGTGGCGAGGGGCATGGCTTGTTGGCGTCGGCGATCTCAAGGACGCCGTCGCGGGCAAGCGCGCTCCTACAGGTGTGAACATTGACCCGTAGCAGTCCGGCTTGCCGCCGGGGGCGATCTCAAGGGCGCTCCCGCCGGCAAGCCGTGCTGCTACGGGTCGGTGGTGTGTTTTAGATCTTGATTTTGATCTTCTTACGCGGTGGTTCAGACACCGCCGAACGCGACGTAAAGGCGCCAGGCCGAGCGCAGGCGTCGTGTAGGGGGATGAGCGGCAGGAAGCCGCGAAAGCCGTGCGGGCCATGGATGGCCCATCATGGCGTGCCCCCGGAACGGCGCCGGAGTCGAGGGAAGTCCGAAGGACCCCAGCCAGGAGCAAATGGTTTGCCTACTTTCCCGAAAGAAAGTAGGTCGCCCGTAAGGGGCGAAACCCTAAAGCCCAGCCACCGCGACAACGGATAAGCCCCCAATTCAAAAGTCACCCGCGACGCGGAGCGTCACAAGCGCCGTTAACAGATGATCAGATCTACCCGCCTACCACCATTTAAGCGACAATGCCCACCAGTTTCCGGAGTGCCCCATGTCTGATTCCCTCGAAAGCCTTGCCGTCGACGCCGTCCTCGACGCCACCGGCCTCAATTGCCCTGAGCCGGTGATGATGCTGCACCAGAAAGTCCGCGACCTGCCGGCCGGCGGCCTGCTCAAAGTCATCGCCACCGACCCGTCCACCCAGCGCGACATCCCCAAGTTCTGCGTGTTTCTCGACCACGAACTGGTCGACAAACAGATTGGCGACGGCGTCTTTCTGTACTGGATTCGCAAGAAACAGGCCTGACCCGGCCCGGCTTGTGTCTTCGGGCTGGCTCCCTCACCCGTCAGCGCCTACACTGCCGCGACTCCAGGGAGCCCACCATGCGCATAGTTGCTGACGAAAACATTCCACTGCTCGACGCCTTCTTCCAGGGTTTCGGTGAAATCCGCCGCTACCCCGGCCGCACCCTCGACCGCGCTGCCGTGGCCGACGCCGACATCCTGCTGGTGCGCTCGGTGACCCAGGTGACGCGCGAACTGCTCGAAGGCACCCCGGTGCGTTTCGTCGGCACCTGCACCATCGGCACCGATCACCTCGACCTGGAATATCTCAAGCAAGCGGGCATCCAGTGGTCCAGCGCGCCAGGCTGCAATGCCCGAGGCGTGGTGGATTATGTGCTGGGCAGCCTGCTGACCCTGTCTGAAATCGAAGGCGCCGATCTGGCCAAGCGCACCTACGGCGTCGTGGGTGACGGGCAGGTGGGTGGTCGGCTGATCAAGGTGCTGCGCGGCCTGGGCTGGAACGTGCTGGTCTGCGATCCGCCCCGTCAGGCCGCCGAAGGGGGTGACTACGTCAGCCTCGACGAAATCATCGCTCGCTGCGACGTCATCAGCCTGCACACCCCTTTGAACAAGACCGGCGAATCGCCGACCTGGCACCTGTTCGACCGCAGCCGCCTGCAAGGCCTCAAGCAAGGCACATGGCTGATCAACGCCGCACGCGGGCCGATCATCGACAACCTGGCCCTGCGCCAGGTGCTGCTCGAGCGTGAAGACCTGCAAGCGGTGCTGGATGTCTGGGAAAAAGAACCCCTGGTGGATCCGGACCTCGCCGAACTCTGCGTCATCGGCACCCCGCACATCGCCGGCTACAGCCTCGACGGCCGCCAGCGCGGCACGGCGCAGATCTACCAGGCGCTGTGCGAGCACCTGGGCCAGCCTGCGGCCATTCGCCTGGAGGACCTGTTGCCCCGGCAATGGCTGGCCCAGGTGACCCTGGACGCCGAGACCGATCCGGTCTGGGCGCTGAACATGCTCTGCCGCGGTGTCTACGATCCACGCCGTGACGACGCCGACTTTCGCCGCAGCCTGGTCCCCGATGCCACCCAGCAGAAGCTGGCCTTCGATGCCCTGCGCAAACACTATCCGCCGCGCCGGGAAATCGAGGGCCTGCACGTGGATATCAAGGGGCAATCGGCTGCACTGATGCAGATCGTTCAGGCCCTTGGCGCGGTGCTGGTCGACGAGTGATTACCGGGTGTACTTCTTGATATAGCCCCACAGCGTCTCGGGCAGGCGCGGCGGAATCTGCTGCCAGAATCCACGCATGCGGCCCAAGGCGCGGTAGGCGCTCTCCCAGGCCTCGCGGCGGTCATTGTCGCCTACGACCGGTGCATGGGTCATCTCGATGAAATTGGCGAAGCTGCAAGGCACGGGCAGCAGCTCGCTTCGTTCGATGCGTCGGATCTGCCGTTCCAGAGTGATCGGCTGGCCCGTTTCGTCGAGAAACTCCAGCGGCGTGAGGCTGTTGATGTGATCGCAGCGGCTGCGGCACAGCAGCCGGCGGTTTTTCAGCTCGCCGAACCCGCGTTCGTACATGCTGATGGTCGATCCACTGACACGCATGCAGGCTGCCTCGAAGGCATTGAGGATTGCCTCGGCGTTCTCCAGGCTGGCCTCGATGGTCGCGACATCGACAAAGCGCTCCAGCGTGCCTTGCTCAAGGGCGTCGAGCGCGCGCTTGATGGTCGACAGGTGGACGAAGTCCTTCTTGCAGCCGATCAGGTGCACGTCGAACTGGTAATCGGCCAGTTCCTTGCCGTTGATGACGGTCGCGAACGCCTTGGTGTCCAGCGCTGTTTCCATGATGATGTTGTACTTGTTTTCATGGGCGTAGGCGAAAATGCGCGCACACAACTCCCAGATAAACGTTTCGGTGTGCTTGTAGCGGCTGAGAACGTCCTGATCGGCGAATTCGGCATAGCGCGGGTGAAGTTCCCGAAAGCTCTCCTTGTACAGACGCACGTAATTGGCGTAACCGCCATCCTTGAGCAGCGTGTTATTGAGCATGTAGGTCTTGCCGGAGCCCTGAACCCCGGCGACCACCAGGATCTTCGGCGCGGGCAGTCCATCGTCGCCAATGTCTTTCCTGACGTTGAACAGGCTCGCTTCCAGTGTTTCGTAGGCGGCGTCCAGTTCTTTGGGCGTGTAGCTGTAATGTGTAGCGGGCATAACGATCTTCCTTGGATTGAGTCGATTGACTGATAAGCCGGGGACGTAATCGCAAGGAGGTGGGTAGGGCAAGCAGTTAGCAGCCCTTGTTTATTGCAGGATGTTTAAAACGCCCATAAAAAACCCGGCAATGGCGCCGGGTTTCAAGTAAGTCTGTTCATCAGTCTTGTTTTTCAGGTTTGACCCAGTACTTTTCGCATTCCTGACATGCGGCCTGAACCATCTCTTCAGTAATCAGGACTTCCTTTCCGTCCTTGTCAAGAATCGCGCCCCCCAGTTGAAACTCCGGTTGAGGGCGTACGACGGGTTCGTGACTGCTCTGCTGCAAGCTCATGGGCCTCTCTCCTCATCAGGTTGTGCGTTTTACGGTATCCACGCTTGATGACCACCCCGTGACATCCGCGGGTGCTGCGCGGGCACCTTTTACCTGACTGGCTGTGCCGCCCCGAGTTCAGCGCATCTCGACGAGCGTGCAGGTGACGAGCGGTGTAGGCTCTGCCACTTGAGCCGTCTATCCAGGTGTATTTCATGGCAGCAGTGTTATCAGGGCGTCAGCGTCACGCCATTCGTCTGGCCATGCGCATGCTCGCGCCTTATCGCAGGCAGGCCATCGGTGCGCTGGTGGCGTTGATTGTCACGGCGGCCATCACGTTGTCCATGGGGCAGGGCATCCGGCTGATGGTCGATCAGGGATTCATGACCCGCTCGCCGACCCTCCTCAACGAAACCATCGGCCTGTTCATGTTGCTGATCCTGGCGCTGGCGGTGGGCACCTTCACCCGTTTTTACCTGGTGTCGTGGATCGGCGAACGGGTGGTGGCCGATCTGCGCAAGCAGGTGTTCGATCACCTGGTCAGCCTGCATCCCGGCTTCTACGAAAACAACCGCAGCTCGGAGATCCAGTCACGCCTGACCGCCGACACCACGCTGTTGCAATCGGTGATCGGCTCGTCGCTGTCGATGTTTCTGCGCAACGCGCTGATGGTGATCGGCGGGGTGATTCTGCTGTTTTTCACCAACCCCAAGCTGACCAGTATCGTGGTGATCGCGTTGCCGCTGGTGGTGGCGCCGATCCTGATCTTCGGGCGGCGGGTGCGCAGCCTGTCGCGGGAGAGCCAGGACCGGGTCGCGGATGTCGGCAGCTATGTCTCCGAGGCCCTGGGCCAGATCAAGACGGTGCAGGCCTACAACCATCAGGCCCAGGACCGGCAGCGCTTCGGGCAGACCGCCGAAGACGCGTTCGACACGGCGCGCAAGCGGATCCTGCAGCGTTCGTGGCTGATCACCCTGGTCATCGTGCTGGTGCTTGGCGCGGTGGCGGTGATGCTCTGGGTAGGTGGCATGGATGTCATTGCCGGGCGCATTTCCGGCGGTGAACTGGCAGCCTTCGTGTTCTACAGCCTGATCGTCGGCAGCGCGTTCGGCACCCTCAGCGAAGTGATCGGGGAGCTGCAACGGGCGGCAGGCGCGGCAGAACGCATCACCGAACTGCTGCAGGCGCGCAGTGAAATCACCCCGCCTGCCGAGGATGTCCTGGTGCTGCCGCAACGGGTCAGTGGGCGGCTGGAGCTTGCGAACGTCAGCTTCGCTTACCCGTCGCGGCCCGAGCGCAATGCCGTAGAGGACCTGACGCTGACCATCGAGCCCGGCGAAACCCTGGCGCTGGTCGGGCCGTCGGGGGCGGGCAAGTCGACGCTGTTCGATCTGCTGCTGCGTTTCTACGATCCGCAACAGGGGCAGGTGCGCATCGAGGGCTTGCCGGTCGAGCGTCTCGATCCGCTGGACCTGCGCCGCTGTTTCGCCTGGGTATCCCAGACGCCGGCGCTGTTCTTCGGCAGCGTCGAGGACAACATTCGCTATGGCCGCCCGGATGCCAGCCTTGAGCAGATTCAGGCTGCGGCGCGGATCGCCCATGCCCACGAGTTCATCGAGCTGTTGCCCCAGGTGTATCAGACTCACCTGGGCGATGGCGGGATGGGGCTATCAGGCGGGCAGCGCCAGCGCCTGGCCATTGCCCGGGCGCTACTGGCCGATGCGCCGGTTCTGCTGCTCGACGAGGCCACGAGTGCCCTGGATGCCCAGAGCGAGCATCTGATTCAGCAGGCCTTGCCTACCTTGATGAAGGACCGCACGACCCTGGTGATCGCCCACCGTCTGGCCACGGTGCAGAACGCTGACCGGATTGCGGTGATGGATCAGGGGCGGCTGGTGGCGGTGGGTACGCATCAGCAACTGATTGCCAGCAATGCGCTGTATGCGCGACTGGCGGCGTTGCAATTCAATGCGATGGGCCCTGCGAATGAGCTTGTGTAGCAGCACGGCTTGCCGGCGTTGGCGTACTTGCAGTCGCCACCGCCAGCAAGCGGAGCGCCACCCGGCCGGGCGGCGACAGGAAGAGGGTGTCAGTCCTTGCGGTATTCACACAGATAAGCGGTTTCGACGCTCACTTCCAGGTCGAACTTGCTGTTGGCCGGCACACGGAACTGGTCGCCCGCGTTAAAGGTTTCCCAATCGTTGCTGCCTGGCAGCAGGACTTTCAGCGAGCCGGACACCACGTGCATGATCTCGCGGTCGGCGGTGCCGAAGTTGTACTTCCCTGGCGCCATGACACCGATAGTGGCTGCGCCATCGGCTTGCTGGAAGGCGATGGACTTAACGGTGCCGTCGAAATATTCGTTGACCTTGAACATGGCGGATTCCTTGGAAAGGGCTGAAAAAGGCCGGACAGTATGCCCAACGTATAAAAGGACGTCATCCGCTTTGATAAATGCGTCACATCAGGCCGGAATCACCAGCGGCAACAGCCTTGCGGTGTTGCGCGCATCGGTCAGTGCCCGGTGTTGCTGGCCGCTGAAATGCATGCCCGCCAGTTGCAGGGCAGTGTTCAGGCCGCAGGGTTTCTGCAGATGCCGCGCCTTGGCGAAGCGCTGCTTGAGGTTGATGTGCGAGAGGCCGCTCAACTCGCTGACCAACTGATGCTGCTGCCATTGCAGTTCGAACTGCTGACGATCGTAGTCGCCCCAGCTGACCCAGCCCTGCAGGCGGCTGCGATGATTGCCCAGCCAGCGCTCGAATTGCGGCCAGATGGCTGGCAAAGGCTGGGCGGTGTCGATCTGCGCCTGCTGGATATGGGTCAGCTCGCGGCAGAACGGGGTCAGCAATGGCCGCCTGACCGGACGCACGAAACGCTCGAAATGATCGACCTCCCGCCCGTCCGAATTGACCACGCAGGCGCCGATCTCAATGATTTCCATCTCTGCCACCGGCCATCCGCCCTCTTCGGTGGTGGCCTCCAGGTCTATCACCAGCCAGTGGGGCATGTGCAACTCCAGTCTCAAATCCGTGGCACCGCCATGGAGCGTAGCTGCTCAATCAGACTCACAGGAAGGCCGATGGTTTGCGCGGTGCTGCGGATTTTTACCGCACGACCGTCGGGAATGTTCCACAAGCTGCTTGCCTGCCTGGCTTGCAGGGCATAAATTGCGGCGCGTCCGGCGATTTTGTAAGCGTTTTTTTCCGGGATGGCGGAGCCGGGAATGGCTTGCGTATTCCCGCGGCGATGCTCAAGCGATGCGCTCCGGGCGCGGCCCGTGGTTGCGGGGCATTCATATCAAGAATAAATCGGACTTCGCGTTGTTTGACCGTTGTCTAATTGTTTTCAAACGCATAGCTTACGTACTTCGATTCGTCGGGAGTGTTCTGTCTTGATGTCTATGCCAATGCGGATGGCTCTGAAAACGCTGCTGCTGGTCACGACCACCCTGTGCGCTTGGCAGGCGAGCGCGGCGCAGGTCGTGCGCATTGGCGCGGCGCATTTTCCGCCGTACACGATTCGCCCCGAGCGCGGTGAAGACACCGGTTTGCTGCCGCAGATGGTCAGCGCCCTGAACGCCATGCAGAGCGAATACCGTTTCGAGATGGTACCCACCTCCATTCCTCGTCGTTTCCGGGATTTTCAACAGGCGCGCTTCGATATGGCGATCTTCGAGAACCCGGGCTGGGGCTGGAAAGACATTCCCCACGAAGACGTCGACATGGGCCTGGAAGACGCGGAAATCTTCGTCGCCCACCGTGGCGCGGGTCGCACCCAGAGCTATTTCGACGACTTGCGCGGCAAGCGGCTGGCGCTGTTCAGCGGGTATCACTACGCCTTCGCCGACTTCAACGCCGACCCCAAATTTCTCGCCGAGCACTACAACGCCACGCTGACCTATTCCCACGACAGCAATCTTGCGATGGTGCTACGGGATCGGGCAGACATCGCCCTGGTCACGCGCTCGTACCTGAGCACCTTCCTGGCCAACAACCCGCAGGATGCCAACCAGTTCATGGCGTCGGACAAGGTGGATCAGGTGTATCGCCATTTCGCGCTGTTGCGGCCGGGGGCGCCGATCACGGGGGAGCGGTTCAGTGATCTGCTGCGTCAGTTGCGGGAAAACGGGCAGATGTTCAGGATTTTCCAGCCGTTTCGCATCGCCGTCACGCCACAGGCCAGCCACCACGCCGTGGCGCTGGACATGGATGAAGGTCGGGATTGAAGGGGAGCGGGCGGCGCCTTTGGCTCCGCCCGCAGTCATCAGCGGTCGCGAGCTTCCTTGGCATCCATTTCGGCATTGCGCTCATGAACTCGCTTGAGTTGTTCTTCGGTCAGGGGAAGTTTTTTTGCTGAATCCTTGAGCATCAGCAAACCACCGACGATCGAGCCTATTGCAACGACCAGTATCAACCACGCGTACCAGGGCATGATGCTCACTCCTTATTGTGATAAAGCTTTGAGCAATGGCGCTGCCCACAGGTTCCATTGTATGAGATGCCCGGTCGGGCGAGTATCGTGATGATGCTTCGGCAGGCCCCGTTTCAGGCATTGCGGGGTTTTACCATGGAGTTGCCGATCACCGGGTCCCGCGCCGGGACATGTTCAGCTACAATGCGCGCCGATTTCGACTTGCCAGAGAACCCGCTCATGTCCGCCTGCCAGACCCCCATCATCGTTGCCCTGGATTTCCCGACCCGCGAAGCGGCGTTGAAGCTGGCAGACCAGCTCGATCCGAAACTGTGCCGGGTCAAAGTGGGCAAGGAGCTGTTCACCAGCAGCGCGTCAGGCATCGTCGAAACCTTGAATGACAAGGGTTTCGAGGTGTTCCTGGACCTCAAATTCCATGACATCCCCAACACCACTGCCATGGCGGTCAAGGCTGCGGCCGAGATGGGCGTGTGGATGGTCAACGTGCACTGCTCCGGCGGCCTGCGCATGATGGCGGCCTGCCGCGACGTGCTGGACCAGCGCACCGGCGCCAAGCCATTGCTGATCGGCGTGACCGTGCTGACCAGCATGGAACGTGAGGATCTGGCCGGCATCGGCCTGGACATCGAGCCGCAGGAGCAGGTGCTGCGCCTGGCGGCACTGGCGCAGAAGGCCGGTATGGACGGCCTGGTGTGCTCGGCCCTGGAGGCCCAGGCGCTCAAGGCTGCGCACCCATCGCTGCAACTGGTGACCCCAGGTATCCGCCCGGCGGGCAGCGCCCAGGACGACCAGCGCCGCATCCTGACCCCGCGCCAGGCACTGGACGCCGGCTCCGACTACCTGGTCATCGGCCGCCCGATCAGCCAGGCGGCCGATCCTGCCAAGGCGCTGGCCGAAGTGGTTGCGCAACTGGCGTAAGGCTGCGATCCCCTTGTAGGAGCGCGCTTGCCCGCGACGGGTTTTAGCTGACGTTGCAAGGGTGGCTGACACTCTGCTGTCGCGGGCAAGCGCGCTCCTACTGGCCCGCCGGCAAGCCGTGCTGCTACGGGGTTGAGAGGTCAGGGCTCAGTAGCCGATCCGCTTGAGGATCGACTCCTTGCTCTCCTTCGAAGGCCGTCCGTAGAACTTCAGCAACTCCGAAGCGCGGTTGGTGAAGAAACCGTCGACACCGCGCTCGCTGATGGCCTTGAAGTCCACGGCATCGTCCACGGTGTAGGGGTGGATAATCATGCCGCGCTCGTGGGCCATCTTGTTCATCCATGGCTGCACCAGGTCCATGTAGCTCTGGTCACCGCCATTCTTCAGGGCTGCCGCAGGGCCTGTGCCCACCGCGCCATGGGCCTTGGCCCAATCCATCCACGCCGCGAAATCCTCCTTGGACTTGACCTGTTGCGTCGCGTAGAACGCCGCCTTGTCCTTGGCCCCCGAGTCCTTGAAGCCCTTGTCCGACGCTGCCGGGATATAGCCGTCGCCCAGCCACAGCAGCAGCACCTTTGGCGTGTCCGGCATGGCTTTGTGCAACAGTTCCAGGCTTGGCTTTTCAAAGGTCTGCAACACCACGCGACCTGGCATGTGTGCGACGTTCACATGACCTTTCTCGGCCGCCGGACGCTGGCTCAGCCAGCCACGTTGCGCGAGTTTGTTCTTCAAGTCTTCCTCGATACCGGGAAACTGCGCCGGCACCTTGGTTTCGATGTACAACCCGGGCTTGTTCTTACCGCCCTCGGCGATATCGATCACCTCGTCCAGCGTCAGGATCTTCAACCCCGCGTAGCTGGCGCGGGCGCGATCCGGATGGGCCTTGTTGAACCATGAGCCGGCATCCAGGCGCTTGATTTCTTCAAGGGTGAAGCTGCTCAGCGGATCCTTCACCCGGTCGGGGTAGACCTGGGCGATGTTGGTGGTCCTCTCCAGGGTGTCGTCGTGCAGCGCGATCAGGACACCGTCTTTGGTGCGCTGGATGTCCATCTCCAGATAGTCCGCGCCCAGTTCGCGAGCCAGGGTGTAGGAGGGCACGGTTTCTTCAGGGGCATCGAACGAGGCGCCGCGATGGGCGATGACCGCAGGCCACGGCACGCCGATTTTCGCCGCCAGCGCCTTGCCCGGCGCGTCGGCGGCACCGGCCAGTCCCGAAGACAACAGCGCACCGGCCAGTGCGGCGGTGCTCAACGTTCTACTGATTCCTTTGAACATAAGCTCTCGTTCCTTTTTTGTGCATGATTCGTTCAAGTGCTCAATCGGCAGATGGCCGAACGCATCGGGTTTGGGCACTATGACCGCAGGTTAGGTCATTTTTTATGACCTACCTCTCTCGAAAGCGTGAACGTTGGCTAATGCAGGTAGTGCTTTTCGCATGGAAACAAACACTTACGCGGCGCTTACGGGATTTGTCGACATGTTGCTGGACGCCATCTGCGTGGTCGACGCAGAAGGGCGGTACGTCTTTGTCAGCGCGGCGGCGGAGCGGATCTTCGGTTATCTGCCACAGGAGCTGATCGGGCGCAGGATGATCGAGCTGGTGCATCCCGATGACCAGGAGCGCACCCTTGCGGCGGCAGGCGAGATCATGGCCGGGCAACCCAACCTCGGTTTCGAGAACCGCTACGTGCGCAAGGACGGGCGCATCGTCCATATCATGTGGTCGGCGCGCTGGTCGCAGGATCACAAGCTGCGCATCGCCGTGGCCCGGGACATCACCGAGCGCAAGCGCGCCGAATCGATGCGCACCGCGCTGTTTCGCATCTCGGAGGCGGCCCACGTCGCCTGCGACCTGTCGGCACTGTTCAAGGACATTCATGGCGTCATCGGCGATCTGCTGCCGGCGCGCAATTTCTTCGTCGCCTTGAAGGATAAATACAGCGGCCTGCTGAACTTTCCTTACCACGTCGACGAACAGGACCCTTCGTTGCAACGGCCTATGGCTGACGCATTGGCAACGGAAGTGGCCAGCAGCGGGAAAACCCTGTTGCTGGCTTCAGGTTCCGAGCCCCGACAGAGCGACGATGGCGTGCCCGATTACCTCAGGCAGCGCATGGCAGAAGACGGGTTTTCCTGGCTGGGTGCGCCGCTGGAAACCCAGCACGGCATCATCGGCGCGCTGCTGGTCAAGAGTCACACCGATTGCCCGCCGTATGACGAGCGTGACAAGGAGTCGCTGCAGTTCGTCTCCACCCAGGTCGCTGCGGCCATCGAGCGCAAGCAACTCTACGAACGTCTCAAAAGCATGGCGCAGTACGATCAACTGACGCAGTTGCCCAATCGCATGCTTCTTCACGAGCGCTTGCAGCAGTCCCTTGAACGGGCAAAGAACAGCAAGGGCCGCATGGCGCTGTTGTATCTGGACCTGGACAAATTCAAGCTGGTCAACGACACCCTCGGCCACGCCGCAGGCGACCTGCTGTTGCAGGAAGTCGCGCACCGCCTCAAACAATGCGTGCGCGAGACAGACACCGTCGCCCGCATCGGCGGAGACGAGTTCGTCATCCTGCTCGATCGCGTCAACAGCCTCGAAGATTCCGGCAAGGTCGCCGACAAGATCTGCAAGACCCTCAACGTGCCAATGGTCCTCAAGGGCCACGACTGGCAGATCCTGCCCAGCATCGGCATCGCCAACTACCCCGAGAACGCAACCGACCTTGCGCAACTGTTCCGCCACGCCGATGAGGCGATGTACAGCGCGAAGAAGAATGGCGGGAATCGATTTCAGGGGTGAAAACCGCTCTAACTCGCGCTACTGTCTGTCCCTCTGCAAATTTCGGGACGTGATGATGGTGAAGACGGTTCTGGTGCTGGTGGAAAGTGTGAACGAGTATTTGCCGATTCTGGAGGAGGCAGGTTTTCGCCTGATCCTGGCGCCGACGCCGGCGACCCGGGCTGAAGCGGTGGCGACCCGGGGCGGAGAGATCGACGCGGTGTTGACCCGTGGTCCGCTGGGGCTGACGGCGGCGGAGATGGCGGCTCTGCCTGGGCTCGGGATCATCTGCGTGCTGGGCGCGGGGTACGAGCAGGTCGACTTGCCCGCCGCGCAGGCCCGGGGGATTACCGTGACCAACGGCGCCGGTGTCAATGCGCCGACCGTGGCTGATCATGCGATGGCCTTGCTGTTGTCACTGGTGCGCGACATTCCCCTGGCCGATGCATCGGTGCGTCGCGGTGAGTGGCGCAAGGTGACGCGACCTTCCTTCACCGGCAAGACCGTCGGGATTCTCGGCCTGGGTGCGGTCGGTCTGGCGATTGCCAAACGGGCGACGGGCTTCGACATGCAGATCGCCTATCACAACCGTTCGCCGCGTACGGACGTGGATTTCAACTATTGCGCGACGCCGCAGGCGCTGGCCGCCGAATCGGATGTCCTGATCGTGGCCACGCCGGGGGGCAGTGGCACTGCGCACCTGATCGACAAGGCAGCCATCGACGCATTGGGCGAGGAGGGGTTCCTGGTGAACATCGCCCGTGCCAGCGTGGTGGACACTGGGGCGCTGGTCGATGCCTTGCAGCACGGTCGCCTGGCCGGGGCGGCGCTGGATGTGTTCGACGACGAACCCCAGGTACCCGATGTCTTGAAGGCGCTGAGCAATGTCGTGCTCACCCCCCACGTCGGCGGGCTGTCGCCGGAGGCCTCTCGCGCCACGGTGCAACGGGTGGCTGACAATCTGCTGGCGTTCTATGCGGGCAAACCGGTGTTGACGCCGGTGTATGCCTGAAGGCCGGGCGGCCATCGTCCCGTAGCAGCCCGGCCGGGCGGCGCTCCGCTTGCCGGCGAGGCGCATTCGAGATCGCCGACGCCGGCAAGCCGGACTGCTACGGGTGAAGATTGTTTTTCAACATTCCAATAACAACAGGAGGTTCTCATGTCTGCATTGAAAGTCGCGCTGGTCAGCGGTGCCGGGAGCGGCATTGGCCGTGCGGTGGCGCTGAAATTGCTGGATGACGGCTATGCCGTGGTGCTGGCGGGTCGTCGTCTGGAGCCGCTGGTGGAGTTGGCCGAGCAGGCGAAGGCCGCGGGCCGCCAGGCGCTGGCGGTGTCCACCGACGTGCGTGATGCCGCCAGCGTACAGGCGCTGTTCGACAAGATCGAGAGTACCTATGGCCGCCTGGATGTGTCGTTCAACAACGCCGGGATTGGCGCGCCTGCGGTGCCGATGGATGAACTGTCGGTGGAGCAGTGGCAGAACGTGATCGATACCAACGTCACCGGCATGTTCCTGTGCGTGCGCGGGGCATTCGGCCTGATGCGCCGGCAGGTGCCTCAAGGCGGACGGATCATCAACAACGGGTCGATCTCCTCCCACACGCCACGCCTGTTCAGCTCGCCCTACACCTCCAGCAAACACGCGGTGCTGGGCCTGACCAAAAGCACTTCGCTGGACGGCCGCCAGTACAACATCGCCTGCGGCCAGATCGACATCGGCAACGCGCTGACCGACATGACCGACCGCATGACCAAGGGCGTGCCCCAGGCCGATGGCAGCCTGATGGTCGAGCCGACCATGAATGTGCAGCATGTGGCCGATGCGGTGAGCTACATGGCGTCGCTGCCGTTGTCGGCGAACGTGCTGAACATGACGGTCATGGCCAGCAGCATGCCGTTCGTGGGCCGTGGCTAAGCAGCACGCATCCACATCCCGTAGCAGCACGGCTTGCCGGCGGTCGCGGTGTGTCAGGAGCGGATATATTCACTGACACACCGCTCCCGCCGGCAAGCCGTGCTGCTACGCAGGCCAGCGTAGATTGACAGACCTTTGTTTCGTCCAAAACCTGACGGGATCTGTCCAACCCGGCGCGTTGGCGAGTCTGCACACTGTGTCCATGTCGAACACCTTTCATTCGAGGACATGACCATGAGCGAATTCGTCATCGCACCGGTCGCCACGCCATCGCTGGCGGTGGCGGGCACTTCCAGCCGCTTCCCGATCCGCCGGGTATTCTGCGTGGGCCGCAACTATTCCGAGCACGCCCGTGAAATGGGCCATGATCCGGATCGCGAACCGCCGTTCTTCTTTGCCAAACCCGCCGACGCCGTGGTCCCCGCGCAAGGCAGCATTCCCTATCCGCCGCTGACCGCCGACCTGCACCACGAGATCGAACTGGTGGTGGCGATCGGCAAGGATGGCGTCAACATTCAGCCTGAAGACGCATTGAGCCATGTCTGGGGCTACGGCGTTGGCCTGGACCTGACCCGTCGCGACTTGCAGGCCCAGGCCAAGAAAATGGGCCGTCCATGGGAATGGGCCAAGGCGTTCGATGCCTCGGCACCGGCCACTGCGTTGCTGCCGGTGAGCAAGGTCGGCCACCCTGAAACAGGCTCGATCTGGCTCGACGTCAACGGCGAAGCTCGCCAGCGCGGTGACCTGGCCGATCAGATCTGGGCGGTCAAGGATGTGATTGCCTACCTGTCGCAATCGGTGGGCGTGAAAGCCGGCGACCTGATCTACACCGGCACGCCAGCGGGTGTAGGCGCGTTGCAGCGCGGTGATGTGGTCACCGCCGGCATTGAAGGCATCGCTGAGCTGAGCCTGACCATCGACTAAAGCCGCAAGCCGCAAGCCGCAAGCCGCAAGCCGCAAGCTACAAGTCTCAAGCCAGTGCCAGGCGGCTTTTAACTTGCAGCTCGCGGCTTAAAGCTTGAAGCTTGTGTTTTTTTCAGGCCTCAAGCGATGGCGAACACCCCCCGCATCCAGACCTATGGCATGCAGCAGCGCAGCGACCGCATGGATTTCTACATCCGTGACAAATCGGCCCGCCCGGCCTTGACCTCGCCCCATCGTCACGAATATTTCCAGATCCAGATCAACCTCGGTGGCGACACCGTGCAGCACATCGGCGGTGCGATCCGGGCGTTTCCCCGCAACACCCTGGCGTTCATCCTGCCGCACCGGCTGCACGTGATTCCCCATCCTGAAGACGGCAATTTCGTGCTGATCAATTTCGCCCAGGAGTTCCTGCTGCAACATGTGCAGTGCGATCCGATGGACCTTGAGGACGTCTCCCTGACCGACTGCCCGGAGCTTGCGCCGTTCCGGTTCCAGGAGCATCTGGACTTCATTCTGGGGGACAGCGATTTCGCCGAGGTGACCGCGCTGCTGGACCTGATGCGCGAAGCGGACCGCACCCGTCAGTTGGGGTGCGCGGCGATTCTGCGGGGCTATCTGCTGCAGTTGATCGGCAAGGTCTGCAACCTGTTCGAGCCGCAGTTGCTGGCGCTTTCCCAGGACAAGGCCGAGCGAAGAGGGCGGCGCGACGCGATGGGGCGAGTCATGGTCTACATTCGCGAACACATCGCCGACCCGGCCATGACCCTGACCGATGCAGCGGCAGCGGCATTTCTGTCTCCTAACTACCTGACCCACCTGCTGCGCAAAGAGACCGGCAACACCTTTTCCGAACTGGTGCTGGAGCGGCGCATGCGCCTGGCGCGCACGCAATTGATGAACAGCGACAAACCCCTGAGCCATATCGCCCAGGTCTGCGGTTTCACCGACGAGGCCTATTTCTCACGGCGTTTTCGCAAGGCCCACGGCATGCCGCCGGGGCAGTTTCGGCGCGAACGCCGGTCTTGAGCACAACCCCGCTCTAACGCTGCCCCCCGCTTTCGTAGCAGTCCGGCTTGCCGGCGTCGGCGATCATAAGACCGCCCCCGCCGGCAAGCCGTGCTGCTACGGGGCTAGCTCAATGGTTCTGGTGAGTTCGCTGAACAACGCCGACACCGAGCGCAGCGCCCGGCAATCGGGGCGGGTGAGCAGCCACAGTTGCGTGTCGCAGCCTTGCAGAGGCTCACCCAGCGGTTGCAGTTCGCCCGCCCGCAGCATGAAGTCCGGCAACGCCGCCACGCCCATTCCCGCCCGCACCATCTGCGCCACGGTCTGCATCGAGCTGCAGCGGTAGCCGGGGTTGACCTGCGGCCATTGCTGACGGCGCCAGACAACCGTCGGGTGATCGGGCAGGAAATCATCCGGGGCGACCCAGACCATCCTGGCAAGGTCGCTGTGCTCGCAACGTTGCAGGTACTGGGCGCTGGCATAGACCCGGTACGACACCGTGCCCAGGCGCGTGCCTACTAGATGCTGGGGCGGTGCGTCGGTCAGGCGCAGCGCTATGTCGGCGTCGCGACGGCTGAGATTGGCGAAGGTATCGGACGTATTCAGTTCTAGGCGCAGGGCCGGATAGTCCGGCATGAAGCGCGTCAAGGCTGGCAGCAACAGGCTCTGCAACACCGCTTCGGTGCAGGTCAGGCGAACGCTGCCGCTGACCGTTTCGCGGTCCTGCTCCAGGGCGATCTGCGCCAATGCCAGCGCCTGCTCGGCAGTTTCGGCCTGTTGCGACAGCAGCAGCGCAGCGCTGGTGGGGCGATACCCGGCGCGGCTTTTCTCGAACAACGCGGTGCCCAAAGATTTCTCCAGGCGCCGTACCGCACGAAACACCGTGGAGACATCGACCTTGAGCTGTTCGGCGGCGCGGGCCAGGGTTCTGCCCCGCACCAGCGCGAGGATCAGCGACAGGTCCGCGTGGCAGATTCGATATTGCGTGGCTGCATGGATCACTTGCTTGAACGCCCATTTTGATTGCATGGACACAAGCTTATAGTCGCCGTCGCACGTTCAGCAAAGCGTTTTGATTTCAGGGAGCAGACATGCAAGACAAACAGGCAATTCGCATCGTATTGGTAGGTGACTACGACCCGCAGGTGGCCGCCCACCTGGCCATTCCGGTGGCGCTGGACCGAGTGGCGGGAGAGACAGGGGTTGTCGTCGAGTTCGACTGGTTGCCGACACCGGACGTGGGCAGCGGCGAAGTTCTCAAGTCATTCGACGGCATCTGGTGTGTGCCCGCCAGTCCCTATCGGGACATGAACGGTGCGTTGACCGCGATCCGTTTCGCCCGCGAACAGAAGGTGCCGTTTCTGGGCACCTGCGGCGGGTTTCAACACGCACTGCTGGAATACGCGCGCAATTGCCTAGGCTGGACCGATGCCGAACACGCCGAGACCGCGCCGGATTCGCAGCAAGCGATCATCACCGAACTCAGTTGTTCGCTGGTGGAGGCGTTCGCGCCGATTCGGCTGGTGCCCGGTTCGCGCATCGCCAGAGCCTACGGCAGCGAGCAGACCCAGGAGCGCTACCGTTGCCGCTACGGCCTGCGCAAGGCGCTTGAGAAAGAGGTGTTTGCCGGTCCGCTGAAGATAAGCGGCTACGATCCGGAAGGCGAGATTCGGGCGATGGAGCTGGAAGGGCATCCGTTCTTCGTCGCCACGCTGTTCCAGCCTGAGCGCGCCGCGCTTGAGGGCACCACACCGCCTTTGGTCAAGGCGTTCGTCAGCGCCTGCACGGCGCTGCGAATGTAACCGGCTTCCATACTAGGTTTCGGCTGCTTCTGGCCGAAGGCCGTGGGAGCGGGCTCGCCCGCGAATGCGTCGGACCTGACGCACTGGCGGTGGCTGGGCCACCACCTTCGCGGGCAAGCCCGCTCCCACAAGTCTGGGGGCGGTTACGGCATCACTGGCGGCAGGTACGCCAGGGTGGTGCCCAGTGCCCACAGCAGGAACAGCACCAGCGGGGTGTGCACCAGCAATTGCACGAAGGAGAAGCCGATCAGGTCCCGCGCCTTCAAGCCCAGCACGCCCAGCAGCGGCAGCATGTAGAACGGGTTGATCAGGTTCGGCAGGGCTTCTGCAGCGTTGTAGATCTGCACTGCCCAGCCCAGGTGATACTTCAGGTCATTGGCCACTTGCATCACATACGGCGCCTCGATGATCCACTTGCCGCCACCCGATGGAATGAAGAAGCCGAGGATCGCCGAATACACGCCCATCAGCAGCGCATAGGTGTCATGGGACGCGATGCTGGTGAAGAAGGTCGAGATGTGGTGCGCGACGGTCTGCGCATCGCCGCCCTTGACGGTGGTCAACAGGGCGGCAATCGAGCCGTACAGCGGGAACTGGATCAACACGCCCGTGGTGGTGGGCACGGCGCGGGCCACGGCATCCAGGAAGCTGCGTGGGCGCCAGTGCAGCAATGCGCCAACCATGATGAACAGGAAGTTATAGGTGTTCAGGCCGGAAATGGCGGTGATCGCAGGCTTGGTGGTGAACTCGTTGTACAGCCAGCCGGAGGCCAGCACGACCATCAGAATGATCAACAGCGGACTGTATTCCAGCCACTCGCCAGGGCGAGTGCGCGGTGGCAGGGGTGGCATGCTGAACGCAGGGTCGACGCCGCAATCCTTGGCTTCACGGGCGCTGTTCGGGCCGGGCGCAGTGGCGTAGGCGACGATGATCGAGACCACCACCAGCGCCAGCAGCATGACGCCCGATTGCCAGAGGAAGATGGTCTGGGTGAACGGGATCATCCCGGTGATCGCCAGGATCGACGGCGGCAGGCTGGCCGGGTTGGCTTGCAGTTGCGCAGCCGACGACGACAGGCCCAGTGCCCAGACAGCGCCCAGGCCCAGATAGGCAGCGGCGCCGGCGGCGCGGTAGTCCATTTTCAGGTCCGTGCGACGGGCCAGTGCCCGCACCAGCAAGCCGCCGAACACCAGCGACAGGCCCCAGTTGAGCAGCGACGCGACCATGGAAATCAGCGCGACCCAGGCCACGGCCGAGCGTCCGTTTTTCGGAATGCGTGCCAGGCGGTCGATCAGCTTCACGGCGGGTGGGGAGCTGGCGACGACATAGCCGCCGATGACCACGAAGGCCATCTGCATGGTGAACGGGATCAGGCTCCAGAATCCATCGCCGAAGGCCTTGGCGGTGTCGGCGGGTTTGGCGCCGATGACCAGGGTCGCCAGGGTGACGATGACCACGGCCAGGGCGGCGAACACCCAGGAGTCAGGGAACCAGCGCTCGGCCCATTTGGCGCAGCGCAGGGCAAATCGGGCGGAGCGGCTTTCTTCGATATCGGCGGCCACGTGTTGTACCTCTTGGAGTTATTTTAGGTGCTGTTTAAGTTGTTTTTATGTGTTGGCGGTGATGCAGAAAAAGGTGCCGCGCCAGATACGGCAATGCCCCTTCATTGCTGAAGGGGCAGGTTGGCATAGCGGTGTTACATCCGGGAGGCGCGCTCTCTGTAGGAGCGCGCTTGCCCGCGATGACGGTGTGTCAGCTAAGCAGATATTGAATCTACCTGCGCCGTCGCGGGCAAGCGCTCCTACAGGGAAACTGAACTCATCAGAACGTCATCTCGACCACATCGTCTGGCACGATCAGCTTGCCGGCGGTCTTGGCGACGATCTCTTCGATGCTCACGCCCGGCGCGGTTTCGCGCAGGATGAAGGCGCCGTTCTCGATTTCCAGGTAGGCCAGATCAGTCAGCACCTTCTTGATGCAGCCGGCGCCGGTCAGCGGCAGGCTGCAGCGCGACAGCAGCTTGGACTCGCCGTCCTTCGAAGCGTGGGTCATGGTGACGATGATGTTGTCGGCACCGGCCACCAGGTCCATCGCGCCGCCCATGCCTTTGACCAGCTTGCCGGGGATCATCCACGAGGCGATGTTGCCCTCGACATCGACCTCGAAGGCGCCCAGCACGGTCAGGTCCACATGACCGCCACGGATCATGGCGAAGGATTCGGCCGAGGAGAAGATCGAGGCGCCGACGCGGGCGGTCACGGTCTGTTTGCCGGCGTTGATCATGTCGGCATCGATGGTTTCCTCGGTAGGAAACGCGCCCATGCCCAGCAGGCCGTTTTCCGATTGCAGCATCACGTCGATGCCGTCCGGGACGTAGTTGGCGACCAGGGTCGGAATGCCGATGCCCAGGTTCACGTAGAAGCCGTCTTGCAATTCGCGCGCAACGCGCTGTGCCATTTGTTCGCGGGAGAGTGCCATGTCTTGGGTCTCTTTTATTCTGTTCGGTGGCCCATGTCGGATGGGGTGCGTCAGGCTTTTCTGACGGTGCGCTGCTCGATGCGTTTCTCGAAGGTGCCCAGGATCACCCGATCGACATAGATGCCGGGGGTGTGGATTTCAGTCGGCAGCAACACGCCCGGCTCGACGATTTCCTCGACCTCGACCACGGTGATCTTGCCTGCGGTGGCGGCAACCGGGTTGAAGTTCTGCGCGGTGTGGCGGTAGACCACGTTGCCGAAATGGTCGGCTTTCCAGCCCTTGACGATGGCGAAGTCGCCGGTGATGGCTTCTTCCAGGATCACGTTGCGGCCGTTGAACTGGCGGGTTTCCTTGCCTTCGGCGACAGGGGTGCCGTAGCCGGTGGCGGTGTAGAACGCGGGGATGCCGGCACCGCCTGCGCGCATTTTCTCGGCCAGGGTGCCTTGGGGGGTGAGTTCGACTTCCAGCTGGCCGTTGAGCAGCTGCTCCTCGAACAGTTTGTTCTCGCCGACGTAGGAGGCGATCATTTTGCGGATCTGCCGGTCTTCCAGCAGGATGCCCAGGCCGAAACCGTCGACGCCGCAGTTGTTGGAGACCACCGTCAGACCCTTCACGCCCATGCGCTTGATGTGGGCGATGAGGTTTTCGGGGATACCGCACAGGCCGAAACCGCCCGCCAGTACAGTCATGTTGTCGGTCAGCCCGGCGAGGGCCTCTTCGTACGTTGCTACTCGTTTGTCGAGTCCGGCCATGGTGCGATCTCCGCCTTCTTTGTAGTTGTGTCCGACAAGGGCGTGTCGGAAAGCGTTCACCGCATCTTCTCTCTCCCTCAGTGATTTGTTAATTTTGTTTTTTTCATGAATTCATAAGTTCTATAAATAAATGAACGTTAAACACCTTCGGGCGTTTCTCGCGGTGGCCCAGTGTCTGAGCTTTGCTCAGGCCGGTGAGCGGCTGCACCTGTCACAACCGGCGCTGAGCCTGACCATCAAGGCGCTGGAAGAGGACCTGGGCGGGCAGTTGCTGACCCGCACCACCCGCAGCGTCAGCCTGACGCCGGAAGGCGAGACGCTGTTGCCGCTGGCCCGGCAACTGCTGGCGGACTGGGACAACGCCGAAGAACTGCTGCGCCAGCGCTTCACTCTGCAGACGGGCAAGGTATCGATTGCCGCCATGCCGTCGTTCGCCGGCAACCTGCTGCCGGTGGCGCTCAAGGTGTTCCGCGAGCGCTACCCGAGGGTCAACGTGGCGGTGCACGACGTCATCAACGAGCAGGTGCTGGAACTGGTGGATCACAGGCGGGTGGAACTGGGCATCGGCTTTGAACCGGAGTCCAGCAACAACCTGAGCTTTACGCCGTTCTACATGGACCGCTTCGTGGCCGTCGTGCCGGTGGATTCGCCCTTGGCCGAGCAGGGCGAAGTGACCTGGGACGAGCTGCTGCATCACGACTTCATCACCCTGCAACGGCCGTCGGCAGTGCGCCTGCTGCTGGAGCAGGACCTGCAGACCCAGCACGGCAAATTATCAGTGGCGTTCGAAAGCCATCAGTTGTCGACCGTGGGGCGCATGGTCGCCAACGGCCTGGGGGTGAGCGCGGTGCCCTCGTTGTGCATTCAGCAGATGGAAGAGCTGGGCGCCCGTTGCATTGCCCTGGAAGGGCCGCGCATCGAGCGCAGGATCGGCCTGATGACCCTGGCCGATCACAAATTGTCGGCGGCGGCGCAGGCATTGCGCGATGTGTTAATCGAGTGTTCTAGAACCGCTTGATCTGTAGGAGCGCGCTTGCCGGCGACAGCGGTGGGCCAGACACATCCCTGGTGCTGGCACACCGCCGTCGCGGGCAAGCGCGCTCCTACAGTATCGGACGCTATTCATTTAGATGAATGGATGAATGGCAGGGCTTTTCGGCCAGTTTCTGTTAAAAAATCACTGCGACGTCTTGCCGCATCCGGTATCGTTCGGCCATCTGAAACAAATTGTTTCAGATCATCCTTCAATAAGAATCGAACGATAAGGGGTTCCGCTTGGATTTGTCGTCTGCTGCCTGGGTGTTCCACGACACCCGGCTCATCATCTGCTGCCTGATCGCCATTGCCACGATTATCGTGCTGATCAGCGCCACCAAACTTCCGCCGTTTCTGTCGATTCTGGTGGGTACTTTCATCGCAGGGATAGGTGCAGGGCTGCCAGCGGAGGCGGTTGCAAAGGCCTTCAGCAAAGGCGCGGGCGGGATCCTCGGAGAGGCCGGCATCATCATCGCGCTGGGTGCGATGCTGGGTGCCCTGATGGCCGAATCCGGCGCGGCGGACCGCATCGCATCGACGCTGCTGGGGCTGGGCAAGGGCCGGACGCTGCCGTGGGTCATGGCCCTGGTGGCGATGGTCATCGGGCTGCCGCTGTTCTTCGAGGTGGGCCTGGTGATGATGGTGCCGATCATCTTCGTCATGGCGCGCCAGTCGAACCTGCCGCTGTTGAAGATCGCCATTCCGGCGCTGGCGGGCATGACCACCCTGCACGCCCTGATGCCTCCGCATCCGGGGCCGCTGATTGCGGTCAGCGCGTTGCACGCCGATCTTGGGCTGACCATGTTGCTGGGCCTGTGTGTTGCGGTGCCAGCGGTGATCCTTGCCGGTCCCCTGTACGGCAACTGGCTGTCCAAACGCCTGCACATCGAAGCGCCGGCCGAATTGGGTGAGCTGTTCTCGGCCAAATCCAGTGCTGCGCGTCAGCCGGGGTTCGGCATTTCGCTGCTGATCATCCTGCTGCCAGTGATCCTGATGCTGGGCAGTACCCTGGCCAAGGTGGCGATGGAGCCTGAGAGCAACGTTGCGCTGACCCTGAAATTCCTCGGTGAGCCGCTGGTAGCGCTGGGTATCGCGGTGCTGGCGGCCACGGTTTGCCTGGGCTGGGCCAATGGCATTTCCCGCGAGCAGGTCGGTGGCACGCTGCGCAAGAGTCTGGCGCCGATCGCCGTGTTGCTGCTGACCATCGGTGCCGGTGGCGGCCTGAAGCAGACGCTGCTGGATGCCGGTGTCAGCCAGACCATCAGTAAAGTGGCCGAAGGGGCGCACATGCCGTACCTGTTGCTGGCCTGGCTGATCGCCGTGGCGCTGCGTCAGGCAACCGGTTCGGCGACGGTGGCGACCACCACCACCGCAGGCATCCTCGCGCCAATGATGGCCGGTCTTGCGCCGGTTGAAGCGTCGCTGGTGGCGCTGGTGATCGGCGCCGGTTCCGTGTTCTTCTGCCACGTCAACGACGCAGGCTTCTGGATGGTGCGCGAGTACTTCGGGCTGCAGCTCAAGCAGACGATCTGGGTGTGGTCGGTGCTGCAGACCATCGTCTCGGTGGTCGGGCTGATCGGTACGTCGCTGCTGTGGCATTGGCTGGTTTGAGATAGTTACGGGTTCGTCACCCTGTAGGAGCGCGCTTGCCCGCGACCGCGGTGGGTCATACACATCCATGGTGACTGACACGCCGCTCCCGCCGGCAAGCCGTGCTGCTACGGGACTGGATTGTCACCCTGTAGGAGCGCGCTTGCCCGCGACCGCGGTAGGTCATACACATCCATGGTGACTGACACGCCGCCGTCGCGGGCAAGCGCGCTCCTACGAATCTGAAGACTGTTTCATCCGCCGATAGCGACTATCAAGACGACTGATTTCTGCTGGAAAGGGCCCAGGCGTAGCCTTGGCTTCATTCCAGAAACGAGCCGAATGGAGGCTCCCATGAACCGTCTTCTTGCCCTCGCCCTGTTGCTTTCAGTCGCTGTCGTTTCTGGCTGTGCCGCTGGCAATCATCCTGAACTTCGCCCTTACACCGCTGAAGAAACCCATCAGTTGGCCCTCGAAGACCTCAACCGTCGCGGCCTGTCCTACGACGATTACCAGGCCCGCAAGGCGCAGTTGATGGCCCAGCCTCAAATGCAGCAAGCCCACGAATTCGACACCCGCGGCGAAGTGAACGCCGAGATCAGCGCCCCCTCGAAAGCGCGTCAGGGTTGAGCCAGGTGGTTTGATAACACTTTCATGAGTGACACGAATATCATGAAACTGTACGGGTAAAAGTCAGCCTCACTGTCCATGTGTTTTGCGCCGTGCTTTCGATAGCGTGGCAGGCAGAAAATCAAAACACATCCTGGACCTGCATCATGCTGACTGCCGACCTCTTGCTTGCCTTCATCCTCTTCGCCTTTGTGTCATCGATCACCCCAGGTCCGAACAACACCATGCTGTTGTCCTCGGGGGTGAACTTCGGTTTCAACCGCACCATCCCCCACATGCTCGGCATCAGTTGCGGTTTCGCGTTGATGGTGCTGGCGGTCGGCTTCGGCCTGGGCGCGGTGTTCAAGGCGTATCCGGTGCTCTACACCATCCTGCGTTATGCGGGCGCGGCGTATCTGTTGTACCTGGCGTACAAGATCGCAACCTCAGGTCCTGCCAAGGACAGTGACGAGAGCAAGGGCAAGCCGATGAGCTACCTGGGCGCGGCAGCGTTCCAGTGGGTCAACCCGAAGGCCTGGGTGATGGCGGTCGGCGCGATCAGCACCTACACGCCCATGAATGGCTACTTCACCAACGTGGCGGTGATTGCCCTGGTGTTCGGCATCGTCAACCTGCCTGCGGTGAGCATGTGGGCGGGGTTCGGCAGCCTGTTGCGCAACGTGCTGCGCGATCCGCTGTGGCTGCGGGTGTTCAACGGGGTGATGGCGGCGTTGTTGGTGCTGTCGCTGTATCCGCTGCTGGAACACTGATCCGCTTCCCGTAGCAGCACGGCTTGCCGGCGGGGGCGGTGTGTCAGGCGACTTATTCGTCACAGTCACACCGCTCCCGCCGGCAAGCCGTGCTGCTACGGGGTCGGCGCACTGGAACCTAAATCCAGTGCGCTCAAAGGCTTACAACGCCAGCTTCAAATGCCCGCCCGCTTCCTTGTGCCGGGCATTGGTGCGGTGTTGCAGGCCGAGGAGGAAATGATCCAGCCCGTCGTGCAGGCGCTGGGTCAGCAGCTCGTCCAGCTCGCCGCCAAGTTCACCTTCGCCGTAGCTGATCTGGCTGTCGATGGCGAATACCCCGTGCAGCACTTCCTGGCATTTGAGGGCCGACAACACCGGCTTGAGGGCGTAGTCCACTGCCAGCATGTGTGCGATGCTGCCGCCGGTTGCCAATGGCAGCACCACCTTGCCGTGCAGCGAGCGCTCCGGGAGCAGGTCAAGCAGGGTTTTCAGCGCGCCGGAAAACGAAGCCTTGTACACCGGCGTGCCGATCAGCAAACCATCGGACTTGGCCACTGCCTCGATAAAGGCGATCACGGCGGGGCTGTCGAACCGCGCATACAGCAGGTCTTCGGCGTTGAAATCCTGGATGCGCACCGTCTTGACGTCCACGCCATGATCGCTCAGCCACTGCGCGGCGTGCTTGAGCACCACCCCCGAACGCGAGCGGGTCGATGGGCTGCCTGAAATTGAAACCACCAGCATGTTCTGATTCCTTGGGGTCAGTCACCCGAGGTGCGCAAAGGCACCGTACAGGCCGCGTACCACGCGATTGAAATGGGCGGATAGACCCTGTACTGCGTTCAAAGCAGCATGCGTGCCAGTGTGGCAAAGCCCCGCATGGTCGGGGGAGGGCGAGCAGGCCGGTGCCTGAGTGCGTGCAGTAAATCGCAGGAATTGTTGATGCGCTGTTGCTGGAGCAACACCTGACTTGCGTTGTAGGAGCGCGCTTGCCCGCGACGGCGTCGGTTCATTCACCATCAAAGTGCCTGACAGAACGCCGTCGCGGGCAAGCGCGCTCCTACAGGTGGAGTGTTTTTCAGGCAAAAAAAATCCCCGCAGCCGGCCACTGCGAGGATTTTTGTTTGCGCTTCTTAGTTCCTGAACATCGCACCGGTCTGGATGATGTTGTTGGAACCCAGCAGCTGACTTACATAACGGCTCCAACGGGTGATGTTGGCAGGGCCGACAAACACCACGTCCTGGGCCGCCAGCTCAAAGCCCTTGGCCAGTGCGAAACTGGTCGGCTTCTTGGCGCTCAGGTGATACACGGTGGCCGAGTGGGTCGCATCCTGGGCGCGAATCACGTACACCGCATTACCGTCCGCCGAGTCAGGGCTCAGGCCACCGGAGCTGCCCAGCGCTTCGAGCAGCGTCACGCTGGTGGTGCTGAAGGAGATCACCTGAGGGCGTTGAACTTCGCCTAGCACGTAGATCTTGTTCTTCGAGTTGCTGTTGAGGTGCAGGTAGTCGCCGTCCTTGAGGAAGATCTTGCTCAGTTGCGAGTCCTTGCGGTTGAGCGAGTCGACGTCGATCACGTAGTCCTTGCCGTCGCGACGCAGGGTCAGGCCTGCGAGGTTGGCGTCGGTGAGGTCAAGACCTGCCTGGCTGATGGCCTGCACCAGGCTCAGCGGAATGTTGGTGATCGGCTGGGTGCCCGGCGTCTTGAAGGCACCGGACAGCAGCACGCGCTGGCTGTTGTAGCGCAGCACTTTGACGTCGACCTTGACCTCGGTGTATTGCGGCAGCAAACCCATGCGCAGTTGTTCACGGATCTGCGATACGGTCTTGCCCGCCGCCTGGATACGACCGACATACGGGAAGAACACAGTGCCGTCGTTCAGCACTTCCCGGCTGTTGGCGTCCAGTTGCTCCTGGGAGCCCGGGGCGGTCAGTTCAGGGTGTTCGAATACGGTGACCAGCAGGGCATCGCCCGGCCCGACCACGTACTCGGGTGTCTTGTAGGTCAACAGTTCAGGTGGCAATGGCTTGGCCAGGGCGGCGGCGGATTTCTGCTGTTGGGCCAGGGTCGCGGGGGTGATATTGACGAGGGTGACCGCGGGGCCGTCCGGGTCTTTGTCGGTTACATCGTCGAGGGACATGTACTGGCCGGGGGCGAATGCGCAGCCTTGCAAAATCAGACTGGAAAGCAGCACTACCGCTAACGTTACTTTCATATGTATGTTCCTTCTAATCCTAAATGGTGCGCACTGGCACCGCAGTGATTTCGTTGCATCCCTTACTTACACCGAACATCGGATTTCAATCGCTCATACACTCACGGACCTCCTGCCGAGCTTAGTAGCCAACGGCCATAGTTGTTGTTATTGGCAGACCCTTCTTTTCTTTTTTCATCGTTAGAAAGCGTTCTTGTTGACGAAGCCTTTGAAGAGCGTCAGCAGGATGATTTTCAAGTCCAGCCAGACCGACCAGTGCTCGATGTACTGCAGGTCGAATTCCACGCGTTTCTGCATCTTGTCCAGCGTGTCGGTCTCGCCACGCCAGCCGTTGATCTGTGCCCAGCCGGTGATGCCCGGCTTGACCTTGTGCCGGAGCATGTAGCCCGACACCTGCTTGCGGTATTGCTCGTTGTGCGCCACGGCGTGGGGGCGCGGGCCGACGATGGACATCTCGCCGCGCAGCACATTGAAGAACTGCGGCAACTCGTCCAGCGAGGTGCGCCGCAGGAAGGCGCCCAGCGGCGTGATGCGGCTGTCGTTGCGCGTGGCCTGGGTCACCACGTCGCCGTTTTCCTGGACGCTCATGCTGCGGAATTTCCAGACCATGATCGGTCGCCCGTCCAGGCCGTAGCGGCGCTGGCGAAACAGCACAGGGCCCTTGGAGGTGAACTTGATCGCCAGGGCAATCAGCATCAGGGGCAGGGCGATCATGGCCAGGATCAGGCTCGACAGCACGATGTCCTCGATGCGCTTGACCACGCTCCAGGCGCCGTCCATGGGCGAGTCGAAAATGCTGATGCTCGGCAGGCCGTTGATGCTTTCGCTGCGGGCATGCAGCAACTCGAACATGAACACGTCCGGGATCACGTAGACCGAGGCCGTGGTGTCGCTCAGGCCCTTGATCAGTTCCTGCAGGCGGGCCTGGGCACCCAGGGTGAGGGTGATGTAGACCTTGTCGATCTTGCCGTCGCGGGCATCGTTGATCAGCTGGTCCAGATCGCCGATCACCGGGATCCGCCGGCCAATCTGCGCAAGGTCCATCTGCTCCGGATTTTCGTCATAGAAACCCAGCAGGTTGAGGCCCATCCAGGGTGCGCTCTCGATGGACATCGCCAGGCGTTCGCCACAGTGGCCGGTGCCGACAATCGCCACCCGACGGGTGTTGAAGCCCCGGGCGCGAAAGCTGTGCAGCAGGCTGCGGATCGCCAGGCGATAACCGCACAGCGCCACCAGCACCGAGGCGAACCAGGCCATCTGGCTGTTATCGGCCAGGTTCGCCGGCTTGAGCAGCATGTAGTCCACGAACAGCAACAGCACGAAGGCCAGTCCCCAGTAATTGGCGACCTTGAGCAGTTCGCGCAGGATCCGTTCGCCACGCCATGAACCGTACAACTGGTGGTATTCGGCCAACCAGTGGAAGGCCACGGCGGCCAGCAGGATCTGCATCCAGATTTCGGTGCTCATGCCTGCGTCGGACAGCAGGTTGACGCCGTAGCCGCACAGCATGATGACGGCCAGGTCGAGCAAACGATGAGCGACCGACAGTGATGATTGATGCGCGTGCAAGATGCCGCGAAGAGGTGTGCTCATGTCAGGTGCTCGCTCAGACGGATTTGATCGGAACAACGCGGGCGCAAAGCTCGTTGGGTGCCACGGTTTGGGTGACTTGAGCAGCCGGTGCCGGCCTTGCGACCGGCGGCTGGCGTTTCTCCCGCGCGGCGCTCAGGCGCAGGTCGACGAACTGACGCATCTCCTGCTCGAAACGCGCCTGGCTGAAGCGCTCGGCGTTGGCACGGCAGGCCTGGGCAGTGATGCGCGGGCTGTAGGTCTCGAAGATCTGCACCGCTTCGATCAGCGACGCCACGCTCTGCTCGGGATACAGCACCCCGGTGGGTTGCGCATGGTCCAGGCCGCAGACGGTTTCCAGCACGCCACCCTTGCCAAAGGCGATCACCGGGGTGCCGCAGGCCTGGGCTTCCACCGGGCTGATGCCGAAGTCTTCCTCGGCGGCGAAGACAAAGGCGCGGGCGTTGCGCATGTGCTCCTGCAACACGCTGAACGGCTGGTAGCCCAGCAGCTGGATGTTGGGGGCGTGGGCCGCAGCGGCGCGGGCCTTTTCCATTTCCGGGCCGTCGCCGACCATCACCAGACGTTTGTCTGGCATGGCGGCGAAGGCTTCGACGATCATCGGCATGCGCTTGTAGGGCACCATGCGCGACGCGGTGAAGTAATAGTCCTGCTTGTGTTCCTGCAGGGTGAAGCCACGGGTGTCGACGGGCGGATAGATCACCGTGGATTCGCGGCGGTAGGCCTTGGTGATGCGCGCGCCGATGAAATGCGAGTTGGCGATGAAGTCATCCACGCCTGCGGCCGTGCGCTGATCCCACATGCGCATGTAGTGCAGGATCATGCGCGCCACCTTGCCTTTCATGCCGGTGCTCAGGTTGGCTTCGCGCAGGTACTGGTGTTGCAGGTCCCAGGCGTAGCGGATCGGCGAGTGCACGTAGCTCACGTGCAACTGGTCCGGGCCGCACAGCACGCCTTTGGCCACCGCGTGGCTGCTGCTGATGATCAGGTCGTAGCCGGACAGGTCCAGTTGCTCGATGGCCATCGGCATCAACGGAAGGTAGCGCTGGTAGTGGGTCCTGGCCTTGGGCAGGCGCTGGATGAAGGTGGTGGTCGCCACTTTGCCGCCCAGTTGGGCGCGGTCCTGATCGCTGAGGAAATCGATGACGGAAAACAGATCCGCCTCGGGCCAGATATTGATCAACGATGCCAAAACCCTTTCGGCACCGGCGTACGTCACCAGCCAGTCGTGGACGATTGCGATTTTCATTGGAGTTCTCTGCATTAACGGCGTTGAAAGGCCCCGCACGTCGAGCGAAGCTCGCGCGGACCTCAAGCGTTTGTGTTTGCGCAGGCTGACTTCAGATACTCAGCGGCTGCGTCCCTGCCTTGCGATTATTGAGTCGTTTTCCAAGTTGAATGAACGGGTGTTCGATGTAGTGAAAGCACAGGTGCGCGGCGCCCAGGGTCAGCACCGTGGCGAATACCGCGACCACCAGCGCCGGTGCGCCGGTAGGTTCGAGCAACCATTGGGCGAGCATGCCCATGGTCGGGTGCAGCAGGTACAGCGAGTAACTCACCGCGCCCAGCCAGACCAGCGCCGGGTGGTCCAGGCGTACGCTGCGCGTGAGCAGCAGAAAGCTGGTAATAGCCACTGCATAGGTGAAGCAGTAGCGGCCCCAGGTTTCACCGGTGCCCATGTCCTTGCTGTAGGCCATGACCAGCGTGGGCGGCAGCAGTACGGCGAAGGCGATCAGCAGCATGGTCAGGTTGCGGGTCAACTGCCTGCTGTGTTCGGCCAGAAGCCACTGGCGCCAGACCGAGCCGAAGAACATCAGCGACAAGGCCAGCGGCAGGGCCACCGGCAACTTGCGGTCGGTCAGGGCGCGCACGATGCCCATCGCCAGCGCCACCAGCAGAAACACCAGCGAGCAGCGCGCGCGAAAGGTCTGGTCGTAGAGCTTGCCGCCGATGAACAGCGCAAGGCACAGGCCGTAGAACACAAGCTCGATGAACAGCGTCCAGTACAGCCCGATCACGTCATCAAAACCCAGGGCCGCCTGGATCATGGTCAGGTTGGCGACCACCTGGGCCAGCGACGGCAGCAGCTCGCCGCTCAGCTTGAGCATCAGCACGAACACCAGCAGTGACAGCCAGTACGCCGGATACAGGCGCATGAAGCGCGACACCAGGAACCGCTGCGCGCCGTCAGGGCCGGGCTTGAGGCTGTAGGGGATGACCACCCCGCTGATCATGAAGAACCACAGCACCCCCAGCTTGCCGGGGTCGATCAGTGCGTCGAAGACCCAGACATGCCCCACGATCGGCAGATACAGGTGTGTGAACACCACCATCAAGGCGGCGATACCACGCAGCGCGTCGAGATAGGCCAAACGTTTCATGAGCGTGCCTCACAGCTTGCTGGACGATTCACGACGCAGGGCATCGGTGCCCGTTGCCGGGCTGGCGCGACGGTCGCGTGACTGGTTGAGCAGCACATCGATACGGTGCGAAACCCGCCGCGCCGATTCTTCCCAGGAAAACCGCGCCACGTTGTTCAGGCCGCGGCGGCGCAAGGACTGGCGCAGCGGCAGGTCAGTGAGGATGCGCTCCATGGCCGAAGCCATGTGGGTCACGTCCAGCGGATCGAAATACAGGGCGCTGGCTTGCAGCACTTCCGGAATCGACGCCGCGTTCGCCGCCAGCACCGGGCAACCGCAGGCCTGTGCCTCCAGGGGCGGAATGCCGAAGCCTTCGTACAGCGAAGGGAACACGAAAGCGGTCGCGCCCTGGTACTGCGCGATCAGTTCTTCGTCGCTCAGGCGGCCCAGGAACTTGATGCGCGAGTCGCGGCTGGCCAGGCGTTGCAGGTGGTCATCGGCAAACACGTCGCTGGCGCCACCCACAATATGCAGTTGCAGGTCGTCGTGGTCACGCAGCATCAGGAACGCCTGAATCATGCGGCTGAAGTTCTTGTGGGCGCTGGGTGATGACACGGCCAGCAGGTACTCGGGGCTGTCCTTGAGCGGTGGCCCCGGCTGGAAATCGCCGCTCACGGCATTGGGCACCACGAAGATCTTCTTTTCCGGGTAGTTGTAGAACTGCGAAATCTCTCCCTTGGAAAAGTTGCTCACGGTCAGCAGCGACTTGATGCGCGACAGCATGATCGGCGTCATGGTCCGGTACAGCAGGCGGAACAGGCGCGTGTAGCTTTCCGGGTGACGCACATAGGTGACGTCATGGTGGGTCGCGATCTGATTGCCGTACATCAGCGGCGCGGTGCTGCACAACGAAACCAGCAGCGGGCTGCCCTGCCTGCGCAGGTAGAGCGGCAGGTCCAGTTGCTCCCACAGATGGCCGCCGTGGCGACCGATGCATTGCACGTCCAGCGCCTTGGCGCTGTCGTGCATCTTGATGCCGTGAGGCGCGACGAACACCACGTCGTCGCGCAACTGCTTGAGTGCCAGACAGGTCTGTTCCGCGAAGCGCTGGACGCCACGCAATTCCTGGGTGAGAAAACGTGCATTGATCACAATCATTGTGGGCGACCTGTTGAAGAGATGAATAAGTCGTGAAGTCCGTGCGGGTGAAGCAAAATCGTCTGAACACGTTCTCCCGTAGCAGCACGGCTTGCCGGCGGGAGCGGTGTGTCAGGCGATGGATGGGTCACTGATCCACCGCACCCGCCGGCAAGCCGTGCTGCTACGGGAAATGGCGGAAGCGAATCAGGGCAAGGCAAACAACGCCGGGCGTGTGCCCAGGGTGATGATTTTCGGAAACTCGTCGATCGGTACTTGCGCCGAGCAGCGCCCCTCATTGCAATTCCACGGGATGCCGCTGTCGACCTGGCCGTTCTGCGGCTCCCGGGTGTCGATGTATTGCACGTTGCCGCGCAGCACACTGCTGGAATCGACCTTGATCGTGCGTGGCAGCCCGGCCGTCCAGGCGACCATGATCTGGTCCGATCCACGGGCGAAGCGCAGCAGGTACTGCGAGTCGATTTCGCGGCTCTTCTCGGCGTCGAAACGAAACTGATGCAGCGTCGGACTGATCGCCTTGAGCGTCAGGTACGCCTGCTTGATGCTCAGGTCCTGGTTGAGCAGCCCGAAGTTCTGCTCCGGGTCGGTGCCGTCAGGGCCATCGTTGAGCAGGCCGTTCCACCACATGCCCTTGATGTTGGGCATTGTCTGGGCCAGAAAGAAGCTGCGGGCGAGAAAGGCCGCCTGGGTCTTTTCGTCACCGCCGCAGCGGCCTTCGTTGCTGGGCCAGCCCATCTCCGTCAGGTAGAGCGGCACTTCGGTCTTGTTGCGGGTCTTTTCCTTGAGGTCCTCGTTGATCCTGCGCAACCAGGCGATCCAGTTTTCCGGGGTGTTGCGTTCATCCGAGCGGCAATGCACATAGGGATGCAGCGACAGGCCGTCGACATGATTCAGAATCCCGGATTCCACCAGCCGGTCGGCGAACCCCAGGTCCATCCCCTGGCTGGTGACGGCCCCGGCCAGGATCACCATGGGCCGCTGGTTGGTGCGAATGCGCCTGGCCGCTTCCTCGACCAGGATGCTGTAGTCCTGGGCGAAGGTCGGGTCGACGGGGTTTTCCTTGTCCCACTCGTTCCAGATTTCGTAGAAATCCACGCTGTCGGTGAGCTGGCGGGTGACGAAACTCACGTAGTTGGCGTAGGCATCACGGACATTCGGTTTGCGCGGTTTTGCATAGTTGTCGTAGAACGGGTTGCCGTAGCCCAGCACCAGCAAGGGCCGCAGATGGTGCTCCTGGGCCTTGCTCAGATAGGCCTGCCAGGCCGGTTCGATCCTCATCAAGCCCCGTCGGGGCTCGGCGCTGGACCAGTACGCATCGTCGCGCACCGAGTCCACCCCCGCAGCTTCGAGCAACTGCAAGGCCTTGGCCGAGGTCGAGTTCTTATTCATCAGGTGGGTATCGACCCCGATGATGAACGATTCATCGGCAAAGCCTGTGCAGCTGATGAACAGACCCAGCAGCATCGCCAGTAAGGGGCGTCGTAACCTCGTCAGGCGCGTGATGGGCATGGCTTGTCTCAATGAAGAGGCACGGTCCGGAGCGCTTGCTCAGGTAGGTCTCGGGCCGTTGGCAAATGAAAGCGGCACCCGGTCAGGACCGGGTCCGCACGTCTTCAAACTGTATGAGGCAAGACCGTCGCGTCACGGTGCGTAATGTTATCCAGCAGGGTCTGGTCGAAGATGCTCTCGTAACTGTCGAGCATCAGCTCAAGGTTCAACAGCGCCGCAACGCTGACCCGCGCCTGACTGCTCAGGCGAGCCAGCAGGTCTGGTTGCTGATGCAGGCGCAGCATCGCGTGGCCCAGCGAATCGGGGTCATCGGGCCGGCACAGCAGACCGTTGAGCGGGTCCTGGATGATTTCCGGCAACCCGCCCATGCGGCTGGCGATCACTGGCACCGAATGGGCGCAGGCTTCGACGGCGACCAGGCCGAAAGGCTCGTTCCACAGCGACGGCACGACAGCGACGTCGATCTGGCTGTAAAACGCTTCAGGTTTCTGGTACCCGACGAAACTGACGTTCGGCGAAGTGACCAGAGCCTTGAAGGCAGCCTCGTCGTCCGGCTGGCCGCGCCCGGCGATCTGCAGGGTGGCGTCGAAGGGCAGGCGCTGAAATTGTTCGATGAGCCAGCGTACGCCTTTCTGCTCGGACAGGGTGCCCATATATCCGAAACGCAGCGGCGCATGCTTCATCGACGGGTCGAGCTGGCGCTGCTTGTTCGGCGAGTTGTACACCTGGGCATAGGGGCTGGCGTTGTGCACGACGTAGCCTTTGGCCGCGCTGAAGTAACCGCGCTTCTGCAGTTTCTCCAGAATGAACTGGCTGACACCGACCACCGCCGACACCTGCGCCGAGCGCAGGTCATGGCCCTTGCGGAACGACTGGCAACTGCTGCATTGCTGCTGGCAGCAGTGGCCGCGCTTGAACATGTTGCTGCTGGGGCACATCAGGTACATGTCATGCAGTACCTGAACGATGGGCAACCCGGCGGCGGTGATCTCGTCCCACACCGACACCGACCATCCGGCCAGGTTGTGGCACACCACCAGTTGCGGCTCTTCGCTTTTTATCACCTGGCGCACGTAGCTGCGCATGGCGCCGTTGTAGCGGTCGCGCAGGTGCCAGCCCAGGCGCAGAAGCCGCCCCGGACGCTTGGCGCCGAACTGCCAGTAGAAGTTGTGAAGCCCTGCGCGGTACACCTTGACCCCGTTGACCATTTCGGTCGCCAGGCCCGCGTCGGGTCCTGTCACCAGCACGCTGACCTGGCAGCCGCGTTGTTGCAGGCCTTCGACGGTGCGCTGGAGAATGATCTCCGCGCCGCCGCCGATGTGAGGTGAATACAGGCTGCTGATGAACAGTATTTTCATAGTGGATACGACTGATTCAGACCCAATACGCCGGACTCACCGTCACGGATGGCTTTTTCGATCAGATTCAAGCGCTCTTCGGCGCCGCGCCGCTTGGCGATCAGCCGCAGCAGCCGGAAGAACACCCAGCGGTTGAGGCTGTAGAGCAGCGACGAATTGGCCCAGACGTTCTTGTCGAACCAGGCCTGGTTGCGCGCTCCGTAATAGGCGCGCAGGTCCGAGCCGCCCAGCAGGAAGCTCTCGTAGATGTTGTTGGTGCGCGCCTTGATATTCCAGGAGTTCTCCAGGTCATCGAGCACCGCATCGGGCACCAGGAAGATCCGCCCGCCACCTGCAGTGATGCGCCAGGTGTATTCGCTGTCGTCTGCGTACAGCAGCAGGGCGTCCAGCGGCAGGCCGATCTTGCGGTACAGGTTGCGGTGGGCGAGCAGGCCGCCGTAGGTGGCGAACGGCAGTTGCACCATGCCCATCTTGTCCTGGGAGCGTTGCGGCGCGCCCCAGGGCAAGCGACGCCAGATCTTGTAAGGCAACTGCGCGATGTGAAACCCGAAGAAGCTGGAGCGACGCTGAATGGCGAAGCGCTTCGGCACGCCAGCGGCGATGTCGGCCTGGTGAGTGGGGCGGAAACCCAGCACTGCGGCCTTTTCATCGCCATCCACGGCTTTGCGCTCTTCAAGCACTTCGTGCAGCGTGGCGATGGCGTTGATGGTCGGCGCGTTGTCGTCGTCCATCAGCCAGATGTGTTCGGCGCCAGCGTCCAGCGCAGCTTGGATCCCCACCGAGTAGCCACGGGCGGAGCCGGTGTTCTGGTGCAGGTAGATGACGCTGACCTCGTCGGGCCAGGTGCGGCGCAGGGTTTCCAGCGGCGCGGTCGATGCATTGCTGACGATAATCACGCGGTCGATCAGCGGGCTTTCCAGCGAACGGCTGACGAGCGTGTGCAGGTAATTGAAACGGTCACCATAGGTGAGCGTCACCAACGTCGTTTTTCGGGTCATGGTGAGTTTCCGGGCGAAGAGGGTTCAAGAGGCTGAAAGCATCAGCCCCGCAGTACATTCGAAATGAGATCGGTAGGAGCGCGCTTGCCCGCGACGGCGGTGTGTCAGACACACCTATGGCGCGCAGAAATCGCAGTCGCGGGCGAGCGCGCTCCTACAGGCAAGCGGCGATCAATCGATCCAAGGGTAAAAGGCGATCAATCGGTCAGGCCCGCGCTTCCATCCGCGACAGGCTGCTGACCGGCAGGGTCACTTTCTGTTCGCGGTGCAGCAGGTTGAGCAGGATCACCGCGCGTTCGTCGCCATCGGCGGCGAGGAAGATCGCCTCGATGTCGTTGAACCCGTCAGCCGTGATACGCACCGCCTCACCCTGTTCAAAGGTGACCTTGGGCGGCGGCGCCAGCAGGCGGTCGCGGATCTGCTCGATCAGCTCGTCCTTGACCGGAATCGGCATCCCGCCGAAGGTCACGATCCGCGCGACACCGCGAGTGGAGCGGATCGGGTACCAGTTGTCGTGGGTCTGATCCATGCGAATGAACAGGTAGCCGGGGAACAGCTCCTCTTCGGTGGCTGCGCGCGAGCCGCGTTTCTTTTCAGTGCGCTTGACCGGGCGATAGCATTCGAAGCTCTGACGCTGCAGATGCTCCTCGGCGCGCCCTTCCTGGCGTGGCTTGGTCTGGATCAGATACCAGCGTGCAAGGTTGCTGGAACTGCAATCGATCTGAGACATAATCCTTCACTCCATTGCCATCCGGTTCTGACCCGCCGTTACTACGTTCGGGTGATTGAGTATCTCAAACAGAAAACCTTTGCCTTGCGGCTCTTCGCCCTTGTCCAGGGTGAAGCTGTTAAGCATTTGCTGGATCTGCTCGACGCAGTTGAACATGAGCACATCGATAATAGACAGGTTTGCGACGAAGGGATGCTTGAACTGCCGGTAGACCACCGGATCCATCCGGAAGAAATGAACCTTCAGCCCGTTCTCGGCAAACAGCGCGCGGTCGTAGAGCACCGAACCGCCTTCAGGGTTGATGAAGGTGGTCGCGGCGAAGGTCTGCACGATGCGAATCACACGATCCTGTTTGTCGGTGGGCGTGCCCACGTCAAGGTCGGACCCGCGCATGATCGGGGTGACGATGTGCAGGTAGGCGCACAGCTCGCGAATCGCATGTTCGGCATACAGCGCGATGTTCTGCTGGGGGAAACGGACCAGACGCTCGATCAGCGGCATCACCTGGGCGAAGTAGGGCGCCTTCTGGTAGTTCTGCGAGATCTGACGCAGCAGGCGTTCCCCTTCGCTGGTGAAGTTGTCGCACAGCTGGCGCTGGTTGATCGGCAGCTCGAAACGGTCCTTTTTCAATGGAAAGGTGATCAGTTTCGCCTCGCCGTTGCTCAGGATCCGGTTGCGGTTGACCCAACCGGATCGAATGTATTGCAGATCATCGCCCAGGACGAAGACATCTGCGGCAGCTATCAGCTGAAAGTAACCCAGGTAGGGAAACAGGTAGGGCTGCATCATTGCTATGGTCCGGGCCATTTGTATCTCCTGTGATAGTGTCTCTGGCTCTAGGGCCGGATTGATCGGGTGGCAGGTCCTGCCCCAGGGTTCACTTGCGAACCGTGGTGTAGTCGTAGCCGTAGGCTGCGCAGTCGTAATCGGCGGTCGAGGCCTTGCGCAGTACACCGTTGAAAATCGCACCCTTGATCAGGATGCCGTTGTGCATCAGTCGACGTTTGCTCGCTTCGATCTCCTTGGCAGTGGAGAGGCCGAAGCGGGTGACCAGCAGGCAGGTGCCCGACTGGCGCCCTACCAGCGTGGCGTCAGTGACGGCCAGGATTGGAGGGGTGTCGACGATCACCAGGTCGTACAGCGGCGACAGGTCGGTGATCAACTTGTTGAAGTTGTCATGCATCAACAGCTCCGAGGGGTTGGGCGCCGCGAAACCGCAGGAGATGAAGTCCAGGTTGCGCACCTCGGTGTGGTTGATCACTTCCTTGCTCTTCAACCGCGCGGCCAGGGTGTCGGACAGGCCGTGCTTGGGCGTCAGGTTGAACGTCTTGTGCAGGTAGCCACGGCGCATGTCGGCATCGATCAACAGCACGCGCTTGCCGGTCTGGGCAATGATCACCGCCAGGTTGCTGGAGACGAACGATTTGCCCACGCCCGGGGTCGGGCTGGAGATCATCAGCACGTTGTTGCGCGCTTCCAGCATCGCGAAGTGCAGGCTGGTGCGCAGGCTGCGCAGGGACTCGATCGCCAGTTCCGTTGGCGCGCTGACACTGAGCAGGCGGGGCTCCTTGCTGCCGCCACGGCTCTGGTTGCTCTTGTCCATGCGTTCCTGCTGGCGCGAGAACGGCAGCGACGCATACACCGGCATGCCCAGGTTCTCGATCACGTCGGGGTTGTCCACGCCGCGATAGAAGGCCTGGCGGACGAACACCGCGCCGACGGCCAGCAACAGGCCGGCGAGGGCGGCGACCAGCACGATGATCTTGCGCATCGGCTTGACCGGCTCTTCGACGTTGGCGTCGGCGTTGTCGATGATGCGCACGTTGCCGATGCTGCCTGCCCGCAGAATGTCCTGCTCCTGGCTCTTGTCCAGCAACAGGGTGTAGGTCTGCGAAGTCACCTGCATGTCACGGGTCAGGCGCAGCAGCTCCTGCTGGGTCGCGGGCAGGGTTTCGATTTTCTTCAGCAGCGCCGCTTTCTGCGCTTCGACCTGGCCGATCTGGGTCATCAGGCCGCGATAGGTCGGGTGCTCCGGGGTGTACAGGCGTTCGACATCGACCCGTTTCATCTTCAGGTCAGACAGCGTGCCTTCCAGCTTGACCACCTGATCGAGCACCGACTTGGTTTCCACGCTCAGGTCCACCGACTTGGCGCTGGTCTGGAAATTGTTTAGGGCAATTTCCGACTGTTCCAGCTGTTTGCGCACTGCCGGCAACTGCGAACGCAGGAACTCGAGGCGCTGGGCGGCTTCGGCCGAACTGCGCTCGACGTTCTGACGCACGTACAGGCGGCTGACTTCGTTGAGGATGCGCTTGGCCTTGGCCGGGTCCGGGTCCTGGATCGACAGGTAGACGATCCCGGAGTCCTTGCCGGCCTCGAGGATTTTCAGGCGATCCTGGTAGTCCAGTGCCGCGGTCAGCGGACGTTGGCGAATCACCGTGAACTCGGTGCCGGGACGCCCGTTGAGCGCCGCCACCTGGATCTTCACGCCGCTGCCTTCCACCGTCTGGCCGACCGGGCCGCTGAGCAGCTTGTTGTGGTCGCTGTCGTACAGGCTGAAAGTGTCTGGCTTGTCCACCACCATGCTCAGCTTGTCGCCGAGTAGCGCTTCGGGCACTTCGAGCTGGAAGATGTCGATCTTCTCGCCGCCCCAGGCGTAGCTGTCCAGGCCGAACAGCGGCGCGGCCAGGTCACCCTCGTGATCGGGCTTGAAGTGGCGCGCCATGTAGCCGCCCAGGCCCGGTACATACTTGGGCTTCTGGATGATGTAGAGCTTGAGGTCGTCGACCACTTTGCCCAGCACCGCACGGGATTTGATCAGCTCGATCTCGGTGGTCGCCTGGGACACCGACAGCGGCTTGCTGCTGATTTCGGTGCGCCCCTCGATGCCGATTTTCTTCGGCTCGATCTGGATCATGGCGTTGGCCTGGAAGATAGGCGTGGCGAGGATCGCGTAGGTCAGCCCCAGCAGGATGCAGACGCCCATGATCGACGCAATCATTCCCTTGTGGTCGAAAAGCGTGCGCAGGATAGTCGCCAGATCGATCCGGGAGTCCTGGACTTCGTCCAGGGAAGTACGGTTCATAGCGGTCATTTATCTCGGTTCTCCTGACTGAAGATAAGGAAGCCAGTCGTCGACGCAACGCGAGAGAAGCTCGTAGGTCTGTTCAAAGGCTAATTTCGGGCGCCGATAGGGATCGGCTATTTCCATGTCCTGTTGCCACTTGCCTATCAGAAACGTCTTGCCACGTACTTCGGGCGCGAGCTTGAGCACGCTTTGCGTCTGCCGGTGTTCCATCAGCAGAATCAGGTCCGCGTCGTAGAGCATCTGCCGGACCATTTGCCGGCTACGATGGCGGTGGGCCTCCACGCCGTTGACTTGCAGCACGGCACGGGCGAGGGGGTCCATGGTTGAGCTGAGCATGGCGTGGGTGCCAGCCGACGTGATCGCGATGCCGGGGTTCTGCACGCGTTGTCGGAGCATGGCTTCGGCCATGGGGCTGCGACAGATGTTGCCGACGCAGACCACCAGGACGTTACTGAACATGGCCTTTGCTGAAGGTCGTCATCAGTCGCTTGCTGATGTTGAGGCTGAAATTGCGGGCCACCTGCAGCAGCGTCAGGATCTTGCGCTGCGGGGTGATTGCCGACAGCGAGTAACCGACCATTTCCATCAGAAAGTGCTCATAGAGTTCCTGGTTGCCCAGGCGGTGGTAGTAGTTGGCCAGGGCGCCGGATGTCTGCAGCGCCATGTGCAGCTTTCGCTTGCTCGAACGCATGGAGAAGATCCCGCCCAGATGCAGGCGGTACGCTGCGGGCTTGATCTGGGCCATGAACTTGCCCTTCCCGTAGGCGCCCAGCAGCGACCACCAGACCAGGTCGTTGAGCGGCGCGGCCACCAGTTCCTTGGGCAGCGAGTCGAAGACGTTGCGAAACACCGTGGTCAGCGTCGAAATCGGCCGGGTCTTCTGCAGTTCCAGCGCCGAGGCATCGCCGCGCAGCTTGCCTTGCAGCTGGATGCCGTACTGGCCGTTGGTATCGAAGGGAATGGCGTCGTGGTAAGTCAGCACGTAATCGGGGTGGCTTTCGAGAAAGTCCACCTGGATCTGCAGTTTGCGCGGGTCGGTCCAGTAATCGTCACCTTCGCAATAGGCGATGTAGCGGCCACGGGCCTGGCCGAAGAGGCCGGGAACCGATGACTTGCCCTGCGAAAACTGGTTCGTCTCGTGGAAGAAGGTGCGGATCAACGTCGGGTAACGCGCGGCGTAGTCGGCAATGATGCGGGCAGTGGCGTCGGTGGACGCGTCGTCGTTGACCAGGATTTCGAAATCGAAGGTGGTCTGTTGCATCAGGAAGCCATCCAGCGCCTGGGCGATGTATGCTTCCTGGTTGTAGGCCGGGCAGACGATGCTGACCAGAGGGGTATTGGCGGGCGAAACATTCGCCTTATTGCTGGAAGCATCCATGGCTCAAATACTCGGTTTGCTGAACAAGACGGAAATCTTCGTCACCAGTGGCTTGTAGCTAGCGGCTACCACCATCAGCGTGATCAGGCCGCTGGCGGCCAGACCCATGAACGTGTTGAAACGGTTGTCGCTGGCGATCAGGCGCAGCACCGGCTCGCTGATCGCAAGGCCTGCGGCGGTCATCACGCTGATGCGCAGGGTGTCGCGCAGCCATTGGCCGTGAATCCCCGGGGCCAGGCGCTGATGCACGATTGCAGGCCAGATAGCGAACGACACCAGCCGCAGGACGAACCAGGCGATGGCAGCACCCAGCGCGCCCTGGTAATGAATCGCCAGCAACATCACAGGCACCGTGACCACTGTGGAAACGACGCTGTACCAGACATGCAGGCGCATCTGCCCATAGGCGTATTGCAGGTAGAACTGAAACGCGCTCATCGCCATGATGGCGCTGCCCAGCGAGTACCACGGCAGGATCGAGCGGCTCCACTGGGCCGCCACCTGATCGCCGGACCAGGCGTAGATCATGTCGTAGGGGTGCAGGGCAATCAGTGCCGCCAGCGGAAACAGAAAGGTGCAGACGAAGCGGTTGGCTGCCAGAAACAGGTTGTGCATGTCATCGCGCCGGCCCTCGGCCATCAGCACCGTCAGCCTTGGCAGCAGCGTCTGGGCCAGCGGGTTGCTCAACATCAGGATGCCGGTGGCCACCAGCGCCACCAGTGAGAAATACCCGTACTCGTTGAGCGGCAACAGCTTGGAGAGCAACACCTTGTCAATCTGGGTCAGCACGATCCACAGCACTGCGGTGCCGGACATGCCCGCCGCGAACGGGATGATCGGCTTGACCAGATGCCAGTCGAAGCCGGTCAGCCAGGACGGCGTCGGCATCTGCCGGTAGGCGCGGACCGCGAAGATCAGCGTCTCGACCAGCCCGACCAGCACCTGAAACTCGAAGAACGTGACCGGGTCGCTGGAAATCGTGCTCACCAGCAGCAGACCGCCGAAATAACGCAGCGTGGCGATGACCACGTTGGCGGTGTTCAGCCAGGCGTGCTGCTCAAGGCCTTGAATCCCGCTTTTATAGAGGGTGGCAAACAGGCGCAGCGCGACCACGATGCCCATCAGGCTGATGCACTGCACCAGCGTCTCGGTCGACAGGGCCTTGGCGTTGAGCCAGTGCACGGCGATCCAGTCGCTGCCCAGGTACATCGCCAGGCAGCAGAGGCTGGACAGCGGCAGGAAGATCAGCTCGAAGGAGCGCAGCAACCGGCCGGAGAAGTAGTCCAGCCTGTCGCTGGCCTGCTGATGGGCCACGGCCCGCACCAGGCTCGGCGATAGCCCGGCATCCAGCAGTTGCAACCAGGCTTGCAGCACCGAGAAGAACCCGATCAGCCCGTACGCCTCGGCACCCATGTGGCCAAGGTAAAAGGGCATGATCAGGATTCCCACCAGCAACGCGTAGGCCTGTCCCGCATAGCTCAACGCAGTGTTGCGTATGACTGAGCGCCTGTTCTGCATGATCCGTAGGTCCTGTTTCGACTAGATAACGCGGGCCAGGGAAGGCGTCGTGTAGGCGGCATTTGCGGGGCCGCACTCGGCGATCACGGTCTGGATCACCCGGTCCTGGTCTTCGCGGGACAGGCCCGGATAGATCGGCAGGCACAGCACGCGCTCGCTCAGACTGCGCGAAGCGGTCTGGGCCGCCTGCGGTTGCAGGTATTCCAGGGTGTCCAGCGACGGATAGAAGTAGCGACGCGGGTTGACGCCGTTGGTGTTCAGCGCGCTGCGCAGGTTGAGCAGTTGCTGCTCGTCGCGCAGGGCGATGGGGTAGTAGCTGTTGTTCAGCTGGCTGTCTTTTTCCGGCTGTTGCAGTTGCACGTAATCGCCCAGGGCGCTGTTGTAGCGCTCGGCGATCTCGGCGCGCTGGGCCAGAATGTTGTCGATATCGTCCAGGATGCACAGGCCCATCGCCGCCGAGAATTCGTTGAGCTTGGCGTTGATGCCGATGCCTTCGATCTTGTCTACGTCGGCAATGCCGAAGTTGCACAGCAGGTAGACCCGCCGGGCGATTTCGTCGTCATTGGTGATGATCGCGCCGCCTTCGATGGTGTGGAACAGCTTGGTGGCGTGGAAACTCAAGGTGCTGATGTCACCGAAGTTGAGCACCGACTGGCCAGCATGGCGGGCCGCGAAGGCATGGGCGCCGTCGTACACGACTTTCAGATTGCGCCGACGGGCGATTTCTTCGATGCGTTCGACCGCGCAGGGGTTGCCGAACACGTGAGTGCCGACGATGGCGGTGGTGTCGGAGACGATGCGGCTTTCGATGTGCTCCGGGGAGATGTTCCAGGTCTGGGCATCGATGTCGGCGAAGATTGGGCGGATGCCTTCCCATTGCAGCGAGCTGCTGGTGGCCACGAAACTGAACGGCGTGGTCACGGCGCTGCCGGTCAGGCCCAGGGCACGGTAGGCGACCTGCAGGGCCAGGGTGCCATTGTTGGTCAGAAGCACGTGCTTGACGCCCAGATAATCCTTGAGGCGCTGCTCCAGTTCGCACACCAGCGGGCCGTGGTTGGTCAGCCAGCCGCGCGCATAGATGCCTTCGACATACGTCTTGAACTTGTCGATATCGCCCAGGTAGGTCTTGGTTACGTTAATCATCGTGATCTCCATTTCTGACGCAATGCTTGTGGGCTTGCCGCTGCCGGTGGGCCTGGATCAGCCTCGGGGTGAGGCGGAAGGGCGATTGCCGGCCTTGTTGCTCATTCGTCTTGCCCGGCCCTGGTTGATCCTGAGGATCAGGCGGGTGGCCAGGCTTCCTGTGTGTGGGTCACCGAAGTGAAACAGCGCGGTGGCGCGCTTGACGTCGGGGCTGCAGCTCTTGTTGGCGTGCAACGTGCGATAACCCCAGAAGAAGTAAACGTTGCCCGGCTCCAGGCGCAGGATGTAAGGCTTGAGCCACTGGCGCTGCATGCCCTTGATGATCCAGTTGCGGGTGACCCTGTTTTGCAGCAGCGCCTTCTCGATCACGTTGAACAGCACCCAATGGCGCACCCGACGAATATTGGGAAACAGCATCAGATCGCCGCGTTGTTCACCTTCGGTAGGGATGAACACAGGAATAAGTGCGGTGACCAGGCTTGCGTCGTAGTGAAATGCATTGGATTCGCGAGTGCCCTGATTGCCCTGCACGCAACGCAATACAGGGAAGATCCGGTCGCTGGTGGCGTCCTTCTGTGCGGCGTGCCTGTAAAGCCCTGACAGCAAGTGCTTGAAGCGCACATCGCTCCAGTAGTCGGCCAGCAGGCTTTCACCGAGCATCGCTTCACCGTGATAGGCGAAGTATTCGCCCTGGTGTCTTTGCGCCTGTTTATCAGTCCAGGCGCGCAACTGCTCAAGATCGGGGGCAGTGACCGCGTCGCTCAGTTTTGCAAAGCCGTTGGTATCGATTTCGTCAGCCAGGCGTTGGACCAGCTGCTCATCCATGTCGAAAGATAAAGGCATTGCGTTGCGCCCCCTTGAGGAGTGGAAGGGGCACGACAGATCGTCATTCAGGGCTCAGGCACGCTACCGCCCGAATCTGCAGATCCTGCCGCGCGTTTCGCTTTCAGTGACGTGCAAGGCTCTTCATTTCGTTGGGCAAAGCTACCGCCCAACCGAGCACTTTCAGTCAATTTGAAAAACTTTGTTTCGGCCAACAGAAGCCCACCGGCGCAAGAAACTCACCGTTGTGTTCAGTAACTTCGTAGGCAGAACCAGAATGAAAAAAGTCGAAATGTCTTCTGCGCGCAACTCTGCGGTTACGGTGCTGAAACAGGAAAACATTAGACACGCATATATATCGACGGCGGCGCTTTCCCTGTCAAACGATTTCGCCAACATTCTGTTAAATTTTTGATAAACGGATTGAATAGAGTCGTAACCTATTGATTTATATCGCAGTCAAAAAACCAGCAGTGCCCCCGTTCGGTGCGCTGACGCTTTTCAGGCATTGATCTGTAACGCCGCTGAGAGGGGCCAGGGGGAGCAAAAGACGTTTTTCCAGCGCCAGAAGTCGGGCATTCGGCTGTGTCTCCAAAATGTTGGCGCTCATTAATTGAACTTTATGTCGAACGTGTTAGTTGGTTGGTAAGTGGCGAAAGTTAAGTGTGCGCCGATAAATGTTGTCAGTGAATGCTGACAACTTAATACGTGGACTCTATTCGTTTGAATGTATGTTCTGTTTCCGCTGGATAATTCGCGCCGGGCCATACATGCACAGTGTGACGTTCAGGGTGCCGGCAGGTGCCGTCATCAACAGAAACCTGAGCACGGTTGCTCCGGCCCTGCCGGTACTCCATCATCTGCCCGGTGCAGTGCATAAAAACCGGCTTAGCAGGAGAACCAATGAATACGCAGTCGAAAACCAGTGGAGTGGTGGCCCAGCGCCTGGCGCAGGCGCGCGCCTTGATGAGTCGCGAAGGTATCGATGCCTGGCTGGTGCCATCGGCCGACCCTCATCTGTCCGAGTACCTGCCGGGTTACTGGCAGGGCCGCCAATGGTTGTCAGGTTTCCACGGTTCGGTCGGGACGTTGATCGTCACCCAGGACTTTGCCGGTGTCTGGGCAGACAGCCGTTACTGGGAGCAGGCCACCAAGGAACTGGCAGGAAGCGGCATCGAGCTGGTCAAGCTGCAGCCAGGCCAGGCGGGCCCACTCGAGTGGCTGGCCGATCAGGCTAAGGCCGACTCGGTCGTGGCAGTGGACGGTGCGGTATTGGCGGTGGCGTCTTCGCGCACCCTGGCCAGCAACCTTTATGCACGCGGCGCACGCCTGCGTACCGACCTCGATCCGCTGACCCTGCTGTGGAATGATCGCCCGGCGCTGCCGACCCAGGCCATTTATGAACATGTCGCGCCTCAGGCCACCCAGACCCGCGGCGAGAAGCTGGCCCGATTGCGAGGCGTGATGGCCGAGCGCGGTGCCGATTGGCACTTCCTGGCGACCCTTGATGACATCGCCTGGCTGTTCAACCTGCGGGGTGAGGATGTTTCCTACAACCCGGTGTTCATTTCCTTTGCCTTGATCGGGCCTGACAGCGTCAGCCTGTTCGTGGCATCCGAAAAAGTCAGCGCCGAACTGCGCAGCGTCCTGGAGGCCGAAGGCATCACCCTGCGTGAGTACACCGCCATCGGTGCGGCGTTGCGCGAAGTGCCGAAGGATGCACGATTGCTGGTCGATCCGGCCCGGGTCACCTGTGGCCTGCTCGACTACCTGAGCAGCGAGGTGACGCTGGTCGAAGGGCTGAATCCGACCACGCTGTTCAAATCGCAGAAAAGCGAGGCCGACGCCCGGCACATTCGCCAGGCCATGGAGCAGGACGGCGCGGCGCTGTGCGAATTCTTTGCCTGGCTGGATTCGGCACTGGGTCATGAACCGGTCAGCGAACTGACCATCGATGAAAAACTCGGCGCGGCGCGCGCCACCCGTCCCGGCTATGTTTCCCAGAGTTTCGCCACCATTGCCGGGTTCAATGGCAACGGCGCAATGCCACACTATCGAGCTACCGAAGAAGAGCACGCACAGATCGAAGGCGATGGTCTGTTGCTGATCGACTCGGGTGGTCAGTACCTGGGCGGCACCACCGACATCACGCGCATGGTGCCGGTGGGCACGCCCACTGCCGAACAGAAGCGTGACTGCACCCGTGTGCTCAAGGGCGTGATTGCGCTGTCACGTGCGCATTTCCCGCGCGGGATCCTGTCGCCGCTGCTGGACGCCATCGCCCGCGCGCCGATCTGGGCCGAAGGCGTGAACTATGGTCACGGCACCGGCCACGGCGTGGGCTATTTCCTTAATGTGCACGAAGGTCCGCAAGTGATTGCCTATCAGGCAGCGGCCACGCCGCAAACGGCCATGCAACCGGGGATGATCACTTCCATCGAACCGGGCACTTACCGTCCTGGGCAGTGGGGCGTGCGCATCGAGAACCTGGTGATCAACCAGGAAGCCGGCAAGACCGAGTTTGGCGAGTTCCTCAAGTTCGAAACCCTGACCCTGTGCCCGATCGATACCCGTTGCCTGGAAACCGGCTTGTTGACGCAGGACGAGCGTGAATGGCTCAACGAGTATCACGCCGAGGTCAAGCGGCGCTTGAGCCCGCTGGTCGAAGGCGCGGCGCTGAAATGGCTGGAGACGCGCACGGCGGCTGTCTGATAACGACTAGCGCCAACCCTGACCTGCCTTATGGGGCGGGGCAGGGATGGCGTATACAGATCAGGGCTGAGGCTTCTTGCAGACGATGATCATGCTGCGGCTGGTGTAGCCGGCAGGATTGAGGCCCAGCGGAAACTCGCTCGGGTCTTCTGCTGCATCGCCCGACCTGGCGATGACGCGATACTGGCGCGACTCGCAGGAGTCGGTCGCCATCTGATAGCACTTGTCCCAGGAAGACGACAGGCCGGAGCAGTTGATATGCAGGCCCCGTTTACTCTTGACTGGCTTGGAGGTGGCCGCGCATCCGGTCATGGCCACGATCGCCAGTATTATTAAAATGTACTTCATTCACTTCCTTACCTGACCGGTCTTTCCCGCTCAGTCTCTAGCTTGAATTCGCGTAGCTTGCGTGAAGCCGACTGCCATGCCCGTCCGGGTGTATCCACGAGGTAGAGACGGGCCAGGATGTAAACATGGCGCAACAGCGTTACAAATGCTAGTGACATCGTGTAACGAAAGGAAAAATGCCCGTCAATCCGCAGGCACCAATGCCGCAGGTTCCGGCGTGGTGGTCAGTGTGGCACCTATGGACGCCACGATGATTGCGCCGATGGCCAGCCACTGCGTCAGCGACAGGGCCTCATGCAGAAACACCAGCCCCATCAGGGCGCCAATCGCCGGTTCCATACTCATCAATGTCCCGAAAGTGCGTGCGGGCATTCGAGTCAGGGCGATCATCTCCAGGCTATAAGGCAATGCGGTCGACAGGATGGCGACACCCAGGGCAATGGGGATCAGTGCAGGGTCCAGCAGTGCTGCGCCAGCGTGGGCCACGCCGAAGGGGGCGATGAAGATTGCGGCGATGACCACCCCCAGCGCTGCGGTCTGCACGCCGTGGTCGGCGCCGGCCTTCTGGCCGAACAGGATATAGGCAGCCCAACAGACACCAGCGCCGAGGGCATACAAGGCACCGGTGAGGTCCAGGGCGTCTGTCTGCCCCATCGGGATCAGCAACGCCAGGCCGATGACCGCCAGAATGATCCAGATGAAATCGGTGATCTTGCGTGAGTGCAGCAAGGCGACGGCCAGTGGGCCGGTGAACTCGAGCGCTACGCCGATGCCCAGCGGGATGGTGCGGATAGCCATATAGAAGAGGAAGTTCATCCCGCCCAGGGCGATGCCATATATAAGCACGGAGCGTAGTGAGTTCGCGGTGAAGGTCGTGCGCCAGGGGCGCAGGATCAAGACCATCAGGATGCTGGCGAAAATCAGGCGCAGGGCAGTGGTGCCCTGGGCTCCTACGGCGGGGAACAGCGACTTGGCCAGCGAGGCGCCGCTCTGGATCGACATCATGGCGACGAGCAGCATGCCTACGGGGAGGATCACCGAAGCCAGGCTGCGTTGTTTTGCGTTCATTGTTCAGGAAGGGTCCGTCAGAGGCAGGGAAGGGGGCCATTCTGCTGAAGAATGAAATATTGAGCAATATAATGCTCATTAATGGTTGATTTGGAGGTCGTTGAAATTAAGTGTTGACGCCCCCTCGAATCTCTCTATAATTCGCCCCACTTCCGGCGCAGTCGGAACGTCTAACTCCTTGAATATCAACGAGTTAGACGTTCAGGATAGCGAGGAAGTGCTTCGGTTCAGGTCACTGAATCGGCAGCGGTGAAAAAGGTGGTTGACAGCAGGTTGTAACGCTGTAGAATTCGCCTCCCGCTGACGTGAGAC
>NZ_JBIVCX010000010.1:0-26755 GCF_044746825.1 Pseudomonas sp. NPDC090201
CCGCGTCGCATTTTCCCTGATGCAGAACAAGGACGCATACCAGGCAGGAAAGAGGGCTAAAAAACTTTGCCCTCAACCATAGAATCTCCCACAGGGATTGCGGTGGTCTTGCAAGCTGGCTCTAACCGCTCTGGCACGGGCGCCTACGGCTGTAGCATTAACGTCACATTGCGGGATTAGGCTCCCTCGACATACTTGGTAACACATTTATGCCAGCGAGCAGGAGCCGTGATGAGCGACAAAGAACAAGACCCGTCCAAGCCGTCCGCCAGCCTTGATTCATCGGATTCTCCGTCTGACAGCAGCCGTCGCCGATTCCTCGGCGGCGTGGCCGTGCTCGGCGCTGGCGCCGCCGTCAGCAGTGTGGTGGCGGCCAGCGAAACCGGCACCGACGGCAAGGCCAGCGCCCTGGAAACTGCGCTGACGGGACCCGCGCTGGACAAGGCCCTGCAGGACAACATCAAGAACATCGTGGTGATCTACGCCGAAAACCGCAGCTTCAACAACCTGTTCGCCAATTTTCCCGGCATTGAAAAACCCTTGTCGGCGGTCAAGCCCGAAGACTATCGCCAGCGCGACCGTGACGGCAAAGTCCTGGAAAGCCTGCCTTCCTGCTGGGGCGGCGTGTGCCAGGTCGGCCCGCAAAGCATCGATGGCGTGACCTACGCCACCGGCGTGCAATATCAGGAAAACCTGCCCAACGCCCCTTACGCACTCAAAGGGCCGAGCGGCGAGGACCTGCCCCTGAGCGTGGTCACCCGCGACCTGTGGCACGTCTTCTATCAGAACCAGATGCAGATCAATGGCGGCAAGAACGACGGCTTCGTGGCCTGGGCCGATTCCGGCAGCCTGACCATGGGCCATTACAGCCAGACACAATATTCCCTGCGCCTGTGGGACGTCGCCCGGGAGTTCGTACTCTGCGACAACTTCTTCCAGGGCGCTTTCGGCGGCTCCTTCCTCAATCACCAGTACCTGATTTCGGCCAGGGCGCCCTTCTACCCGGATGCGGCCAGCTCCCCTGCGAAATCGCAGATCGCCACGCTGGAAAGCAGCGATCCGCTGGATTACCGCCTCAAACCGCTGGAAAAATCCCCGGCCAGCGCCATGACCGGCCCTCCCCAGTTCGGCCCCAGCCTGCTGACGCCCGATGGCTACGCGGTCAACACCATGGCCCCGCCCTACTGGCCGACCTGGCTGCGCGACAAGGAAAAGCCCGAATACTCGCAGCCAAACCTGGCCAACGTGCTGGTGCCCCAGACCCACGATCACATCGGCGACAAACTGTCGAAGAAGAGCGTCGATTGGGCCTGGTACGCCGGCGCCTGGCAGGTCACGCTGGATGAGTATAAGGATTCGGCAGGCATCCCCAAGATCCCCAACTTCCAGTACCACCACCAGCCGTTCAACTACTTCAAGAACCAGGGCCCGGACCATCCGCAGGAGCGCGCGAAACGCCTGCGCGATGGCGGCCTGGGCGACGAGTCGGCCACCAACAGATTCCTGGCGGACGCCGAGGCCGGCAAGCTGCCCGCCGTGACCTTCTACAAGCCTCAGGGCAACCTCAACCTGCACGCAGGCTACGCCGATGTCGCCTCGGGCGATCGCCACATCGACCGCGCGATTAAAGTGCTGCGCAACAGCCCGCAATGGAAAAACATGGTGGTGGTCGTCACCTTTGACGAGAACGGCGGCTGGTGGGACCACGTGGCGCCACCCAAAGGCGACCGTTGGGGGCCTGGCACGCGAATTCCGGCCATCGTCATTTCGCCGTTCGCGCGCAAGGGCACGGTCGATCACACGGTGTACGACACCGCCTCGATCCTGCGCTTGATCACCCGGGTGCATGGCCTCGAAACGCTGGACGGGCTCAAGGAGCGGGACGACGCCATGGTGGCACGCGGACAGGCGCCGATGGGCGACCTGACCAACGCGCTGCGCTTTCCGGCCTGACCGGCTGAACGTCTGACAGACGCCCAGGTTGCAGAACGTTGCCGAGACGTTCTGCAACGCTTCCCTCGTTGACCCATCGCACTCATGGGTATTCCTTGCACACGTCAATCAACGTGCAAGGAAGCACCGCCATGAACGCAACACCACCTCGCTACACCCCGCAATACCGCATCGCCACCCACTGGCTGGTCGTGCACTGTTCAGCCACCGCCCCCAGCCAGGACATCGGCGCGCGGGAAATCACTCAATGGCATATCCAGCGCGGCTTCGACACACTGGGCTATCACTACGTCATCCGCCGCGATGGCTCGCTGGAAACAGGCCGACCGGAAAACGCCATCGGCGCGCACGTCAAAGGCCACAACGCAAAATCTGTCGGCGTTTGCCTGGTCGGCGGTGTGAACAGATCAGGCCAACCGGAGAACAATTTCACCGACAGGCAATTCGCGACCTTGCGCCGATTGCTCGATCAGCTTCAGTCCCGTTACCCGAAGGCCCGCGTTCTCGGCCATCGAGATTTGTCGCCGGACCTGAACGGCGACGGCAAGATCACCCCCGACGAATTCATCAAGGCCTGCCCGTCGTTTGACGTCTCAGCGTGGTTGAACACCCGCTGAGCGCCTGCGGCGAGGGTTGCTGCCGGGTCACTTCCGGCAGCTCTCGACCACACACATTCGCGAAAAATGACTGCTGATCTGTGCATGTACAGCCCTGATTCGCCTGCTTAGAGTGACCAGGTCCTACAGCACAATCAGGAGAGTGCCATGCCACAGACGCTGAACTTCCAGCAGGTCGATGTTTTTTCCACTGCCCCGACCCAAGGCAATCCCCTTGCCGTGGTCATCGGCGCCGACGGGTTGAGTGATGCGCAAATGGCCGCCTTCGCCCGCTGGACCAACCTCAGCGAAACCACCTTCCTGCTGCGTCCCACGCACCCCGAGGCGGACTACCGGGTGCGCATTTTCACCACCACCCGCGAACTGCCGTTTGCCGGGCACCCGACACTGGGCAGTTGCTTCGTGTGGCTGGACAGCGGCGGCCAGCCCAAGGCTGAAGAAGTGGTTCAGGAATGCGGCGCGGGCCTGGTCCGGATCCGTCGCGACGGCGCTCGACTGGCGTTTGCCGCCCCGGCCTTGTTGCGCAGCGGCGCCGTGGAAGATGAGGTACTGGACACCATCGCCGCCGGCTTGAAGATCCAGCGCAGCCAGATTGTTGCCAGCCAGTGGGCCGACAACGGGCCAGGCTGGGTGGCGGTGATGCTCGACAGCCGCGAAGAATTGCTCGCCATCCGCCCCGACTATCCGGCGCTCAAGGGGCTGAACGTCGGCATCGTCGCGCGCTGGACCGGGCCGGATGCCGAGGCTGACTTCGAAGTGCGCGCGCTGACCGGCGACCTGGGCGCTGAAGATCCGGTCACCGGCAGCCTCAACGCGAGCCTGGCGCAATGGCTGATCCCGGCGGGCCTCGCACCGCGCACCTACAGCGCCCGGCAGGGCACGGTGCTGGGCCATAAAGGCCAGGTGGGCGTGGAGCAGATCGGCGAGCAGATCTGGGTCAGTGGCCAGGTGCAGAAGTGTGTTGAGGGGAATGTGACGCTGTAGCCTGCCTACCGGAAGCCGACAGATGCCGGCTTCCGGTCGATGTTCGCAAGGGATGTCAGGCCACTGCATCGACCTTGTGCTCTCCACTGCCCAAGACCTCATCGGCCTCCCTGGGCAGGCGGGTGGTGAGGATCGCCAGCCCCACCGCCACCACCGCGATCGCCAGATAGACGCCGACGAACGAGCCAGTGAAACTGGCCAGCAGCCCCGCGCACAGGTTGCCGAGCATCCCGCCCACCCCTTGGGTGATATTGGCGACGCCAAACACCGCTACCGATACCGCTGCGTTGCCGGCCATCTTCGAGACGTAGGCCGGGATCAGGCCGAAGATCGGATAAAACGCCAGCGCGAACAGGATCGCCGCCACCAGCGGCCAGGGTCCGACCGGATGCAGGACAAAGATCAAGGCGGCCGCACACACGCTGGCGTACACCAGCAGCATGGCGACGCGCAGGCCGATGCGGTCCGACAGCCAGCCCACGGCCAATCCTGCGAACATGCCGACGAAGCCCATGCTGGCCCAGATCTGCGCCGTGTAAGTCACGTCGAAATCCAGTTGCGTGCGCAGGTAGGAAGACAGGTAGTTCTGGAACGGAAAAGTGGAAAAGCCCAGCAACATCGTCATCGCCCAGATCTTCAGCACCCAGGGCTGGGTCAAGGCGCTCTTGCCGACCTTCATTTCGGCGTTCGAGGCCGCATGGGTGCCGCGGGAATGGCTGAACAAGCGTGCGCGGAAGAATACCAGCATCACGCCCAGTGCAATCAGCACCGTGAGAAAGCCCACCAGCCCCCACACGGTGCGCCATTCGCCCTGTGGCGCGAACATGGGCACCAGCAGGCTGTTGATGAACACGCCATAACTGGTCCCGCTGGAGACCAGCCCCATCGCCATGCCGCGATACTTGTAGGCTACCGTGCGGGCGATCACGTCCACCATCGGCACGAACACCGTGGCGGCAGTGCCGGCTAGCACTGTCAGCAGCGCGCCGATCAGCACGATGTTGTGCGCCATGGGGATCAGCAGCAGCGCCGCCGCACAGACGATGCCCGAACCGAACACCACCCAGCCACCGCCGACCCGTGGGGTGATCCACGCGGCGAACAATGCACTGGCCAGAAAGCCCAGTTGGGCGCAGGCCGTGATGGTGCCCACGTAGGAAATGTCGAAACCCAGGCTTGCGCGCATGTCCGGCACCAACTGTGCGAACAGGTAGATCCCGAAGCCATATGTGGCCGCCACCAACCCGGTGAGCAGCAACACAATCAGAGCATTGATTCGCATCGTCAGCGTCCTTTCCTGGGGGCAAGAAATCGGTCGGTTTGTTCAGACAACGGCTCGGGGTTGCGCGGCGTCGATCAGCTCGGCGGCCAGGTCCTTGGCCACCAGGAATACGCTGTCATCGTTCTCCAGGGCGCCTGTCAGAAAAGCCCCTTCCAGTAGCAGGAACAGGCGCCTGACCAGTGTCGGCGGATTGGCCAGGCCGGCGTTTTGCGCCAGGTCCAGCAGGTGCTGTTTCACCCCGCGCTTGTGGCGATCCACCGCCTGACGCACCGGATGAGAACGGTCCGGAAATTCGGCGGCGGAATTCACGTAAGGGCAGCCGCGCAAACCACCTTCGAACAGCCACTGCCGATGCAGATCGAACAGCGACAGCAGCTTCTCGGCAGGCGAATCAGCGGCAGCCAGCGACTGCAGGACCGCGGCGTTCCAACGCTCGTTACGCTCGTCCAGGTAGGCCACCACCAGTTCGTCCTTGGAGGCGAAGTGGGCGTAGAGCGTCATCTTCGAAACCCCCGCGAACTCAGCGACCGCAGCGATGCCGGTGGCGTTGATGCCATCACGAAAAAACAGCGCCGATGCCGCTTCGATCAAACGTCGATGGGTGAGGCTGGCGTTGTGATTGGCTGGCATTGGGTGCCTTTGTGAATGAACTGTACTGACCGGTAAGGATAGTCAAACATTCGTGATCAGCCAGTGCGGCGGTGATCGCACGACGAGTGGTTGTTCGTGGCACGATGGCTGGCCGACGGGGACGATCTCAAGTACGCCCCGCGGGCAAGCCCGGCTGCTACGGATAGAGGCCGTTCACGAAATCTGCGGACGACTACGCCCCGTAGCAGCACGGCTTGCCGGCGGGGGCGTATTCGGGATCGCTGACGCCGGCAAGCCGGACTGCTACGGGGATTTGGGCGTTCGAAACGCCAGGGTCCGACCGCTGAACCGTAGCAGCACGGCTTGCCGGCGGGGGCGTATTCGGGATCGCCGACGCCGGCAAGCCGGACTGCTACAGGGATTTGGGGTTCGAAACGCCAGGGTCCGGCCGCTGAACCGTAGCAGCACGGCTTGCCGGCGTGGCGGTCTCAAGGGGGACCGCAACGGATCAGTAGCGCAGCCTACCGACAGGGAAACGCATTCTTCAGCGCAGAAACCACCAGCACCGATTCATTCAGGTGCAGGGCCTCCGGGTGCTCCTCCAGCGACTGCACCACGATGCGCATCGACTGGACCATGGGAATGCCGCCCTCCGGCACGCACACCAGCTTCGGCGCGCCACCGGCCTCATGCACGATGTCCAGGGTGTCGATGGTCGCCTGCAACACGCCCACGCAATGGCCGATCCCGGTGGGGTTTTTGGCCACCCCGCCGCTCATGCTGTTGATGCCATCCTGGCATTCGAGCAACAACTTGTTGCCATCCGCCATGGCGGGCACCCCACAGCCAAGCAGCCATAACCCCATCAGCGCGCCGAGCGATTTGACCATCACCGCAACCACAACTCCTTCACGGAATGATCGGCGGCCTTGCGCACCACAAGGCTCGCGCGCTCCCGTGTGGGCAGGATATTTTCCAGCAGGTTGGGACGGTTGATGTCGCGCCAGATCTTGCGCGCCGCGTCCGGGGATTTCTCCGGTGGCAAGTCGGCCAGTTCACGGAAATAGGCGCCACGAGCACGAAATGCAGTGCGTTGCAGCATCAGGAAGCGCTCGACATACCAGCGCTCGATGTCGCCTTCGTCGGCATCCAGATAAATCGAAAAATCGAAGAAGTCCGACACGATGGTGCCCGGCTTCTGGCCGTCGTTGCCTTCGGTCTGCAGCACATTCAGGCCTTCGAAGATCAGGATGTCCGGCTGGCTGACCTTGAGAAACTTGTCCGGAACGATGTCATAGCTGATGTGCGAATACACCGGCGCGCTGATCTCCGGGGTACCGGCCTTGAGTTCCGAGAGAAACTTGACCATGCGCTTGCGATCGTAGCTTTCCGGAAAGCCCTTGCGGTGCATGATGCCCTCAGCGTCGAGCCGCGCGTTGGGGTGCAGGAAGCCGTCGGTGGTCACCAGATCGACCCGAGGGTGATCGGGCCAGCGCGCCATCAGCGCCTGCAACACCCGGGCAAAAGTGCTCTTGCCCACCGCCACGCTGCCGGCCACTGCCACCACGTAGGTCTGTTTCTTGGCCGGACGCCCCAGGAAGGTGTCCTTGATGCTGGCCAGGTTGCGCGCCGCACTCACATGCAGATTGATCAGGCGCGACAGGGGGAGATAGATGTTGACGACATCTTCCAGGGAAATATCTTCGTTCACGCCCCGCAACGCCGCCAGGTCTTCTTCGGACAGAGTCAACGGCGTGCTGGCACGCAGCGCCGCCCACTCTTTGCTGGTCATTACGAGATAGTCATCAGGCGCCATCTATAGCCTTCCAATCCAGTGTCGGTATCGACAATGGTGCGAAGACTATCGTATTGACCCCAAAACCGGGCAGATTTCTTTGATTTACCACGCATTATTGGCGTGATCGGCAGAATCGGCCGTTCGCGAAAAACGCCGGAAAGCGGTGTAAAGCTCGCAAATAAATGGAACTCCTGATCGCACTCTAGTGACGAATAGCCATCATTCGCCATCATCACCAGGAGGCCACCCCCATGCGGCTAGAATCCAACGCCATTCGACTGTTGATCAGCCTCGCCGACGAGGCCCTGTGCAGAGTCAATCCGCTGGATTTCACCGCGCTCCTGTACCTGCGCGATCAGGGGTTTGCCGACGTCAGCATCAAGGACGGTTGCGTGGTCGCGGTGCGGACCCTGCTCGGCAAACAGTTCGCCGAAGACCGCAGCGCCATGCGCTGAACGACAAGATCGGCGACAGCCAGGCCGCTCACACCAGTACAGTTTCCGGACAACGCCTACAAACCCGATAGCCCAAGCCTACATATCCAGCACCCTGCATCCGGCGATCATGAGTCCTGATAGTGACTTGCTCTTTCTATCGCTCAACGCGGGATGGGTGCACAACGCCGGCCCTCCACGCTTTTCATACCGCCCTGAAAACCGGATGGCCCTGCCCCATGACCGTAAAGCTTGAATTCCTGACCACCGACCCCGAGGCCATGCAACTCGCCGTCCGCTACTGGGCGATGAGCGAAAGTGGCGATTTTCTGGAAAAGGTGATCGATCTGGTGCCCTTCCGCCACATCACCAACAGCGGCGCGCTGGCCGCCCACGTTCGTGAACTGTGCACGGCCTACGACGAAAACCTGCGCTGCCCCCACTGCGACGAAGGCCTGGAAGTCAAAAGCCGCTCCTGCGCCAAGAAGTATCCGCAAAAATCCTACAGGCCTTGTGGCGATTGCCAGAAGCTCCAGGCGGCACGGGAACAGGCGCAAAAAGCCGAAGCCGCCGCCAGGCTCGAGACTCACCTGGCGGCCTACATCAACCAACTGCCATCGCACCCCATCGAATATGCCCACCTGGGCGATGACCTGGCGCTGCTGACCGTCGCCCTGGATTTCGCCATCAGCCCCCGCCTGGGCGCCGAAGCCTTTACGGTCAGCGACTGCCAGGCGCTGGCGCCGATGGACCTGCGCCTGTTCATCGACAAACTCAGAGCCGCCGCAGTACTGCGCGAAGACCCGCGCCGAGCGACGCCGGGCACCTACTTCATGCAGGACGATGTGCTGACGGTACGCACCCACTACGTCGCCTACGCGCTGACACCGGACATCCACTTCGGGCTCGACGACGAAGCCAGAAGCATCCTGCTGACCCGGGAGTTCTGCGACAGCGCCGCGCTGTTCAGCCTCTGGCTCGACTTCGCCACGGCCGACTCGATGCGCTATCTGCTGGACCAGTGCAAAGCCTTCGACCACGAACTCGATGACCGGCAACTCAAGGAAATCCGCAGCAGCCTGCGTGGCGCCCTGGAAACCCACAGCATTTCGCAGATCTGGTTCGTGATTTGGAAAAACATCAAGGACGCCGCCGCCCTCGCCAAGCTCGTCTACTACTCCGATGAACGCGCGGCGGCGACCATTCCCGGAAAGATCCGACGCACCCTTGAGAAGGTCGAGAAGGAAAAAACCGTCATCAGCAAATGGAAACGCCCCGACCAGCAGCCATCCGGAACCCTGGGCATGCTCTTCAACGAACTGTTCGGAATCGACGAAGACACTCCGGGCAGCCAGGTGCTCGCGCAACTTATCGCCGCGCAGCCGCTAAGCGAGGAAACCGATGCGGTAGCGCCCGATCCCGAACCGGTACGGCGCCTGCTGTACGAGGCACTGATGAACGACTCCGGCCCGGAAATGCTCACCCACTTTGCCGAGTTGATTCGCGAGGGTCATCCGGTGGGCGCGGTGGTGTCGAAGATGCTGGGGGAGGATGCGTCGGTATGATGGCAGTCGGCGAGTCCGACGCTGATCCGGCTGCAAAACCGGTTTCTGCCACTGTATTGCCCGCGCCTGCCGGTCTAGCCTGAGAGGATCGTCCCTCCCCGCCGCCACGAGCCGCTACTCAATGAACCCGCCCTGGCTTCCACTGTTCGACGCCCCCTCGATTGAAACCACCGCCTGGGACGCGGCGGCGTTCAGTGGCCTGGGCAATCTGGCACCTTCGGGCATGGCGGTGAACATCGCGTTCATCGGCAACGAGTCCTTTGATGATCGGGTGGCTGCGGTGCAGGGCTTGCACGGCGCAGGCTTTCGGCCAAGGCCCATCATCTCGGCACGGCGCCTGATATCGCCCGAGGTGTTGCGCAGCTATATGACCCGGTCCATCGAAGTCGGGCGAGTTGACGGGATATTTCTGGTGGGTGGCGATCCGGCAACCTCCGCCGGGCCATTCACCGACTCGCTGCAAGTGATCGAAGGCGGCTATCTGGACGGGCTGGGGCTGCAAAGCGTCGGCATCGCGGGCTACCCCGAGGGGCACCCCAAGATCGCCGATGAAGTGCTGTGGCATTACCTCAAACGCAAGACTGACGCCTTGGCCAGCCGAGGTTTCAAGCTTGAAATCACCACCCAGCTTTCGTTCGACGTCCAGGCAGTGATGAACTGGATCAGACAGGTCCGGGACGCCGGGATCGATGCCCCGATCCGCATCGGCATTCCCGCACCCGCGACCATGGCCGGCGTCCTCAATTTCGCCCGACAGTGCCGCGTCGGCACCTCGGCGCAGTTGCTCAAGCACTACGGCTGGCAATTGACTTCGTTGATGAGCCCACAAGGGCCGGACCGGTTTATCGATGCCCTGATCGAGGGAATCGACCCGGCGGAACTGGAGACGCTGCGTTTGCACCTGTTTCCCATTGGCAACCCGACGCACGTCTTGCAGTGGCTGGAACGTAGCAAACAACGATTGAGCTGATACTTACATTCTTTGACACACTCCAAAGCCCCGCCAGCACGGGTCATCGACCTCTGCAGCGGCTCTTTTGTATCGAGATACGCTTTACTCAGCCTTTACCCACCCTAGACCTCCCTTTACACGAATCCGGTGTTTGATACGTCCATGGCGATTCCAAACCTTTCGCCAAAGGAGACACCATGATTTCGAAGATGACCCAAGCCCTTGTCCTGACCGGCACCCTGATTGCTGCAGGCGCAGCCAACGCAAGCGATCACAACGTGATCGTGCCCGTCATCGCAGGCGCCGCCATCGGCGCAGTCGTGGCCACGGTGGCCAGCAACTCCCACCACCATCACCGCCCGGCGCGCTACTACGCCCCACCGCCACCGCCGCCGCGTTATGTGCCGCGCTACCAGCCCGTGTACTACGCGCCACCGCCGCCGGTCGTGTACCGCCGATTTGAACCGCCACGACCTCATGGGTATTACGACGGTGGATGGCGCCGGGGGCATGATCGTGGGTGGGATCATCGTCGGGATGGGCGTTGGTGAGTGATGGCGAGAGTGTCTCCGGCTTCTGTGCGGACAGGGGCTGGAGGCATGCGAAGACCTTCAAGACGGTTAGTCCTGAATGCGAGAACAGAAGGATTTGATTGAAACCTGCGAGAAAAGCAAGGTTTGAAATGGAGGCGACCCCACCAGCCACACCCCGGCACACAATGTTCCCGCTGTGGCTGCTGCCTTCCGGCTCTGACCAGGTTCACGGGTAATCGTTGCGGGGGGACCGATGGGGTCACCATAACGCGTGCTGCCGGCTTGCCCGGCGAGCGGGGGCCATTGTACCGGTCTGGCGCGAAGTTACAACCTCTGGTTTCAGATAAAAAATCCGATAGCGCTCAAGCACTTGTGCGCACCCTTCTTCCCGGCGTTCCGATGCTCAGTGCCCCAGCGCTCGAAGTTCGCGAACCTTGGCGGTGCGTTCGCCGTTCATCCAGTGTTCCAGGGCGCCCGGGGGCATGGGCCGGGCGATGAGGTAGCCCTGCACTTCATGGCAGCCGAGCTGGCAGAGGATTTCGTAGACGTCTTCGGTTTCCGCCCCTTCTGCCACGACGCGGTAGCCCAGGCGTCGCGCCAGGTCGACGATGGCTTCGACCAGGCGGCGATCCTTTTCGTTGGCGTCGAGGTTTTCCACCAAGGACTTGTCGAGTTTGACGGTGGTGGCCGGCAGTTGGCGCAGGTAGGTCCAGTTGCTGTAGCCGGTGCCGAAGTCGTCGATGGCGATGTCGATGTTCAGGGCGCGCAGGCGTTCGAGTTGCTGGCGGGTGATTTCGGGGTTCGCGCACAGGGCGCTTTCGGTGAATTCGAGTTCGAAGCGGCCCGGATCCAGGCCGCTGATGGCGAGTTGTTCGAACAGTGCGTCGCTGAATTGCGAGTTGGCCAAGTCAATGGCCGAAACGTTCATCGCCACCTTGAACGCATAGCCCTGCTGCTGCCAGGTTCGAGCCTGTTGCACGGCATGGCGCAGCACCCAGAGGCTGAGGGAGCGGATCAGCGCGGTCTTTTCCGCCAGGGGGATGAATTCTGCCGGGCTGATCGGACCTAGCACGGGGTGCTGCCAGCGCAGCAGCGCCTCGACGGTGACCACACGGCCGGTACTGACTTCAAGGCGCGGCTGGAAGGCCAGTGACAGTTGATCGGGGCTGCGGACGGCGTCGGCCAGCGAAGCCAGCAGCAGGAACGCGCGCTGCTGGGCGAAATCCAGATGCGGTTCATACCAGCGCCAGCCGGTGGCCTTGCCCCGCGCTTCGTCGGCGGCGCTGACTACCAGTCGAATCCAGTCACGCTCGTCGTGCTTGCCCAGGCCCAGGGGCAGCACGCCGATACCCACGTCCATCTGAATCGGGATGTTGCGGCACACCAGCGGGCGCTGGAAATGCTTGATGAGTTTGCGAAACAGCTGTTCGGCCTGCTCTGGCGCCGCGTGCCGGGTGAGCAGCGCGATGCGGGTGGGGCTGACCTTGTACAGCGCGGTGTCGGGCGGCAGTTGCTCGCGGCAGCTGTCGATCATGCATTTGACCAGTTCCTGGGAAAAGCTGTAGCCCAGTGCGCGGACGATGCTGTCCAGAAACAGCGGATCGACCATGTCCAGCGCCACCAGCGCGTAGTTGTCGCGGTCGGTCAGCGCCATGATGTCTTCTTCCAGACGCAGGCGATTGAACAGGCCGGTAGGCTGGTCGACGTAGTTGCTGTTGCGCAGGTTGTTCAGGCGTTTCATCACCAGTTGGCCGTACATCTCCAGCATGCTCATGTCACGCCCTTCCAGCGGCGCACGCGGCTTGCTGTCGATGATGCACAGGGTGCCAAGGGCCAGGCCATCGGCGGTCACCAGGGGTACACCTGCGTAGAAACGGATGTAGGGCTCCCCCGCCACCATGGGGTTGTCCTTGAAGCGTTTGTCGTGCAGCGCGTCAGGCACCTGGAAGATGTCGTGCGAGAGAATGGAGTAGGCGCAGAAGGAAATTTCCCGAGGGGTCTCGCGCTCATCCAGGCCGGTGCCGGCGCGAAACCACTGGCGGTGTTCGCTGATGATGGACACCAGCGCCACCGGCGCCTCGAAATAGTGAGCAACCATCTCGACAATGTGATCCAGCACGTCGTCCGCTGCTGAATCCAGAAGCCCCATGTGGGAAATGCGAGAGAGACGCGAAGCCTCGTTCAATGGAATTGGAGCGCTATTGGCCATATGCGAATCCCTGTGCAACAGCTTTATGCCAGTAGTATCAAAACGATATTGTGAGCCCCAAGTTAGCACCAGATTCGCAACCGTGCAGGCGTTCGCAGACCGGCGGCGACGACTGGCGCGAGGGGTGGAAGTTGCGGCAAAACATGCACTTCACTCGTTTGGATGGGTCACTGGATCTGCACCACTTCGTCTGCCTTGCCGCCCGCATCCTGAATGACCAGATGGATGAAATGCAGCTTGGTAATGACTTCAGGTGACAACACGAAGGGATAGAAATCCGGCTGGCCCATGGCGCGGGAAAGCTCGTTGAGCATGCCTGCCAGTTCGATCCAGGCATTGACGAAGGCGAGGAACGCAGGTCCGCCGGGATGCTGCGGGTCGTAGAGGGTGTGCAGGTCGAAGGGCTGGTAATCCAGGTCCATGTCGTGGGCGCTCATGCCCAGGCTTAAGGCAGTGTCGACGGCGTCGGTCATGTGCAGGTAATGGGCCCAGGTTTCGGCCCAGTCTTCCCATGGATGCATGGTGGCGTAGGCGCTGACGTGGTGCTGTTGCCAGTCGGCGGGGGCGCCGTTCTGATAGTGATGATCCAGCGCTTCGGCGTAGCTGGCGCGGTCGTCTCCGAACAGGTTGCGGAAACCGTCCTGCCAGTAGGTGCCCGCTATCAGACGATCCCAGTAGTAGTGTCCGACCTCATGGCGAAAATGTCCGAGCAGCGTGCGATAGGGTTCGTGCATCTGCACGCGAACCTTCTCACGGATGGCGTCGTCGGCTTCTTCCACGTTGAGGGTGATCAGGCCGTTGGCGTGTCCGGTGGTGGGCAGATTGCCTTCCAGGTCGACGCCGAGAAACTCGAAGGCCAGTCCGCGTTGTTCATCGACGGTCTTGGGGACGACCGGCAAGCCCAGGGTGACGAGTTGCGCGACCAGCCGGCGTTTGGCGATCTCGATCTTGCGCCAGCGTTCGGGGTTTTCCGGCACGGACAGGTCGGGGATGGTTTTGTTGAGGCTACAGGCGATGCAGAATTCTCCTGCATCGTGGGCTGGAAACAGCCAGTTGCAGGCGGCGGGCGTGTCGAGGTTGGCGCAGCGGCGGTACAGACCGGCCTGCGGCTCTTCGCTCAGGCGCCAGGTGTTGAGATCGGGTCCGGGTTCCAGTGAAGCGACTTTGCCTTGCTCGGGCAGGTAGCCCAGCGCCGCCTGGCAGGCCAGGCACTGGCTATTGCGCAGGAACACCGACTGGCCGCAGCGGCATTGCCAGACTTTGCCGTTGCGCCGGGTTTCCGGGGCGAACGGCGCCGCGATGCGTGTGCTGAGTTGTTCGAAGAACTGGAACATGGCGATCTCCCGATGTGGCCGCAAGCACTAGATCGTCGGGGGTTGCGGGGGTTCCGTGGATTTTTGTGCATGGGTAAGGATGTTTACGATCATCGATCGGCGAATTTCTGTGGGAGCGGGCTTGCCCGCGAAGGCGTCGGGCCAGATACATCAAGGGTGACTGACCCACCGCCTTCGCGGGCAAGCCCGCTCCCACAGGATTGCGGGGGCTCCGAGGTATGGGGCGGGCTTGAGATCGCTCCCGCGGGCAAGCCCGGCTGCTACGGGGTGATGGGGTGGCGGCTGTTGTGGGAGCGCTGAATGCCGTCGTAGCAGTCCGGCTTGCCGGCGTCGGCGATTTCGGGGCGCCATCGCGGGCAAGTCCGGCTGCTGCGGTGGGTGGCGTCAATCGATGGCGACGTTGTGCTTTTTCAGGAACGCCACGAAGGCTTCTTCGTCCAGCACCTTCAAGCCCAGTTCGTTGGCCTTGGTCAGTTTGGACCCGGCACCCGGGCCGGCGACGACGGTGTGGGTCTTGGCCGACACAGAGCCGGATACCTTGGCACCCAGGCTTTCGAGTTTTTCCTTGGCAACGTCGCGGCTCATCAGCTCCAGCGAGCCGGTCAGGACCCAGGTCTGGCCGGTGAGCGGCAGGCCTTCGACGGCTTTTTTCTCGCTGTGCCAGTGCATGCCGAAATCTTTGAGCTGCTGCTCGATCTTGAGAGCAAGGTCAGCATTCTCAGCGTTGTCGAAGAAGGTTCTCACAGACTGCGCCTGCTTTTCAGGCAAGGTCTGGCGCATGTCCAGCCAGTCGGCCTTGACCACGCCTTCCAGCGTGCCGAACTTGTCGGCCAGCTTCTGCGCACCGCCCGGCCCTACCGACGGGATGTTCAGTTTGTCGAGCATGCCGCCCAGGGTCGCGCTGGCGGCGAATTCGGCGCCCAGTTCACCCACGTCCTGCAACTGCATCTTGCACTCGCCCAGCAGCGCGCCGATGACGTCCTTGTTGTGATCGTCCTCGAAGAAGCTGTGAATCTCGTGGGCGACTTCCAGGCCGATGTCCGGCAGGTAGGTCAGCACCTGGGGCAGCGCGACCTTGACCTTGTCCAGCGACCCCAAAGAGCGCGCCAGCACCTTGGCCGTTTCCTCGCCCACATCGGGAATGCCCAGCGCATAGATGAACCGCGCCAGAGTCGGCTGCTTGCTGTCTTCGATGGCCTTGAGCAGCTTTTTGCTGGAGATGTCGGCAAAGCCCTCCAGATCGATGATCTGTTCGTACTGAAGCTTGTACAGATCGGCGGGCGAGCCGATGAGCTTCTCGTCCACCAGTTGCTCGATGGTCTTGTCGCCCAGGCCTTCGATGTCCATGGCGCGACGTGATACGTAATGGATGATCGCCTGCTTGAGCTGCGCGCCACAGGCCAAGCGGCCCACGCAACGGTACACCGCGCCTTCGCTGACAGTTTCCTTGCCCTTGCTGCGCTTGATCAATTGCGTACGCTCGACCTGCGAACCACAGACCGGGCAGGTCTGCGGGATCTCGACCTGCCGTGCGTTCTCCGGACGGCGCTCCATGACCACCTGCACCACCTGCGGGATCACGTCGCCAGCGCGGCGGATGATGACGGTGTCGCCGATCATCAGGCCAAGGCGCGCCACTTCGTCCATGTTGTGCAGCGTGGCGTTGGCCACAGTCACGCCCGCGACCTTGACCGGCTTGAGCCGTGCCACCGGGGTCACGGCGCCAGTGCGCCCGACCTGGAATTCGACGTCGAGCAGTTCGGTCAGCTCTTCCATGGCCGGGAATTTGTGGGCGATGGCCCAACGCGGCTCGCGGGCGCGGAAACCCAGTTCGCGCTGGGAGGCAATGCTGTTGACCTTGAACACCACGCCGTCGATTTCATAGGGCAGCGACAGACGCCGCTCGCCGATGTCCTGGTAATACTTGAGGCAGTCTTCGATGCCGTCGGCCACTTTCAGCTCGCGGCTGATGGGCATGCCCCAGGTTTTCAGCTTCTCGAGGTTGCCGATGTGGGTGTCGGCGATGTCATGGGACACCTGGCCGATGCCGTAGCAGCAGAATTCCAGCGGGCGGTTGGCGGTGATTTTCGAGTCCAACTGGCGCAGGCTGCCAGCGGCGGCGTTGCGCGGGTTGGCGAAGGTCTTGCCGCCGACTTCCAGCTGGGTCTCGTTCAGTCGCTCGAAACCGGCCTTGGACATGAACACTTCGCCGCGCACTTCCAGCGTCTCTGGCCAGCCTTCGCCATGGAGTTTGAGCGGGATGTTGCGAACGGTGCGCACGTTGACGCTGATGTCTTCGCCGGTGGTGCCGTCGCCACGGGTTGCGCCGCGCACAAGGGCGCCGTTCTGATACAGCAGGCTCACGGCCAGGCCGTCGAGCTTGGGCTCGCAACTGTACTGCACCTTGGCGCCTGCGCCGAACAGATCACCCACCGGCAGGTCCAGGCCTTCGGTCACGCGGCGGTCGAACTCGCGCAGGTCGGTTTCTTCGAAGGCGTTGCCCAGGCTGAGCATGGGGATCTCGTGGCGCACCTGGGTGAACGCCGACAGCGCCGCGCTGCCGACACGCTGGGTCGGCGAATCCGGGGTCACCAGGTGCGGGTTTTCCGCTTCCAGCGCCTTGAGTTCGTGGAACAGGCGGTCGTACTCGACATCCGGAATGCTCGGCTCGTCGAGCACGTGATAGCGGTAGTTGTGCAGGTCAAGCTCTGCGCGCAGTTCCAGGATTCGGTGTTCGGCGTTCATATGGGTGTTCTCGAAAAGCAAAAGAGCAGCCAGGGCTGCTCAATTCATAGGATCAGGGCGGTGTACCTGTGGGAGCGAGCTTGCTCGCGAATGGTTCAGACGCTGCGGTGTCAGAACCAACGCCTTCGCGAGCAAGCTCGCTCCCACAGTTCAATCAGGCCCACGATCTACGGGGATCAACGACGCTGAGTCAGCGCGCGGCGTTCGAATTCGACGATGCGCTGGCGGTAGTGTTCGATGGTCTGCGCGGTCATTACGCTGCGCTGATCGTCTTTCAACTCGCCGTTCAATTCGTGAGCCAGTTTGCGGGCTGCGGCCACCATCACGTCGAAAGCCTGTTTCGGATGACGCGGGCCTGGCAGGCCGAGGAAGAAGCTCACGGCGCGGGTGCTGAAGTGGTCGATGTCGTCCAGATCGAACACGCCCGGCTTGACCGCATTGGCCATGGAAAACAGCACTTCGCCATTGCCCGCCATGCTTTCGTGGCGATGGAAAATGTCCATCTCGCCGAAACGCAGGCCGCTTTCCAGAATGTTCTGCAACAAGGCAGGGCCCTTGAAGCCGCTTTCGTCGCGGGAAATCACGCTGATGACCAGCACTTCCTCGACCGGCGCCAGGTCCTTGTCTTCGGTGATGCGCTGGGCAGGCTTGTCGTCCGGGAAGTCGTCTTCGCGGGCGCTGAACAGGCTCGGACCGTCCAGGTCCAAGTTCAGGTCGCCCTGCTGCGGCTCGTCCTTGCGCTTGCCGCGCTTGGATTCGCGCTCCGGGCGCTCGGCGCGTTCAGGCCGCTCGCGGGCAGCGCTCATGGTCGGCAGATCGTGCTCGTCGAGCTGCGGTTCTTTCTGGTTGTCCAGGACACGTGCAGGGCCCAGTACCTCGGCGGACGAGCCTTCTTCGTCGTCCGGCAGGTTGGAGAAGCTGCGGTCCAGTCGGAATTTCAACTTGCCCTTGCCGCCGCGCATCCGGCGCCAGCCGTCGAAAAGAATACCGGCAATGACAATAATGCCGATGACGATCAGCCACTCTCGCAGACCGATTTCCATGTAATCCCGTGCCTCTATTGAAAATTCTGAAAATTAAGGGCGTAAACCCCTTTAAAACGTGGAGCCAACTCTATGTTCTGAATGGCCTTTTACCCACGCAAAAATGAAAAAGTGGACATTAAACTAGCACGACCAAAGGTAACTTTACACCGTCAGTTACATCTGGCATGTCGCGAGCATCTGTACGGCCGCGACGGTTAATCCTGTGCCGCGCTATCAGAACGCCACTTTTCCCTGTCTATTCGTCTGGCCGCCTGGCCAGCAGCTACGCATCCACCAGCGCCATCGCCTCCTCTACGTCCACCGCCACAAGGCGCGAACACCCCGGCTCATGCATGGTGACACCCATCAACTGGTCGGCCATTTCCATGGCGATCTTGTTGTGGGTGATGTAGATGAACTGCACGGTCTGCGACATCTCCTTGACCAGTCGGGCATAGCGGCCCACGTTGGCGTCGTCCAGTGGTGCATCGACTTCGTCGAGCATGCAGAACGGCGCCGGGTTGAGTTTGAAAATGGCAAAAACCAGTGCCAGTGCGGTCAGGGCTTTCTCGCCGCCGGACAGCAAATGGATCGTGCTGTTCTTCTTGCCCGGAGGACGCGCCATGATCGTCACCCCTGTATCGAGTAAATCTTCGCCCGTCAGTTCCAGATAAGCGCTGCCACCACCGAAAACTTTTGGAAAAAGTGCCTGAATTCCGCTGTTTATCTGATCGAAGGTCTCTTTGAAGCGATTTCGCGTTTCCTTGTCGATCTTGCGAATGACGTTTTCCAGGGTATCCAGCGCTTCAACGAGGTCGGCATCCTGAGCGTCCAGATAGCGTTTGCGCTCGGACTGCTGCTGGTACTCGTCGATGGCCGCCAGGTTGATCGCGCCCAGACGCTGGATTCGCCCGTCGATGCGCCCCAGCTCTTCCTCGGCATCCTTTTCGTTGGCCTCGGGGGTCAATGTCGCCAGCACACCATTTAGATCGTAGCCGTCTTCGTGCAATTGCTCCTGCAACGTCTTGCGTCTGACAGTGAGCGATTGCCATTCCAGGCGCTGCTGTTCCAGTTGCCCACGCAGCAGTTGCGATTGCTGCTCGGCCTGGGTACGACGCTTCTCGGCATCGCGCAGTTCGCGGTCGGCGTCTTCGAGGGCATTCTTGGCGGTGCGCATTTCGTCGTCGACGGCCATGCGCTTTTCCAGCAGCTCTTCAAGCTTCATGCGCAGCTCTTCAAGCGGTGCTGCGCCCTCCTCCAACCCGAGGCTCAACTGCTCGCGCTTTTCGGTCAGGCGTTCGGACTGCATCTCCAGACGCTCCAGCGCCTGGCGGGTGGAATCGTGTTGCGCTCGCAAGGAGCTCAGGCGCACGGCCAGGTGGTTGCCGTGGTCCTTGTGCTGGCGGGCTTCCTGGCGCACCCGGTCCAGGCGCTCGCGCAGGCTGTCACGCTGGGCCAGCAGCAGTTCGCGCTGCTCGGTGTCCAGCGCCATGCTGTCCAGGGCGTCCTGCAATTGCAGGCGCGATTCGCCCAGGCTCTCCTGCTCCAAAGCGCGCTGCTCGCCGAGTTCGGTTAGCTCCTCGTCCAGCCGGGTGCGACGCAGGGTCAATTGCTCGACCTTGGCCTTGGCCGCCGACAGTTGCGCCTTCAACTCACTCTGCTGACGGGCTTCTTCCTGCAGGCGCCTGCGAAGCTGTTCGCGGCTCTCCTCCTGGGTACGCTGCTGTTCACGCAGGCTGAGCAGTTGCTCTTCGAGCGCGGCGAGGGTCGCTTCGCGCTCTTCGCGTTCGGCTTCCAGACGCTGCAATTCCTGGCCTCGGGCCAGTACGCCGCTTTCGGCTTCACTGGCGCGGCGCACCCGCAGAAAATCACGGCCGACCCAATAGCCATCGCGGCTGATCAGGCTCTGCCCGACGCTCAACTGCGCGCGCATCGACAAGGCGTCTTCGAGTGTTTCGACAGGTTTGACCTGCCCCAGCCAGCTGCTCAGATCGACCTGGCTGTTGACCTTGTCCAGCAGGCTGCCGGCAATGCGCGTCATGTCGCTGGCGGAGCTGACCAGACGCAAGTCGCCCTGGCTGAAACCGGCCAGATCCAGCCCCGAGAAGTCATCGACCAGCACGGCGTGCAAGTCCGCGCCGAGCACGGTCTCCACCGCCAGCTCCCAACCGGCTTCAACGCGCAAGCCTTCGGCCAGGCGCGGACGCTCGCTCAACTGGTGATCGCGCAGCCACTCGGCGGTGCCGGTCCCCGGATCGAGCGCAGCCTGTTGCAAGGCTTCCAGCGAGGCGAGGCGGCCATTCAGGCGCTGCAGATCGCCTTGGGCCTGCTGCTGGGATTGGGTGGCCTGTTGCAGATCAAGACGCAGCTTTTCAAGGCGCTCGACCAGTTGCTCTTCTTCGGCGGTCAGCTCTTCGAAGGCCATTTCCCGGGCGGCGAGGTCTTCGCTGAGGTCGAGAATCGCCGCGTCTTCGGGATCGGCGGCGAGCAACTGGCGCTCTTCACCCAAACGCCGTTGCCGTTCGGCCAGCCGCTCCAGGCTGGTTTCCAGTTGCTGGATGCGCGATTGCTGCACCTCGGCCTGACGCCGCGGCTCGGCGGACGACAGGTTGAAAGCGTCCCACTTTTCCTGCCAGCCGTGCATGGCCACTTCGGCCTCTTCCAGCGCGGCAGCGGATTCCTCGGCGGCGGCCAGGGTCATTTCCTGCTCGGGTTCGAGCATTTCCAGCTCTTCACCGAGGGTCGCAAGCAGCGTGCGGTCATGGCCCAGATGGGATTCGGTTTCCTGGCGCGCGCGCTCGGCTTCGCGCAGGTCGTCCTGCAATTGGCGCAGGCGTTGCTGGCCGTGCTGGATGCTCTGTTCGTTACGGGCGATGTCACCGCCCACCGAATAGAAGCGCCCCTGCACCACATTGAAGCGCTCGGACAGATCATGGTGCCCGTCACGCAAGCGCTCGATGGCGGCATCGGCACTGCGCTGATCGGCGACCAGCGCTTCGAAGCCGACCTCCTGGTTGCCAATCACCGCTTCGCGCTGGGCCACCTGCTCGTTCAGGGCCTGCCAGCGCAACGCCGACAACTGCGCCTTGAGCTGACGCTCTTCGGCCTTGTATTCCTGATACTTCTCGGCGGCCTGGGCCTGGCGGTGCAGGCGCTCCAACTGGCGCTCCAGCTCTTCGCGCAGGTCGGTCAGGCGCGCCAGGTTCTCGTGGGTGCGACGAATGCGGTTCTCGGTCTCGCGCCGGCGCTCCTTGTACTTGGAAATGCCCGCCGCTTCTTCGATGAAGTTGCGCAGATCCTCAGGCTTGGCTTCGATCAGCTTGGAGATCATGCCCTGCTCGATGATCGAGTAGCTGCGCGGCCCCAGGCCCGTGCCGAGGAAGATGTCGGTGATGTCGCGACGCCGGCATTTGGTGCCGTTCAGGTAATAGGTGTTCTGGCTGTCGCGGGTGACCTTGCGGCGAATGGAAATTTCCGCATAGGCGGCGTATTCGCCCACCAGCGTGCTGTCGGAGTTGTCGAACACCAGCTCGATGCTGGCCTGGCTCACCGGCTTGCGGCTGGTGGAGCCGTTGAAGATGACGTCGGTCATCGACTCGCCGCGCAGGTTCTTGGCCGAGCTTTCGCCCATGACCCAGCGCACCGCGTCGATGATGTTGGATTTGCCGCATCCATTGGGGCCGACCACGGCCGCCATGTTGCTGGGGAAGTTCACCGTCGTCGGGTCGACGAACGACTTGAACCCCGCCAGCCTGATGCATTTAAGACGCATGGATCAGCTGGCCGCCAATGCAGACAGGATCGACTGGCAACTGCGCTCGGCGTAGGCGGTGAGCACGTCGCGGATGCGCGGCAGATCGCGCGCAACCACCGCTTCCAGCAACTGGCCGAACAGCGTCAGGTACTCGCTCATCTCGGCCTGACGCTGATCCAGCGCCAGGTAGTAGAAGCGGCTCATGGACGGCTGCAGGTTCTCGACGGTTTCTTCCAGGTACGGATTGTTGGCGAACGGATACGCAGCGCGCATCACGTTGAAGCTGTCCTCGACGAAGCTCTTCACGTCGCCGCGCTCGCAACTGGCGATCAGCCGCTGCTGGATCTGCTGGAACGGCGCCAGGTCCAGTTCTTCGGCCCAGCGCTTGGCCACCGCAAGGCCGAGCAGGATGTACATCTCGCTCATCAGCGCGCACAGGCTTTCGATGTTGTGCGGGGTGAGCACGGACACCTGGGCACCACGGCGCGGCAGGATCACGATCAGGTGACGGCGTTCCAGGATCAGCAATGCTTCGCGCACAGAGCCACGGCTGACATTCAGCGCTTGGGTGACCTTCTGCTCCTGAATCCGCTCCCCGGGCTTGAGCTCGCCGCGAATGATCCGTTCGGCGAGGTGGTGAGCGATCTGCTCAGCGAGGCTGTCCGGTGCCTTGAACGTCATTTCTTTCCTTTAAAACCATGGCTGCACACAAGCGGCGCAGTGTATCGCACTGGATACCTGTGGCGCAGGGCCATATGCATGGAAACTGGCATGAAATAAGCAATTCTTTGAGCGTCGTCCCACGGTTTTATTGCAAGACCTTGCTGCCGTTAATCGGCTAGTCACCGGAAATGTGATTTTCTTGACCTCTAGGTCAGATTTTAATTGACCCAATAGTCAGAACTGATAGATTCATCGACAGGTTCGATGAACAATTTCCGCTACACCTTTAAGACAGCTATCTATTACAAGAAGACGAGGCGCGACCCGTGATCCAGTTCTTACTGAACCAAGAGCTCAAGACCGAGCATGCTCTTGACCCGAACATGACGGTGCTCAACTACCTGCGTGAGCACCTGCATAAATCCGGCACCAAGGAAGGCTGCGCCAGCGGCGACTGCGGCGCCTGCACTGTGGTGGTGGGCGAACTGAGCACCGACGCCGACGGCCAGGATCACTTGAGCTATCGCAGCCTCAACTCCTGCCTGACGTTCGTCGCCTCGTTGCATGGCAAGCAACTCATCAGCGTCGAAGACCTCAAGCACCAGGGGCAACTGCACAGCGTGCAAAAGGCCATGGTCGAGTGCCACGGCTCGCAGTGCGGCTTTTGCACGCCAGGTTTCGTGATGTCGCTGTTTGCCCTGCAGAAGAACACCAGCGAAGCCGATTCCAGCAAGATCAAGCACGCCCAGGCCCACGAAGCCCTGGCCGGCAACCTGTGCCGCTGCACCGGCTACCGCCCGATCCTGGCCGCCGCCGAGCAGTGCTGCAGCCAGCCCCAGCCGGATCAGTTCGACACTCGCCAGGCCCAGACCATCGCCCGCCTGAAGGCCATCGCCCCCAAGGAAACCGCCGAGCTGAACAGCGGCGACAAACGCTGCCTGGTGCCGCTGACCGTGGCCGATCTCGCCGACCTCTACGATTCCTATCCGCAAGCCCGGTTGCTGGCGGGCGGCACTGACCTGGCGCTGGAAGTCACCCAGTTCCACCGTCCGTTGCCGGTGATGATTTACGTCGGCAACGTGGCCGAGATGAAGAAGATCGAGGCGTTCGACGACCGCATCGAGATCGGCGCCGCCACCGCTCTCACAGACTGTTACGAAGCCCTGGCCCACCAATACCCGGATTTCGGCGAGCTGCTGCACCGTTTTGCATCACTGCAGATCCGCAATCAGGGCACGTTGGGTGGCAACATCGGCAACGCCTCGCCGATTGGCGACTCGCCTCCCCTGCTGATCGCACTGGGCGCCAAGATCGTCCTTCGCAAAGGCAGCAAGTCTCGTACCTTGCCGCTGGAGCATTACTTCATCGATTACCGCGTCACCGCCCGTGAGGAAAGCGAGTTCATCGAGAAGATCATCGTGCCCAAGGCCAACGCCAAACAGGCCTTCCGCGCCTACAAGGTTTCCAAGCGCCTGGACGACGACATCTCGGCAGTCTGCGCTGCATTCCGCGTGCAGGTGGAAAACGGCGCCATCGTCGATGCCCGTGCAGCCTTCGGCGGCATGGCGGCAATCCCGAAACGCGCGGCCAACTGCGAGCAGGCCCTCATCGGCCAGCCCTGGACGTCGGCCACCATTGAACGCGCCTGCGCCGCGCTGGAGAAGGACTTCACCCCGCTGTCGGATTTCCGCGCCACCAAGGAATACCGCCTGCTGAGCGCGCAGAACCTGTTGCGCAAATACTTCATCGAGCTGCAAACGCCACACATCGAGACTCGGGTGACTGCATATGTCTAATCACGCCCCGCAAAAGACCCAGGAAGAACTGGTCGCCCTGTTCCAGCAGGACCTCACCTCCGGCGTTGGCCGCAGCGTCAAGCATGACAGCGCCGACAAGCACGTCTCGGGTGAGGCGATCTACATCGATGACCGCCTCGAATTCCCCAATCAGCTGCATGTGTATGCGCGCATGTCGGACCGTGCCCACGCGCGCATCGTCAAGGTCGATGTATCGCCTTGCTACGATTTCGAAGGCGTGCGCATCGCCATCACCCACGAAGACATCCCGGGCCTCAAGGACATCGGCCCGCTGCTGCCGGGCGACCCGCTGCTGGCCATCGACAAGGTCGAATTCGTCGGCCAGCCGGTGATCGCCGTTGCCGCTCGTGACCTGGAAACCGCGCGCAAGGCGGCCATGGCGGCGATCATCGAATATGAAGATCTAGAACCGGTGCTCGACGTGGTCCAGGCCTATCGCGACAAGCATTACGTGCTCGAAAGCCACACCCATAAACGCGGTGATTCGGGCACGGCGCTGGACTCGGCGCCCAACCGCATCCAGGGCACGCTGCACATCGGCGGCCAGGAACACTTCTACCTGGAAACCCAGATTTCCTCGGTGATGCCCACCGAAGACGGCGGCATGATCGTCTACTGCTCCACGCAGAACCCCACCGAAGTGCAGAAGCTGGTCAGCGAAGTGCTGGACGTTTCGATGAACAAGGTGGTGGTGGACATGCGTCGCATGGGCGGCGGTTTCGGCGGCAAGGAAACCCAGGCCGCAAGCCCTGCGTGCCTGTGCGCGGTGGTTGCGCGCCTGACCGGCCAGCCGACCAAGATGCGCCTGCCCCGCGTCGAAGACATGATGATGACCGGCAAGCGCCACCCTTTCTACGTCGAGTACGACGTGGGCTTCGACAACGACGGGCGCCTGCAGGGCATCCAGTTGGAGCTGGCCGGCAACTGCGGCTGCTCGCCGGACCTGTCTGCCTCCATCGTCGACCGCGCCATGTTCCACGCCGACAACTCGTACTACCTGGGCGATGCCACCATCAACGGCCATCGCTGCAAGACCAACACCGCATCGAACACCGCCTACCGCGGCTTCGGCGGCCCGCAAGGCATGGTCGCCATCGAGGAAGTCATGGACGCCATCGCCCGGCATCTGGGCAAGGACCCGCTGGCGGTGCGCAAGGCCAACTACTACGGCAAGACCGAGCGCAACGTCACGCACTACTATCAGACCGTCGAGCACAACATGCTCGAGGAAATGACCGCCGAGCTTGAGGAAAGCAGCCAGTACGCCGAGCGGCGCAAGGCGATCATGGCCTACAACGCCAACAGCCCGATCCTCAAGAAGGGTCTTGCGCTGACGCCGGTGAAATTCGGCATCTCCTTTACCGCAAGCTTCCTCAACCAGGCCGGCGCCCTGATCCACATCTACACCGACGGCAGCATCCACCTCAACCACGGTGGCACCGAGATGGGCCAGGGCCTGAACACCAAGGTCGCGCAGGTGGTGGCCGAGGTGTTCCAGGTGGATTTCAGCCGAGTGCAGATCACCGCCACCAACACCGACAAAGTGCCGAATACTTCGCCAACGGCAGCGTCCAGCGGCGCGGACCTGAACGGCAAGGCGGCGCAGAACGCGGCAGAAACCATCAAGCAGCGCCTGGTGGAATTCGCGGCCAGGCACTACAAGTGCGAAGAATCCCAGGTCGAATTCCGCAATGGCCATGTGCGCGTCGGCGAGCAGGTCATCAGCTTCGACACCCTGGCGCAACAGGCGTGGATGGGCCAGGTGTCGCTGTCGAGCACCGGCTACTACAAGACCCCGAAAATCTACTACGACCGCAGCCAGGCCCGTGGGCGGCCGTTCTACTACTTCGCCTTCGGCGCAGCCTGCACCGAGGTGATCGTCGACACCCTGACCGGCGAGTACAAGATGCTGCGCACCGACATCCTGCATGACGTTGGCGCCTCGCTGAACCCGGCCATCGACATCGGCCAGGTCGAGGGCGGCTACATTCAGGGCATGGGCTGGCTGACCACCGAAGAGCTGGTGTGGAACGCCAAGGGCAAGCTGATGACCAACGGCCCAGCCGGCTACAAGATTCCGGCGGTGGCGGACATGCCGGCGGACTTGCGGGTGAAGCTGGTGGAGAACCGCAAGAACCCGGAAGACACGGTGTTCCATTCCAAGGCCGTGGGCGAGCCGCCATTCATGCTGGGGATTGCGGCGTGGTGTGCAATCAAGGATGCGGTGGCGAGCCTGGGTGACTACAGGCATCAGCCGAAGATCGACGCACCTGCGACGCCGGAGCGGGTGTTGTGGGGGTGCGAGCAGATGCGCAAGTTGAAACAGGCAGCGCCCGAGGCCGAGGGTGTGGCCCATGAGTTGACGGTTTCACCGGTTTGATCGGCGGCGTTTGAAATGATGCCGTCGCGGGGGGGGGGGGGGGGGGCGGGCCCGCGCGGGGGGGGGGGGGGGGGGGTGGGGGGGGGGGGTGGGGTGGGGGGGGGGGGGGGGCGGGGGCC
>NZ_JBIVCX010000010.1:26765-160651 GCF_044746825.1 Pseudomonas sp. NPDC090201
CGCGCCCCGCCCCCCCCCGGCGGCCCCCCCCCCCCCCCCCCGGCCCGCCCGCCCCCCCCCCCCCGCCCCCCCCCCCCCCCCCCCCCCCCAAGGCCGGAACAGCTAACCAGGATTTTTGATCTGCCACAGGCGATCAGGAGAAACACATGAACAACTGGATCAGCGCCCTCGCCGAGCTGCAAACCGCAGGGGAAGCCTGCGTGCTGGTGACCATCATCGAGGAGCGCGGCTCGACACCGCGCAACGCAGGCTCGAAAATGGTGGTCAGCGCCGAGCGGATCTACGACACCATTGGCGGTGGCCATCTGGAATACAAGGCCATGGACATCGCCCGCCAGATGCTCGAAAGCGGCACCCAGCAGACGCGTCTCGAACGCTTCAGCCTCGGCGCGAGCCTGGGTCAGTGCTGTGGCGGCGTGAACGTACTGCTGTTCGAACCTATGGGCCAGCCCCAGGCGCAGATTGCCGTGTTTGGCGCAGGCCACGTCGGCCGCGCCCTGGTGCCGCTGCTGGCCAGCCTGCCTTGCCGGGTGCGCTGGATCGACTCGCGGGAAGCGGAATTCCCCGCGCAGTTGCCCGAAGGGGTGAGCAAGATCGTCAACGATGAAGTGGTCGACGAAGTGGACAACCTGCCCGCCGGCAGTTATTGCATCGTCATGACCCATAATCACCAACTGGACCTGGAACTGACCGCCGCCATCCTCAAGCGTGGCGACTTCACCTGGTTCGGACTGATCGGCTCGAAGACCAAGCGCGTCAAATTCGAACACCGCCTGCGCGATCGCGGCTTCGATCCGGCACTGGTGCAGCGCATGCGTTGCCCCATGGGCCTGTCCGAAGTGAAGGGCAAATTGCCGATGGAAATCGCCGTGTCGGTCGCAGCCGAAGTGATCGCCACCTATAACGCCTGCTTCGGGATGGAAAGCGGCGAGCAAGGCTCGACTTCCGAACCCGTCGCCAAGCTGATGCCGGTCTCCCGCCGCAGCCAGGCTCAATGAACATTTGAAGAACGAATCCTGAACATGACTACTGCAAAGAAAGCCTACCGCGCCGCCATCGTCCACAGCATCGCCGACCCGGCTGAAGTGGTGATCGAGGCGTCCTACGAGTATTTCGAAGACGGCCTGATGGTGGTCGAGAACGGCAAGATCATCGCCGTCGGCCACGCCAAGGATTTGCTGGGCACGCTTGCCAGCGACATCGAAGTGGTGACCTACAGCGATGCGCTGATCACCGCCGGTTTCATCGACACTCACATCCATTTGCCACAGACCGGCATGGTCGGGTCCTACGGCGAACAGTTGCTGGACTGGCTCAACACCTACGTGTTTCCTGTCGAGCGTCAGTTCGCCGATCCTGCGCACGCCGCTGAAGTGTCTGACATCTTCATTCAGGAATTGCTGCGCAATGGCACCACCACCGCGCTGGTGTTCGGCAGCCGTCACAAGGAGTCGGTAGATGCGTTCTTCACCGCTGCCGAGAAGCTGAATCTGCGGATGATCGCCGGCAAGGTGATGATGGACCGCAACGCCCCGGACTACCTGGTGGACACCGCCGAGTCCAGCTACGTCGACAGCAAGGCGCTGATCGAGCGCTGGCATGGCAAGGGCCGCCTGCACTACGCGGTCACGCCACGCTTTGCGCCCACCAGCACGCCACAGCAACTGGCCCTCGCCGGCCAGTTGCTGGGCGAATACCCCGACCTCTACATGCAGACCCACATCAGCGAAAACCTGAAGGAAGTCGAGTGGGTCAAGGAGCTGTTCCCGGAGCGCAAGAACTACCTGGACGTGTACGACCACTTCAAGCTTCTGGGCGAGCGCTCGGTGTTCGCCCACGGCGTGCATTTGTGCGATCAGGAGTGTGAGCGGTTGTCGGAAACCGGGTCAGCCATCGCCTTCTGCCCGACGTCCAACTTCTTCCTGGGCAGCGGGCTGTTCAACCTGCCGATGGCGGAAAAGCACAAGGTGAACGTGGGACTGGGCACCGATGTGGGTGGCGGCACCAGCTTCTCGATCCTGCAGACGCTGAACGAGGCCTACAAGGTGATGCAGCTGCAGGGCGCCAAGCTCAGCCCGTTCAAGTCGCTGTACCTGGCGACCCTGGGCGGCGCGCGGGCGCTGCGTCTGGAGGACAAGATCGGCAACCTGCATGAAGGCACCGAAGCGGACTTCGTGGTCCTGGACTACAACGCCACCCCGCTGCTGTCGTACCGCATGAAGCAGGCGACGAGCATCGAGGAGAAGCTGTTCGTGCTGATGACGCTGGGGGATGACCGGACGGTGAGCGAGACGTATTCGGCGGGGGCGTTGGTGCACAAGCGCTGAGGAAAGCGCCGATTTCGCGCGCATCCTCTACCCCCTGTGGGAGCGGGCTTGCCCGCGAAGCGTTGGGTCAGTCAATGTGATGTTGGCTGACCGGACGCCTTCGCGGGCAAGCCCGCTCCCACAGTTGCTTTAATCAATGCCCGAACTCCACGATCAAACCGCCGTACTGCGCCCCGGCTTTTTCTTCGGCAGCACCAGGTGCGAGAACACCGCGTGCAGGTCATCCGACGCGCTTTCTTCGTCCAGGTTGAGCTTGCTGTCGATGTGATCCATGTGGTGCATCATCAGGTCCACCGCCAGCGTTGCGTCGCGGGCCTGGATGGCGTCGATCAGCTGGGTGTGCTCATCGTAGGAACAGTGCGTGCGGTTGCCGCTTTCGTACTGGGCGATGATCAGCGAGGTCTGCGACACCAGGCTGCGCTGGAAGCTGATCAGCGGTGCGTTCCTGGCTGCCTCTGCCAGTTTCAGGTGGAACTCGCCAGACAGCCGGATTCCCGCCCCACGATCCCCTCTGGAGAAGCTGTCGCGCTCGTCGCTGACCATCTTACGCAGTTCATTGAGCTGCTCGACGGTGGCGTGCTGCACCGCCAGCTCCGTGATGGCCTTCTCGACCATGCGCCGGGCGAAAAACACCTGCCGCGCTTCTTCGACACTGGGGCTTGCCACCACGGCGCCACGGTTCGGGCGCAGCAGCACCACGCCTTCGTGGGCCAGGCGCGACAAGGCGCGACGGATGATCGTGCGGCTGACCCCGAAGATCTCCCCCAGGGCTTCTTCGGAAAGCTTGGTGCCGGGCGCCAGGCGCTGCTCGAGGATCGCCTCGAAGATGTGCGCGTAGACGATGTCGTCCTGGGTGCCGCTGCGGCCTGCCTTGGCGGCGCGCGGTTGTTTCTTGAGGGGTTGCAGCTGATCGTTCATGGACACTCACAAGACCTGAATCCGGCCCGGGGGCCGTGCCGTGACTGCAGGGAACAGCCACTGTTGGTAAAACCAATAGCAGATATCCGCGCAAAGTCACAGTAAAAGTAATGGCGCATTGTACACAGTGTGCAAAGTCTGCACATAGGCGTGTTCTATTGGGCCTTATGCACACAATCGGTAAAATCCTTGCGACAAAATCAAAAACATTATTTGCAATTTTTGTATACAAAAGCATAATTCGCTCGTGCACGTTTCTGACCTTTCAGTCAAGAAATCGGACTGAAGGTCGACTCGCTTCAAAGAGCAGTTACCGGCTCTGAAAAAAACAACAAAAACGTCCCGAGGATTTCACTGTGGAAAGTCGCAAAACCGAAGCCGCGCCGCTCGATACCACTCCAATAGAAGCAAGGCCGCCACGCACCGGCCTGCTCGAGCGCATCTTCAAGCTGAGCGTGCATGGCACCACCGTCAGGACCGAGCTGCTGGCGGGCCTGACGACCTTCATCACCATGGCCTACATCATCTTCGTCAACCCCAACATCATGGCTGACGCGGGTATCGATCACGGCGCCGCCTTCGTCGCGACCTGCATCGCCGCGGCCCTGGGTTGCCTGCTGATGGGCCTGTACGCCAACTGGCCGGTGGGCCTGGCGCCAGGCATGGGCCTGAACGCGTTCTTCACCTACACCGTGGTCGGCACCATGGGTTACAGCTGGCAGACGGCGCTGGGTGCGGTGTTCATCTCGGGCGTGATTTTCATGATTCTGACCCTGTCGCGCATTCGCGAATGGCTGCTGAACAGCATTCCGGTCAGCCTGCGTTATGCCATGGGTGCGGGGGTCGGGCTGTTCCTCGGCCTGATCGGCCTGAAGACGGCGGGCATTGTGGTCGACAGCCCGGCCACCCTGATCAAGTTGGGCTCCCTGCGTGAGCCTGGCCCGCTGCTGGCGGCGATCTGCTTTCTGATGATTGCGGTGCTCAGCTACCACCGGGTGTTCGGCGCGATCCTGATCAGCATCATCACCGTGACACTGGCCGGCTGGGGCCTGGGACTTGTGCACTACAACGGTATCTTCTCTACCCCGCCAAGCCTTGCGCCGACCTGGATGGCCATGGACATCGCGGGCGTGTTCAACGTCAGCATGATCAGCGTGGTGCTGGCCTTCCTCTTCGTTCATATGTTCGACACGGCGGGCACCCTGATGGGCGTCGCCCAGCGTGCAGGCCTGGTCAATGAAGACGGCCGCATCGAGAACCTGTCCCGCGCCCTCAAGGCCGACAGCGCATCGAGCGTGTTTGGTGCGATGGTCGGTGTGCCGCCGGTCACCAGCTACGTGGAAAGTGCTTCGGGTGTGGCGGCGGGCGGTCGTACAGGTCTCACCGCCGTGACCGTGGGTGTCCTGTTCGTGGCCGCGATGTTCTTCGCACCGCTGGCGGGCATGATTCCTGCCTACGCCACTGCAGGCGCACTGATTTATGTGGCGATGCTGATGATGGGCGGCATGGCGCACATCGATTGGGATGAAGCCACCGACGCGATTCCGGCCATCGTCACGGCGATCATGATGCCACTGACCTTTTCGGTCGCCGACGGCATCGCCCTGGGCTTTATCACCTACGTGGTGCTGAAGGCGGGTACCGGGCGGCATAAGGAAATTTCCGTGAGCCTTTGGGCGCTGTGCGCGATCTTCATTGCCAAGTTTGTGTTCCTGTAAACCCACGCAAAACCCGTGTAGGAGCGCGCTTGCCCGCGATGGCGTCATGTCTGTGCCACATTGATTGACTGACCCACCGCCATCGCGGGCAAGCGCGCTCCTACAGGCGTCAACGACAACGTCATCCATGGGATGGCGTTTTGTCATTTCAAAAAAGGAGAAATAAAGCATGACTCTGGAAACCTGGCTGCTGTTCAGCGGCGCTGCGCTGGTGGTGATTCTGATCCCAGGCCCGCTGTCGCTCTTGATGATCGGCAACAGCCTCAATTACGGCCTGTTGCGTTCGTACCCGGCGTTCCTCGGCGGGGTCTGCGCCTCGATCTGCCTGCTCAGCGCGTCGGCATTGGGCCTGGGCGCGCTGTTGATGGCATCCGAGCAATTGTTCAGCGTGCTGAAGATCGCAGGTGGCCTGTACCTGTTTTATCTGGCCTGGCAGAGCTGGAAGCAATCCCGCCAACCAGCGACCGCTCAGGAAGTACCCCAGGCGCTGGTCCATCCGGGTTTCGCTTCACTGTTCTGGCGTGCCTTTGTGCTGGGCGGCAGCAACCCGAAAGACATCCTGTTCTTCGCCGCCTTCCTGCCGCAGTTTCTCAAGGCCGATCAGCCGTTTCTTGGCCAGTTGCTGACCATGATCGTGACCTGGACCCTGCTGGACCTGGCCTGCAAGCTGTTCTACGGCCTCAGCGCCCAGGGCGCGGCGCGGTACCTGCGCACCGGGCGCGGCCAGAGCTGGTTCAACCGCATCAGCGCGGGGTTGTTTGGCGGGGCGGGCACGGCGGCGTTGCTTAGTCATTGAGCCCGCGACATCCCTTGTAGGAGCGCGCTTGCCCGCGATGCGTCATGTCTGTGCCGCATTAATTGGCTGACACACCGCCATCGTCCGGATGCGGCCCAGGCCAAGCGCGCTCCTACAGGTGTAAGGCGTTGACGCCGGGAAACGCCAGGCAAAAAAAAGCCCGCAGTGTGGGGCGGGCAATGAGGAACAGGGTCAGTGCGATGAAGCGGGTCAAGCGGTTGAATCAGCTACCGCGATAGGTCGAGTAGCTGTACGGCGAAATCAGCAGGGGCACGTGGTAGTGGTCCTGGCCGGCATCGATGCCGAAACGCAGCACCACTTCGTCCAGAAACGGCTGCTCGCCCAGTTTCACGCCCTTGGCGCGGTAGTAGTCGCCGGCGCTGAATTGCAGTTGATAGACACCGGAACGGTAATCCTCACCTTGCAGCAACGGCGCATCGCAGCGGCCGTCGGCGTTGGTGCGGGTCTCGGCGATCTTTTCCAGGCGCTCGCCCTCGATGCGGTACAGGGCAACGCGGATGTCACTGCCGGGGCAGCCATGCGCGGCGTCCAGCACGTGTGTGGTCAATCGTCCCATGGCGTGTCAGTGCCTCTTTGTGGATGGTTGGGGTAAGGGCGCGCACTCATTCAGGGCCTGAAAGATGCGGGCGATGAGCGATTAAGACACTTTCTGCGAAAATTGTACACAATTAAAATGGCTTTTTTGACCCTATCCGCCCGGCCATCCTGTTGGAGCCTGATTTCTCGGGCATCGCGGATATTGCTGCGTTTTTTCAGCTTAACCTGACCACTCAGGCAAGTTTCTTGCTACGTACAGTGGGGTGATGTACGGCAGCAGAAAGGCGAAAAAACAGGGTTACAAATAGTAAATAAAGTTGTATACAATCTATCCATCGCCGCAGTGGTCCTGCCAGGTTCGACCCGACCACTGCCACAGACAAAACGTAGATAAGGAAGATTGCAGTGAGCGCCGACTATCCACGCGACCTGATCGGTTACGGCAGTAACCCGCCCCACCCACACTGGCCAGGCAATGCCCGGATCGCGCTGTCGTTCGTACTCAATTACGAGGAAGGCGGCGAGCGCAACATCCTGCACGGTGACAAGGAATCCGAAGCCTTCCTGTCCGAGATGGTCGCCGCGCAGCCGCTGCAAGGCCAGCGCAACATGAGCATGGAGTCGCTGTACGAATACGGCAGCCGTGCCGGCGTGTGGCGCATCCTCAAGCTGTTCAAGCAGTTCGACATCCCGCTGACCATCTTCGCCGTGGCCATGGCCGCCCAGCGTCACCCGGACGTGATCCGCGCGATGGTCGAAGCCGGCCACGAGATCTGCAGCCACGGCTACCGCTGGATCGACTACCAGAACATGGACGAGGCCCAGGAACGCGAGCACATGCTCGAAGCGATCCGCATCCTCACCGAGCTCACCGGCGAGCGCCCGCTGGGCTGGTACACCGGGCGTACCGGCCCGAATACCCGTCGCCTGGTGATGGAAGAAGGCGGTTTTCTCTACGACTGCGACACCTACGACGACGACCTGCCCTACTGGGAACCGAACAACAGCACCGGCAAGCCGCACCTGGTGATTCCCTACACCCTGGACACCAACGACATGCGCTTCACCCAGGTGCAGGGTTTCAACAAGGGCGACGACTTTTTCGATTACTTGAAGGACGCCTTCGACGTGCTCTACGCCGAAGGGGCCGAGGCGCCGAAGATGCTTTCCATCGGCCTGCACTGCCGCCTGATCGGCCGCCCTGCCCGCCTGGCCTCGCTGCAGCGTTTCCTTGAATACGTCAAAGGCCATGAGCAGGTGTGGTTCGCCCGCCGCGTCGAGATCGCCCGCCACTGGCATGACGTGCACCCTTTTGAAGGAGCCGCCAAGTGAGCCGTTTCCAGACCCTGACGCCTTCATCCCTTACCCGCGAAGACTTCGTCAAAGCCTTCGCCGACATCTACGAGCATTCGCCCTGGGTCGCTCAGAAAGCATTCGACCTGGGCCATGGCAGCGACATCGACGACGTCGACGTCCTGCATGCCCGTATGAGCGACATCCTGTTGAGCGCCGATCACGCCACGCAACTGGCGCTGATCAACGCTCACCCGGATCTTGCCGGCAAAGCCGCCGTGCAAGGCCAACTGACCGAAGCCAGCACCAACGAACAGGCTGGCGCCGGTATCCACCAATGCACGGCTGAAGAGTTTGCACGCTTCACCGAGCTGAACGACGCCTACAAGGCCAAGTTCGCGTTCCCCTTCATCATGGCGGTCAAGGGCAGCAACCGGCATCAGATTCTTGCGGCATTCGAGACGCGCATTCACAACTCGGCCCAAACCGAGTTCGCCTGCGCCCTGGCCGAAATCAACAAGATCGCGCTGTTCCGATTGCAGACACTTTGAGCCCCAACCGACCTTCTCCCACGCCATCAATAAAAGGCAGACAAAAAGAATGAAAGCTTACGCCGTACCCTTCGAGAAATTCGTCAACCTGGCCGATGCACGTCTGGGCACCAAGATCATCTCCGTCACCGACGACTGGTTCGCCGATGCCAACCGCCTGTTCCAGCCGACCCCGGCTGTGTGGAAAGAAGGCGTGTTCGACGACAACGGCAAGTGGATGGACGGCTGGGAATCGCGCCGCAAGCGTTTCGAAGGTTATGACAGCGCGGTGATCCGCCTGGGTGTGGCAGGTTCGATCAAGGGCGTGGACATCGACACCTCGTTCTTCACCGGCAACTACCCGCCATCGGCGTCCCTGGAAGGCTGCTTCCTGGCCTCGGGCGAACCGGACGAGAACACCGTGTGGACTGAAGTGCTGGCAGCGGTAGAACTCAAGGGCGACAGCCACCACTACCACGAAATCAGCGACGCCAAGGCCTACAGCCACCTGCGTTTCAACATCTACCCGGACGGCGGCGTGGCGCGCCTGCGCGTGTACGGCGTGCCGCACCGCGACTGGTCGGCCGTTGGCGACAACGAGCAAGTGGACCTGGCCGCAGCCCTGAATGGCGGCCGCGCGCTGGCCTGCTCCGACGAGCACTTCGGCCGCATGAGCAACATCCTCAACCCGGGCCGTGGCATCAACATGGGCGACGGCTGGGAAACTGCGCGTCGTCGCACGCCAGGCAATGACTGGGTGATCGTGGCGCTGGGGCATGCCGGTGAAGTCGAGCAGATCGTCGTCGACACCCTGCACTTCAAGGGCAACTACCCGGACAGCTGCTCGATCCAGGGCGCATTCGTCAAAGGCGGCACCGACAGCCAGATCGAAACCCAAAGCCTGTTCTGGCGCGAACTGCTGCCGAGCCAGAAGCTGCAGATGCACGCCGAGCACAGCTTCGTCGAGCAGATCAACAAGCTGGGCCCGATCACCCACATCCGCCTGAACGTGTTCCCGGATGGTGGTGTGAGCCGCTTGCGTGTCCTCGGCAAAGTAGCCAAGTAACGAGCAGCTGACCGACCCTGTGGGAGCGGGCTTGCCCGCGAAGGCGATATGTCTGCAAACCATGTGTTGACCGGCACAACGCTTTCGCGGGCGAGCCCGCTCCCACAGAAGACAGCAGGATCGCAGATCCATCACTGAACTTGAGAACAGAAGAATCCGCATGCGCAAACTGATTATCGAGCCGTTGACCAAAGAAGCCTTCGCCCCTTTCGGTGATGTCATCGAAACCGATGGCAGCGATCATTTCATGATCAACAACGGCTCGACCATGCGCTTTCACAAGCTGGCGACCGTTGAAACGGCAACGCCGGACGATAACGCGATCATCAGCATCTTCCGCGCCGACGCGCAGGACATGCCGCTGACCGTGAGCATGCTGGAGCGCCATCCGCTGGGCAGCCAGGCTTTCATTCCGCTGCTCGGCAACCCTTTTCTGGTCGTGGTCGCGCCATTTGGCGATGTTCCTGAACCAGAGTTGACCCGCGCCTTCATCACCAATGGCAGGCAGGGTGTTAATTACCATCGCGGCGTCTGGCACCACCCGGTGCTGACGATCGAAAAGCGGGATGACTTCCTGGTGGTTGATCGCAGTGGCAGTGGCAATAACTGCGATGAGCATTTCTTCGAAGAGAGTCAGAAAATGATTCTCGATCCCCAACAATAAAAGAGGGTCTGACTGCTCGCTAAGTGGCAGAAGACTAACGGTAAAGACTGTGGCTGCACATCTGATGGAATGGCTGAATCTGGGCGTGCGCTGGATTCACATGATCGTCGGGATCGCCTGGATCGGCGCATCCTTCTACTTCGTCTGGCTGGAGAACAACCTCAACCGCGCCAAGCCGCGCGACGGGCTGTCGGGTGACCTGTGGGCGATCCACGGCGGCGGTATCTACCACCTGGAAAAATACAAGCTGGCCCCGCCGACCATGCCGGACAACCTGCACTGGTTCAAATGGGAAGCCTACTGGACCTGGATGTCGGGCATCGTGCTGCTGTGCATCGTGTTCTACTCCAACCCCACGCTTTACCTGCTCGCGCCCGGCAGCACACTGACCGGCGGCGAAGGCATCGCCATCGGCGTCGGCGCCCTGGTCGCCAGTTGGTTCATCTACGATTTGCTCTGCGACTCGCCACTGGGCAAGCGCCCTGGCCTGCTGGGCCTGGTGCTGTTCGTGCTGGTCATCGGGGCCTGCTACGGCTTCACCCAGGTGTTCAGCGGCCGTGGTGCGTACCTGCACACCGGCGCGATCATGGGCACCATCATGGTCGGCAACGTGTTCCGCATCATCATGCCGGCGCAGCGCGCACTGGTCGCGGCTATCGCCGAGAACCGCACGCCGGACCCGACGCTGCCAGCCAAGGGCCTGCTGCGTTCGCGTCACAACAACTACTTCACGCTGCCTGTGCTGTTCATCATGATCAGCAACCACTTCCCGAGCACCTACGGCAGCCAGTACAACTGGCTGATCCTGGCGGCGATCGCGGTATGTGCGGTGTTGGTGCGTCACTACTTCAACACCCGTCACGACAGCAACAAGTTCGCCTGGGCACTGCCGGTCGGCGCACTGGGGATGATCTGCCTGGCCTATGTCACAGGCCCTGCGCAGATGGCCAAGGCGCCTGACGTGGCGAAGATCGAGTACCAGCCGCTGCCTGCTACCGCCATCGGTGGTCATCGCGCCGACGAACCGCAACCTGCAAAAGCCCCCGCCCCAGCTGAGCAACCGGCACAGGCGAGCAATGCCGGCGGCGTGGATTTCAACAAGGTGCACAGCGTGATTCAGGAACGCTGCGCGGTCTGTCATTCGGCCAAACCGACCAGCCCGCTGTTCAGCAGTGCGCCGGCCGGGATCATGTTCGACACCCCGCAGCAGATCCAGCAACTGGCCCCGCGCATCCAGGCCCAGGCCGTGACTGCGCAGATCATGCCACTGGGCAACATCACCCAGATGACCCAGCAGGAACGTGACCTGCTGGGGCAGTGGATCGACAAGGGGGCCCAGACGAACTGATGTAGCGGCGCCTTCCCTTGTAGGAGCGCGCTCGCCCGCGACGGCGGTGTGCCAGGCAACATCGATGGCACAGACCGATCGCAATCGCGGGCAAGCGCGCTCCTACATAGGATCGCGTTGACGTGAAGTTCCACCGCCCAGCCGCAACGGGCGTACTCAAAAATAAGAACAAATGAGGTGTTGCATGTCCGAGTCAACTCACGCGCGCATCCCTGCTGCGCCACCACGACAGCCCCTGCCACTGATGCAACTGATTCTGGTGGGCCTGCAACACGTCCTGCTGATGTATGGCGGTGCCGTCGCGGTGCCGCTGATCATCGGTCAGGCCGCTGGCCTGTCTCGCGAAGAAATCGCCTTTCTCATCAACGCAGACCTCCTGGTCGCCGGTATCGCCACGGTCGTGCAATCCTTCGGGATCGGCCCGCTGGGGATTCGCATGCCGGTGATGATGGGGGCAAGCTTTGCCGCTGTCGGCAGCATGGTCGCGATGGCCGGCATGCCCGGCGTCGGCTTGCCGGGGATTTTCGGCGCGACCATCGCTGCCGGTTTCTTCGGCATGCTGATCGCCCCGTTCATGTCGAAAATCGTGCGCTTCTTTCCGCCACTGGTGACCGGTACCGTCATCACCTCCATTGGCCTTTCGCTGTTTCCGGTTGCGGTCAACTGGGCGGGCGGCGGCAACAAGGCCGTAAGCTTCGGTGACCCGGTGTATCTGGGCGTGGCGGCGCTGGTGCTGGGCAGCATCCTGCTGATCAACCGCTTCATGCGCGGTTTCTGGGTAAACATCTCGGTGCTGATCGGCATGGGCCTGGGCTACATCCTGTCGGGCTTCATCGGCATGGTCGACTTGAGCGGCCTGGCCCAGGCCGAGTGGGTCAAGGTGGTCACGCCAATGCACTTCGGCATGCCGACCTTCAGCCTGGCGCCGATCCTGTCGATGTGCCTGGTGGTGGTGATCATCTTCGTCGAGTCCACCGGGATGTTCCTGGCACTGGGCAAGATCACCGACCGCGAAGTCACCCCCGGCATGTTGCGTCGCGGCCTGCTGTGCGATGCGGCAGCGTCGTTCCTGGCGGGTTTCCTCAACACCTTCACCCACTCCTCGTTCGCCCAGAACATCGGCCTGGTGCAGATGACCGGTGTGCGTTGCCGCTCGGTGACCATGGTTGCCGGTGGCTTCCTGATCCTGCTCAGCCTGCTGCCCAAGGCTGCGTACCTGGTGGCGTCGATTCCGCCAGCAGTGCTCGGCGGCGCGGCCATTGCCATGTTCGGCATGGTGGCGGCCACCGGTATCAAGATCCTCCAGGAAGCCGACATCTCCGACCGTCGCAACCAGTTGCTGGTTGCGGTAAGCATCGGCATGGGCCTGATCCCGGTCGTGCGGCCGGAATTCTTCAGCCAGTTGCCACACTGGATGGGGCCTATCACCCACAGCGGCATTGCCATGGCGACCTTGAGCGCCGTGCTGCTCAACCTGCTGTTCAACGTGCTCGGCGGTGCCGAACGCGCGGCCATGGCAGGGCCTGTGCACTCGCACTGACAAACGTTTACCTGGTGTCGATTCAGGTGCTCCGTCGCGGAGCACTTGAGCCTGGTGGCGCGAGTCAGTATCCTCCGCCGCCGCTCGAAATCAGGGTCGAACGACCACCAACAAGATTCTGACTGCAAAGTTAGTTAACCGATCACCCGCTGCACCCTCGAAAAGGCATTGAAAACACTCTTCCCTCGACTGTTGCGAAAACAGCCGACGAGTCTTTTTGGCCTTTTTTCCGGCTGCGGGCGCGGTTTCGTTGCACCCTTCAAGTTGACCAAATGGACAACTTATTCAGAAGAAATAGCGCCACATCAGAGCGTTACAACCGAGCGACAACGACTTTAAACCTTAGGGAGTAAATGCATGAACCGTACACTTTCCAGCCTGATGGCCGCAGGCAGCCTGCTCGCCGCCGCCCCTGCCATGTCGGGCGATCTGTTGCAGTGGCAGAGCAACAGCCTGACCTATCTCTACGGCAAGGACTTTGCCGTGAACCCGGAGATCCAGCAGACGTTCACCTTCGAGCACGCGGATGGCTGGAAATACGGCGACAACTTCCTGTTCGTCGACAACATCTTCTACAACGGCAAGAAAGATCCGGGCGTGGGCAACAACACCCTGTACGGCGAGTTCTCCCCTCGCCTGTCGATGGGCAAGATCTTTGGTCAGAAATTCGAGCTGGGCCCGATCAAGGACGTATTGCTGGCGGGTACTTACGAGTTCGGCGAAGGCGACGTCGAGTCGTACCTGATCGGTCCGGGCTTCGACCTGAACATCCCGGGCTTCGACTACTTCCAGCTCAACTTCTACAAGCGCTACAACGACGGCCACCGTGCCGGTTACGGCGCCTGGCAGATTACGCCGGTGTGGTCCTACACCATTCCGGTGGGCAAGTCGGACATTCTGATCGACGGGTTCATGGACTGGGTCGTGGACAACAAACAGTCCAACACCAAGGGCGACTACCACTCCAACCTGCACTTCAACCCGCAGATCAAATATGACCTGGGCAAGGCGATGAACCTGGCGGAGCGCCAGCTGTACGTGGGTATCGAGTATGACTACTGGACGAACAAATACGGGATCAATGACACCCGTTACTTCGATACCGATCAGAACACTGCCAGCCTGTTGGTAAAAGTGTTCTTCTAATCAGTGCAGGCGTGGGCTTTGTTTGATCGAAGCCCACGCCAAGCGGCACTCAACGCCGCGCCTGGGCCGAGCCGTCCTTTTGCCGGTCGCGATTGACCAGTTGAACCCCCGCCAGCGGCATTCCCACGCCGACGACCATCAGGCTCCACAGCACGTACTCCAGACCGAACAGCACAACCGCGCCGCCCACCATGAAAGTCGCAAGACTTGGCACGCCCAGCGCGCAGATCAACAAAGCGTGAGTGCCAAGGCGTTTCCTGAACGGCACGCTGCCAAACACGCACACCAGCCACAAATAGAGCCAGGCGACGATGGTCAGCAGATAAAGGCTCAGGTGCAGCAGGTCTCCGGACATCCCGTATCCATGCATGGTCTATCTCCTTCTAGCAAATACGTCGTCGAAACGGCAATTCGATCCATTTAAATGCCGCGGCGGATTTTACACCCGTTGCCAGCGCCAGGGCTGCCCGCCGGTAAAAAACTGAAAGCGGATATGTCGCCAACTGTAACTTTCATGGGATTTTCATTTCCATTCGACCAGCTTTTAACGCCCGCCAATGGACTATGCCCCCCGTCGGCCCTCGCCAGACGCCACTTCCAATAATGTGTCTGACCCACTTCGGTATAGCCCATGAATAAACTTCCACAGATTACCCTCGCGTTCTGGATCATGAAGATCTGCGCTACAACGCTGGGTGAAACCGCTGGCGACCTGCTCTCAATGACCCTGGATGTCGGCTATCTGATGAGTTCGCTGATTCTGATCAGCGTGTTTGTCGTCACCCTGCTTACCCAACTTTCGTCCAAACGCTACAACCCTGCGCTGTACTGGATCGTGATTCTTTCGACCAGCACGGCGGGCACCACGATGTCCGATTTCATGGATCGCACGCTCGGGCTGGGGTACGCGGCGGGCTCGGCGATTCTGGTGGCGATCCTGCTGGCGATTTTCTCGGTCTGGTACATGAGTGAGAAATCGCTGTCGGTCAGCCGGGTGACGACGTTGAAGGCGGAATTGTTCTACTGGTTCGCGATCCTGTTTTCCAACACCCTGGGCACGGCGCTGGGTGATTTCCTGGCCGATGATTCGGGCCTGGGCTTTGCCGGCGGCGCGCTGTTGATCGGTTCGGGTATCGCGGTGGTGGCGGTGCTGCACTACACCACGCGCCTGTCGTCGGTGGCGCTGTTCTGGATCGCGTTCGTGCTGACCCGGCCGTTCGGCGCGACCCTGGGCGATGTGCTCACCAAGCCCCATGAAAAAGGCGGGCTGGATTTTGGCACCGTCGGCTCGTCGATGGTGTTGTTGAGCATCCTGGTGGTGCTGGTGGGCGTGGCGATGTTCTACCACCGCAAACCGGCCAAGGCCTATGCGCAGGTCGCCGATAATTGACGGGTATGGGGGCAGTCTTGAGATCGCTCCCGCGGGCAAGCCCGGCTGCTACGGGGCAGAGTGTTCATTAAATCTGGGGAGTTATTGATTGACCTGTGGGAGCGGGCTTGCCCGCGAATGCGTCAGCCTTGACGCTTCGAAGGTGCTGGATCCACCGCCTTCGCGGGCAAGCCCGCTCCCACAGTTCAGGGCCAAGTAGTGATCGCCGACGCCGGCAAGCCGGACTGCTACGGCGTGCGCTTTTCCCATGGCATCGGTTTGCCTGCCCTGACCTTGGCGTTGAGCGCGCGCAGCAGCTCCAGCGGGTCGCGGTCTTCCAGGGCGTGGCTTTGCTCGTCCACCCAGGTCATGACTTGTTGCCGGTCGAGCGTCGGCCGGCGATGAAGGATTTCCACCAGTTGTCGTTCGCAATGTTGGGCATAGGCAACGACGCTGGAAAACAAAGGGCTGTTCATGCTGCTGTCACCTCGCCGTTCAGATCCGGTTCATTCCCCGCTCCCATGCCCGCCAGAAACCCGGACACGGTCACTCCACTGACCGGATCATAGCGCGTTCGCCGCAATCTTGAGCCTGCCGCGAGGCCGGTGCTACCATTCGCCACCGCCGAGCCGGCAAGGACATTCCGCTTTATGAGCAGCATCCGCGAGCGCAACAAAGAACTGATCCTGCGCGCAGCCAGTGAAGAATTCGCCGACAAGGGCTTCGCCGCCACCAAGACCAGCGACATCGCCGCCAAGGCTGGCGTGCCCAAGCCCAACGTCTATTACTACTTCAAATCCAAGGACAACCTCTACCGCGAGGTGCTCGAAAGCATCATCGAGCCGATCATGCAGGCCTCGACGCCCTTCAATCGCCAGGGGGTTCCGGCTGAAGTACTGAGCGGCTACATCCGCTCCAAGATCCGCATTTCACGCGACCTGCCCTTCGCCTCCAAGGTGTTCGCCAGCGAGATCATGCACGGTGCGCCGCACCTGACCGCCGAGCAGGCCGAGCAGCTCAACGCCCAGGCCCGGCACAACATCGAGTGCATCCAGGGCTGGATCGACGACGGCCTGATCGCCCCGCTCGACCCGCACCACCTGATGTTCAGCATCTGGGCCGCGACCCAGACGTACGCGGACTTCGACTGGCAGATTTCCTCGGTCACCGGCAAGGCCAAGCTGGACGACGCCGACTACGAAGCCGCCGCCCAGACCATCGTGCGCCTGGTGCTCAAGGGGTGTGAGCCGGATCGTTGAGGCTTATGGCGCCTTGCCCGATTGCAGGGCCTTGTCGACGCCATCGAGCAGTTGCCCGAAGCTCCACGGCTTGCGGATAAAGGTCACCTGATGCTGCACGCCGGAGCTTTCCGGCGTTTCGTGGCCGGACATAATCAGGATGGGAATCTGCGGCCACTTGTTACCCGACAGGTTGGCTAGATCGGCTCCATTCAACGTGCCCGGCATGAGAATGTCGGTCAGCAGCAGCGACACGCGGTCGGCGTGCTCATCGAGAAACCTCACCGCGTCGTCGGCGTTCTCCAGGGCATGGGTCGAGAAACCCTCGTCGCCCAGAATCTCGCACACGAAATCACGGATGATCGACTCATCTTCAACCACCAGGATGAGGCGTTTTTCCTGCTCGTTTGCTGCCATTTGCGCTGCACCCACCATAATTCTTCCCGTCACCTGTCCGGCTGGTCCTGTCCTGGACTCCGGCTGCTGTCGGTACTGTGAACGGCGCGCGCGCTGGAAATTCCATTCAGTGACGAGATTTGATTGAAACGGTTGTAAGGGCAGCCTTTCAGGCATAAAAAAACCCGCCGAAGCGGGTTTGTGCAAGACCGTCCAAAATCCATGTCGGCAGCCATTCCTGGCGAACGGTCGATCGTCCCTGATCCCGCAGCGTTCCTTCGTTGCGGTTGATGGGATCCAATTTACTGTGATAACTGGATCCCATCCAGAGCCAAAATCTCCATTTCGTGTAAGCCTTTGGCTATATCGATGGCATTCTGACGCCATTGTTTTGTTGGACTAATGGCCAATTGGCCATATTCGATGACTGGCTGTACAAATCCGCATGCCGCTCTCAGGTTTGTCCGGCCCGGGCCGAGATGCTTGAAGACGAGCCCGCTGTCTGCCATTCGCCATGGTGCCTGACGAGGCTTGGCGCAATAACAAGAACAATGAAACGGAGTGACGATCATGAATATGCGTAACCTGTCGATCAGCCGGCGCCTGTGGCTGATTCTAATCGTCGCCGTGCTGATGCTGTTCACCCTGGCCGTGGCCATGCTCAAGCAGATCCACGACGATCTGTACGACGCCAAGGCGCAGAAAACCATGCACGTGGTGCAGACTGCCAGCGGTCTTCTGGAGTACTACCAGGGCCTTGAAAACAGCGGCAAGCTGACCCGCGAACAGGCCCAGCAGCAGGCGATGGACGCCATTCGCGGCCTGCGCTACAACCAGACAGACTACTTCTGGATCAATGATCTGCGGCCTGTGATGATCATGCACCCGGCCAACCCCAAGCTAGTGGGACAGGATCTGTCCGGGGTGAAGGATCCGGACGGCTTCCAGGTCTTCAACGAAATGGTCACCCTGGCCAAGGCCAAGGGCGCCGGCATGGTCAACTATCGCTGGCCCAAGCCGGGCGCCAGCGAGCCGGTGCAGAAGACATCCTATATCTCGCTGTTCACCCCGTGGGGCTGGATCATCGGCTCTGGCGTGTATGTCGATGACGTGCAGGCCGAGTTCCAGCAGCAGGTCATCAAGGCCCTGTCGATCAGCGCCGGGATCATTCTGGTAATGGCGCTGCTGTTGACCCTCATCGCACGCAGCATTGCCGGGCCGTTGAACGCCACCGTCGAGGCCATGGCCAGCATCGCCAGTGGCGAAAGCGACCTGACCCGCAGCCTTGAAACCCAGGGCAAGGACGAGATCACCCAACTGGCCGGGCATTTCAATGCATTCACCGCCAAACTGCGCGGGGTGGTCAGCCAATTGCAACTGTCGGCAGTGGGCCTGGGCCAGGCGTCGAGCGAACTGGGCAACAACGCGGTGCAGGCCCAGGAACGCAGCCAGCAGCAATCGCTGCAGATGGAACAGGTCGCGACCGCCATCAACGAAGTGACCTATGGCGTGCAGGATGTCGCCAAGAACGCGGAGCATGCCGCCAGCGAGATGCGCAGTGCCCAGTCCCAGGCGCAGCAGGGCCAGGCGAACATCGACAGCAGCCTCAAGCAGATCGATCACCTGTCCGGCACCATCAGCCAGGCGGTGGACGTGATCCGCACCCTGGCCAGTGAAAGCACGCAGATTGGCGGGGTGCTGGAAGTCATCAGCTCCATCGCCGAACAGACCAACCTGCTGGCCCTGAACGCTGCCATCGAAGCGGCGCGCGCAGGCGATCAGGGTCGCGGCTTTGCGGTGGTGGCCGACGAAGTGCGCCTGCTGGCGCAACGCACGCAGAAATCCACGGCGGAAATCCAGGCGATGATCGAACGCCTGCAAAGCCATTCCGATGCCGCCGTGAAAGTTATCAGCGACAGCAGCCGCTCCTCGCAACTGACCATCGAACAGGCGCACTTGGCCGGCCAGAGCCTGACCTCCATCAGCCGGGCCCTGCAAAACCTCAACGGCCTGAACGCCTCGATTGCCAGCGCGACGTTGCAGCAATCCCACGTAGTCGAAGACATCAACCAGAACGTGACCCAGGCCGCGCAGCTGTCCCAGGGCACCGCGATTGCCGCCGAGCAGTCCAGCGCCGCCAGTGCGCAGCTCAAGGGCTTGAGTGAGCAGTTGAACGGGTTGTTGCGGCAGTTCAGGGTGTAGATCTGGCGCAAATAGCCTTTGTAGGAGCGCGCTTGCCCGCGATTGGGATTTTCCGTTGCTCATGCGTCATTTGATACGGCGCAATCGCGGGCAAGCGCGCTCCTACTTGATAGAGGTTTGCCCTTCAGCCATTATGTATACAATAAAAAATAATATTGAATACATACATGCAAACCCTTCGATCTGCCCCCGCCTCCCACTGTCCCGACTGGGCCGAAGCGCTGCTCAATGGCTTCAGCCAGGTGCTTCTGCAACGCAGTCCCCTGTGTGGCTTGATGTGCCTGCTGGCGATTCTCATCAGTGCGCCTTCCTCCCTTGGCGGCGCGCTGCTCGGTGCCGTGTCGGGCCTGCTGACCGCGCAGCGTCGCGGTTACCCCAAGGCCGAGCGGCAGTCCGGGGTGTACAGCTATAACGGCGTGCTGCTGGGCTTGCTGATCTGCTATCGGTTCGAATGGTCGCCGATGCTGCCACTGCTGGTCATCGCCTGTGGCGGGCTGAGCGCGATGCTGATGCACGCCTGGCTGCAACGCACGCCCAGGGCGTCTTGCCTGAAGGCCTACACCGCGCCGTTCGTGCTTTTCAGCTGGGTGCTGCTGACCTTTGCCGAGCCGATGCCCGCCGCCCCTATGGTCGATACCGGTCTGCTCCAGGCGCTTCCGGTGGGCCTGGGCCAGGTGTTTCTGCTGGACCATCCGCTGGCAGGCGTGCTGATCGGCATCGGCTTGCTGTTGTCCAGCCGGAACGCTGCATTGTGGGCGGCCTTCGGCTGCGTCAGCGGAGTGGCCTTCGCCCTCTGGCAGCAGGAAACCAATCTGGCGTTGCTGGGGCTTGCCGGTTACAACCCGGCGCTGGCGGCTCTGGCGTTCAGCCATATACGCCACAAGCCGTGGCTGCCAGCCATCGCCGTCGCACTGGCGATCCTGCTCCAACCGGGTTTTTCCAGTCTGGGCCTGGCGACGTTGACCGCGCCGTTCATCCTCTCCTGCTGGCTGGTGCAGGCAGGTGGCCGTCTGTTTCGACAGTCTGTGCAGGATCGCCCGCTGCGTTTCTAAACGGTCATAAGTACAGAAGTTTTTAATCTATAAGACGCTAACCGTTTTCGTTATAGTCGCGGCCATTAGCCATCCCTTTTTTCATAAGAATAATCGCGACACGACAAAGGAATTCGCAGTGAAAAAAATCTTCGCCGCCTCGATGCTGACCTGCGCCATGGCCTTCGCCAGCGCCGCCCACGCCGCCCCAGAGCTGCTCAACGTCTCCTACGACGTGATGCGCGACTTCTACAAGGACTACAACGCTGCCTTCCAGAAGCACTGGCAGGACGAGCACAAGGAAGACGTCACCCTGAAGATGTCATTCGGTGGTTCGAGCAAGCAGGCCCGCGCCGTGATCGACGGGCTGCAGGCGGACGTCATCACCATGAACATGGCAACCGACATCAACGCCCTGGCCGACAATGGCGAACTGGTCCCGAAAAACTGGGTCGAGCGCCTGCCCAACCACAGTGCGCCGTTCACTTCCGCCACTGTGTTCATCGTGCGCAAGGGCAACCCCAAGCATTTGAAAGACTGGCCGGACCTGGTCAAGGATGGCGTCGAAGTCGTGGTGCCGAACCCGAAAACCTCGGGCAACGGCCGCTACACCTACCTGTCGGCGTGGGGCTACACCCTGAAGAATGGCGGCGATGAAGCGGCGGCGAAGAAATTCGTCGGCGAGTTGTTCAGCCATGTACCAGTCCTGGACACGGGCGGTCGCGGTGCTACCACCACCTTCATGACCAACCAGATCGGCGACGTGCTGGTGACCTTCGAAAACGAAGCCGAAATGATCGCCCGCGAGTTTGGCCGCGACCAGTTCGAAGTGGTCTACCCAAGCGTCTCTGCCGAGGCCGAGCCGCCGGTGAGCGTGGTCGACAAGGTGGTGGACAAGAAAGGCACCCGCGCCGCTGCCGAGGAATACCTGAAGTACCTGTGGTCGGCGCAGGGCCAGGAAATCGCCGCCGCCAACTACCTGCGTCCACGTGACCCGGCGGTACTGGCCAAGTACACCGACCGCTTCCCGAAAGTCGATTTCCTGTCAGTGGAGAAGACCTTCGGCGACTGGCGCACCGTGCAGAAGACGCACTTCGTCGATGGCGGAGTGTTTGACCAGATCTACCCCGCCAAGTAAGGGGTTGGGATGAAATGAAAACGGCGACCCATCGAGGTCGCCGTTTTTTTATCCCCGCCTATCTCATGTAGGAGCGCGCTTGGTCTGGGCCGCATTCGGACGACTGCGATGTGTCAGGACCAGACATGTCGGCTGACCCACCGCGGTCGCGGGCAAGCGCGCTCCTACAGGGGGCGCGTGGCTGTAAAAATCAATTCCCGAACTGGCGGCTCAGCCCGGCCGGTACGCCGCTCGAATCGGTTTCCTGCCACGGCCCGGCTGGCGAGGTGGCCCAGGCCCAGCCGTTGTTCCAGCGGTAGTAGGTGCGCTGGCGGTAGAAGGTGTTGGGGACGTTATCCAGCACGTGCACGCCCAGTTTTGCGTCCCAGTGGCTGTGGCCACCGGGCGGCGGGGCGAAGTTGGCGCTGGTTTTCGGGCCCGACGGGATCGGCATCGTGGGCGGGGTCTGCGGCGTGGTGCGCGGCGTTCCCGGCTGCGGGGTGGGCGATGGCCCGGGAATCGTGGGAATCGGTTCCGAACTCTGCGGACCTGGGCGCTGGACCGCACAGGCGGCGCTCAGCGCCACCACCACACTCAACAAGGCAAATCGTGCGACGCGATACATAAAGGCATCTCTTTTGTGTCAGGGCCGCACGACCAGAATCATTGATCGGGGCTGTCGATGGTCAGGGCCTGGCGGGCCGTCACGTTGCTGGGCAGCGGTTGACTGCGGCCGATCCACTCACCGGAGGTCGGCTGGCCAGCACGGGATACCCGGGCCACCAATTGGACTTCCGGAAAGTTCGACAGTTTCAGCTGCGGCATCATCGCATCGGCATCTGTCAGCTCGACTTCCACCGGCAGATCCGCCACGGTCACCCGCTTGACCGCCAAAGGTGCCGGCGGACCGGACACAGCGCGGGCAAAGACAAACACCGTGTCGCCCGGTTGCACCTGGGCCTTGAGCTCGTCGGCGAGGGTCACCCTCACCTTCAGATGCGCGCCGGCAGCCGCCACCAGCGGTGCGTCTTTCAGCGTGCCGCCGCTCTGCACCAGGCGATCGCTGGCCTTGGCAATGCCACCTTCGAGGGCAGTGCGCGAAGGATCGTCAGGCGGCAGTACGGCCAACAGGCGACGCCAGTAATCCACTGCCTCCTGGAAATGCTGGCTCTCGAACGCATTGATCCCTTTCAACCCCAGGCTGGTAGGCTCTCTGGGATCGGCCTTCAGCGCCTCATCGGCCAGGCCCTGGATCTGCGGGGTCCAGGCCTTGTTGCCAGCGAAGTACAACGACTGCGCCCACTGCCCCAGCAGCTCTGGCTGACGCCCCGCCAGCGCAACGGCGGCTTCGAACATCTTCGCCGCATCGGCCGGGCGATCCTGGGCCATATAGGTGCGGGCCAGGAAATAGATGCTTTCGGCAGAATCGGGCTGGGCCTTGACCGCCCGCTCCAGGCGATCGGTCATCTGCGCCAACGAAGCTGGCGGCTTGGCGAATTCGCGAGTCAGTTCGACCTTGTCGCTGGCACCGTAGTGCAGATAGAGCCCCAGACCCAGCACCGGAACCAGCACGGCCGCCAGCAACGGCAGCGGCTTGCCCAAACGAGCGACCCGGTCTGGCGAGACGCCTTCGGTGTCGGCCAGCAACTCGCGGGCGGCCTCGGCACGGCCGCTGTCCATCTGTTCAGCCGAGAGCACGCCTTCTGCCTGCTGCGCTTGCAGTTCGGCCAGGCGCTCCTGGTACAGGGCGACGTTCAGGGCGGTGCGATCCTCCTCGCTTTGCGCACGACGACCGCGCAACACCGGGATCAGCAGGAAACTCAGGGCCACCAGCAACAGCAGGCCGGCCGCTAGCCAGAAATCGATCATTCGTTTTTGTTATCCAGCAGGTGGGCGAGGCGCTGACGCTCCTCGTCGGAAAGCACATCAGTCTGTGGCGTATGCTGCTTGCGCCGGCGGGCGACTATCACCCCGATCAGCACCACGCCACCCAGCAGCAGGCCGCCTGGGCCGAACCAGAGCAGCCAGGTGTGGGCGTTCAGTTCCGGTTTGTAGCGCACGAACTCGCCGTAGCGGTCGACCATGAAGTCGATGATCTGCTGGTTGCTCTGGCCTTCGCCGAGCATGCGGTAGATCTCCTTGCGCAGATCAGCGGCAATCGGCGCGTTGGAGTCGGCGATGTCCTGGTTCTGGCATTTGGGGCAGCGCAGCTCGCGGGTCAGCTCGGTGTAACGGGCACGCTCGGCGTCGTCCTTGAAGGTGTACGCGTCGATGGCGGCGTGGGCGGCGCCGGCGAAGGCCAGCATCAGCAGCGCAGCGGCTTGCAACAGGCGCCTCATTGCTTGCCCTCGTCAACCAACCCCTGATACAGCCCAGCGAGTTTTTCACGCCAGACCGTCTCGTCGATCACCCCCACGTGTTTGTAGCGAATGATGCCCTTGCCGTCGATCAGGAAGGTCTCCGGCGCGCCATACACGCCAAGGTTCAAGCCCAGGCTGCCGGCCTCGTCGTTGATGTTGAGCTGGTAGGGGTCATGAAAATCCTTGAGCCACTTGAGGGCGTCGGCGTTGACGTCCTTGTAGTTGACGCCGTAGATCACCACACCCCGCTGCGCCAGTTGGGTCAGCACCGGGTGCTCGACGCGGCAGGCGATGCACCAGGTGCCCCAGACGTTGACCAGCGCCGGTTTGCCCACGAGATTGGCGCGGGTCAGCGGTTTGCCGTCCTGCACCGAAGGCAGGGAAAACTCGGGGAACGGCTTGTCGATCAGCGCCGACGGCAGTTCCGAAGGATCCAGGTACAGGCCGCGGTAAAGAAACGCCGCCATACCCAGGAACAGCACCAGAGGAATCAACAACACCCAACGCTTCATACCGCAGCTCCCGACAGCCCCAACGCATCCCGCACTTTTGCCCTGACCTTGACCCGATAACGCTTGTCCAGCGCAGCCAGCAGGCCGCCCAGTGCGGTGATGAGCCCACCGAACCAGATCCAGCGCACGAACGGCTTGACGTGCACCCGCACCGCCCAGGCGCCGTTATCCAGCGGCTCGCCCAGGGCAACGTAGAGGTCACGGGTGAAGCCGGCGTCAATGCCGGCTTCGGTCATCATCGAGCGCTGCACGGTGTACAGACGTTTTTCAGGATGCAGCACGGTCACTTCCTTGCCGCCTTCGAGCACGCGAATCGTGCCTTTGTCGGAGGTGAAGTTGGGGCCTTGAACGTGTTTGGCCCCTTCGAAGACGAACATGTAGCCGCCCAACTCGACCGACTCCCCTGGCGCCAGGCGCAGGTCGCGCTCGGCGCTGTTCTGGCTCGACAACACCACGCCCAGCGCCACCACTGCGATGCCCAGGTGCGCCACCTGCATGCCCCAATAGCTGCGCGTCAGGGCGCGCATGCCCTTGAGCAGGCCCTTGTGGCGGGTCTTGTCCAGCACGTCGCGTACACCGGCCAGCAACACCCAGGCCGCCAGCAGGCAGGTGGCGAGCACCGCCCAGTGGAAATCCGCCATGGCGAAACCGGCGATCACCGCCAGCACCGCGCTGCCGACCAGCACCGGCGCCAGCATGCTCATCAGCCACTTGACCGGGGTGTCTTTCCAGCGCACCAGCACACCTACGGCCATCACGGCCATGAGCACGCCCATCAAGGGCACGAACATCGCGTTGAAATATGGTGGGCCGACCGACATCTTCGCCCCGCTCAAGGCATCGAGCACCAATGGGTACAGGGTGCCGAGCAGAATCATCGAGGCCGCCACCACCAGCACCAGGTTGTTACCCAGCAGCAGGGTTTCCCGCGACCACAGGCCGAAACCGACATGGCTTTTGACCACCGGCGCGCGGATCGCGAACAGCGTCAACGAACCGCCCACCACCAGCAACAGGAACGCCAGGATGAACACGCCGCGAGCAGGGTCCGAGGCGAAGGCGTGAACCGACGTCAGCACGCCGGAGCGCACCAGGAAGGTCCCCAGCAGGCTCAGGGAGAACGCCGCGATGGCGAGCAGCACAGTCCAGCTCTTGAACACGCCGCGTTTCTCGGTGACGGCCAGCGAGTGGATCAGCGCCGTGCCCACCAGCCAAGGCATGAAGGATGCGTTTTCCACCGGGTCCCAGAACCACCAGCCGCCCCAGCCCAGCTCGTAATAGGCCCACCACGAGCCCAGGGTGATGCCGATGCCCAGAAAGCCCCAGGCGACGATGGTCCATGGCCGAGACCAGCGGGCCCAGGCAGCGTCCAGTCGCCCGCCGAGCAAGGCAGCGATGGCAAAGGCGAAGGCCACGGAGAAACCGACGTAGCCCATGTACAGCATCGGTGGGTGAATGATCAGCCCCGGATCCTGCAGCAGCGGGTTCAGATCGCGGCCGTCCTGGGGCACCTGCGGCAGGATGCGGCTGAACGGGTTGGACGTCAGGATCAGGAACAGCAGAAAGCCCACGCTGATCATGCCCATGACCGCGAGCACCCGCGCCAGCATCACTTGCGGCAACTGGCGTGAGAACACCGACACGGCGAAGGTCCAGCCGCCGAGGATCAACGCCCAGAGCAGCAGCGAGCCCTCGTGGGCGCCCCACACGGCGCTGAATTTGTAGTACCAGGGCAAGGCGCTGTTGGAGTTTTCGGCGATATAGGCCACCGAAAAGTCGTCGACCATGAATGAGTACGTCAGGCAGCCAAAGGCGAACAGCAGGAAGGCGAACTGCCCCCAGGCGGCTGGCTGGGCCAGGCCCATCCAGGCGCGATCCCCACGCCAGGCGCCAAACAGCGGAACGATGGCCTGCACGATGGCAAAGCACAGGGCCAGAATCATGGCCAGGTGGCCGAGTTCGGGAATCATGGCTTACCCCTGTTTGGCCGGCGCATAGGACGCGCCCGCCGGTTGGTTCGGTGCGGTTTGACCGCTGTCTTTCAACGCTTTGGTCACTTCCGGCGGCATGTACTTTTCATCGTGCTTGGCCAGCACCTCATCGGCGACCACCACGCCATCGGCGTTGAGCTTGCCCAGCGCGACGATGCCCTGCCCTTCGCGGAACAGGTCCGGGAGGATGCCGCGATAGGCGATGGTCACCGACTTGTTGAAATCGGTGACCACGAAGGTCACGTCCAGCGAATCGGACGAACGCTGCAGCGAGCCCTTCTCGACCATGCCGCCGGCACGGATACGCGTGTCGTGGGGCGCTTCACCACTGGCGATCTGGGTCGGGGTGTAGAACAGGTTGATGTTTTCCTGCAGGGCGCTGAGGGCCAGGGTGACAGCGACGCCGACCCCGGCAAGGATCGCGACGATAATCAACAGGCGCTTCTTTCGCAGCGGATTCACGAATGCTTCTCCCGGCGCAGACGACGCGCCTCTTGTTGCAGGTAACGCCGACGCGCCAGCAAAGGTGACGCGACGTTGATGGCCAGCACCGTCAGGCAGATGCCGTAGGCGGTCCAGACGAACAGCCCGTGCTTGCCCATGGCGAGAAAGTCGCCGAATGTCTCGAAACTCATGGCTGTGTCTCCTTGCCGGCAGCACGGCCCAGGCTTTTCATCACTTCATCCTTGACCCAGCCGGCCCGTGCCTCGCGCTTGAGCACTTCAAGGCGCATGCGCATCAGCAACACCGCGCCGAAGAAACAATAGAAGCCCAGCGCCGTGAACAGCAGCGGCAGCCACATTTCAGCGGGCATGGCCGGTTTTTCGGTGAGGCTGAAGGTCGCGCCCTGATGCAGGGTGTTCCACCACTGCACCGAGTATTTGATGATCGGGATATTCACCACGCCGACGATGGCCAGCACCGCACAGGCCTTGGCCGCGCTATCACGATTACTGATCGCGTTACCCAGCGCAATGAGACCGAAGTACAGGAACAGCAGAATCAGCATGGACGTCAGGCGTGCATCCCAGACCCACCATGAACCCCAGGTCGGCTTGCCCCAGATCGCCCCGGTAACCAGCGCCACGGCGGTCATCCAGGCGCCGATGGGCGCGGCGCACTGCAGCGCGACGTCGGCCATTTTCATCTTCCACACCAGCCCCACCACGCCGCAGATCGCCAGCATCACGTAGCAGGACTGCGCCAGCATGGCAGAAGGCACGTGGATGTAGATGATGCGAAAGCTGTTGCCCTGCTGGTAATCCGGTGGGGCGAAGGCCAGGCCCCAGACCACGCCAATGCCGATCAGCAAGGCAGCAGCGATACTCAGCCAGGGCAGCAGGCGGCCGCTGATGCCGTAAAACCATTTCGGCGAACCCAGTTTGTGGAACCAGGCCCAACTGATGCCGCTCTTCGCCTTGGCGCTAGTGTTCATCATGTTGCCTTCATCAAGGTACTTGTCATCACGGTGTTTCAAGCCTGCTTGCAGAACCCAGGCACTTCTTTTAGCTGAAGTGTCCTGCTGCCGATCGTATGAAGTCCAGCGAAGGATCTCAAAAAACTGTCTGATCGGTCAGAAATTCATTATTCGCCAACACTGATCTTCAAGCCAGCGGCAATTGCAAAGGGCGTCAGAGTTATCGCCAGAGCGGTCAGGCTGCCAAGCCAAAGCAGATAGCCGGTCGCAGGCATACCCTCAAGTGCAGCCTGCAGGGCGCCGCTGCCCAGAATCAGCACCGGGATGTACAGCGGCAGGATCAACAACGCCAGCAACAGGCCGCCGCGCTTGAGCCCCACCGTCAGCGCCGCGCCCACTGCGCCCAGCAGGCTCAACACCGGCGTTCCCAGCAGCAATGACAGCAGCAGAACCGGCAGGCAGGCGCTCGGCAACCCCAGCATCAGGGCCAATAGAGGCGCGAGCAAAACCAGTGCCAGCCCGGAAAAGGCCCAGTGTGCCGCCACCTTGGCCAGCACCAGTAATGCCAGGGGGTGTGACGAGAGCACCCATTGCTCAAGGGAGCCATCTTCGAAGTCGCTGCGGAACAGGCCGTCCAGCGACAGCAGCACTGACAACAACGCCGCCACCCACACCAAACCTGGGGACAACGTCTGCAGCAATCGGGCCTCTGGCCCCACTGCCAGCGGAAACAGGGCGATGACGATGGCGAAGAATACCAACGGGTTCAGCAGCTCGGCGGGACGACGAAACAGCAGCCGCGCTTCGCGGGCGATCAACAGGGTAAACACATGACTCATACGGCCCACTGCCCCAGGTCCAGGTCGCGATAACCGGCCGGCGTGCGGCTCAGCGTGTGGTGGGTGGTCAGCACCACGGTGCCGCCGTTCTCGCAATGGCTGGCCAGGTGCTCTTCGAGTTGCGCCACGCCTTGCTTGTCCAGCGCGGTGAACGGCTCGTCGAGCATCCACAACGCAGGTCCCGGCAGATACAGGCGGGCCAGCGCCACCCGACGCTTCTGCCCGGCCGACAGAGTGTGACAGGGCACATCTTCGAAGCCGCGCAGGCCGACGGCTTCAAGGGCCTGCCAGAGCTCACTGGATTGAACGCTGTGGTGCAGCGCGCACAGCCAGGTGAGGTTCTCCACGGGGGTGAGCAAATCCTTGATGCCCGCCGCGTGGCCGATCCACAGCAGGTTATGGGCCAGTGCGCTGCGTTGGTCGGCCAGGGGCTTGCCGTCCAGCAACACCTCCCCTGCCGTGGGCTGCATCAGGCCGCTGAGCAGGCGCAGCAGGCTGGTCTTGCCACTGCCGTTGGGGCCGCTGATCTGTACCATATCCCCGGGCGCCAGCTTCACGTCCAGGTGCTCGAACAAAAGGCGCCAGTCGCGTTCGCAGGCAAGCCCTACAGCTTCAAGAACAGGGATCTGCATGTGGACCTTCTTTTCGGATGGCAGGTGTCAAGTCGGCGACGGCACGGCCGTTATACTGATGCAATCTTAGCGTCTGGGTGGCTATGCCGGTGCGCGATTATACATACCAGGGTCCCATGTCCCTAAGACAGGCTTTCCAGAGCGCCATTTGACCGAGTCGGGATCTGATGACAGGCGATATACCCAATCTTTCTCCAGTCGCGGCGGCCACTGCCCTCTTGCGCGCAGGCGTGCCACCGGGCGAAGTGCTCAAGCTGATGGAGCCGCGCGCCGGCCTGCTCAACGCGGGGCAGGTCGCCAATGCCGAAGTGGTGAGCCTCAAACAGCTGGGCAACGACTTTCAGTTGCTGCTCAAGCTCACCATGGACAACGGCCGGCAGACCACCCTGCCCGTCTCCAGCACCCTGCCCCTGACGCCCGGCACCACAGTGAACGTGGCCCAGGGTTCAGCCGACACCCTGACCATCAGCGTTCAGGACTTGCAGAAGGCCATTACCAACAGCCTGACCAGCATCGACACCCGCCAGCTTCCCGCCGGGACCCTGCTGCAGGGCAAGGTACTGACCACCCAGGTGGCGGCGCAGAATGTGGCGCAACTGGCCGGCACACCTGCCAGCAGCGCGACCACCCAGCCAGCGGTGTATCGCTCGATTGTGATGCTGCTGAATACAGCGCTGGCGGGCAGCAGCCTGACCATCGACAGTCCGCAGCCGCTGCGGGTGGGCAGCCTGCTCAGCGCCCAGGTGCAGAACAGCCAGGCGCTGAACTTCGTCGCCATGCCCAATCGGCTTGATGAGCTGGCTCTGGCGCAGCAGCTTTCGACCCAGCAAAGCCGCCAGGGCTCGCTGCAAAGCCTCCTGACCGCCCTGCAGAACCTGCCGCCACCCAGCGCAGACACCCCGGACACCTTGCCGGCGAACCTGCGCGCCAGCGTCGAACAACTGCTCGCCGACCTGCCCGATCTTGCGCAGATGAGCACCGCCAAGGGTGTGGCCCAGGCGCTCAACGCCAGCGGGCTGTTCATGGAATCGCGCCTGCTGGCCGGGCAGAACCCGACGTTGGTGCCGGACATGAAAGCCAATCTGCTGCGGGTCATTGCGCAGATTCTTCCGGGCCTGCCGGATAACACCAGTTACAACGCCGCAGCCGCGGCCAATACCCTGGCGCGAGCGATGCCCAGCGTGATCCGCAACGCCCTCGGCACCCTGGGCCTGGTAGCCGCGCCCGGGCCGCAGAGCAGCTTTCCGTTGCCCGCCCGCACCTTGGGCAGTGCCGAAGGCAAGGATGACCTTGAGACGCTGTTGAAGCTTGCGGCGGGGGCCATTTCCCGCCTGCAAAGCCATCAACTCGGCGGCCTGGAGCAGACCCGCACCAACGCCGACGGTACCCAGGTCACCACCTGGCAGCTTGAGATCCCGATGCGCAACGCCCATGACATCGTGCCGTTGCAGGTCAAGGTTCAGCGCGAAGACACGCCTGAACGCGAGCAGGCGCCGGACAGTGCCACTCAGGAGGTCAAGGAGAAGGAAAAGCTCTGGCGCGTGGAGCTGGCGTTCGATCTGGAGCCACTGGGGCCGTTGCAGGTTCAGGCGCAGCTCATCGCTGGCAGTCTTTCGAGCCAGATGTGGGCCCAACGCGAAGGCGCAGCCGAACTGATCTCGGGCGAGCTGGACAACCTGCGCGCCCGCCTGGTGGCCTGCGGCCTGAACGTGAAGGAACTGGCGTGCAACCGCGGCGTGCCCAGCCAAGGCCCGCGTACCGTGCTGGAACAACGCTGGATCGACGAGAACGCCTGATGAGACAGCCCGAACACACTCCACGCCAGGCCATCGCATTGAGCTACGACGGCCAGCAAGCCCCCACCCTCACAGCCAAGGGCGACGATGCCCTGGCCGAGGCGATCCTGGCGATTGCCCGGGAATACAAAGTCCCGATCTACGAAAACGCCGAACTGGTGAAAATGCTCGCGCGTATGGAACTGGGCGACAGCATTCCCCAGGAACTGTACCTGACCATTGCCGAAATCATCGCGTTTGCCTGGCATTTGAAGGGCAAGTTTCCGGTGGGGTTCGATCCGGATCCTGAGCCGGTGGAGCGGGATATCACCCCGCGCTAACGCGCCCACAGGTTTGGCGTGCGACGTGATTGCAAGAACGATCTTGTGGACGCTGACGCCGGCAAGCCGGACTGCTACGGGACATACACAACGCTGTAGGAGCGCGCTTGCCCGCGATGCGGTCTGTCTGTGCCATGGATGGCGGCTGACACCACGCGGTCGCGGGCAAGCGCGCTCCTACGGTGGGGGATTTTTGGTGCATCAATGCGGACGGAGGCGATCTTGACGCCGCCCCCGCCGGCAAGCCGGACTGCTACCGGCAACAGGAACTCAGTTATTGCCGTGCAGCTTGGTCATCAACTGCGCTTCGGCCTGGGTCAGGCCGCAGGACTGGGTGAGTTCGTCGACGCTGGCGCCCATGCCGACCAGGCGGGCGGCCTGGGCGAAGGACAGAGTGGAAGGGTCGCGCTGTTCGAGCGCGGTGATCTTGTCCGGCAGAGGCGCGACGATGGACCGCAGTTCATGCAGCTCTTCGCCCATTTTTACCGTACCGCCCTGGTAGTTCTCCAGACGCCGGGCAAGATCGCGGATGCGCTGGTCACGCAGCGAGTCGGCTTCGACCTGCTGCATGGCCAGTGTGCGTTGGCGTTTGGTGTGGGCCATGAACATCGCGACGCTCGCGACCCACAACACCGCCAGAAAAATGACCGCAACCTCGAAGATCAATCAGATGCTCTCCAGCTCGGACCACTCTTCCTCGGACATCATCTTGTCCAACTCCACGAGGATCAGCAGCTCACCGTTCTTGTTGCACACGCCCTGGATGAACTTGGCGGATTCGTCATTGCCCACGTTCGGCGCCGTCTCGACTTCCGACTGACGCAGGTAGACCACTTCGGCCACGCTGTCGACCAGGATCCCGACCACTTGCTTGTCAGCCTCGATGATCACGATACGCGTGTTGTCGCTGACTTCAACCGGTGGCAGACCAAAGCGCTGACGCGTGTCGATCACGGTCACCACGTTGCCGCGCAGGTTGATGATGCCCAGCACGTAGCTTGGCGCACCCGGCACCGGCGCAATCTCGGTGTAGCGCAGCACTTCCTGAACCTGCATCACGTTGATGCCATACGTTTCGTTGTCCAGGCGGAAGGTGACCCATTGCAGGATCGGATCTTCGGAACCCTGTGCTGACGACTTCTTCATACCCCTAACCCCTTGCGTGTTGTGCTCTGCGAACGACGCGTCAGCGCCGCCCGGTGTTTATCTGAGAGTGTTTATTTAAGTGCTTGCATCTGCTTGACCGCGCCGCTGGCAATCAGCTCGGCCAATTCGGAAACGTCCAGCAGCGCACACATGTGCTCGATCACCGTCCCGGCAAGCCAGGGACGCTGGCCGCGATGGGTGCGCCATTTGATTTCACTGGGGTCCAGGCGCAACGAGCGGCTGACCTGATGCACCGCCAGCCCCCACTCATAGCCCTGAACCGAGATCACGTATTGCAGGCCCTGGCGAAAATCGTCGCGGTAGCGGTCCGGCATGATCCAGCGCGCGGTGTCCAGCACCTTCAGGTTACCGGCCTGGCTGGGCAGGATGCCGAGGAACCAGTCCGGCTGACCGAACAGCGGCGTCAGTTCATGGCCGGCCAGTGGATAGATCGAGCCCAGGCACACCAGCGGCACCGCCAGAGTCAGCCCGGCGACGTCGAACAGCAGGCATTCGAAAGGCTCCTCGGCCCACTGCGGACGCTCGTCCGAGGTCGGCGGCACCGGCGGGCGCTGGGCCGGCAGGTGCACATCGGCCACCGGCTCGACCAGGCCTTTGACAGGCTCAGCCTGGTTGGGGGCTTCGATGGGCGTTTCGATCACCGGAGCCTTGAGCACCGGCGCGTCAATGACCGGAGCCTTGAGCACCGGCGTCGCGATGACAGGGGGTACCAGCACCTGCGGCAGGATCACCGGGGCTTCGAGCACCCGCGCCGCCACAGGCTCGGCGACCGGCCGGGCAGGCTTGGCCTCGGGCACGAACGCCAGGGAAACCGGCTCGGGCCGGCTGACCGGTACAGGCACTGCTGCCGCAACGGCTTCGGCGACGGCCGAGCGCATGCGTGCGTCGTGGGCCTGCTCTTCGAGCACGGCCGCCTGGAAATCATCGATGCTGTCGTCCGCTTCCAGTTCCTCGGTGGCGTCCTGAAGCAACGCGTCGAGGTAATTCTGCAGCGCCAGTTGTGGCCGTGAAGCGGTGTCCAGAGGGCGGTTCATACAAGGGCCCGAATATAAGTGATGCGATTGCCGCCTGCCCCGAATATCGGCTGCGGGACCTTTGGACTTGAGCGCAGAGCGCCCTGTGCTGCAAATAAACGATCAATGGACATGTCAGGCCACCTGCCCCTGCCCGGCCAACTGCTCGGTGAGCATGTGCTTGAGCAGCGCGCGATAGGCCAGCACGCCGCGGCTCTTGCCGTCGAACTGCGACGGCGTGACACCGGCCCGGCTGGCATCGCGCAAGCGAGTGTCCACCGGGATATACGCCTTCCAGACATGCTCCGGAAAACTGTCACGCAACAGCTTGAGCGTGCCCATCGAGGCCTGGGTGCGGCGGTCGAACAGCGTGGGCACGATGGTGTACGGCAGCGGCACCTTGCGCGAGCGGTTGATCATCGCCAGCGTGTTGACCATGCGCTCCAGGCCCTTGACCGCCAGAAACTCGGTCTGCACCGGAATGGCCAGTTGCTGGCTCGCCGCCAGGGCATTGACCATCAACACGCCCAGCAACGGCGGGCTGTCGATGATCGCGTAATCGAAGTCCTGCCACAGTTGCGCCAGGCTCTTGGCGATCACCAGGCCCAGGCCGCTCTGCCCCGGGGTCTGACGCTCAAGGGTGGCCAGGGCGGTGCTCGAAGGCAGCAGGGAAATGCGCTGATCGCTGGTGGGCAGCAGCAACTGGCCCGGCAGGCCGTCAGGCACCGCGCCCTTGTGCAGGAACAGGTCGAAGCAGCTGTGCTCCAGCGCGTCGGGGTTGTGACCGAAATAACTGGTCATCGAGCCATGAGGGTCCAGATCGACCACGACCACGCGCTTGCCCGCCTCCGCCAGCAAGCCGGCTAAAGCGATTGAGGTGGTGGTCTTTCCGACCCCGCCTTTCTGATTGGCTACCGCCCAGACTCTCATGTGTTCGCGTTCCCGCCGATCAAAGCGCTGCGCCCGCAATCACGGGGCAGATGACGAAGATTTGACGCCTTGCGGCGGTTTAGCCGGGACTGGTGCAGTTTGTGTGCCAGCACGCCGCAATGCTGCATCGGGTTTTGCATTGGCGGCGGTACCTGAGCCGGTCAGGCTGCGACGCACGTCCAGGTTGCGGGAAATCACCAGCACCACGCGACGGTTGCGCGCGCGGCCATCGGCGGTGGCATTGGAGGTCAGCGGCTGGAATTCGCCATAGCCGACCGAGGCCATGCGCGCCGGGTTGATCCCGTCCATGGCCAGCATGCGCACGATGCTCGATGCCCGCGCCGACGACAGCTCCCAGTTGCTGGGGTACTGCGCCGAGCTGATGGGCTGGTCATCGGTGAAGCCTTCGACGTGAATCGGGTTGTCGAACGGCTTGACGATTTTGGCCACCTTGTCGATCAGGTCGAACGCCAGGTTGCTGGGCATGGCGTCGCCGCTGCCGAACAGCAGGCTGGAGTTGAGTTCGATCTCGATCCACAACTCGTTGCCACGCACCGTCATCTGTTTCGAGGCGATCAGGTCGCCGAACGCCGCGTTGACGTCATCGGCGATGGATTTGAGCGGATCCTGGGCGGCCTGCCCCAGGGCTGCGTCGGTCTGGTCGCTGTCTTTGACCAGAGGGTCTGCCGGGCGCACGGTCTGCGGCTTCTGCTCGCCGATGGGGATCGGCCGCACGCTGCGCTCGGCTTCGTTGAACACGCCGACCAGCGCCTCGGAAAGCACCTTGTACTTGCCTTCGTTGAGCGAGGAGATGGAGTACATGACCACGAAAAAGGCGAACAGCAAGGTGATGAAGTCCGCGTAGGACACCAGCCAGCGTTCGTGATTTTCGTGCTCTTCGTGGTGGCGACGTCGACGGGCCATCAGTCCATCACTCCATGAAGCCTTGCAGCTTCAGTTCGATCGAGCGCGGGTTTTCGCCCTCGGCAATGGACAGCAGGCCTTCGAGCAGCATCTCGCGATAGCGCGACTGACGCAGCGCCACGGCCTTGAGCTTGTTGGCCACCGGCAGCAGGATCAGGTTGGCCGACGCCACGCCATAGATGGTCGCGACGAATGCCACGGCGATGCCGCTGCCCAACTGGTTCGGGTCGGCCAGGTTGCCCATGACATGGATCAGGCCCATGACCGCACCGATGATGCCGATGGTCGGCGCGTAGCCGCCCATGCTTTCGAAGACTTTGGCGGCCTGGATGTCGCGGCTTTCCTGGGTCAGGAAATCCACTTCCAGAATGCTGCGAATGGTTTCCGGCTCGACGCCATCGACCAGCAACTGCAGGCCCTTGCGCGAGTAGGCGTCAGGCTCAGTGTCGGCGACGGTTTCCAGACCCAGCAGCCCTTCCTTGCGGGCGGTCAGGCTCCAGTTGACGACGCGGTCGATACCGCCTTGCAGGTCGATGCGCGGCGGAAACAGAATCCACACGAAGATCTGGATCGCCCGCTTGAACGCGCTCATCGGCGTCTGCAACAGGCAGGCCGCGAGCGTACCGCCGAGCACGATCAGCGCCGCCGGCCCGTTGAGCAAGGCGCCCAGGTGGCCGCCTTCCAGGAAGTTGCCGCCGATGATGGCGATGAACGCCAGAATGATCCCTATGAGAGTCAGAACATCCATCAGATACACGCCTCGACCAGATGTCGCCCGATATCGTCCAGGCTGTAAACGGCATCCGCCAGATCGGCTTTGACGATGGCCATCGGCATGCCGTAGATCACGCAGCTGGCTTCGTCCTGAGCCCAGATATGACTGCCGCCCTGCTTGAGCAGACGCGCGCCTTCGCGACCGTCCGCGCCCATGCCGGTCAGGACCACGGCCAGCACTTTGTCGGCGTAGGCCTTGGCAGCGGAACCGAAGGTGATGTCCACGCAGGGCTTGTAGTTGAGGCGCTCATCGCCGGGCAGGATTTTCACCGCACCACGGCCATCGACCATCATCTGCTTGCCGCCGGGGGCCAGCAGCGCCAGGCCCGGACGCAGGATGTCGCCATCCTCGGCTTCCTTGACGCTGATGCGGCACAGCTTGTCCAGGCGCTCGGCAAAGGCCTTGGTGAAGGCAGCCGGCATGTGCTGGATCAGCACGATGGGCGCCGGGAAATTGGCAGGCAGTTGGGTCAGCACCCGTTGCAGCGCCACCGGGCCACCTGTGGATGTACCGATGGCCACCAGCTTGTATGCCTTGCGCTTGGGCGCAGGCGAGGCAGGTCCATGGTGTGCCGCGCCGTGGGCCGCAGGCGCCGGACGTGCAGGGGCTGGCGCCGGGCGCGTGGTGGCGCTCGGGGTTGCGCTGCTGCGCAGCGAGCTGGCAGGCGATGCAGAGGCCGGGCTCGATACCGGCGCAGGCGCTGCAGGGCTGCTGTACCCGCCAAAGCGCCGGTTGCTGCGCGAAATGCTGTGCACTTTCTCGCACAGCATCTGCTTGACCTTCTCGGGGTTGCGCGAGATGTCTTCGAAATTCTTCGGCAGGAAGTCCACCGCACCGGCGTCCAGCGCATCCAGGGTCACCCGGGCGCCTTCATGGGTCAGCGAGGAGAACATCAGGACCGGTGTCGGGCAGCGCTGCATGATGTGCCGGACTGCGGTAATGCCATCCATCATCGGCATTTCGTAGTCCATGGTAATCACGTCAGGCTTGAGGGCCAGCGCCTGCTCGATCGCTTCCTTGCCATTGGTGGCGGTGCCGACCACTTGAATCGTTGTGTCAGAGGAAAGAATTTCCGAGACGCGCCGGCGAAAAAAACCGGAGTCGTCTACCACCAGAACCTTGACTGCCATAAACACTCCATAGGACGGAACAGGCCGCTGTCGCAGCCCGCCTCATCAACATGACTCACCGGCATTTGAATTCGGTGATGTCCCGTAGCAGTCCGGCTTGCCGGCGACGACGCCCGCAAGATCGCTGTCGCCGGCAAGCCGGACTGCTACGGACAGCGTCACGCCGTGACGGCGGACGCGCTCGCTTGAATCAGATACGCCGTGCGGCGTAACGCTTGAGCATGCTCGGTACATCGAGGATCAGCGCGATGCGGCCGTCACCGGTGATGGTGGCGCCGGACATGCCTGGGGTACCTTGCAGCATCTTGCCCAGCGGCTTGATGACCACTTCTTCCTGGCCCACCAGTTGATCCACCACGAAACCGATGCGCTGCGTGCCCACCGAGAGGATCACCACGTGGCCCTCGCGCTGCTCTTCGTGAGCGGCCGAGCTGACCAGCCAGCGCTTGAGGTAGAACAGCGGCAGGGCCTTGTCCCGTACGATCACCACTTCCTGACCATCGACGACATTGGTGGTCGACAGGTCCAGGTGGAAGATCTCGTTGACGTTGACCAGCGGGAAGGCGAAGGCCTGGTTGCCCAGCATCACCATCAGGGTCGGCATGATCGCCAGGGTCAGCGGGACCTTGATGACGATCTTCGAGCCCTGGCCCTTGGTCGAGTAGATGTTGATCGAGCCGTTGAGCTGGGAAATCTTGGTTTTCACCACGTCCATGCCCACGCCACGGCCGGACACGTCGGAAATCTCGGTCTTGGTCGAGAAGCCCGGGGCGAAGATCAGGTTGTAGCAATCGGTGTCGGACAGGCGATCGGCCGCGTCCTTGTCCATCACGCCACGCTTGACCGCGATGGCGCGCAGCACCGCCGGGTCCATGCCCTTGCCGTCATCGGAGATCGACAGCAGGATGTGGTCGCCTTCCTGTTCCGCCGACAGCACTACGCGACCGCCACGGGCCTTGCCCGACGCTTCGCGCTCTTCCGGCGATTCGATGCCGTGGTCCACCGCGTTGCGCACCAAGTGCACCAGCGGGTCGGCCAGGGCCTCGACCAGGTTCTTGTCCAGGTCGGTTTCTTCACCCACCAGTTCAAGGTTGATTTCTTTCTTGAGCTGGCGCGCCAGGTCACGAACCAGACGCGGGAAGCGGCCGAAGACCTTCTTGATCGGCTGCATGCGCGTCTTCATGACGGCGGTCTGCAGGTCGGCGGTCACCACGTCCAGGTTGGACACGGCCTTGGACATGGCTTCGTCGCCGCTGTTCAGGCCCAGGCGCACCAGGCGGTTACGCACCAGTACCAGTTCGCCGACCATGTTCATGATTTCGTCCAGCCGCGCGGTGTCGACGCGCACGGTGGTTTCCGCTTCGGTCGGCGCCTTGTCGGCGGCGGTCGGCGCAGGTGCACGGGCCGGCGCCGGTGCAGGCGCAGCTTTTGCTGGCGCCGGCGCAGGTGCCACTTCAGCCTTCGGTGCCTCGGCTTTCGGTGCTGGCGGCTTGGCAGGTTCAGCCTTGGCAGGCTCGGCTTTCTTCACCGGTGCGGCAGCAGTGGCGGTCGCGCCGGCTACGGCCGGTTCGAACTTGCCCTTGCCATGCAGTTGATCGAGCAGCGCTTCGAATTCGTGGTCGGTGATTTCGTCGGATGCAGGCTCGCTGGCAGCAGCGGCCACAGGCGCGGCGGCAACCGGTGCGCTGGCGTCGGGGGAGAAGCTGCCCTTGCCATGCAACTGGTCCAGCAGGGCTTCGAATTCGTCGTCGGTGATTTCATCGCTGGCAGGTGTCGCTGCCGCTGCAGATGGCGCGTTGGCGGCAGGCGCCACGGCATCGGCGGCGAACTGACCCTTGCCATGCAGTTGATCGAGCAGCGATTCGAACTCGGCGTCGGTGATTTCATCGCTGGCCGGCTGATCAGCCTGCACGGGGGCAGCAGCCACCGGTGCCGGCGCCGAGACGGCAGCACCCGCCGCCTGGGCCTTGACCGCGTTGAGCGAGTCGAGCAGTTGTTCGAATTCAAGATCGGTGATGTCTTCGGACGCAGCCTCTGGCACTTCCTCGACCACAGGTGCAGGCGCAGCGGCGATTTCATCGGCCGACGCAGGCTCGGCCAGGCGCGACAGCGCGGCGAGCAGCCCTGGGGTGGCGGGGGTAATGTCAGAGCGTTCGCGCACCTGGCCGAACATGCTGTTCACGGTGTCCAGCGCTTCGAGCACGACGTCCATGAGTTCGGCATCGACCCGACGCTCACCTTTGCGCAGGATGTCGAACACGTTTTCAGCGATGTGGCAGCATTCAACCAGCTCGTTGAGCTGGAGGAAGCCGGCGCCCCCTTTTACAGTGTGAAAACCGCGAAAAATTGCATTGAGCAGATCCGCATCATCCGGTCGGCTTTCCAGCTCGACCAACTGCTCGGACAACTGCTCGAGAATCTCGCCGGCCTCTACCAGAAAATCCTGAAGGATTTCTTCATCGGCGCCGAAGCTCATTGGGGGTGCTCCTAAAATTAACCGTCAAACCGATCCAGAGGCTGCGTTGATGGCCTGCGCGCATTGCCTTCGTCGAAGCATTCGCGCGCAGACCTTGCGCCACTTTCACATAGAACCCGGGAACTGGAAGTTAGAAACCCAGGCTGGATAGCAGATCGTCTACATCATCCTGACCGGATACGACGTCTTCACGTTTATCGGCATGAATCTGCGGACCTTCACCCTTGGAATGAAGTTTTTCCTGTTCTTTTTGCTTACGGAACACTTCCTGATCGTGCTCGATCCCGGCAAAGCGATCCACCTGGCTTGCCATCAGCACCAGCTTGAGCAGATTGCTCTCGACCTCGGTCACAAGCGTGGTGACACGCTTGATCACCTGGCCGGTCAGGTCCTGATAGTCCTGGGCCAGCAGAATGTCGTTCAGGTGGCTGGCGACCTGGTGGGTCTCCTTCTCGCTGCGCGACAGAAAACCATCGACGCGGCGGGCCAGATCACGAAACTCTTCGGCGCCGATCTCGCGACGCATGAAGCGCCCCCAATCGGCACTCAGTGCCTTGGCGTCCTCGCTCAGGCCGTTCATCAACGGCGTGCTCTGCTCCACCAGGTCCATGGTGCGGTTGGCCGCACCTTCCGTGAGCCTGACCACATAGGACAGGCGCTCGGTGGCGTCAGTGATCTGGGACACTTCCTCGGCTTGCGGCATGTGCGGGTCGATCTGGAAGTTGACGATCGCGCTGTGCAACTCGCGCGTCAGCTTGCCCACTTCCTGATACAGCCCGCGATCGCGAGTCTGGTTAAGCTCATGGATAAGTTGCACGGCGTCGCCGAACTTGCCTTTTTCAAGGCTGGTGACGAGCTCTTGTGCGTGTTTCTTCAGGGTCGACTCGAAGTCACCCATTGTCGAATCTTTAGGATCCATAGCGCCCTCGCAGCGGACATCAGCTATTGACGCGCTCGAATATCTTTTCGATCTTCTCTTTGAGCACTTGGGCTGTGAATGGCTTCACGACGTAACCGTTAACACCGGCCTGGGCAGCCTCGATGATCTGCTCGCGCTTGGCTTCGGCAGTGACCATCAGCACCGGCATGTGGCGCAGGCGTTCATCGGCACGCACCTGGCGCAGCAGGTCGATGCCCGACATGCCCGGCATGTTCCAGTCCGTGACCAGGAAATCGAAACCGCCAGCCTGCAACATCGGCAATGCGGTGGTACCGTCATCTGCTTCGGCCGTGTTGGTGAACCCAAGGTCACGCAACAGGTTTTTTATGATCCGCCGCATCGTTGAGAAGTCATCAACGATGAGGATTTTCATGTTCTTGTCCAATTCGACCTCCAAGCAGTCTTTAACGCGCCCAGCACCTGGACGCGCGTTCAATCAATACCGGCGAGCGGCTTCTACGAATAACAGTGACGGGTCTGACGAATCGGCAGGTCACGCGCGCAGCAGAGCGGATCTTCAAAGACCCGATCCGACCGGCTCCTGCCTTGTCTCATGATGCCCACACAACATCTTGCACAGCCGGTTTTACATACCATCCGCAGCCCCGAAAGCCTGCGTTCAATCAATCAACGTGCGCGCCACTCACCCAGCCGGCCCCGCAGACGTGCGGCGCACTGGCTGTGCAGCTGGCTGACACGGGATTCGCTGACACCCAGGACCTCACCGATTTCCTTGAGGTTCAGCTCTTCGTCGTAGTACAGCGCCAGCACCAGGCGTTCACGCTCGGGCAGGTTGGCGATGGCATCGGCCAGCGCGCTCTGGAAGCGCTCGTCTTCGAGATCGCGCGAGGGTTCCAGCGACTGGCTCGCGCCGTCCTCGTGCAGCCCTTCATGCTCGCCGTCCTGCAAAAGGTCGTCGAAGCTGAACAGGCGGCTGCCCAAGGTATCGTTCAGAATCCCGTAGTAATCGTCCAGGCTCAATTGAAGTTCGGCAGCAACCTCGTGATCTTTAGCGTCACGGCCGGTTTTTGCTTCAATGGCACGAATCGCGTCGCTGACCATGCGCGTGTTGCGGTGAACCGAGCGTGGCGCCCAGTCACCCTTGCGCACTTCGTCGAGCATCGCGCCGCGAATGCGGATGCCGGCGTAGGTCTCGAAGCTCGCACCCTTGGTGGAGTCGTATTTGGTCGACACTTCGAGCAGGCCGATCATCCCCGCCTGGATCAAGTCCTCGACCTGCACGCTGGCCGGCAGACGCGCCAGCAAGTGGTAGGCGATACGCTTGACCAACGGGGCATAGCGCTCGATGAGCTCGTACTGGGAATCTCTGGATGATTTGCTGTACATGCGATAGCCACTTGCAGTCATGACACTGGCCCTGCACTGGTCTGATGAACCAGGCGCTCAACGAAAAATTCCAGGTGGCCACGCGGGTTCGCCGGCAGCGGCCAGGTATCGACTTTCTGCGCGATGGCCTTGAACGCCAGCGCACATTTGGAACGGGGAAACGCTTCGTACACCGCGCGCTGCTTCTGCACCGCCTTGCGCACGCACTCGTCGTACGGCACGGCGCCCACATATTGCAGCGCGACGTCCAGGAAGCGGTCGGTGACCTTGGTCAGCTTGGCGAACAGGTTGCGCCCTTCCTGCGGGCTCTGGGCCATGTTGGCCAGCACGCGGAAGCGGTTCATGCCGTAGTCGCGGTTGAGCAGCTTGATCAGCGCGTAGGCGTCAGTGATCGAAGTCGGCTCGTCGCAGACCACCAGCAACACTTCCTGCGCCGCGCGCACGAAGCTGACGACCGATTCGCCAATCCCGGCGGCGGTGTCGATCACCAGCACGTCCAGGTTGTCGCCGATGTCGCTGAATGCCTGAATCAGGCCGGCATGCTGGGCCGGGGTCAACTGGACCATGCTCTGAGTGCCGGACGCCGCCGGCACGATGCGCACACCGCCAGGCCCCTGCAACAGGACATCGCGCAGTTCGCAGCGGCCTTCGATGACGTCGGCCAGGGTGCGTTTAGGGGTCAAGCCCAACAATACGTCGACGTTGGCCAGACCCAGATCGGCGTCCAGCAACATCACGCGACGCCCTAGCTCGGCCAGTGCCAGCGAAAGGTTCACTGACACGTTGGTCTTGCCTACGCCACCTTTGCCACCAGTCACCGCAATAACCTGAACGGGATGCATGCTGCCCATGTTAATTTTTTACCTTGTCTTGCTTAGACCTAAGCCACATTTCGGGCTGCACGTTCAGTGACTGAACAATGCCTGGCAGACCATCGATGCAGGTATTTTCCAATGTCATTTTCCTTAACCTAGCCCGCGCGTTTGCCGGGGCTGTGATAAAGATCCGCAAACATATCCGCCATCGCTTCCTCGCTAGGCTCCTCCTGCATCTGAACACTCACCGCCCGGCTTACAAGCTGATGGCGACGTGGCAGATGCAGATCATCCGGTATCCGTGGGCCATCGGTGAGATAGGCCACGGGCAACTCGTGTGTCACGGCAAGGCTGAGCACTTCGCCCAGGCTTGCGGTTTCGTCCAGCTTGGTCAGGATGCACCCGGCCAGGCCGCAACGTTTGTAACTGTGGTACGCGGCGGTCAACACCTGCTTCTGGCTGGTTGTGGCCAGGACCAGGTAGTTGCGCGCCTTGATGCCGCGGCCCGCTAGGCTTTCCAGTTGCAGACGCAGTGCAGGATCGCTGGCTTGCAGGCCTGCGGTGTCGATCAACACCACGCGCTTGCGCAGCAGCGGCTCCAGCGCCTGAGCCAGGGACTGGCCCGGATCGACGTGGGTCACCGGCACATTGAGAATCCGGCCCAGCGTCTTGAGTTGCTCCTGGGCACCGATACGGAAGCTGTCCATGCTCACCAGCGCGATATTTTGCGCGCCGTATTTCAACACATATCGCGCCGCAAGTTTTGCCAGTGTGGTGGTCTTGCCCATTCCGGCAGGTCCGACCATGGCAATTACCCCGCCCTCTTCGAGCGGCTCGACGTCGGGCGTGACGATCATGCGCGCCAGGTGCGCCAGCAACATGCGCCAGGCATGGGGCTGGTCGTCGACGTCCGGGACCATGTTCAGCAGGTCGCGGGACAGCGGGCCGGACAGGCCGACACGTTGCAGGCGACGCCACAGGTTGGCCTGTTGCGGGCGGCTGCCTTGCAGTTGATTCCAGGCCAGCGAACCGAGCTGGACTTCCAGCAGTTCACGCAGGCCGTTCAATTCCGAACGCATCGACTCGTAGGCGCGCTGGCTGATGCCAGGCTCGGCCGCCGCACGCTCGGCACGCTCTGCACGATCAGCCGCGATCGCGGCATGGATCGATGGGCGGAACGGCTCGTCCAGGGTCGGCTCGATCTGCTTGTTGCTGTCGTCCATGGCGATGCCTGCGAACAGCTGGCGATTGGCGACGGTGTCCAGTTCGCTGCGGCTGGTCAGCTCCGCCTGTGCGGTCACAATGCGCGACTGAGTCTTGCGCAGCTCGTCCTCGAGCTCGACGTTGGGCACACGCGGGGCCAGCGCAGACAGTTTGTAGTCCAGCGCGGCTGTCAGCTCGACGCCACCGGCAATCCGCCGGTTGCCGATGATGGCGGCTTCAGCGCCCAGCTCATCACGAACCAGTTTCATGGCTTGACGCATATCGGCGGCGAAAAAACGCTTAACTTGCATGACTCACTACCTCAGCCGTTCGGCCCGACAGTCGCTACGATGGTGACTTGCTTATTGTCAGGAATTTCCTGATAAGCCAAAACATGCATGTTCGGAACCGCCAAACGTCCAAAGCGGGACAACATGGCGCGAACCGGACCTGCGACCAACAAAATTACCGGCTGACCCTGCATCTCCTGACGCTGCGCCGCTTCGATCAACGAGCGCTGAAGTTTCTCAGCCATACTCGGTTCGAGCAGAACGCCTTCTTCCTGACCCTGACCTGCCTTCTGCAGACTATTGAGCAATATCTGTTCCAACCTTGGCTCCAGGGTGATAACAGGCAGCTCCGGCTCAATGCCGACAATGCTTTGCACGATTGCGCGGGACAATCCGACCCGTACGGCGGCCACCAGCGCGGCGGTATCTTGACTCCGGGCGGCATTGTTGGCGATGGCTTCGGCAATGCTGCGGATGTCGCGCACCGGAACCTGCTCGGCCAGCAGCGCCTGCAGCACCTTGAGCAAAGCCGACAGCGACAGCACGCCAGGGACCAGCTCCTCGGCCAGTTTGGGCGAGCTTTTGGCCAGCAACGTCATCAATTGCTGGACTTCTTCGTGACCGATCAATTCATGTGAGTGTTTGTAGAGAATCTGGTTCAGGTGAGTGGCCACTACCGTACTGGCGTCCACCACCGTATAACCCAGCGATTGCGCCTGGGCGCGCTGGCTGATTTCGATCCAGACGGCTTCGAGGCCAAACGCCGGGTCTTTGGCATTGATGCCGTTGAGGCTGCCAAATACCTGACCCGGGTTGATCGCCAGCTCGCGATCCGGATAAATCTCGGCTTCGGCCAGGGTCACGCCCATCAGCGTCAGACGATACGCGCTCGGCGCCAGGTCCAGGTTGTCGCGAATGTGTACGGTTGGCATCAGAAAGCCCAACTCCTGCGACAACTTCTTGCGCACGCCCTTGATCCGCGCCAGCAACTGACCACCCTGGTTGCGGTCCACCAGCGGAATCAGGCGGTAGCCCACTTCCAGGCCGATCATGTCGATCGGGGTCACGTCGTCCCAGCCCAGCTCCTTGGATTCCTGCGCGCGGGTTGGCGAAGGCAGCAGATCCTGCTGACGCTTGACCTCCTGGATCGCCGCGAGCTTGACCATGTTCTGTTTCTTCCACAGCAGGTACGCACCGCCCGCTGCCACCAGGCCCAGGCTGATGAACGAGAAGTGCGGCATGCCCGGGACCAGGCCCATGACGATCATGATGCCTGCCGAGACGGCCAGCGCCTTGTGCGAGGTGAACATCTGGCGGCCGACCAGCTTGCCCATTTCTTCGGAGCCCGAGGCGCGGGTCACCATGATCGCGGCAGCGGTGGAGAGCAGCAGCGATGGCAGTTGCGCCACCAAACCGTCACCAATGGTTAACAGTGCGTAGACTTTGCCGGCGTCGGCGAAGGTCATGTTGTGTTGCAGGATACCCACCAGCATGCCGCCGATGAGGTTGATGAACAGGATCAGGAGGCCGGCGATGGCGTCACCGCGCACGAACTTGCTGGCACCGTCCATGGAGCCGTAGAACTCGGCTTCCTGGGCGACTTCCAGACGGCGACGCTTGGCTTCGGGCTGGTCGATCAGGCCGGCGTTGAGGTCGGCGTCGATGGCCATCTGTTTGCCGGGCATCGCATCGAGGGTGAAGCGCGCGCTCACCTCGGAGATACGACCGGCACCCTTGGTCACGACCACGAAGTTGATGATCATCAGGATCGCGAACACTACGATACCGACCACGTAGTTACCGCCGATCACCACCTCACCGAAGGCCTGGATCACCTTACCGGCGGCGGCGTGGCCGTCCTGGCCGTGGAGCATGACCACACGGGTGGACGCCACGTTGAGCGCCAGGCGCAGCAAGGTCGCGATCAGCAGGATGGTGGGGAACACCGAAAAATCCAGCGGCCGCAGGGCGTAGACGCAGACCAGCAGCACGACGATCGACAAGGCGATGTTGAACGTGAAGAACACGTCCAGCAGGAACGGCGGCATCGGCAACATCATCATTGCCAGCATGACCAGCAACAACAACGGCACACCCAACTGACCACGACCCAGGCCGATCAGTCCGGAGCGTGCGTTTGTGAGTATTTGAGAGCGATCCACCGATTATCTACCTGCGCGTTAAATCAAACTTTTGACGCCAGAGGCGCTGTAACGCAGGTATTGCAAAATTCTGTCCAACTCTGGGAAAGCGTGAAAAATGTCAGAGTGCCACTATACAGAATTGTGTTGGGGTCGACATATTTGTCTGGCGGCACATTGATACATGGATGCCCTTCGGGCCTATCGCGGGCAAGCGCGCTCCTACATTTGTTGCAACGTGCCATGGCCTGGATCGTGTTGGTAGCCTTGGTGCTTGGCTTGGGATCCTGCGGGTTGTTTGAAAGGCTGCGCACTCGGTCCATCAGAATGCGGTACGTTGCAACAAATGTAGGAGCGCGCTTGCCCGCGATCGCGCCCGAAGGGCATCCATGTAGCGATCTCACGCCCGCTACGAATCCCGCCGCAAATCCGGCGGAATCGGCAGATCCTCGTTCAACGGCGGTGGACGCTTGCCGCGGCCTGCGTGGAACTGGCGGATCTGGTACACGTAAGCCAGCACCTGCGCCACCGCCAGGTACAGCCCCGCCGGAATTTCCTGCTCAAGCTCGGTGCTGTAGTAGATCGAACGCGCCAGCGCCGGCGATTCGAGCAGCAGGATCTGATGCTGCGCGCCGATCTCGCGGATCTTCAGGGCGATGAAGTCGCTGCCCTTGGCCAGCAGCACCGGCGCGCCGCCCTTCTCGGAGTCGTACTTGAGCGCTACGGCATAGTGAGTCGGGTTGGTGATGATGACGTCGGCTTCGGGGATCGCCGCCATCATCCGTCGCTGCGACATTTCGCGCTGCAACTGGCGAATCCGCTGCTTGACCTCTGGCCGCCCTTCGCTGTCCTTGTGCTCGTCGCGCACTTCCTGCTTGGTCATCAGCAGCTTCTTGTGGGCTTCCCACAGCTGCACCGGCACGTCCACCGCAGCGATGATCAACAGCCCGAAGGCCATCCACAAGGTGCTCCAGCCGACCAGTTGCAGACTGTGCGCCACCGCCAGTTCAAGGGGTTCATGGGCAATGGCCAGCAGGTCGTTCTTGTCCCTGGACAGGACCATGATGGCCACGATCAACACGATGAAAAACTTGGCCAGAGACTTGAGCAGTTCGATCAGCGCCTTGGGCGAGACCATGCGCTTGAGCCCCGCCAGAGGATTGAGCCGGCTGAACTTGGGCGCCAGCGAGCCTGCCGCGAACAGCCAGCCACCCAGGGAAATCGGCCCGATCAACGCCGCCAGGGTCAGGGCCACCAACAACGGAGTGACCGACTGCAGCGCTGCCTTGCCTGAAACCATCAACATCAGGCTCATGCTGCGCTCGTCCATCAGCGCATCCCGGGAGATGGTGAAGTTGTCGCGCATCAGCTGCATCATCATTTCTGCCATCGAGCCGCCGAACGCCAGCAAACCGGCGGCGCCGACAATCATGATGATGACGGTGTTGAGCTCCTTGGACCGGGCGATCTCGCCCTTCTCTCGCGCGTCTTTCTTGCGCTTGTCCGTGGGGTCTTCTGTCTTGTCCTGACCGCTCTCGCTCTCTGCCATCTCAGCGCGCCCTGACCATTTCCTTGAGCAACTGCAAGGCGTCGACCGCCAGCGGTTGGTACTGATTGAGAATGTCGCCCAGGGAGATCCACAGAATCCCCATGCCCAGCACCAGGGTCAGCGGGAAGCCGATAGAGAAGATGTTCAGCTGCGGCGCCGCCCGGGTCATTACGCCCATGGCAATGTTGATCACCAGCAGCGCAGTGATCGCCGGCAACACCAGGATCAGCGCAGCCCCCAGCACCCAGCCCAGGCGCAGCACCAGCCCCCAGAAATTGGCGACCATCAGCCCCTCGCCCACCGGCAGCGTGGTGAAGCTTTCGATCAGGACTTCGAACACCACCAGATGACCGTTCATGGCCAGGAACAGCAGCGTCACCAGCATGGTGAAGAACTGCCCGATCACCGCCACCGACACACCGTTGACCGGGTCGACCATGGACGCGAAACCCATGCCCATCTGAATCGCGACGATCTGGCCGGCGATCACGAATGCCTGGAAAAACAGTTGCAGGGACAGACCCAGCGCCGCGCCGATGATGATCTGCTGGGCGATGAGCAGCAGCGCACTCAGGTCCAGCGCATGCACTTCGGGCATCGGCGGAAGGCTCGGCGCCACCACCACGGTGATCGCCAGCGCCAGGTACAGGCGCACGCGGGTCGGCACCAGGGTCGTGCCGAAGATCGGCATGGTCATCAGCACCGCCGCGATGCGAAACAGCGGCAGCATGAAGGCGGCCACCCACGTGCTGATCTGCGTATCGGTCAGCGCCAGCACAGGTTCCATGCAGACGTCAGCCGATCACTTGGGGAATGCTGGTGTACAGCGAAATGATGTATTCCATGAAGGTACGCACCAGCCACGGGCCGACCACGATCAGGGTGATGAGCATCACCAGCAGACGCGGCAAGAAGCTCAGGGTCTGTTCGTTGATCTGGGTGGCGGCCTGGAACATCGAGACCAGCAGGCCGACGATCAGGCTGGGCACCACCAGGATGGCGACCATGGTGGTGGTCAGCCACAGCGCTTCACGGAAAAGGTCGACGGCCACTTCTGGGGTCATGCTGCGCACTCCTCGTCAAACAGGTTCATACGCCACCGAAACTGCCGGCCAGCGTACCGATGATCAGCGCCCAGCCATCCACCAGCACGAACAGCATGATCTTGAACGGCAGCGAAATGATCAGCGGCGAAAGCATCATCATACCCATGGCCATCAGCACGCTCGCGACCACCAGGTCGATGATCAGGAACGGGATGAAGATCATGAAGCCGATCTGGAACGCCGTCTTGAGCTCCGAGGTCACGAAGGCCGGGACGATGATGGTCAAAGGCGCAGCGTCGGGGGTCGGGATGTCGGTGCGCTTGGACAGGCGCATGAACAGCTCCAGGTCGCTTGAGCGAGTCTGGGCGAGCATGAAGTCCTTGATCGGCACTTCAGCCTTGGCGACGGCGTCCTGGGCGGTGAGTTTTTCCGCCAGGTACGGCTGCAGCGCATCGTTGTTCACCCGGTCGAACACGGGCGCCATGATGAACAGCGTCAGGAACAGCGCCATGCCGGTGAGGATCTGGTTCGACGGCGTCTGCTGCAGGCCCAGGGCCTGGCGCAGGATCGAGAACACGATGATGATCCGGGTGAAGCTGGTCATCAGCATGACGAACGCCGGGATGAAACTCAGCGCGGTCATGATCAGCAGGATCTGCAGGCTGACCGAGTATTCCTGCTGGCCGTTGGCACCGGTGCCCAGCGAGATCGCCGGGATCGACAACGGGTCGGCGCCGAACGCCAGCGGCGCTGCCAGCAACAACAGCAGCGTCAAGACAATGCGCATCAGTTCTTATCCTTCTGACCCGGATTTTCGAGGCTGTCCTTGCCGCCGAACGGCCGGGCCGCGCCTTTGTTGATCACACCCTTGTTGCCCAGCGCTTCCATCAGGCGGCGGGCGAATTCGGGCGTGGCGTTCTGGGTTTCAGGCACCTGCACCGGCTCGTTCATCACATGCAGCGCGGTGATGCTGCCGGGGGAAACGCCCAGCAGCACCTGCTCGTTGCCAACCTGCACCAGCACCAGCCGGTCACGCGGGCCGAGGGCACGGGAACCCACCAGTTCGATGACCTGGTTGCCGCCGGGCCCTGCGCGCTGAACCCTGCGCATCAGCCAGGCCAGCACGAAGATCAAACCGACCACCAGCAGCAAACCGAACACCAGTTGCGCCAGTTGACCACCGATACCGCTGGTCAACGCGCCCACCGGGGGCACGGTAACGGCCCCGGCAGCCGGCGCTGTCACGGCAGGCGTGGCAGCGGCTGGCGCTGGCGTGGTTGCAGGATCCGCCGCCATCACCAGCCACGACGTCATCAACACGGGCGCGACCAACAGGCCCTTTAGCAAGCGACCCACTTAGCGCAGCTTCTTGATGCGTTCGCTTGGGCTGATCACGTCGGTCAGACGGATGCCGAACTTCTCGTTCACCACCACCACCTCACCGTGGGCGATCAGTGTGCCGTTGACCAGCACGTCCAGCGGCTCGCCGGCCAGACGGTCGAGCTCGATCACCGAGCCCTGGTTGAGTTGCAGCAGGTTACGGATATTGATATCGGTGCTGCCCACTTCCATGGAAATCGACACCGGGATGTCCAGGATCACGTCCAGGTTCGGGCCTTCCAGCGAAACAGGGCCATTGTGCTTTGGCACGCTGCCGAACTCTTCCATCGCCAGACGGTTGCCGGCGGCGTTGCCCGCATCGGCGGCCAGCAGCGCGTCGATATCAGCCTGACCGCCCTCGCCCGCTTCGCCCAGCGCTGCAGCCCATTCGTCAGCCAGTGCCTGGTCGTCTGCGGAGTTCATTTCGTTTTCATCAGCCATGGTTGTCCTCGACAGGGCTTTGTCATTCGCCCGTAAAATTGTGTTAGCAGAGCAATTCGTTTACAGCACACATTCAGATGCAGACGGCCAGGCGTCAGCGACGTTCTATCGGCTCGATCACCTGCAGCGCCAGATTGCCCTTGTGCGAGCCCAGCTTGACCTTGAACGACGGCACGCCATTGGCGCGCATCACCAGGTGTTCACCCAGCTCCACCGGAATCACGTCACCGGGCTGCATGTGCAGGATGTCCCGCAACTTGAGCTGACGACGGGCAACCGTGGCGCTCAGCGGCACCGCCACATCCATGACGTCCTGCTTGAGGGCGTTGACCCAGCGCTCGTCCTGGTCGTCCAGATCGGACTGGAAGCCGGCGTCGAGCATTTCGCGCACCGGCTCGATCATCGAATACGGCATGGTCACGTGCAGGTCGCCGCCACCGCCATCGAGTTCGATGTGGAAGGTCGACACCACGATCGCTTCGCTCGGGCCCACGATGTTGGCCATGGCCGGGTTCACTTCCGAGTTGATGTACTCGAAATTGACTTCCATGATCGCCTGCCAGGCTTCCTTCAGGTCGATGAAGGCCTGGTCCAGCACCATGCGCACCACGCGCAGCTCGGTCGGCGTGAATTCACGGCCTTCGATCTTGGCGTGACGGCCGTCGCCACCGAAGAAGTTGTCCACCAGCTTGAACACCAGCTTGGCATCCAGGATGAACAACGCGGTGCCGCGCAGCGGTTTGATCTTGACCAGGTTCAGGCTGGTCGGCACGTACAGCGAGTGGATGTACTCGCCGAACTTCATCACCTGCACACCGCCCACCGCCACGTCGGCAGAGCGACGCAACAGGTTGAACATGCTGATGCGGGTGTAACGGGCGAAACGCTCGTTGATCATTTCCAGGGTCGGCATGCGTCCACGGACGATGCGGTCCTGACTGGTCAGGTCATAACTCTTGACACTGCCAGGTTCGATGACGCTTTCGGTCTGTACCAGACCATCGTCCACGCCATGCAGCAGCGCGTCGATTTCATCCTGGGACAGCAGGTCTTGCACGGCCATGTCGTGGTCCTACTGCAATACGTAGTTAGTGAAAAGAACCTGCTCGATGACGCTCTTGTTCAGCTCTTTCTGGCCGACTTCCTGCACCACCGCAGCGGCTTTCTGGCGCAGCATTTCCATGCCCACCGGCGTTGCGATGGTGTCGAACGCCTGGCCTGAGAACATCATCACAAGATTGTTACGGATGACCGGCATGTGCACTTTCAACGCTTCCAGATCGGCGTGATCACGGGCCAGCAGGGTAATGCTGACCTGCATGTAGCGCTGGCGGCCATTGACGTTGTAGTTGACGACGAAGGGCGGCGTGAGCGGCTCGAAGATCGCCTCTTTCTTGACGTTGGCAGCTTCGGCCGCCACCGCAGGATCCGGCTTGCTCTCGGCCTTGTGCATGATGAACCAGGTAGCGCCGACCGACAGCCCGATGGCCAGCAAGAGGCCCACCACCACGAGAATGATGATCTTCAACTTGCCTTTCTTCGCGGGGTCTTTAGGTGCTGCGTCGTCGGTCTTCGCCATGCCAATAATCCGTCACTATCCAATGGGTTCGGTGTTGCGTGACAGAGGGAGAGCAAGGGTTGTGCCAGAACGGCAAGACGCGTGGCGCTTTTGATGCTGCCTGGAAGGTGTAGGAGCGCGCTTGCCCGCGACCTGCCGCAAGGCGGCAGTAAAACCGGCGAACTCGGACTACCAGTCAATCCGAGGTGTCAGGTTTTACTGCTGCGGTGCAGCAGCTCGCGGGCAAGCGCGCTCCTACTTGGCTGGCGTGGGGTCAGGCGTAATAATCGACCGCGCTTGAGCCCACCACCTGCAACGGGGCGCTGGCGGCGGCCGTTGCGGCATCCACCGGGGCGCCGTCGGCGATCAGGTCGCTGCCGCTGCCATTGCCTGAACCACTGGTGCCATTGCCGCGCTGTGCGTCACCACCCGACTGCTGCTGGGCCTGCTGTTGCCACCCACGGCCCTGGTCGGCCACGTTGACATCGACCTGCCCCATGCCCTGCTGGGCGAAGGAATCACGCAGGCGCGACATCTGGTTTTCCAGCGCTTCACGCACACCGACATGGGCGCTCATGAAGGTGACCTGGGTCTGCTGGTCTGCCGCCATATTGACGCGAATGTCCAGGCGTCCCAGTTCGGCCGGTTCCAGCTGGATGTCGGCCTGCTTGAGATTCTGGCTGGACAGGTACATGACGCGGTTGATCACGCCCTCGGTCCAGCCGCTCTGGTTCATGGCCAGCGGCTGATTGAGCGGAGTCGCTGGCGTCGCGGAGCCGGTTTTCACCTGGGCGGCCTGGGACAATGCCGCCAGACGCTCGGCGAAATTGTCCACCCGGGTGTCGCCGGTGGCGCCCTTCACATCCTTGAGGCCATCGGCCAACAGCCCGGCAAAGGCCTTGTCGCCGCCACCCTCGGTGGTGCTCTTGTCCACAGGCTGATCGCCCAGCGCCGCCAGGTTACCGGCAAGCTGCTGCGCCGCATCGGCGTTGGGGTCCTGCTTGCCGGCGTCATGGCCTGCGCCCTTCACGGCCGCATTCGCCTGGGCGCTTTGCTGGGCCTTGTTTTCCAGAGCAACCTGAACCGCCGTCAAGCCTTCCAGAGGATCGGCCGACGGGTCGAAGGTGTCATCGGTGGCGTCGGTCGGCGCCTGCACCACCGGTGGCGGCACAACCGGGGCGGTGCCGGCCAGCAACGCCGGATCGATTACCGGCTGCGCGGCGACGTCGGGCTGGACCGGCGCAGGCTCGACCACGGGGGTGGCAACGATCAGCGACGGATCGACGACCGGGTCAGTGACAGTGCCGTCAGCTACCGTCGGATCGGTGGCCGAGGTCGCGGTATCGGAGGTGTCGTCGGTATCGTCGTCCTTGTCGTTATCCTTACCGGAGGCGTTGTCCGGCTTGGCATTGACCGCCTTGTTGCCAGGCAAGCCATTGCCGTTATCGGCAACCGTCTTGTCAGAGGCGGCAGACGATTGGCTGGCGCCATGCTTGTCGGTCGCTGCCGGACTCTTGGCGCTGGCGGGCTTGGGCGGGCTGTCATCGACGCTGGAAGACTTGGGCGCGGCCTGCTTGGCAAATACCGTCGAGAAGCTGGAAGCGTTGTCCTTGACGGGGTCTGGCGCCTTTACCGAATTGGCGGCGCTGGCTTTCTGGGCTTTGGCAGCCGTCAGGGCCGTAAGTAAAGGGTTGTTGGCAAGGGCCATGTTGATCTCCGCAAAAGCACGATTGCGCGGAGATCAAGCAAATGACGGGCCAGCTTTCGGGATGGGACAGATTGCCGGCTCAGAATCCCTTGAGCGCAGACTCCAGTTGTACGTCGAATAGATCGCGCACCACGGCAAATTCGCTGGTGATCGCCGCGACGCTCTGGCGGATTTCAGCAGCACCGGGGGGCGCCGGGCTGCGCGCCTGGTCTTCCAGCTCGCGGCACAGGTCGGCCAGGTGTGCGGCGCCCATGTTGCTGCAACTGCCCTTGAAGCTGTGGACCTTGTCGGCCAGTTGCTTGAGCTGGAGCGGGCCGGGGGAGGAAAAATCGGCTGATTGAATGAGCTCATTGAGCTCGATGACACGTCGTTCGGAATCCTTGATGAATACCTCCAGCAGCGCCGGGTATTCCCCTTCCATGACGTCACGCAGCGTCCCGAGGACGTTTAGATCCATATGATTTTTCACTGCTTGCTCGCTCCTTGATCAAGAAAGCGCCGGATTATGCCAGACCCTCCCAAGCGAACTCTACACGGGCGGTGCGCCCGTCCGGGGACCAATGGCACTCATTACTCAATTGCCGGACCAGGTTGAGCCCGCGCCCGGACAACTGGTTGACCGCAGGAGGCAACGCCAGCACCCGCTCGACGTCGAAACCATTGCCGCTGTCGTGAACTTCGACGATCAGCCGCCCACCCTGCCCGACCGGAATTATCTGGAAACTAAATCGTATGAACCCGCCTTCCATGTTCTCCAGACGCTCAGCGCGCAACTGGTAGTAAAGGGCAAAACCCTCGGCATCGCGCTTGAGTGCCGAATCCAGCCCCAGCACCCCGTGCTCCAGGGCGTTGCTGTACAGCTCGGACATCACGGTATAGAGCTCGCTGCTCTGCAGGCGCAGGCCATGCACTTCCTGGAGCAGTTGCAGCAGGTAGGGCAGCGGGTTGAAGCGCTTGAGGGTCGAGGCACGGAATTCGAAGCTGGCGGCCCAGTCCAGCGGGCTCGAATCGCCGCTGTCGGTGTAGATCACCGACGGCGTGCCCAGAAGCTCGGGCTCGTTGAAGCCCACTTCCAGCATGCTCACATCGTCACGGACCTGACCGCGAAACCGCGCGAGCGCCCATTGCACTTCTTCCATCAGCGAGGCCGGGTTGCGGTTGGTGACGAACACGTTCTGCAACCGCCGCGAGCCAAACATCTCGCCATTTTCGTCGGTGCTGTCCACCACGCCGTCAGACAGCAGGAACACCCGGTCGCCGGGGGCAAAGGGGTAGACCTGGGTATTGTCATCGAAGCTGCCGGCACCCAGCACGCCCAGCGGCAGGTGCGCCGACACCAGCGGCGTGTGGGGTCGCCCGTCGGCATGCAGCAGGTAGCCATCAGGCAGGCCGCCGTTCCAGACTTCCACCAGTTGCTGCTTGAAGTTGACGCACACCAGCGCCGCGCAGCAGAACATGTCCACCGGCAGGATGCGCTTGAGCTTGGCGTTCATCTCGCGCAGGGTTTCTGGGAGGCCGTAGCCCTTGGCCGTCATGCCGTAGAACACTTCGGCCAGCGGCATTGCCCCGACGGCGGCCGGCAGGCCGTGCCCTGTGAAGTCCCCAAGCAGCACATGCATGTTGCCCGACGGCGCCCACGCCGCCAGCAGCAGGTCGCCGTTGAACAGCGCGTAAGGCGACTGCAGATAACGAATGTTGGGGGCGTTGAGGCAGCCCGAGTGAGCGATCTGGTCGAACACCGCCTTGGCCACGCGCTGCTCGTTGAGCAGGTATTTATGGTGGCGGGCGATCATGTCGCGCTGCTGCAGGACGGTTTCCTGCAACAGGCGCAGGCGGTTCATCGCGTTGATCTTGGCGGCCAGCACGATGGGGTTGTAGGGCTTGGTGATGAAGTCATCGCCGCCGGCATCCAGGCAGCGCGCCAGGCCCTCGCCTTCGCTCATGGAGGTGAGGAAGATGATCGGCACCAGCGCTTCGCCGGCCAGTTCCTTGATCCGGCGGGCCGCCTCGAAGCCGTCCATGACCGGCATCAGGGCGTCCATCAGGACCAACTGCGGGCGCCTGCGCTCGAACAGTCCGACGGCTTCTTCGCCATCGCATGCGCTCTGGACCTCATGCCCCAGGCGGCTGATGATCGCCGAGAGCAGCATGCGGTCGCTGGCGTTGTCGTCGGCGATGAGTATCGTCAGGCGCTCGGGTGGCGCAGAACCCGCCATTAGCCGATGTTGAAGAGTTTGGAGAAGTTGGAAATGGCGAGGATTTTGATGACGTCGGCGCTGCAGTTTTCCAACCGTACATCGGCGCGTTCGCCGCCGGCATGATCGCGCAGCAGCAGGAGCATGCCCAGCGCCGAGCTGTCGAGGTAGTTGGTTTCCTTCAGATCGACTACGTAATGCTTGGCGTCGGTTTCTCGCTCGTACGCACCGCGAAAATCCTGGTGCGTGGAAAAATCGAACCGTCCTTTGATCTTGATGGTCAGCTTCTGCTTGTCAGGAGAGCGCTCGGAAGTAACTGACATTGGCAAATCCCTTATATGAAACGGCGTCAGACGGATGAAGTTTTAGCACCCCTTGTGCGGCGCGGCAAATGGAAGATTCCTACAGTCATGATGGAAGTGATCTGACTGGGGTGGAGTTGGGTGGTTTGGATTGGTGGCCTGACGTCGCGCACCACCGGCCGGGCATGCGGTGCCTGTGCCTGTAGGAGCGCGCTTGCCCGCGATGACGCCCTCGAAATCGCCCCCGCCGGCAAGCCGTGCTGCTACGGGACTGGGGATCATAGAAGTGTGGGAGCGGGCTTGCCCGCGAAGGGGGCGGACCATACGACATTGAAGGGTCCGATATGACGCTTTCGCGGGCAAGCCCGCTCCCACAGGGATTCATCGCTGACGCGCCACACATCACAGCCGACACCTGAAGCGGTTAGAACGGCTGCTGCCGGGGGAGGCGTTGGGAGAGTTCGTCGAGGAGTTTTTGCTCGCGTTTGTCTTCCGCGGCGCGGGCTTCGTCGATGTAGCGTTGCACCAGTTTGCGCAGGCCTTCGACGCGGGCGTATGCCTTTTGCCACTCGCCGCGGGCTTTGTTGAGGTTGTTCTGGTGCCAGGTCAGGCTCTGGCGTTGCTGGCTGACGGCCGTTTCCAGCTGATTGAGAAAGCGCTGGTAGTTCATCAGCCACTGGCCAGACACACCCACCGAGCCTTTGTCGATCCACTGCTGCTGGTAATCGGCGCGGAATTTTTCGAGCTCGCCGAGTTTGTTCTCGGCCAGCCGGACCTGGCCCTGAAAATGCCCCAAACGCTGGGCGGCGGTCTTTTCGGCGCTTTCGGCCATGTCCACCACGGGCGCCAGGCGCGATGCGCGGGTCTGGGCCATGGGTTATCAGCCAGCCGCCTGAGGATTGAAGATGCGCGCCAACTGCGCCTCGCTGCTTTGCATGCTCTCGTTGTCGTGCAAGCCCTGACGCAGGTACTGCACCAGTTGCGGTTGCAGGTTGATCGCAAGGTCTGTCTCGCGGTCGCCGCCGGCCACATAGGCGCCCACGCTGATGAGGTCGCGGCTCTGTTGATAGCGCGACCACAGCTGTTTGAAGTACTGCGCCTGGGTCATGTGCTGCGCATCGACCACCGACGGCATGACCCGGCTGATGGACGCTTCGATGTCGATGGCCGGGTAATGCCCCTCCTCGGCCAGCCGCCTGGACAGCACGATGTGACCGTCCAGCACGCCCCGCGCCGAGTCGGCAATCGGGTCTTGCTGGTCGTCGCCTTCAGACAGTACGGTGTAGAACGCGGTGATCGACCCGCCGCCTTTCTCCGCATTGCCCGCGCGCTCCACCAGCTTGGGCAGCTTGGCGAACACCGAGGGCGGATAGCCCTTGGTCGCGGGCGGCTCGCCGATGGCCAGGGCGATTTCCCGCTGGGCCTGGGCGAAACGGGTCAGCGAATCCATCAGCAACAGGACGTTCTTGCCCTTGTCGCGGAAATATTCTGCGATGCGCGTGCAATACATGGCAGCGCGCAGACGCATCAGCGGCGCGTCGTCGGCTGGGGACGCCACCACCACCGAACGCTTGAGGCCCTCTTCGCCAAGAATGTGCTCGATGAACTCCTTCACCTCGCGGCCCCGTTCGCCGATCAGCCCGACCACGATGATGTCGGCCTCGGTGAAGCGGGTCATCATGCCCAGCAGCACCGATTTACCCACACCGGTACCGGCGAACAGGCCCAGACGCTGGCCGCGACCTACCGTCAACAAACCGTTGATGCAACGAATGCCCACATCCAGCGGCTGGCTGATCGGGTCGCGCTTGAGCGGGTTGATGGTCGGGCCGTCCAGCGGCACCCAGTCTTCGGCCTTCATGCCGCCCTTGCCGTCCAGCGGACGACCGGCGCCATCGAGGACGCGACCGAGCATGGTCATGCCCATGGGCAAGCGACCGGTATCAGGCAGAGGCACCACGCGCGCACCCGGCGCAATTCCGGCCACGCTGCCCACCGGCATCAGGAACACCTTGCCGCCGGCGAAGCCCATGACTTCCGCTTCGACTTCAACCGGGTGATGGCTGTCGTCGTTGATGACCACACAACGGCTGCCCATGGCGGCGCGCAGGCCCTCGGCTTCGAGGGTCAGGCCGACCATGCGCAGCAGGCGCCCTTCCACCACCGGCTGTACCGGCAAGGTAATGGCATCGGCGTAGGTGCTCAGGCGCTTGCCGAAGCTGGTGCGCTCAAGACGCATCGGAGGCGTCCGACTGTTTCTGCAGGGCGCTTTCGGCGCTCTTGATCGCGGCGTCCAGATCGACACTCACGTCCGGTACGGCCGGGTGCAGCGCCTGTTCGTGAAGCTGGTCGAACATCTTGGCGATCGCTACGCTCAGGCGCGTCTCGACGCTGGCATCGATGCGGCTGTGTTCGGTTTCCACGCGGCAACCGCCGGGTTGCAGGGTGTCGTCTTCAAGGATGCGCCAGTTTTCTTCATGGCGATCACGCAGGGCCTTCACCTGGTCGAAATCCTGGGAATTGATCAGGATCCGCACGTTGGTGGCACCCATCGGCAGCATGCGCAGGGCATCCTGCAATACTTTGCCGATCTGGCTGGAATCGGTTTTCAGCTCGCGCTGGATCACCTGGCGGGCGACGTGCTCGACCAGGGTGACCATGGCCTTCTCGATGTGCGCGTCCTGATCGGCGATAGGCTCGAACAGATGGCTCATCAGGGTCTCCAGGCTTTGCAGCTTGGCGGCCAGGGCGATGTCCGCCTCCTGGCGAACCTTGAGCTGGGTGCTGTGGAAGCCTTCCTTCTCACCGATGGCAAAGCCCTCGTTGTAGGCGTCCTGACGGATGCTCTCCAACTCTTCGAGGGTCATGGGCTGGACTTCTTCCAGCGGCACTTCTTCGCTTTCGGCAGGTTCGGGCTCGGGCGCAGGTTCCGGCTCGGGTTCTTCGACATGGGGATCGAAGCTGGGCAAGGCCCAGACATCGAATCCACTGAGGTCCTTGGCGCGGATGAGCTCGCTAGGCGTTTCTTTATCGGAGCTGAACATCGACTGCACCTGCTGTTAAATCATTTCCTCGCCACCTTTGCCACCGAGAACGATCTCCCCGGCCTCCGCCATACGACGGGCAATGGTGAGGATCTCTTTCTGTGCAGTTTCCACGTCGCTGACGCGAACCGGGCCCTTGGCTTCCAGGTCGTCGCGCAGCAATTCGGCGGCACGCTTGGACATGTTCTTGAAAATCTTTTCCTTGATGGCGTCGTCCGAACCCTTGAGGGCCAGCACCAGCACATCGGAAGACACTTCGCGCAGCAAGGCCTGGATGCCACGGTCGTCGACATCGGCCAGGTTGTTGAAGACGAACATGAGGTCTTCGATCTGGGTCGAGAGGTCTTCGTCCACTTCGCGGATCGAATCCATGAGCTGGCCTTCGACCGAACTGTCGAGGAAGTTCATGATGTCCGCAGCACGCTTGATACCGCCCAGGGTGGTACGCGAGGTGTTGGCGTTGCCCGAGAACTGCTTCTCGAGAATCTGGTTCAATTCCTTGAGCGCCGCAGGCTGCACGGTGTTCAGCGACGAGACGCGCAGGATGATGTCCAGACGCACCTTGTGGTCGAAATGGCCCAGCACTTCACCGGCCTGGTCGGCATCCAGATACGCGACGACGATGGCCTGGATCTGCGGGTGCTCGTAACGAATGACGTCGGCGACCGCGCGCGGTTCCATCCACTTCAGGCTGTCCAGACCGCTGGTGTTGCCACCCAGCAGGATGCGGTCGATCAGACCGTTGGCCTTGTCCTCGCCCAGCGCCTGGGTGAGCATCTTGCGGATGTATCCGTCCGAGCCTATGCCGACGCCGGTCTGGTCACCGACCAGATCGACGAACTCGCCCATCACCTGCTCGACCTGCTCGCGGTGCACACTGCGCATCTGCGCCATGGCCACGCCCACACGCTGGACCTCCTTGGGCCCCATGTGACGCAGAACCTGCGCGGCATCCGTCTCACCCAGGGTGAGCAGCAGGATCGCGGCCTTGTCAACGCGGGTCAATTTGACCGCTGCACGAGTCTCACTCATCTGTGTTGATCCACTCTTTTACGACCTGAGCCACACGGGCCGGGTCTTCGGCCACCAGGCTCTTGATTGCGTTGAGCTGCGCGTCATAACCCTCGGTAGGGCTAGGCAGCAGGATGCTTTGCGGACCGCCAAGGCTCACGCGGTCATTGGCCAGCTCGCCGTCCAGGCCGACCATGCCGCCCAGTTCCACGTCACCGTCGGCATGCTTGCCTTTGGGATTGGTGATGTTGTTGAGCACCGGACGCAGCACGCCGAACACCAGCACCAGGATGAAGATCACGCCCATCGCCTGTTTGACGATGTCCCAGAACCACGGCTGCTGATAGAAGGCAATGTCCGGGATCACTTCGCCACGCTCGGTGGAGAACGGCACGTTGATCACGCTGACGCTGTCGCCACGGGCGGCATCGAAGCCCACCGCGTCCTGCACCAGGCGAGTGAAGCGCGCCAACTGGTCGGCGGTCCACGGCACGGTGGTGGTTTCACCATTGGCCGGGTTGACCTTGACCTGATCGTCCACCACTACCGCAACCGACAGGCGATTGATCTTGCCCTGCTGCTGCTTGGTGTGGCTGATGGAACGGTCCAGCTCGAAGTTCTTGGTCGACTGGTTACGCTTGTCCGACGGGTACGGCGCGAGCATTGGCTGGCCGGTGGCCGGGTCCATGATCTGCTGACCGTTGGCGTCCAGCAGTGGCTGGCCAGGGGCAATCGGGCCTGCGGCACCGGCTGCACCACCACCGGTGGTCTGCGGCGCGGTGGCCGGGCCAGGTGGCTGGTTGCTCAGGGCACCGGGCACGCCTTGCGGACCGCTGCTGCTGGAGCGTTGTTCGTTGGTGGTCTGCTCGCTGCGCAGTGCAGGCTGATCGGGGTTGAAGCTTTCGGCAGTGGACTCCACGGCGCTGAAGTCAACGTCGGCCGACACTTCCGCCTTGTAGCGATCATTGCCCAGCACCGGTTGCAGGATGTTCTGCACACGCTGGGTCAGCATGCCTTCCATGCGACGGGTGTAGTCGAATTGCTTGCCGGCCATGGTCAGTTCGGAATTTTCCGCCTGATCGGACAGCAGGTTGCCTTTCTGGTCGACCACGGTGACCTGGGACTTGGTCAGCTCGGGAACGCTGGTCGCCACCAGATTGACGATCGCGGCCACCTGCCCGGGCTCCAGGGTGCGGCCGGCGTACATCTCGACCAGCACCGAGGCGGTAGGTTTGCGATCGTCACGCACGAACACCGAACTCTTCGGGATCGCCAGGTGCACGCGGGCGGCCTTGATGTTGTTCAGGGCAGAAATGGTACGCGCAAGCTCGCCTTCCAGGCCGCGACGGTAACGGGTCGCTTCCATGAACTGGCTGGTGCCCAGGCCCTGGTCCTTGTCGAGGATCTCGAAGCCGACGTTGCCGTCGTTCTGCGCGATGCCGGCACCGGCCAGCTTGATGCGGGCACGGGACAGGTCTTCGGACTTGACCAGCAAGGCGCCGGAGTTGGGCTCGACGGTGTACGGGATGTCAGCCTGGGCCAGGGTATCCATCACCTGCTTGGTGTCCATGCCCGACAGGCTGCCATACAGCGGCTTGTAGTCCGGCTGTTGCGACCAGAGCACGACGGCAAAACCAATCGCCACGCTGGCCGCCAGACCGACCATGAGGCCAACCTGCCGCAGCATGGTCATCTCGGAAAGATTTTGCAGGAACGCCAGGCCGAACATCGGCTTGCTTCCTGTCGCACCCGCTTTTGCGGGCACGTTATCGGCGACGGCTTCAGCCATGACTTAAATCGTCCTCAAACCGGCATTTGCATGATGTCTTGGTACGCCTGCACAAGCTTGTTGCGTACCTGGGTCAGCGCCTGGAACGACACGCTGGCTTTCTGCGAGGAAATCATCACGTCGGTGAGATCCACGCCGCTCTTGCCCATCTCGAAGGCGGTGGCCAGCTGGTTGGAGGCCTGCTGCGTGTCATTGACCTTGTTCACGGCCATGCCGAGCATGTCGGAAAAGCTGGTCGCACCCGCCTGCTGCGGGGCATCGATGGCCTTAGGCTTGGCCATTGCGTCCATCTGCATGGAACGCATGTCCAACATCAAGCGATTAAATTCAACACCCTGGCTCATGGACTTCTCTCTTAAAAGGGCCGCAAATTTTTGACACCGATTCAGCGGTTACCCATGTAGTAGCAACAACAATGCCAGACCAATAGAGGCACTGTGCCAGCTTTTCATGAAAGTATTTGGGTGGTTACCGAATAGACAAACCTGTGGGAGCGGGCTTGCCCGCGAAGGCGCAGCGTCAGGCGAAACGCGCGGCCCGACACACCCCATTCGCGGGCAAGCCCGCTCCCACAGGCTCATTGCAAAGCTCAAGAAGCGAACAGATACCCTTCGACATCCATTCCCGCATCACGCATCTGCGCCAGCTTGTAGCGCAAGGTACGCGGGCTGATACCCAGGCGTTCGGCGGCTTCCTTGCGGCGGCCGCGCTCGGCGCGCAGGGTGTCGATGATCATCTGGAACTCCCGGCGGCGCAGATCTTCCCCCAGCGCACCGGCCATTTCACCGCCCGCCGCTTCCGGCGACGATTCCATGACACCCGGCGTTGTCGGCAGCGTCGGCAAAACCTGAAGGGCCGGCGCTGCGAGTGGCGCCGATGCAAAGCTCACGGGACCGGCCAGGCAGAAGTCCTCGGCCTGGATCACCCCGCCCTGCTGCAGAATCAGCGCCCGCTGCACGGCGTTGTCCAGTTCGCGCACGTTGCCTGGCCAGCTGTACCCGACCAGACACTTTTGCGCTTCGGGCGACAGGCTCACCGGAGCGTGCTTCATTTTATTGACGTGCTTGGCCAGCAGACGCTCGGCCAGCGGCAGAATGTCGGCAGGACGCTGACGCAGCGACTGCCAGGCCAGCGGAAACACCGACAGACGATAGAACAGGTCTTCGCGGAAGCGCCCTGCCGCCACCTCCCCCGCCAGGTCGCGGTTGGTGGTGGCCAGCACGCGAATGTCCAGCTCGATGGGCTTGCGCGCACCGACCCGCTCAACTTCGCGCTCCTGCAACACCCGCAGCAGCTTGGCCTGCAGGCCCATGGGCATTTCGGAAATCTCGTCGAGCAGAATGGTGCCACCATCAGCCTGTTCGAACTTGCCCGGCTGGGCGGCGATGGCGCCGGTAAAGGAGCCTTTCTCGTGGCCGAACAGGGTGGCTTCGAGCATGTTGTCCGGGATTGCCGCGCAGTTGATGGCAATGAACGGCTTGCCTGCCCGGGGTGACTGCTGGTGAATGAAGCGCGCGAGCACTTCCTTGCCGGTTCCCGACTCGCCGGAAATCAGCACGGTGGAATCACTTTTGGCAACCCGGCTTGCCAGGTTGAGCAACTGGACGCTGGCAGGCTCGACCGCAATTGGCCCCTCGCCATCGGCAGGCCCCAGGCGTCCCAGCGCATGTCGGGCCACCAGCGCCAGCAGCGCCTTGGGCTCGAATGGCTTGACCAGGTAGTCGGCAGCGCCCTGACGCATCGCGTCCACGGCTCGATCCACCGAGCCATGAGCGGTCATCAACAGCACCGGCAACTGCGGATAGCGGCTGCGCAACTGGCTGAGCAACTGATGGCCGTCCATGCCCGGCATGTTGACGTCACTGACCACCAGGTTGAACGAGGCTTGCCCTGCTGCCAGCAAAGCTTCCTCGGCCGAGCCGACGGCCTGGTAATCGTGGCCGGCCAGCGCCAGGGTTTCGCCCAGGGCCTCGCGCAGAGAATGGTCGTCCTCGACCAGCAACACCTTGATCGTCATGATGGGTTCTCCACTCCAGCCACTGCACCGCCGGTGCCTGGAACCAGCGGCAAGGAAACGATGGCACAGGTGCCCCGCCCCGGACGCGAGCGAAATTGCACCTGCCCCTGATGTGCCCGGGCGACCGCCGTGACCACCGCCAGCCCCAGGCCCGTGCCCGTGGTCTTGGTGGTAAAGAAGGGTTCGCCGATACGGGCGAGCGCGGCGGCGTCGATGCCGCTGCCGTTGTCACTGATGCACAGCCGCAGCGTCGCGCCGCGACTGTACGCATGAACCTTGATACGCGATGCCCCGGCACTGGCCTGCACCGCGTTTTCGATCAGATTGAGCAACGCCCCCACCAGCGTGTCGCGGTTGCACAGCAACTCGCCGTCGAGGCTGTCGCACTGCCAGCGAACCGCCGCATCGCGCACATGGGTCTGGGCCGCCGACTCCAGCGCGCCGAGCAGACCCGCGGGGCTTACGCGGTCGGTCAAGGGCAATTCGCCACGGGCGAACACCAGCATGTCGCGCACCTGGTGCTCCAGCTCATGCAGGCGCTCTTTCAAGCGGCCGGCGAAGCGCTGCTGGGTTTCGGTATTCAGGGCCTGCTCGGTCAGGTGGCTGGCGTAGATCATGGCCGCCGACAACGGCGTACGAATCTGATGGGCAAGGGATGCGACCATCCGCCCCAGCGACGACAGGCGCTCATGGCGGGCCAGCTGGCTTTGCAGATGACGGGTTTCAGTCAGGTCGTTGAGCAGCACCAACTGGCCAGGCTCGGCGTCCAGGGAGCGGGTGGAGATCGACAGGCGACGCCCGTCTTTCAGGGAGATTTCATGACCGTCGTCTTCGCGAGGCGCGAAACAACGTGCGATGACATGGCGCCACAGCATGCCGATCAACGGCTCACCCAACAGGTCCAGCGCCGCGGGGTTGGCCTCGCGCACCATGCCGTGGGCGTCGATGACGATCACGCCACCTGGCAGCAGGTCCAGCAGGTTCTGCAAACGATTGGCCAGGCGCTCTTTTTCCGCCAGTTCCTGCATGCGCTGGGCGCTGACCACCGCCAGCTCACCCTTGAGCTCGGTGACCCGCGCTTCCAGCAGGCTGTAGGAATCCGTCAATTGCGCCGACATCTGGTTAAACAGGGCGAATGCCTGCTCCAACCCTTGTCGACTTTCCAATTCCGGGGACGGCTGCACTTGCAAACCCGCTGTCGTGGCAGGTTTGGAAGACATCGGAGCGGCCTGGGACATAAATGATCTCTCGCGTGGCGAACCGTCAGTTAAACGGTATGTTGCAAGAGACTTAGCAATCCTCGTGCCGAAAAAAAACCGCTGAAAAATCAGCGGTTTATTTTTGACGCGTCAATCGGGTGTCAGTCGTCGCCCTGATCATCGCCCTCGCGACGGCTCATGCCGTACTTGCGCATCTTTTCCACCAGCGTGGTACGACGGATACGCAAGCGCTCGGCTGCCCGTGCGACGATCCCGTTGGCATCGTCCAGCGCCTGCTGGATGAGGCCCTGCTCCAGACCACCGAGGTAGTCCTTCAGGTCCAGGCCTTCAGGCGGCAACATGGCGCTGTTGGCGAAGTTGGGCGTGTGGCCGTTGATGGCGACGCGCTCTTCCAGGTCGCTGCGCAGGCTGTCGACCAGTTGCTCGTCTTCGTCGTCGACGTAGCGGAATTTCTTCGGCAGTTCAGCGACACCGATCACCCCGTACGGGTGCATGATCGCCATGCGCTCCACCAGGTTGGCCAGCTCGCGAACGTTGCCCGGCCAGCCGTGACGGCACAGCGACATGATCGCCGCCGAATTGAACCGGATCGAGCCGCGCTTCTCGTGCTCCATGCGCGAGATCAGCTCGTTCATCAGCAGCGGGATGTCTTCCACACGCTCACGCAACGGCGCCATCTCGATCGGGAACACGTTCAGGCGGTAGTACAGGTCTTCACGGAAACCGCCGGTCTCGATCATGTCTTCGAGATTCTTGTGGGTGGCCGCGATGATCCGCACATCGACGCTCTGGGTCTTGTTGCTGCCCACGCGCTCGAAGGTGCGCTCCTGCAATACGCGCAGCAGCTTGACCTGCATCGGCAACGGCATGTCACCGATTTCATCGAGAAACAGCGTGCCACCGTTGGCCAGCTCGAAACGCCCTGCCCGGCTGGTGATCGCACCGGTGAAGGCGCCCTTCTCGTGGCCGAACAGTTCGCTTTCCAGAAGCTCGGCCGGGATCGCGCCGCAGTTGACCGGCACGAAGGGCGCATCACGCCGCTTGGAATGGTAATGGAGGTTGCGCGCGACCACTTCCTTGCCCGTGCCCGACTCGCCCAGGATCAGCACGCTGGCGTCGGTGTCGGCCACCTGCTGCATCATCTGGCGCACGTGCTGGATGGCACGGCTGGTGCCGACCAGGCTGCGGAACAGGTTGGGTTCGCGCTGGCGACCGCGCTCGCGGGCCTGATCGTACATCTCGCGATAGACCTGGGCACGGTGCAGGGAATCCAGCAGCTTGCTGTAGCTGGGGGGCATTTCGACGGTGGACAACACGCGCCGACGCAAGTCCTCGGCCAGGTCGACCGAAGAATTTTCGCCCATCAGCAGGACAGGAAGGAACTCATCCCACGCAGCGATGGTCTTAAGCAGCCCCTGGAGACTGCCCGGGGCGTTCACGGTGCCAACCAGCACGCAAAGGACTTCCCGAGTGGACGCCAGAGCGCCTACCACTTGCTGCCAGTCAGTGCTGGAGCAGGACAGGTTCTCATCGCCGAGGAAATTCAGAATGACCGCCATGTCACGGCGGCGCTGGCTATCGTCATCGATTAGCAGAATCTTGATTTCACGCCACATGCAATAGCAACTTCCCTAGTCAACTCGATGCCCGCTCAGGGGCAAGCTTGGCTCTGTATGGGGTGCGATCAACGCCACACAAACCAGAAATTAGTGAACATCACTAGTTAAGTCAAAAAACCGTACACAGTCAATTTTATGGCGCACAATTTTTTCGATCAACCTAAGCGTCAACCAAACAGATGGTATACCTTTGCGGCGCTTTTCGCTCGCTGGATCTGTGACATTTCATCGACAATTGCCTGACGCTCTTCCACCGCAACGTCTATCAACTGGCGGTACACACCCAGCAGCTCCTCCAGATTGCTGCGCAACTGCGGCTCATCGTCGCTGGCCTCGCGGATGACCTCGTCAACGCAGGCACGGCAGGCCAGATCGAGCTTGCCGATGGCCTCCCAGTCACGTTCGGCCAGGGCACCGACCAGAGCTTCGCGGGTTTCTTCGATTCGCTTGAGTGCAGCACTCATGGTGATTTCCTCTTACAGGACAGGTGGCTGATCGCCAATGGCGTCCCAACCTTCCTTCACGGTAGTCAACAATCCGCTGACTTCATCGAGAATTTTCGGGTCAGTCTTGATATTGGCTTCGGCCAGACGCTTCATCATGTAGACGTACAGGTTGTCGACATGCGCCAGTTGTTCGGCCTGCTTTTCCATGTCGAGCCCTTCGCGAAGGCCGCCGACGATCTCGATGGCCTTGCCGATCAGCACGCCCTTGGAGGGAATGTCCTTGCGCTCGATGGCACCCTTGGCCTGGGCGATGCGGTCAAGACCCGCTTCCATCAGCATCTGCACCAGACGGTGCGGTGTCGCGACGGCGGTCTGCGCGTGTGAATTGACCTTCTGATACTGCCGAAGGGCTGCCATCCGGTTCATGTACTTACCTCACACCACTTGAAGTTTCTATATTCAGGATATCGACGAGGCCTTGAGAAACTTTAGGCCCAGATGCCAAAAACCCGGCACTTTGGCCGGGTCCTGGTTTATCAGTCAAGCATCAGCTGGATTTCTGCGCATTCAACGAATCGAAGAACGAAGTGATGCTGGAAGCCGAGGCCTTCAACTGCCCCACCACCAGGTCCATCGCGTTGTATTTGGCGGTCAGCGTCGCGGTCAGGTTGGTCACGCGCAAGTCCAGAGCCGCCTGCTGATCCTGCAGATCGTTCTGCTGGGTGTTCAGGCTGCTCTTGCGGGTGTCGAACATGCCGCCGGTCTGGGTGTAGGGCGTCAGCGCGGCGTTCATGCGTGCGACCAGGCCGTTGCTGTCGGTGGTGCCGCTGAACAGCTGCTGCACGTCACCGGCCAGGCCCTTGTCCATCGCCGCCTTGAACTGGGTGTCATTGAGCGACAGCGTACCGTCGGTCTGCGAAGTGGTGATACCCAACTGCGCCAGCACCGACAGGTCACCAGCGGCACCGGTGGTCACCAGTTCGTTGCGCATGGCGGTCAGGATCGAACGCGGCATCGAGTCGCCGGTCAGCGCAGCCGGGGTCACAGTGGCGCCGGTGGTTGGATCGGGCGTGGAACTGATCGTCGCCTTGGTCACGCTGGACACGGCGGCAACCACTGCGTTGTAGGCAGTGATGAAGGTTTGCAGCGAGGTTTTCAGGCCGTCGGTGTTGGTCGCGACGTTGACGGTGGAAGTGCCTTTGGCCACCAGGGTCATGGTCACGCCACCCAGGGTCGAATCCAGGGTGTTGCTCTTGCTGGTCACCGGCAGACCGTTGATGGTCAGCGACGCGTCCACGGCCTGAGCGCCGATGTAACCGGCCGAGCTTCCCGAGGTCGAATCGAGCTTGGTGTTGGCATTGATCGTGAAGCCTGCGATATCACTGGTGGTGGTGATATCGGAGCCGGCACCGGTGGTGGTCGAACCCAGCACCAGACGCGAACCGTTGGCGTCGGTGATGATGTTCGCACTGATCTTGGTGCTGTCGGTATCGGCGTTGATCTGCTTGACCACCGAGGCCAGGGTGGCGCCGGCAGGAATGGTGTAGCTGGTGGAAATGCCATTTTGAGTGATGGTCAGGTTACCACTCGGAATGGCACTGGCAGTGCCGCCGGAAAAGGCAGCGGTGGCGACGCTGGAACTGGTCGCGATATTGCCGACTTCAACGGTGTAGTTGCCTGGCACCGCATTGTTGTCGGAGGTGACGGTCAGCTTGGTTTCGTCGGACGACTTGGCCGCATAGCCGTTGAATGACGGGTTCTTCGCGTCAGAAAGGCCTTTAAGGGCTGTCTGAAATGCAGACACCGCCGACTGCAGGGTACCGATCCCGGACAGTTTGGTAGTGACCAGCTTGGTCTGCGTGGTGATCTGCGTCTGCTTGGCCAGCTTGTCGGAAGCGACCAGGGCATTGACGATATCGCCAATTGCCAGGCCCGATCCGAGACCGGTGGATGGAGTGATTGGACTAGCCATGTGTGTCTCCCTTCAGTTTGAGTCGGTCTTTTGACTAAGTCACCGTTCAAAAGTACCGCGTTCACGTTTCATGCCACTTACACTTTTGCGTCGAACAACAAGCTGTGAGCGTTCTGCAGGCTGTCGGCGATCTTCAGCGCCTCTGCAGAGGGCAATTGCCGCACGACTTCGCCGGTTTCACTGGCAATCACTTTAACGACGACCTTGCCCGAAGCCTCATCTATCGAGAACTCCAGATTGCGGCGCACCGACTGAACGAACTTTTCGATTTCCTGGACTGCGGCTTTCAATGCGTCGGGATCACTTTCGGAATGCGAGTCTTTACTTGTTTGCGCATCGGCCTTGGCGGTGTCAGGCACCGGGGTGACGGCTTTTTGAGGGGTGACAGCAGGCTTGTCCGCGACCGCAGGCAGGGGTTGTACAGCAGCGTAAGACTGATTGAGCTTGGCGGTCATGTCCATGTCTACTACCTCTCAACGTAAAAAGGCGGAAGAGTACGCAAGCACACTCCTCCGCCAAAACTCATTCCGATATTACTGAAGCAGTTTCAGTACAGCGGATGGCAGTTGGTTAGCCTGGGCCAGAACAGCGGTGGAAGCCTGTTGCAGAGTCTGCTGCTTGGTCAGGTTAGCGGTTTCAGCTGCGAAGTCGGTGTCTTGTACACGGCCTTGTGCAGCAGTGGTGTTTTCCACGATGTTCTGCAGGTTGGAGATGGTGCTGGTCAGACGGTTTTGCGCAGCACCCAGGTCAGCACGGGTTGCACCGATGTTGGCGATTGCCAGGTCGATGGCAGTGATGGCCTTGTCGATGTTGCCGCTGAAGTTGGCGCTGGTACCGGAAATCGAGATGGTACCGCTGCCAGCCGACAGGGATGCGGAGTCAAACTTGCTGCTCAGCACGATGTCGATGTGGTTGGCGGAGCCAGTGTCAGCACCGACTTGCAGGGTCATGGTGCCAGCCGAGCCGTCCAGCAGGTTCTTGCCGTTCAGGTTGGTCGAACCTGCGGTACGGTCCAGTTCCGATTGCATCTGCACGAATTCTTTTTGCAGAGCGTCACGGTCAGCCGAGCTGTTGGTACCGTTACGGGCCTGAACAGCCAGTTCACGCATACGTTGCAGAATGTTGGTCGATTCTTGCAGAGCGCCTTCAGCGGTCTGAGCGATCGAGATACCGTCGTTGGCGTTCTTGATAGCTACAGTCTGACCACGGATTTGCGAAGTTTCGCGAGTGGCGATCTGCAGGCCAGCGGCGTCGTCTTTTGCGCTGTTGATTTTCAGGCCCGAGGACAGACGGGTCATGGAAGTCGACAGAGCGTCAGAAGCGCGGCTCAGGTTTTTCTGAACGGCCAGGGAAGTGGTGTTGGTAGCAACGGTTAAAGCCATGATGAATTCCTCGTTGGTTGGGTGCTGCGGCTATCCGGCCCTGGCAACCGCCGGGTGTGGCCTAGAGAACCTTCGTAATGTTTATCGTCGTATCTGCAAGGAGCTTTAGGGGCTTTTGAAAATTTTTTGCCACCAGAGCGCCACCCCTGCTTTTTTGACGGGGGTTACACAGCGTTTCGGCGCAACCCTGGAAAGCTTTAATCACGCAAGCAACGCGTTGATTTCTCGGGCCTTGAAGCCGCGCACGACATTCGTCGTGCGCGGATCCTGCTTTTGAGATGGTTACTGGAGCAGCTTGAGGACAGCCGACGGCAGCTGGTTGGCCTGGGCCAGGATGGCGGTCGAGGCTTGTTGCAGGGTTTGTTGTTTGGTGAGTTCGGCGGTTTCGGCGGCGAAGTCGACGTCCTGAATTTGCCCTCTGGAAGCCTCGGCGTTCTTCACCATGTTCTGGAGGTTTTCCATCGCACTGGCCATCCGGTTCTGGTTGGCACCGAGGTCTGCACGAGCGGCATTGATTTTACTGATAGCGAGGTCAATCACCGTGACGGTGTATTCAATGTTCTCGATACGCGCAGCTTTGTTGAGGGCGCCGTCTGACGCCTTGGCGTCCCCTACGACCTTTTCAGCGTCAGATAACTTCTTGCGTGCAGTATCCAGGGTGTCGATATCGGTCTGGACAGGAGCAGCGATAGCCGCAAACGCCGCTTCCGCAGCAGTCAGTTCTGTTTTCGCAGTATCAACCGCGTCGGTCATCGCCTGGGTTACGCTATCGGAAATGAGCCGAAAACCTGAGCCATCGATCGACAAAGGGGTGTAGTCCCCTTTCACTATGGCCTTCGACCCTGAAGAGGTAGCGTCTGCCGGTACAGCAGCTCGATCCTCACTCGCAGCCAGGATCGATTCGGAAGCGAAGTCCTGATTGAGCGTGAGACTGATCTTTTCGGTAGCACCAACGTTCGCGCCAATCTGAAAACTTAGCTCCCCCGCACTGCCATCCAACAGTCGAAGCTCTGCACCAAACGTCGTACCTTTTGCAGAGCGTGATATTTCAGCATTCAGCTTTAAAAACTCGGCATTCAAAGCTGCTCGCTCTTTCGGCCCCTTATCCCCGTTCGCTGCCTGCATGGCCAGGTCTCGCATGCGCTGCAAATTATTCATGGACTGGTCCAGCGCGCCCTCAGCAGTTTGAATAATCGACATCGCGGCTCCTGCGTTGCGCATCGCCACAGTCATACCTCTCACCTGAGTAGTCAGCCGAGACGCCAACTGCATCCCTGCCGCGTCGTCCTTTGCACTGTTGATCCGCAACCCGGACGATAGACGAGTCATCGCTGTGCTTAACGAATCAGAAGACCGGTTCAAGTTACGCTGAACACCCAGTGACGCAATATTGGTATTTACGGTCAAAGCCATTTTGAATTCCCTCGTTGATAGAAACGGCAGGTTTTCAAAAAGCGGGGAAGTCCATTTCGCCCGGAAAACCTACAATTGGCTTATCGACGAGGCGCTAACGGGCTTTAGCCAGTAAAAGTTGAAACGGCATAATCACTCCATATGCCATCACGACAAATGCAGGGGTATTCCAGCCTCAACCTACGAACATGAAAAGACTTCCTGGAATAAATGATAAGAACAAAAATAATTTTAACAACCCGATTCATTAACGCTTGTGAAAACCCATTACGCCCAGAAGCTTTCGCCGAACAGGCTCCAACCGAGAACCTTCCTACAACGTCCTGGGAAATGGCTGTCTTTCCTTCGCCAGCAGAACCGGCTTACGTGAAATCGCAGGCCAAATAACGAGACACCATTTATTAACCCAGAGGAAGGCATATGAACACCACGACACTTTTATTCATCACAACACTATCCATTGCAGTGACTGCGACGCACGCCACTGCAACGGAAGTAATTGTAGAAGTACAAAACCTGTCTTCGGAAACGATAAGAACCTACGCTTCGGGGTTTCCGAAAATCCTTTCACCAGGGGAAAGCGAGTCCGTCACTCTGAACTTTCCAGACCACACGAGCGACGTCAATATCACTTACACCGGAGCATCTGGAAAGTCTTGCAACTTTCGTGGATGGCACAAATATTACGGAGGCAACACCACAAAATGGGACGCCAGTTCGACAGGCTCGCAAAGCTACAATAACTGCGGGGCAGTACGCTCGGTGAGCAGGTGGTCCTCACCTTTCAATTATCGCCTGCGTTTCTGGATGACTGACTGATACTCCACGTCATCTCGAGGGTTGGCCAGGCTGGCCAGCCCTCATCCCGAAGACCTCACACAATCGCCACCAGCTCATACTCCAAAGCATCCGCCACAGCTAGCCAATCCTGGCATTCCTGGCTCTGCAGTATCGCGCTCATGATCCGGGCCAGATGTGCCTGATCCTCTGGCGGGCGGGCCGAGAATAGCGGCATCGCCGCATCGATCACATCCACCATTTTCAACGCCCCTTCGATATCCCGCCCCAGCCGGAACAGGTGCGCGCAGTGGACGGCGTCTTCGATGATTTGGGTCCGGGAGGTCATGGTGCGGTCCAGTCTGGGTCGAATTCGGTGCCGGCGATCAGTGCGCCGTCGCGGCTGGTGTTGAGGAATTTCACCTCAGGATGGAGTGTGATGTAGCGCTCGAGTTCGATCAGGTAGCTGCGGAAATTGAGCTGGGTCTTGACCTTGTTGCCGCGCCCGTCACGGACCCAGTGTTTGGCGATGCTCATTTCGGGGCCCAGTTCGCCGTCCTGCCAGCCGGTGTGGGTCCTGTCGCCGGGAAAGGCGAAGTCGGCGCCGAACAGGGTGATGCGGGCGGCGCCCATCTTCACCGCCAGGTCGATGGCCGGATGGATGACGCTCCCGGCGGCGAGCAATTGCGCCTTGGGGATGTCCTGGCGAATGGCGGTGTACATGGGGCTCGCCGAGTAACCGACGTAGCGCGGGCCCTGCCAGGCGCTGAGCAGCTCGGCGTCGAGCCGCGGCAAGTAGACCAGCGCGACGTTTGCGCTGGCTTCGGGGGGCAAATGACGCTGGGTGATGTTGTGATCGATACTGACCACCAGATCCGGCCGAATGCCGTGGCGGCTCAATGGGACCAGCGCCGTGTCAACGCATATCAACAGCGGCCGCTCGGTCGAATCGCTGATGAGGTTCAGCCGTGGCAAATGCTGTTGCAGGCTTGGCCCGGTGGCGATCACGAAGACGTCGCGTCCGAGCGCAGTGCCAAACAGTTCGCCCACATCGGTGTCGCTGCGCAGCAGTGCCCTGCCCTGCTCCAGCCGCGCGATGTTGTCGGGGTGGTCGGCTGCGAACTCGCGGTTGTTGAAGCTCAGGTGGATCTCGCTCACCAATCGGTCCCGGATCCGGGCGCTGCTGTCTTCGGCCAGCACCAGCTCGGCGGGGAGCGCGAAGAACGGCAATTGAATTTCCGCGTGCCCGTCGGCATAGGCCAGGCTCACACGGGGATCTGTGAGCCAGTCATCCTGTTCCAGCAGGCGCAACACCAGGGCGAAGATCGCGCCGTTGAGGATGTGCAGGTGCAGGTTTTGCAGCGTGGAGGACGCCAGCAGGACGCGCTGCAGATCCCCAAGCCCTGTGCCATACACATGGATCTCGGCGCTGTCGGCGGGCAGGCTCGCCGCCTGCAACCGCGCCTCGGCGACCCGGTCGTGGCGGCTGGTGAGCTGAATGCCGGCGATGCTCAGGGTCGAGCCATGGCCTTCGAGCAGTTGCGCGGGCACGGCTTCGGCGTCTTCAGCCGACAACCGCTGAGCGACCTGGGGCCAGCGCTGTTCGATGATCGCGAAGTTGCGCTGGAAAATCTCGCTCATGCGCGCGGTCCTTGGCAAACGATGGAAATAAAAAAACGGCGACCTGAAATTCAGTGTCGCCGTTTTGACTGACTCAGGGTCAAGGACGATAAATGATCGCCGAGCCCCAGGACAACCCTACACCGAAGCCTGAAATGGCCACGCGCTTCCAGCTGGCGTTGAGAAGGTGCTTTTCCAGCAGCAGCGGAATGCTCGACGACACGGTGTTGCCGGTCTCGAGCATGTCCTTGACGAATTTTTCCGGGTGGCTGCCGTCTTCGAAGCGGCGGGCCACGGCGTCAACGATGGCGGCACTGCCCTGGTGAATGCAGAATGCGTCGATCTCGGACGATTGCAGGCCCGAATCGGTGAGCAGTTCGTTCAGGTGCGCAGGCACCTTGACCAGGGCGAAGTTGAACACCTGCCGACCGTTCATGTAGAACGCGCCGTTGGTGGTCTTGAGGAATTCGGCGCCAGAGCCATCGGTGCCGAACTTGGACTTGCCCAGCTGCCATGGCGCGTTTTCGCCCATCCAGGTGGCCGTGGCGGCGTCGCCGAAGAGCATGGTGGTGTTGCGATCTTCGGGGTCGACAATCTTGGAATACGGATCGGCGGTAATCAGCAAGCCGTTTTTCAGGCCTGCGGCTTCCATGAAACCCTTGAGCGCGTAGATGCCGTAGACGTAACCCGAGCATCCCAGGGAGATGTCGAACGCGGCGACGTGGGTCGGCAGGCCCAGTTTGTGCTGAACGATGGCTGCGGTGTGCGGCAGCCCTTCTTCATCACCGTTCTGGGTGACGACGATGACCACGTCGATGGCGTCGCGGGAAAGTTCGGGGTTGTTGGCGAACAGCTGGTTGGCGGCTTCGACGCACAGATCGGAGGTTTCCTGTGTGTCGTCCTTGCGAGGCAGAAAAGCAGAACCGATCTTGCCAAGGATGAAGTCTTCATCCTTCCCGAATTTGGCACCCTGAGCGTAATTGTCAACGCCGGCTGCTGGCACGTAACTCGCTATGCTTTTAATGCCAATCATCATGGCTTCCCAATCAAAAACTGCTGAACATCACCCGCAGCCCTGGGGGCGGGGCATTGAAATCCGGGGCTTGAGGCCGAAAAAATGGCAAATGCGAAGGCGCCGGGCTGTCCGGAATGTCTGTGGAATCAGCCTGATGCTTCCATTACCTGCAAGCACGATACAGTGAAGATGCCCGTTATGACTCACAGGTCACCAAAAGTTTTACAAGCTTTTAGCTGACCGGTCGGTGCTGTGCAAGGGTGGCGTGTGTTTCGGACAGTCAATTGACATGAAAGGGTCATGAGGGTGTGCGTGTCAGGCGCGGTGTTTTGCAGGGCTGGACGACCCCCATCCAGTAGCAGCAGGCTTGCCGGCGGAGGCATTTGATCGTTCCCACGCTTTGTGTGGTAGCTGCGCTCGCGACGCTCCGGGTCTTTTATCGACGCTGAGATGGGGTGTATATCGGTTTTCGCGGTGGTTGGACTGGTGGGTTTCGCCCCTTACGGGCGACCTACTTTCTTTCGGGAAAGTAGGCAAACCATTTGCTCCTGGCTGGGGTCCTTCGGACTTCCCTCGACTCCGGCGCCGTTCCGGGGGCACGCCATGATGGGCCATCCATGGCCCGCACGGCTTTCGCGGCTTCCTGCCGCTCATCCCCCTGCACGACGCCTGCGCTCGGCCTGGCGCCTTTACGTCGCGTTCGGCGGTGTCTGGGCCATCGCGCATGAAGATCAAAAGCGAGATCAAAATCTAAAGCACAACTCCGACCCGTAGCAGCACGGCTTGCCGGCGGGGGCGTTATTGAAGCCGCCTTGCCATCAGGCCATGAACCCATTCCTGTGGGAGCGGGCTCGCCCGCGATGGGGAATATCAGGCACCACCACGCTGTCCGGGCCACCGCCTTCGCGGGCAAGCCCGCTCCCACAGTTTTATGATCGTAGTCCGCAGTGACCTCGGGCGATCAGCCAACGATGTCCCAGCTAAGTGCCGTTCCGCGCTTGATCGGCTGGCGCGCCTTGCGGCCGAGCACGGTGTCGATGTGTTTGGGCGCCAGGCCAAGGCCGGGCCGGATGGCGCGGACGTTGTCGGGGCTGAAGACTTCGCCCTCGGCCATGTCCCTGACCACGTACAATGAGCGCCGGAACACCAGGGACTTCTGCTCAGCCTGGGTCGCGCCGTAGCGCACCTGGCCAAGCCCCTGCCAGGCACGTTCGGTTTCGATCACCAGGCTGGCCATTTCGGCAGGTTCCAGGGAAAAACTCGCGTCCACCCCGCCGTCTGCGCGGTCGAGGGTGAAGTGCTTTTCGATCACCGTCGCACCCATCGCCACCGCCGCGACAGACACCCCGCCCCCCATGGTGTGATCGGACAGTCCCACCTGGCAGCCAAACAACCCGGCCAGATGGGGGATGGTGCGAATATGGCTGTTCTCGGGCGATGCCGGATAGGTGCTGGTGCATTTGAGCAGCACCAGGTCCTTGCATCCGGCCTGGCGGGCAGCACGCACGCTTTCGTCGAGTTCGGCGAGGCTGGCCATGCCGGTGGAGATAATCATCGGCTTGCCGGTGGCCGCCACTTTGCGGATCAGCGGAATGTCGGTGTTCTCGAAACTGGCGATCTTGTACGCCGGCACGTCCAGGCTTTCGAGAAAGTCCACCGCCGTCTCATCGAACGGCGTGGAAAACGCCAGCATCCCCAGCGCCCTGGCGCGCTCGAAGATCGGCGCATGCCATTCCCACGGCGTGTGGGCCTTTTGATACAGGGCATACAGCGAGGACCCCGCCCACAGGCTGTTGGGGTCCTTGATGAAGAACTCGCCTTCGGCAATGTCCAGGGTCATGGTGTCGGCGGTGTAGGTTTGCAGCTTGAGCGCATGGGCCCCGGCCTTCGCGGCGGCGTCAACGATACGCAGCGCCTGATCCAGGGACTGGTTGTGGTTGCCGCTCATTTCGGCGATGACAAAGGGCGCCGCATCGGGGCCGATGATTCTTGAACCGATCTTGAAGCTATTCATCGCTGATCACTCGCTGGTATTGCTGGCCGGCCTGCAGATAACCGGCCTTGGTAAAAAGAGAATGGGAGGCGCTGTTGGCGTCCATCACCTGCGCCGCGATCATGCGGACCTGCGGCCAGTGGCGGTGCAGGAAACGCTCCCCGCTGTTCAAGAGTGCCGCGCCCCAACCCACGCCGGTCTGCCCCTCGAACAGGTAGATCGAGACCTCGGCCGTTGCGTCCTGTAGATCGTAGCGCACCACGCCAACCGGCCCCTGGGCGGTTTCGGCGATCAGGATCAGCCGTTGCGGGTTCTCAAGGCTGCGTGCCAGCCAGGCCATATGGGCATCCCAGTCGATCGGCTCGGGGTTGAACGACCAACGGCGCACATGCTCTGCATTGCGGCCTTCGAAGAGTAAAGCGGCGTCCAGCCCAGTGGCCTGGCGCAATTGCAGCAACGGCCCCATCAGCGCAACGGCCAGCCGCCGGGCACCGTTGCCGTCCACCAGTGCGCGAGAGTGCATGGCATAGCTGCGGCGCAGCTCCTGGTCATCACGCAGCGTCGAAATGGCCTGCACCAGGCGCTGCGGATCCAGCGTTTCGTGGGGCCCCAGATACAGGTGCCCGCCCGCCTCGGCCATCAGTTGCGCATTGAGCTGCTGATTGTTGGCGACCGAGATGCAGATCGTCGGCAAGCCCAGCGCCGCCCGCTCCCAGGTGGTGCCGCCGCCCGCCCCGATGAACAGATCGACCTGTTGCATCAGGCCGAGAAAATCACTCACCAGCGTGTGCAATCGCCAGTTCGGACGGGACTCGACCAACGCCCACATAGCGTCCCACTCGGGGTTGTGCAGCCCGGCGACGAAGTCCACTTCAAGATCGTCGAACCCCTGCAGCGCCAGCATCGTGGCATAGACCTGCCGCGCTGCATCGAAGCCGCCGAAGTTGACCATCACCCGCTTGACCACAGGCTTGATGGCGATGGCCTCGCATCGAAATTCGTCGCGCATCAGCGCGTAGTGCGGGCCCAGGAAGGTGCGGCAGTCGGCATCGACCCAACGCGCATAGGGCCGCTCCTGGGCCTGTGCGCTGTAGTTCTGATCGAGCAGCACGTTTACCGCGTGGGGCCGGTTGGCCAGGTCGTCGATGGCCATCAGCCGGTCGGCGAATTGACGGGCTGCCTTTTCCCACCGCGCATCCAGACCGTAATGGTCGACGATGAGCCAGTCGAAGCGTGGTTGCTCGCCAAGCGCCTGCGCCAGCGCATCGATGTCGGCCTGCCACGGCAGAGAGGCTTCGATGTCCACCCCGCCTTGCTCCTGAGGGTAGCGCTCGGGCAAGCCATGGGCGACGTAGCCCTCATCGGTCAGGCGTTGCAGCAGATGGCCCGGCAGTTGCCGGCAGGCGAACGCCACCTCGGCGCCGTCCTTGCGCAGCACCTTGGCCAGGGTCAGGCAGCGGGCGATATGGCCGCTGCCGATGTTGATCGAGGCGTCGGCGCGAATCAGCACTCTCATGAATCGAGTTCTCCCCCCGCCTTGAGCGCGGCATACAGGTATTCGGCGCGCAGCCAGTCTTCTTCGTTATCGATGTCCTGAACCAGATGCCGGGGCAGGATCACCGGCAGGCTCGCCTCGGAAAACAGCAGGTCACCGCGCAGCCAAGCCTCGGTACGCCCCCAGTAGAACTGCCCGGCGTCCTGATACGCCACCGGCAGGTCCTGTGAGCGAACATTACGGAATTCAGGGTACAACGCTTGCAGCGCGCCACTGTCGTTGAGCGTCAGCGCGCGCTGGATCGGAAAGCCGAAGCTGCACACCGAGAACGCATAGGATTTGTCCGGTGCCGCCTCGAGCAGTTCAAGCCCCTGACGCAGGAAGCGCGCCTGCAATAAGGGCGCGGTGGCGTAGATGCAGCAGGTATAATCGAAGCGCTGCCCCATCGCGCCGATGGCATGTTCGATCACCTGTGCGGTGCCGGTGTAAGCGTCGGCCAGTTGCGCCGGGCGCATGAACGGCACCTGCGCACCGCAGGCCCGCGCGACCTCGGCGATTTCTTCGTCATCGGTGCTGACCACCACTGCATCGAACACCCCTGAAGCGAGCGCCGTGCGGATGGAACCTGCGATCATGGGTTCGCCGTTGAACAGCTTTATGTTCTTGCGCGCGATCCGCTGGCTGCCACCGCGTGCCGGAATGATCGCCACGGCACTCACGAACGTTTTTCCAGCAAGAACCAGGTGATGTCGTCCACCGGAAACTGCGGATCGCGGTGATAGCCGAAGCCGTAGTCGACAAGCTGCAGATCGGCGAAACGATCCAGCATCTCCCCGGCGAAATCGCGCTTGAACAGCTTGCCGCTGTTGCCGCGATAAGCGACCTCCACCGGCGCACGGTTGTAGTACTCGGCAATCAGCACATAGCGCTTGCTCAGGTGATAGAGCTGGTCATAGGCCTGGCTCAACAGCTCGGGTGCCAGGTGAATCAGCACGCCCTTGCTCAGCGTCAGGTCGTACTGGCGCTCGCGGGGGAAGTCGAACAGCGAACCGTGCCAGACGCTGGCGATCTCCAGTGCCTGGGCCTGGGCGTGGGCCATGGCGTTGATCTCGACACCTGCCAGTTCGCAACCCGGCAACAACTGACGCAGGGCCTGCAGGTTGTTGCCGGTGTTGGTGCCCAGTTCCAGCAGCGAACCGAGCTTCTGGGTCCGGCCCAACGCCTTGGCGAACAGCGCAAGGTTGGCCGAGATCAGCGCCTGGCCCTGGTTGCGCCCCACGTATTGGTCGCCGAAGTCGCCTTGCCAGAATTGCTCTTGTTCAGTCAGTTCACGCATATGCTGCATCCATCAATCTGAGGTAACCAGCAGCGTCTTGAGCTGCCCGATCACGAAGTCTTGTTGTTCGTGCGTCATGGCCGGGAACAGCGGCAGGCTGATGGCCTGGGCGTAGTAGGCTTCGGCCTCGGGGAAGTCTCCGGCGATGAACCCCAGGTCCCGATAATACGGCTGCAGGTGCACGGGGATGTAATGCACGTTGACCCCGACGCCGGCGGCGCGCAAGCCTTCGAACACTTCGCGGTGGCTCACGGCCAGGCGCTGCGTCTGCAAACGTACCACGTAGAGGTGCCAGGCCGATTCGGCGTCGGCCTGCGCCGTTGGCAGGTCAAGGGGCAGGTCCGCCAGCAACTGCTGATAACGCGCTGCCAGTTCACGCCGGCGCGCCAGGAAGCCATCGAGCTTGCCCAGTTGCGACAGCCCGAGCGCTGCCTGCATGTCGGTGATGCGGTAATTGAAGCCCAGTTCCACCTGCTGGTAATACCAGGGGCCGTGGCTGGGTTCGTCCATCTGTGCAGGGTCGCGGGTCATGCCGTGGCTGCGCAGGCGGCGCAGGCGCTCGGCCAGTTCTGGGCGATTGGTCAGCACCAGCCCGCCCTCCCCGGTGGTGATGATTTTCACCGGATGAAAGCTGAACACCGTCATGTCGGCGAACTCGCCACAGCCCACCGGCCGTCCGGCGTATCGGGCGCCGACAGCGTGGGAGGCGTCTTCGATGACGATGAAACCGTAGGTTCTGGCCAGCTCGGCAATCGCCCGCATGTCGCAGCTCTGGCCCGAGAAGGCCACTGCCACCAGCACCTTGGGCAGCTTGCCGATGCGCTCGGCTGCACGCAGCTTGTGCTCAAGGGCGTTGACGTCGAGGTTCCAGGTCAAGGGGTCGATGTCGACGAAATCGACATCGGCGCCGCAGTAACGCCCGCAGTTGGCCGAGGCCAGAAAGGTGTTGGGGCTGGTCCACAACGCATCCCCTTCCCCTAGCCCTGCGGCCAGGCAGGCGATGTGCAGGGCTGCGGTGGCGTTGCTGACAGCGATGCCGAAGCCGGCTTCGCAACGCTCGGCCATGGCCGCTTCGAAGCGCTCGATGGTCGGCCCCTGGGTCAGCCAGTCCGATTGCAGCACAGCCACCACCGCGTCGATGTCGGCCTGATCCAGGCTCTGCCGCCCGTAGGGAATCATGGCGTGATGCCGGCGTGCAGGTCGCCGATCTGTTTGACCGACATGAAATCCGGATTGGTGTCGGAGCGGTACTCGAAGTCATCGGCCACCGCACGCCCGGCGGCTCCGGTCGCATCGATGGCGAAATCGGTGTCCACGTTGTTGAAGCGGATCGACGGCACGATGGTGTAGTGATCGTCGAACTCCAGGGTCATGCGCGCATCGTCCTGGGGCACCATCAGTTCGTGCAGTTTCTCGCCGGGACGAATGCCCACCACCTTGTGCGGCAGGTCAGCGGCCATGGCCTGGGCCAGATCAACGATGCGCACCGACGGAATCTTGGGCACGAACACTTCGCCGCCGTGCATGCGCTCGAAGCTCTGCATGACGAAATCCACGCCGTGGTCCAGGGTGATCCAGAAGCGCGTCATGCGCGGGTCGGTGATCGGCAGCTCCTTGGCGCCGCCTGCGATAAGCTTGTTGAAAAACGGCACGATCGAACCCCGCGAGCCTGCCACGTTGCCGTAGCGCACCACGGCAAAGCGGGTCTGCTCCTCACCGCCGATGTTGTTGGCGGCCACGAACAGCTTGTCCGACAGCAACTTGGTCGCGCCGTACAGGTTGATCGGGCTGGCGGCCTTGTCGGTGGACAGCGCGACGACTTTCTTCACGCCGTTGGCAATGGCTGCCGCGATGATGTTCTCGGCGCCGTTGACGTTGGTGCGGATGAATTCGGTCGGGTTGTATTCCGCTGCGGGCACGTGCTTGAGCGCGGCGGCATGGACCACATAGTCGATGCCGCGCATGCCTTGCACCAGCCGCTCGGCATCGCGCACGTCGCCCAGGAAATAACGCATGCAGGGTGCGTTGAATTCCTGCTGCATCTCGTACTGCTTGAGCTCGTCGCGGGAAAACACCACCACTCGCCGCGGCTGGTAACGCGCCAGCAGCGTGCGGATGAACTGGCGACCGAACGAGCCGGTCGCGCCTGAGATGAACACTGATTTGCCGTTGAACATGAGTGCGTCCTTTTTCCCGTGCGACTACGCCAGGAATTCCTGCCAGTGGGCACCACTGGCCTGACCGAGAGAATAGGCCTTGCCGGTCTGTGCCAGATTGGGGTTGTAGGCCGGGTCCCGGGCGAAGGCGTCAGCCCATTTCTCCCGCAGCGCCGCCAGGGCCTCGGGTGCATCGGGCAGCACGCCCGGGTGGGTGAGTTGCACCTGCGGCGTCCAGACCAGCAGATAACCTGCCTGAGCGACTTTCAGGCTCAGGTCGACGTCGGCAAATGCCTCGGCCAACGGGCCTTCGTCCAGCCCGCCCACGGCATCGAATACCTCCTTGCGCACCATCATGCAGGTGCCGGAAAGCGCCGAGTGATTCTGTTCGACCACCGCGCGGTACATGTAGCCGTCTTCGTCCTTGCCCTGGCCCACGAACGGTGAACCAATGCCGCCGTCGAAGCCCAGCAGCAGCCCTCCCTGGGTGACCTTGCCGTCTTCGTCCAGCAGTTTCGCGCCCACCGCACCGACTTCGGCGCGCAGGCCCTGGTTGAGCAGCGAGCCCAGCCAGTTGGGGCTGATGAGTTGGGCATCGGCCGCCATCAGCACCAGATACTCGCCGTTGGTCTGGGCGGCAACCGTGTTGACGAATGCGCCATGGCTCAGGCCATCGCGGTTGGCGACCACCTGCACCTGGGCTGCGATCTTGCCCTGCTCGTTCAGCCAGGCAGCCAGCTCGACTTCCTGCGCCGGCGCCACCGCCACCAGCACCTCGTACAAGCTGTAGCGGGTGCGCTGCAGGATGCTGGTCAGGCAGTTCTGCAACGCCGGCAGCCCGGCCTCGCCATTGAGAATGATCGACACCAGTGGTCGCGCGGTATGACGGTAGTCGATCTGATAGACACCCGGTTGCGAGGAGCTGATCAACGCTTTGTAACCACGGGCCGACAGGTGACGGCTCAGGGCCATGCGCTCCTGTTCATTGTCCTTCATGGGCTGTGCGTGACAGATCAGCAGCGGCTCGTCCAGATGGGCCAGGCCGTTCATGCCCTCCTCCTCGACCAGGCGCAGCAGCAGGTCGAATTCCAGCGCCTCGCTGAAGTCCGCCGAGTAGCCACCGACATCCAGCAGCACATCACGGCGCACCAGCCAGTGGCGGGCCATTACCGACGGCACCGCTTGCAGCAGGTCGAAGTTGAAACCGGGGCGCAGGACATCGGCCAGCGCATGGCTTTCCAGACGCTGGACTTCGTCCACGGACACCGCGCGACATCCAGGCGCGCCTTGCAGCTCGAGGCTCGCGCGCACCAGGCCGCCGGGGGTGAACACATCGCCCACCTGCGCCAGCATTACCCAGTCGCACTCGGTCTGGCGCGCCATCTGGTTGAGTTTGTCGACGTAGTTGTTGCGGGTCACTTCGACGAAATGCAGGGTGTTGTTGACCGCCGTGGCGGCAGGCGGTTCACCGGTGGTGAAGACCACGATCTTGAAGCGCTTGCAGTAGCCTTCGACCAGGCTGTCGAGGGTGGCCTGCAACTGCTCCATGTCGTTGTCCAGGTCCAGCAGGAACAGACCGAACTGCGGCCCGCCGCCCAGCTCTGCCAGGTGCTGGCCCAGCGCTGCGCCTTGCGCTGCATCCGGGCTGCGCTCTTGCAGCCACTTGAGGACACGGCCCGACTGCATGCTGTCGAATGTCTTGCGGTAATCGTATTCCGAGGCGGCGGCCAGGCGTTCGGCCCAGGCGGCCATGGTCAGCGCGTCTTCGCGAGCTTCTTCCACCCCCGCTTCGCTCTGCTGGCTCAGGCGCAGCGCCAGGGCGTTGACCACTTCGCGATTGAACGGGCTGAGTTCCACCGCCTGCCACAACCGGTTGAGGATGGTTTCGAGCACGTCATTGTCGTGGATCTGCAGCAACGCCTGTTGCCGCACCCACACGCCTTCGAGTTCTGCCAGTTGCAGGTGCCCGGCAGGCATCGCGTGCAGGAGAAATTCATACTCGGCCAGGGTGTCGAAGAACGGCTTGTTGTAGAACGGCATCTCGACGTACTGACGCGGCCCGAAGGTGCGGTCAGGCGGCAACAGCGGGTCAGTCCAGACCGAGCGGAAGATCGGCTCGATGGTCAGCGACGCGCGTTCGCGCAAGCCCTGGGCCATGGCATCGAACGCGCGCAGGGCGATCTGCTTGCCGTGCTCGGCGTCGCTGGCGACCACCTGGGTCGGCAACGCGGCAAGAAACTCGGCATAGGCCTCGCGCTCGGCGACGGTCTTGGGGTCCAGGTAGCTGAGTTTGTGGTAGACGTCGGTGCGGTGCTCGGACTCGCCGACGTTGACCTCGCGCACCACGTAGGGAATCGGCAGCACGCGTGCCTTGCCGCGCGCCAGCAGGTAGTACACGTGACCGATTTCCATCCACTCGAAGCCACGATCGGGCATCGCCTCGAAGAAGTCCTTGAGCAGCCCGGTGCGGGTCACGGCGTAGAACGGCGGCAGGTACTGCCCCATGTACGAGACGATGCGGTCTTCGGCGCTCTCGTCGTCGTAGTCTTCGCGCACCTTCTTGTCCCGGCGCAGGTAGCCGACGCTGTTGGCCTGCGACACGTACATCATGCAATAGCCGTGGCACAGGCCGTAGTCGGGGTTGCTCTCCAGGAACGCCAGGGTCTGGTGCAGGGAGTCATGCACGATGAAATCGTCGTCGGCGGCCAGCACCATGTACGGCGTTTCGACCAGCCCGACGCCGTGGGCCAGCTTGGCCTGGAAGCCCCAGTAGGCGAATTGCGAGACGTGCTGGTAGTCCACGAACGGATGGCGGGTCTCGGCGCTATCCAACGCCTGGGTGGACGAGTCCAGCACCAGCACACGGCACGACAGCGCGCTGTAATAGGCCATGGCCCGGCGCAGGAACGCCGGGCGGTTGTGACTGAGCAATACCACTGTCAGCAGCTCGTTGAGCGAGGCTGCCACTTCCAGACTGTTACGACCTTTCATACCTTCATCCTGACACTGACGAGCCGCTCGACCGAGGCGCAAGCTCTGAATTCATGGGTTAGCGAACGCGACGCAGGTAGCCGTCGGAGGCAACGGTGATCAGCAGCTTGTTCTGCACCGAAACGTCGATCTGGAAGTCGTCGTTTTCCTTGAGGTAGGCCCACACGGCGGTCTTGGGGTTGTCACCCTTGCCCCATGGACGGTCCGGAAAGGCGTCTTCGGGCATGTCTTCGACAACGGTGTCCATGACCACGCAATAGCTGTCGACCGACACCAGCGGTGCGTACAGGCGCAGTTCTTCGAGCACGTGCTCGTGGGTGTGGTTGGAGTCCAGCACCACCATGACCTTCTTGCCGGCAACGCGCGCGCGGACCTGCTCGACCAGCGCAGGATCGATGCTCGAACCCTGGATCATGCTCACGCGGTGGCTCATCGGGTGGGCTTCGATCGCCTCGCGGTTGTGCTGGCGGATGTCGATATCGATGCCGATCACTTCACCGTGGCCGATCAACTGCAGCAGCGAGGCGTAGTAGAGGATCGAGCCGCCATGGGCGATGCCGGTTTCGATGATCACGTCCGGGCGCACTGCCCAGATCAGCTCCTGCATGGCGATCATGTCCTGCGGGGTCTGAATGATCGGACGGCCCATCCACGAGAAGTGGTAGGTGTACTTGTGCCTGGCCGACTCGTTGTAGAACTGCTGACCCAGCGCGACGAGGCTCTTGTCCTGGCCCTGGGCAGCCACTTCGGCCTTGCACTCTTCCTGAAACACTTGAGCGGGGTTTGTAGTCATTGGTTTGCAGCCTCGATCTGGGAATGGAAAACGGCGTCGTCCACGGCGTGATACACGCACGCGCCGCCCGTCATCCGTTTGATTTCTTCTAGGTAATTGGAATTCATCACGAACAGGTGCGTGCCCGCGGGCCAACTGCTCATGGCTTCTTCGGGGGATGACACGCGCAGTCCGCTGAGCGGCAGAAACTGCCCCTGCTTCTGTGGATTGATGTCCACCACGTAATCGACTTCGATGCCCATGCGTTGCAGGAACAGCGAGAAAATCACGCCCTTGGACGCCCCGCCCCACACCGCCACGCCCTTGTGCGGCGCAGCCTTGATAACCTCGATGGCGCGGTTCAGGCTGCTGTCGAAGGCCGCGGGCATGCTCACTGCGGTGGTGGCATTGGCGACGGGGCGGCGCAGGCTCGCAAGGTTGGCCACCACGTACAGGAACTGGCCGTTGAACAGGTAGCCGGACTCCTGGACGTTGCCGAACATCTGGCGCAAGTCTTCGAGGCGGAAGTAATTGACGTGTTCGTAGAACAGGTCGAACCAGGCGCGATGCTCCAGGATCCAGTCGAAGCATGGCACCTCGATGTAGATCTGGCCGCCATGGTTGGCCGCCGCGATTTGCGCCAGAAACGCCATGGGGTCCGGAATGTGTTCGAGCACGTGGCGCAGCACCACACCGTCGGCACGAATGCCCAGGCGCGGGTTGAAGGTGTCCTTGATGACCGCCGGGTTATCGCCCTCGTAGGCCGGGTCGACGCCGCGAATGTCATAGCCCCTGCCAGCGAGCATCTCCAGAAAGTAACCCTTGCCGCAGCCGACTTCGACCAGCACCTTGCCGGTGAAATGACGCGCCAGGATGCCTTCCACGACCTCGAGATGCTGCTTGAACAGCGCCGAGTGGGCCTGTTCGTTCTGGTAGTTGCTGTCATAGATCAGCTTGGCCGGATCGAAGGCCTGGTTGTAGATCAGGCCGGTTTCTTCGTCCTGGACCAGCACCAGATCGGCCCTGCCCGACTGCCGCGCCGAGTGCGGTTCGGCGAAGGTGCGGTTCTGCAACACCGGCAGATCCATCGCCCGATACAATTCACGCACCATCAGAGCCCCCTAACAATTGCTGCAGCCGATCCCGGGTGCCCCAGAACGCCATGGGTTCATGAGCCGAGTAGCCGTAATGGCCAAGGTTGAGTGAAATCTTTGCGCCGCGCGCCTGCAGGTAGTCCTCGACCAGCGCCCGCACCGACACGGGCCGGCCGCTGCAGCAATTGAACACGCCGGCGAACTGTGGATGCTCCAGCGCCGTCACCAGGCAGGCCGCCGCGTCTTCCACGGCCAGGTAGTCGCGCAGTTGATCCCCCGGGGACATGTCGAACTGCGTATCGCCAGCCTGGATGGCTCTCTCCAGGGCCGCCAGCAGGCTGTTGGGGTTCTGCCCTTCGCCGTGCAGGTAGAACAGCCGCGCCCACTGCAAGGTGAACGCTTCGGTGCGGCTCAGGGCTTCCAGAAACTGGCGCAGGGTGTTCTTGGCCAGGCCATAGGGATTGACGGGCTGGGCAAGCGTCGACTCGCTCAGCGGACCGCTCTGCAGCCCGTACTCGAAGCAGGTGCCGGTGACCAGAACCTGGCTCACACCACTGCGCACCACCTGCTTGATGAAGGCGTAGTCGGCGGGCAGGTTGACCTCGAAATGAAACAGCCCCGCGTAGTTCGGCAGCCCCGGCCAGGCGAGGTGCATCAAGGCGGCGACGCCTTCGCTCAACGCAGGCACATCGGTGGCGGCGGCATGGATGTCCGCGGCGACGAATTCGACTGCGGCATCGCCATACCACGGCATGCTGCGTGCCTTGTCGGCGTCACGGGCCACGGCACGCACGGCAAATCCGCGCGCCAGCAACGCCTTCACCACGTGCCGGCCGATGAAACCGGTCGCACCGGTCACCAGAACTGTTCGATTGCTCACAGGAAGGTCAACTCCGGCACGGCAATCACGAAACGGCCGCCCCAACCGTGCACGTGGCTCTGCTGCTCGCCGATCTCCTTGAGCAGGTTCCACGGCAGCACCAGCACGTAGTCCGGCTTCTCGATGGCGATGCGTTCGGGGGAAACCACAGGGATGCGGCTACCCGGCAGGAATTTGCCCTGCTTGTGCGGATTGGCGTCGGCGACCCAGGCCAGCAGGTCCGGCTTGACACCGGCATAGTTGAGCAAGGTGTTGCCCTTGGCCGCCGCACCGTAGCCCACCACGCGCTTGCCCTCTGCCTTGGCCTTGAGCAGGAAGCCCAGCAATTGATGCTTGATGCGTTCGGCCGCAGGCGCCAGGGATGCGTAGAACTGCGGCGTTTTCACCCCGGCGTCCAGCTCGGCCTGCAACTGCTGCGCGACCGCAGGCTGTACCGCTTGAGCGCCGGGTTGCGAAAGGCTGCCACGTTGCACGAAGACCCGCAGCGAGCCGCCATGGGTCGTGAGTGATTGCACATCGAAGACCTGCAGGCCGTTGCGTTCGCACAGGGTCTGCACGGCAGTCAACGACAGGTAGGAATAATGCTCGTGATACAGGGTGTCGAACTGCTGCCCGGCGATCAGCGCCAGCAGTTGCGGGAATTCGAAGGTCGCAACACCGGTTGGCTTGAGCAGCGTGGCGAACCCGCGCAGAAAGTCGTTGATGTCCGGCACATGGGCCAGCACGTTGTTGGCCGCCATCAGGTCCGCCGACCAGCCTTCGGCAACCAGCGCCTGCGCGGTGGCCTCGCCGAAAAACACCTCGCGGATTTCCAGGCCCTTCTCCCGCGCCGCCTCGGCGGTGCTGCGGGTCGGCTCGATGCCCAGGCAGCCGATGCCACGACCGGCCACGTACTGCAACAGGTAACCGTCGTTCGCCGCGATCTCGACCACGCGGCTGTCAGCGTTCAGCGCGAAGCGCTCGACCATCTCGCCCACGTACCGCTCGGCATGGGCCAGCCAGGAACTGGAGAACGAGCTGAAATAGGCATAGTCGGCGTCGAACAGGCTTTCGGCGCTGGTGTAGTCATCGGTCTGCACCAGCCAGCACTGTTCGCACACATCGACCTTCAACGGCACCCACTGCTCGGCCTGGGTCAGTTGCTCGGGCCGCAGGTAGGCGTTGGACGGTGGCGCAGTGCCCAGATCGATCAGCGGCAGCGAAAGCTTCGCACCGCAACCACGGCAATTCATAAACGCACTCCAGCAAAAGTCGAGTCCAGCATTGGATGGCCAGCGTCGCGAGCCGACAGATTCTTGACAGGCAACAACCAGGCAATGTCCAGCCGTGGGTCGTTTGCCGACAGACCGGCCTCATGCTCGGCCGAATAATCGGCGCTGTGCAGGTACAGAAGCTCGGCGTCGTCGGTCAACGCCTGGAATCCGTGGGCGAAGCCTGCAGGAATCAACAGGCTGCGCCCGTCGCCAGCTTCCAGTCGCTCGGCATGCCACTGCAAGAAGGTTGCCGAATCCGGGTTCAGGTCTACGGCCACATCCCAGACGGCGCCGCGCAGGCAGGTAATCAGCTTGGCTTCGGGGGCCTGGGCCTTCTGGTAATGCATGCCGCGCACCGTGCCCTGCTCGGTGGTGCGGGAATGGTTGATCTGGCGAATGTGAAAAGTCTGGCCGAACGCGGCCAGGCTGCCCTCGCAGAACAGCCGTGAAAATTGCCCGCGCTGATCGGCGTGACGGCGGTGCTGGACGCTGAACAGCCCTTTGAGCGGCAAGGCGCGCAATTGCATGTCGATCATGTGCGCTCCATGTACTGGTTCAGTTGCGAGAGGGTGAAGTCGCGCATGTCTTCGCCGGCCTTCCACGCCAAGTGCCAGGCCAGGGTGTTCTGCAGGCATTGCTGCAAGGACCAGCGCGCTTGCCAGCCGAGCAACTGCCGCGCACGGCTGCTGTCCAGGCGCAACAGACCGGCTTCGTGCAGCTCGCTGGTTTCCACCCGCAGCCCCGGCGCCTGAGGCCAGTGGCTGGCGAGGGTTGCGACCACTTCACCGACGGTGCACATGTCGCTGTCGCTGGGGCCGAAGTTCCACGCACCCGCCATCTGCGGGCCTTGCTCGAACAGCCCCTGGGCGAGCAGCAGATAACCCGCCAGCGGCTCCAGGGCGTGTTGCCAGGGGCGCACGGCCTGCGGATAACGCAAGGTCACAGGCTCCCCCGCCGACCATGCCTTGAGCACATCGGGGATCAGGCGGTCGGCGGCGAAATCACCACCGCCCAGCACATTGCCCGCGCGGGCGGTGGCGATGGCCAGGCCGTGCTCGGCGTATTTATCGGGATGAAAAAACGATGCGGCATAGGATTGCGCGAGCAATTCGCAGCACGCCTTGCTGCTGCTGTAAGGGTCGTGGCCGCCCAGGGGCTCGTTCTCACGATAGGGCCACAGCCACTCCTGATTGGCGTACACCTTGTCGGTGGTCACCAGCACGCAGGCGCGCACGCAGCCGACCTGACGCACCGCTTCAAGCAGGTTGAGGGTGCCCATGACGTTGCTCGAGTAGGTGCCCAACGGGTCGCGATAGCCTTCGCGCACCAGCGGCTGGGCCGCCAGGTGCAGGACGATTTCAGGCTCGACGTCTGCGATCACCTCCAGCAGTGCGCCGAGGTCGCGCAGGTCGCCACGGCGGTCGTCGATGCCTTCAGCCACACGGGCAAGCTCGAACAGGCTCGGCTCGGTGCCGGGGTCCAGGGCAAAGCCGGTCACCCGGGCACCCATGCTGCCCAGCCACAGCGCCAGCCAGCTGCCCTTGAACCCTGTGTGTCCAGTGAGCAGGACACGCTTGCCCTGCCAGAACGCCGGGCTCAGCTCCACTGCTTCCATGGAGCCTCCCCGCTCTGCCAGAGTTCTTCGAGCTGATTCTTGTCACGCAGGGTGTCCATCGGGTGCCAGAAACCTTCGTGCTGGTACGCGCGCAGTTGATCCTGGGCAGCCAGTTGCGCCAGCGGCTCGGATTCCCACGAGGTCATGTCATTGGCAATGAACGGCAGCACCCGGGGCGACAGCACGAAGAAGCCGCCGTTGATCCAGCCACCGTCGCCACGGGGCTTCTCGGTGAAACCCAGCACGCGGTCGCCATCGCGATCCAGCGCACCGTAGCGTCCTGGAGGCTGAACGGCGGTCACGGTGGCCATCTTGCCGTGGCCACGGTGGAAATCGACCAGCGCGCCGATGTTCAGGTCCGAGACGCCGTCGCCATAGGTGAAGCAGAAGGCTTCTTCATCTTCGACGTAGCGCTGGGCGCGACGCAGGCGGCCGCCGGTCATGGTGTCATCCCCGGTGTCGATCAGGGTGACGCGCCATGGCTCGCTGTAGTTCTGATGCACGTCCATGCGGTTGTTGCGCATGTCGAAGGTGACGTCGGAGGTGTGCAGGAAGTAGTTGGCGAAGAAATCCTTGATCGCATAGCCCTTGTAGCCGAGGCAGATCACGAAGTCGTGAATGCCGTGGGCGGAGTACTGCTTCATGATGTGCCAGAGAATTGGCTTTCCGCCGATCTCGATCATGGGCTTGGGTTTCAGATGCGACTCTTCGCTGATACGGGTACCGAGACCGCCCGCCAGAATTACTGCTTTCACTGCACTTCCCCTCATGTTTCGTTCAGGGCTCAAGCTGGCGCTCTTCGCGCCTCGCAGGCCGTCTGGACCAATCACCGAAATCGACATCGCACCGTGCAGGGCAACGCCTGGAATGCACGATTTATGGCGATATAAGGGAGGTCTTGCAGGAAGCGCGCCAGTTTTGCGGCGTCTGTTTTTCTGGCATACGACCGCTGACGCCGGCAAGCCGGACTGCTACCAAAAGCGTCGGAGGACGCGAGATCCGGGTACGCCGCCGGTCCGTAGCAGCACGGCCTGCCGGCGGAGGCGTCCGCAAGATCGACCCGCGGGCAAGCCCGGCTGCTACGGGATTGGGTGCACCCAGAAATCCTTGAATGTGCCGGCAATCTATGGTTGAGCCGACAATCTGTGGTTGTGCCAGCAATCTGTGGTTGTGCCGAGAATCTGTGGTTGTGCCGACTATCTGTGGGAGCGGGCTTGCCCGCGAATGCGTCAGACCTGACGTTTCGATATCGCCTGCCCCACCGCTTTCGCGGGCAAGCCCGCTCCCACGACTCCGACCCAGACAGAAATCGCCAACACCCCGCAACCCCGTAGCAGTCCGGCTTGCCGGCGTCGGCGCCCGCGATATCGCTGACGCGGGATCCGGGTCGCCGCCGATCCGTAGCAGCACGGCTTGCCGGCGGGGACGGCCGCGAGATCGACCCGCGGGCAAGCCTGGCTGCTACGGGATCGGGTGCACCCAGGAATCCGTGAATGTGCCGGCAATCTATGGTTGTGCCGACAATCTGTGGGAGCGGGCTTGCCCGAGAATGCATCAGACCTGACGTTTCGATATCGCCTGACCCACCGCTTTCGCGGGCAAGCCCGCTCCCACCATTCCGACCCACACAGAGATCTCCACCACCCCACAAACCCGTAGCAGCACGACTTGCCGGCGGGGGCGGCCGCGAGATCGCTGACGCCGGCAAGCCGGACTGCTACCAAAAGCGTCGGAGGACGCGGGATCCGGGTACGCCGCCGGTCCGTTGCGGCACGGCTTGCCGGCGGGGGCGTCCGCAAGATCGACCCGCGGGCAAGCCCGGCTGCTACGGGATTGGGTGCACCCATGTATCCGAGAATGTGCCGGTAATCTATGGTTGTGCCGAGAATCTGTGGGAGCGGGCTTGCCCGCGAATGCGTCAGACCTGGCGTTTCGATATCGCCTGACCCACCGCCTTCGCGGGCAAGCCCGCTCCCACGACTCCGACCCACACAGAAATCTCCACCACCCCACCAACCCGTAGCAGTCCGGCTTGCCGGCGTCAGCGCCCGCGATATCGCTAACGCGGGATCTGGGTACGCCGCCGATCCGTAGCAGCACGGCTTGCCGGCGGGGGCGGCCGCGAGATCGACCCACGGGCAAGCCTGGCTGTTACGGGAGCGGGGGTCAGTCGGCTAGCCAGCCGTTGACCCAATGCTGCAGGTTGTCGTCGCGCAGCATGTAGTCGCGCAGCACCGCTTCGCGCAGGGCGTCGCCCTGGCGGTAGCTGGCGTCCGGGTCGGCGAGGTGGCTGCGGATTGCCTCGAGCCATTCTTCCGTACTGTTGGTGTAGATCCGCGTGCACGGCAGGTAACCACGGTAAGCCAAGGTGTCGGTGCAGATCACCGGGTAGCCGCAGGCGCCGTACTCCAGCAACCGCAGGTTGCTTTTGCAGTCGTTGAAGATGTGATGCTCCAGCGGGGCGAGCGCCAGGTCCAGATTCAGGCTGGCCAGTTTGGCCGGGTACGCCTCCAGCGCTACCACCGTGTGAAATTCGCGCACGTAAGGCCGCAAGGCATCCGGGCACATGCCGAAGAATACCCAATCCACTTCATCTGCCAGCTCACGCACCACCTCGGCGATGATCTCAAGGTCACCCGAGTGGCTGGTACCGCCGCCCCAGCCGACCCGTGGCTTGACCGACGTTCGGCGATGGCTGCGCAGACCGCTCCACCAGTGAGGCGAGAGCATGTTCGGCACCACGCGAATGTCGGTGTGCATCTCGCTCAGGGCATCGGCCAGCGGCTGGGTCGATACCACCACCCGGTCGCACAGGCTGATGCCACGGCGCACCAGGCGCTCCATCTCCAAGCGGTCGGGCATGTTGCGGATGTGCGCGTTCTTCTTGGGCACATGGATGACGTAGTCATCCAGCTCGAAGATGCGTCGCGCCCTGGAGTAGGTTTTCAGCCCTACGATCTCATCAATGGGGGCTTCGCTGTAGCGCCCCTGCAGCACGATGATGTCGGGCGACTGGCGCTCGATATCGATCATGCTCGGCAGGTTGTAGTTGATCACGCCCACCGCCCTACCCGCCGCTTCCAGCTCGATCAGCGGCTGGGTGACGCGGTAGTGACCGATGGCCGACGCGTTGATCGGCAAGGCCAGGATGCGCGGCAGTTGCGTGGTGGAAAACGGACTCCAGCCAGTGGTCAGCCCCGGCTCCAGGTTGAAGCTGGTGCCGCCCAGGCTGTTGAGCGCAAGGTTGGGGTTGTACGCCGGATCGCGGGCCACTACCGGCAGCCAGCGCAGGTAGAAACGCTCCTGTTCCAGAATCTGCAATTCGCGAAGCTCAGGCGTTGCGATCACCGGCGGCTGGCTGCCCAGGGCAAGCAACGCGTGCGGAGTCCAGACCACCAGGTGACCGCTCTCGCGCACCCGCAGGCACAGGTCGACATGGCTCAGGCCCTTGCCGTACTGAACCTCGTCCAGACCGTCCAGCTCGGCGAACAGGCGCTTGCGAATCATCAGGCAATCGCCGCCGACCGCAGAGAGGTCGCTGACCACCTGCAGGCGTTGCAGGTAGCCGCTGGCATTGATGTTCTCGCCGTGGAACGGCACACCGGCCGGGCCATGCAGGCCCAGGATCAGCCCGGCGTGCAGCACCTGCCCATCGGAGCCGAACAGCTTGGCGCCGACCACACCGACTTCCGGGCGCTGAGCCTGACTGACCAGCTCGCCGAGCCAGTCGCCATGGGTAATCATCGCGTACGGATTGAGCAGCAGCAGGTAGTCGCCGCGGGCATCGCTGGCAGCCTGGTTGTACAGCGCGGCCACAGGTTCGGTCTGCGAATGGCGCAGCACCCGCAAGCGGTCGGGGTCCAGTTGCGCCATCGCCGCCAGCCACGCCCGGGCCTCGGGGGTTTCGCTGGCATTGTCGACGATCAGCAGTTCATAGCGGCCGTAGGCGGTTTTCTCGAACAGGGTTTCGACGCAGCGCTGCAAGGCCGGCAACTGGTCCTTGACGATCAGGATGATCGACACCAGCGGCTGTTCGCGGTGCAGGTACTCGATGCGGTTGAGCAACGCCAGGCTCTGGCCCGGACGAATGTCGTGGGCGATGCCACAGCGCTGCAAGTGCGCCTGGACCACTTGAAGGTTCTGCTCGGCGACCTCCGGCAGCGCCAGCCAGCGCGGTAGCGGGAACGACGATTCCAGCAGCAGTTCGCTGACATGGCCAATGGCTGCGTCGCCGTCCTGCTCGAACAGCCGCCACAGGGCGTCGTGGGGTGCCAGCACGCCAAACCGCGGATCAAAACCGCCGGCATCGAGCAACGCACGGCGGGAAAACGCCAGGGCGCGACCGACATAAGGGTAGCTGCGCAGCATGTCGAGGTTGAAGTCCGGCTTGAACACCGGCTCCGCCGACTCGCCCTCGCGCAGCGAGCCTTCGTCGCTGTACAGGCACTGCAGCCCGGGGTTCATGGCGATGCGCTCGGCCAGCATCAGCAACGCCGGCTTGACCAACCGGTCCCCTGCCTGCAGCAGGTAGCACCACTGGGCCCCGTCGAGCTGCGACAACAGCGGGTTGAGCTGGGCGTAGGGGTCGTCCTGCAGCGGCAGGGTGAACACCCGTTTTTCAAGCCGGGCTTCGGTGCAGGTGCGCGACAGCACGACGATCAGTTCCGGCGGATACAACTGCTGGTCGAGGCTGTCTAGGGTCGTTGCCAGGCTGGCGCGACCACCCGTTTCGTCGATGATGACCGGAACGATCTTCGGCCGCGACGGCCACTGGGCGATGACGTTGGGCAACTGGCTCTGCTGCAGCGGTGTCAGCATGCGGCAGCTCAGCCACTGGTCATACAGTTCGGCGAAACTCTCGCTGTCGATGCCGACCCGCCACTGCTGGGTGCTCTGCTTGGTGCCGAGCGAACGGCTCAGCGGCAGCTCATCCCAGGCACGAGGTTGTGCAGGGCCGCCCGCCAGTTCGTCGTCGGTCAGCGGCTGGTAGCGCACCCAGCCCTTGGCCGGTGCCTGCTCGCCACCACGGGCTTCGAGCATCTGCAGCAACCACTCGCGCTCTTGCAGGGCGGCGTCCTTCATCGATTGCTGATGGCTCAGCCGATCCTGATGCAGACGCTCGACGCTCAGCACGTTGTTGAGCACCACCACGTTGCTGCGCCGCATCAGGCAGATGTACAGCGCCAGGTCCAGCGAGGCGACGAAGCCGTGCTCCGGCTGGGTCAGTGCCGGCAACAGTTCTTCAAGGTCCCTGCGACGGAACATCGAACTGCTGAAACCACCGACGAAGTTGATCGGAAACGCCTGGAAGATCCCCAGCAGGTCCTCGCCCTTGTACACCGCGCCACGAGGGGCCAATGCACTGTTTTCAAGGCGGGCCGGAAGCTGCACGTCATCGGCGTCCCAGAACAGGCGCAAGGCCAGTACCAGATTCACGTCCGGATGCATGTCCAGCTGCCGCGCCTGCATCTGCACCGCCAGCGCGAACAACTGGTCATCGTCGCAGAGAAACTTCACGTACTCGCCACGGGCCTGCGCCAGGCACGCCTGCAGGTTGCCGACAAATCCCAGCCGCTGCGGGTTGCGCACGTAACGCAGGTCGACCCGAATGTTCTGGGCAAAGGCTTCGGTGATGCGCTGGATCTCGTCGCCGCGCGAGTCGTCGCAGACAATCACTTCCAGGTTCGAGTAGGTCTGGCTGAGCGCGCCCTGTAACGCACGCTGGAAGAAACGGGAATTGAAGGCGGGTATGACGATGCTGACCAGAGGAGCTGATTTCACAGGCGGACTCACGAGCGGCGCGCCCCTCTCGGCTGAGAGCGGGGCTTAACCGCTGAAAAAAACGGTTGACGCTCGGCGGTGGCGGCGCGGGAAGAATTCGCGCACCGCCCTCCGGTCAGGCGATTACAACTTGCTGAACAGGTTCAGCGAGGACAGTTGGGTGAACACCAGTTGCGAGGCTTGCAGCATGTTCTTCTGCAGGGTCAGCCTGGCAATGGCATCGACCGGGTCGGAGGCGGTGATGGTGCCCGACTCGGTAGTGCCGTTGTCGATCAGCGTCTGGTTGGTGACACCTTGCGAGGTGGCCGTGGCTGCGCGCGCACCACCGTCGGCGACCGCATCGCCGATCTGGCTGGCGGCGCTGGTCAGGTTGCCGATGGTCGAGGTCAGGGTGGCCTGCAGCTTCTGCTTGGCGATCGGATCACCGTCCACCTTGCTGTTCAGGGCATTGATGACCGTGCCCAGGGTGTTGAGGATGTTCTGGCTCTGGGGTGCGGAACCGGTGGCGGTGAATTGATCGCCCGCCTGTGGCGCGCCGCTCAGGGTGAAGGTCACCCCGGCTGCGGTCGCCGTTGGCGGGGTGCCGGTCAGGGTGCCGCTGGACACCGGCTTGCTGGTGGCCGGATCGTAGGGCGCCGCGTACAGATCAAAGCTGGTGGCACTGGAGAAACGCAGGATCGCACCACCGGACGGGAAGGTGCTGTCGTAGTTGGCCTGGTTGGTGACCGTCGTGCCGCTGATCACGGTTGACGACGGGTTGGCCGGCAAGCGTGCAGTGGTGACGGACGTCGGCGAGACCGCCAGCTGGAAGCTGTGGCCTGCGATGGCGGTATCGGCCGCGCCTGAGTTGGTGTACTGCGCCTGGGTCAGGTTGACGTTCAGGTTCAGCTCCAGGCCACGGAAACCGATGCTCTGGTTCTCCGGGCCGGTGGACTTGAACTTGCCGGCCGACGAGGCTTCCGCAGTCACGTCGTTGCCGTTCTTGTCGAGGATCTGGTACTGGGTGCTGCTCTGGAACGTGATGCTGTACGGCTGGCCGCTCAGGAACTTGGTGTCGTAGTCAGAGCTGTTGCTGACGCTGCCGCCGGACAGCGTCAGCACGCCGTCGTCAGTGGTCGGGGACGTCAGGGTCGCCGAGGTCCGGGTGGTGTTGATCGCCTGCTCGAACGCATCCCAGCCAGTGATGTTGCTGGCCATGGAAATGCCGCTGCCGATGTTCAGCATGTTGCGGGTCTGGTCGCCCTGATAGCTGTAGCTGCCATCGGGGTTGATCGCGTAGGGCGGTGTGCTCGACTTCGAACCCGAGAACAGGTAGTTGCCTTCCGAATCCTTGGAGTTCATCAGGCCCAGGATCTGGTCCTGCAACTGTTTGAGCTCCGAAGCGTTGGCCTGGCGGTTCTGGTCGGTGTTGGTGCCGTTGCTGGCGGACAGCACCAGCTCCTGGGCGCGCTGGATCGCCGAGGTGATGGCGGTCAGCGCGGTCTCGGTGTTCACGACGCCGGTGTTGATGTTGTCGATGTTGGACTTGTACTGCAGCAGCATCGAGTTCTGTTGCTGCAAGGCCAGTACGCGCGCCGCGCCCACAGGATCGTCGCCCGCGGTGTTGAGCTTGATCTGGCTGGAGACTTCCTCGCCGGTCTTGGTGACGTTGGCGTAGGTGCGCGAGTAGTTGCTGGCGCTGGTTTCGTAAAACTGGGTGGTGGAAATACGCATGGTTTACGACCCCTTAAAGACTGTTGATCAGCGTGCTGAAGATGGCTTGAGCGGCTTTGATGATCTGCGACGAGGCCGTGTAGTACTGCTGGTACTTGACCAGGTTGGCCGCTTCTTCATCCAGCGACACGCCGGACACGCTGTCGCGCGCGCCCTTGGCCTGGGCCAGCACTGCGGTGGTGGCGGTAGCGTCGGCCGAAGCCTGCTTGGCTTTGGCACCGACCGAGGAAATCAGGTTGGCGTTGGCGCCGCTCAGGGTCATCCCGGTGCCGCTGCCGCCGGCGGTATCGACGGTCTGTTTGGTCTGCAGGGCCAGCGTGGTCTCGGCATTGCGGTTGTCCGAGGAACCGGCGCCGGTCATGTCGATGCTGAAAGTGTCCCCTGCCTTCGGCTCGCCATTGATTGACATACTGATGGAGAACGACTGCGCCGCACCCGACGAGTCGGTGTAGCCCACTGCCAGGTTAAGGTCGTTGTTCTGCTTCTGCACGATCGTGCCGGTGATCGGGTTGCCGTTCTTGTCTTTGACGGCTGCCCCGCTGGCGTCAACCAGCGAATAGGACTGCGTGCCGTCCGCTGCGACGGCGCCCATCATCAGGCGCATCGGCGTCGAGCCGTCGATGGCCTTGCGCAGGTCGGCGGTGCCGGTGGCGTCGTAGATATTGGTCGGGGTGTTCAGCACAGGCTGGGTGAAAGTCCCGTTGCCCTCGTTGCCTGCACCTTTGGTGGCCGTCAACGGCGCCGCCAGCGCGATGGTTTTCGGGTCGGTCATGACCGTCTTGATGCCACCCGCCGCCGACGCGGTCGGGCTGACCTTGAAGCTGTCGCCGGCAGTGACCGCACCGCCATTGAGCTTGAGCGAGAAGCCATCGATAACCGGTGGCGGCGTGGTGCTCAGGTCGTAGGCGCCCATGTTCTGGCCGTCCGGCAGGCGAGTGACGCTGTAGCCGGTGGCGCTGGTGAACGTCACCTGATAGTCGTTGGTGGTCAGCGCGCCGGTGTTGGCGATGGTCACGTCCAGATTGCCGGAACCTGCGCTGTTGCCTTTGTTGGCAAGGCTGCGCTGGCTGACCAGGCTTGGGTCGTTGATGCTGGTGAACATGCTGGAGCCAAAGTTGCCGTTGGCATCCACGCCCTGCCCCATCTGCTGGTTGATCTGGTCGGAGACCACCAGCGCCAGGCGACCGAGTTCGTTGGCCGCAGGCTGCAGCACGTCACTGCGATAGCGCAGCAGACCGCCGATGGTGCCGCCGGTGACCACCGACGACACATCCACGCTGCTGTTCTGATAATTGAGCTTGACCGAGTACACGTTCGGGTCGCTGTCGCTCGGGCCTGCGGTCAGCGTGCCGGCCTTGCCACCGGTGACCAGCGGCTGGCCGCTGCCGATGTAGACGTCATAGTTGCCGTTGTTCTCGACCACCTTGGCGCCCACCAGGTCGTTGAGCTGGCGCACGGCCTCGTCCCGGGCATCGAGCAGGGAGTTGGGCTCGCCGCCGGTGGCCTTGGCCTGGGTGATCTGGGTATTGAGGTCGGCAATCGAGGACGCCAGCGAGTTGACCTGTCCGGTGAGGGACGTCAACTGACTGTTGATGCTGGTGTTCTGGTCCTTCATCTGCGAGGAGATGGCGTTGAACTGCCCGGCGAGCGACTTGGCGCTGGCCAGGAAATTGGCGCGGTTGGCCGCGACGGTCGACCCGCTCGACAGCGTCTGCAAGGACGAGAAGAAGTTGCTCAGGACGGTGCTGATCCCGGTCGAGCTGTCGGACAGGATCGAGTCGAGTTGCTTGGCCTGACCCAGATACGCCTGGGCATCGGAGTTGAGCGATGTACTGGACTGCACTTGGGTGTTCAGGAAGCCGTTGTAGATCCGACGCACGTCCGACAGCGTAGTACCGGTGCCGATGAAGCCCACACCGATATTCTGCTGAGCACTGGAGGTGGTCATCACTTGCTGGCGCGAGTAGCCCAGCGTGTCGACGTTAGCAGTGTTGTTGCCGATGGTGGTCATCGCTGCACTGCTGGCGTTCAGTCCCGAAAGCCCAATTGAGATCAGTGACATGGTTCAAACCTTATAAAGTCGTGGAAGAGCCCGATGCGGTTGCAACGCTCTGGTAACTCTTCATCTGTTTCGCTATTTGGGAAATCTTGCTGGCATAGCCCGGATCCGTGGCGTACCCGGCCTTCTGCAGTTCTTTCACAAACTGTTCCGGGTTATCGGCCGATTTGAGCGTGGCTTGATAGCGATTGTTGTTCTGCAGGAAGCTGACCAGATCGTGGAAGCTGTCGGCGTAGGAGTCGTAGGAACGGAAGTCCGCCGTCTCCTTGACCATCTTACCGTCGCGAAACTCGCTAGTGATCGCCCGCGCTTCAGGCCCCTGCCAGCCACCCTGGGCCTTGATGCCGAACAGGTTGTGGCTGCTGCTGCCATCGGATTGACGCATGATCGATTTGCCCCAGCCGGTTTCCAGCGCCGCCTGGGCCACCAGCACGGTCGGATCGACGCCGATCCGCGCGGCGGCGTCCTTGGCCAGCGGTAACATGGTGGCGACGAACTCGTCGGCATTGGCGAACGCCGCCTTGCCCGGCGCCAGCGGAGTCTGCACGCGGTTGCGCACGTAGCTGTCGGCCTGGGCGGTGTACTGCGGGCCGATGGTCCAGTCGCCATTGCCCGAACTGCCTGCCTGCTTGGCGGCGGCCACGGCATTGGACACGGCAATGCGGTTTTTAAGCGTGGTCGCACTGGCCGCAGCATCACCTGCGGTGTTCGGCACGATACCGGCCATGATGCGGTCGGTCAGCTTGCTTGGCAGCGACAGGCGACGGGCGTTGAGCGCGGCCACATCGTTGTGCACGCTGCCATCGGCGTTGGTGCCAAGGGCGGTGGAAGCCGGCGCGACCGAACGGGTTGCCCACAACGGACGCTGGGCGATACGGGTCGCCAGGCCACCCTGGGCGTGAGTCGCGTCGGCGGCCGTCGGCGCCGCCGGGTTGAGCTGGTTGGTCGCAGGGCCCGCATCGCTCTTGTTCTTGGAGAGCTGGCGCATCAGCACTTCCTGAAGGCCGATACCGCCCCCCTCACGGGACATGCTGACCGCCAGTTGCTGGTCGTACATGTCCTGATACTGCCGGGTCGCGGCAGTGTTCATCGGGTTGTCCTTGGCCAGCACTTCGTTGGCCGAGCGCATGGCTTTGAGCATCTGGCTGACGAACAGCGACTCGAATTCCTGCGCCACCTTCTTGAGGTTCGCTTCGCTGTCACGATCGCCGTTCTTCATGGCGGTCAGGCGATTGAGGTCGGTATACGCCCCCGAATCGACTGTGCTCGTGCCGCCAGTTGGAATACTCATCGGTCAGTCCTTAAATCACGATCAGGTCGGCTTGCAGGGCGCCGGCCTGTTTCAGTGCTTCGAGAATCGCCATCAGGTCGCCAGGGGCTGCGCCGACCTGGTTAACCGCACGCACGATTTCGTCCAGGGTGGTACCCGGGCCGAACTTGAACATCGGATGCAGTTCCTGTTGTGCATTGATCTTGGAGCGCGGCACCACGGCGGTCTGGCCGTTGGAGAACGCACCCGGCTGGCTGACCACAGGGTCTTCGGTGATGGTCACGGTCAGGCTGCCGTGAGTCACGGCGGCCGGCGAAACCTTGACGTTCTGGCCGATGACGATGGTGCCGGTACGCGAGTTGATGATGACCTTGGCCGAGGTCTGGCCCGGATCGATCTCCAGGTTCTCCAGCACCGACAGGTAGTCCACGCGCTGGTTGGGGTCCAGCGGCGCTGTCACGCGCACCGAACCACCGTCCACCGCTTGCGCGACGCCTGGGCCGAGCATGTCGTTGATCTTGTCGACGATGCGCTTGGCCGTGGTGAAGTCGTTGCGGTTGAGGTTCAGGGTCAACGAGTTGCCCTGGTTGAAACCGCTCGGCACCGCACGTTCGACCGACGCACCGCCAGGGATACGACCCGAAGACGGAACGTTGACGGTGATCTTCGAACCGTCGCGGCCTTCGGCGTCAAAGCCGCCGACCACCAGGTTGCCCTGGGCGACCGCATAGACGTTGCCGTCGATACCCTTCATCGGGGTCATCAACAGCGCACCGCCGCGCAGGCTCTTGGAGTTACCGATGGACGACACGGTGATGTCGATCTGCTGACCGGGCTTGGCGAACGGCGGCAGGTCGGCATACACCGCCACGGCCGCGACGTTCTTCAGCTGCACAGTGCCCGAGCCCGCCGGCACCTTGATGCCGAACTGCGAGAGCATGTTGTTGAAGGTCTGCAGGGTAAACGGTGTCTGGGTGGTCTGGTCACCCGTGCCGTTCAGGCCCACCACCAGGCCGTAGCCGATCAATTGGTTGGTGCGCACGCCGGAAATGCTGGCGATGTCCTTCAGGCGTTCGGCATGGGCGCCGATGGCCGTGGTGAACAGCAGCGCTGCCGCTATCAGTTGCTTGAACGTGATCATGGCTATCCCGGTATCAGAAAGGGAACAACGGGCTCAGGAAGAAACGGTCGAACCAGCCAGGCTGACTGGAATCGGCGAACGCCCCTGTACCGGAATACGTGATGCGCGCATCGGCCACACGAGTGGACGACACGGTATTGTCGGTGGCGATGTCGTCTGCACGAATCAGGCCAGCGATGCGCACCAGCTCATCGCCGGTGTTGAGCGTCATCCACTTCTCGCCACGCACCGACAGGATCCCGTTGGGCAGCACATCGGCCACGGTCACGGTGATGGAACCGGTCAGGCTGTTGCTCTGCGCTGCCTTGCCGTCGCCCTTGGTGGCGCGGTCGCCGCTGTAGCCTGCGTTCAGGCTCAGGTCACCGCTGCCCACCGGGTTGTTGGTGCTCACACCGGCACCGAACAGCGAGGTCAGGCCGACGCTGGTCTTGCTGGTCTTGCTGATCCCGGAACTGGCCGCCTTGCTGGCCGCCATCCGCTCGGACAGGGTGATGGTGATGATGTCACCCACCCGGTAAGCCTTGCGGTCGCCGTACAGGTTCTGCTCGAAGCCTGCCTGATAGATCGAGCCATTGTTCGCCGCCGAAGGCAGCGGCGTTCGTGGCAACACCGGCGCATAGTAAGGGTCATTGGGCTTGGCCGAAGGCGCAACGCAACCGGTCAGCAGCGCGAGCCCGCAAAGCGGTGCTGCCAACAGGGAAAGCCGCAGTACAGAAAGCCGTTTCATGACACTTAAAACCTCTCGGTGTAGCAAGGATTGACCAGGTGTTTCGTTAAAGACCATCAGGTGTTTCAGGATCCGCTTGAAGGTGACCGACTTACAGGTTTTGGGTGACGTACTGCAGCATCGAGTCGGCGGTCGAGATCACTTTGGAGTTCATCTCGTAGGCGCGCTGGGTGGTGATCATGTTCACCAGCTCTTCAACGGTGCTGACGTTGGAGTTTTCCAGGGTGTTCTGACGCACCACACCCAGGCCGGTCAGGCCAGGCGTACCGACTTGCGGCGCGCCGCTGGATGCGGTTTCCAGGTACAGGTTGCCGCCCTGGGACTGCAGACCGGCCGGGTTGATGAAGTCGGCGGTCTGGATGTTGCCGATCACCTGTGGCGTGGCAGTGGCGGCGGAAGTGGTCACCGACACAGTGCCGTCTTCGCCGACGGTGAAGGTCTGCGAGTCCTGGGGCACGACAATCGCAGGCTCCAGCGCGTAACCGTTGGCGGTCACGATCTGGCCGTTCTGGTCCAGGTGGAAAGTACCATCGCGGGTGTAGGCCACGGTGCCGTCCGGTTGACGGATCTGGAAGAAGCCACGGCCGTTGATTGCCATGTCCAGCGGCTGGTTGGTGGTCTGAAGGCTGCCGGCTGTGAAGTTCTTCTGGGTGCCGACGATGCGCACACCGGTACCCAGCTGCAGGCCCGATGGCAGCTCGCTGTCCTGGGTGGACTGAGCACCTGGCTGACGCTTGATCTGATAGAGCAGGTCCTGGAATTCGGCGCGATCACTCTTGAAGCCAGTGGTCGAGACGTTGGCCAGGTTGTTCGAAATGGTCGTCAGGTTCATGTCCTGAGCGGCCAGGCCGGTTTTAGCGACGTAAAGTGCCGGAAGCATGTATTGAATCTCCTCGAGCGCCTGATTATCGGCGCAAGCTGTCAGTCATTAGCCCATTTGCAAGACGCGAGCCATCGACTCGTCGTCCTGCTCAGCGGTCTTCATCATCTTGATATGCAGTTCGAACTGGCGGGACAGCGCCAGCACCGAGGTCATTTCCTCGACGGCGTTGACGTTGCTCGACTGCAGGAAACCGGATTCGACCTGCACGTTGGCATCGGCCTGCGCCGGTTTGCCGTCTTTGGTGTGCATCAGGCCGTCGGGGCCTTTTTCCAGGTTGGCAAGGTCAGGCCGGACCAGCTTGATGCGGTCGATCTGCGCCATCACCTGCGGGCTCTCACCCAGGGACTGAACGCTGATCGTGCCGTCGGCGCCGATTTCGATCTGCTGCTGTGGCGGCACGGCAATCGGCCCGCTGTTGCCCATGACCGGCAAACCATTGCCATCACGCAACACGCCGAGGGCGTCGATATTCATGCTGGAGGTGCGGGTGTAGGCTTCGCCGCCATCGGGTGTCTGGACCGCCATCCAGCCGTCGCCCTTGACGGCAACGTCCAGTTCGCGACCGGTGTCGATCATCGACCCCTGGCTGAAGTCAGTGCCCGGGCGCTCGCTCATGGCATAGGCGCGAGACGGGTTGACCTCGCCAAATACCGGCATCGAGCGGGCCTGTTCCAGGTCGCGCTGGAACCCGTTGGTCGAGACGTTCGCCAGGTTGTTGGCATGGGCCTTTTGCGCGATGGCGTTTTCCGACGCACCGCTCATGGCCACGTAAAGCAACTTGTCCACAGTCTTCCTCCTCCGACAGACGCTTGCCGCCTGTAGCTGTACTGAGCAGGTCATAGCAATGATCGCGCCAGTTTTTCAGAAGAGATACAAATGGCTGATTTCCCAGTGATTGCGGGCGCAAATCGGACCGGGTCGGCAGCGGTGATTTGATCGGCGACGGCGGACCGCCACTTTCGATAGAATCGCCACAGCCTGCGCGCCAAAAAAATTTCGCGCAGGGAGCGATAATTGCAGTGCCTGGGTTATCGGGCCTTTTGCCAACAGGAAATTGTCATGCGCTTGCCGCTCACCTTCACCCTCCTCCTCGCCTTCACCACCCTGGCCGTCGCGGCGCCAGCGCCTTATTACCTGTGGCAAGGCAAGACCAAGACCGTTTGCGCCCAGACCAGCCCCGGCAAAGGCTGGACCCGCATCAGCGGCGCGTTCGTGAAGTCTGATTGTTCGATCTGAATGACGATAATTCACCCCTAGCAGCACGGCTTGCCGGCGACGGCGGTGTGTCAGGTACGGTGATGCCGAACCCATTGACGCCATCGCGGGCAAGCGCGCTCCTACAGGTGGCGGTGCAGGGATCAAGTCGCGCGAATCAGGGTCTGCATGAGTTCAGCTTCGGTCGACAGGCTTTTGGAATTGGCCTGGTAGGCGGTCTGGGCCTGGATCAGTTCCACCAGTTCCCGGGACATGTCCACGTTCGAGCCCTCCAGCGAGTGGCTGACCACCGTGCCCAGTCCTCCAATGCCGGGCGTCTCGAAATTCGCCATGCCGGACGCGTGCGTCTGCACCCAACGGGTCCCGCTGATCGGTTGCAGGCCCTGTTCGTTGGCGAAGCTGGCGAGCATGACCTGGCCGATCTTGCGATGCAGGCCGTTGGTGTAGCCGACGCTCATGATGCCCGACTTGTCGATAGACAACCCCGACGCCACCCCAGACGCATGACCATCGACCACCACATTGGAACGCCCGGTGTCGGCCCGGTGCTGGCTCAACTTGCTGTAGTCGAGCAGGATACCGTCGCCGCTGGCCACCGCACCGCTGCTGCCCCAGCGGCCGCCCGGCTTGTTGCCGTCCAGGGACTTGGCCGGAATCCAGCCGCTGAGGGTCAGCTTGCCGTTGGCCGCCGTCAGCCCCGGGCCGCCACTGAGCAATTGCATCGAACCATCGGCGTTGAACAGCATGCTGGCCGTCAGTGGATCGGTGCTGGCCGGATCCTGCGGATTGCGCCCGTCGATCAGCACGTGCATTTTCCAGCTGTTGCTGCCGTCCTTGACGAAGTACTGGCTCAGTTCGTGCCGGTTGCCGAGGCTGTCGAACAGCCCGGTGGGGATGACCCTGTTGAAGGTGGTCACATCGGAAGGATTGAACGGTGGCACGGGCCTCGCCATCGCTGGATCAGCCGGATCGAGCAGCGGCGCGCCCGCCTCGGTCAGCGGCAGCTTGATGGGCCCCGCATTGCTCGCCGGGCTGGGTTTCCAGCTGCCGTTTTCCTTGATCGCCGGCCGCCAGTCATGCAGCGCAAGCTCAGTGTCACTTTCCACGCTCACCACCGCCGAGGCACCGCTCAGGTGAAGCTTGCCGTTGGCGTGGGTGCGCAGACCTATTTCCAGCGGTGAGGTGGTCGAGGGATCCAGCGGGTTGATCCCGTCGATGAGGATGTACGAGGTCCAGTTGTTGTCGTCGGTCTTGACGAAGTACTGCTTGAGTTCGTGGTCTTGCGGCGGGATTGCCGCTCGGGCATGAGTGGTGATGACCTCTTCGCCCTTGTGGTTCTTGCCCTTCTCTTCCTTGATCTCCGGAGCGCCGGCGTCCTTGATGGTCTGGGTGGTCACGCGCGTGTAGGTGCGCGGATCGTCAGGATTGAAACGCAGCAGCGCCGCCAGCGATGCCGCCGAGGAATCCAGGTTCAGCGTCTGCTCGATCTTGCTCGTGGCCTTGGGCGCCATGTTCGCGGTGTCCATCTTCAGGTCGCTGCGCACACCGCCGATGACCTGGCCATCGGCATTCACGGCGTAACCCTGCAAGCGGCTGCCGTGTCCGTCGACGATGAAGTTTTCCGCATCCTTGTTGAAGGCGCCCGAACGGGTATAGCTGATGGTGCCGCCGTCGCTGACCACAAAGAAACCCGAACCCTGGATACGCAGATCCAGCGGGCGCCCCTCACTGGTCTGGGCCCCGCCGGCGGCGAAGTTCTGCGAGACATTGGTCAACTGCACCCCGTCCCCCACTGCCGACCGGCTACCGCCCAGGGTCGCCGAGCCATACACCGCAGAGAATTCCGCGCGAGAGGATTTGAAACCCGAGGTGTGTACGTTGGCGATGTTGTTGCCCGCTACTTCCATGCGCTTGTGCGCCGCGTTCAATCCGGAAACCGCAATATTGAATGACATGAACACTCCCTGAGTCGTTTTCACGACACATCCGTCAATGCATTGATAGTCGCGGGCAAACGGATGCGGTCGAACACGGCGGCTCAAACGCATTCATTTGCCAGCGGTTTTATGCTCGCAAAAACGGAAGTAGGAATTTTCCAGTTATCGAGTGGGATCCCTCCTGTTATTTCAGACCCGCGAAACACCACCCATTGTCCATAAAAAAGCCCCTCCGAAGAGGGGCTCTGTCAACGCCTGTCCAGCAACCGTTATCAAGTCATCTGGATGGTGGTCTGCATGATGGTGCTTTCAGTCGAAATGGTCTTCGCGTTCGCCTGATAGTTGCTCTGCGCCTTGATCAGCTGAACCAGTTCGGTCGTCAGGTCAACGTTGGATTCTTCCAGCGCAGAACCGGTAATGTTACCCAGCGTACCCGACTCCGGAGCGCCGGTGACCGGAATGCCCGAAGCGTAGGTTTCACGCCACATGGTGCCACCGGCCGGGGCCAGGCCCTGGACGTTGGCGAACGACGTCAGCGCAACCTGACCGATAACGCGCGACTGGCCGTTGGTGTAGGTGGCGAACAGGTTACCGGTGGAGTCAACGTTCATCGCGCTGATCTGGCCGGTGTAGTTGCCGTCCTGATTCTTGGCGATGGCGCCGCCGGCTGCGTTGGTCTGGGTGGTCGCCAGCATGTCCAGCTTCATGCCGCCCGTGGCTGCCGCTGCACCGTTGGCTGCCCAGGTGGTGGTCGAACCGACGGTCTTGCTCTGGGCCGGAATCCAGTTGGCGACGGTGAACGTGCCATCAGCGTTTACCACCATGTTGGCGGTGGACGTTGGCGCAGGGGTGGTCACCAGGTTACCCGCCGAGTTGAACGTGAGGTTGGTCACGTCCGGGGTGGTGGATGCCGGGTTGGAAATGCTGCGACCGTCGATCATCGAGTACATGTCCCAGGTATTGAGTCCCGTCTTCCGGAAGTACTGGTCGAGGGTGTGCTCGTTGCCCTGGCTGTCGTAGATCTTGGTGCTGTAAGTCAGGTCGTAGGTTTCGACCTTGGCCGGATCGAACGCGGCAGCGGTGTTGATTTCCTTGCTCGAATCCAGGTTGGAGCTGATGCTGATGCTGGTGGTCGCCTTCGGCGCCATGTTCGAGGTATCGACCTTCAGGTTGGTAAGGACGCCCGTCTTCACATTGCCGTTGGCATCAACACCGAAACCCTGCAGGTTGTTGCCGTTGGTGTCGATGATGTTGCCGGCGGTGTCGGTGTGGAAGTTACCGGCACGGGTGTACAGCTTCTCGCCATTGTTGCTGACCATGAAGAAGCCGTTGCCGTTGATCGCCAGGTCCAGGTCACGGCCGGTGCCGGTGGTCAGGGAACCCTGGGTGAAGTTCTGGGTCACCGCCGCGGTGGTCACGCCGCTGCCGACGTTGGTGCCGCCGGAAGTACCACGAATGGATTGCGCGTACTGGTCGGCGAATTCCGCACGGGAAGACTTGAAGCCCACGGTCGCGACGTTGGCAATGTTGTTGCCGGTGACGTCCAGACTTTTATTTGCTGCGTAGAGCCCACTCAGACCGATATTGAAAGACATGTATCACTCCTGCGCCGTCGATCCGGCTCTAGATTCCGATTTGTTGAACTTTGGACAAGGCAACGTTGCTGCCATCGGCCAGGTTGAGAGTCATTGCAGTGCCCGCCGAGCCCATGGTCACGCTGCTGACGGTGGCCGGCAGGTAGGTCTTGACCGTGGAGCTCTTGCCATCCAGCGCTGCTGTGGCCACGAAGCTGTAGTTGCCGGAGGCCAGTACGTTGCCGTCCTCGTCCTTGCCGTCCCAAGTGAAGCTGGCGTTGCCGGCCTTCTGCTCGCCCAGATCGAGGGTGCGGACCACCTCGCCCTTGCTGTCATAGACCTTGACCTGAGTCACGGTGCTGCTGTTAGGCAAGACGGCCTGACCGGTAATGCCCTTGGTGGTGTCGACACTGGTGGAGCCGGCGTCGACTACCACGGTGCGGCCCACCAGCGAAGACGCCTGCAACGCCTGGGACGACTGGTACATGCCGCCAATGGCGTCGACCGAGGTGCTCAGGTTCTGCATGGTTTCAAGACTTGAGAACTGCGCCAGCTGGGCCACGAATTCGCTGTTGTCCTGTGGATCGAGCGGGTTCTGGTTCTGCATCTGGGTGACCAGCAATTGCAGGAACGAATCCTTGCCCAGGGTGCTGGAACCGGTGGTGCTGTCGCCAGCCTTGCCGGAAGTGGCCGACTGGAGCGACTTGAGGTAGTCGCTGGTGGTCGTGTCGTTGGTAACGGTCATCGCATGCGCCCCTTATCACTGACCCAGGGTCAGGACCTTCTGCATCATTGTTTTGGCGGTGTTCATGACTTCCGCGTTGGTCTGGAACGAGCGACTCGCCGAGATCATGTCAGCCATTTCGTTGACGACGTTGACGTTCGGGTAGTAGACGTAACCGTTCTTGTCGGCAGCCGGGTGATTTGGCTCGTAGCGGGCTTCCAGGTTGGAAGCGTCCTCGACGATCCCGGACACCTGCACGCCGGTACCGGCCTGGCCCTGCTCTTCGAACAGCGAAGCGCTGCCGCCGGCTTCCTGGCTCTGGAACACGGTGGAGAAGACCGGGTGACGGGCACGGTAGGTCTTGTCCAGGCTGGACGACACGGTCTCGGCGTTGGCGATGTTACTGGCGACGGTGTTCAGGCGAGTGTTCTGGGCACTCATGCCACTACCGGCAATATTGAAAACACTGGATAGAGACATGAATTACTCTCCGCGCAGGGCTGCTACCAGCCCTTTGAACTTACTGTTGAGCAAAGTGAAACTGGCCTGAAAGCCAATCGCGTTCTCGGCGTAGTTGGCGTTCTCGACCTGTGAATCGACGGTGTTCTGGTCAAGCGACGGCTGCGACGGCGTGCGATACAACAGGCTCGCATCGCCGGTGCTCATGCCTTCGGCCTCGATATGACGGTTGTTGGTCATGTTCAGGGCGAAAGTACCGTTGTTGGCCTTGTCGCTTTCGGCGGCCAGCACCTTGGAAAAGTCCAGGTCGCGCGCCTTGTAGTTAGGCGTGTCGGCGTTGGTGATGTTGTTGGCCAGCACTTCTGCACGTTGAGCGCGGAAGTTCAGCGCTTTCTCGTGAATGCCCAGTGCCTTGTCGAAGCTGATGCTCATGTCGGGAACCTTTATCGGTTGACCAGATGTTCGTGACTGCAGGTCTTAGAGCAAGCGGCGTGCCAAGTTGTGAAATGGCCGTATTTGCTGGGGTTCGAGGCAAGTGGCAATGGGCGATGCCAGAAAAGCGGCAAACGATTTCCGCAGGAAGAAGGCAAAGCGGCAAGGGTTGTGTCGTTTTTTTGCCGTTTGCCTACGGATACCGCATGCCTCCCGTAGCAGCACGGCTTGCCGGCGTCGGCGATCATGAGGACGTCCCCGCCGGCAAGCCGTGCTGCTACGGGACGGTGGTGTGTATTAGATTTTGATTTTGATCTTCATGCGCGGTGGTGCAGGCGCCGCAGAGCGCGACGTCAAGGCGCCAGGCCGAGCGCAGGCGTCGTGCAGGGGGATGAGCGGCAGGAAGCCGCGAAAGCTGTGCGGGCCAGGGACGGCCCATCACAGCGTGCCCCCGGAACGGCGCCGGAGTCGAGGGAAGTCCGAAGGACCCTAGCCAGGAGCAAATGGTTTGCCTACTTTCCCGGAAGAAAGTAGGTCGCCCGTAAGGGGCGAAACCCTAGAGTCCAAACACCGCGAAAACGGATCAACCCCCAATCCCAAAGTTACCCAGCGACGCGGAGCGTCTAACCAGGCGTTCCCACGCAGAGCGTGGGAACGATCAACCGCGTGGAAACGATCAACAAAAAACCCGGCCACCATCGCCGGGTTTCAAGCAACCAGTCCAATCACCCACCAGCCCTACTTGGCCTGATAAATGATCCCCGGACTGCACTGCACCATCTGATAATGATCCGGCAACCCGTTCAACGCCTCCGACGCCCCCAGGAACAGATACCCGCCCGGCTTCAACGTCGCATGAATACGCAACAGAATGTCCTTCTTCACCTCAGCCGAAAAATAGATCAGCACGTTGCGGCAGAACACAATGTCGAACTTGCCCAACGCCGCATAGCTGTCCAGCAGATTGAAGGAACGAAACTCCACACGATTCTTGATCGGCGCCTTCACCGTCCAGCGCCCCGGCGTCTTCTGATCGAAATAGCGCTGCAAGCGATCCGGCGACAAACCACGGCCAATGGCCAGGCTGTCGTATTCCCCGGTCTTGCAGTTGGTCAGCATGCTGCCCGACAGATCGGTCGCGACAATCTGCGCCCCCGACTTCAAGAGCCCGGGATTGCTGCGCTCGAACTCATCGAACGACATCGACAGCGAATACGGCTCCTGCCCCGACGAACAGGCCGCCGACCAGATGCGCGGACGCAACCCCGGCGACGCCTTGAGCTGCTCGGGCAGCACCTTGTTCTTGAGCACCTCGAACGGGTAGGTGTCGCGAAACCACAGGGTTTCGTTGGTCGTCATCGCATCGACCACCTGCTCGCGCAGACCACTGCGCGGCTGGCTCTGGATACGCTGGATCAACTCGCCCAGCGACTTGATGCCCTGCTGCTCCATCAGCTTGTTCAGGCGACTGGAGACCAGGTACTGCTTGTTTTCACCCAGCAAAATGCCACAGGCTTTTTCCAGGAAGACCCGGAACTGCTCAAAATCCAAATTACCTGTAGACATGCCGCCTCTCAAATCATGTGAACAGCCAGGAGGGAGTCCCCTCCTCAGCTGATATCTGCCGCCCTGATACGATCTACCACTCTAGCTGCCAGATCGTCCGGCCGGAACTTGGCCAGGAAATCGTCGGCACCTACCTTCTTCACCATCGCCTGGTTGAACACCCCGGACAAGGAAGTATGCAAGATAATGTGCAGCTTCTGCATGCGCGGATCGTTGCGGATCTCTGCAGTCAAGGTGTAGCCGTCCATCTCCGGCATTTCAATGTCGGAGATCATCATCAGGAATTCTTCTTCCGGTTTCTTGCCCTCGTCCACCAGCTTGCGCAGGAATTCGAGCGCCTGGCGACCGTCATTCAACGCGATCACTTCAACGCCCACGGTCTGCAGGCAACGGGTGACCTGTTTGCGCGCAACCGAAGAGTCGTCCACGGTCAGGACCCGCAGCGACAAGGCCTTGTGCGCGACTTCTTCAGTCACAACGCCCGCCGAAATGTTTTCCGACACCGGCGCCACTTCGGCGAGGATCTTCTCCACGTCGATGATTTCCACCAGCTGGTTGTCGATACGCGTCACCGCCGTGAGGTAGTGATCGCGACCGGTACCCTTGGGTGGCGGATGAATGTCTTCCCAGTTCATGTTCACGATGCGTTCGACCGAATGCACCAGAAAACCCTGAATCTTGGTGTTGTACTCGGTAATGATGACGAACGAATTGGCGATGTTGGCCAGAGGCGCAGCCCCGGTTGCCATCGACAGATCGAGAATCGGAATCGTCCCGCCACGAATATTTGCCACTCCGCGCACAATCGGACTGGATTTGGGCATGAGGGTAAGTTTTGGGCACTGAAGCACCTCTTTTACCTTGAACACGTTGATCCCATACAACTGCTTGCCTTCCAGCCGGAACAGCAACAGTTCAAGGCGGTTCTGCCCTACCAGTTGAGTGCGCTGGTTCACTGAATCCAAAACACCAGCCATGCACCACTCCTTCCCAAAACGACCAATCGCGCACTGCCACATCGGCAAGCGGCACGGCCCTTGCTATTGACCTGTCATGAACTCGCTTATGACAGTATCCCGACACTTCAACAACGCGACCCGCAGCTTTTATAGCGTGGTCGTCGCGCTGTGTCTGCTCGCCGCCACAGGTGTGGCCCGCGCGGACAACGTAACCCTGCCTGAACAACTTATCGGCGCCACCCAGGGCTTTCTTGAATTCACAGTGGAAGACTATCTGGCCACCAGTCAGACCCAGGGGCGCTACGAGATCGAAGTCAAACAGCTCGACCCTCGCCTGCGCATGCCCCATTGCGACAAGGATTTGACAGCTTCCCTGGAAAATTCCGCAACCCCCATCGGCCGGGTGACCGTGAAACTACGCTGCGAGGGCTCTTCTCCGTGGACGGTGTTCGTCCCCGCGCAGGTACATCTGTTTCGCAATGTGGTGACCGTAGTGCGCCCGATGAAGCGCGACGCGATCGTCTCCCAGGCCGACGTGGCCCTGCGCGAGCGTGACGTGGGCCTGCTGGGGCAAGGTTTTCTGGATTCGCTGGATCAGGCGATCGGACAGAAAGTCGTCCGACCAACGGTCATCGATCAGATTCTCACCCCAGTGCATCTGGAGCAGCCGCAAATGGTGCGCAAGGGCGATCAGGTGGTCATCAGTGCGCGCAGTGGCGCCATGAGCGTTCGCATGCCTGGCGAGGCACTGTCGGACGGCGGTTTCAACGAGCAGATACGGGTCAAGAACCTCAATTCCAAACGTGTGATCAAGGCCAATATCGTCGCCCCAGGGCAGGTCGAGGTGCCTATGTGACGCGCAGGAACCTCTGGCGCAACGCTTGCGCTTTTTCTACACTCGGAACCCATCTGCCCTGTGCGAAGTCGATTCAAGACTGTTTTCGCACTGGCCCTAAAGTTATTCCGGGTTTAGCCGAAACAAAGGCAAGCGTCCTAGAACCCAGAGGTTTTAATCATGGTCATCGACTTCAGTCGTTTGAATAGCTCCACTGCCGTAAGCGGTACTTCGCGTACCGCCAGCACCAAGGAAGCCAGCAAGGCCGACGCCACCGCGACGGTAAGCACTTCTCAAAGCGTTGACGGCAGCGGCGAGAAAGTACATTTGAGCAGCGAAGCTCAACAGTTGCAGAAGATCACTGATTCGTTGCGTGATCAGCCCACTGTCAACAGCGCCCGTGTGGCCGAGTTGAAGCAGGCTATCGCCGACGGCAGCTACAAGGTCGACAGCAACCGTGTTGCAAGCAAACTGCTTAACTTCGAAGCCCAGCGCTAGCCCCCGGTCCGCGCAGGGGCTTCTGGACGCTTGAATCCCAGGGCATGCGATGCAAGACACTACATTGCTTCAACTGATCACGGACGATATTGCGCCGACCCAGCATCTGCTGGATATCCTGAGGGCCGAGTCACTGGCGCTCCACGGACGCAATATGGTCGAAATGGAACATATCCTGGCGCAGAAACAGGCGCTGGTGATCGTGCTCGAACAGCATGGACGCAGACGCAGCCAACTGATGAGCAGTCTGGGCCTGCCCGCCAATCGCGCGGGACTTGAAGAAGTGGCCAGGCACTCCTCCGTCGGCGAAGCACTGTTGAAAGCGGGCGACGAATTGAGTGGGTTGATGACCGAGTGTCAGGCCGCCAACGAACAGAATGGCGCACTGATCCAGCTCCAGCAGCTGACCACGGCTCAACAACTACGCATCCTCAACGGTGGCGACACACCTACGCTGTATGACAGCCGGGGTTCGACATCCGGGAAGATGAGACCACGTCCGCTTAGCCAGGCGTAAGTTCTTGTATCAAGACGTGCAACATGGTGGCAAACTGCCTTCCGTCGCACGTTGTCGTTATTTGCCTGGAGATGGATTAACCGTGAATGCCTTAAGCGCGGAAGATGTTCCGCAGCCCCCGAAGGTACTTACCACGCCTTTGGAAATTGCCGCCAACCTGCGGCTGCTGATGGAAAGCCATGATCCGCTGATCATCACCTTCCATGAGCGCAGCCAGCGCTTCCAGAGCTACGTCATCGAAGTCGACCGTGACAACAACGTCATCGCCCTGGATGAAATGATTCCTCGCGACGGCGAGCGATTCATGGCCAACGGCGAAGCGTTCCGTGTCGAAGGCTTCCACGATGGCGTGCGCATCGCCTGGGAAGTCAAGGCGCAGATGACCATCATCGACGACCCCCACAGCTATCGCGGCCCTCTTCCCGAGGAAGTCGTCTATCACCAGCGCCGCAACGCCTTCCGCGCTGCGCTGAAGCTGGCCTCCCTGGTGGACATCGAAGTCGGCGGCGAGAAGCTCAAGGCGCCGCTGCGCGGCAAGCTGCTCGACATCTCGGCCACCGGCTGCAAGCTGCGTTTCGATGGCGACTATTCCGAGCGCATGCAGTTGGGCCAGGTGTACGACCGTTTCGTCGCGGCCCTGCCCTTCGGCAACATGACCACCTCGGTGGAGTTGCGCTACCTGCACTTCGAAGAGAAGATCAACACCACCTTCGCCGGCGTGCGCTTCCATAACATCAGTGGATTGGTGCAGCGCCAGGTCGAGCGTTTCGTCTACCAGTTGCAGCGCGAAGCCCGCCGCTTCGACAAAGACGACGACTTCTGATTGATCCCGTAGCAGCACGGCTTGCCGGCGGGGGCGTATTCAAGATCGGCCCCGCCGACAAGCCGTGCGGCTACGGAATGTGCCTTTGACCTAAAACGCATCCGCCACAGGCCCCAAACTTCGCCGCAGTGATTGGGGTGTCTGCCCGTACACCCGCACAAACGCCCGACGCATCCGCTCCCTGTCACCAAAACCCGTCTCCTGGGCCACCGCCTCCAGCGACTTTCTCCCCTGCTCCATCATCAGCCGCGCCGCTTCCAGACGCAGGTTTTCCACCGCCTTGGCCGGCGAAACCCCGGTTTGCGCACGGAACGAACGGCTGAACTGGCGAGGACTCAGGCACGCCGCATCGGCCAGTTCCTCCACTGACAATTCCCGGCGCAGGTTCTTGCGCGCATAGTCCAGCGATACCTGGATGCGATCGGAGCCGGGGCTCATCTCCAGCATGGCCGAATGCTGCGACTGGCCACCGGCGCGGCGATGGTAAAGCACCAGGTGCTGAGCGACCTTGCGCGCGATGTCCGGCCCATGGTCCTTCTCCACCATGCCGATGGTCAGGTCCAGGGCTGCGGACATCCCCGCAGAGGTCCAGACCTTGCCGTCGACCACGAAGATCCGGTCCTCTTCAACCTTGATCGCCGGGAATTTCTCGCGCATCTCCCGTGCCCGGGCCCAGTGCACGGTGGCCCGGCGCCCGTCGAGCAACCCCGCTTCAGCCAGGGCAAACGCACCTACACACAAGGCTCCCACCCGCCGACAGTTGGCGTAGGCCTGGAGCAGGAATTCATTGATGCGGCTCGAGGCCGAGGACCGGTCCATGGCGCCGCTGATCAGCACCGTGTCGAACTGCGCCTGGCCCAGGGGCTGGGTCGACACCGACGTGAACAGCGCACTGGTGGCGACTGGACCGCCGTGCTCGGAGAGCAGGTGAATGTCGTAGAGTTTTTGCTCGGCGACGACATTGGCAAATTCGAACGCCGACAGCGCGGCCAGACTCATCACCTGAAAGTCTGGCCGAACGACGAGAGCTATGGATTGCATGGGCGCGAGGTCCGTCATGGGATCTCCGATTCTAGACCCGAACCTGCGGCAGGTGTGTACACAAGTATTGCGCTTACTACGCCCCGTAGCAGCACGGCTTGCCGGCGGGAGCGGTGCATCAGACACACATGCATCGCCTGACACACCGCCCCCGCCGGCAAGCCGGACTGCTACGGGGCTATTTGCCAGCCAATCAACCCGCAGCGAAGGAATCGTTGAAGCCATGAACAAAGGCGGCCTCATCCGCACCCGGCGCCGCGCGCAACGGCCTCGCGCGCTCGACCAGGATTTCATCGGCGTCCGTCGCCAGCGCCGCCATGGTTTCTTCGATGAACTCGGCCAGCGGCATGGCGCGAGGCTCATCATTACTGTTCAACAGATCGGTCTGCACCCACGGCGGCGCGATCTCCAGCACCCGCACAGAGGTATTGCGCAGCATGTAGCGCTGGGACATCGACCAGGAATGCATCGCCGCCTTGGTCGCGCTGTAGACCGCCGTGAACGCCAGAGGAACGAAGGCCAGCACCGACGAGACGTTCATCACCACCGCATCGGGGCGGGTTTTCAAGTGTTCGATCAGCCCGGACGTGACACGAATCGGGCCATAGACGTTGGTGGTGATGGTGTCGATCATCAGTTGTTCGTCGATGGCGCCGCTCGCGTCGTCGATCTGCATGATCCCGGCGTTGTTGATGAGCACGTTCAGGTCCGGGAAACGCCGAACCACGTCAGCGGTCACCTTGGCAATGTCGGCGGCATCACCCACGTCCAGGGTCACTCCTTCCATGCCGGGGTTGGCTGCGGTGATCTGCTCCAGCAACGCCTGGCGACGCCCCGCGATGATGACTTTGTTGCCGCGCTGGTGAAGTGCCTCGGCCAGTGCGCGACCAATGCCCGACGTGCCGCCGGTGATAAAAATGGTGTTGTGGGTCAGCTTCATGTCGATTCTCCGGAATCAGGTTGACCCACGGCGGCGGGATTCGCCAAGGCCGTGGGATTCTGGAACCGATCTTAGAGAGAAGCGAAAAGCAGCATATGTCGTAGAAACAGCTTTTTCGGCCATGGCACTTTATGGAGATGTTTGTGACACGAACTGTGGGAGCGAATTCATTCGCGATGACCCCGCGTGGACACAGGACGCCACCGACTAGGTGCATTTCCGCCTCCCTGCGGGGTCTTCCGGCTGACAGCTCCCTCAGAAAACCGGAAATATCCTACGTATGTAATCAGCTTGCCCTACAGACCTCGACCAACCTCGATCACTAGCGTTGGGGCTCATACGCCGTGCATGGAGCATCAACGGTGACATGACCAACCCAACGCCTTGACGAGGATCAAAATCATGCAGCCGAACACCTATTCACCTCTGTACACCAATGACGTTTCCAGCGAGTACCTTCGCGACCTGGATCAGCCCTGCCATACGCCAGAGGAACTCGCCCACTTCCATCCAGACGTACAAGCGCATGTAAGAGGCATGGAAGCCCATGTGCAGGCACATCCCGCCATCGGCATCTTCCGCATGGCAACCCAGGGCAGTCAGACCCGCGACGGCGGAACAGTCATGCAAGGCAGCCTTCCCGTGGAATGCACGCTGCAGGACGGGCGCAAAGTCCACGGTGCGAAAGTCGGTGATCGCGTCGAGTATCCGGACGGCACACAAGCACAGATTTTGACCGGAGCCGGGAAAGCCAACAGTCATATGGCGCTGGTGGGAAGTCGCCTGAGCAATGGCGATGAAATCATCAACACACCCCAGAACACCTTCATGTGGATCGCCCGCGAAGGCTGGCCATGGGCTGAAGACTTTCTGCCAGCAATGGAGGGCTGAGGCATGTTTGGGATCAATGGCTCACAACAGGGCCTGAACGGCGACAAGACCACAACAGGAGCAACGTGTATTTCCAGCCTGCCAGAGGCCAGGAGGGATGACCGTAGCGTGCTGCGGCGTGGAGACAAGACCACGCCCTGTCCCAAATGCGGTCAAGTGGGCGAGATCGCCGAGGGCGATTCGAGCTTTAAATGGCACGGCATTCCGACGGCTAAACACAACGCCCTCATCCTCTGTGGCTGCCCCAGAGGCACTAATCGACTGATAGCCCCGCGTGACGAGGAGTCACAAATGCCCCATGAGAGCGCACAGCCTTTTGCCGCGAGAAGCGCAGAAAAAGGACTGAGTCCTGAGCACTCATTCATGGCCGGAAGTACGCCTGTTACACCAGGCAAAACATTCGCCCGCACCTTCCTCATCACCGACAGCGAAACCTATGCGCCGCTCAGATCCCGATCATTCCTTGCAACAGTGGATGGGCGCCAGATCACCGGAATCACTGACGATCAGGGCATGGCTCGAGTAGAAGCGCCAACGGCAGACTCATCTATCAGCCTGCATGTCAGTTTCCTCGCTCCCGTCCGAGAGTTGCCCGAACTGGCCGCCATGACCACCCGCTCGGTGACCACCACGACACGCGTGGAAGAAATACCGAATGGCCAAAACCAAAGGCCGATCACCATCACCGTCAATGATCGGGCTGCAACCAGAGAGGCGATCATCCGCAACGTGCGGGCGTTGGGGCATGAGTTTGTCGAGCGGTCGGATTGGCATGCAAAGCCGCCGAAGAAGGCGCTCGAGCCTGATTGGGACTATTCGATGATTGCCTTGCATCATGCGGGGAGAAGCTATACCTGCGGGAGTGGCGCAGATCAAATATTCAGAGTTCAAACAGAACATCAAGGCTCTAGTGGCTACGACGACATTGGGTATCACTTTGGAATTGACTGTGCTGGAACAATTTTTGAAGGGCGAGACATTCGCAGCAAAGGTTCAGGCCTATGGAAGTTTAACACAGGCGTCATCAGCATCGTGATATTAAACAATATGACTACCGCGGAAGAAGGGGGAGATTTCATTGCATTATGGCGAGAGGCACTTGAACTTTTGGGCACGAGTACCGTCAGTGAAATCCCCTCCACTCAAATCGATGCAGCTCTAAATTTCATAGGAGTGCTACGCAGCTTTTTCAACGTTGTCCACTTTGGAGGACATGTGGAATACCCTAAACAGCAGAGCAACAAAAAAATCTGTCCTGGCCGATCAGGCATGAAACTGGTCAAGCTCATTCGAAAAAAAACCAAGCTGCTACCACCCCCAAAGTCCTGACCAATACATAAAATTTCCATATGAAAATATATGCATTCCTGCTGGCACTACTGGCGCCGGCTATTCTGTACACCGGATATTATAAAACCCAATGGGCCGAAGATAACCGCACCGTATTCTTCTTAAAAAAAGAACCTACTCTGCAGGTAGCATTCACCAACATGTTTTCAAGGGACAGTGATCTCCAGAATGTGCATACACTCAGCAGTCAAGAGCGCCGTGAAGCAATCGAATTTTGTCGTTACTTTTCAGGTCTGCATACCGAACTCAAAAGCCAGTCCGAACTGGAGGCCTGCTCAAACGCTTACGGGGATGCGCGATGAAAAAGTCGCTGCTGATTGTCGCCATTCCCCTGACAGCGTCAACTTTTTTAGGCTATTACGAAGAAACCGGAGAGTTTCAGACATACACTCATACGTTCATAAAAAAGCAACCGACGCTGCAGGTCAAATTTGAAAATATATTCGCCAATTATCGCGACCACAAGGCACTGAGTGAGCTGACACAAGAGGAACGCCAACAGGTCATCGCCTACTGCAGGTACCGCCTTGCATTGATACCCAACTAACAACTCAAGACGAGCTTAAACAATGCAAGGAACGCTAAGCCTCATGAAAATCCTGAGACGCCTTGTCGGCTACACCTACCTTATCAGCGTTTCGATTATCAGCGCTTGGACGATCGCAAATGTCGGATACTACGAAACACGCTGGATAGAGGACGACCTCATTGTCTTCTTCATTAAGAGGCAACCGACTTATAAGGTCGCATTTATCAACGTCTACCAAAGCGACCACGAAGACAACTGGAAGGGGCATTTGGAAAAAAAAGAGCGGCAGTATGCGGTCGAGTTTTGCAAATACTATGTAGGATTTGAAACAGAGATGACCACTATGGACGATTTCAACGAATGCGAACGCCGCTATAGAGTACAGACCCAGCGAGAGCCTTCATAACACGCTCTCGCTGATCTCGTGGGCGGCCGCTACAACGGCCGATCCACCCCCACGTCACGGGTTTCGTCCGGGGATGCGCCACCCTCCTCGTCCACCACCGCCACCGGTCGCACCACGCCTTCGCCAGACGCCACGACCCGTTCCTGCACTTCAACATCAGGCTCGGCAGGCGCATCGGCCGGTTGCGCTGCGGGATCGGCGGCTGTCTGCATCTGGTCCTGCACCACCTGCTCATCCACACGGGGGTCGAGGGCCACGACCAGGGGCGAGCTGGCCATGCTGTCGGGCATGGCAATGTGATGCAGGGGTGCGTCCTGCACCTGGTGCAGGTTGGTGACGGCTTTGGGCCGGATGCGCAGCACCAGGATCAGCGCCACGAAGCAGACGAACGCATAGAGCATGTTGCTGCCGAACTGCTTCATCAGCACGCCCGCGACCAAGGGCCCGATACTGGCGCCCACGCCGTAGGTCATCAGCAGCATGGCGGTGAGCGATACGCGTCGCTCGCCTTCGACGTGGTCGTTGGAAAACGCCACTGCCAGCGGGTAGAGCGCGAACTGCAGCAGCGAGGTCACGAAGCCCATGGCGAAGACCACTTCCATCGGCAACCCGGGGAAGATCGCCAGGGGCAACGAGGCGACCACCAGGCAACCGGCGAAACCGCGAATCAGCTTGGCGCGGTCATAGCGGTCCGACAGCCTGCCCAGCGGCCCCTGCACCAGCAGGCCGGCGCCGATGCAGCACGCCATGAACAGACCGACGTGATCGGTAGACAAGCCCTGCTGCGCCGCGAACAACGGCGCCAGGCCGTAGAACGAGCCAATGATCAGGCCGGCGCTGAGCACGGTAGTCAGCGACTGCGGCACCCGGCGCATGAAGAACAGCGGCTCCAGCGGCGCCGGCCGCATGGGCGCCGGGTGGATGCTGCGGGTCATCGCCACCGGCACCAGGCACAGGGCGAAGCACATTGCGACCAGCATCAGCAACTCCAGCCCCAACTGGGGATGGATCACCAGAATCAGTTGCCCCAGCACCAGCCCCAGGTACGAGGCGATCATGTAGCCGCTGAATACCAGGCCGCGCTGTTTGGGCGAGGCCTGTTCGTTGAGCCAGCTCTCGATGACCATGTACTGGCACATCATGCCAAGGCCGACGATCATCCGCAGGAAGATCCAGGCCGGCAGGAAGTTGACCAGGCCATGCCCCAGCACCGCCGCGCCGACGATACCGGCGCACGTGGCATAGGCCCGGATATGCCCTACCCGGCCGATCAGCCGGTGACCGACCTTCCCGCCCAGCGCCAGCCCCACATAGTTGGCCGCCATCAACGCACCGACCCACAGGCCATCGACATGGTCAGCGGCCAGGCGCAATGCCAGATACGTACTTAACAGACCCGAACCGATGAGCATCATCAGTGAGGCGAAGTACAGCGCTCGAAAGGATTTCCAGATTTGGCGCATCGACTTTCCAAAAACGGAAACCCTCATCCATGGAGGATTTCCGAAACGCGGTGGTTAAGCCTGGGCAGCCAGAACTCTGCGTTCCCAGGGCGTGATTTCGTTGAAGAAACTGGTCAGTTCCAGGGTCTTCGACGCGACGTAGCCTTCGATGAATTCGGCCCCGAACAGTTCCTTGGCAAGCCCGCTGCGTTTGAGACGTTCAAGCGCCGCATGCAAGGTGCATGGCAGCGACAGCGCGTCCGGCACGACGAATTCCCCCTGGATCGGTTCGGTCGGCTCAAGCTGCTGCTCGATACCGTAGAGCCCGGCTGAAAGACTAGCTGCAATGGCCAGATACGGGTTGGCATCTGCACCGGGCAAACGGTTTTCCACCCGCCGGGCCACCGGCGAGCTGGCCGGAATGCGCAGGCCTGCCGCACGGTTGTCATGGGACCAACAGGCGTTGTTCGGCGAGGCGAACGGATGGCACAGCCGCTGGTATGAATTGACGTTGGGCGCGAACAAGGCGGTGAAGTCGGCCATGGCCGCCTGCTGGCCACCGATGAAGTGACGGAACGCCGCTGTCGGGTTGCCCTGGGCGTCGCTGAAGATGTTCTGGCCGGTGACGCTGTCGACCACGCTCTGGTGAATGTGCATCGAGCTGCCCGGCGTATGTGCCAGCGGCTTGGCCATGCACACCACGGTCAGGCCGTGCTTGAGCGCGACTTCCTTGAGCATGTGTTTGAACAGGAACGTCTGGTCGGCCAGCAGCAGCGGATCACCGTGCAACAGGTTGATCTCGAACTGGCTGACGCCCATTTCGTGCATGAAGGTGTCGCGGGGCAGGCCCAGCGCGGCCATGCACTTGTAGACTTCGCTGAAGAACGGACGCAGGCCGTTGTTGGAACTGACGCTGAAGGCCGACTGCCCGTCCTCGCGACGCCCGTCCAGGCCCACTGGCGGCTTGAACGGCTGGTTGGGGTCGCTGTTGGGCGCGAAGACGAAGAACTCAAGCTCGGTGGCCACCACAGGCGACCAGCCATGGCGGGCATAGCGGGCGATGACCGATTTGAGTTGCCCGCGGGTGGACAGGTTCGACGGCTCGCCGTCCAGCTCGTCCGCGTCGCAGATCGCCAGGGCGCGAGGTTCGTCGCTCCAGGGCAGGCGATGGGTCTGCTCGGGGTCGGCGATCAGTGCCAGGTCGCCGTCATCGCTGCCGTAGTATTTCGCGGCCGGATAGCCGCCCATGATGCATTGCAACAGCACCCCCCGCGCCAGTTGCAGCCGACGGCCTTCAAGGAAGCCCTCCGCTGTCATGACTTTGCCCCGGGGCACGCCGTTCAGGTCCGGCGTGACGCATTCAATTTCATCAATGCCCATCAATCGCTGCGCGAGAGAATTGTGGCCACCGCTACTCATGACTCAAGTCCTTTATTTTTATGCAGGGTTCTGTGCAGGCCGCAACGCGGCGAGGCGTACAAAATAAGCGTCGGGCGTTCAAAATATCAAGCGCCATGACGCAAACAGGCTATCGCCTGCCGATTGCCGAAAACAAAAAGCCCCGCTGGGTCACAACGGGGCTCTGGCAACGCAAGCGGCGATCAGACGCGGAAGTAGCCCACGCACGAATCGAACGGCAGGCGCTTGAGTTCGACCTTGTTCAGGTCCAGCACTTCGCGCAGTGCTGCGGTTTCACCCGGGAAGTTGCGATAGGCCACTTCGTCCAGCACCACGATGGCGCCCTTTGGCATGTACGGCAGGAAGGTTTCCAGCGCCACTTTGGTCGACGAATACAGGTCTGTGTCCAGGATCAGCATCGCCACGACCAGGTCAGGGCGAGTCTTGGGGAACGCCGGAACGGTCTCCATGATGTCGCCCTTGATGATCTCGCAACGCGGGATCCGGTTGACCGGGCGTACCAGGTCATTGGCGTCGATCATCTCTTGAATGATCGATTCATCGGTGTCCGAAAACATGGTTTCGTTGATGTCCGCCGGGTCTTCCTCGGCGTCGATGCTGCGAAAGCCCGAGAAGGTGTCGAAGCCGATGATCGACCGGTTGATCGCGTAGGGCTCCAAGATCATCGACAGCTGCATGTAGAGCATCAGCGAGTTGCCCTTGTACACGCCGCACTCGATGATCGCGCCGGGCACGTCTTGCACCATCTTGAACAGCTCGATGCGCGACAGCGCCGCCGTGACTGCAATACGGTTGGCAAACACGAACGGAGCATCGGCCACATATTGAGAGTCGACGCGCTTGAGCAGATTGGCGCGTTTCTCGGCGTACTCGGCCTCAGGCCCCGTCAGGCGGCGCTTGGTCATTGGCTAACTCCCTGGAATTGCGAAAAGTCGTTGAGATGGAAAAGATCTTTGTAACCGGCTTCGACGTCTTTGGCGCCGCTGTCGACGTTGGGCGCACCGCGGCCAGTCAGCAGGTCCTGAAGATGAATCAGGCGGAAATCGATGCTGAAACGTGTCTTGTCGGTGAAGTTGGCCACGGTGCCGTGCAGGTGCGAGCCGGAGAAGGTGATGACTTCCCCCTCGTTGCCGGCGATGCGGATCTCCGATGACGTCTGGATATCTTCCTGCGGAACCGGGTGAATGCGGGTTTCTTCGGTCACGTTGGTTTTTGCCAGCGGACGCTGGACGTTGATCCAGTCGGCCAGGCTCCAGTCCACCGAGGAGTTCTTCACCGGGGTGCTGAAATAGCCCGGGTTGATCATCATCGTCTGGTCGGGGGTGATGGTGTACACCGGCATCCAGGTGTTGATCTGGCAGTCGGCGTTGCCGTACCAGGTATCGCGATGCGGCTTGTACGCGTAGCTCACGCCGGCATGCAGGTAGTTGTAGTTGGGCACCACGCGGATACGTGGCACATCGAACAGGTATTCGGCCGGATCGATACCGATCTCGAGGGCGAACTTGTGAATCATCTCTTTGACATCAAGGCAGTTGGTGAACTGGCGCTTGAGAGCCGTAACCCGCTCCACGAACTCGGTGACCGGCATCATGGTGTGCAGTGCCTGGTGGTCGGTTTCGCCATCGAACGCCGCAGTGATGCTTTGCTTGGCGAACCGGCACAGGTCGTGGGTCGCCTGCAGGTTGGTGTTCAGATAGATGTCACCTGCATAGATCGAGCTTTTGAAGTCGACCTTGCTCTGCAGTTGGTTGAGATACAAATTCACGATAGAACTCCTAAGCTCCGTACTGACCAAGTCATCGGCAGGTCCATGGCGAACTGAAGACAAATGCGACGTCGTTCACTAAAAACTTTGTGCCCGCGTGTCACGTGATATCAGTGAGCAATCATTGCTCGGCCTGGAGTGTCGCCTTGCGCCCGGCGCGGTAACTGCCCGGACTCTCCCCTGTCCATTTCTTGAACGCCCGGTGAAACGCGCTGGGCTCCTGAAAACCCACCAGCGAGGCGATGTTCGCCACGCTCATCTCGGTCTCGCGCAGCTTCTGCTGGGCGATGCCACGCCGTACCTCGTCCTTGATGCCCTGGAAGGCGCACCCTTCGCGCTCCAGCCGACGGCGGAACGTGGTGGGGCTGAGTTTCAACTCCACGGCCATTTCGATCAATGTTGGCCAATGGCCGTAATGACTGTTGCGCAGCCGCTGATAGACCTGAGCCGCCAGCCCGCGCTGGTTGCGGAAACGTATGACAAGCCATTGCGGCGCAGTGCGCAGGAAGGATTTGAGCGACGGCAGCGACTGCACCACCGGCAGGCGCAGGTAATGGCTTGAGAATTCGATCTCGGTCTTCTGCTCGCCAAAGCTCAGGTTGAAGCCCCAGAGCAGCGGGTCGTCGCTCAGGCGCGGACGCGTCTGGCGAAACTGCGCGCGGTCGATGGTGATGCGCCGCCCGCCCAGCCAGCACAGCAGGCTGATCATCAGCAGCAGGAAGGTTTCCTCGCCGAAACGCTGGCGCGTCGGATCCTCGACACTGGACCCCACCGCGATGACCGCGCGTTGCCCTCTCACAATCAGGCTGCCGCGAAAATCCCGCAGGAACAGGCCGAAGTTGTTCAAGCACTGGCGCAGGGCTTTTTCCAGGTTCGGCTCCTGAATCAGCCCCCGGCAGATCAGGGTAAAGCTGCCCAGTGGCATGCCATGGGAATCCAGGGCGAAAAACTCGTCTTCCAGCTCCTTGATCTGAATCAGCCAGAGCGCAGCGAACGCACTGGCCGACACCCGTGCGGCCGGGTCGTCGAGCAGCGCCATGTCGATCCCGGCCGCCTGCAGCACCGATTGCAGGCGCAGCGGCTGGTCACGCAGGGCATACACCACCAACTGCACGAAGTAGATCGAGACTGAATCCTTTTCCCGCATGTCCGGCCTTTCCTTTTTATTGATGTGCTCTTGAACGAGCCGACGGCGCAGATGGTAAAGAACGCCAGTCGATATGGACAGTTTCGGCATAGGCCCCTCTGCGAGCCCGATCTATCCTTGCCCGCAACATGCGTCTGGCCGAAATGCCATTTGGCGGTTTCCGGGCCGGGTGCCACCACAAGAAATCTCGAAGATTTGAAGGAGTCGACATGAGCAATACCGAAGTTTTCGTCGTCAGCGCACTGCGTACCGCCATCGGTGGATTCGGCGGTTCCCTCAAGGACGTCTCGCCCATCGAACTGGGCACCCAGGTCAGCCGCGCGGCCATCGCCAAGTCCGGTCTGGCGCCTGAGCATATCGGCCATGTGGTCATGGGTCACGTGATCCCTACCGAAGTGCGCGACGCCTATTTGTCGCGGGTCGTCGCACTGGAGGCCGGGCTGACCAAGGAAACCCCGGCAATGAACGTCAACCGTCTGTGCGGCTCGGGCCTGCAGGCCATCGTGTCGGCCGCACAATCGCTGATGCTCGGCGATGCCAAGGCAGTACTGGCCGGCGGCACCGAGTCCATGAGCCGCGGCGCCTACATCATGCCGCAGGCCCGCTGGGGTGCGCGCATGGGCAACGTTCAGGCGTACGACTACATGCTCGGCGCGCTGCATGATCCGTTCGCCAATATCCACATGGGCATCACCGCCGAGAACATTGCCGAGAACTACGGCATCACCCGCGCCGATCAGGACGCACTGGCCCTGACCAGCCAGCAGCGCGCCGCCCGCGCCATCGCTGAAGGCCGTTTTGAGGGGCAGATCGTACCGATCGAAATCGCCACCCGCAAAGGCACGGTGACCTTCGCCCAGGACGAGCATGTGCGCGGCGACGTCACTGCCGAGCAACTGGAAAAAATGAAGACCGCGTTCAAGAAGGACGGCACGGTCACTGCGGGCAACGCTTCGGGCCTGAATGACGGCGCGGCGGCACTGGTGATGGCTAATGGCGACATGGTTCGCGAGCACGGTCTCAAGCCGATGGCGCGCCTGGTGGCCTACGCCCATGCCGGCGTCGAACCCTCGATGATGGGCCTGGGACCGATCCCGGCCAGCCGCAAGGCACTGGAACGTGCCGGCCTGACCGTTGCCGATCTGGACGTGATCGAATCCAACGAAGCCTTTGCAGCCCAAGCCTGTGCCGTGGCTCGCGAGCTGGGCCTGGACCCGGAGAAGGTCAACCCTAACGGTTCGGGGATTTCCCTTGGCCATCCGGTGGGCGCGACCGGCGCGATCATCGCCACCAAGGCCATCCACGAACTGCACCGCACCGGTGGCCGTTATGCGCTGGTGACCATGTGCATCGGCGGCGGTCAGGGCATCGCTGTCATCTTCGAACGCGTATGAGCGAGGCCCTTTCGATGAGCATGCAACACATCGCCGTGATCGGCGCGGGCACCATGGGCAACGGCATCGCACAGGTATGCGCCATTGCAGGCTTTGACGTCACCCTGCTGGACATCAGCGACGCTGCGCTGGAGCGCGGCCTCGCAACCGTGCGCAAGAACCTTGAGCGCCAGGTCAACAAGCAGACGCTGACCAGCGAGATCGCCGAGGAGGCTCTGTCGCGGATTCGCTGCACCACCGATTACGCAGAGCTCAATGATCCGCAGGTGGTGATCGAAGCCGCCACCGAGAATCTGGACCTCAAATTGCGTTTGCTCAAGCAGATTGCCGCGAACGTGGGCGTGGATTGCGTCATCGCTTCCAACACCTCGTCGCTGTCGATCACTCAGCTTGCGGCCAGCGTGGACAGCCCGGAGCGTTTCATCGGGCTGCACTTCTTCAACCCGGTGCCGATGATGGGGCTGATCGAAGTGATTCGAGGGCTGCAGACCGCCGATGAGACACATGTGGTTGCGATCAAGCTGGCTGAGCGGCTGAACAAGACCGCCATTACAGCGGGCAACCGGCCGGGCTTCGTGGTCAACCGCATCCTGGTGCCGATGATCAACGAGGCGATCCTGGTGTTCCAGGAAGGTCTGGCCACCGCGCAGGACATCGACGACGGCATGCGCCTGGGCTGCAACCAGCCCATCGGTCCGCTGGCGCTGGCGGACCTGATCGGTCTGGACACTTTGCTGGCCATCGTCGAGGCCTTCCATGAAGGGTTCAACGACAGCAAATACCGCCCTGCTCCGCTGCTCAAGGAAATGGTCGCGGCGGGGTACCTGGGACGCAAGAGCGGGCGCGGGTTTTTCGTTTATAACTGACGACGTTCGCCTCACCCTGTAGGAGCGCGCTTGCCCGCGACGGCGTCGGGTCAATCAACATTGCGTTGTCTGACCTGACGCCGTCGCGGGCAAGCGCGCTCCTACGTGGATTTCTGGTTTTTGGTACGGTCCGTAGCAGTCCGGCTTGCCGGCGTCGGCGTCTTTTAGATCGCTGACGCCGGCAAGCCGGACTGCTACGGGTGGATGGGTGTCAGGGACCGATCAATGTGAGAACAGCGAATTGCCCACCTTGCCCGCCATTTTCTCGGGCTTGATCAGGAACCGGGCCAGGGCCGGCAACAGCCACAGCGCACCGAACATGTTCCACAACAGCATGAATGTCAGCATCAGGCCCATGTCGGCCTGGAACTTGATGGCCGAGAAGATCCAGGTGCACACGCCGATCGCTAGGCACAGGCCGGTGAACAGCACCGCTTTGCCGGTCGACTTCAGGGTTTCGTAGTACGCCTCCTGCAATGGCAGGCCCGCGCGCAGGAAACTCTCCAGGCGGCTATAGATGTAGATGCCGTAGTCCACGCCAATCCCCACACCCAGGGCCACCACCGGTAGCGTCGCGACCTTGACGCCAATGCCCATGAACGCCATCAGCGCGTTGCCCAGTACCGAGGTCAGCACCAGAGGCAGCACGATGCACAGCGTCGCCGCCCAGGAGCGGAAGGTGATCATGCACATCACCGCCACGCAGATGTACACCAGGATCAGAATGGTCAACTCGGCCTGCTTGATGACCTCGTTGGTCGCCGCCTCGATCCCGGCGTTCCCCGCCGCGAGCAGGAACTCCAGCCCTTCCTTGTTATTGGCCTTGGCGAAGTCCTGCACCGCATGCACCGCGCGATCCAGGGTTTCGGCCTTGTGGTCATTGAGGAAGATCAGCAGCGGCGCCAGTGAGCAGGTGTTGTTGTAAAGACCATCGGCGCGAGAAATCGAACTGTTGAGCACGTCCTTGTTGCGCGAAAGCGACTCCCACTTGAGGTTGCCCTCGTTCATGCCCTTGATCACCTGCTTGGAGACCGTGACCAGCGAGATCGCCGACTGGACGCCAGGGGTGTTCTCCATCTTCCACGACAATTCGTTGATCGCGGACAGCGTCTGGTAGGCTGAACAGCCTTCGGGCGGTGTCTTGACCATCACCACCAGCACGTCGGAGCTGGTCGAGTAATTGTTGATGATGAAATTGTTGTCCTGGTTGTAACGCGAGTCCGGGCGCAACTCCGGCGCACCCTGGTCCAGGTCGCCGATCTTCAGGTTGTGCCCGTACCACAGGCCTCCGGCCAGCGCGAGCAGCGACAGCACCACGGACACCCGGGCCACCTTTGGTGCGGCAAAGTTAGACAGAAGACGCCAGAAAGGGTGTTCGCAGGCTGCAGCTTCCTTGCTGCGGGATATGGCTTTCTTGCTGATGCCCGCGTAGGAAATCGCCACCGGCAACAGGATCAGGTTGGTGAACACGATCACCGCCACACCGATCGACGCACCGATGGCCAGTTCGCGAATCACGCCGATATCGATGATCAGCAGGGTGATGAAACCCACTGCGTCGGCCAGGATCGCGATCATCCCCGGCAGGAACAGTTGGCGGAAGGTGCGACGGGCCGCCGTCAGTGCGTTGTCAGCATCGCTGGATTGCAGGGCAATACCGTTGATCTTCTGCACACCGTGGGAAATACCGATGGCGAAGATCAGAAACGGCACCAGCATCGAGTAGGGATCCAGACCAAACCCGACCACATGCATCAGGCCCAGTTGCCAGATAACGGCGATCAGCGTCGTACTCAAGACCGCGATGGTGCTGCGCAGGCAACGGGTGAACCACATCAGCAGGACCAGCGTGATGAGGAAGGCCACGCCGAAGAACATCACCACCATGATGAGGCCGTCGATCAGGTCGCCGACTTTCTTGGCAAAGCCGACGATGTGAATGTCGACGTTGGGGTTCTGCGCTTCGTACTTGTCGCGGATCTTCTCTTCAAGCTGATGGGAGAACTGTCGGTAATCCAGCGGCAGAAGCTTGCTCTGGTCGTTGGGGTCCGGATAGAACTCCTGCAGGGGCACATCGACGATACTGGACTTGAAATTGTTGGCCACCAGCCGTCCGACCTGGCCGGACTTCAGGACGTTGTTGCGCAACTTGTCCAGGCTTGCCTGGGACCCGTCGTAGCTCTGCGGAATCACCTCGCCACCGGCAAAGCCCTCCTCGGTCACTTCGGTCCAGCGGACGCTGGGGCTCCACAGGGATTTGAGGCCTGAACGGTCCACGCCCGAGATGTAGAACACCTCGTCGTTGATCTGGCGCAGGGTCTCCATGTATTCCTTGGAGAAGATATCGCCCTGCCTGGCCTCCACTGAAATACGCACGGTGTTGCCAAGGTTCGCCAGGTCATTGCGGTGGTCCATCATGTTCTGAATGAACGGATGGCCCAAGGGAATCATCTTCTCGAAACTGGTGGACGGGCGCACCAGCGTTGCCTGCCAGAACAGCACGATGCTGACCAGCAGGCAGATGGTTATGACGGCCGGGCGGTTGTTGAAGATCAGCCGTTCCAGCAGCGTGGGTTTGTCGTGGTGGTGTTGAAATTGGGTCATCAGTCAGCGTCCTCGCCTTATCCGTTCTTATTGTTGAGCGACATCAGCGCCCGTTGGCGAAGTGAGGTGAACACCGCCCTGTCCTACCAGAATGAGATTGCCCTTGTTGTCTTCGGCCACGCCTGACAGCGAGAGACGGTCCGAGCGATTGGAGACGGTAAAGGTTTCGCCGCCATCGGTGCTGCGCATCACGCTGCCGCCGTTTCCTACGAGAACGATGGAGTTATCAGGCAGAACGGAGGCATTGGCGATACTGAATTCCAGCGGTCCGCGCTCGCCCTGCAAGGCGATGGGCTCCCAGGTACTGCCGAAATCGGTGGAGCGAAACAGGTTGCCGCGCAGGCCATAGGCCAGAAGCGTGTTGGACTGGGCCGTGCCGACTGCGCCGAACAGCGAGCCCTGGTAGGGGCCTTCGAGTTTTTCCCAGGTCTGGCCATCGTCGGGGGAGCGAAACATGCTGCCCATCTCACCGACGATGAACAGGCCCGCATCCTTCACGTAAGTGATGCCATTGAGGTGGTACTGGTCTTCGTTATCCAGGCGCTCGCCGATGTCCTGCCAGTGCTGGCCGCCATCGGTGGTTTCCAGCAACGCACCGTAGGCACCCACGGCGATGCCGGTGGACAGGTCCTTGAACCAGACGTCCAGTAACGGCGCCTCGCGCTTGAGGTCTTCGAACTGCTTGTTCCAGGTTTTGCCGCCATCGCTGCTGGCCAGGATCTGCGCGTCATGGCCCACGGCCCAGCCATGCTGGTCATCGACGAAATACACTGCTGTCAGCAACTGCCTGCTGGGCACCTTGGCCTGGGTCCAGGACTTGCCCTGATCGTCGGAATAGAGAATATGGCCGCGATCCCCCACGACCACCATGCGATTGCCTGCGTGGGTCACGTCCAGCAGCAGACTGCGGGAGGCCTTGGCTGATTCGAGGGCGAATTCTGAATTGTCTGCGGCGGTGGCCGCAGGTGAGCTTTCAGTGGCCAGCGCAGCGCCGCTCAGGGCCATGAAGATGAACAGCGGCAATGCAACATTCGCACGCATGGAGCTTCCCTTTCTTTGTTGTTATCAGGTTCTCCCGGTAGCCCGCGTAGCGGCTGCAAGCGCTCTAGCCTGCGCAGCCCGGCCCACCGAAGCAGGCCCATCCTATCCAGCTTTCAAAACGTATGACAATCGACATGACGTTATCTTTTGTTAAGCAACGGTGCGGTGATTGGAGGGTTATCAGTGGTGGTGATTGGGGATGGGGTAAGCGGCGCGATCGGCTGTAGGAGCGCGCTTGCCCGCGATGGCGGTGGGTCAGGCGGAGCGGTGGTGTTTGTCATGGCGCAGTCGCGGGCAAGCGCGCTCCTACAGGGATCGCACCGCATACCCCGTAGCAGCACGGCTTGCCGGCGGGGGCGGTGTGTCAGGCGACGCAGGTGTGACAGATCCACCGCTCCCGCCGGCAAGCCGTGCTGCTACAAGTGGTGTGGAGTTGGGATCTTTTCCAGGCGCAAAAACAAAACCCCAACCGCGTTAGCGATTGGGGCTTTGGAATTTAATCTTGACGATGACCTACTCTCACATGGGGAAACCCCACACTACCATCGGCGATGCATCGTTTCACTTCTGA